>CAWGTL010000006.1:0-122340 GCA_963825505.1 uncultured Actinomycetota bacterium | reverse complement strand
GCCGGATGACCCCTGCCGACCCGCACCTGCACCTCCCGGAGCCGTTGCGCCGCAACGCCGTGCAGGTGTGGGGCGAGACCGGGCGGGCGTGGCTGGACCGCCTGCCCCCACCAGCTGGCCGCCTGCGCCGACCGCTGGTCGCTGGACGTCGGGGAGCCGTTCGTCCTGAGCTTCCACTGGGTGGCGCCGGGCTCGACGACGCGGGTGGCTGGGTGGCGATCGACCCGCACGGGTGGGTCGGCGACCCGGGGTTCGAGGTCGGGCCCCTGCTCTGCAACCCGCTGCGCACCGATCCCGCCGAGCTGGTCCGGCTGCCTCCCTCGCGTCTGGAGGCGTACGCCGACGGGTTGGGGCAGCCGCTGGACCGGCTGCGTGCGTGGGGCTTCGTCGCCGCGGCGCTGTCGCAGGTCTGGAGCTGCGAGGACGGCGGTGCTCCCGAGGCGGGGCCGGGTGCGGTGGCCGACGCCCTGCGTCCGCGCTGACGACGCGCGCCTGCCACCATGGCGCGGTGCAGCAGTACCTGCTCCAGAGGGTGTCCGAGCTGGTCGAGCAGCGCCCGCCGGGCGACCAGGAGCTCGTCCACTTCACCGAGTCGCTCGCGACCACCGCGATCGAGGAGCTCACCTCCCCGGGCGACCGCGTGCTCGACCCGTTCGCCGGCTACGGCACCACGCTGGTCGTCAGCCGCCGCCTCGCCCGCGCGAGCGTGGGGGTCGAGCTGCTGCCCGAGCGGGTGACCCAGGTGCGCGACCGGTTGGGGTCCGGCGACGGCTGCGAACGGGCCGAGGTCGTCGAGGGCGACGCCCGGCGGCTGGCCGAGCTCGTCGACGGCCCGTTCGACCTGTGCCTCACCTCGCCGCCGTACATGACGGCCAACGCGCACCCGGAGAACCCGCTGAAGGGGTACGAGGTGCCGGACGGGAACTACCCGACCTACCTCGCGCAGCTCGGCGAGGTGTTCGGCCAGGTCGCGGGCCTGCTGCGCCCGGGCGGGCACCTCGCGCTCAACGTCGCCAACACGGTGCAGGAGGGCGTCCTGACCCCGCTCGCCTTCGACCTCGCGGCCGTGGTCGCACGGCACCTCACGTTGGTGCACGACGTGGTGGTCTGCTGGGACGGCACCACCTGGGGGGTCGGCGCCGACTTCCTGCTCGTCTTCCGCCGCGACGGCTGAGCCCGGTCGGCTCCGGCCGGGCGACCTGGCTCGAGCCGGGGAGCGGGACGACCGCCGGCCGTATTACCGTCACGGCATGTGCCGCAACATCCGGACCCTGCACAACTTCGAACCGCCCGCCACCTCCGACGAGGTGCACGCAGCCGCGCTGCAGTACGTGCGCAAGGTCGCGGGTACCACCAAGCCGGCGCGCGACAACGTCGAGGCGTTCGAGCGGGCGGTGGCCGAGATCGCCCACCTCACCCAGCACCTGCTCGACGAGCTGGTCCCGCACGCCGAGCCCAAGGACCGCGAGGTCGAGGCCGCCAAGGCCCGGGCCCGCAGCGCGGAGCGCTACGGCCGAGCGGGGTGATCGTGCCGGTTTCCCCCGTGGAAGCCGACTCGTCCCGCCAGGATGCAGCCCCGACATGGCTCGTTCGGGCCATTCCCGTGGGGGTCCCGCGCCGGTAGCGTCGTGGCCCGCGGGGCAACCAGGAACGGGGTTCCACATGCGCTTCCACCGAGCCGCCGGGCTGCTCGCCACGACGTTCGCTCTCCTCGCTGCAGGTGTCGCGCCGGCCGCGGCCACCAGCGGGCCCCGCTACTACACGCCCCCCACCCCGTACCACAACGTCGGCCGCTTCGACCCGGGCTGCGAAGGGCTCGACCTGCGGGTCGCCTACGACTACGAGGGCGTGTACTCCGAGCAGGTCGTGTCCGGCACCAACCGGCAGGCCTTCCTGTTCAAGGACGACTTCACCTTCTCCGAGCGGTGGGTGGACCGCGCCACCGGCAAGGTGGTCCTGCGCATCCACGGCGCGTACGTCCAGCAGGAGACCTCGGCCACCAAGGTGCCGCTCGGTCAGGTGCCCGCCGAGGTCGTGCCGCCCGAGGGCCTCGTGGGGCCGGTCTACGAGTTCGAGTTCGAGGAGGTCGGTGGCGACCTGGTGCGGGCCGGTGACGGAACCCTCCTGCACCGCACCCGGGGCACCGTGCGGGTGACCACGTTGTTCGACACCCTGGGCGACCGCAAGCCCGGCGGGACCTTCCTGCAGGACACGATCACCTCGGTCGAGGGCCCGCACCCGCTGCTCGACACCGACCTCTGCGACGTGGCGAGGGCCCAGTTGACGCCCTGACACCTGACCCGCCCGGTGGCCTGAGGGGACCTCCGGACGCACTGCGCCCCAGCGACCGAGAAGACCGCCGGGGCGCAGTGGTGCGGTGGGCCGCTACTCCTTGGTCATCTCCACGACCGGCGCGTCGGGCACGGTCGCCTTCGCCGACCCGGTGAAGGTGAGGTGGGTGTCCTTGCCCTCGCCCTCGGCGTCGACCAGGACGATCTCGCCGGCCTTGAGCTCGCCGTAGAGGATCTTCTCGGACAGCGCGTCCTCGATGTCGCGCTGGATGGTGCGCCGCAGCGGGCGGGCGCCGAGCACGGGGTCGTAGCCCTTCGTGGCCACGTGGTCCTTGGCCTTCTGGGTGAGCTCGATCCCCATGTCCTTGTCACGCAGCCGCTCGTCGAGCTTGCCGATCATGAGGTCGACGATCTGGATGATCTCGGCCTGGGTCAGCTGCGGGAACACCACGACGTCGTCGACGCGGTTGAGGAACTCCGGGCGGAAGTGCTGCTTCAGCTCGTCGTTGACCTTGATCTTCATCCGCTCGTAGGACGTCGACAGGTCGCCCCCGGCCTGGAAGCCGGTCTGCAGGCCCTTGGCGATGTCCCGCGTGCCGAGGTTCGTGGTCATGATGATGACGGTGTTCTTGAAGTCGACCATCCGGCCCTGGGAGTCGGTGAGGCGGCCGTCCTCGAGGATCTGCAGCAGCGAGTTGAAGATGTCGGCGTGCGCCTTCTCCACCTCGTCGAACAGCACCACGGAGAACGGACGGCGGCGCACCTTCTCGGTGAGCTGGCCGCCTTCCTCGTAGCCCACGTACCCGGGCGGGGACCCGAACAGCCGCGAGACCGTGTGCTTCTCGGAGTACTCGCTCATGTCGAGCTGGATCAGCGCGTCCTCCTCGCCGAACAGGAACTCCGCGAGGGCCTTGGCCAGCTCGGTCTTCCCGACGCCGGTGGGGCCGGCGAAGATGAACGAACCGCCGGGGCGCTTGGGGTCCTTGAGCCCGGCGCGGGTGCGGCGGATCGCCTGGGACAGCGCCTTGATGGCGGCGTCCTGGCCGATGATCCGCTTGTGCAGCTCGCCCTCCATGTTGAGCAGGCGGGCCGACTCCTCCTCGGTGAGGCGCACGATCGGGATGCCGGTGGAGACGGCGAGGACCTCGGCGATCAGCTCCTCGTCGACCTCGGCCACGACGTCCATGTCGCCGGCCTTCCACTGCTTCTCGCGCTCGGCCTTGGCCGCCAGCAGCTTCTTCTCGCCGTCGCGCAACGAGGCCGCCTTCTCGAAGTCCTGCGCGTCGATCGCGCTCTCCTTCTCGCGGCGGACCGCGGCGATCTTCTCGTCGAACTCGCGCAGGTCCGGCGGGGCGGTCATCCGGCGGATGCGCAGCCGCGCGCCCGCCTCGTCGATGAGGTCGATCGCCTTGTCCGGCAGGAACCGGTCGTTGACGTAGCGGTCGGCCAGGTTCACCGCGGCCACGAGCGCGCCGTCGGTGATCGAGACCCGGTGGTGCGCCTCGTAGCGGTCGCGCAGGCCCTTGAGGATCTCGATGGCGTGCGGCAGCGTCGGCTCCTGCACCTGGATCGGCTGGAAGCGCCGCTCCAGGGCCGGGTCCTTCTCGATGTGCTTGCGGTACTCGTCGAGCGTCGTGGCGCCGACGGTCTGCAGCTCACCGCGGGCCAGCATCGGCTTGAGGATCGACGCGGCGTCGATCGCGCCCTCGGCGGCACCGGCACCCACGAGGGTGTGGATCTCGTCGATGAACAGGATGATGTCACCGCGCGTGCGGATCTCCTTGAGCACCTTCTTCAGGCGCTCCTCGAAGTCACCGCGGTAGCGGGACCCGGCGACGAGCGAGCCGAGGTCGAGGCTGTAGATCTGCTTGTCCTTGAGCGTCTCGGGCACCTCGCCCTTGACGATCGCCTGCGCCAGACCCTCGACGACGGCGGT
Source organism: uncultured Actinomycetota bacterium (assembly GCA_963825505.1). GTDB lineage: Bacteria > Actinomycetota > Actinomycetes > Actinomycetales > CAWJMD01 > JBBQSN01. The sequence goes on along the minus strand of CAWGTL010000006.1, from coordinate 118,113 downwards.
CTTGCCGACGCCGGGCTCGCCGATGAGGATCGGGTTGTTCTTGGTGCGGCGGGACAGCACCTGCATGACCCGCTCGATCTCCTTCTCGCGCCCGATGACCGGGTCGAGCTTGCCCTCGCGCGCGGCCTGGGCGTAGTTGCGGCCGAACTGGTCCAGCACGAGCGAGCCGGAGGGCGTGCCCTCGGCCTGACCGCCGGCGCCCGCCGCGGCGGTCTCCTTGCCCTGGTACCCCGACAGCAGCTGGAGCACCTGCTGGCGGACCCGGTTGAGGTCGGCGCCGAGCTTGATCAGGACCTGGGCGGCGACGCCCTCGCCCTCGCGGATCAGCCCGAGCAGGATGTGCTCGGTGCCGATGTAGTTGTGTCCGAGCTGCAGCGCCTCGCGCAGCGAGAGCTCGAGGACCTTCTTGGCCCGCGGGGTGAAGGGGATGTGGCCGGACGGGGCCTGCTGACCCTGGCCGATGATCTCCTGCACCTGCTCGCGGACGGACTCCAGCGAGATGCCGAGCGACTCCAGCGCCTTGGCGGCGACGCCCTCTCCCTCGTGGATCAGGCCCAGCAGGATGTGCTCGGTGCCGATGTAGTTGTGGTTGAGCAGGCGCGCTTCCTCCTGCGCCAGCACCACGACACGGCGGGCCCGGTCGGTGAACCTCTCGAACATGTGGTGTCTCCTCGCGAGCGGCCGGCGGCGGGAGCGCGTCGTGCGCAGCCCTGCTGACCGTTCGATGCTATCCCCGCCCCGTGACGACCGGAGGGTCGTCCCGCCCGACGGGTGGTCGTGCCCTGTCCAACTCCCCGTGCTCAGGGGGTGTTCCGCACCGGTGTTCGCTGCGGGCGTACCGGCGGACCGGGTGCTCCGTGCCCCCGTCCCGCCGCGCCGTAGGGTGCGGCGGGTGGCGCACCCGCTGGACCAGGACGCCGCCGCGCTGGGCGGCGTGGGCTTCCTGCGGATCGAGCGGGCGCCGGGCGCAGGACCGCGGTGGCACCGCTGCACCGACCTGCTCACCGGACCCGGTCCGCTGGACGCGTGGACGGCGCGGGTCACCTCCTGGCTGCGCACGACCTACCGCTCCGAGCCGCCGCCCGTGGTCGCCCCCACCTACCTGATGGGCTGGTACCTCGACGCCGTCGCGCGCACCGGGGCCACCTGGGCGCTGGTGCGCGGCCGGCTGCCGGAGCTCGCGCCGGCGCACCTCGCGCTGCACGAGAGCTCCGGGGGCTGGCCCGATGCCGTGGCCGTGAGCGGCGCACGGTTCGCCTGCCTGCCCGACGACGGGGCGGCCGGGCACCCCGACGCCGAGGTCGTCGCGGACCCCGAGGCCCTGCTGGCCGCGCTGCGGAGCCGGGTGCACGAGCACGCGGCCGCCTTCCACGAGGTGTTCCGGCCTGCGGTCAGGACGGGGAGCCGGCAGCGCTGGGGCATGGTCGACGACGTGCTCGAGGCCTCGCTGTGGGCGGCGCGGCAGCTCGCCGGCCGACCGCCGGGTCCGCTCGGTCTGCGGCGGTCCTGCTGCTTCGCGTACCAGGTCGACCCCTCGCTGCTGTGCGAGCGCTGCCCCCGCCGGGCACGCTGTACCCCGTGATCGACCTCAACAGCGACCTCGGCGAGGGCTTCGGGGCGTGGACCCTCGGCGACGACGACGCGCTGCTGGAGGTCGTCACCAGCGCCAACGTCGCGTGCGGCTTCCACGCGTCCGACCCCGTGATCATGCGCCGGGTCTGCGAGCGCGCGGCCGAGCGCGGCGTCGCGGTCGGGGCGCAGGTGGGCTACCGCGACCTGGCCGGCTTCGGCCGCCGGTTCGTCGACGTCGAGCCGCACGCCCTCACCCAGGACGTGATCTACCAGCTCGGCGCGCTGGACGCGTTCGCCCGCACCGCCGGGACCAGGGTCCGCTACCTCAAGCCCCACGGCGCCCTGTACAACGCGATCGTCCACCACGAGGCGCAGGCCGCCGCGGTGGTGGCGGCCGTGGTCGACGTCGACCCCGCCCTGCCGGTGCTCGGGCTGCCCGGCTCGCGCTGGCTGGAGCTCGCCGCCGAGGCAGGCCTGACCACGGTCCACGAGGCGTTCGCCGACCGCGCCTACGAGCCGGACGGCACCCTGGTCCCGCGCGGGCGGCCCGGCGCGGTGCTGCACGACCCCGACGAGATCGCCGAGCGGTGCGTCGCGATGGCCACCGGCGGCACGGTCACCGACGTCGCGGGCGGGGAGCTCGCGCTGGCCCCGCGGTCGATCTGCGTGCACGGCGACACACCGGGCGCGGTCGCGATCGCGCGCGCGGTGCGGGCCGCGCTCGACCGGTGCGGGGTCGAGCTCGCCCCGTTCGCGTGAGGGACCGCTGATGGAGCTGCGGCCGAGCGGGAGCAGCGCCGTCCTGGTCCAGCTCGACGACCTCGAGCAGGTGCTCGCCCTGTACGCGGCGCTCGTGGACGACCCCGTGCCCGGCGTGGTCGACGTCGTCCCGGCCGCGAGCACCGTCCTGCTGGTCGTGGACCCTGGGCTCACCTCGCCGCAGGAGGCGGGCGAGGCGGTCCTGCGGGTGCGACCCCGGCCGGGCGCGCGCCCGCGCGGCGAGGAGGTCGAGCTGCCCGTCCGCTACGACGGCGACGACCTCGACGACGTCGCCGGGCTGCTCGGGTGCTCGCCGCAGGAGGTGGTGGCCCGGCACACCGGCACCGCGTGGACGGTGGCGTTCTGCGGCTTCGCCCCGGGCTTCGGCTACCTCACCGCCGACGGCGGCGGGTGGGACGTGCCCCGCCGGGAGACCCCGCGCACCCGGGTGCCCGCGGGGTCGGTGGCGCTCGCCGGGCCGTTCAGCGGCGTGTACCCGCGGGCCTCGCCCGGCGGCTGGCAGCTGCTCGGCACCACCTCGGTGCGGGTCCTCGACCTGAGCCGCGACCCGGCGGCCCTGCTGCGCCCCGGCACCCGGGTCAGGTTCGTCGAGGAGCCGGCGTGACGCCCGCGCTGGAGGTGGTGGCTCCCGGGCCGCTGTGCACGGTGCAGGACGAGGGCCGACCCGGCCAGGGCGCCCTCGGCATCGGCCGCTCGGGCGCCTGCGACCGCGCCTCGTACCGCCGCGCGAACCGTCTGGTCGGCAACGAGCCCGGCGCGGCCGCGCTCGAGGTGACGCTGGGCGGCCTGGTGCTGCGCGCGTCGACCGCCGTCACGGTCGTCACCACCGGCGCCCGGTGCGCGCACGACCCCGCCCACGACGCGCCCGTGACGCTGCGCCACGGCGAGGAGCTGCGGCTCGGTGCCCCAGCGAGCGGCCTGCGCACCTACGTCGCTGTCCGCGGCGGGGTGGCCGTCGAGCCGGTCCTGGGCTCGCGGTCCACCGACCTGCTGGGTGGTCTCGGGCCCGCCGTCCTCGCCGCGGGCGACCTGCTGCCCGTCGGTGCGACGACGCACCCGATGCCCGGCGTCGACCACGCGCCCGTCCCTGAGCCGCCGGCCGGCGAGCTGAGGGTGCGGGTGCTGCCCGGACCGCGCCGCGACTGGTTCGGCGACGACGCCTGGCGCTCGCTCATCGGCCAGGCGTGGGAGGTGACCGCGCAGAGCAACCGGGTCGGGGTGCGGCTGGCCGGCGAGCCGCTGCGGCGGACGCGCGCCGGCGAGCTGCCGAGCGAGGGCATGGTCCGCGGCGCGCTGCAGGTGCCGCCGTCCGGGCTGCCGGTGCTGTTCCTGGCCGACCACCCGGTCACCGGTGGCTACCCCGTGGTCGGGTACGTGGTGGACGACGACGTCGACGCGTGCGGGCAGCTGCGGCCGGGCCAGCGGCTGCGGCTGCGGGAGGCGTCGGTGCGCTGAGCACCCGTACTCGCCCGCGCAGCGTCCTGGACGCCCACGATGGGCCCATGACCGGTCGCCCCGTCCTGCGCACCCTGCTCGTCGTCGTCCTCGCCGCCCTCGCGTCCGCCGCCACGTGGTGGGCGTGGCTGGGGTGGGAGTCGGGCTACGTCACGGACCCGGCCACGGGCGCCGTCACCGGGCCGTACTCCGTCGCCCAGGTGGCCGCGTGCGTGCTGACCCTGGTCGTGGTCGCCCTGGTCGCAGGCTGGTTCGCCGCCCCGTGGTGGGTGGCTCCCGCGATCACCGTCGCCTTCGTGTGGGCCTGGACGGCCGACGCCGCCGGGAAGGACGAGAGCGGCCTGTTCGTCGTCGGTGCCGGTCTGCTGCTGGTGGGGCTGACCATCGGCTCGTTCGTGGTCTGCACGCTCTCGTGGCTCGTCGCCCGGTACCGGCGGAACCGTCCTCCGGTCCCCGCGTCCTGAGACCGAAGGACGAAGAAGGACGAAGGGTCCGACCCCCGTGCGGGGGTCGGACCCTTCGGTCCGTGCGTGTCGGTCGTCGCGGGAGCTACTTCTTCGCCGACTCGTAGGCCGCCATCACCTCGGCCGAGATCCGGCCGCGCTCGCTGACGTCGTGCCCGTTGTCGCGGGCCCACTGCCGGATCGCCGCGGTGTCGTTGCCGCTGCCACCGGTGGAGCGCCGGCGGGTGCCGGACGCCGCTCGGCCGCCGACCTTGCGGCCGTGGCCGACCCAGGTGGCGAGCGAGTCGCGCAGCTTCGAGGCGTTCTTCTCGTTGAGGTCGATCTCGTAGGTCACGCCGTCGAGCCCGAACGTCACGGTCTCGGAGGCGTCGCCGCCGTCGACGTCGTCGACGAGGATGACCTGCACCTTCTGCGCCATGGAAAACCCACCCCAGCCTTCTGGAAATGCCGACGGACGTCGGCGGAATTGTTATCCAGGGGGATTGTGTCGAGCAATTCGCGCACGCGTCAAATTGCGTGGCCGAATTCGAGGAGGAATCAGGCGGGCGGGGCGGAATTGGTCTCCCGCTCGCGCTCCTCACGGTCCATGGCGGCCATCGCGGCGCGCTCGCGCCGGTCGGCGGCGATCATCGCCCGCACGACGAACCAGAACAGCAGGCCGACCCCGACGGAGGGGACCAGGGCGGCCAGGGCTTCGAGCACCCGGCCAGGGTACGCCCGTCGTGCGGGCCCGGGTGGTCCCCGCCTCAGGGCTGCTCGGGCCGCACCAGCGGGAACAGGATCGTCTCGCGGATGCCGGCGCCGGTGAGCGCCATCAGCAGCCGGTCGACGCCCATGCCCATCCCGCCCATCGGCGGCATCCCGTACTCCATCGCGCGCAGGAAGTCCTCGTCGACGCGCATCGCCTCCTCGTCGCCGAGCGAGGCGAGCTTGGCCTGCTCCTCGAAGCGCCGGCGCTGCACCACCGGGTCGTTCAGCTCGGAGTACCCCGTGGCGAGCTCGAAGCCGCGCACGTACAGGTCCCACTTCTCGACCGTGCCGGGGGTCGTGGCGCTCTCCTTCACCAGCGGCGAGGTGTCGACCGGGAACCCGCGGACGAAGGTCGGCTCGTGCAGGTGGTCGCCGACGAGGTGCTCCCAGAGGTTCTCGACCAGCTTGCCGTGGGAGAGGTGCTTCGGGTCGAGCTCGAGCCCCAGCCGGTCGGCGTGGACCCTCAGGTCCGCGACGGAGGACGTCGGCGTGACCGCCTCACCCAGCGCGTCCGACAGCGACGGGTACATCTCGACCCTCGCCCACTCGCCGCCGAGGTCGTACTCGGAGCCGTCGACCAGCGTCACCGTGGTGGAGCCGGTGGCCTCCTCGGCCGCCCGCTGCACCAGCAGCTGCGTGAGGGCGCCGATCGACTCGTCGTCGCCGTAGGCCTGGTACGACTCGATCATCGCGAACTCGGGCGAGTGGGTGGAGTCGGCGCCCTCGTTGCGGAAGTTGCGGTTGACCTCGAAGACCCGCTCGATGCCGCCGACCACGGCGCGCTTGAGGAACAGCTCGGGCGCGATCCGCAGGTACAGGTCCATCGACATCGCGTTGGAGTGGGTGACGAACGGCCGCGCGGTGGCGCCGCCGTGCAGGGTCTGCAGCATCGGGGTCTCGATCTCGAGGAAGTCGTTCTCCGCGAACGTCTTCCGCACGCTCGCCACCGCGGCGATCCGCGTGCGAGCCATGGTGCGCGCCTCCTCGCGGACGACGAGGTCGGCGTACCGCTGGCGGACGCGGGTCTCCTCGCTCATGTCCTTGTGCAGCACCGGCAGCGGACGCAGCGCCTTGGACGCCATCGCCCACGAGGTGGCCATGACCGACAGCTCGCCGCGGCGGCTGCTGACCACGCGCCCGGTGACCGAGACGAAGTCGCCGAGGTCGACGTCCGACTTCCAGTCGGCGAGCGCCTCCTCTCCCACCTTCGCCAGCGAGAGCATGGCCTGCAGCCGCGTGCCGTCACCCTCCTGCAGGGTGGCGAAGCAGAGCTTTCCCGTGTTCCGGACGAAGACCACGCGCCCGGCGACGGAGACGACCTCGTCGGTCTCCTCGCCGTCGGCGAGGTCCGGGTGGGCGGCGCGCACCTGCGCCAGCGAGTGGGTGCGGGGGACGGCGAGCGGGTACGGCGCGCGGCCCTCGCCCGCGCCCAGCAGCCGCTCGCGCTTGTCGCGACGGACCCGGACCTGCTCGGGGACGTCGGGGCCGCCGTCGTCCGGGACGGTGCTGCCGGGGGCCTGCTCTCTCATGCCCGGAAGGTTATCGGCGGCCCAGCGACCTCCCGACGGCGAGCCGGGGCGTCAGCCGCCCGTGCGCGCGGGCTGGTCGGTGCACAGACCGAGCCAGTGGCCGAACGGGTCCCGGACCAGCGCCCACCAGCCGAACTCCTCGCTGATGAGGGCGCGCTCCTTCTCGACGCTGCCCCCGGCGGCCACGACGGCCTCGCACGCCGCCTCCAGGTCGGGGGCCTGGAAGTAGATGCGGACGGCCGGCTCCTGCGGCGCCGGTGTCGTGCTCTGCTCCAGCGCGCAGATCGGCCGGCCGTCGGCGCCGACCAGCATCACGTACTGCTCCCACGGCTGGGCGGTGGCGCCGAACACCGCGGTGTAGAACGCCGTCGCGCGCTCGAGGTCGGGCACCTGGATCTCGTACCAGGCGACGGCGCCCTCCACCGGCGCGCCGGCAGGGCCCGGCTCGGTCGCGGTCGTCTCGTTCCTCGTGCTGGTCATCGTCGCTCCTCCTGCCTCGGGTCGACGGCGGTCCCGTCGGCGTCCCACCTCCCTGACGCCCCAGGCGGACCAGGATCGACACCCGTCGCGGACCTGTCCTCAGCGGCCGGGGGATCAGTCGACCAGGTCGAGGGCGATGTCGAGGATCGGGCTGGAGTGGGTGAGCCCGCCGACGGACAGGAAGTCGACGCCGGTGCGGGCGTACTCGGTGGCGACCTCGAGGGTGAGCCCGCCGGTGGCCTCGATCTCCACGACCTCGTCGGTGGCGTCGCGGGCGGCCTTGACGGCGTCGGCCAGCACCGAGGCGGACATGTTGTCGCAGAGCAGGAACCGGGCCCCTGCGCCGACCGCCTCGACGGCCTCGTCGACGGTGGTGACCTCGACCTGGACCTCGACGTCGGGGAAGGTCCGCCGGACCGCCTCGATGGCCGGGGTGAGCCCGCCGGCCGCGATCTTGTGGTTGTCCTTGATCATCGCGACGTCGTACAGGCCCATCCGCTTGTTGGTGCCGCCCCCCGCCCGCACCGCGTACTTCTCCAGCGCGCGCAGGCCCGGCGTCGTCTTGCGGGTGTCGAGCACCTGGGCCTGCGTGCCCTCCAGCTGCTCCACCCAGCGCCGGGTGTGGGTGGCGACGCCGGAGGTGCGGCAGATCAGGTTGAGGATCGTGCGCTCGGCCATCAGCAGCACCTGGGTCGGGCCGTGGAGGCGCGCGAGCACCGTGCCGGTCTCGACGAAGGTGCCGTCGCGCACCAGCGGCTCGAGCAGCGGGACGGGGGCGCCGAGCCGGCGTGCGACGTCGGCGAGCACCACCGGCACGACCGGCATCCCGGCGAGCACGCCGCGGGCGCGCGCGACCACCTCGGCGCTGCGGTGCGAGTCGGCCGGGATCGTGGACTGGGTGGTGACGTCGCGGCCGGGGTTGCCGCCGAGGTCCTCGGAGACGACGTAGCTGACCATCGCGCCGACCCACTCCGGCGACAGCCCGGCGGCGGCGAGCTCCTCCAGCGTCCCGCGCGCCCACCCCGGGCCCTCGTCGGAGAGCCGGACGACGTCCGGTGGTGACGGGGAGTGACGGCCCATGGGCGCAGTCTGCCAGCCGCCAGGCGCAGCCGGGCCCGCCGCGGTTCGCCCGAACGGGTGGTCAGAGCCGCACGAACCGCGTCCGGACCGTGCCGTCCGGCTCGAGCACCAGGTGGGTCCGGCCGCGCCAGCGGGCGTCGTCGGTGCCCGGGTGGTCCTGGCGGAAGTGCCCGCCGCGGGTCTCCTCGCGCAAGGTGGCGGTGAGGGTGAGGAGCCCTGCCACCTGGTGCAGGTTCGTGGTCTCCCACTCGGCCGTGGACGGGGTCGGCGGGGCGTGGTGGGTGCTCACCCGGGCCAGCGTCGCCGCCGCAGCGGCGAGCCCGGGGGCGTCGCGGATCACGCCGGGGCCGGACGTCGCGGCCTGCTGCACGCGCGGGCGGCGCGACCCCGCCACGAGCGCGGCGGCGCCCTCCCGCCCCACCGGATCGGCTCGCACCAGCTCGCCGGCCTCGACCCGGGCGGTCACGTCGTCGGCGATCCGGTGCGCGAACACCAGCCCCTCGAGCAGCGAGTTGGAGGCCAACCGGTTGGCGCCGTGCACACCGGTGCACGACACCTCGCCCACCGCGTAGAGACCCCCGAGCGAAGACCGTCCGGACAGCCCGACCCGCACGCCGCCGGAGTGGTAGTGCTGCGCCGGTGCGACGGGCACGAGGTCCTCGGCGAGGTCGAACCCGTTCTGCGCCAACGCCTTGCTGATGGTCGGGAACCGCTCGGCGAGGAACTCGCGGCCGAGGTGCCGGGCGTCGAGGAAGACGTGGTCGCTGCCGGTGGCCGCCGTCTGCCGGACGATCGCCTTCGCGACCACGTCGCGCGGTGCGAGCTCGGCGAGCTCGTGCTGGCCGACCATGAACCGATCGCCCTCGACGTCGACCAGGCGCGCACCCTCGCCGCGCACCGCCTCGGAGATCAGGGTCTGCTGCCCACGGGCCCCGGCGCCGAGCCACAGCACGGTCGGGTGGAACTGCACGAACTCCAGGTCGGCCAGCTCGGCGCCGGCACGGAAGGCCGCGGCGGAGCCGTCCCCGGTGGCCTCCTTGGGGTTGGTGGTCGAGGTGAACACCTGGCCGATGCCGCCGGTGGCGAGCACCACGGCACGGCCGAGCGCGGCGCCCACGCCGTCGCGCGACCCCTCGCCGATGACGTGCAGGCTCACGCCGCAGGCGTGGCCGGGCCGGCCGGTCGCGTCCGGTGCCCCGGTGAGCACGTCGAGGACGAGCGCGTGCTCGATCACCTCGATGCCCGGGTCGTGGCGGACGGCCTCCAGCGCGGCGACGAGGGCGCGGGAGATCTCGGCACCGGTGGCGTCGCCGCCGGCGTGGACGATCCGGTCGGCGTGGTGCCCGCCCTCCCTGGTCAGCAGCACCGCGCCGTCGGCCCCGGTGTCGAAGTGCGCGCCGAGCGCGATCAGGTCGTGGATCCGGTCCGGGCCCTCGGTGACGAGTGTGCGGACGGCCTCGGTGTCGCACAGGCCCGCACCCGCGACGAGGGTGTCCTGCAGGTGCGCGTCCGGGCTGTCGGTGTCGGCGAGCGCCGCGGCGACGCCGCCCTGCGCCCACAGCGTCGAGCCGCTGGACAGCACCGTCTTGGTCACCAGCAGCACCCGCGGCACCCGACGGCGCAGCCGCAGCGCGGTGGTGAGGCCGGCGATGCCGGAGCCGACGACGATGACGTCCGCCTCGGCCGTCCAGCCCGGAGCCGGGGCGACCAGGCGGCGGGCGACCCGGAGCGGACCGGTGGGCCCGCTCACCACCGGGTCACCGGGCACCGGACGACTTCAGCCCGAACCCGTCGGGGACGTGGCCGGCGTCGTGCCCGACCTCGACGACCTGGTTGCGGGAGTCGACGAAGACGACGTGGGTGCCGTGCTCGCGGGCCTCGCGGTCGTCGACCAGCGCGTAGCCGATGATGATGACGACGTCACCGGGGTGGACGAGGTGGGCTGCCGCGCCGTTGATGCAGATCTCGCCCGAGCCGCGCTCGCCCTCGATCGTGTAGGTCGTCAGCCGCGCGCCGTTGGTGACGTCGACGACGTCGATCTGCTCGCCGGGCAGCAGGTGCGCCGCCTCCAGCAGGTCGGCGTCGATCGTCATCGAGCCCACGTAGTGCAGGTCGGCCTGGGTGACCGTGGCGCGGTGGATCTTCCCGTGCATCATCGTGCGCATCATCGAGCGGCTCCCGTGGTCTGGGCCCCGAGCACGAGCGGGACGTTGTCGATCAGGCGGGTCGAGCCCACGCGGGCCGCCACCGCCAGCAGCGCCTCCCCGGAGTACCACTCCGGGACGTCGTCGAGCGTGGTCGGGTGCACCAGCGCCAGGTAGTCGACGCGGCACAGCGGCTCGGAGACCAGGACGTCGCGGGCGGCCCGGCGCACCGCGCTGGCCCCCTCCCCCGCGGAGGCGCGACCCGCGTCGAGGGCGCGGGACAGCGTCAGCGCCACCTCGCGGTCGAAGTCGGTGAGGTACATGTTGCGGCTGCTCATCGCCAGGCCGTCCGGCTCGCGCACGGTGGGGACGGCCACGACCTCGGTGGGGAAGTCGAGGTCGCGCGCCATCCGGCGGATCAGCAGCAGCTGCTGGGCGTCCTTCTGCCCGAAGTAGGCCAGGTGCGGCCGGGCGAGGTGCATCAGCTTGGCCACGACCGTCAGCACGCCGTCGAAGTGGCCCGGCCGAGAAGCCCCCTCGAGGACGTCGCCGAGCGCGCCAGCGCTGACGCGGATGCCGGGGTCCCCGTCCGGGTAGACGACGTCGGGCGCCGGCGCGAACACCAGGTCGGCTCCCTCGGCCGCCAGCAGCTCGAGGTCGGCGTCGAGCGTGCGCGGGTACTTGGCGAGGTCCTCGCCCACGCCGAACTGCAGCGGGTTGAGGAAGATCGTGACCACCACCGAGGCGGCCCGTTCCCGGGCCTCGCGGACGAGGGTGGCGTGACCCTCGTGCAGGGCGCCCATCGTCATCACCACCGCGACGGGTCCGGGGAGCCGGTCCCTCGCCTCCTGCAGCTCGGCCCGGGTCCGCACCAGCGTCGGTGTGCTCACGGCGCTCACGCTACCGGGGGGCTCGTCCCGGGTTCCCGCGCGGCCAGCGCGTCGAGGAGCGCCTGGGCCTGGTCGGCGGTGAGGAGGCCGGACGCGAGGGCGCGGACGGTGGTGGCGCGCGACATCGCCCGGTAGCCCTCCAGCACGTCGCCAGGTCCCACGCGTGCCGCGATCTCGCCCAGGTGGGCCCGGACGGTGCCGACGTCACCACGGGCCACGGCTCCGGTGAGGGCGTCGTCACCCCGGGCCAGTGCGCCGTCGAGCGACGCGAGCAGCAGTGCACGCAGCAGGTGCCCTGGTTCCTCGATCCCACTGCGCTGCAACAGTTCCCGCGCCTGCGCCACGAGGGTCACCAGGTGGTTCGAGCCGTGCGCCAACGCCGCGTGGTACAGCGGGCGGTCGGCCTCCTCGACCACCACCGGCTCGGCGCCCATCTCCACCACGAGCGCCTGCGCCACGGGCAGGACCGGACCCGGTGCGGTGACGCCGAAGCAGCAGTCGACCAGGCGGGTGAGATCGATGCTGGTGCCGGTGAAGGTCATCGCCGGGTGCAGCGCCAACGGGATCGCCCCTTGTCGCAGAGCGGGTTCCAGCACACCGGTGCCGTAGCGGCCGCTGGTGTGCACCACCAGCTGCCCCGGTCGCCAGCCGTGGGTGGCCGCCACGCCGGCGACGAGGTCGGCCAGCGCGTCGTCCGGGACGGTGAGCAGCACCAGCTCGGAGCGCTCGACGACGTCGGCGACGTCGAGCACCGGGACGCCGGGCAGCATCGTCTCGACCCGCTCGCGCGAGGCGGCCGACACCGCGCTGGCACCCACGACGGCGTGACCGGCCTGCCTCAGCGCGCCGCCCAGCACCGCGCCCACCCGGCCGGCGCCGACCACGCCGACCCCGAGCCGGCCGGGTCGGGACCGTGCTGCGCCCGTCGTCGTGTCCTCCACCGGCGCGAGGGTAGCGAGCGGCCGGTCGGGGATAGGGTCCGGACCATGGGACGGCACGCGCGGATCGCGCAGCTGGCCCGGCTCGACGAGCCGGGGCTGCACGTGGCCGACCTCGGCTGCGGGCAGGGCCGCACGGTGCGCCAGCTGCTCGCCTACGAACCCGCCGTCGTCCACGCCGTCGACCAGGTCTCCGACCTCGACGACGACCTCCTGCACGATCCCCGCGTCCAGAGCCGGATCGTCGACCTCGACGCCGGGCTGCTGCTGCCGACGGCGAGCCTGGACCGCGTGGTGTCGCTCAACACCGTGGAGCACCTGGCCGACCCGGTCGCCCACCTGGTCGACGTGCACCGCGTGCTGAAGCCGGGCGGCGTGCTCGTGCTCGCCCACTCCGACTGGGACACCTCGCTGTTCACCTCCACCGACGACACCCTGACCCGACGCCTGGTCGACCGGTTCGTCGCGGCCGTGCCCACCTTCGTGCAGCGCGCGGACGGTTTCATGGGCCGCAAGCTGCCCGCCCTGGCCGACGCCAGCGCGCAGAAGGGTGCGCCGTTCGAGGTGGTGCACCTCGACTCGTGGGCCGACCCGCACCGCAGGTTCGACGAGCACTCGCTGGCCTTCAAGATCGCGATGGGCATCGTGGCCGCGGCGGCCGACGACCCCGAGCTCGCCGAGCCGGCCGCGCGGTGGGTGACCGGGCTGGGCCACCTGGCTGCGGGCGGCCAGTTCCTGTTCACCGTCACCGACGTGGCCGTCGTGCTGCGCCGGGCCTGACCCCGCTGCCCGCCGTGCACGAGCCCTGGCCGGTGGCCTGGCGACGTGCCCTCTACGGACCGGGCGGCTTCTACCTGCGGGCCGGCGCGCCCGCGCGGCACTTCCGCACCGCGCCGTCGGCCGCCGGCCCGCTCCTGGGCGCCGCGGTCGCGCGGCTGGCGCGGTCGGCCGGGTGCACGGCCGTCGTCGACGTGGGCGCGGGGGGCGGCGAGCTGCTCACCGGTGTCGCTCGGGCGGACGCCGGACTCGAGCTGCTCGGCGTCGACCTCGCGCCCCGTCCGGACCGGCTGACCGACCGGGCGCGGTGGACCGGCGAGGCGGTGGCCGCGTCCGGGCCGGCCCTGCTGGTGGGGTGGGAGCTGCTCGACGTGCAGCCGTGCCCCGTGCTGGAGGTCGACGACGACGGGCTCCTGCGGGAGGTGCTGGTCGACCCGACGGGCGACGAGCGGCTCGGGGCCGCGGCCGCCCCGGCTGACACCGCGTGGGCGCAGCGGTGGTGGCCGGCGCGGTCGCCGGGTGACCGGGTCGAGGTGGGCTCCGAACGCGAGGAGCTGTGGCACGACCTGGTCGAGCGGGTGGTGGGTGAGGAGGGCCTGGCCCTCGCGGTCGACTACGACCACGTTGCCGGCGCCCGCCCGCGCCACGGCTCCCTCACCGGGTTCCGGGACGGCCGCGTGAGGCCGGCGGTGCCCGACAGCCGGCAGGACCTCACCGCCCACGTGGCGCTCGACGCCGTGGCGGACCGGCTGCCCGGCTCGGTGCTGCTGCGCCAGCACGAGGCGCTGCGAGCGCTCGGGGTCGCCGCCGACCGCGCGGACCCCGCGCTCGCCACCCGCGACCCGGCGGGGTACCTCGCTGCGCTCGGGGGGCTGTCGTCGGCGGCCGAGCTGCTCGACCGCGGCGCGCTCGGCGGGTTCGGCTGGCTCCTCACCCCGCGCGGGGCGTCGGCCCGGGCCGAGGTCGGACGCCTCGCGTCCTGAGCGGGTTGGACACCGGGACCGCCTTCGGGGGAAGGTGCACCGGTGCCCCCTCGCACCACCACCCGTCGGGTCCCCGGCCGAGCCCTCGCGGCCCTGGCCTGCGCCTCGGCCCTGCTGCTCGCCGGGTGCGGCGACGACGACCCGGGCCCGGCGACCACCGTCACGGTGACGAGCACGGCGCCCGGGTCGGCCTCCGGCTCGGACCCGGCCACCAGCTCGGCGCCGGAGCAGACCGGTCCGACCAGCGACGTCGCCGACCGCGCGCACGACGTGGGGACCTTCACCGGCGTCGAGGACGTTGACGGCACCACGGTGCTGACGCTGGACCGCTGGACCTACGCGGACTGGTCGGAGGAGAAGGTCGCCGAGGAGGGCGTCCCGCTCGCGCCGCTCACCGACATGCCGTTCCGGAACCAGAACAGCACGAGCACCTACGCGGTCCCGGTGTCGCCGGCCGTCGTGGTGGGGCTCAACACCTGCGAGGTCGGTTCGGACCAGACGCCGCGGATCGCCACCACCGCCGGCCGTGTCGACGACCTGGTGGCCGGCGACACGATCTGGCTGCTCACCTACACCGACGGCCTGCTGACCCAGGCCGACACCATCGCCCCCTGCTGACCTGCGCCGACCGGTCGGTCAGCGCGTGGGGCGCAGCTCCTGGGTGCAGCACTTGACGCTGCCGCCGCCCTTGAGCAGCTCGGACAGGTCGACCGGCACCGGCACGTAGCCGCGCTCGGCGAGCTGGGCGGCGAACTTCTCCGCCCGCGCGGGGAGCACGACGTTGCGGCCGTCGCTCACCGCGTTGAGGCCGAGCACCTCGGCGTCGACCTCGTGGACCTCGATGGCCTCGGGGAACATCCGGCGGACGATGCGCTGGCTGCCGGCGCTGAAAGCTTCCGGGTACCAGGCGATCTCAGACGCACCCGGGGTGTCGTCGAGCACGCAGAGCGCGACGTCGAGGTGGTAGTAGCGCGGGTCGACCAGGCGCAGGGAGACCACCGGCATGCCGACCGCGTCGGCCAGCTCGGCGTGCGCCCGCGGGTCGGTGCGGAAGCCGTAGCCGGCCAGCACGACGTCGCCGGTGACGGCGAAGTCGCCCTCGGCCTCGTTGGTGTGCTGCGGGACGACGACGTCGGACCAGCCGAGGTCGGCCGCGTGCCGCTGGTGCCACGCGAGGTGGTGGGCCGCCTCGTCGGTGCGTTGCGGGGTGGCGAAGCTGGCGCCGAGCACGCGGCCGTCGACGACGGTCGCGCCGTTGGCGGCGAAGACCATGTCGGGCAGCCCGGCGACCGGTTCGAGCAGGTCGACGGTGTGGCCGAGGGCGCGGTAGGTCTCGACCAGCGTGGTCCACTGCGCCACGGCCAGGTCGGTGTCGACCGGCGCGGAGGCGTCCATCCACGGGTTGATCTCGTAGACGACCTCGAAGTGGCGCGGGGCGCACATGAGGTAGTGGCGGGGAAGCTGCATGATGCGAGGGTAAGGTCGGTCGTCAGTACCGAACAAGGCCGGTTTCCGACGTCAGAGGGTGGATCTGTTGCGTATCGATGAGACAGACCGTCGAATCATTGCGTCGCTGCTCGAGGACTCCCGACGCAGCTTCCAGGTGGTCGGCACCGAGGTCGGGCTGAGCCCGCCGGCGGTCAAACGCCGGGTCGACCGGATGCGCGCCGACGGCGTCGTCCGCGCCTTCACGACCGTGGTCGACCCCGCAGCCCTGGGCTGGACGATCGAGTCGTTCGTCGAGATCTTCTGCGACGGGCGGGTCTCCCCCGCCCGGATCAGGGCGATGGTGTCCGACATCCCCGAGGTGCAGGCGGCGTTCACCGTCACCGGCGAGGCCGACGCGATGCTGCACGTGCGCGCGGCCGACATGACGCACTTCGAGCGCGTGCTGGAGACGGTGCGCGACCACGAGGGCGTGCACAAGACGCGGTCGACGATGGTGCTGTCGCGGCTGTGAGCCCCAGGGCGTGTCTGTCAACCCGTGGCCGTCGCGAGCGCCGGCCGGCGGAGTGCGTGGCAAGGCCGAGGAGGGAGCGATACCGGTGTCGTATCGCGACCGACGAGAACGCGGCCAGGTGCCCGCCGGGCGGTGCGCAGTAGGCCAGGGGTCGAGAGACATGCCCTAGCCCGGCGGTGGGAAGCGGTCCGGCCCGGGGACGCGCGGCTGCGGGGCGGGGTCCACCGGGGCGGGGTCCACCGGGGCGGGGTCCTCGGCCTTGACCAGGTCGACGGGCGGCGTCAGCGCCTTCGCCGCGCGCTGCCGCTCCATCCACCGCTCGGGACCGCTGCCGGCCCGCGCCTGCCGGGCGCGCGCCGCCTGCTCGTGCAGCAGGTGCGCCGCCGTCACGGCGTCGAGGTGGTCGACCCGAGGGGAGACCGGACCCGGCGTGCTGTGGGCGACGACGCTGGCGACCCCGAGGCGCCGCTGCACCGGACCCTGGGCGAGCCCGAGGCTCTGGGTCCGCTCGTGCGGCACCAGGACCAGCCGCCGGCCCCAGCGCCCAGAGCGCAGCAGCAGCGCCCGTTCGGTCACGGCGACGCCGTGCCGCCGCCAGGCCCACGGGTCGAGCCACCGGGCCCGCCGAGGAGCACCGACGTAGCCGGCGTCGTCGACCTCGCCCTCGCCGCCGGAGGAGCCGACGAGACCCGCCTCGAGCAGCCGCAGCGGGTCGGGGTGCCCGAGGTCGGGCAGCACGACCGACAGCACCCGGTACGCCTCACCGCGGGTGGCGACCGGGAGCAGCACGGTCTCCTTGTCCTGGCCGTCCGCACCGACGCCGTAGCCGGCGACGTTGACCTGCACCTTCCACCAGTCGCGGCGGCGCCAGAGCAGCCCCTGGGTCAGCTGCACGGCCTGGACCCGACCGGGCGGGACCGTCTGCGCCCGGGTCTCCAGCAGCCCGTGCCGCAGCCGGAGGCCGTCCGGGGAGGCGGCGACCCGGAAGCCGAAACCGCCGGTGAACTGGGTCCAGTACGCCGAGACGGTGCCGAGCACGACGGGCAGCGCGCCGAACAGCACGGCCGGCTGGAAGAACGAGGCGATCACCAGCGCGACCAGGCCGAGCACCGCGCCGATGGTCCCGCCGGACAGGGCGAGCGAGCCGACCAGCCGTCCGGGCGAGACCTGGACCAGCTCGTCCTCGGGAGCCTCCGGCGCCTCGTCGCCCTCGAACCCGACGCCGGCGGCCTGCGCGAGCAGGACGCCGCGCAGCCGCTGGGCGTCGGAGTCGCGCAGGTAGGAGAGCTTGACGTCGGACCCGGCGCCACCGGCGACCTCGAGCTTCAGCTCGGACAGCCCGAAGATCCGACCGAGCAGCGGCTGGACGACGTCGACGGCCTGCAGCCGGTCGAGCCGGGCCTGCCGCTGCTGGCGGAACAGCACGCCGGAGTGCAGCTGCACGATGTCGGTGCCCACCCGGTACCGCGTCATCCGCCAGGACAGGTACGCCCACACCGAGGCCGCGACCGCCAGCACCGCGAGCGCCCCCACGGTGATGAGGATCTCGATGCGCCCCGGTGCGTCCCCACCGGTGATCAGGTCGTCCCCGCGCTGCTGACCCAGGATCACCAGGGCGACGGCGACCACCTTCCAGCCCTTGAGCACCGGGGTGACCTTGTGCAGCCGTCGCCAGCCGTCCTGGTCCGCCGGCGGCAACGCGCCGGGCGGGAGCTCGACCGGCCGGTCGGCGGGCGGGCCCAGCGGGGCGCCGGCGGGTGCGGTCACAGGCCGGCCAGCCGCGCCTCGCCGCGCGAGGCGAGACGGTCGCGCAGCCGCGCCGCCTCGGCCGGGTGCAGGCCGGGGATCGCGGCGTCGGTGCCGGACGACGCGGTGTGCAGCTGCACCTTGGACAGGTCGAAGGCGCGGTCGACCGGCCCCGCCTGCACGTCGACGAACTGCATCCGGCCGTAGGGGACGACCACCATCTCCTTGAACATCACGCCGTGGCGCACCAGCAGGTCGTCCTCGCGCTCGGCGTACCCCCAGGCGCGGACCTGGCGCGGCACCAGCAGTCCCGTCCACAGCCCGAGCAGCAGCCAGACCGCGAGCAGCGTCCAGCTCCACCAGCCGCCGAGGACGACGGCGAGCACCAGGAGCGGCAGGGCCACCACGGTGAACGTGATGGCGGTGCCGATCAGCCGCACCGTCACCAGCCGCGGCGAGACCGGGGTCCACACCACGCCCTCGGGCGCGAACGGGTCGGACGTGCTCATGGGTCCTCCTGGCGTGCGGACGGGGTCCCTTGCATCCTGTCACGCGGCCTGGCCCGCGCCTGCCGCTGCGCCGGCGCTGCGCCGGCACTGCGCCGGCGTGGGGTGCCCGGGGTGGCAGACTCGCCGACGTGACGACGGGCCGCGAGGTGGTGGTGGGCCTCGGCGCGGGGTCCACCGGGGCTCCGCCGGCCGGGGACCGCGACCTGCCGACGCAGGAGATGGTCCTCAACATCGGCCCCCAGCACCCCGCGACGCACGGCGTCCTGCGGCTGCGGCTCGTCCTGGACGGCGAGCGGATCGTCACCGCCGAGCCGGTGGTCGGCTACATGCACCGCGGCGCCGAGAAGCTGTTCGAGGCGCGCGACTACCGCCAGATCATCGTCCTGGCCAACCGGCACGACTGGCTGTCGGCGTTCTCCAACGAGCTCGGTGTCGTGCTGGGTGTCGAGCACCTGCTCGGGATGGAGGTGCCCGAGCGCGCCACGTGGACCCGCACCCTGCTCGCCGAGCTGAACCGGGTCCTCTCGCACCTGATGTTCCTCGGGTCCTACCCGCTGGAGCTCGGCGCCATCACCCCGGTCTTCTACGCCTTCACCGAGCGCGAGCAGCTGCAGGCGGTGATGGAGGAGGTCAGCGGCGGCCGGATGCACTACATGTTCAACCGGGTCGGCGGGCTCAAGGACGACCTGCCCGCAGGCTGGACCGGCCGGGTGAGCGAGGCGGTCTCGGCCGTGCGCGCCGGCATGACCCGGCTCGAGGACCTGTTGCTCGGCAACGAGATCCTGCGCGCCCGGACGGTGGGCGTGGGCGTCCTGAGCCCGCAGCGGGTGCACGCCTACGGCGTGAGCGGACCGATCGCGCGGGCGAGCGGTGTCGACCTGGACCTACGTCGCGACGAGCCCTACCTGGCCTACGGCGAGCTGTTCGGCGCCGGTGGCCCCGGTCGCGTCGTCACCCGGACCGACGGTGACTGCTTCGCCCGGCTCGAGTGCCTCGTCGACCAGGTGCAGGTGAGCCTCGACCTCGCCGAGGCCTGTGTCGAGCGGCTGCGGGCGCTGCCGCGGGGGCCGGTGAACGTGCGGCTGCCGAAGGTGCTGAGGGTTCCCGAGGGCCACCGGTACACCTGGACCGAGAACCCGCTGGGGCTCAACGGGTACTACCTGGTGTCGCGGGGCGACAAGACGCCCTGGCGGCTCAAGCTGCGGTCGGCCTCGTTCAACAACGTGCAGGTGCTGAGCGAGCTGCTCCCCGGGTGCCTGGTGGCCGACATGGTCGCCGTCCTCGGCTCGACCTTCTTCGTCGTGGGGGACGTCGACAAGTAGCGCCGTCGGCCCTCGCGCCGGCCCCGGACGCACGAGAGCCCCCGCCGCAGGCGAGGGCTCTCGGTGGCGCTGAGGCGGTCAGGCGCGGTGACGGGCCCGTCTGCGGTGGCCGGCGATGTTGCGGGGACGGTCGGGCAGCGCGTCGACCTCGGCGCCGACCCGGACCCGGCGGCCGCGGCCGGAACGGGTGCGGGCGGCGGCCTCGCCGAGGTCCCAGATCCTCTGCAGCTCGGCGGTGTCGACGCGGGGGTCGATCGTCCGGTCCGTGGTCGGGGCGTCCTGGTCGGCGGCCGACGCGGTGGAGCCGGACGGGGTCACCCGGCCGGCGGCGACGGACGCGTGCCGCACGAGGTGCTTGGCGGGAGCCTGCGAGGGCACCGCCGGCTCGGCCGGGGTCGGGGCCTTCACCAGGTCGACGACCTCCCGCGGCGCGGGGGCGGCCTCGGCGGCGGCGAGGTCGACGGTCTGCGGCGCAGGAGCGGCAGCCGTCACGAACGGGCGCACCGGGGCCGTCTCGGCCGGCTCGGGCGCAGCCTCGAGGACGGGCGCGACCTCGGCCGGCGCGAGCGCGACGGGGGCGGCGGCCTGCTCGGCGCGGCACCGGTCCAGATCGGCGTGCAGGGCGGGGACGTGGCGGGCGGCGAGGATGGCGGGCACCGCGGCGACGACGGCACCGGCCAGACCGAGCGCCGGCAGGTCGGTGAGGAGGCCCACGACAGCGGCACCGACACCTGCGGCGGCGCTGAGAGGGGCGGCGACGGACCAGTGCAGACGGGTCCGGGACGGGACCGGGGACGCCGAGGAACCGGCGGACGTGGGGGAAGTCACCGTCGCAGGCTAGGTCGGGGCCGGCACGGATCGTGGGAGGCGCACCGTGACGCGCGGGACGGACGTGACGCCTGGGACGCGGCCGCGCAGGGCCGGCGCCACGATCCCCTCGACTGTGGTGCCCACGTGCGACGCGCCGGCGTGGCGCGCGTGGCGGTCACACTGCGGCGGGTGCGGTGGCCGGGCGGGGCCGCGGCTGGGAGGCTCGCTGACGTGGAGCCGACGAGCACGACCAGCGCGCTGGACACCGCCGACTTCCGGCGGCAGGTGCACGCCCGGTACGCCGCGGTGCGGGCGGCCGGGTCGCCGCAGGAGGGCCACGCCGTGTGGGCCGACGGGCACGAGCGGCTGCTGCGCGAGCACCCGGCCAGCCCGCTGCTGGCCGACCACCGCGGGACCGGCACCCGGGTGCCGGTGGCCGGTTACGACCCGGCCTGGCGGTTCGAGGTGCGGGTCCAGGAGGCGGAGCCGGAGCGGATCGAGGTGCGCACCGGGACCGACGGCGTCGTCGCGTACGAGCGGGTCGGTCGGGTCGGGCTCGGCGACGTCGGGAGCCTCGACGTGTGGTGGCACGCCGGGTACGGCGGCGGGATCTTCGTCCCGTTCCGTGACGCGTCGGCGCGCGAGGGCGGCTACGGAGGCGGCCGCTACCTGCTCGACACCGCCAAGGGTGCGGACCTCGGCACCAGGACCGGGCCGGACGGGGCACAGCTGCTCGTGGTCGACCTCAACTTCGCCTACCACCCGTCGTGCGCCTACGACCCGGCCTGGGCCTGCCCGCTCGCCCCGCCCGGGAACGTGCTCGACGTGGTCGTGCCCGTCGGTGAGCAGTACGAAGGGCCCTGGAAGGGGTAACCCCCTCCAGGGCCCTTCGCTGCTCGCCGGGTGCGTCAGCCCTCGATCAGGCCCTTCTCGACGAGGAACTCGCG
The DNA here is from genome assembly GCA_963825505.1 of uncultured Actinomycetota bacterium. Taxonomy (GTDB): domain Bacteria; phylum Actinomycetota; class Actinomycetes; order Actinomycetales; family CAWJMD01; genus JBBQSN01. The sequence continues at coordinate 96,977 of CAWGTL010000006.1, read as the reverse complement.
CGCGACGTCCTCGGGCTTCTGCCGCTCGCCGTCGACCTTGCCGTTCAGCGTGGCGAGGTCCTCGGTGGTGAGCGCCTCGGACAGCGCGTTCAGCGCCTCGGCGATCTCGGGGTCGCCGGCCTCCTCGGTGTTGACGATCGGCACCAGGTTGTCGGCGGCCTGGAGCTTCTTGTCGTCCTCGAGGATGACCAGGCCGAGCCCCTCGAGCGTGCCGTCGGTGGTGCCGGTGAGGCCGACCTGGGCGTCGCCGTCGACGACCTTCTGCTTGCCGGTGGCGCTGCCGAAGTCGTCACCGGTGACGCCGGCCACCTGGATGCCGTAGGTCTCGGTGAGGCCGATGGCGCAGAACGGACGCTCGATGCACTCGTCGCCGGCGGCGATCGTGACCGGCTGGCCGAGGGCGCCGAGGTCGGACAGGGTCGTCAGGTCGTTCTGCTCGGCGAACTCCTGGGTGACGTAGAAGCCGTTGGCGTCGAGCGCGCCGGACGGCTCCAGGACGGTGAGGCCCTTCTCCTCGGCGAGCGGGGTCATCGCCTCGACGGTCTCGCCGGCGTCGCTGGTGGCGATCGCCTCGGCGTCCGGACCGTTCTTCTCCCGGTTGAGGTACTCGGCCATCGTCGCCGCGTAGTCGGGGACGACGTCGATCTCGCCGCTCTCGAGGGCGGGGGCGTAGACCTCGCGCTGGCCGACCGACTTCACGTCGACGGTGTAGCCGGCGTCCTCGAGCACGAGGCGGTACAGCTCCTGCATGACGAGCATCTCGGTGAAGTCGGCGCCGCCGACGGTGATCTCGCCGCCGCCGCCACCGCCACCCTCGGAGCTGCTGCCCGACGAGCCGGCGTCCTCGTCGAACGCGTCACCGCCCCCGCAGGCGGACAGGGCGAGCACCGGCACCGCGGCCAGCAGGGCGAGCCGCGAGGCCCAGGATCGACGAGCTGTGGTGCGCATGGAGTGCTCCTCCGCCTTCTGTGTCCCGCGGCGTGCGCCGCGCGTGTCCGACGGGTGGGTCACCCGCTACGAGGAGTGAACAACGGCCCTCCGACAACGGCATCCCGGGGCGGGGTCACGATCGGGTCACGACGACTCAGAGGACGCCGACGCTCGCGCCGCCCGGCACCGTCCCCGGGGTCGTGTCGGCGACCTCGCGCACGGAGGGTGGGCGCGTGGTGCGACGCCGTCGCACCGACCGCTCCAGGACCTCGAACAGCCCCTCGGTGAGGAGCGCGAGCACGGTGACCACGAGCGCGGCCCCCATCACCTGGCCCTGGTCGGAGTTGGCGAAGCCGGCGTTGATCAGCCGTCCGAGCCCACCGCCGCCGACGAGTCCGATCACGGTGGTGGTGGCCACCACCTGCACGGCCGCGAGCCGCAGGCCCGTCATCACCAGCGGCAGCGCCAGCGGGAGCTCGATCCGCGAGAGCACCTGCCACCCGCTCATGCCGACCCCCTTCGCGGCGTCGACGACGTCGCGGTCGACCTCGCGCACGCCCACGTAGGTGTTGGTGAGCAGGGGCGGCAGGCTGAACAGCGCGAGCGCCAGCACGAAGGAGAACGTGTTGGCGCCCAGCGGGTTCGGCAGCAGCACGAAGATCACGAGCACGGCGTAGGACGGGACGGCACGGGCCGCGTTGCCGGCGTTGATGGCCAGCACCCCGCCGCGGCCGATGTGGCCCAGCCAGAGCGAGAGCGGCACGGCGACCAGCACGGCCGCGAGCAGCGCGAGGGACGAGACCCACAGGTGCTCGACGGTGCGCACGAGGAGCCCGCCGTCCCCCGACCAGGACGCACCGTCGGAGAGGTAGGTGAGCAGGTCGCCGAACGGGCCGTTCACGCCCGCGCTCCCCTGGTCCAGGGCGTCGAGAGCCGTTGCGCGAGCAGGATCAGCAGGTCGGCGACGATCGCGAGCAGCACGCAGAGGACCGCGGCGGTGAGCACCTCGGCCTTGAAGAAGCCGGTGAGCCCGGACCGGATCAGGTTGCCCAGGCCGCCGAACCCGACGAGGAAGCCGATCGTCGTCAGCGCGACGGTGGAGACGGTGGCCACCCGCAGACCGGCGAAGAACGCGGGCAGGGCCAGCGGCACCTGCACCTTCCAGAGCAGCCGTCTCGGCGCGAAGCCCATCCCGCGCGCGGCGTCGAGCACGTCGTCGGGGACGGCGTCGAGGCCGGCCACCATGTTGCGCACCAGCACGGTGAGCGAGTACAGGACGAGCCCGGTGACGACGGTGGTGATGGACAGACCGGTGATGCCGAGCAGCAGCGAGAACAGCGCCAGCGACGGGATCGTGTAGACGACGGTCGACGCGCCGAGGACGACGTTGCGCAGCACCCGGGTGCGCCGCGCCAGCAGCGCGAGGGGGAACGCCAGCAACGCCCCGATGCCCACGGACAGCACGGTGATCAGCACGTGCTGACCCAGCGCGTCGAGGATCTCGGTCTGGCGCGACTCCACGTACGCGGGACAGACCCACTCGTTGCGGAGCAGGCAGTTGTCGGCGACGCTGGCTCCATGAACCCCGGGCTGGGCAAGACCCAGCAGGACGTCGCGGGCGGCGGCGAGGCTCACGCCCACGACCGTAGCGGCGAACCGATGATCCGTCTCGACGGCGTCGGCAAGAAGTACCCGGACGGGACGGTCGCGGTCGGCTCGCTCGACCTCGACGTGCAGCGGGGCGACCTCGTCGCGCTCGTCGGTCCCTCGGGGTGCGGCAAGTCCACGACGCTGCGGATGGTGAACCGCCTGATCGAGCCCACGTCGGGCCGGATCGTCCTGGAGGGCGAGGACGTCACCACGGTCGACCCGGTGCGGCTACGACGCCGGATGGGGTACGTCATCCAGCAGATCGGGCTGTTCCCGCACCAGACCATCGCGACGAACGTGGGCACCGTCCCCGACCTCGTCGGGTGGGACGCCGCGCGGAAGAAGGCGCGGGTCACCGAGCTGCTCGAGCTCGTGGGCCTCGCCCCGGAGCAGTACGCCCACCGGTACCCGCACGAGCTGTCCGGCGGGCAGCGGCAGCGCGTCGGCGTGGCGCGGGCCCTCGCGGCCGACCCGCCCGTCCTGCTGATGGACGAGCCGTTCGGCGCGGTCGACCCGATCGCGCGCGACCGGCTCCAGGCGCAGTTCCGCCAGATCCAGGCCGAGCTCGGCAAGACCGTGCTCCTGGTGACCCACGACATCGACGAGGCGGTGCGGCTGGCCGACAAGGTCGCGGTGCTCTCCGAGGGCGGCAAGCTCGAGCAGTACGCCGATCCCGCAACGGTTCTCGGCACGCCGGCCAACGACTTCGTCGCCGACTTCGTGGGCGCCGACCGTGGGCTGCGGCGGCTCGCCGTCACCACGATCGAGCCGCAGGACCTCGAGCACCCGCCGACGGTGCTGCTCACCGACACCGCGGAGGAGGCCTGGACGCTGCTGTCGGCCCAGGGCAACCGCGCGGCCGGCACCACCGGACCGCCCTACGCGGTGGTGCTCGACGCCGACGGCGACCTGCACGGCTGGGTGGCGGCCCGGCACCTGACCGGCCGCCCCGCCGGCTCCACGGTGGCCGACGTCGTCCACCGCTTCGAGGAGACCGTCGAGGTGGGTGACAGCCTGCGGCGCGGGCTGGCGGAGATCGTGCAGCACGACGCCGGCTGGCTGCCGGTGCTGGAGGGCGACCGCTACGTGGGCGTGCTCACGCCGGCGTCGGTGCACACCGCGCTGCGACGGACCGTCCCCGACCAGGACTGACCGGCCAGGACTGACGGGCCAGGACTGACCGGCCGACTGACCGGCCGCCGGGCGGGTCAGGAGAACTTGTGGTCGAGCTCGCAGAGCCAGAGCGTCTTCGGTGCGCTCTCGCCGCCGCTGGTGCTGCTGACCTGCTCGGTGCGAACGCCGGGACGACCGCACTGAGGACACGTCGGTGCTGTGCTCATGCCCCGACTCTGCCACCCACGGCGCGCGACCACTACTGCTGACCGTCGGACGTCACCATTCCCCTGACCACGCGCCGCAGCCGGCTGAGCGCGTCACCGGCAGGACGCTGCGGGCCGGCGAGCGCTGCCGCGAGGTGCGGCGCCTCGCCACGCGCGACGGTCGCCTCCATCTGCGCCACCTGCCGGGCGAGGTCGTCCGGGTCCTGCTGCCGGCCGCTCAGGACCTCCATCGCCACGTGACCCATCAGGACCGCGAACAGCTCCAGGCCCGCCTGGCCGCCCGACGGCGTGCCGTCGAGCACCTCGAGGACGTGCTCGACGACCACGAGCCCGTGCGGGCCCAGCACCGGTGCGGCCACGATCCGGTCGGCGACCCACGGGTGGCGCAGCATCAGCTCGCGCGCCTGGCGACCGACCTCGACGAGGTCCTCCACCGGGTCGCCGCTGGGAGGGGGCAGCCGGTACTCGCGGGCGATGCTGTCGAGCGCGAGGTCGAGCAGCTCGTCCCTGCTGCGCACGAGCCGGTAGAGCGACGACGGGCCGCCACCGAGCTCGGCGGCCAGGCGGCGGACGGTGACGGCGTCGAGCCCCTCGGCGTCGGCGACGGCGACCGCGACCCGGACGACGTCGTCGAGCGAGCGGACCCGCGGGCGCCCCGTCCTCCCTGTCGTCACCGACCGAGCCTAGCCGCGTGCTAGAGTTTGCGAACGCTGATCGCAAAGGGGTCGTCATGGAAGGCACCGCCCGCAACGGGGACGTCGAGATCGCCTGGGAGGACCTCGGCGGCGCCGGAGGCGAGCCGCTGCTGCTGCTGATGGGCCTGGGGGCGTCGCGCTTCTGGTGGCCGCCGACGCTGGTGGAGGCGCTGGTCTCGCTCGGCTTCCACGTGGTGTCGATGGACAACCGCGACTCCGGGGAGTCGACCCGCTTCACCTCGCCGCCCGGCGCCAGCCCGATCACCCGGCTCGTCTCGAAGCGCACCGTCTACACGGTCGAGGACATGACGGACGACGTCCTGGCCGTCCTCGACGCCGTCGGGTGGGACGAAGCCCACCTGCTCGGCCACTCGATGGGTGGTGGCCTGGCCCAGGCCACCGCCCTGCGTCACCCGCGCAGGGTCCGCACGCTGACGACGTCCGGCGCGGTGCCGTGCGACGTCGGGACCCTGCGCAGGTTCACCCTGATCGACCTGCGGACGCTGGCCCGCCTGGCCCGCGGGCGGTTCCCCCGCACCCCGGAGGGCGATGTCGAGGCGGCGGTCGCGATGCAGCGGGCCCTGAGCGGCCCGGACTTCGACGAGAACGCGGCACGCGCCGTCGCGGAGCGCGACCAGGTCAGCGGGCTGCGCGACACCGACGCCCAGAGCCGGCAGATGAGCGCCACCTGGCACGGCGGGGGGATCGGGTCGCTGCGGGTCCCGACCCTGGTGCTGCACGGCGCGCTCGACCCGCTCATCCGGCCGGCGGCCGCGCACCTGGTCGCCCGCCGCGTGCCGGGCAGCACGCTGGAGCTGCTGCCGCGCTCGGGCCACGACATCGGACGCTCGGACGCGCCGCGCGTCGCGCAGCTCGTGCGAGCGCTCGCCGACCGCGCGAGGTCGAGCGTCTAGGAGCCGCGGTGGTCGTCCCGGCCGCGATCGTCCCGCTGGTCCCGCTCGTCCGGGTCCGGACGCCGACGGCACCAGCGCTCGGCCACCAGCCCGGAGACCGTCACCGCGGCCGCGAGGAGCACCGCCACCAGCGCCACCGTGAACCGGTCGCGCCGCGGCTCGATGGTGAGGTCGCCGACCACCGCGAGACCCTGGCCGGCGAACCAGCCGATCAGGGCGGCGCCCGCGTGGCTCGCGGCCTTGGCGAGCACGGCAGCACGGGCGGCGCGCAGCGGGTCGAGCGGACGGCTGCGGTCGCCCCCGTTCCACCGGCGCACCGGCCAGGCGACCACGAGCACCGACACGGCCATCGCGAGCAGCAGCACCAGCGCCGTCCACGGCACGGGCAGCGGCTGCCCGCCGCGTGCCTCGAACGACTGCGCGACGGCGAAGCCGAGCACCGCCGCCACGAGCGCCGCGACGACCAGGACCTTGGGCCGGCTGCCCGTCACCGCGGCACCCCGATCTCGACGTCCGGACGCAGTCGGACACCGTCGCGGTCGGCGGCGTGCGCTGCGAGGTCGGCGACCGGACCACCCTGCGGGCCGGGGAGCACGGCCTCGGGGTCGGCCAGCTGACCACGGCACCAGGACGAAGCCGCGCTCGTGGGCGCGCGGGTGCGGCAGGGTCAGCACCGGGTCGTCGCTCACCGTCTCGCCGTACGCGATGACGTCGACGTCGAGAGTTCTCGGACCCCAACGGATCTCACGCACACGGTCGTGGTCGGCCTCCACCTCCTGGCAGGCTGCGAGGAGGTCGGCGGGGGTCAGGCCGGTCGCGGCGAGCACCACGGCGTTGAGGTAGTCGGGCTGGTCGGGTCCGCCCACCGGGTCGGTCTCGACCACGGGCGAGACCGCATGCACGACGAGCCCGTCGACGGCCGCGAGCGCCGCGACGGCCGAGCGGAGCACCGCCTCGCGGTCACCGAGGTTGGTGCCGAGGGCCAGCACCACCGGCACCTCGCGGACCGGTGCGGTCACGGGCCCTCCCGTCGGCGGTGGACGCGCACCACGACGTCGTCGAAGGCGACCGTCACCGGCGCCTGCGGCTTGTGCACCGCGACGTCGACGGCCCCGACGCCCTCGGGCGCCAGCGCGACCTCCGCGATCCGCGAGGCCAGCGTCTCGATCAGGTCGACGGGTTCACCCGTGACGACGGCGTGCACCTGCTCGGCGAGGTCGCCGTAGTGCACGGTGTCGGCGAGGTCGTCCGACGCCGCCGCAGCGCGGGCGTCGACGTGCAGCACGACGTCGACGACGAACTCCTGCCCCTCGCGGCGCTCGAAGTCGAAGACGCCGTGGAAACCCCTCGCGCGCAGGCCGATCAGCTCGATCCGGTCCGGGAAGGAGGGGTCCGGCGGCGTGGTCACGTGGCCCCCCCGCCGGTCCAGGCCTGCGCCACCCGCACGGCGTCGAGGGTGGGCGGGACGTCGTGCACCCGCACGGCCCAGACCCCGGCCGCGGCGGCCAGAGCGCTCGTCGCGGCGGTGGCGGCGTCGCGGTCGGTGGGCGCGACGGGCCCGTCGGCGCCGGCGAGCAGGTGGCCGAGGAAGCGTTTGCGGGACGCGCCCACCAGCACCGGCTGGCCGAGGCCCAGCACGTCGTCGAGACCCTGCAGCACCTGCCAGTTCTGGTCACCGCTCTTGGCGAACCCGAGGCCCGGGTCGAGCACCAGCAGGTCGGGGTCGAGACCGACGCGGACGAGGTCGTCGACCCGCTCCCGCAGCTCGTCGCGCACGGTGGCGGCGACGCTGCGGCCGTCGTCGTACACCGCGAGCGCCTCCATGTCGGTGCTGTGGCCCCGCCAGTGCATGACCACGTACGGGACGCCGGCGTCGGCCACCACGTGCGGGAGGTGCGGGTCGGCGAGCCCGCCGCTCACGTCGTTGACCACGCGGGCGCCGGCGTCGAGGGCCTGCTGCGCCACCTCGGCGCGCATCGTGTCGACGCTGACCACCGCTCCGGCAGAGGCGAGCTCGGTGACCACGGGGAGCACCCGCCGCAGCTCCTCGGCCACCGGGACGCGCCCGGCGCCGGGACGGGTCGACTCCCCGCCGACGTCGAGCAGGTCGGCCCCCTGGGCCAGCAGGTCCATCCCGTGCGCGATCGCGGCGTCCGGCTCGAACCACTCCCCGCCGTCGCTGAAGGAGTCTGGCGTCACGTTGACGACGCCCATCACGAGGCAGCGGCCACCGACCTGCGTGCGCAGGCCGGCCGGCGTCACGGCGTCGGCGCCCATCCGGCTACCGCCCGAGGATCAGGCTGAGCGCCTCGGCCCGGGTCGCGGGGTCGCGCATCTGCCCGCGCATCGCGGAGGTGACGGTGCGGGCGCCCGGCTTGCGGACCCCGCGCATCGACATGCACAGGTGCTCGCACTCGACCACGACGATGACGCCGCGCGGCTCGAGGATGTCCATCAGGGCGTCGGCCACCTGCGAGGTGAGCCGCTCCTGCACCTGCGGCCGACGGGCGTACACCTCGACCAGCCGGGCGAACTTCGACAGCCCGGCGATCTTGCCCTCCTTGGAGGGGATGTAGCCGACGTGCGCCACCCCGTGGAACGGCACGAGATGGTGCTCGCAGTTGTGCGTCAGGTGGCCGCTGATGAGGAAGGTGGGGTACGGCTCGCACTGGAAGCTGTAGACCGTGTACGGCTTCGCGCCGGACGCGCGCACGGGTCGCACCTCGAGCACGTCGACCCACTCCGACTCCAGGAGATCGGTGCGATGGTCCTCCTGACGGAAGCCGTGACGTCGGAACCAGCTGTCGGCGACGTACAGCTGGCTGACGGGTCGACGAGGGGTGAACCGCGCCCCGACGACGTCAGCGAGCTCCTTGAGGAACGGAGGGTTGCCGCTGCTGATGATGCGGCCGTCGCTGGTCTTCGGGCGGAAGCCGTCGCCGTCGACGTAGCCGTCGAGGAAGCCCTCGAACGTGACGTGGTCGCACAGGACGACGCGAGGGAGCCTCTGGCGCATGTGGTGCGCGTCGCCGCCGACGTACTGACGCAGCAGGTCCGCCAGGTAGGACGACACCACGCGGACCCGGTGACCGGCTACGTCCCGACCCAGGAACGAGGACGGCCGGGTGACGGGCTCGATCCGGCAGTCCAGCTCCGTGCTGTCGTACAGCGCGTACGCGAACCGCTTGGCGAAGTCGATGTCGTTGACGACCAGCGACACGTCGTTCTTGCCGACTGTGCCGTCGGCGCACGACGCGCCGACCATGTAGCCGAAGTCGTAGCCGGTACGGATCTTGGGACGTCGTCGGCTCAGCTTGCGCGGGGGCGTCCACTCGATCTGCGTGCCCGCGACGTCCTTGGCCTCCTGCCAACCCCCGGGCGTGGCGAGCGGGTGATCCGGCGTCACCGTGAACGACCCTGCGCTCGTGACCACCTCCACCAGGTCCCGGGTCTGCCGGCTCGTGACCTGGGTGACCTCGGTCTGCTCGGCTCGTCCGTCGACCAGCGTCCACAGCCTGTCCCCGACACGCACCTCTCGCGCCTGCTTCTGCCCGCCGACCGCGTTGACGTTCTGCTTGGACGGGACGCACGTGCTGTACACCTCGATGTCCTTGACCAGGACCATCTCGTCGTGGCCGAGGTCGAAGGTGGTCTGCAGCACGTCCTCGGCCTTCATCGACAGGCCGGCGAAGATCTCGGCGTACGAGCGCGCCACCCGAGCAGGGGTCTTCCGCAGACCGTCGCGGTCGGGGTCCTCGCCGATCGCGAGCAGGATCTCGCGGACGGCCGCCTCGATCCGGGGCAGGTCGACCTCCCCGGGGCCGACGTCGCCCGTCCCCTCGCGTTCGTCCACCCGCCGGACCTACTCGCCCGCGCCGGGCGACGGCGGACGCAGAGCCTTGTCGCCGGGGACGAGGCCGGGCACGTTCGCCTCACCGGCCTCGGCGGCCTGGTCCTGCGGGGCGTGCTTCTCGAACGGCTTGCCGTTCAGGCGCTTTCGCTCGTTCGGCCCCATGACGGGTGGCACCGAGGACACCGCGCGGTTCTCGCTCGACAGCCAGACGGGACGCAGGTCGCGCTTCCTCACCGGGGTGAAGATCTCGGCCAGCTGGTCCTTGTTGAGGGTCTCGTGCTCGAACAGCGCGACCACGAGGTCGTCGAGGACCTGGCGGTACTCGGTGAGCACCTCCCACGCCTCGTCGTGCGCCGCCTCGATCAGCTTGCGCACCTCGTCGTCGACCATCGAGGCGACGCCCTCGGAGTAGTCGCGCTCGTGGCCCATGTCGCGGCCGAGGAAGACCTCGCCCGACCCGGACCCGAGCTTGATCGCGCCCACCCGCTCGCTCATGCCGAACTGGGTGACCATCTTGCGGGCGGTGGCGGTGGCCTTCTCGATGTCGTTCGAGGCGCCGGTGGTGGGGTCGTGGAAGACCAGCTCCTCGGCGACCCGGCCACCCATCGCGTAGGCGAGCTGGTCGAGCAGCTCGTTGCGGGTGGTCGAGTACTTGTCCTCGAGCGGCATCACCATCGTGTACCCGAGCGCCCGCCCTCGGGGCAGGATCGTCACCTTGGTGACGGGGTCGGTGTGCCGCATCGCCGCAGCCACCAGGGCGTGGCCGCCCTCGTGGTACGCGGTGATCTTCTTCTCCTGGTCGTTCATCAACCGGGTGCGCTTCTGCGGGCCGGCGATGACCCGGTCGATCGCCTCGTCGAGCGCGGCGTTGTCGATCAGCTTGGCGTTGGTGCGCGCGGTGAGCAGCGCGGCCTCGTTGAGGACGTTGGCGAGGTCGGCACCGGTGAAACCCGGAGTGCGACGGGCCACGGCCTCGAGGTCGACGTCGACGGCGAGCGGCTTGCCCACGCCGTGGACCTTGAGGATCTGGTGCCGGCCGGCCATGTCCGGCGGCTCGACCGCGATCTGGCGGTCGAAGCGGCCCGGGCGCAGCAGCGCGGGGTCGAGGATGTCGGGACGGTTGGTCGCCGCGATCAGGATGACGTTGGTCTTGACGTCGAAGCCGTCCATCTCGACCAGCAGCTGGTTCAGGGTCTGCTCGCGCTCGTCGTGCCCACCGCCCATGCCGGCGCCGCGGTGGCGGCCGACGGCGTCGATCTCGTCGACGAAGATGATCGCCGGGGCGTTGGCCTTGGCCTGCTCGAACAGGTCGCGCACCCGGGAGGCGCCGACGCCGACGAACATCTCGACGAAGTCCGAGCCGGAGATCGTGTAGAACGGCACGCCCGCCTCGCCGGCGACGGCGCGGGCGAGCAGCGTCTTGCCGGTACCGGGCGAGCCGTAGAGCAGCACGCCCTTGGGGATCTTCGCGCCCACGGCCTGGAACTTGGCCGGCTCGGCGAGGAACTCCTTGATCTCGACGAGCTCGTCGACCGCCTCGTCGGCGCCCGCGACGTCGGCGAAGGTGACCTGGGGGGTGTCCTTGCTGACCAGCTTGGCCTTGGACTTGCCGAAGTTGAGGACGCGCGAGCCGCCGCCCTGCATCTGGCTGAGCATGAACCAGAACAGGCCCACCAGGAGCAGGATCGGCAGGAGGGTGACGAACAGCGTCGCCCACCAAGAGTCCTTCGGGACCTCGTCGTTGAAGGGCTTGGCGAGGTCGGCCTCGTTCACCGCCTCGACCACCTCGGTGCCGCGCGGCTGGACGTAGAAGAACTGGACCTTGGTGCCCTTGTCGCCGAAGTCGTCGGCCAGGGTGAGGTCGACGCGCTGCTCGCGGTCGACGATCTTGGCCTGCTCGACCTTGCCCTCCTCGAGCAGCCTCAGCCCGTCGGCGGTGTCGATGCGCTGGAACCCGCCCGAGGAGAAGATCTGGGTGGCGAGCAGCAGCAGGAGCAGGCCCACCACGACGAAGAACGCGGGGCCGCGCAAGAAACGCCTGAAGTCCATCGGTGCGGGGCTGCCCGCCCCGTCCTTCCTGTCGGTCCTGACCTGCGACGACGGTACACCGGCGCCGCGTGCGGCTTGCTCCTGTCCAACGCTCCGCCCTCTGTGGCGGTTCCGCACCCCGGGGTGCGGTCAGCCCCCGTACACGTGCGGGGCGAGGGTGCCGACGAACGGCAGGTTGCGGTACCGCTCGGCGTAGTCGAGGCCGTAGCCGACCACGAACTCCGAGGGGATGTCGAAGCCCACGTAGCGGGTGTCGACCGTGACCTTGGCGGCGTCGGGCTTGCGCAGCAGCGTGAGCACCTCCACCGAGGCCGGTTCGCGCGAGGTGAGGTTGGCGATCAGCCACGACAGCGTCAGGCCGGAGTCGATGATGTCCTCGACGATGAGCACGTGCCGGCCGGAGATGTCGGTGTCGAGGTCCTTGAGGATGCGCACGACGCCGGACGACTTGGTGCCCGACCCGTAGGACGACACCGCCATCCAGTCCATCTGCACCGCAGAGTGCATCGCCCGCGCGAAGTCGGCCATCACCATCACGGCGCCCTTGAGCACCCCGACGAGCAGCAGGTCCTTGCCGCCGTAGTCGCGGTCGACCTCCGCCGCCATCTCGACGAGCCGCTGGTCGATGCGCTCCGCGCTGATGAGGACCTCGGAGAGGTCCTTGCCCATGTCGTCGGCGTCCACCGGCAGGTGCTCCTCGGGGGTCGGGGGGTCGGGGGGTCGGACCAGAGGCCCGGATCAGAGGGTCCGGACGACCGACAGCATCCCAGACGACCTGCCCGCCTCGACACCACCCGGCAGGCTGACCGGCCCCTGCCCCCTCCACCGGACGAGCAGGTCGTCGACCGCCACCACGTGCGCCCGGGTCAGCGCACCGGCCGGGCAGCCCGCCGCCACCAGCGCCCGGCGCAGCACCCTGCGCCGCACCGCGCCCTCGAGCGGGACGAGGTCGGCGACCGGCAGCGCTCCCCCTGCCCCGAGCGGGACGGCCGACGCGGCGACGTCGAGGGCGTCGGCGTCCTCGCGCAGCTGCGCGGCGGTGCGGGCGAGCGCCGCGGCGACCCCGGGTCCGAGCTCTGCCTCCAGCACCGGCAGCACCCGGTGCCGCACCCGCGCCCGCGCCGTCGCCGGGTCGGCGTTGGTCGGGTCGTCGTGGGCACGCAGTCCGAGGTCGTCCAGCGACGACCGGACCGTGGCGCGAGGCACCTCGAGCAGGGGACGGCGGTACCGGCCGCGCACCGTGGCCATGCCCGACAGCGACCGGGCGCCGGAGCCGCGGGCGAGGCCGAGCAGCACCTGCTCGGCCTGGTCGTCGAGGGTGTGCCCGAGCAGGACGGCGCAGGCGCCGAGCCGGTCGGCCACCTCGTCCAGCGCCGCGAAGCGGGCGCTGCGCGCCGCCGCCTCAGGGCCGGAGCCGTCGGGCTCGACCCGGACCCGGACCACGTCGACCGGGTCGAGGCCGAGCGCGCGGCAGGACGCGGCCGCCCCGGCCGCCACCTCGTCGCTGCCGTCCTGCAGGCCGTGGTCGACGACGACCGCCCCGGCGCGCACCGGCGCGTCCGGTCGCGCGGCCAGGTGGGCCGTGGCGGCGGCCAGGGCGAGCGAGTCCGGCCCGCCGCTGCACGCGACGAGCACGAGCGGTGCGGCCGCGCCGGTGACGACCGGCGCGAGGTCGGCGAGTGCCGCGCGCACCGCGGCGCGCGTCGCCGCGACCGCGGACGAGGGTCCGCCCACGCGGGACCTAGCCGTGCACCCGTCGCACCCAGGCGACCGGGTCGGTGATCTCCTCGGGCAGGGGCAGGGTGTCCGGCGAGGTCCAGACCGCGTTGAAGCCCTCGGTGCCGACCGACCCGGTCACCCCCCGGACGAAGCCGGCACCGTCGCGGTACTGCCGCATCTTGGCGTCGAGCCCGAGCAGGCGGCGCAGCATCCGGTCGAGGCCTCCGCTGCCCGCGCGCCGGGCGGTGAAGCGCTCGCGGATGGTGGCCACCGACGGGATCACCTGCGGCCCGACCTCGTCCATGACGACGTCGGCGTGACCCTCGAGCAGCGACATCACCGCCGTGACGCGGGCCAGGGCGTGGCGTTGCTCCGGGGACTGCACGAGCTCGAGCAGCCCGTTGCCGTCGCCTCCGCGCAGCACGTCCGGCAGCTGGCGGGCGGCCGCCGTGATGCGGTCGGTGAGCTGGCCGGGGTCGCCGAGCAGGTCGGTGACCATCGCCCTGCTCGACTCCAGCAGGTGCGGCCGCAGCCACGGGTTGGCGGTGAACTGCACCCGGTGGGTCTCCTCGTGCAGGCACACCCAGAGCCGGAAGTCGTCCGGCTCGGCATCGAGCTCGCGCTCCACCTGGACGATGTTCGGCGCCACGAGCAGCAGGCGACCGCCCGCCGGGTCGGCGATGTCGTACTGCCCCAGCACCTTCGAGGCGAGGAACGACAGCAGCGACCCCAGCTCGACGCCGGTGACCTTGCGCCCCACTGCCTGCACCACCGGGCCCGGCGGGCGGTCCCGCTTGGCCTGCGCGGCGGCGACGGCCGGGGCGAGCAGCTCGCGGAAGGCGTCGACGTTGGCGGTGACCCACCCGGCGCGGTCGACCACGAGGACGTCCTCGCCCGGGGTGGCGACCAGCCCCGTGGTCTCGGCCACGTAACCGGTGGAGTCGCGGGCGAAGCCGCGCAGCTGCTCGACCACCTGGTGCGCCTCGTCGGCGCCGACCTGCGGGCCCGGGCGCACGAGGTGACCTGCTGCCTGCACCGCGAGGTCCCAGTCCACCAGGGCGTCGACGGGGCCGTGGTCGACGTCGGGCCGGCTCGCGGTCTGCTCCACCGGGCCACCGTAGACCTGCGGGTGGAGAGCGCGAGCCGGGTCAGGAGCAGCCGCACCGCGCGAGCTCGGCGGCCACCTCGTCCAGCGCCGACCGGGCCGACGCCGTCCCGCGCACCGCGTCCGCGAGCACCGCGAACACGAGCAGCCGCCCGTCGGCGTCGACGACCGTCCCGGCCAGCGAGCTGGTACCCGTCAGCGAACCGGTCTTGGCCCGCACCAGCCCCTGCGCGGCGCGAGCGCGGTTCGAGCCGTCGAACCGGTCGACGAGCGTCCCGTTGAGGGCCGCGACCGGCAGCCCGGTGACCAGCGCGCGCAGGTCCGGGTGGTCGGCCGAGGCCGCGGCGGCGAGCACCGCGGTGAGGCTGCGCGGGCTGAGCCGGGACCCGTCGGACAGCCCGCTGCCGTCGGCCAGCACCAGGCCGTCGACGGGGACGCCCAGCCCCGCGACCACGGCCAGGACGGCGCGGCCGCTGCCGGGGAAGTCGACCGTCTCGCCGGTCTCGACCGCCACCAGCCGCGCGAGCGCGTCCGCCACGGTGTTGTCGCTGGCCGCGAGGGTGTAGCCGACCACGTCCGCCAGCGGTGCGGACTCGACCGACCCCAGCTCCTGCAGCCCCTCGGGGGCCCGCGCCCGGGTGGCGGTCCCGCCGACGGCCACCCCCCGCTCGCCGAGCGCGACGGCGAAGGCCGCCGCGGCGGCGGTGCCCGGGTCGGCGACCCGGGGCGCGTAGTTCTCGCGGCGGGTGCGGCCGACGTCGACGGCCAGCCCGGTGAGCGGGGCGAGGAACCCGTTCGCGAGGTCCGGGGCCCCGACGCCCGGTCCGAGCGCCTGGCCCCACCCGAGGCCGCCGACCACCGAGTCGTCCAGCCGCAGCCGCACGGTCGTGGTGCCGGATGCCGTCAGCTCCGCGGCCACCTGGTCGGCGAGGTCGGCCAGGCCTGCCCGCCCGACCACGGCGGCCGGGTCGCCGGCACCGGCACCGAGCAGGAGGTCGCCGCCGCCGACCAGGTAGACCTCGTCGCTCCCCGGCACCGCGCCCGCCGAGGTCGTGGTCGTGCCGTCCGGGCCGAAGGTCTCCAGGGCGGCGGCCGCCGTGAGCAGCTTGGCCACCGAGGCCGGCTCGTACGCGTCGGCGTCGCCCTGCGCGAGCAGCACCTCGCCGGTGCTCCCGTCGACCACGCTGGCCCCCACGCGCGTCCCGAGGCCGGCCGAGGCGAGCAGCGGCCCGATCGTCGCGGCCAGCGCGGCGGGGTCGGCAGGTGGCGCGTCCGGGTCGAGAGGGGCGCTCGCGGCGGCGCCCCCCGCGTCGGCCGAGGCACCCGGGGCGGTGCCGAGGTCGGGGTACGGCTGCGGGACGGGGTCGTCGGTGAGGAGGCCGGGCAGGTCGCCGCGCACGTCGGCGACGGCGTACGCACCGCCGGCCCCGAGCAGCACCAGCACGCAGGCGAGCGCGACGAGCCCGCGGCGGCGTCGCTGGCGGGCCACGCGCACCTCCGTCCGCCGTCGGTCCTCGACCGGCGACCCGCACGGGCCGCTTCAGCGGGACGACTAGTGGGCCGCGTCCGAGATCCGTTTGACAGTCGGCGTCCTCCGGGTGGATGGCTCGCAGGGCGGAGGAGGCGATACCGGTGTCGAATCGCGACGACGAGAACGCCACGAGGCGCCTCCCGGGGGGCGACCGGCGTGAAGAGACCTCCGACGCGGCACACTGAACCGGAGCACGGGCCGGGGCGACCCCGCCGGCCGCCGACCCCGAGACCAGCACGTGGGAGCCGACATGGAGTTCGACGTCACGATCGAGATCCCGAAGGGGACACGCAACAAGTACGAGGTCGACCACGTGAGCGGGCGGATCAAGCTCGACCGCACCCTGTTCACCGCCACCCGGTACCCGGCCGACTACGGGTTCATCGACAACACCCTCGGCGAGGACGGCGACCCGCTCGACGCGCTGGTGCTCATCGACGAGCCCACCTTCCCGGGCTGCCTGATCCGCTGCCGCGCGATCGGCCTGTTCCACATGCGCGACGAGGCCGGCGGCGACGACAAGATCATGTGCATCCCCACCGGCGACCCGCGGCTGGAGCACCTGCAGGACCTCGACGACATCAACGAGTTCTACCGGCTGGAGATCCAGCACTTCTTCGAGACCTACAAGGACCTCGAGCCCGGCAAGTCGGTCGAGGGCGCGCACTGGGCCGGCCGCGCCGAGGCCGAGGCGGAGATCACCGCCTCGTTCAAGCGGCTCGAGGACACCCCCGCCGAGCACTGACCGCGCGGGCTCTGCTCGTCCCACGACCGGCTCTGCTCGCCGTACCCACACGGTGACGACTCCGGGGTGTCGGCAGGCTGAGCAGAGGGCTCGTCGCCCGCGGGGTCAGGGGCGGCCGGCGTACGGCATCGCGCCGCTCATCCGCAGCGAGGTCTCCCGCACCGGCACACCCGCCCGCGGCGCCTCGATCATCCGACCGCTGCCGCTGTAGATCGCCACGTGGTAGATCGAGCCGGCAGAGCTGCTCGTGCCGTAGAAGACCAGGTCGCCCGGCCGCAGGTCGGAGTAGGCGATCTTCTCCACCGCCGAGTACTGCGAGCGGGACGTGCGCGGCAGACCCACGCCGCCGTGCCGCCAGGCCGCCCCGGTGAGGCCGGAGCAGTCGTAGGCGTCCGGGCCGGTGGCGCCCCACTGGTACGGCTTGCCGATCTGGGTGCGCGCCCACGACACGGCGGCCTGGCCGCCGGAGGACGAACCGCTGGATCCGCCGGACGACGGCGGTGCCGGGGCAGGGTCGGGCGAGGACGCCGGCGGAGCGGGACGGTCGTCGTCGCGGGAGGCGCGGTCGGCGGCCTCGCGAGCCGCCCGGTCGCGCGCGGCGCGGTCGGCGGCGGCGCGATCGGCTGCGGCGCGGGCGTCGCGCTCACGGCGCTCCTGGGCGGCGCGGGCCGCCGCCTCGGCACGGGCGACGCGCTCCGCCTCGAGGCCGGCCTGGCGCTGCTGCTCGAGCGCCACGCTGGTGCTGCGCAGCGCGGCGAGCTGGGTGGTGACCTCGGCCTTCTCGGTCTGCGTGGCGCTCACCTGGGCGACGGCGGCGGCGTTCGCGCGGTCGGCCTCGGCCTTGGCGGCCTCCGCGGCGTCGGCGGCGTCCTGCTGCGCCTGCTCGGCGGTGCGGGCCTGCTCGTCCATCAGCTGCGACACGAGCTCGGCGGCCTGGCCGCGCTGGAACACCTGCTGGCGCCCGTTGCCCAGGTAGCGCAGCGTGCCGGCGCGGTCGATCAGGTCCTGCGGGCCGCCGGCGCCCAGCACCGCCTCGAGACCGCCGAACGAGCCGCCGCCCCGGTAGGCGTCGGCGGCGAGCGAGCCGATCTGCGAGCGCGCGTCGGCGAGGTCGGCACGCGCCCGCACGGCGGCGGCCTGGGCGGCGACCGCCGCGGCCGTGGCCTCCTCGAGGGCGACCTGCGCCTCGTTCCAGTCCTCGCCGGCCGTGGCGGCCGCGATCTCGGTCTGCGCCTGCGCCGCGTTGGCGGCGGCGAGCCGGTTCTCGAGCGCGGCGACCTGCTGGGCCGTGGTGGTGACGGCGGCCTTGGCGGCGTCGACCTGACCCTGGCTGGGATACGGCTCGGCGCTCGCGGGAGCCGCGGCGAGCAGCCCGACGACGAGGGCCGCGGACGCCGCCGCCCCGGACAGCCGGACCGGCACCCGCACTCGCATCCGCACCGTCACGTGGCTCCTCGAATGACACGGGTGTCATTTATATTCGCGCTTCTCCGGCGTGTCGGGTTGACACAGCGGGAGAAAGGTACCCAACAACTCCCTCTTTGGAAACACCCGGCTCAGGACTGTGCACGAGCATGCTTCAGTCACACACGTCACAGGCGTCACACGGGTCACAGAGGGTGAGGCCGGGCCGCAAGGCACCACCCGGACGGCACAGCACCCCTCGGTCCGTCCGTGGGGTGGTGCCCGGCGTCGAGCGGTCCGTCAGGCGTCGAGCACGTGCCAGAGGATCGTGTCGTGCGCGTACCGCGCCTTGTCCGCACCGCGGAACGAGACCTGGTGCACGGCGCCCGACAGCGTGATCGCGATCGTCGAGCTGGACAGCGCCTCGACGCCGACGTTGCTGTCGGACACCAGGCCGACGCTGGTGATCCGGCTGTACGGCACCGACACCAGCGTGCTCCTGCCCCCGACGAGCGAACGGTCCTGCAGCAGCACCCGGCTGTCGGTGAGCCCGAGGAAGCCGGTGCCGGTGCCGGAGGCGTCGAGCACCGCGACGAGCTTCTCCCCCGGCAGCAGTCCGGCGGCCACGGCGTCGCGCTGCTGGGCGTAGTCGAAGACCACCTCGGGCTGCTGCCCGTCGTGCTGCTGGTCGGTCACGTCCTGCTCCTCAGCGGTTGCGCGGGAACCCGAGGTCGACCGCGCTGGTGGCCGGGTCGGGCCAGCGCGAGGTGACGACCTTGGTCCGGGTGTAGAAGTGGATCCCCTCGGGGCCGTACATGTGGGAGTCGCCGAACAGCGAGTCCTTCCACCCCCCGAACGAGAAGTGCGCGGCCGGGACCGGGATCGGCACGTTCACCCCGACCATGCCGACCTCCACCTCGGACGCGAACCGCCGGGCGGCGCCGCCGTCGCGGGTGAAGACGGCCACCCCGTTGCCGTAGGGACTGGCGTTGACGAGCTCGACCGCCTCGGCGTAGTCGGCCACCCGCACCACCGACAGCACCGGCCCGAAGATCTCCTCGGTGTAGACGCTCATCGTCGGCGTCACCCGGTCGATCACGCTCGGGCCGAGGAAGAAGCCTTCGGACGGCACGTCGTGCGCCCGACCGTCGACCACGACGTCGGCCCCCGCCTCGCGACCGGCCTCGACGTAGGACGCGACCTTGTCGCGGTGCTCGCGCGTGACCAGCGGCCCCATCTGCGAGTGCGGGTCCGTGCCCGGCCCCACCTCCAGGGTGGTGATCCGCTTGGCGATCGCGTCGACCAGGGGATCGGCCACGGCGCCGACGGCCACGACGACCGACACGGCCATGCACCGCTCGCCGGCCGAACCGAACCCGGCGGAGACCGCGTTGTCGGCCGCCATGTCGAGGTCGGCGTCCGGAAGCACCACCATGTGGTTCTTCGCGCCGCCGAGGGCCTGCACCCGCTTGCCGTGCGCCGTCCCCGTCTCGTAGACGTAGCGCGCGATCGGCGTGGAGCCGACGAAGCTGACGGCGTCGACGCCCGGGTGGGTCAGCAGCGCGTCGACCGCCACCTTGTCGCCGTGCACCACGTTGAGGACGCCGGGCGGGAGGCCGGCCTCGGCGAACAGCTCGGCCAGCCGCACCGCCGCGGAGGGGTCCTTCTCCGACGGCTTGAGCACCACCGTGTTCCCGCAGGCCACCGCGTTCGGCACCATCCACAGCGGCACCATCACCGGGAAGTTGAACGGGGTGATCGCCGCGACGACGCCGACCGGCTGCTTGAGCTCGTGCACGTCGACACCGGTGGAGACCTGCTCGCTGTGGCCGCCCTTGAGCAGCTGCGGGACCCCGCACGCGAACTCGACGCACTCCAGCCCGCGCTGCACCTCGCCCGCGGCGTCGGAGAGCACCTTGCCGTGCTCGGAGGTGACGAGGGCGGCGAGCTCGTCGGAGTGCTCGACGAGCAGGTGGTGGAACCGGAACATGATCTCGGTGCGACGGGCCAGGGACGTCGCCCGCCATCCCGGCAGCGCGGCCCGCGCGGTGGCCACGGCGGCATCGACCTCGGCGGCGCTCGCGAGCGCGACCTCACCGGTCTGCCGGCCGCTCGCGGGGTCGAAGACCGGGGCGACCCGATCGAAGCTCCCTGACTGCTCGCCGCCGACCACGTGCCCGATGCGCTTCACCGGCGCATCATCCACCGCGGCCTCCTGGCGGCGCCAGGGCCGTCCGGGCCTCAGGCCTGCGCGGGGGCGCTGCTGTGCGGGTCGGCGGACCCCGGGCCGTCGGTCTGGTGCGGCAGCCTGGCGGTGGCGGGAGAACGCCGGTTGGCCTGCTTGGCCCGGTACATCGCGTGGTCGGCGTCCGAGACCAGCTGGTCGGTGCCCTCGCCGGCGCCGCTGACCTGCGCCACCCCGATGCTGCTGCGCACCCGCACCTCGGCCGTCCCGACCTGGACCGGGACGGTCATCGCCCCCTCGATCCTGGCCACCACCGTGTCGGGGTCGCTCGGCTCCTCCAGCAGCACGGCGAACTCGTCCCCACCGAGGCGGGCGACGCAGTCGACGGCACGCACCTGCTCGACCAGCCGGTGGGCGACCTCGACCAGGACGGCGTCCCCGGCCGCGTGGCCGTGCACGTCGTTCACCTGCTTGAACTCGTCCAGGTCGCAGAACAGCACGGTGGTGCACCCGCCGCTGCGCTCGGCCCGGTCCAGCGCGTGGCCGACCCGGTCCAGGAACAGGGCCCGGTTGGCCAGCCCGGTGAGGGCGTCGTGCAACGCGTCGTGCCGGGCCTGGGCGTGCTGGCGCGACACCTCGGCCAGCAGCGAGCGGTTGTCGGCGAGCGCCACCAGCTGGCGCGACAGCACCAGCACGACGACGGCGACGGCCAGGCCGGACTCCGCACCGGTCCACGGCGACCCGGACCCGAGCCGCCACAGCAGCACCCCGGCCGCGGCGAGCACCGGCACGTACGGCAGCAGGATGGTGCCCCAGGAGGGCAGGCCGGACATCGCCCGCACGACCCGCTCGGGCAGCGCCCCCTCCACCGGGTGCGCCATCACCGCGGCGACGGCGACGCCCAGGAAGCCGAGCACCCAGCCGACGTCGAAGGCCTCGCCGGACGAGTAGGACGTGGCCGAGGTGACCACCACGTAGCCGATGTCGGCCACCGCGAAGCAGGCGGTGCCCACGGCCACGGGGACGAGCACCCGGCGCCGGGCGCGGCCGACGTCGGGCAGCAGCAGCGCCACCATCGTCAGCAGGACCATGTCGGAGACCACGTAGGTGGTCGTCACGACCAGGCTCGCCACGTCGCCGGCGCCGGCGGCCCACAGCAGCCGCAGGCTCAGCGCCCACACCACGAAGACCAGCGACGACGCCACCACGAGGCCGTCGAGCAGGCTGCGCACGTTCACCGTTCGGGAGCGGGGCACGAGCGGCAGCAGCCAGATCGCCGCCGTCCCGAGCAGCGGGTAGAGGATGAAGGCGGCGTCGGCGAGCGACGGCACCGGGACGACGACCTCCGCCACCAGCTCGTACCAGGTGAACACGCACTGGCCGATGCCCCAGGAGAGCGCGCCGACGCCGTAGAGGACCCAGGCCCGGCGCTGGCGGCGGTCGCGCTGGCGGCGGGCCGAGTCCAAGCACACCGCCGCGGTGAGCACCGGGACGACGATCTGGGTCCAGTTGCTGACCGCCCCGACCGCCGGCGACCCGACGGCCGGCAGCACGGACATCGCCACGGCGAAGGCGCACGCGACGGTGACGGCGGCGCCCACGACCAGGCGCTGCACGGCGGTCATCCTGGTGTCATCGGCACGAACGGGTCCGGACCTGACCCCGGAGCCGTCAGCTCGCGGCTCATGAGCGCGACGACGTGGCCCGGCGCGCCCAGGCGGCCCACCTCGGCGTACCCCCGCCGCCGGTGGAACCGCAGCGAGGGCTCGTTCGGCGGGTCCGCGTTCACCTCGAGCACCATCCGGCCGTACGGCTGCGCGACCTGCTCCAGCTCGTCGTACGCCGCGTGGGCGACCCCGGCGCCGCGGTGCTCCGGTGCCACCACGACGCGGTCGAGGTAGTAGAAGGCGTCGCCGAACCGGCCGGCGTGCCACCGGTAGTTCTCCGAGTCGTACCCGGTGCCCGGCCCGAAGGTGAGGACGAAGCCCGCGACCTCGCCGTCGACCTCGATCACGTCGGCCCGGTCGGCCCAGCCCTCGAGCACGCTCAGCCGGTCGTCGTCCAGCGGCGACAGCAGCTCGACGTGCTCGGCGTTCAGGCGCAGCACAGCCGCTCGGTCGCCCCGTCCGATCGGGCGCAGCCTCACCGCCATCCCGGCAGGATGCCAGGTGAACGTGCCGGTATGACCTCCTCCGGGCCAGATCCTCGCGGTTTGTCGATCGGCGACCGGGTCGTGCGTCACCCCGGTGAGGCAGGCTGGGACGCGGCCGCCGCGAACAGGAGGGTGGGCGATGACCGAGTACGTGGTGCTGCTGCCCGGCGACGAGAGCCGGTGGGCCCGGGCCGACACGCAGACGCGCAAGGCCGTGTACGCGCGGCACGAGGAGTTCGCCCGGCTGCTGGCCGATCGCGGCCGGGCCCTCGAGGTGCGCGCGGCCGTGGCGAGCTCGGACCCGGAGGTGACCGGATGAAGTACGTGGTGCTGATGTTCGGCGACGAGTCGGTCTGGGAGCACGCTCACGAGGACGCGCGGATGGAGACGATCCGTCGTCACTACCGGTTCTCCGAGGTGGTCCGCGACCACCCCGCGATGTCGATCCAGGGCGGTGAGGCGCTCCAGACGCACGAGACCGCCACGACGGTGCGGCACGACGCCGACGGCGGCCGGGTGGTCACCGACGGCCCGTTCGTCGAGACCGCTGAGCACCTCGGCGGCTACTACGTGGTCGAGGCGCCCGACCTGGACACCCTGATGACCGCGCTCGACGAGCTGCCGCACTACTACGCGCTCGAGGTCCGTCCCGTGGACGACTCGATCCCCGAGTGAGCGGGTCCGTCGTCGCGCCGGACCCGGTCGGGGCGGCGCTGGAGCGGGCCTACCGCACGTCGTGGGCGTCGCTGATGGCCCTGCTCGTCGGGCGGTTCCGGCGCATCGACGTCGCCGAGGACGCCCTCGCGGAGGCGTTCGCGCGGGCGGCCCAGACCTGGCCGCGCGACGGCGTGCCGACCGAGCCGGCGGCGTGGTTGCACACGGCGGCACGCCGCCGGGCGCTCGACGTGCTGCGGGCCGAGGCGATCCGGGCCCGCAAGGTGCGGCTTCTCGTGGTCGACGAGGAGCAGCGCCACGCGGCCGGCGACCGCGCCGAGCACCGGGCGCGGGAGCAGGTGGAGGACGAGGTGGACCCCGCCCACGTGCGCGACGACGTCCTGCGCCTGGTGTTCCTGTGCTGCCACCCGGCGCTGGCGGTGGAGGCGCGCGCCGCCCTGACCCTGCGGCTCGTGCTCGGCCTCACCACGGCCCAGGTCGCGCGCCTGTTCCTGGTGAGCGAGCCGACCATGGCGGCGCGCCTCACCCGCGGCCGCAAGAAGCTCGCCGCGTCCGGCATCGCGCTGCGGCTGCCCGACCCCGCCGCGCTCGACGAGCGGGTGGAGTCGGTGGTGCGGGTGGTGTACCTGGCGTTCACCGCCGGCTACGCCCCCGGCGACGGCCCGGACGTCGTCCGGGTGGGCACGGCGGGCGAGTCGATCCGGCTGGGACGGCTGCTCGACGAGCTGCTCCCGGGCCGGGACGACGTGCGCTGCCTCCTCGCGCTGATGGTGCTGCAGCACTCCCGACGGGACGCGCGCACCGGTCCGGACGGTTCGGCGGTCCTGCTCCCCGACCAGGACCGCTCCGCCTGGCACCACGACGAGATCGCCTGGGCCATGGCGCTTCTCGCCGACACCTCGAGCCGTCCCACCAGCCGCTACGCCGCGGAGCTGCGGCTCCAGGCACTGGTGGCGGCTGCGCACGCGACGGCTCCCACGTCGGCCGACACCGACTGGTCGGCGGTGGCGGCGCTGTACGAGGAGCTGGAGGTGCTCACCGGTTCGGCGGTGGTGCGCCTCAACCGGGCGGTCGCGGTCGCCGAGCGCGACGGCGCCCGCGCCGGCCTGGCGCTCCTGGACGGGCTCGACGCCCACCTGGAACGCTCCCACCGCCTCCCTGCGGTGCGGGGTGAGCTGCTCCTGCGGGACGGTGAGAACGCCTCGGCCGCAGAGCAGTTCGGTCTCGCGCTCGAGCGCTGCGACAACGGGGCGGAGCGCCGCCACCTGCTAGCGCGGCGCGACCTGGCCCTGCGCGGCTGAGGCCGCCCGGCGTCCCGGGCTGCCGATCACGACGGCCGCGGCGAGCACGACGCCGGCGCCCACGAGCTGCGGCCACGACAGCCGCTCGCCGAGGAAGGTGACGCCGAGCGCGACCGCGACGACGGGGATCAGGTAGGTCACGGTCGTCGCCACCGTGGGCCCGGCGGCGCGCACGACGTCGTACTGCAGGTTCTGCGCGAGCCCGGTACCCACCACCCCGAGCACCAGCACGGCAACCAGCGCAGGCAACGGCGACACGTGCTCGGCGTCGGCGCGCACGGAGAACGGCGTGGCGAGGTCGCCACCCTTCGAGACCCACCACACCAGCGCCACCAGGGTCATCTGCACCACGGCGGTCGACATCATCGCAGCGGGCATCGTGAGGCCGCCGAGGTCGTCGTCGGACAGGTTCTTCTTCACCCAGGTCCACCCCAGCCCATAGCTCGCACCGGCCACCAGCGCCATGCCGAACCCGAGGAGGTCCGGACGGCCCTCGAGCTGCCACGGCTGCATGATCACGACGACGCCGAGGAGACCGAGAGCGACCGCGACGACCTTGCGTCCCGGCAGCCGCGAGGCAGGCAGCAGGAGCAGGCCGAACAGCACCGAGGCCATCGGGGTGGTGGCGTTGCCGATGCCGGCGAGCGCCGACGACACCCGCTCCTCCGCGGCGGCGAACAGCGTGAACGGCAGGGTGGCCAGGAAGAACCCGGCCACGGACAGGTGGACCCACACCCGCCGCGAGGTCGGCAGCCTCTGGCCGGTCGCGAGCACGAGGCCGAGCAGCACCGCGGTGCCGGTGAGGACGCGGTACCAGGAGATCTGCACCGCCTCGAGCGAGCCGAGCCCGATCTTCATCAGCAGGAAGCTCGAGCCCCAGATCAGGCTGAGGAGGACGAACTTGACCTGCCACGGGACGCGGGTGGTCCGGACCGCGGGCGCGGCCTGCGCGGTGGCGGCCGTCACGACAGCACCGATCCGGCGAGCCGCTGCACCGACGGCGGGAGCGGTGCGTCGACCGCCACCCACGGCGCGGGCTCCGCCTCACCGGCGACCAGCCGGAACGGGACGGTGCCGCACCAGGCGTCGGTCTGCTCCTCGGGGGCGCCCGGACCGCCGGTGCGCACCTTGACCGTCCAGGAGCCGTCGGTGATCGGCAGCGCCATCGTCAGCGTCGACGCGGTCTCCTTGCCCGTCATGTCGCGGATCTCCGCCGTGCGCCCCGGGATCAGTCGCTCGGACAGCCGCCGCAGCGCCTCCCGGCGGTCGTCGCCGGCGAGCGGCTCGAGCCGGCCCCGGACGACGGCCGAGCGGTAGTTGGCCGAGGAGTCGAAGGTGCTGT
This sequence comes from uncultured Actinomycetota bacterium, assembly GCA_963825505.1. Classification (GTDB taxonomy): domain Bacteria; phylum Actinomycetota; class Actinomycetes; order Actinomycetales; family CAWJMD01; genus JBBQSN01. Next base: position 71,387 of record CAWGTL010000006.1, on the reverse strand, counting down.
GCGCGACCACCATGCCGTCGACGCTCACCACGCTCAGCAGGGCGGGCGCGCCCGCGGCCACGTGGCGCAGCGCTCCCGCACCGGTGGAGCCGTGCAGCAGGACCCGGTCGCCGTCGCGGGCGAACAGCATCGGCACCGCCCAGGGCTCGTCGCCCACGACCGTGCACAGCGTCCCGGCCAGGACGGTGTCCAGGACGTGGTCGAGCAGGGCCCGGTCCGAAGGTGCGCGCTCGGGCTTGCGGCGCACGGCGGTCGGGACCGAAGCAGGCACGGTGGCCGGCCCGGTGGAGGGCAGGGCGGAGGACGTCGTCACGGGTCCATCCCACCGGTGAGTGGACCGGCGTCACAGGACCACTTCCGGCGTTCCGGCAGGACCACAAAGCGCGTACGGTCGTGGGGTGGCCAGGACCGCGCGCGCCGTCGACACGACCCTCGAGCTCCCGCCGGGGCCTGCTCCGCTGCGGCACCGGATCGGGGACGCCGTGGTCGCCCGGATCCGTGCCGGCGCGCTGCGACCCGGCGACCCGCTGCCGCCCACGCGCGCGCTGGCGAGCAGCCTCGGTGTCGCCCGCTCCGCCGTGGTGCAGGCCTACGACGAGCTGCTCGCCGCCGGGTTCACCACGGCCGCGCAGGGGTCGGGGACGTTCGTCGCCCCGGGCGCCGACCGCGCCGCCCGGGCGGGCGCGGCGGCGCACGTCCCCGACCCGCGTCCCGGCGAGCCCGCAGCAGCGGTGCCCGGCCCCGCCGAGCGCCCGCGCTGGAGCCTGCGGCCCTCCAGCCCGGACACCTCGCTGCTCGACCCCACCGACTGGCGGCGCGCCTGGCGCGCGGCGGCCGCCGCACCGGTGGCCGAGGAGTTCCCGGGCGCGGAGTCGGCGCCCGAGCTGCGCGCCGCGCTGGCCGACCACCTGCGTCGGACCCGCGGCGTGGTGGCCGCGCCGGAGGAGGTGGTCCTGCTGCCCGGGGTCGCAGCGGGTCTGCGGCCGCTGCTGCTCGGGGCCGACCTGGCCGGGCGCACGGTGGCCGTGGAGGACCCGGGGTACCGCGACCCGCAGGGCGCGCTGGCCGACATCGGCGCGACCGCCCGTCCCGTCCCCGTCGACGGCGACGGGCTCGACCCCACCCTGCTGCGCGACGACGACGCCGCGGTGTACCTGACGCCCGCCCACCAGTTCCCGCTCGGCGCCCGGATGTGCGTCGACCGGCGGTGCGAGGTGCTCGACTGGGCGCGCGCCACAGGCGGTCTGGTGCTCGAGGACGACTACGACGGCGAGTTCCGGTACGACGTCTCGCCGCTGCCCGCCCTGCGGTCGCTGCCCGGCGCCGCCGAGCACGTGGTCTACCTCGGGACGGCCTCGAAGGTCCTGTCGCCGTCGCTGCGGATCGCCTGGGCGGTGCTGCCGGAGCGGCTGCGGGACCCGGTGGGGCAGCGGCTGCGCGAGCACGGGCTGGCCGTCGACGGTATCGGCGCGCGCGCCCTGGCCGAGCTGGTGCGCACCGGCGGGCTGAGCCGGCACCTCGCCCGGGCCTCACGGCACTACGCGGGTCGGCGCGAGGCGCTGCGGTCAGCGCTCGCCCGGCACCTGCCCGAGCTCGAGGTCGTCGGTGTCGACGCCGGGCTGCACGCCGTGCTGCGGCTCCCCGACGGCGCCGACGACCTCGCGGTGTCCGACCGGGCGCTGGGGCTGGGCGTCGAGGTCGAGCCGCTGACCGCCTACGCGACCGACGACCACCGTGCCGGGCTCGTGATCGGGTACGCCCGGCTCCCGCGCAGCCAGGCCGACCAGGTCGTCGGCCTGATCGCCCGAGCCGTCCGCGGCGGTGCTTCTCCTCGAGCGTGAACCCCACGCGCGACACGCCGACGGGTCGCGCGCGTCGATCACACTCGGCGAGACGGGGGAGGGCTCAACCGATCTCGCAGGTGGCTCGCACGTCACCGAGTCCTCGGGCGACCAGGACGGTGCCCGCGTCCGACAGCGGGACGAAGCCGTCGTCGGTCCAGCGCCGCCACACCCGCGGGTCGCAGGTGACGCGGGTGGTGACGGTCTCCCCCGCCGCGGCGGGCACCCGCGTCCACCCGACGAGCCGCACCGGCTGCCCGTCCTCGGCCGGGCGGTAGTAGACCTGCACGACCTCGGACGAGTCGTGGTGCGCGACGTTGGTGACCTCGACCTGCACCTCGACGCCCTCGGGAGTGCGTCGCGCGGACACCTCGCCGTACTCCCAGCGTCCCAGTCCCAGCCCGTGGCCGAACCAGAACGCGGGTGCAGGCGCGTGGCCGGCCTCGTACCCGCGGTAGCCGACGAACGAGCGGTCGGTGTACTCCAGGTCTCCGTCGGTGGGCACCACCTCCCACGCGGGCGCGGCACCGTCGGCGGCGGGGAACGAGGTGACCAGCCGGCCGGCCGGCTCGACCGTCCCGAGCAGCGCGTCGGCCACCGCGTGCCCGCCCTCCTGCCCCGGCAGGCCGGCCCAGATGACGGCGTCGACCTCGTCGAGCCACGGCATCAGCACGGGCGTGGCCGCGTTGACCACCACGACGGTGCGCGGGGCGTGGGCGGCCACGCTGCTGACGAGCGCGTCCTGCTCGCCGGGCAGCGCGATGGTGGTCTTGTCGGCCGCCTCGGTCTCCTGCTCCTCGGTGAGCCCGACGACGACCACGGCGACGTCGCACCCCTCGGCCGCGTGGACGGCCTCGGCCAGCACGTCGGCGAGCGGTCGCGCCGCTGACCGCGCGACGAGGGCGAACTTGCCGAAACCGGTTGCCGGGATGGCGATCTCGGCCTCGACCTCCACATTCCCCTGCTCTGACGTGGTCGTCCACGACGGCGGCCGCAGCAACGCCTCACCCGGGTCGGCCCCGGTGAGCCCGAGGTCGACCCGGTGGGTCTCGTCCCCGACCCGCAGGGTCCAGCCGCCCACGCCGAGCACCCCGAGCTCGACCACGCCGGCGACCTGCACGCGGGCCGAGAGCACGGCACGCGTCGGCAGCTCCGGCAGGTCGTCGTCGAAGCCGAAGGTGACCGTCGACGACGGCACGTGCGCGTCGGAGAGCTGGCGCCCGTCACCGGCGTAGGCGCGCACGCGCATGCCCGGCTCGCCGGTCACGGGGTCGGAGATCACCGAGGTCTCGGCGGGCACGGGACGGCTGCGCACCTCGACGCCGTCGACCACCTCGAGCCGGCTGACCCGGTCGACGAGGCCCTCGGCCACCGAGATCTGGTGCGGGGGCGTCACCTGCGCGGAACCGCCTCCCATGCAGATGGTCTCGACCGCGTGACGTCCGACCAGCGCGATCTGCAGACCCGGGTCGAGCGGCAGCACGCCGTCGTCGGTGAGCACCGTCATCGAGCCGGCCGCGAGACGCCGCAGCTGGGCACGGCGGTCCTCGTCCGCCGGCCCGGGCACGTCGGTGCGCCAGGTGCGGTGCTCGCCCAGCGCGCCCACCCGCTCGGCCAGGACGAGCAGCCGGCGCAGGTGGTCGTCGACGACCTCCTCCGGCACCTCGCCGCTGCGCACGGCCTCGACCAGGGCGTCGCCCCACGGGCCCTGAGGGCCGGGCATCACCAGGTCGAGACCGCCGTTGGCGGCAGGCCCGGCGGACTTGGTGGCGAACCAGTCCGACATCACCAGGCCGGTCCAGCCCCACTCGACCTTGAGCACCTCGGTGTTGACGTGGTGCTGCTCGGTGGCGGGTACGCCGTTGACGTCGTTGTAGGCCGCCATCACCGACCACGGGTCGGAGTCCTCCACCGCGATCTCGAACGGCAGCAGGTAGGTCTCGCGCAGCGTCGCCTCGTCGACCACGCTGTTGACGGTGGTGCGGTCGGTCTCGGACTCGTTGGCCACCAGGTGCTTCAGGCACGCGCCCACCCCCTTGCCCTGCATGCCGCGCACGTACGCGGCGGCGAGCAGGCCGGTGAGCAACGGGTCCTCGGAGTAGGCCTCGAACAGGCGTCCGCCGAGCGCGGAGCGGTGCAGGTTGATCGTCGGCCCGAGCACCACGTGGATGTGCTGGCGCTCGGCCTCGTCGGCGAGGAGCTCCCCCACCTCGTGCGCGAGGTCCTCGCTCCACGACTGCGCGAGCAGGGTGGCGTTGGGCAGCAGCGCGACGGCGTCACCGCCGACGAACTTCAGCCCGCGGACCCCGGTCGGGCCGTCCGAGAACGCCATCGGCGCCAGGCCGAGCCGTTCGTCGCCCTGCAGCGTGAAGACGTCGGCGCCGGTGAGCAGCCGCACCTTGTCCTCGAGCGGGAGAGCGGCCAGGGCGTCGTCGGTGTCCACGTCGTCACGCTAGTACCGGCGCGGGCCGTCGTCGCCCCTGTGCCAGGGTGGGGCCGTGGAGGCGACGAGACCCGCCACGTGGGACGGCGTGCGGGCCCACCTCGCCGGCACCATCCGGTCGCTGCACCACGCGGGATTCGTGGTGGTCGGAGAGCCGCCGGGAGCCCCCCGGCGGGTCGGGCTCTTCCGTCGGACGGAGCACCCGCCGACGCGGTACGTCCAGCTGCTGCGGCTGGACGACGAGCTGCACGCCGAGTGCGTCGGGACGATCGCCGTCGGCGGACCGCTCGACGTCTCTCCCGAGGTGGCGGCGCGGCTGCTGGCGATGGGGTGGGCACCACCCGGTGACGACGCGGGCACGGTGCCCAACTACGTCGTGACCGCGCAGGTCACCGACGCCGAGCGGCTCGCCGACCTCGGCGCCCGCACGCTCCAGCTGCTGGGGCTGCAGCCCGGCGACCTGGTGTGGACGGTCGAGCCGACCGGTTGATCAGACGCCGACCCACCTGGACGTTCGCTGTGAACGCGAACCGTGCGAACGGCAGACTGGCGCGGTGGCCGCACACACCTTCACCGCCGACCCCTGGGAGTGGCAGGCCCGGCCGGGCCCGAGCGGCTGGGTCTTCGTCAGCCTCCCGGAGGCGGTCTCGGACGAGATCGCGGAGACCGGCCGCGCCGGCGGGTTCGGCTCGGTGCGCGTCGAGGTGGTGTGCGGCAGCACCACCTGGCGGACCTCGGTGTTCCCCGACTCCGACCGAGGCTGCTACGTCCTGCCGCTGAAGAAGGCCGTCCGCACCGCCGAGGGCATCGAGGTCGGGCGGCCGGTGACCCTGACGGTCGAGCCCGTCGACGCCTGACCCCTCCCCGATCGCCCGCCGTTCCCGGCCCGGCAGCGTCCGGGAGCACCGCTACGGTCGCCCGCATGGATGACGAGAAGAGCACGAACCAGGTCCAGCAGCACCGGGCGACCCGCGCGTTCCGCGGCGCCAGGTTCGACTACTGCGACCTGTCGGGCGCCGTGTTCCGCGACTGCGACCTCAGCGGAGCACGTATCACCAGCTCGCTGGTCGACGACCTGCGCGTCGACGGCTTCGACGGCGCCGCCGGCTCGGTCGTCGTCGACGGCGTCGACGTCTCGGGCTACGTCGCGGCGGAGCTCGACCGTCGGTTCCCCGAGCGGGTGCAGGTGCGCGACGCCGGCACCGCCGACGAGCTGCGTGCCGCGTGGACCACGGTGCAGGGCCTGTGGGACCAGACCCTCGCCGAGGCGTCGGCACGGCCCGGAGCCGTTCTGCGCGAGCGGGTCGAGGGTGAGTGGTCCTTCGTCGAGACGCTGCGTCACCTGGTGTTCGCGGTCGACTGCTGGGTGGGCCGGATGCTCGCGGAGTCGGAGCAGCCGTTCGACCCGCTCGGGGTGCCGCCCACCGACCACGACCGCGACCAGCTCCCCGCGATGGGTCTCGACCCCGACCGCGAGGTGGCGCTCGAGGAGGTCGTGCCCGTCCTGCGGCGGCAGTGGGAGGCCGTCCAGGAGGCGTTCGCTGCGGCCGAGGACGCAGGGCTCGACCAGCCGCGCACCGCGCAGATCGTGCCCGGCGAGCAGGCGGAGACCGTGACCGTGCGGCACTGCCTGTCGGTGGTGCTCAACGAGCACGTGCAGCACCGCCGGTTCGCGCTGCGCGACCTCGAGGTCATCGACGCGAGCTGAGCCCGGGACGTACTGGAGCGCAACCGGTGTGCCCGCTCAGCCGGCGCTGTCGGCGTCCGGTCCGTCCGCGACGGTGGGCTTGCCGAGGTCGGGGACCACGCCGCCGCGCCCCCGGGTCAGGCGCGAGCGCTCGGCCTCCTCGGTGGCGCCGGCCGCCTCGGCGCGGGCCTTCTTCAGCGCCTCCGCGGGGTCCTCGAGGCTGTACTCCGGCATCTCGATGTCGAACGGCTCGCCCTGCTCGTTGGCGCGGATCCCCGCTGGCGCGCGGTCCAGTCCCCCTGTGCCGTCCGGGGAGTCGGTCCCGAGCGCGGCGCCGATGCCACGCAGGGCCTGGGTGAGCTCGGTCGGGATGATCCACATCTTGTTGGAGGCACCCTGGGCGATCTGCGGCAGCATCTGCAGGTACTGGTAGGCCAACAGCTTGGAGTCGGGGTTGCCGCGGTGGATCGCGTCGAAGACCTGCAGGATCGCCCGTGACTCGCCCTGGGCGTTGAGGATCGCCGCTTGCGCGGTGCCCTCCGCGGTGAGGATCGCCGCCTGCTTCTCGCCTTCGGCGGTGAGGATCTGCGCCTGCTTGACCCCCTCGGCGTGCAGGATCGTCGCCCGCCGGTCGCGCTCGGCGCGCATCTGCTTCTCCATCGAGTCCTGGACGCTCGCCGGTGGGTCGATCGCCTTGAGCTCGACCCGGTTCACCCGGATCCCCCAGCGCCCGGTGGCGTCGTCGAGCACGCCGCGCAGCTGGCCGTTGATCTGGTCGCGGCTGGTGAGGGTCTGCTCCAGGTCGAGCGACCCGATCACGTTGCGCAGCGTGGTCACCGTCAGCTGCTCGATGCCCGTGATGTAGTTGGCGATCTCGTAGGTCGCGGCCTTGGGGTCGGTCGGCTGGAAGTAGATGACGGTGTCGATGCTGACGACGAGGTTGTCCGAGGTGATCACCGGCTGCGGCGGGAAGGACACCACCTGCTCACGCAGGTCGACGTTGGCGCGCGCCCGGTCCATGAACGGGATCAGGAAGTGCAGGCCGGCGTCGAGCGTGCGCGAGTACCGGCCGAGGCGCTCCACGATCACCGCGGTCGCCTGCGGGACGATCCGGACCGCCCGCACCAGCGCCATCACGGTGAAGGCGATCAGCAGGAACAGGACGATGTACAGGGCGATCGAGTCCATCAGGACGTCTCCTCGGGCTCGTGGCTCGGGTGGGGCGGGTCGTGGGTGTCGACGACCGCGGTGGCGCCGTCGATCCGCACCACCCGCACGGTCTCGCCGGTGGCGAACGAACGAGCCGGGTCGGCGCTGCGCGCGCTCCAGGTCTCGCCGGTGAGCTTGACCAGGCCGGACCTGGCGTCGACGGCTTCGAGCACGTCGGCCGTGCGCCCGACGTGCGCCGCGGACCCCGTCCGCTGCTCCGCCCCGGCCGGCTTGAGCCTGCGCAGCGCCACCGGCCGCGCGACCAGCAGCAGCACCGCGGAGGTGATGACGAAGACGATCACCTGCACTGGGAAGGAGGCGCCGAGGAAGGCCGCGAGCGCGGCCGAGAGGGCACCGGCGCTCAGCATGATGAAGACCAGGTCGAGGGACGCGACCTCGATCAGGCCGAGCACCAGCGCACCGCCGACCCAGGCCAGCCACTGGGTCTCTCGCAACCACTCCACGCTGTGCTCCTCCCCGAGCCTCGTCCACCCATCGTAGGTGGCCGGTCTATGGTCCCCGGATGACTCGCGAACGGGACGGGCTCCTCGCGCACCTGCAGGCCGAGCGCGCACACGTCCTCGCCATCGTCGACGGGCTGAATGAGCGGGACCTCACGCGTCCGGTGGCGCCGTCCGGCTGGTCGATCGCCCAACTGCTCAACCACCTCGTCTACGACGACGAGATCTTCTGGGGCGGCGCGATCCTCGGTGGCGACCAGGAGTGCATCGGTCTGGTCCAGGACGGCTGGGCGGTGCCGGTGACGTCCGGCGCGCAGGCCGTCGAGCGGTACCGGCACTGGACCGGCCACGTCGACGCCGTGCTCGCCGAGGTGGACCTCGACGCACCACCGGCCTGGTGGCCCCCTGCCGAGGTCTTCCCCTTCCCACCGTTCCCCGACGCCCGCGCGTGCGTGCTCCGGCTCCTGGTGGAGACGGCCACCCACGCGGGGCATCTCGACCTGGCTCGCGAGGGACTCGACGGTCACCAGCACCTGGTGGTCGGGTAGCCCGGCCAGGACCTTGTGGAATTCGAACTATCTTGCTCCATGGTTTCTGATACCTCGAAGCCGCCGAGTGAAGGGGTTGTCTCCGGCCGATGCAGTGGTGTCCACCCCGGCACGCCATGGTCGACGCCGACGGCGCAGGGTCCGCACAGGCCGAGCTGATCCCGGTCCGTCCGCACACCCGCACGATCCTGGACGAGGGCGCACCCGGTGTCGAACCAGACGGCGTCAGCATGCGACGCCCCCGCAGCAGATGCAGGCTGGGGTGCGTGGGGCGCTGCACCCCACCATCGACTGAGCAGTCGCTACGCGGTGGGCCCGGTCCGGTTGTGCGCCACCAGGATCAGGGCGTCGGCCGCCCGCAGCGCCGCGGTTCGGTCCTTCGACCCGAGCAGGGTGTTGCCATAGTGGGCGCCGGGCTTCAGCGCGATCAGGGTCCGCAGGTGGCTGCCGGCTGCTTCGTCGACGGTCGCGAGGTGGATGGGAGCTCCGACACTCCCCACCTAGCTAGGCCGGCTTGCGGACGAGGGCCTCAAGTACGCTCAAACGGCCCTCGTCCGCACTCCGGGCCGCGTTGATCTGAGATTCCCCAATCCGCTCGCCCATGAGCGTCTGCAGCCCCAGCGGCGGCAGCCCGTGTTCCTCCAACCGCCGGCGGTTCTCCCGCAAGTCCGGCAGGACCTCCTCCGTCTTGTCCCGGAAGATCACGATCTCGAACCCCGCGGTGAGAACTTGCTCCCGTGTCTCCCCGGGCGAACACAGGAAGCTCGTGCCCGGCCCTGCCGCCCAGGGCAGCGGGTAGTCGGGCTCGCCTTTCGGCCCGGCTCCGTAGTGGGAGAATGCGAACACCGCGCCGGGGCGAAGCACACGAAGCGTCTCGGCATAGAAGCGCCGCTTGTCGTCGATGTTCATCGCCACGTTCTCGGAATAGGCTCGGTCGAACCCATCGTCCTCGAAGGGCAGATCGGTCGCGCTGCCCTCCACCACGCGCACGCGATCCGAGAGGCCGGTCGCGGCATTCAGCTCCTCCGCCGCGCGGCAGAACTCGGGCGTCAGGTCGAGCGAGGTCACGTGGCAACCGAAGTGCGTCGCGGTCCACCGCGCCGGTCCGCCGATCCCGCCGCCGATGTCGAGGATGTGCTCGCCGGAGCGGGGTTCGAGGAGCGCTACCATCTCCTTTGTCGCCTTCAGCCCCCGGCCGTGGAAGTGGTCGAGTGGGGCGAGGGCGTCGGGCGTAATCGGGCCCGCCTCGCTGCCTCCTGCCGCCCTCAGCGCAGCGAGGATGCGGGCTGCGATGCCCTCGCTGGCGTAGTGGTCTTGGACCTTGTCACCGGCTGCGGTCATGTTTCGTTCTCCTCCCGAGCCGCCCGCGGTCGATGGCTTGAGGGGGTTCGTATGACAGATCCCTGAGAGGCTCAAGGCTAGCTAGGAAGACCTCGACGTGCCTGACGCTACCTTCGCGACCCCTGATGTGACGACATTCTGCCGCCTCGACGAGCTGGGTCTGGTGGTGAGATCCGAGACTTACAGCGACGATGTGAACCGTTCGGGGCACGCACCCACCCCAGGACGAGCGCGAACCCGGGGGTCGACCTCTCAGGACTCCACCGCCCTGCACCCCGCTCCACGCGGTGCAGTCGGCCGGTGGCAGTTGACATGCACTAGTTCGGGTGGGTCCGTAACCTGACTGGCACCGAAGGTGCCTCTGACCTGCGGTGGTGCGTGGAGCCGCCTATCGGAATCGAACCGATGACCTATTCATTACGAGTGAATCGCTCTGGCCGACTGAGCTAAGGCGGCGTGGTCGACGGCCGGGGCCGTGACCGCGGACCACCATACCAACCGGTCCGGACCGTCCCGAACCGAGGACCCCACGGTCCCGAACCGAGAACCTCCGGGCGTCACCGATGAGGCCCGGCGACGTGACGGGTCCACACTGCGACCGACGACAGCACGACGTCAGTCCGACGCCGACGAGAAGGAGCGCACCGATGCTGCACGACTCCCCCGCCTTCAGCGGGTTCTCCGTGGACGACGTGCCCGCCGCCCACCGGTTCTACAGCGAGGTCCTCGGCCTGGACGTGACCGAGGAGAACGGGATGCTGACGCTCGAGCTGCACGGCGGCCACCGGGTGCTGGTGTACCCCAAGGGCGAAGCGCACCAGCCGGCCACGTTCACCGTCCTGAACTTCCCGGTGCCCGACGTGGGGTCGGCCGTCGACGCTCTGGTCGAGCGTGGCGTCCGGTTCGAGCGCTACGACGGGATGACGCAGGACGAGCGCGGGATCGCCGGCGGCGACGGGCCGCCCATCGCCTGGTTCACCGACCCCGCCGGCAACGTGCTGTCGGTGCTGGAGGTCTGAGACAGCCTCAGCCGCAACGGGTGCCGTCGGCCACGACGGCGCCGTCGACCAGCCACGCCTCGACCGAGTGGTCGACGCAGCGGCTGCCGCGGCCGTATGCGGTGTGCCCGTCGCCGTCGAACGTCACGAGCACGCCGGCCTCGAGCTGGTCGGCCAGCGCCTGCGCCCACGCGTACGGCGTCGCGGGGTCGTTGGTGGTGCCGAGGACGAGCACGGGCGGGGTACCGGCCGCCTCGAGCGGACCAGGCGTGCGCTCGGCCGGCACCGGCCACTCGCCGCACAGCACCTCCCCGTAGCTCATCAGCGGGCCGACCAGCGGCGCCTGCTCCTCGATCTGCGCGGCCGAGCGCTCCATCGCCTCCAGCGAGGCGTCGACCGGGTAGTCCAGGCAGCTCACTGCCTGGAAGGCCTCCTCGAGGTTGTCGGTGTACCGGCCGGACGGCTCGCGGTCGGCGTAGCCGTCGGCGAGGTCGAGCAGGGCGGTGCCGTCGTCGTCCCGGAGCGCGCGGCCCAGCGCCTCGGACAGGGCCGGCCACTGCCGGTCGTCGTACAGCGGGGCGATGACGCCGGTGAAGGCGATGCCGACCGTGGCGGTGCGGCCGTCGCGACCGCTGGTGGGGAACGGCTCGTCGTCGGCCCGCTCCACCACGCCGACCGCCTGCTGGACCGCTTGCTCGACGTCGCCCGAGAGCGGGCAGTCGCCGGCGTCGCCGGCCAGGCAGGCGGTGGCGTAGGCCCGCAGGGCGATCTCGATGCCGGCCGCCTGACCGCCGACGAGGTCGGTGTACGAGCTCTCGGGGTCGAGCGCGCCGTCGAGGACGAACCGGTCGACCCGCTGCGGGAACAGGTCGGCGTAGGTGGCGCCGAGCAGGGTGCCGTAGGAGTAGCCGAGGTAGTCGGCCCGCTCCTCGCCGAGGGCGTCGCGGACGACGTCGAGATCGCGCGCCGCGGAGACGGTGCCGATCTCGCCGAGCAGCGGACCGGCGGAGCGCGCGCAGCCGGCCGCGAACCGCGCTGCGGTGACGCGCGACTCGGCCACCGCGGCCGCCGGGTCGTCGTCGACGTCCGCGGTGGTGTCGTTCGCCCGCCAGGCGTCGAGCTCGCGGTCGCTCAGGCAGTCGACCGGTGCCGAGCGGCCGACCCCGCGCGGGTCGAACGCCACCAGGTCGTAGGCGTCCGAGACCCGCGACCCGACGATCCCCCCGCCGACGGTGACCAGGGTGCGCACCCCGGAGACCCCGGGACCGCCGAAGTTCAGCAGGAGCGACCCCTGCCGGTCGCCGGTGGCGCGGTGCCGGGCCAGCGACAGGTCGATGACGTCGCCGTCGGGGGTGTCCCAGTCGACCGGCACCTGCACAGCCGCGCACTCCAGCGGCTCCTCGCCGCACCGGCGCCACTGCGGCTCCTGGCCGTAGAAGCGCCCGTACGCCGGGTCGGTGGCCTGCTCCTGGCCGTCCGGCAGGGTCAGGGTCGGCGGCGCTGCCGGGGCGGCCTCGGGCAGGTCGTCCGGTGCGAACACCGAGCAGGACGCCGAGCGTGGCGACGATGACCAGCAGCGCGGCCGCCCCGCCCGCCGGGGTGGAGCGGTTCACGCCCGGGTCGTGCCGGTGCGGCGGGGCCGTCTCACGTGGCGCTCACGTGGTGGTCACCAGCTGCACGGCCATCGCCTCGACCACCATCAGCGGGCTGGCGTTGGTGACGATCCGCAGCCGCGCCTCGCCGATCGCGTCCATCCGTCGCAGGGTCGCCTCCGGAGAGGCGTCGCGGGCCAGCCGGACGATCCGTTCGCGCTCGGCGCCGTTGACCAGCTCGACGTCGGCCCCGAGCTGCACCACCAGCACGTCGCGGTAGACCGAGAGCAGGTCGAGCAGGGCGCGGTCGACGACGTCGCGCTTGAACCGGTTGGCGCGCTTCTTCTGCTCGCCCTCCATGGTGCGCACCTGGGCCCGGATCGACGGCGGCAGCCGGCTCTCGCCCTCGTACCCCAGCGCCCGCAGCAGCGACGACTTCTCGCGCGCGTCGCGGTCGCCCGTGGCGGCGCCCGCCTCCTCGTTCGCGATCTCGACCAGCTGGCCGGCCCGCAGGACGGCGTCGCCCACGCCGCGGACGGCGAAGGCGAGGTCGAGCACCTCGCGGCGGCGGATCCGGGCGTCGTCGTCGGTGGCCAGGCGCTGGGCCCGCCCGACGTGGCTCTGCGCGGCCCGCGCGGCGAACGCGGCCACCGCCGGATCGGCGCCGCGCTTGACCAGCAGGGCGGCGACGGCGGCGACGGACGGGACCCGCAGGCGCACCGGGCGGCACCGCGACCGGATGGTGACCAGGACGTCCTCCGGGCTCGGCGCGCACAGCAGCCAGATCGTGCGGGCGGGAGGCTCCTCGATCGCCTTGAGCAGGGCGTTCTCGGCCCGCTCGTGCAGGCGGTCGGCGTCCTCGACGAGCATCACCCGCCAGCGGCCGACGGACGGGCGGCGCTGGGCGTGCTGGATCAGCCCCCGGGCCTCGTCGGTGGAGATGATCGTCGCCTCGGTGGCGGTGACGAGCACGTCGGGGTGCGAGCCCGCCAGCACCATGCGGCAGGAGTGGCACTCGCCGCAGCCGCCGCGGTCGCACTGCAGCGCCGCCGCGAAGGCCCGGGCCGCGGTGGAGCGGCCCGATCCGGGCGGGCCGGTGAACAGCCAGGCGTGAGCGGGGGACGCCGAGCTCTCGGGTGCGCTCGCGCGGGCCACCGTGTCGCGCAGCAGCTGGACCGCGACCTGCTGGCCGACGACCTCGGTCCAGACCCCGGGAGGCGCCTGGGCGCCCGACCCGGTGCTCAGCGCGGGTCCCACGGGTCGTCGGCGTCGGGGTCGCTCAGGGAGAAGATCTCGTCGTCGAGCCGGCGGGTGCGGGGGCTGCGCTGCTGCACCGACGGGATGCGCGCTGTGGTGGCGGCGTCCTGCGCGTCGGTGTCGTGGCGCCGGCGCAGCGCCTCCTCGTGCGCGGCGACGTCGACCTGCTCGGCGGCGACCCGCTCGCGCTCGCGCTCGGCGGCCAGCCGCTCCTGCTCCTCGCGCCGGGCGGCCTCCTCGGCGGCCTTCGCCTGCGCCTGCTCCTGCTTGTCCTGCTCGCGGCCGGCGCGCTCCTCGGCACGACGCTCGGCCGCGAGCCGCTGCGCCTCGGCCTTCTCGGCGCGCGCCCTCTCGGCAGCCGCCTCGCGCTCGGCGGCCTCCTTCTCGGCCAGCAACCGGGCCCGCTCCTCGGCCTCGACGCGCTCGCGCTCGGCCAGCTCCTGCTGCTCGGCGGTGAGCGGGAGCATCGGCTCGAGCCGCTCGCGGACCGCCGCCGCGACGACCTCGGGCGGCTGGCCGGCGTCGACCACGAGGTAGCGCCGCGGCGCTCGACGGGCCATCTGCAGGAACCCGTTGCGCACCCGGCGGTGGAACTCCAGGTCCTCCTGCTCCAGCCGGTCCGGTGCCGCTCCGGACGAGACGCGCCGCTCCTTGCCCACCTTCGGATCGACGTCGAGGACGACGGTGAGGTCGGGCAGCAGCGAGCCGGTGGCCCAGCGCGAGATCTGCGCGATGCCGTCCGGGTCGAAGCCCCGGCCGGCGCCCTGGTACGCCACGGAGGAGTCGACGTACCTGTCGGTGACCACGACGGCACCGCGGTTCAGCGCGGGCAGGACCACCGACGAGACGTGGTGCGCGCGGTCGGCGGCGAACAGCAGCGCCTCGGCCCGCGGGTCCATCTCCTCGCCGTGCAGCAGCACCTGCCGGATCTTCTGCCCGAGCTCGGTGGCGCCGGGTTCGCGGGTGAGCACGACCTCGTGGCCGATCCCGCGCACCCACTCGGCCAGCCGGTCGAGCTGGGAGGACTTGCCCGCGCCGTCCCCGCCCTCGAACGCGACGAAGAAGCCGTCGTGCCCGCGGCCGGTGGTGTGGGCGGGCGCCGCGACGTGACGTCGCTGCCAGGCGTTGACGAGGTCGGCCACCAGCGGCACCGACATGTGGTCGTCCATCGTCCGGTAGGACAGGAAGCCGATGCCGATGGCGACCACGGACGCCACCAGCAGCGTGAAGGCGGCACCGTTGTAGGTGAGCTCGACGTCCTCGCCGAGGAGCAGGGTGCGCTCGCCGATCAGGGCGGCCAGCGCCGGCGCGAACGCCATCACGGCGACGAGCACCACCCGTGCCGCCGAGTTGACGAAGGCGAACGTGCGTCCGCGCAGCTCGTCGGCGACCTCGAGCCCGAGCAGGGTGTACCCGGTGACCCAGGCGACACCGGCGCCGGCGCCGAGCAGGGCGGCGAAGATGACGGCCAGCACGATGTTGGGGATCAGCGAGATCAGGGCGAGCCAGATGCCGGCCACGACGATGGAGATCGCGAACAGCCGCCAGCGGGTGAACTCCGACAGCAGCCGCGGCCCGACCCACATCCCGATGGCCAGACCCGTGAACACGCTGGCGAACAGCACGCCGTACCCGGACGAGCCGGCACCGAGGTCGGCCGAGAAGGTGGGCGCCACGCCGATGACGAAGCCGCCGGCGCCGAATGCCCCGAGCATGCCGACGACCAGGCCGCGGATGAGCGGGGTCTTGCCGATGAAGGCCCAGCCGTCGACGATCGTGCGCCAGAACGAGACGCCGCTCTTGGACGGGTCGGACGAGGGGGCGGCCGCCGCGCGACGGGGCATGTCGAGCCGCCAGATCACCAGCGCCGCGACCAGGTAGGTGAGCGCGTTGAGGTACAGCGCGACGTCGATCGGGCTGGTGGAGACCGGGAAGACGCGGTCGAGCCCGCTGGTGATGGTGGACAGGCCGGCGAACAGCAGCGCCGCGACGGGCGCCGACCCGTAGGTGGTGGCCAGGCTGAGCTGGTTGGCCGCCTCGAGCCGCTCGCGCGGCACCAGGTTGGGCACGGTGGCGTCCTTGGCCGGCATCCAGAACAGGCCGACGATCTCGATCAGGATCGTGGCCACGAACAGCCACCAGAGCGTGCCGACGAGCGGGATGGTGGCGAACAGGACGAACCGGATGAGGTCGCCGACCACCATCGTGATCTTGCGGTCGAACCGGTCGGCCAGGGCGCCGGCCAGCGGGCCGAACAGCACCGCCGGCAGCAGCCGCAGGATGAGCACGCCGGACACCGCCAGGTTGGCCGCCGCGTAGGACGACTGACCGCCGAGCGCCGCCGCGAGCGCGGTGGTGGCGAGCAGGCCGAGCCAGTCGCCGAAGCTGGACAGTCCGAGCGAGAGCCACAGGTGCCGGAACGAGGTGATCTTCAGGACGCCACGCACGCCGTGGTCCTGCAGATCGGGTCCTGCGGTGGCGCCCCCGGCCGTCGCGCTCATCCGGCCAGCCTAACCGCCGTCACCGACGGCGACCGGGAGCCCGTGCCACGCGCGGGGCGGGCGGGCATCAGGCCTTCTCGGCGGCCGACTTCGTGGCAGCCGTCTTCTTCGCAGCGGTCTTCTTCGCGGTCGCCTTCTTCGCCGCGGTCTTCTTCGCGGGGGTCTTCTTGGCGGCCGTCTTCTTCGCGGCGGACTTCTTGGCGCCCCGCTTCTTCGGCGGACCGGCGGCCCGCTTGTCGGCCAGCAGCTCGGCGGCGCGCTCGAGCGTGATGGTCTCCACCGCGTCGTCCTTGCGCAGGGTGGCGTTGTACTCGCCGTCGGTGACGTACGGCCCGAACCGGCCGTCCTTGACCACGATCGGCGTGCCGGCGACCGGGTCGTCACCGAGCTCGCGCAGCGGCGCCGCCTCGGTGCGTCCCCGCCCGCGCTTGGGCTGGGCGTAGATCGCCAGCGCCTGCTCGAGCGTCACGGTGAAGATCTGGTCCTCGGTCTCGAGCGACCGCGAGTCGGTGCCCTTGCGCAGGTACGGGCCGTAGCGGCCGTTCTGCGCGGTGATCTCGTCGCCGCTCTCGGGGTCGGTGCCGACCACCCGCGGCAGCGACAGCAGCTTCACCGCGTCGGCGAGGGTGACGGTGTCCATCGCCATCGACTTCAGCAGCGACCCCGTGCGCGGCCGGGCCGACTTCGGTGCGTCGTCCGGCAGCAGCTCGGTGACGTACGGACCGTAGCGGCCGTTCTTCGCCACCACCGCCAGACCGGTGTCGGGGTGGGTGCCCAGCTCGACGTCGCCGTCGCCCTGGGTCTCCAGCAGCTCGCGGGCGCGCTCCAGGGTCAGCTCGTCCGGCGCGACGTCGTCGGGCACGTTGGCCCGCCGCGGCTCGGTCTCGCCCTCGGCGGCCGGCACCTCCAGGTACGGGCCGTACTTGCCCACCCGCAGCGTGATGCCCTCGCCGATGTCGACCGAGTTGATGTCGCGCGCGTCGATCTCGCCGAGGTCGTCGACCAGGCGCTTGAGGCCCTGGCGCATCACCGGGTCGGTGGAGCGGTCGACGGCCGTGCCGTCCTCGAGGTCGGCGTCGCCGAAGTAGAACTTGCGCAGCCACCCGGCCCGGTCCTGCTGCCCCCCGGCGATCTTGTCGAGGTCCTCCTCCATGCTCGCGGTGAAGTCGTAGTCGACCAGCCGTCCGAAGTTCTCCTCCAGCAGCCTGATGACCGAGAACGCGATCCACGACGGCACCAGGGCCGACCCGCGGTGCACGACGTAGCCGCGGTCGCCGATCACGGAGATCGTCGACGCGTACGTGGACGGACGCCCGATCCCCCTCTCCTCCAACGCCTTCACCAGGCTCGCCTCGGTGTAGCGGGGCGGGGGGGAGGTCTCGTGGCCGTCGGCCTCGAGGTCGAGGACGTCGAGCGGCTGTCCCTGGGCGAGGTCCGGCAGGCGGCGCTCGGCCTCGGCCTCGGCGTGGCGCTCCTCGTCGCGGCCCTCCTCGTAGGCGTGCAGGAAGCCCTTGAACGTGATGACGGTGCCGGACGCCGACAGCTCGGCGTCGCGGCCGTCGGTGCTGGTGCCGCCGAGCCGCACGGTGGCGGTGGAGCCCTTGGCGTCGGCCATCTGCGAGGCGACCGTGCGCTTCCAGATCAGCTCGTAGAGACGGAACTCGTCGCCGCGCAGGGATCCCGAGACCTGGCCGGGGGTGCGGAAGGAGTCGCCGGACGGACGGATCGCCTCGTGCGCCTCCTGCGCGTTCTTCGACTTGCTCGCGTAGACCCGCGGGCTGTCCGGGACGGTCTCCGGCCCGTACATGTCGGACGCCTGCCGCCGGGCCGCGGTGACCGCCTCCAGGCTCAGGGCCGTGGAGTCGGTGCGCATGTAGGTGATGTAGCCGTTCTCGTACAGCGTCTGCGCGGTGCGCATCGTCTGCCGCGCGGAGAACCGGAGCTTGCGCGAGGCCTCCTGCTGCAGGGTCGAGGTGGTGAACGGCGCAGACGGCTTGCGCGTGTACGGCTTGGTCTCGACCGAGCGGACCGAGACCGCCGCCTCGCGCAGGCCCTCGGCCAGCGAGGTGGCGGCCGCCTGGTCGAGCACGACCGCCGCTGAGTTGCGCAGCTGCCCGCGGTCGTCGAAGTCGCGACCGGTGGCGACCCGGGCGCCGTCGACCTGCACCAGGCGGGCGGTGAAGCGCTGGCCGGCGTCGACGGAGGCGTCCTCCTGCGCGGCGAAGGTGCCCTCGACGTCCCAGTAGGAGGCGGAGCGGAACGCCATCCGCTCGCGCTCGCGCTCGACCACCAGGCGGGTGGCGACCGACTGCACGCGCCCGGCCGACAGCCCGGCCTTGACCTTGCGCCACAGCACCGGCGAGATCTCGTAGCCGTACAGCCGGTCGAGGATGCGGCGGGTCTCCTGGGCGTCGACCAGGGCCACGTCGATGTCGCGGGTGGCCTGCAGCGCGCGCTGGATCGCCTCGCGGGTGATCTCGTGGAACACCATCCGGCGCACCGGGACCTTGGGCTGCAGGGTCTCCAGCAGGTGCCAGGCGATGGCCTCGCCCTCGCGGTCCTCGTCGGTCGCGAGGTAGAGCTCGTCCGCGTCCTTGAGCAGGCGCTTGAGCTCGGAGACCTTCTTCTTCTTGTCGGCGTCGACCACGTAGTAGGGCTCGAAGCCGTTGTCGACGTCGACGGCGAACTTGCCGAACGGGCCCTTCTTCATCTCCGGCGGCAGCTCGGACGGCTGCGGCAGGTCGCGGATGTGCCCGACGGACGCCTCGACGTCGAAGCCGTCGCCGAGGTAGCCCGCGATGGTGCGTGCCTTCGCCGGCGACTCCACGATCACCAGGCGGCGCAGCCCGTCCGCGCCGCCTGTCGATGCCTTGCTTGCCACTGAGTGCCTCTCCCGTGCTTGCTGACGCCCGTCCCGAGCCGCGCCATCGTCACGACGAAGGCGCTGAGCGGCGTGGGCACGGTAACGCCTGACCCCCGCCATCCGTCCATCCGGGCCGCGCACGGCCGGTCGCGGCGGGGATCGGGCCGGGGGTGAGGCGGGGGCGGGGCGGGGACCGGACCGGGATCGGGCCGCGGGTCAGGCCGGGGTGAGGAAGCCGTCCAGGACGAGCTCGCGCACGGCCGGCAGCACCTCGGCGGCGACCTCGCCGGGGCCGCGGCCCAGCAGCTGCGCCACCGCGGCGGTGATCTGCCCGACGGCCAGCTCGCCGTCGCAGGCGCCGACCACGGCGGCGACCGTGGTGCCCACCCGGACGGTGCGGCCGAACCCGCCGCCCTGGCGCAGCTCGATCACCTGCGGGTCGGCCTCGCCGGGACGGTGGTGCCTCACCTCGCTGACGTCGGGCGCCACCTGCAGGCGCGCCGACAGCAGCCCGTCGCCGTCGGGCAGGGCGTCGTGGGCGGCCAGGCAGGCGTCGACGTGGTCGCCGAGGCCGGGGGCGGTGGGCGCGACCAGCTCCTCGACCCGGCGCAGCGGGCGGGTGCCCGGGCCGGGCCGGCGCAGGGTCACCAGGCCGAACCCGATCGCCTCGACGTGCCGCGACTCGAGGTCGTCGAGCCACGCGCGGTACATCGCCTCGTACTGGGCGCCGGAGGCCAGGCCGCCGTCGCGGATCCACGTCTCCGCGTACTCGGCCGGGTCCTGCACGTCGCGCTGCACGACCCACGCGTCGATCGGCTCGCCGAGCGAGGCCGCGGCGTCGTCGAGCCAGCGGCCGACGACCTGCTCCCAGGTGGCCCCGGCCGGCACCTCCCAGTTGCCGAGCAGCTGCGCGAGGCCACCGGCCCGCAGGTGGTGGCCGGCGCCGGTGACGACCCGCCGCACCACCTCGTCGCCGGCGAGACCGCCGTCGCGGTACTGCATGGTCGGGACGTCGGAGCGGCGCGGGGTGATGACGAACGGCGGGTTCGACACGACCAGGTCGAACCGCTCGGCCTCCACCGGGTCGAGCAGGTCGCCCTGGCGCAGCTCGACGGTGCCGGCGGGCACCCCGGACAGCCGCAGGGACAGATCGGCCATCGACAGCGCCCGCTCCGACAGGTCGGTGGCCACCACGTGGTCGGCGTGCTGGGCGGCGTGCAGCGCCTGCACCCCGCATCCGGTGCCGAGGTCGAGGGCGCGCGCGACCCGCCGCCGGACGGTCGCGCCCGCGAGCGTGACGGACGCTCCTCCGACGCCGAGGACGTGCTCCTCGTCGAGCGCCTCACCGGTGGCGGTCTCGCCGAGGTCGCTCACGACCCACCAGTCGGCGGTGGTGCGCCGGCCGTCGGCGTCGCGGGCCTCCGCAGCGTGCGGGCGCAGGTCGAGCCGGGCCACCACGGTGTCGTCACGACGCAGGCCGGAGCTCGCCGTGATGCCGAGCCCCTCGAGGGCGTCGGTGCCGGACGACGGCAGGGCGGCGTCGAGCTCGGAGCGCGTCACCGGTTGCGCGAGCAGGAACAGACGGACGAGGGTGGCGTGCGGTGAGTCGTCGCGCTCGTCCACGAGCCGGGCCAGCAGCCGCCTGGCCGGCACCGGCTGCTCGCGGTGCAGCGCCGCGGAGGCGAGCGGACCGAGCAGGGCCTCGACGACGTCGACGGTGTACCCGGCCTCGCCGAGGTCCTCGCGCAGCAGGCCGGTGGTCCGGTCCGCGCCCCGGTGGACGTCGCCCACGCCGGTCAGGGCCCGGTGAGGCCGCGGACCTCCGCGGGCACGAGGTCGGCGGTGGCCCGGGTCAGGGCCGTCGCGGTCCAGGCGTGCGGCCCTTCCTGCACGAACAGGGTGCCGTCCGGCGAGACCACCCAGAGCGTGTCGAGACCCGGCTCCCAGGTGACGGCCAGACCCTTGACCGCGGCGAACACGCCCTCGGAGCGGAACACCTCGGTGCCGCGCTGGTCGACGACGACGGGCCGCCACAGGGGCACGCCGTCCTCACCTCGCGTGGTCTCGACCCGGGCGGTGAAACGCTTTGAGGGAGATGCGACCTCGTGCCCGGCGCGGACGAGTCGGGGGTTCGGGCCGCGGCCGAGGAGGGCGGCCGCGAGCCCCAGCCCGCCCGCGGCGCCAGCCAGGGCGAGGGCTCGCAGGAGCGCTGCGCGCGCGGCCCGGTCCACGGGGAGGAACCTACGCCTCCCGGCACCTGCCCCGCTGGCGGATCGCCGAACCGGTGCGGGCGCCGGCCACCGTCCGTCACGGACGGGTCGCGGCACCCACCAGCATCTCGCACGGACCGACGAAGCCGTCCGGTCCCTCGAACTGGCGCAGGGCGTCCTCGACCTCGGCCCAGACGTCCTCCCGCTCGGCCGGCTCCAGGCCCGCGAGCATCTGGTGCAGGGCGCCGAAGGACTCCTTCTGGAACCGGACGCACTCGGCGGCCGAGCCCAGCCGCAGCGGCGACGGGACGGTGCGGACCTCCACCTCGGCGAAGCCCGCGGCGGCGAGCGCCTGCTCGAGGACGCCCGGGCCACCGAGCGAGAACGGGCCCGGCTGGCCGGGCACCGGCGCGGGGAGCCCGGCCCGGGCGCGGATGATGCCGACGGGGACGGCGAAGAACCCGTTGCGGTCCGGCGTGGAGTAGGTGACCGCAGCGACACGACCTCCGGGCCGCAGCACGTGGTGGATCCCTGCGAGGGCGCGGGCGCGGTCGGGGAAGTAGATGAGTCCCACCCGGCTCACGGCGGCGTCGAAGGAGCCGGCGTCCAGGCTCCCGGTGTCCTCGCCGTCCAGCTCGCGGGTGCTGACGTTCGCGAGCCCGGCCGCGGCGGCGTCGGCCTCGGCCCGGGCCAGCAGGTCCGGCGCGATGTCCGTGGCGAGCACGCGGCCGGACGGACCGACCTGCCGGGCGATCCGCAGCGTCTGCTCGCCCGCACCGGCCGCGACGTCCAGGACGCGCGATCCCTCGCCGATCCGGGCGAGCCCGATCATCTCGGTCGTCGACGCGTCGAGCCAGCGGCCGATCACCTCGCCCCAACGGTGCCAGGCGTCGGCCGCCTCCTGCCACTGCCGTCGGGTCGTCTGCTTGAACACCACCGGGTCGAAGGTCGCCTGCGCGGTCATCGTCGTGCTCCTCTCGTCGCCCCCGGCCGGTGCCGCGGGGTGCCACGAACTGTCCGACCACGAGGACCCCGTCACTAGTCCACGGTCTGTACTAGGCACCCGGACTCGACGTCCCTACCGTCGGGCCATGACGGACTACGGCCAGTTCTGCACCGTGGCGCGCGGCGCGGAGGTCCTGTGCGACCGGTGGACGCCGCTGGTGGTGCGCGAGCTGCTGTGCGGCAGCACCCGGTTCAACGAGATCCGCCGCGGTCTGCCGCGGATGTCACCCACCCTGCTCGCCCGGCGGCTGCGCACCCTCGAGGAGTTCGGGGTGGTGCGGCGCACCGGCGAGGGCCGTGCCGGCTCCTACCTGCTGACCGCGGCGGGAGAGGAGCTCCGTCCGATCGTGATGTCGCTCGGGCACTGGGGCGCCCGCTGGATCGGCAGCCGGCTGCGCGACGACCAGCTCGACGCCGGCTTCCTGATGTGGGACGTGCGCCGGTTCGTGCGGCTCGAGCAGTTCCCGCCGGACCGCCGGGTGGTCATCCACTTCCACTTCCCCGACGCCGGCCCGAGGGAGACCGACTGGTGGCTCGTGGTCGAGGACCGCGTAGCCGACCTCTGCCGCGACGACCCCGGTCACGACCTCACCCTCGAGGTGCGCTCGTCGGTCCGCGCGCTCACCGAGGTCTGGACGGGCGACACGACGCCGGACGCGGTGCTCCGCGGCCGCCAGCTGCAGGTCGTCGGCCCCTCGCGCGACGCGGACCGGATCTGGGAGTGGTTGGGCCGCAGCGCCTTCGCCGGCACCCGGGCGTCGCGCGCCGTGTCGTCCTGAGTCAGCCGAGCGCGAGCCGCACAGCCAGTGCGAGGCCCGCGACACCGATCACCAGCCGCACCGGCGTCTCCGGCAGCCGCCGCACGACCGCCGGCCCGACCGCCGCACCGACCAGCGCTCCCCCCGCGAGCGGGAGGGTGGCGGACCAGACGACCGGCCCGAGCAGGAGGAACCCGATCGAGGCGGCGAGGTTCGAGACGCCGAGCAGCACGTTCTTCGACGCGTTGACGAACGGCCACCGGTCCGGGACGACCGCGCCGATCACGGCCATCACCAGGACGCCGGCCGCCGCGCCGAAGTAGCCGCCGTAGACGCAGACCAGGCCGACTGCGCCGACCACCAGCGGGTGGTGCTCGCCGAAGCGCTCGGACCGCGCCTTCTGCAGCCACGGCCGGGCCAGGAGCGCCACGGACGCGAGGCCGATCAGCCAGGGCACCACCGCCTCGAACGCCTCGGCGGGGAAGGCGAGCAGCAGCGCCATCCCGACGACGCCGCCGACCAGGGCCACGAGCACGTACGGCAGCAGCCGGCGCAGCTGCCCCCGCAGCTCCGGCCACGACCCGGCGATACCGGTGGTCGAGCTGATCGTCAGCGCGACGGTGTTGGAGACGTTGGCAGCCAGCGGCGGCAGCCCGATGAGCAGCAGGGCCGGGTACGACACCAGGGACGCGAGCCCTGCGCCGGACCCGATCAGGCCCGCGAAGAACCCCGCGACCAGCAGCAGGACGAGGTGGTCGGGCATCAGCAGGAGCCTAGGCCGGGCCCCGGACGCAGCAGGTGCCCCTTCCCGGGCCGGGAAGGGGCACCTCCTGCGATCAGTGCAGCGGCTCGGCCTGCTGGGCGTCGCGCGGCTCGGCGGCGACCGGCCCGGCGGCCGGGACGTCGTCGCTGATCGCGCCACCGCGGCGCTTGGAGATGGTCACCGCCACCACGATGATCACGACGGAGACGCCGGCGATGATCCCGCGCAGCAGCGGGTTCGCCGAGTCGCCGATCGACAGCGTCACCACGGCCGGGGCGATGAGCACCGCGACCAGGTTCATCACCTTGATGAGCGGGTTGATGGCCGGGCCGGCGGTGTCCTTGAACGGGTCGCCGACGGTGTCGCCGATGACGACGGCCTCGTGGGCGGCCGAGCCCTTGCCGCCGTGGGTGCCGTCCTCGACGATCTTCTTGGCGTTGTCCCAGGAGCCGCCGGAGTTGGCCAGGAACACGGCCATCAGGACGCCGGTGCCGATCGCGCCGGCGAGGTAGCCCGCCAGCGGGCCGACGCCGAGACCGAAGCCCACCGCGATCGGGGCGAAGGCCGCCAGCAGGCCCGGGGTCGCCAGCTCGCGCAGCGAGTCGCGGGTGCAGATGTCGACCACGCGGCCGTACTCGGGCTTCTCGGTGCCGTCCATGATCCCGGGGTGCTCGCGGAACTGGCGGCGCACCTCGAACACGATCGCGCCGGCGGCGCGGGTGACGGCGTCGATCGCGAGGCCGGAGAACAGGAACACGACCGAGGCGCCGAGGATCAGGCCGACCAGGACGCCCGGGCTGGAGACCTCGTAGAGGAACGACGCCGGCAGGTCGGGCGTGCCGGCCTGCGCGATCGCGGTGGTGATGGCGTCCTGGTAGGAGCCGAACAGCGCGGTCGCGGCCAGGACGGCCGTGGCGATCGCGATGCCCTTGGTGATCGCCTTGGTGGTGTTGCCGACGGCGTCGAGGTCGGTGAGGATCTGCGCGCCCTCGCCGTCGACGTCGCCGCTCATCTCCGCGATGCCCTGGGCGTTGTCGGAGACCGGGCCGAAGGTGTCCATCGCCACGATGACGCCGACCGTGGTGAGGAGGCCGCAGCCCGCGAGCGCGATGAGGAAGAGCGACAGCACGACCGAGCCGCCGCCGAGCAGGAACGCGGCGTACACGGCGCCCGCGATGATCACCGCGGTGTAGACGGCCGACTCGAAGCCGACGCCGATGCCGGACAGCACGACGGTGGCCGGACCGGTGAGCGAGGTCTTGGCCACGTTCATCGTCGGGGGCTTGTCGGTGCCGGTGAAGTAGCCGGTGAGCCACAGGATGATGCCGGCCAGGACGATGCCCAGCAGGACCGCCATGGTGGCGACGACCCGCGGGTCGCCGGACAGGTCGGCGATCTCGGCGTTGACGTTGACCAGGCCGCTGTACGAGCTCGGCAGGTAGACGAACGCGGCGATCGCCGAGCCGACGGCGGCGACCGCGGCGGAGATGTAGAAGCCGCGGTTGATCGCGGTGAGGCCGCTCTCGTCGCCGCGGGGCTTGGTGATGAACACGCCGAGGACGGCGGTGAGGGCACCGATCGCCGGGACGATGAGCGGGAACACCAGGCCCTGGTCGCCGAAGGCGGCCTTGCCGAGGATCAGCGCCGCGACCAGCGTCACGGCGTAGGACTCGAACAGGTCGGCCGCCATGCCGGCGCAGTCGCCGACGTTGTCGCCCACGTTGTCGGCGATCGTGGCCGCGTTGCGCGGGTCGTCCTCGGGGATGCCGGCCTCGACCTTGCCGACCAGGTCGGCGCCGACGTCGGCCGCCTTGGTGAAGATGCCGCCGCCGACGCGCATGAACATCGCGAGCAGCGCGGCGCCGAAGCCGAAGCCCTCCAGGACCGAGGGGGCGTCGCCCTTGAAGATCAGGACGACGGCGGACGCGCCGAGCAGGCCGAGCCCGACGGTGGCCATGCCGACCACGCCGCCGGTGCGGAACGCGATCCGGGTGCCGATCGCCTTGCCGTCGGCCTCGCGCGCCGCCGCGGCCACGCGGACGTTGGCCCGCACGGCGAGCGACATGCCCAGGTAGCCGATGGCGGCCGAGAACACGGCGCCGAAGACGAACGCGATGCTGCGCCCGGCGCGGATGTCGAAGTCACCGGGGAGCAGGAACAGCAGCGCGAAGACCAGGACGACGAACAGCGCCAGGGTGCGGAACTGCCGGTTCAGGTAGGCGCTGGCGCCCTCCTGCACCGCGAGCGCGATCTCCTGCATCTTGGCCGTGCCCTCGCCGTACGAGAGCACCTGGCTGCGGAACACGACCGCCATCACCAGGGCCACGAGGGCGATCACCGCGACGACGACCACGAGGGTCTGGTTGCCGCCGGCGAGCTCGACGGTGGTGGTGCCGGACGATGCCACAGGCCCCGTTCCCAGCAGTGGTGCGAGCGTGTGGCTCGACATCCGTCCTCCTTGACGTGTGTGTCAGTTGGCGTGCGTGTCTGATCTGGTCTGGTCGACCGGGTGGTCGTACCGGGTTCACCCGGGCCCGGACGTGGCCGTAGGGCTGGAGCGCACGTGGGCGGGTCGCGGCGGAGTCTACGCAGATCGCGCGTGACCTCGGACACAGGTGCGGCACAGGTCACACGTCGCTCGGTGCCGGACGCACCGGCGGAGGCTCACACGACGGGCCAGTGCAGGTCGAGGCGGTAGGCGCCGACCCGCAGCTCGGGGACGAGCCCCTCCAGCACGGCGAGCGACAGGTCGTCGGTGGCGGCGGGGGCGAGGGTGCCGCCGGCACCCACGGCGCGGACGACGACGTGCAGGCCGGGCCGGCCGGGGACGTCCTCGCGCAGCTCGAGCCGCAGCCGTCGGGTGCCGGCCCCGCTGGTGAGGTGCCGGGCGCACGCCTCGCCGACGGCGAGCCGCACCTCCTCGACCAGCTCGTCGTCCAGGCCCATCCGGCGGGCGACGGCGACGCTGACGAGCCGGGCGGTGCGGACGTGCTCGGCGGTGGCGGGGAGCTCGAGCTCGACGGCGCGGTCGGGCCCGTCGTGCCCCGGGACGCCCTGCGACGGCACGGGGCGCGACGCAGCGCCTGGCCCGGGGGGTCCGGGCTCGTCAGTCACGCCGTGAGGAGGTCGTGGGAGGTGGCTCGCCGGCTCAGCCGGCGGTGCCGCCGGTCGCGGCGACGGCCTCGTCGACCGTGGAGTGGATGGGGAACACCTTGGTGAGGCCGGTGATCCGGAAGACCTTGAGGATCTTCTCCTGGGTGCAGACCAGGTGCAGCGAGCCGTCGTGGGCGCGAACCCGCTTGAGGCCGCCGACGAGCACGCCGAGGCCGGTGGAGTCGAGGAAGTCGACGTTCTCCATGTCGACGACGAGGTGGTGGTGCCCCTCGCCGACCAGGTCGTTCAACCGCTCGCGCAGCACCGGTGCGGTGTAGACGTCGATCTCGCCGCCGACCTCGACGACGGTGCGGCCACCCTGCTCACGGCTGGTCACGGACAGGTCCACTTGGCGTCTCCCACGGTCGCGCGCGTCGCGTCGGGGTGCGCCCCGACGTCCCGTGGCATCTAACCATCCCCCGGGCGGAGGGGCACACCTCCTGGGCGAACTCGCCGGGGCTTCCGGCGCGGGAGCGCGACCACCCACGGGCTCGACCGTCCGGCGGGCGTCGGGGCGGCCCCGCTGTCGGCGCGCGGTGCGAGGATCGCCGGATGGCCGCCGCTCAGCTCGTCGACGGCGGCGCGGACGCCGCGACCGTCGGCGGCGCGCTCGGCACCCTGCTGGCCCCGCCGGGCCGCCGCGACCGGGTGCGGCACGTGCACCGCACGCCGGCGAGCGCCGGCAGCACCGCCGACTGGCCGGCGTGGGCGCACCCGCAGCTGGTGGAGGGTTGGCGCCGTGCCGGCGTCGAGCGGCCGTGGCGGCACCAGGTGGAGGTGGCCGAGCTGGTGCGCGCCGGGCGGCACGTCGTGGTGGCCACCGGCACGGCGTCCGGCAAGTCGCTGTCGTACCAGCTGCCCGCGCTGACGCGCCTGCTCGAGGGCGGTGGGCTGCTCACCCGTCCCGGCGTCCTGTACGTCTCGCCCACCAAGGCGCTCGCGGCCGACCAGCTCTGCGCGGTCACCTCGCTCGGCACCGACGTACGGGCGGCGGTGGTCGACGGCGACACCTCGCCCGAGCAGCGGCAGTGGGCGCGGCAGCACGCGGGCTACCTGCTGACCAACCCCGACATGCTGCACTTCTCGATGCTGCCGCAGCACGCCCGTTGGGCCTCGTTCTGGCGCGGTCTCGAGGTGGTCGTGGTCGACGAGATGCACCGCTACAGAGGTGTCTTCGGCGCCCAGGTGGCGGCGGTGCTGCGGCGCGTGCGGCGGGTGGCGGCGCACCACGGCGCCTCGCCGGTGTTCGTGCTGGCGTCGGCCACCGCGGCCGACCCGGCCGCCACGGCGGCCCGGCTCACCGGTCTCGACGTCGTGGCGGTGCAGGACGACACCTCGCGCCGGGCGGGCACCGACCTCGTGCTGTGGGAGCCGCCCACCGACCCCGCGGGCCACCGCACCAGCACCGCCGCCGAGACCTCCGCGCTGCTCGCCGACCTGGTCGACGCCCGGGTGCGGTCGCTGGCCTTCGTGCGGTCGCGCCGGGGCGCCGAGGCGGTGGCGCTGCAGGCGGCGCGGGTGCTCGAGCAGCGCGAGCCGGGCAGCGGGCGGCTGGTGCAGGCCTACCGCGGCGGGTACCTGCCCGAGGAGCGCCGCGAGCTCGAGGGGCAGCTGCGCTCGGGCCGCACCGTGGCGCTGGCGAGCACCAACGCCCTCGAGCTCGGCGTCGACATCACCGGGCTCGACGCCGTGCTGGTCAGCGGCTGGCCCGGCACCCGCTCGTCGCTGTGGCAGCAGGCGGGGCGGGCCGGGCGGCAGGGCACGCGGGGGCTCGCCGTGCTCGTCGCCGCCGACGACCCGCTCGACACGTACCTGATGGCGCACCCCGAGGAGCTCGTCGGCGCCCCGGTGGAGGCCACCGTGCTCGACCCCGACAACCCCCACGTGCTGGCCCCGCACCTGTGCGCTGCCGCGGCCGAGCTGCCCGTCACCGAGGCCGACCTCGACCTGTTCGGCCCCTCGACCGGCTCGGTGCTCGCGGTGCTGGTGCGGCGGGGGCTGCTGCGGCGGCGGGCGTCCGGGTGGTTCTGGACCCACCCCACCCGCGCCACCGACCTCACCGACCTGCGCGGCGGCGGTGGCGCGGACCCCGTCTCGGTGGTCGAGGGCTCGACCGGCCGGGTGCTCGGCACCGTCGACGCCGCCGCGGCCGACCACTCCGTGCACGTCGGCGCGGTGTACCTGCACCGTGGCTCGGCCTACGAGGTGGTCGCCCTCGACCTCGAGGGCTCCACCGCGCTGGTGCGGGCCCCGGCGCCGCCGTGGACCACGCACGCCACCTCGGTGGGCGACATCCGGGTGCTCGAGCGGCGCGAGCGGGCGGCGTGGGGTTCGGTCGGCATCTGCCTCGGCACCGTGGAGGTCACCAGCAGGGTCACCGGGTACACGCGGCGGCGGCTCGGCTCCGGCGAGGTGCTCGGCGAGCACCCGCTCGACCTGCCGGAGCGGACCCTGCGGACCACCGCGGTGTGGTGGACGCTGCCCGACGACGTGCTGGCGGCCGCCCAGGTCGCGCCGGACCAGCTGCCCGGGGCGGTGCACGCGGCCGAGCACTGCGCGATCGGGCTGCTCCCGCTGGTGGCCACCTGCGACCGCTGGGACGTCGGCGGGGTGTCGACCGCGCTGCACCCGGACACCGGGACGGCCACCGTGTTCGTCCACGACGCGCGCGCAGGGGGCGCGGGCTTCGCCGAGCGCGGCTGGCTGCGGGCGCAGCGGTGGCTGACCGCCACGCTCGAGACGCTGCACGCGTGTCCCTGCCGCGCCGGGTGCCCGTCGTGCGTGCAGTCGCCGAAGTGCGGCAACGGCAACGAGCCGCTCGACAAGCACGCAGCGGCGCGCCTGCTCGCCGCGGTGCTGCGCCAGGCCCCGGCGGCGGCCGCTGAACAGGACGTCCCGGCCGTTCCGGACTAACCTGCCTGTCGTCCGGCGCGCCTGCGCTGCGCGAGGAGGAGTCATGGTCGTCATCGCACTGCTGCTGCTGATCGTCGTCGTCGCCGTCGTGGTGTTCGTCGTCGTCACCGGCGCATCCGGCACCGTCACGCTCGAGTGGGACCAGCTCAACATGTTCTTCGAGCCGTCGCCGCTGGTGCTCTTCCTGCTCGGCGCGGCGACCCTGCTGCTGGCCGTGGTCGCCATCGCGATGCTGCGTTCCGGCAGCCGACGCAGCATGGCGAAGAGGCGTGAGCTCAAGCGGCTGCGGCGGCTGGAGGGCGAGCAGGGCACCACCCCGGCGACCCCGGCGACCGCCACCGGCACGCGCGCCGGGACTCCTGACGGCGACGGCCGTCACACGGCACCGGGCACCACGTCGGCACCGGGCACCACGACCACCGCGGTGCACCCCGGCGACCAGCAGAAGGGCACGCCGAACGACCCTCCGCGCGGCTGAGGCGTCACCACCGGCCCGCCTCCTGGGTCAGCCGGCCGGGGGTCCGCCCCGGTCACCCCGACCGCGCCGGGCCCGCCCGTGCGGTCGCTCGCGCCGGGCCCGTCCCGCCGAGAAGCCCGGGTACGGCGACCTCCACCTCCACCACGGCGTCGGCCCCGTCGACCGCCGACGGACCGGCCACGAGCGTGCAGGCGGTGAGACGGGCGCCGTTCGCGCTCGCCACGGAGGTGGCGCGCTCGCGCACCGCACCGGTGCACGGGCCCGGGCCGGCGGGCCAGGCCGCCCCGGCAGCGGCGATCGCGGCCAGGTCGGCTGCCGACGCCGCGACGTGCCGGGCGGCGGCTGCCCGCCCGAGTGCGGCGGTCGACAGGGCGCCGACCGCGAGCACCGCGACCAGGGCCAGCACCAGGACGCTGCCCGAGCCGTCGTCGCCCCCGCTCCGGGGACCGAGCCGGCCGCTCACGGCGCACCCGTCCCGGTCCCGGCGTCCGCGGACTCGGTGACCGCGACCGCGGACCCCTCGACAGGCACCACCGGCGACCCCGGGAGCAGCAGGACGACCGACCGCGTCACCCGCACCCCCGTGGTGCCGCCGCCGGTGGTGACGCCGACCCGCGCGCCCTCCCCGCCGAGGTCGGCGGCCACCTGCCGCACCCGGTCCGACGTCTCGCCGCGGGCGGCCAGCCGGGCGCCGGCCGCCGCCGCGTCGTGCACCCGCAGCTGGGCCTGCACGACCGTGCCGAGCGACAGCAGCCCGGCGACCACCGTGGTGAGCCCCAGCATCCCGATCGCGAGCTCGGCCGTGACGGCGCCGCGGTCGGTGCCGGGCTCGGCGCCGGGCTCGCTGCCGGCCTCGGTGCCGGCCTCGGTGCCGGGCTCGGTGCCGCGCTGGGGACCGGGACGGCGCACCTAACCCACCGACAGCGCGCGCTCGACGATGCCGGTGAGCAGGCCGCGCACCTCCTCGCTGCGCAGGATCACCACCAGCAGGCCGGCGAAGCCGCAGGCGGCCAGCGTGGCGATCGCGTACTCCGCCGTGGCCATGCCGTCGTCGCGCATCGGGTCGAGGCGTGAGGTCTTGTGTGACATGCGTTCTCCTCCAGTGGTTCTCGCCGGGCCATCCGGCAACCGGTCGCTCCGACGAGACTGCCCACCGACGCCGGTGCGCACCAGGCCCGCGGCCGGGCTGTGGACGACGGCGCCCTGCGACGGGGGCCTGTGGGCACAGGTCGTGCCCGCGGCCCGGGTGCGGTCACGGACGCTGTCGCCGTCACGGTCCGACCTGGTCGGCCAGCGACAGCACGACCGGCACGACGCCCCAGGCCACGAAGGCCGGCACCGCGCAGAGCCCGAGCGGCAGCGCCAGGCGCACGCCGAGCCGGGCCGCCTCCCGCTCACCGGAGCGGTGCCGGTCGCGGCGGGCGGTGTCGGCGGCGGCGCGCAGCAACGGCACCGCGGGCACGCCCGTCCCGGCCGACAGCTCGAGGCAGCGCCGGAGCCGCCGGACGGCGGGGTCGGCCGGCCACGCCTCGTCGCCCTCGGCCCCGAGCAGGAGCGCGGCGCCGGCGGCCCGCACACCGGCCCCCCTGCTGCCTCCGGCGGCCGAGCCCGCGACCTGCAGGGCGGTGGCTCCCGGCGCCCCGGCGAGCATGGCGGCCGCCACGAGGTCGAGGAGCAGCGCCTCGTCGGGCTCCGGCGGCGGCCGCCCCCTCACCGGCGCCTCGTCCGCCCAGCCGCGCAGCCGGTCGCGCGCGTCTGACGGCCGCACCAGGACGGCCGCCGCGACGAGCAGGGCGACGACGACCGGGGCCGGGCCGGTCACGACCGGACGGCCCGCCGCACCAGCGCGCGCGACCACCACCAGGCGGTCACGGCGCAGACCGTGCCCACCACGGCGCAGCCGCGGCCGACCGGCTCGGTGACCAGCACGCGGACCGGGTCGCCACCGACGGCCAGGCCGAGGAGCAGACCGAGCGGAGGCAGCGCCACCAGCACCCGTGCGGTGGCCAGCGGCGCGGCGAGCGCCGAGCGGCGCGCGAGGGCGGCGTCGGAGTCGGCCCGCAGGCCCGCCGCGGCCCGGTCGAGCAGCTCGGCCACCGGGGCGCCGGTGCGCTCGTGGACGGCGACGGTGGCCGCCAGGGTCGCGAGCCCGCCGTCGTCGCCGGACCTGGCAGTGGTGCCGATCGGCGGGACCGAGGACGCGCCGGCTCGCAGCACGTCGGCGACGGGTTCGCCCCGCGCGCCCGCCGCGGCGGCCGCCGAGAGCACGCCTCCGGCGTGGTCGTCGGTGAGGCCGGTGGCGGTCGCGGCCCACGCGGCGGGTGGCGGGATCCCGCCGCGGACGAGCGAGGCCAGCTCCGCGATCACCGCGGCGACGTCGGTGCCGGGCGGGCGCCCTCGCAGGTGCAGCGCGCGACCGCGCGCGCTCGCTGCGAGGTCCGCCACCCGACGCCACCACCGCCGACCGAGGGTCTGCGGTCGCGCGGCCGGAAGGAGGCGATCCAGCCGGGCGTCGCGGCGCCGCGGTGCCAGCAGCGCGCCGGCGCCGACCAGGAGGGCCACGAGCACCTCGGGCGCCACCCCTGCTCCCCCGCTCACCACGGTGGCGCCAGGTCGGCGAGCAGGCCGCGCAGCACGGGCCACCCGTCCGCCACGTGACCGGGGTCGCCGGGGTCCGCCCCGGCGACGAGCGCGGGCTCGACGACGACGACGTCGCCGTGGTCGACCACCGCGCCGACGGCGACCACCCGTCGCAGCCCGGCCCGCCGCTCCAGGTGCACGACGACGTCGAGGGCGCTGGCGGTCTGACGCGCGATCGCCGCGCGCCCCACGCCGCCGAGCACGCCGAGGGCCTCGAGCCGGCTCGGGACGTGCTCGACCGCGTTGGCGTGCACGGTGCCGCAGCCGCCGGCGTGGCCCGTGTTGAGCGCGGACAGCAGGTCGAGCACCTCCGCGCCCCGGCACTCGCCGACCACGACGCGGTCCGGACGCATCCGCAGGGCCTGGCGCACCAGGTCGGACAGCGTGACCGCCCCGGCGCCCTCGGCGTTCGGGTGCCGGGCTTCGAGCGCCACGTGGTGCGGGCACGCGGGCGCGAGCTCGGCGGTGTCCTCCACCGTGACCACGCGTTCCGCGGGGTGCACGCGGCCGAGGAGGGTGGACAGCAGCGTCGTCTTGCCCGAGCCGGTGCCCCCGCTGACCAGGAACCCCAGCCGTCGCCTCACCACCGCGTCGAGCACGACGTCCCAGCCCGGCGGCACGGTGCGGCAGGCGACGAGCGCGGGCAGCGACCAGGTGCGGCGCGGTGGCACCCGCAGCGACAGCAGGGTGCCGCCGACGGCGACCGGGGCGAGGACGGCGTGCAACCGCGTCCCGCCCGGCAGGCGCGCGTCGACGTAGGGGCTGGCGTCGTCGAGGCGGCGGCCCGAGCGCGCGGCGAGCCGGACCGCGAGCGCCCGCAGCCGCTCCGGCGGGCCGAGGTCGAGCGCCACCCGACGGAGCCCGTCGCCGTCGTCGACCCAGACCTCGTCCGGCCCGTTGACCAGGACGTCGGTGACCCCCGGGTCGTCCAGCAGCGGCTGGAGCGGGCCGGCCCCGGTGAGCTCGGCCGTGACGTCGTCCACGGCGTCGAGCAGCCGGCGCGAGCCCCACGCCCCCGCCTGCCCCAGGGCGGCCGCGACGTCCGCCCGGTCCGTCGCGGCCCGCTGCTCCCCGCGCACCACGAGATCGCGGCGGACGCCGTGCAGCAGCTGCTCGTCGGGCCCGCTCACCGCGCCACCCCGACGCGACGCAGGAGGTGCTCGGCGACCGAGGCGGTGGCGCCACGACGCACCGCGGCCACCAGGTCGCCGTCGTCGGCCGCCCGCGGGAGCGCGGGGTGCGCACGCCAGCGGACGGCGTCGTCGGCGCCGAGGACCTCGGCGACCGCGGCCGCGCCCGGGCCACCACGCCTCTCCCGCACGACCACGTGCACCTCGCCGACCGCCGCCCGCAGGCCGCCGACCAACCGGCGGGCCACCACCGCGGCGGGGACGGCGTCCGGGACGACGAGCACCGCGCAGTCGAGCAGCCGCCACACCGGCCCCGCCCGGGCCGCGCGGGCGCCCGGCAGGTCGACCGCGACCACCGGCACGTCGGACCGTGCCACCGCCAGCAGCGGCTCCAGCGCCGTCGCCGACGGTCCCGGGCGGGGCGTCGCGTCGTCCAGGGCGCTCCAGCCGAGCACGGGCACGCCGTCGGCGAGGGGCAGGCGACCGGCCAGCGAGCCCGGCGGGAGGCGGCCGTCCAGGTCGAGCAGGTCGGGCCAGCGCGCGCCGGCGACGTGCTCGGTGCCGGTGGCGGCCTCGGTGGCCGACCGGACCGGGTCGGCGTCGACCAGCCAGCCGCCGCCGCGCGCGGCCAGGGCGAGCGCGAGGGTGCTGGCCCCCGCCCCGCCGACCGCGCCCACCACCCCGACCACGACCCCGCGGGGACCGCGGCGGGCCCCGTCGGCCAGCGCGCGGGCGAGCGCCGCACGACCGGACGGGAGGCGGTGCGGCACGACGCCGGACGGCAGGGCGTGCGGGTGGTCGTCGAGCGCGGCGACCAGGTCGCCTGGCGACGGCGACCAGCGGTCGAGGTGGTCGGCGCCCACGACGACCAGCGCGGCCGCCGGCGCCTCGGCGGCGGCGGGGTCGGCGCTGGTGCGCCACCGCGCACCGACGCTCGCCGCGACCAGGCCGACCTGCTCGGCGAGCACGGCGTCGCAGGTGAGCACGAGGACGTCCGGGACGTGAGGCGAGGGCACGGTGCGACGGTCCCTGCCGCCGCCGTCACGGGGCGCCCCGGACCGCCGCGGCTGTGGACGGCCGGGCCCCGGCCGACCCTGTGGACGGTGGGACCGCACGGACCGACCCGGGGACGAGGACGGCCCCCGCCGGGGGGTGGCGGGGGCCGTCGTCGCCGTCCGGCTCGGGGGGGAGGAGCCGCACGACGCAGCCGGTCTCCACCAGAGGTGGACCGGCCTGGATCCAGCATGTACCCGAACCGACGGTCCGGCAAACACAGGTCGGCCGGCACCTTCGGCCCGCCGACGACGGGGCGGACGACCTGCACGCCGACGATCCACCGAGGAGCCGCCGGGGAGCCGCGGAGGAGCCGCCGGGGAGCCGCGAAGGAGCGGCCCGCCGGATCGACGACCTCCCGACGCGGCCCGGCGCGTCGCCCGGCGTGTCCCCTGCCTGGGCCGACGGGCCCTTCCCAACGCGCCCGCGGAGGAGTACCAATGGAGGTGGCGGTTCGTCCGGTTCAGGACTCGTCCTGAACCGGAGACCACGGACCACATGCACGATGCGGTACCCACGCGCGACCGGTCCTCGTGAGGACTCGCTGGGTCGGGCTCGTCCCGGCCCGCGAACTGGAGTGCACGCTTGGTAGCCGCTCCCGTGCATGTTCGACGGCGGCGTCCCCGGACGCCGCCGTCACCTCGTCCGGCCCCGGTCGCCGGCCGCGTCGGACCACCACCCCAGGTCACCGACCGATCACGACTTCGCGTCGTGGTGGCGGCGCGCCCCGCCCGTGGCGAGGATGAGCGCCGACGGCGAGGTCGCACGGACGGGAGGTGGGTCGTGAGTCGCGAGGTGCTCGGCTCGGCTCTCGAGGACGTCGCGCCCCCGGCGCAGGACCCCCCACCCGCCCAGGGCGGCGGAGCGGTCCGTCTCGACGACAAGGTCGGATCGCGCCGGCGCGGTGCCGCAGACCCCGGCGGCACCGACCCCCGCGGCGACGCCACCGAGCCCTCGGCGGGGACCGGCGCACCACCGCGGGACCCCCGCGCCGCCGTGCGCGCCGGCCGCTCCTGGGCCACCTCCCGCCTCGACGCGCTGCGCACCTCCCGCGGTCGCACCGCCGCGGCGCTGGCTGTCGTGGCGGTGGCTGCCGCGCTGCTGGCCGTCGGGGTCACCGAGCAGGTGCGCCAGGCCCGCCTCGACGCCGCCGCCGGGGTCGTCGCGTGGCTCGACTACTCCGACAGCGGGACCGGCGACACCGGACGTGCCACCCTGAAGCTCAACGTGGTCAACACCGGCACGGACTCGGTCACCGTCACCGCCGCCGACCTCGAGGGCGGCCTCGACGCCGACCGGCCCTCCGGCGTCGCGCTCGACCTCCTCGACGACCTGACCGTGGCGCCATCGGGCTACGCGTCCGGCACCGTCGCCGCCAGGGTCCTCGACTGCGGCAACGCCCCTGTGGCGCGCGGCGGTTCGCGCGACGGCGACCTGCGCGTGACGGTGGCCGGAGCCGACCTGCGCGACGAGGTGCTCCCCGGCACGCGCATCGGCGCCTTCCCGATCTCGTCGAGCACGGTGGTGGAGCTCACCTGCGGCGGGCAGTTCATCCCGACCGTCATCGTGCAGAGCACGCAGGTGCGTGCCGACGGCCGCCTCTACATCGGCCTGCGCGGCTTCGACCAGGACCTCGAGGTCGGACTGACCGCGCCCGACGGCGTCCGCCTGGTCACCGAGCCCGAGGCGCCCGTCCCGGTGCCCGGCGGCGAGGACGCGCCCCTGACGACCATCCCCGTGCGGCTCGAGGTCACCACCTGCACGGTGGCGGCCCAGCAGCTGGACGCCGGCAACCAGGTGATGCTCGACATCGGCAACCAGCGGTTCGACCAGCTCGACCACACGACCGTCAACGCCTGGGTCGTCCGCGAGGTCGCGAAGGCTTGCGACTGAGCGGTTCTCAGCTCCTCGGGGTGCGGCCGGCGAGGACGGCGTCGGCCAGGACGGTGCCCTCCGTCGCGCCCGCCACGACCGTCGAGGCGGTGAACCTGATCCAGCCGGCCACCCCCTCGGCGCCGCCGGCGGCGTACCCGTGCAGGGCCTCCGCGTAGCGCGCCGCCTCCGCGAGCAGCGCCGACTCCGGCACCGCGGCGCCCATCGGGTCCAGACCGCGTCCCACGACGAGCGCCCGCTGCAAGGCGCGTGCCACCACGCCGTTGCCGTCGACGAACGGTGCGGCACAGAGGATCTCGGCCGAGGCGATCGCGGCCAGCACCAGGACCGGCGCGCGCGTCGGCGCCGCCAGCAGGGCGACGAGCGCGTCCAGCCGTTCGGACGCCTCCTCCGCCGAGACCGCCTCGGGCAGAGCAAGATCCGCCCCGCGCGGCTGCTCGCCACGTCGCCGTGGGCGACCCACCTCGTCGTCGGGCAGGTAGCCGCCGACCGCCGCCACGTGCAGGCGGACCAGCGACTGCCGGGGGGCGTCGCGGACGAGCCGTGCACCGTCGCGCGAGAGCCGCTCCGCCTCCGCGACAGCCCGGGCCGCACCGGCCACCACGCGCCCGGCGGCGTCGTCGGGCAGGTCGCGGGCGCCGCGGACCGCGTCACGCACCAGCGTCACCGGCAGCCGCGCGCCCTCCACCGCGGCGCTCGCCCGGGCCGCCCACACCGCCGCCTCGGCGCGGCACTCGGCGCTGCGGCGGCGCATCGCGGGGTGCCACCGCAACCGCTCGCACGCCTGCCGCGCGGCCTCCACGTCGTCGGCGACACCGGGCAGCGCCGCGAGGGCCTCGAGCGGGTCGTGACGGGCGTCGGGGACCGGCGCGCGGACGTCGTGGGGCACCACGGCAGCGTACGGGCGGCCCGGCGAGCGCCCCGCGGCACTACCGTCACGGCGTGACCCCCACGCAGGCGGTGCTCGCGGGACTCGTCCTCGCCGGGCTCGCGGTCGCCGTCGTGCTGCGGGTGCTCCGCAGCCGCACCGACCTCGGCACGCCCGCCGACCGCGCGACGTTCGCGACCCTGCACACCGCCTCGCTCGCCGCACCCCACCTGCGCGACGGACTGACCGCCGCCGGGGCCGCACGCGCCGCCCGGCACCTGCGCGCCCTCCTCGGGACACCGGCGGTGGCTCTCACCGCCGGCGGTCACCTTCTGGCCTGGGACGGCATCGGCTCTGCCGACCACGCCCGGCACGCCGTGCGCCACGCCGAGGACGTCGTCCAGCGCGGCCGGGCCGCCGTCCTGTCCCCGTCCCAGGTGGCGTGCTCGGAGCCGACCTGTCCGGTGCAGCACGCTGTCGTCGTCCCGCTCGTGGCCGACGAGCGGGTGGTCGGCGCGCTCGCGGCGTACGGCCCGCGGCCGAGCGCGGGGCTCGTCCGCGCGGCGGAGGAGGTCGCGTCCTGGGTGTCGGCCAACCTCGAGCTCGCCGAGCTCGACCGCTCGCGCACCCGGATGATCGAGGCCGAGCTGCGTGCCCTGCGCGCCCAGATCAGCCCGCACTTCGTCTACAACTCGCTCACCGCGATCGCCTCCTTCGTGCGCACGGACCCCGATCGCGCACGCGACCTGCTGATCGAGTTCGCGGACTTCACCCGCTACGCCTTCCGGCGCGGCGGGGAGTTCACCACCCTCGCCGACGAGCTGACGAACATCGAGCGGTACCTGGTGCTGGAGAAGGCACGCTTCGGCGAGCGGCTCGACGTCCGGCTGCGGGTGGCGCCCGAGGTCCTCCCTGTCTCGATCCCGTTCCTGTCGGTGCAGCCGCTGGTGGAGAACGCGGTGCGGCACGGGCTGGAGGGCAGCGAGGGGATCGGCCACGTCACGCTGGTCGCGGAGGACGTCGGCACCGACGCCCTGATCTCGGTCGAGGACGACGGCGTGGGCTCGGACCCCGAGGACGTGCGGCGCGCTTTGTCCGGCGATTCCGACTCGGACTCGGTGGGGCTCGGCAACGTCGACTCGCGGCTGCGCCAGGTGTTCGGCGACGACGCCGGGCTCGTCGTCGAGACCGCCCCCGGCGCGGGCACCCGGGTCTCGTTCCGCGTCCCGAAGTACAGCCCCCGGACGAGCGGGCCGTGACCTGCCGTCCTCGCGGCGGTCGGCCGCAGGGCGGGGCAGACTGGTCCGCAGCCGTCCCGACCCGCCGCCCCGGCACCGTAGGGAGGAGGACCCGATGACCGCACCGCTGCGGGTGCTCGTCGTCGACGACGAGGCGCCCGCCCTGGCCGAGCTCGCCTGGCTCCTGCGGCAGGACGGCCGGGTGGGCGAGGTCGTCACGGCCCAGGGCGCCACCGAGGCGCTGCGGCTGCTCGACGAGCACGACGTCGACGCCGTCTTCAGCGACATCAAGATGCCGGGCCTCGACGGGCTCGACCTCGCCCGGGTCCTGGCCCGGTTCACCCGCCGGCCGCAGGTGGTCTTCGTGACGGCCTACGACCAGCACGCCGTCGACGCCTTCGAGCTGGCCGCCACCGACTACCTGATGAAGCCGGTGCGCCCCGACCGGCTGGCCGACGCCCTGCAACGGGTGATCGACGGCACCGACCAGGAGACCGCGGCACCGCCTCCGCCGGACGAGACCATCCCCGTCGAGCTCGGCGGCGTCACCCGGTTCGTGCAGCGCTCGCAGGTGAGGTACGTCGAGGCCCACGGCGACTACGCCCGCCTGCACACGGCCGACGGCACGCACCTGATCCGCGTACCGCTCAGCACCCTCGAAGAGCGGTGGGGCGCCGCAGGCTTCGTCCGCATCCACCGCTCCACCCTCGTGTCGCTGCCGCACGTCGAGGAGGTCAGGGTCGAGGGCGGACGCTGCACGGTGCGCCTGGCCGGCGTGACCCTCGCGGTCAGCCGCCGGCACACCCGCGACCTGCGCGACAGCCTGCTGCGGGCGCGGTCGGGGGCGTGACGCACCGCGTCGCCAGCGGCCTGGTCGGGCTGGCTCTCACGGTGCTGGTCGTCGCCACCGCGGTGCGCTGGGCCGACCTCGCCTCGCCCTGGTACCTGATCGCCGTGCAGGCGCTCCGCTGGGTGGTCGCCGCGTGGTGCGTCGCCGCGCTGGTCGTGGTCGTCGCGCTGAGGCGCCGGATCGCCTCGGTGGTGGCGCTGGCGCTCGTGATCGTGCACGTCGCTCTGGCCGTCCCCGCGTTCCGGGCTGCTCCCGCCGCAGCACCCGGTGCCGGCGACCTGGTCGTGATGGCGGCCAACCTCGAGCTGGGCCGGGCCGACCCGGCCGCCCTGGTCACCGCCGTCCGGGACCAGGACGTCGACGTGCTCGTGCTGCTGGAGCTGACCCCCGAGGCCGCGGACGCGCTGACCGCCGCGGGTCTCGAGGACCTCCTGGCGGAGCAGGTGCTGGACCCCGCCCCGGGGCCGGGCGGGTCCGGCGTGCTGAGCCGGTTCCCGTTGCGGCAGAGGGAGGTACCACCGAGCCGGTTCGCCCAGCCGGCCGTCGAGGTCGGGACCGGACTCGGCCCGGTGCTGGTGCGCGCAGCCCACCCGACGCCCCCCGTCCGGTTCCCCGTGCTCTGGCACGACGAGCTCGGTGACCTCGTCGCGTGGGCGTCCGGCGAGACCGACGGGGACGTCCCCGTCGTGCTCGCAGGCGACCTGAACTCCAGCGAGGACCATCCCGGGTTCCGCCGGCTCACCGACGTGCTGACCGACGCCCACGCCGAGCTCGGTCGCGGCTGGGTGCGCACGTGGCCGCAGGGCGGAGCGGTGTCAGCCGTTCGTCCAGCTCGACCACGTGCTGGTCGACGGGCTGCCCGTCGTCGACGCCGGCACGGTCCGCCTCCCGCGCACCGACCACGCCGCCGTCTGGGCCAGGTTGGGCGGGCCGGGTGCCTGAGCACGGCAGGATCGGCCCGTGACCGAGCAGGGACGCGGCCGTCCGGCGGCCCGCCGGGTGCGGGTGACCAGTCCCCGCACCGGTGCGCCGCGTCCGGCGCCGCCGCGGTCCGCGACCACCGACATCGACGAGCAGACCGTCGTCGGCGAGCTCTACATCAGCTCGCTGATGCGCACCCAGCTGCGGCTCGGGCTGGCTGTGCTCGCGGGCTTCGGCGTGACGGTGGGCGGTCTCCCCCTGCTGTTCCTGCTCGCTCCCGGACTGGCCCGGTACGAGCTGCTCGGGCTGCCCCTGCCCTGGCTGCTCCTGGGCGTGCTCGCCTACCCGGCGATCGCGCTGGCGGCTTGGGCCCACCTGCGCGCGGCCGAGAGGGTCGAGCGCGACTTCAGCGAGCTCGTGGACCGGCCGTGACCACGCCGGCCCTCGGGATCCTGGCCGTCGTGGTCGTCTGCGTGGCCACCATCGCGATCGGTGCCGTCGGCCTGCGGGTCTCGCGCACCACGAGCGACTTCTACGTGGCGTCGCGGGCGGTGACGC
The DNA here is from genome assembly GCA_963825505.1 of uncultured Actinomycetota bacterium. Taxonomy (GTDB): domain Bacteria; phylum Actinomycetota; class Actinomycetes; order Actinomycetales; family CAWJMD01; genus JBBQSN01. Next base: position 30,215 of record CAWGTL010000006.1, on the reverse strand, counting down.
CGCGCGGCAACGCCTCGGCGATCGGCGGCGAGTACCTCTCCGCGGCGAGCTTCCTCGGTGTCGCCGGCCTCGTCTTCACCGGTGGCGTGGACATGCTCTGGTTCGCCGTCGGGTACACGGCGGGTTACCTCGTCCTGCTCTGCCTGGTGGCGGCGCCGCTGCGGCGCAGCGGCGCCTACACGCTGCCGGACTTCGCCCAGTCGAGGCTGTCGTCCACGTCCGTACGCCGCGCCTCCGCACTGCTGGTCGTGGGCATCGGCTGGCTGTACCTGCTGCCGCAGATGCAGGGCGCGGGCGTCGCGCTGCGGTCGGTGACGGGATCACCCGTCGCCGCCGGGGCCGCGCTGGTGGCGGCGGTGGTCGTCCTCAACGTCCTCGCCGGCGGGATGCGGTCGATCACCCTCGTCCAGGCCTTCCAGTACTGGCTCAAGGTCACGGCCATCGCGACGCCGGTGCTGTTCCTGGTGCTCGCGTGGCAGTCCGACGGCGCTCCCGACCCGTCGGCCGCCGGTCCGCCGGTGGCCCGCGAGACCACCGTCGCGACGCTCACCGACCCGGTCGAGGTGGTCGCCACCCCTGCCACGACGATCGGGGTGGTCGGCACGGTCGACGGCCGGCCGTTCTCGGGGCCGCTCGCGCTCGACGAGGGCGAGCGGGTCCGGCTCGGTGCGGGCACCGAAGTGAGGATCGCTGCGGGGACGCCCGTCCCGCACGCGAGCACGGTCGTCGTGAGCGACGGGCCCACCTGGGCCGCGCCGCTGTCGGGCGCCGGCGGGCGCGAGCACCCGCTCTACGCCACCTACTCGCTGGTGCTGGCCCTGCTGTTCGGGACCATGGGCCTGCCGCACGTGCTGGTGCGCTTCTACACCAACCCCGACGGGCGGGCCGCCCGTCGCACGACCGCGATCGTGATCGGTCTGCTCGGCCTGTTCTACCTGTGGCCACCGGTCTACGGCGCGCTCGGCAGGGTGTACGCCGCCGACCTGCTGCTCACCGGCCGCACCGACACCGTCGTGCTCGAGCTTCCCGGCCGGCTGCTTCCCGCTCCCTGGGGCGAGCTCACCTCGGCGCTGCTCGTGGCGGGCGCCTTCGCCGCGTTCCTGTCGACGTCGTCGGGGCTGGTGGTGTCCGTCGCCGGCGTCATCTCGCGAGACCTGCTGGGAGGCGTGGCGTCCCGGCGAGACTGGCGCGCGGTCGCCCTGTTCCGCTGCGGTGCGGTCGTGGCGGTCCTCGTGCCCCTGGCGCTCTCGCTCGTCGCGACCTCCACCTCGCTCGCCGGGACGGTGGGCCTGGCCTTCGCGGTGGCCGCCTCCACGTTCTGCCCGCTGCTCCTGCTGGGCATCTGGTGGCGGGGCCTCACCGCGCCGGGTGCCCTGTGGGGGCTCGCCGTCGGCGGGGCCACCTCGAGCGTGGCGGTGCTGCTGACCATCGTCGGCGCGCCGGTCGACGGCGTCCTCGCGGTGCTGCTGCAGCAGCCCGCCGCGTGGACGATGCCGATCGCGTTCGGCGTGATGGTGCTGGTGTCGCGGCTGACCCGCGACCGGGTGCCGGCCGACGTCGGCCGGGTGATGGTGCGGCTCCACACACCGGAGGCCGTGCGGGTCGAGCGGCGGGAGCAGCACCAGCAGTAGCGCGCCGCTAGCGTGGTCGGATGCGGATCCTCAGCATCCAGTCGTCGGTGGCGTACGGCCACGCGGGCAACTCCTCGGCGGTGTTCCCGCTGCAGCGCCTCGGGCACGAGGTCTGGGCCGTCAACACCGTCCACTTCTCGAACCACACCGGCTACGGCTCGTGGCGGGGGCCGCTGCTCGCACCGGCCGAGATCGCGGAGGTCGTCGCGGGCATCGAGGAGCGCGGGGTGCTGCCGACGTGCGACGCCGTCCTGTCGGGGTACCAGGGCGCCGAGGCCGTGGGCGAGGTCGTCCTCGACGCCGTCGCCAGGGTGCGGGCGGCCAACCCGGCGGCCGTGTACTGCTGCGACCCGGTGATGGGTGACGTCGGACGCGGCTTCTTCGTCCGCCCGGGGATCCCCGAGTTCATGCGCGACCGGGTGGTCCCGGCGGCCGACGTGGTGACGCCCAACCAGTTCGAGCTGGAGTTCCTCACCGGCCGCGAGCCCGGCGCCGTGCGGTCGGTGGCGGACCTGCTCGCGGCGGTCGACGAGCTGCACGCACTGGGCCCGGGCACGGTGCTCGTCACCAGCGTGCACACCGAGGAGTCCGCCCCGGAGTCGGTGTCGATGCTCGCCTCCGACGGCGGGAGGGTGCTCCTGGTGACCACGCCGCTGCTGCCGCTCAGCGTGAACGGCGCAGGCGACGCCACCGCGGCGCTGTTCCTCGCCCACCTGCTCGCCGACGGGCTCGAGCCGGCGCTCAGCCGCACGGCCGCGAGCATCTTCGCGGTGATGCAGGCCACTGCCGACAGCGGCCACCGCGAGATCCGCCTCATCGACGCGCAGGACGAGATCGCCTCTCCCTCAGGTAAGTTCGAGGTCATGGTGCTGCGCTGACCCCGGCGACACCGTCGGCGAGCAGGTCGCGCCTGCCGACCCGCAGCGGCAGGTGGACGAAGGACGCGTCGCCGGCGAGGGAGCGCGGTACGCCGAGACCCGTTCGGGCACACGCCATGAGCACCGCCGCCGCACGCCAGCCGAGCGTCGAGGGGAGGTTCGACCCCGTCTGGGCGCGCACCGCGGCCAGCCGCCCGTCCCACGCCGCCGTCACCCCGAGGTGCAGCGCACCGGCGAACGCCGCGACCGAGTTCTCGGGCGCCAGGCCGGCGCCACCGCGGTGCGCGACGACCAGCGGTGCGGGCAGGTCGCGGTAGCGCGTCACGGCACCAGCCGCGCGCGCCCGCACCGCCTCGTGGCCCCGTCGACGGCCCTCGCACGAGGTCTTCACCGAGCCGTCACGCCCCGATCAGCCGCCGACCGCCGACCGTTCAGCGCACCAGGACGACCGCACGGCGACCCGGCAGCGCCACCTGCCGCCCCGGCGGCGGCACCTCTGCCACCGGGACCGCCACCTGCGGGAGCGTGTCGGCGACCCCGACGTCGTGGTCGGTGGTCGCTGACGCCCAGGAGGTCTCGTGTCCGACACGTTCGCCAAGCCACCCCCCGCAGACGGGGCCGGCACCGCCCATGAGGAGATCGCAGCGAGTCCGGAGTTCGCGGCTCTCAGGCGCACCTTCCGGTCCTTCATCTTCCCGATGACGGCGCTGTTCCTGGTCTGGTACTTCCTCTACGTGCTGCTCGCGGCCTACGCGCCCGACTTCATGGCGATCAAGGTCTGGGGCAACATCAACGTCGGGCTGCTGTTCGGCCTCGGCCAGTTCGTCTCGACCTTCGCGATCACGATGGCCTACCGCAGGTGGGCCAACAAGAAGTACGACGGCGAGGCAGAGAAGCTGCGCGCCCGACTCGAGGGAGGCGCCGCGTGAACGGCTCGCTGCTCGCGGCACCGACGGTCGACGTCGGCAACCCCGCGCTCAACATCACCATCTTCGGCCTGTTCGTGGTCGTCACGCTCGCGATCGTCATCCGGGCCTCGCGCAACAACCGCACCGCCGCGGACTTCTACGCCGGCGGCCGGTCCTTCACCGGCCCGCAGAACGGCACCGCCATCGCCGGTGACTACCTGTCGGCGGCGAGCTTCCTCGGCATCGCCGGAGCCATCGCGCTGAACGGTTACGACGGCTTCCTGTACTCCATCGGCTTCCTGGTCGCCTGGCTCGTCGCGCTCCTGCTGGTGGCCGAGCTGCTGCGCAACACCGGCAAGTTCACGATGGCCGACGTGCTGTCGTTCCGTCTGCGGCAGAGGCCCATCCGGATGGCGGCGGCCCTGTGCACCCTGGCCGTCTGCTTCTTCTACCTGCTGGCCCAGATGGCCGGGGCCGGCGGGCTCGTCGCGCTGCTGCTCGGTGTCTCGAGCACCGCCGCGCAGTACCTGGTCGTCGCCGTCGTCGGCATCCTGATGATCGTCTACGTCCTGGTCGGCGGCATGAAGGGCACCACCTGGGTGCAGATCATCAAGGCGGTGCTGCTGATCGCCGGTGCCGGCGTGATGACGGTGTGGGTCCTCGGCAAGTACGGTTTCAACCTCTCCGAGCTGCTCGGCTCGTCCGTCGAGCGGGCCACCTCCGAAGGCGTCGAGAACGCCGGGGCGCTGCTCGACCCGGGCAAGCAGTACGGCACCTCCGATCTGAAGAAGATCGACTTCATCTCGCTCTCGTTGGCGCTGGTGCTCGGCACCGCGGGCCTGCCGCACGTGCTGATGCGCTTCTACACCGTGCCGTCGGCCAAGGAGGCCCGGCGCAGCGTCGTGTGGGCGATCTGGCTGATCGGCCTGTTCTACCTGTTCAGCCTGGTGCTGGGCTACGGCGCCGGAGCCCTCGTGGGTCCGACCGAGATCAAGGCGGCACCCGGTGGGGCGAACTCGGCCGCACCGCTGCTCGCCTTCGAGCTCGGCGGCGCGGTGCTGCTGGGCATCATCTCGGCAGTGGCCTTCGCCACCATCCTCGCCGTCGTCGCGGGGCTCACCATCACCGCCGCGACCTCGTTCGCGCACGACATCTACGCGAGTGTGATCAAGAAGGGCGCTGTCGCGCCGGACGCCGAGGTCAAGATCGCCCGGCGCACCGTGGTGGTGATCGGCGCGCTGGCGATCGTGGGGGGCATGTTCGCCCTCGGCCAGAACATCGCGTTCCTCGTGGCACTGGCCTTCGCCGTCGCGGCGAGCGCGAACCTGCCCACGATCATCTACTCGCTGTTCTGGAAGCGGTTCAACACCCAGGGCGCGCTGTGGTCGATGTACGGGGGCCTCATCAGCTGCGTCGTGCTGATCGTCTTCTCGCCGGTGGTCTCGGGCAAGGTCGACCCCGCGACCGGGGCGAGCCTGTCGATGATCAAGGACGCCGCGGTGGACTTCCACTGGTTCCCGCTCGACAACCCCGGGCTGGTGTCGATCCCGCTCGCGTTCTTCCTCGGCTGGCTGGGCACTGTGATCAGCAAGCCCGAGGCGGACCACGACGAGAAGGCCGCCGAGATGGCGGTCCGGTCGATGACCGGTGCGGGTGCCGAGAAGGCGGTCTCGCACTGACCTGCTGAGGTCCGGATCCCAGGACGAGGACGGCCCGGGTCGCGACAGCTGTTGCGGCCCGGGCCGTCCCGCGTCCGGGGGCTCGACCCCGGCGTCGGTCAGCCGGACGGCGCGCGACGACCGTCCACCGTCCCGGTCGGGCCGCTCGCCGCAACATCCCGTCCGGCAGGTGCCTGGCCGCCCGGCCGTCGTTAGGGTCGGTGCGGGGCGAGAGGCCCCCGCGCGAAGGAGCACGCCCGACCGGAAGGACGACGATGTCCGACAACGCCAGCAGCCAGGCCCTCGAGAACCTGTCCACCGAGGACCGGCGGTTCCCCCCGTCGGAGACCTTCGCCGCCCAGGCCGTCGCCAAGGCGGACCTCTACGACGAGGCGGCCGCCGACCGGGAGGCGTTCTGGGCCAAGCAGGCTCGTGACCTCGTCACCTGGGACACCGACTTCGAGCAGACCCTGGACTGGAGCGAGGCGCCGTTCGCGCGCTGGTACGTGGGCGGGAGGCTCAACGTCGCCTACAACTGCGTCGACCGGCACGTCGAGGCCGGGCACGGCGACCGCGCCGCCATCCACTTCGAGGGCGAGCCCGGCGACACCCGGACGATCACGTACGCCCAGCTCAAGGACGAGGTCAGCCGGGCGGCGAACGCCCTCACCGACCTCGGCGTCGAGGCCGGCGACCGCGTGGCGATCTACCTGCCGATGATCCCTGAGGCCGCCATCTCGATGCTCGCCTGCGCCCGGATCGGAGCGGCGCACTCCGTGGTCTTCGGCGGCTTCTCGGCCGACGCGCTCGCGTCCCGCATCGACGACGCCGAGGCCAAGGTGGTCATCACCGCCGACGGCGGCTACCGGCGCGGGTCCGCCTCCGCCCTCAAGCCCGCGGTCGACGGCGCGCTGGCGAAGGCGTCCCGCGGGTCGGTGCGCAAGGTGCTCGTCGTCAGGCGCACCGAGCAGGACGTCGAGTGGGACGACAGCCGCGACGTCTGGTGGCACGACGCCGTGGGGTCGGCGTCGACCGAGCACACCCCGCAGGCGTTCGACTCCGAGCAGCCGCTGTTCATCCTCTACACCTCAGGGACGACCGGGAAGCCGAAGGGCATCCTGCACACGTCCGGGGGCTACCTGACGCAGACGGCGTACACGCACAAGTTCGTCTTCGACCTCAAGCCCGAGACCGACGTCTACTGGTGCACGGCCGACGTCGGGTGGGTCACCGGCCACTCCTACATCGTGTACGGCCCGCTGGCGAACGGCGTGACGCAGGTGATGTACGAGGGCACCCCGGACACCCCGCACCAGGGCCGCTGGTGGGAGCTCGTCGCCAAGTACGGCGTGACGATCCTCTACACCGCCCCCACCGCCGTCCGGACGTTCATGAAGTGGGGCGAGCAGATCCCCGCCGAGCACGACCTGACCTCGCTGCGGCTGCTCGGCTCGGTCGGTGAGTCCATCAACCCCGAGGCCTGGATGTGGTACCGCCGGGTCATCGGCGGCGACCGGTGCCCGATCGTGGACACCTGGTGGCAGACCGAGACCGGCGCGATGATGATCAGCCCGCTGCCGGGCGTGACCGTCACCAAGCCCGGTTCGGCGCAGGTGCCGCTGCCCGGCATCGGCGTCGACGTCCTGGACGACGCCGGCAACCCCGTCCCCGACGGCTCGGGCGGTTACCTCGTCCTCACCCAGCCCTGGCCCTCCATGCTGCGCGGCATCTGGGGCGACCCGGAGCGGTACAAGGAGACCTACTGGTCCCGGTTCCCGGACATGTACTTCGCGGGCGACGGCGCGAAGAAGGACGCCGAGGGCGACATCTGGTTGCTCGGCCGGGTCGACGACGTGATGAACGTGTCGGGCCACCGGCTCTCGACCACCGAGATCGAGTCGGCGCTGGTGTCGCACCCGAAGGTCGCCGAGGCCGCCGTCGTCGGTGCTGCCGACGAGACCACCGGACAGGCCGTCTGCGCCTTCGTCATCCTGCGCGGCGGCGCCGAGGAGGGCGACGACATCGTCAAGGAGCTGCGCGACCACGTGGCCAAGGAGATCGGCGCGATCGCCAAGCCGCGCCAGATCATGGTCGTCCCGGAGCTGCCGAAGACCCGCTCGGGCAAGATCATGCGCCGCCTGCTCAAGGACGTCGCCGAGCACCGCGAGGTCGGCGACGTCACCACCCTGGCCGACAACACGGTGATGGAGCTGATCAAGACCGGCCTCGGCTCCGGCAAGGCCGCCGACGAGGCCTGACCCGCTCGAGTTGTCACCACCACCTCAGGCCCTGCGCTGACGTGGTGGTGACAGCTCGCCGAGGCCGAGGGCGCGACTCACCTGGGCCAGCACGCGACGTGGTTCCGCTCGCGCCAGGGTGCCCGGGACGCGCAGCACGATGGCCTGGTCGCCGATCGTGACGTCGTTGGCGCGCATGAGGTCGTCCTCCCACCGCTCGACCTCGATGTGCCCGCGGCCGTCGACCTCGACGACGACCCGCCGACCGTCCGTCCGGATCCACAGCACGTCGAGGTACCGCCACCTGCCCTCGGCGTCCCGGCGCCGTCGCTGGCGCCGCGGCTCGGGAACGCCGGCCGCGCGGCACAGCCTGGCGAAGTCGAGCTCGCTCAACGCGTCGACGCCACCTGCTGCGTCGGCGGCCACCGACCGCATGAGCTGACGCCTCCGGATGCGGCCCGCCACCTCGAGCTCGCCCAGCACCTCGTCGGGGGACGCCAGCCGCCGGTTCACGCTCGCCAGGACGACCGCAGCAGCCGCACGCCCGGTCGGTCCCCACGCGCCGGCGTCGATCGCCGCCCGGGACGCGCGGTGCGCCGGCGGGAACCCCTCGCGTCGGACGACGTCCGCCTCCTGGTGACGGCGCGACTCGTGCAGGACGACGCGAGGGCGAACGATCCCGGACACCGACCGACCGGTCGAACCCGTCCGCACGCCGTCGGTCCGCACCGCGGGGAGACGCGGGGCCGGGGTGACGGCCGACCCTCGAGGGACGACGACGTGCACGTCGGAGCGCTCGAAGCCCTGCAGGCCCCAGACCTGGAGGGCGGTCCAGGCGCACAGTGCCGCCGAGCCGCCGTAGTGCAGGACCGCCGCCCAGCGCAGCTGCTCGACGTCGAGGCGCCCGTTGTCCATCACCAGGACGTGGGGACCGAGCACGGTCCACCGGCGCGCTCCCACGTCCGCCTCGATGCTCGCCCACGTGACACCGAGCGCACGCAGCTGGTCGCGTCGCACCACGCCCAGCTGCCGACGAAAGAGCGCGCGCCCACCGTCCGGCCAGAGATTCCGTCGTCCGCGCATCTGCGCAGGATGCGTCGCACCATCGCGCCCGGCCGACGTCGCGCGTCCCGCTGTGGACGGTCGGCGCCATCGTCGACCCTGTGGACGACGCGAGCTGTCACCACCTCGACCGGTCCGGACCTGGCCTGGTGGTGACAACTCGCCGGGGCCACGCGGCAGTCACCACCAGATCAGGCCGGAGGTGGACGTCGCGGTGACAACTCGCCGGCGGTGCGCCGGTAGGGTGGGGTGCGGTGCGCCGGGAAGTCTGGTCGGCAAGCGATCGAGCGACCCCGAGACCAGCCACGAGACCTCATCTAGGACGGCCACCAGTGACGAACAGCCAGCGATGAGCACACACCCACCGAGCGTGCGGGCGCTGTTCGCGCGCGCCGAGACCTGGCGCGAGGCCAGCTTCATCGCCCAGGTGCTGCGCACCGAGACCGTGGGCGGAGGGCTGCTGCTCGTCGCCGCCGTGCTGGCGCTGGTGTGGGCGAACTCGCCGTGGAACGAGGGATACCGCGCGCTGCGGGACACCGTCGTCGGCCCGAGCTCGCTGCACCTCGACCTGAGCCTCGGCACCTGGGCGGCCGACGGCCTGCTCGCGATCTTCTTCTTCGTCGTCGGGCTCGAGCTCAAGCGCGAGATCGTCGACGGCGAGCTGCGGCGTCCCGCCCGGGCGGTCGTGCCGATCGCCGCCGCCGTGGGCGGCATGGTGGTGCCGGCGCTCATCTACACCGTCATCAACCTCGACACCGGTGGCGACGCGCTGCGCGGCTGGGCCGTCCCCACGGCCACCGACATCGCGTTCGCCCTGGCGGTGCTGGCGGTGATCGGGTCGCACCTGCCCAGCGGGCTGCGCGCCTTCCTGCTCACCCTCGCGGTGGTCGACGACCTGCTGGCCATCACCGTCATCGCGATCTTCTACACCGACCAGATCGAGGTGCTGCCGCTGCTCGGCGCGTTCGCGCTGGTCGCCGTGTTCTTCCTGCTCACCCGGCGCCGCGTGACGGCGTGGTGGGTCCTGGTCCCGATCGGCGTCGTGGCCTGGGTGCTGATGCACGAGAGCGGCGTGCACGCGACCGTCGCCGGCGTCCTGCTCGGCCTGGTGGTGCCCGCCGCCCGGGCCTCGGACGACGAGGAGTGCCTCGCCGCCCGGTTCGAGCGCACGTGGCGTCCGCTGTCGTCCGGACTGGCCGTCCCCGTGTTCGCCTTCATGGCCGCCGGGGTGACCGTGGTGGGGTCCGGCGGCCTCGGCGAGGTGATCCAGGACCGCGCCGCCGTGGGCGTGGTGGCGGGGCTGGTGGTCGGCAAGGTGGTCGGCATCCTCGGCACCACCTTCCTGGTCGCCACCCTCACCAGGGCCAAGCTCGACGACGAGCTGACCTGGACCGACCTGCTCGGCGTCGCGCTGCTGGCCGGCATCGGGTTCACCGTCTCGCTGCTCGTCGGCGAGCTGGCCTTCGGGCCGGGCTCGGAGCGGGACGACCACATCAAGGTCGCCGTGCTGCTCGGCTCGCTCACCTCGGCGCTGCTCGCGAGCGCGGTGCTCGTCACCCGCAACCGCGTGTACCGCCGGCTGCACGAGGAGGAGTCGCGCGACGACGACCACGACGGCATCCCGGACGTCTACCAGCAGGGTGGCCGGTCGCAGGACGGCCGACAGGCCGAGCACGGGACGAACCCCTAGTGTCGGACGCGACCGAGGACCGCACGGCCGAGGAGGCGAGCATGGACCTCAGCAAGGGCACGAGCACCGCCGCTGACGGCGACGAGCGCACGATCGGGCAGCTGGTGGCCGACATCAGCAACCAGATGACCGGCCTGGTGCGCGCCGAGATCGAGCTGGCCAAGGCGGAGGTCAAGGCCGACGTCACCAAGGGCGGCATCGGCGCGGGGCTGCTCGCTGGTGCGGCGTTCTTCGCGCTGATCGCGTTCATCCTGCTCTGCTTCGCCGGCGCGTACGGCCTGGTGGCGGCCGGCCTGGCCGAGTGGGCCGCGTTCCTCGTGGTCACCGGCGTGCTGCTGATCCTGGCCGCCGTGCTGGCGCTGGTCGGACGCGGGCGGCTGCAGCAGGTCAGCGCGCCGCAGCGGACGATCGACACCGCGAAGGACTCCGTCGAGGCGATCAAGGGCCACGAGCGCACGTCCGTCTGAGGCACGACCTGTGACACGCTGCTGCGCGTGACCACCGACGCCAGCGCCGTGCTCGTCGACGGCCCCTGGCAGCACCGCTTCGTCGCCGCGAACGGCAGCCGCTTCCACGTGGCCGAGTGCGCCCCCGCGCCGTCGTCCGACGTACCCGCCGGCGCCGAGGCTCCCCTCGTCCTGCTGCTGCACGGCTTCCCGCAGACGTGGTGGGCCTGGCGCCACCAGCTCCCCGCCCTGGCTGCGGCCGGCTACCGCGCGGTCGCGATGGACCTGCGCGGTTTCGGCGGCAGCGACAAGCCGCCCCGCGGGTACGACACCTTCACCCTGGCCGCCGACGTCGCGGGGGTGATCCGCAGCCTCGGGGAGTCGCGGGCCGTGGTCGTCGGCCACGGCTGGGGTGCCTGGATCGCCTGGGCGATGCCGGCCATGCAGCCGCGCCGCACCCGGGCCGTGGCGGCCCTCGGCACCGCGCACCCCCTGCGCACCTTCACCGCGCTGCACGACCCGGCGACCCTGGCCGGCCTGCAGCACGTCCTGGCGTTCCAGGCACCGGTTCACCCCGAGCGCCAGCTGCTCGCCGGCGGGCTCGTCACCGAGCTGCTGGAGCGCTGGTCCGGTCCCGGGTGGCCGTCGCCCGAGGAGGCCGAGCACTACGAGCGCGCGATCGCGATCCCCTCGGTGGCGCACAGCGCGATGGAGTACTACCGGTGGGCGTTCCGCTCCCGGGTGCGCACCGACGGCTGGCGGTTCAGCCGGACGATGCGCCGCACGATCACGGTGCCGGTGCTGCAGCTGCACGGGGCCCTGGACACCCAGGTGCCGCCGGCCCAGGCGCGCGGCTCGTCGCGGTGGGTCCGCGGCGACTACACCTGGCACCTCCTGGACGGCGCCGGCCACTTCCTCGCCGAGGAGGCGCCGGACCAGGTGACGACCCTGCTCACCGAGTGGCTCGACGCCCTCGCCTGACCGGATCGTCTCTGCCGCAGCACCTTTCGCGACCCGCCGGCAACCGCCGGGGTCGAAGACGCCCTCAGTGCCGCGAGCAGGGCCCCACGTCGACGGTCTCGGTGGCCGTCGGCGCGGCGTCGAGGACCGGGCCCGCCTCGGCGAGAGTCAGCGCGTAGCCGGTGTCGGGGTCGTCGAGCGAGGCGGCGAACACCACGCCGACGAGGCGTCCCTGCGGGTCGACCACGGGACCACCGGAGTTGCCCTGCCGGATGGTGGCGAACAGGGCGTAGACCTCGCGGCTCACCCCGCTGTCGCCGTAGATGTCCTCCCCGGTGGCGCGCAGCACCTGGCGCACCCGCGCCGGGCTCGAGGTGTACGGGCCGTCGAGCGGGTAGCCGAGGACGGCGGCCGGCGCGCCCCGGTCGAGGTCGACGCCGCGCGGCAGGGGGCCCGCGCGCAGCCCGGGGACGGCGAGCACGGCGAGGTCGCGGTCGGGGTCGAACAGCACCGGCGTGGCGTCGAGCCGCTCGCCCTCGCCGCGCACCTGCACCTGCGGGTGCGGCACCCCCATCACCACGTGCGCGTTGGTGACCACCCGCTCCGGCGCGATGACGAAGCCCGACCCCTCCTGCGAGGTGCCGCACCCGTCGGTGGCGCCGGTGACCTTGACGGTGCTGGTCCCCACCCGCGCGGCGACGTCCCCGATCTCGGCCGCCACCGGCGGGTCGACGGGGACGATGACCTCCGGCCCCACGCCCTCGAACACCCGCGGGAAGCCGCCGGCCACGCTGCGCGCCAGCCCGTCGGCAGCGCCGGTGATGGCGTCCGGGACGACCCGGTCGAGCGCCCGCGCGACCGCCGACGACGCCACCGCGCGCGACAGGCTCGGCACCGCCGCCCCGCGGACGGCGGCGACCATCACCGTGAGCAGCACCGCCACCACGAGCACCGCCGCCACCCCGCCGAGCGCGGAGTCGACGACGCGGGCGCGTCCTTCGGGCAGCGACCCGCGGCCGCGCCGGCCGAGCGCCCCGCCGACGCCCTGGCCCACCGCGGCCAGCACCAGGATCCCGCCGAGGACGAGCAGCGAACGGCCCGGACCCGGCTCGAGGTCGTCGGCCAGGACGGGCACGACGAAGGCTCCGACCACGGCGCCGAGCAGCAGCCCGGCCACCGACAGCACGCCGGCCAGGGCACCGCGGCGCACGCCGTTGACCAGGTAGGCGAGCAGCACCGCCACCAGCAGGACGTCGACCAGCACCGCCTCGGTCACGGGTCGTCCCCCGCGCCCACGGCTCGGCGCCCACGGCTCGCGCTCACGGCTCGGCGCCCACGGCTCGCGCTCACGGCTCGGCGCTCACGGCTCGCGCTCACGGCTCGACCTGCGGCCGCCAGTCGCGCAGCTGCGCGGGCGGGATCGGACGCACCCGGCTCTCGTCCCACTCCCCGCCGATGCCCGCGACCGCCAGCAGCCGCGCCAGCAGGCCGGCCGTGAACCCCCAGACGAACAGGCCGCTCGCCGCGAACGCCGGGCCGCGGTACTCCCCCGACAGCACCGTGCTGAACCGGTTGTCGGGGTCGAGCAGCTCCGGCAGCGGCACCCGCTCGACCCGGGCGACCTCGGACGGGTCGCGCACGTCGAGGTCGTGCGGCCGCTCCCACCAGGCCACGACCGGGTGGACCGCGAAGCGCGACGGCGGCAGGTACAGCGCGGGGAGGGTGCCGAGCAGGCGCACCGACGAGGCGTCGAGCCCGATCTCCTCCTCCGCCTCGCGCAGCGCCGCCTCCTCGGGCCCCTCGCCCGGCTCGGACGCGCCACCGGGGAACGCCACCTGCCCCGGGTGCGAGCGCATGTCGGCGGCCCGCTCGAGCAGGACCACCTCGCCATCACCGGCGTCGCCCGGCCCGAACAGCAGCAGCACGGCGGCCTCGCGCGGGCGCTCGTCCGGCGGCGGGGTGAAGCGGGACAGCGCGTCGGCCCCGACGCTCGGGACCACCTCGGCGAGCCGGGCGGCCCAGGCCGGCATGCTCACCCGGCCTGCACCTGCGGCACGTCGGTCTGCGGACCGCTCTTCACCAGCCGGGCCGCCTTCACCGGGTCGGTCTCGCCCTCGCCGTAGGACGGGCAGTCGGCCGCCACGGGGCACGCCCCGCACGCCGGCCTGCGGGCGTGGCAGGTGCGACGGCCGTGGAAGATCAGCCGGTGCGACAGCATCGTCCAGTCGCGCTTGTCGAACAGGGCGCCCACCTCGTGCTCGACCTTGACCGGGTCGTCCTGCTCGGTCCACCCGAACCGTCGCGCGAGCCGGCCGAAGTGCGTGTCGACGGTGATGCCCGGGACGCCGAAGGCGTTGCCCAGCACCACGTTCGCGGTCTTGCGGCCCACGCCGGGCAGGGTGACGAGGTCCTTCAGCCGGCCAGGGACCTCACCGTCGAAGCGCTCGACCAGCGCGGCCCCGAGGGTGATGAGGGAGTTGGCCTTGGCGCGGAAGAAGCCGGTGGACCGGATCATCTCCTCCAGCTCGGCGCGGTCGGCCGAGGCGTACGCGGCGGCGTCCGGGTACCGCGCGAACAGCGCGGGAGTGACCAGGTTCACCCGGACGTCGGTGGTCTGCGCCGACAGCACGGTGGCGACCAGCAGCTGGAGGGGGTCCTGGAAGTCCAGCTCGCAGTGGGCGTCCGGGTACCGCTCGGCCAGGGCCCGGTGGATGCGGCGGGCCTGACGCTTGCGGCCGGTGGCGGTAGGGGGGACTGCTCGCACGGTCCGAGCCTACGTGCCCCGACCGACGCCGCTGCCCCGCACGGGTGATCCCGGTCGCAGCGGCTCAAGACCCCCTCCCCGCAGGACGATCTCAGGCTCGTGACCACGACCACCCTCGCTGCGCGGACCGTCCACGGGACACCCGCCGGCGTGTCCCTCACCTACCTGCGCGAGCGCCGCCTCGAGCTGCGCGCCGAGCAGGTCCGCAGCCGGTACCTGCGCCGGCTGCTGCAGGCGCGCCTCGACCTCGCCGTGGCCGCCACCGTGGAGGCCCACGTCCACGAGCGCACCGCCGACCTCGACCCCGCGCTGCCCGTGCCGCCGTCGTCCGCGGAGGTCAGCCACCTGCTGAGCCGCCACGTCGGAGCCGACCTCGGGACGCACCTGGGGGAGCTGCGCGACGCGCTCGACCGGATGGCCGCGTACGAGGAGGCGCTGGAGGACCGGTGCGAGTCCTCGACCGAGCAGCTCGTCGCTGCGCTGTCGCGCGTGCCCCGCGCCCGCCTCGGCGCCTGAGCCCGCGTCCGACCCACGGCGCGCCGCCTCGGCGGCAGGCCCCGGACGGGCCCGGGTGGCAGACTGCCACCCGACCGAGCCGGCTCGGCGCCGCTCGACGACCGCCTGGAGGAGACGTGGACGACGACGTGGTGCGCTCGGCGCCCCTGTTCGCCGCCCTCGACGACGAGGCGGCGGCCGCGCTGCTCGCCTCGATGTCGAGGGTCGACCTCCCCCGCGGCGAGGCGCTGTTCGCCGAGGGCGACGCCGGTGACCGGCTGTTCGTCATCACCTCGGGCAAGATCAAGCTCGGACGCACCTCGGGCGACGGCAGGGAGAACCTGCTGACCGTGCTCGGGCCCGGCGAGATGTTCGGCGAGCTGTCGCTGTTCGACCCCGGCCCGCGCACCGCCACCGCCACCGCGGTCGCCGACGCCGAGCTGGTCGGCCTCGGCCACACCGACCTGCAGGAGTTCCTCACCGGACGTCCCGACGTCGCGCGCCACCTGCTGCAGGCCCTGGCCCGCCGGCTGCGCCGCACCAACGACTCGCTCGCCGACCTGGTGTTCTCCGACGTCCCGGGCCGCGTGGCCAAGGCGCTGCTCGACCTGTCCCGCCGGTTCGGCCGGCAGACCGACGCCGGTGTGCTGGTCGCCCACGACCTCACCCAGGAGGAGCTCGCCCAGCTGGTCGGCGCCTCCCGCGAGACGGTCAACAAGGCCCTGGCCGACTTCGCCTCGCGTGGCTGGATCCGGCTCGAGGCGCGCGCCGTCGTGCTCCTCGACGTCGACCGCCTGGTGCGCCGCGCCCGCTGAGCCCCACCCCGAGCGACCGCCCCGAGGCCGGTCAGTCCTCCACGTCCGGCCCGGCCTCCCCGGTCTCGCGCAGGTGCTCCAGCTGCGCCCGGACGCTGAGCGTGGCCGCCGGCCAGAGCACCCGGTCGACGTCGGCGTAGACCCGCTCCACCACCTGCTGCGCCGTGCGGTCGCCCGCGGCGAGCGCGGCCCGCACCTGGTCGAGCCGCTGCGACCGGTGCGCCAGGTACCCCCGCAGGGCCGCCGCGGCGTCGTCGAGCACCGGCCCGTGCCCGGGCAGCACGCTCACGCCTGCACCGGACTCGCCTGCACCGGACCCGTCGACGGTGAGCCGGTCCGCCAGCGCGAGCAGCCGGTGCAGCGAGTCGAGGTAGGGCCCGAGCCGTCCGTCCGGGTGCGCGACCACCGTGGTGCCGCGGCCGAGGACGGTGTCGCCGGTCAGCAGACCGGGACGCGCGTCTGGCTGCTCGAGCAGGAACGACAGCGAGTCCGAGGTGTGGCCGGGCGTCCCCACCACGCGCAGGACGACCTCTGCCACCTCGACGACGTCGCCGTCCGCCAGGCCCTCGTCGCCGAGCCGCACCGCCGGGTCGAGCGCGCGCACGGGGACGCCACCGGCGAGCTCGGCGCAGCGCACCGCCCCCTCGCTGTGGTCGAGGTGGCCGTGCGTCAGCAGCACCGCCCGCACGGGTGCGTCCAGCTCGCGCGTCCGGCCCACCACCGCTGCCAGGTGTCCCTCGTCGAGCGGTCCGGGGTCGACGACCACCGCTCCCGCACCGGGCACGGCCACGACCCAGGTGTTCGTGCCGTCGAGCGTCATGGGACCGGGGTTGGGCGCCAGCAGGCAGGTCGCCACGCCGTGGCTGCCACCGGTCCACGCGCCCGCGGCGCCGAGGGCCGGCCCGCTCACCGGGCGGTCCGGTCGGGCAGGGGTCCGGACGGCACGGGCTGGTCCGGCAGCGCCGAGCGCAGCACCACCTCGCCGTCGACCTCCACCAGCTCGGGCTGCACCGCGGTCAGGTCGCGCTCGAGGTCCAGCAGCGCCGCCGCCGACGGCGCGGCCGCCACCTCCTGCAGCGTCACCAGCGTCGGCGGCATCAGCGCCAGCCCGCCCCCGTGGTGGTCCTGCACCGCCGCTGCCGCGGACCACCAGGCCGACCCGCTCGCCTCGCCACCGGGCAGGTGCCGCGCCCCGGGCCCGTCGGCGAGCAGCGCGAGGAAGAACCAGGTGTCGTAGCGCCGCGGCTCGAACTCCGGGGTGGTCCACCGCGCCCAGGCGCGCAGCAGGTCGCTGCGCAGCACCAGTCCGCGCTCGACCAGCAGGTCGGACAGGGCCACCTCGCGCGCGAGCAGCCGCCGGCGCTCGGCCTCCCAGCCCTCGTCGTCGACGGTCGGGAAGCCCTGGCCGCCCGGCGGGGTCGCGAGCAGGACGCCGCACTCCTCGAAGGTCTCGCGGACGGCGGCGCAGACCAGCTCGACCGCTGTGCCTGCGTCCACCCCCAGCCGCAGCGCCCACTCGGCCGGGGTCGGCCCCGCCCACGGCAGCGCGAGGTCGTCGCCGTCGCGCTCGTCGACCCCGCCGCCGGGGAAGACCGCCATCCCGGCCGCGAAGGCCATCGTCGGCTGCCGCCGCATCAGGAAGACCTCCGGACCGCCGTCGCCGTCGCGCACGAGCACCACCGTGGACGCGGCCCGCGGCGCCACGACCTCCCCGGGCGAGGCGATCCACTGCCGGGCCCGCTCCCCGAGCCCGGACGGCGGCACGAAGTCGCGGTAGGTCGTCATCGCGTCAGCGTACGGTCGCCCGGACGGGCGGACGTGAGCGCACCGGATCGCCACGAACGAGCACCATCGCGCCGTATTCGGTACCGTCGGGGCGCGCCGGGGGGCGAGTGCACGCAGGACCGCCTGCGTGGGGACCGAGGGGTGCCGATGCAGGAGGACCGCCGGGTGGGCGAGCGACGCCGCCCGTCCGAGGTGGTCTCGCCCCAGCGGATGACCATCGACGAGCTGGCCACCGCCTGCGGTCTCACCGTGCGCAACGTGCGCGCCTACCAGCAGCGCGGCCTGCTGCCGCCGGTGCAGCGCAACGGCCGGCGGGCCACCTACAGCCAGGAGCACCTCGCCCGGATCCGGCTGGTGCGCGCCCTGCACGACCACGGCCTGACCCTGCGGACGATCAAGGACCTCTGCGAGCGCGGCACCGCCGACGCCGAGCTGGCACGGCTGTCCCGGCAGGCGCTCACCAGCGGATGGCGCCAGGGGGTGCGCGGGCCGCTCAACCCGGCCACCGTCGAGGTGTTCGAGGCGGTGCGGCCCGGCGTGATCGAGGAGATGGAGCGGGCCGGCCTGATCTCGCGGCCCGACGGCCGGCCGCACGCGAACTCCGCCGGCCTGGGCCTGATCAGCGCGCTGTCCGCGCGCGGGATCGACCTCGACGTGACCAGCCGGGTGGTGCTGATGGGCGCCTACGCCGCCGGCGACGTCGCGGACGAGCTCGGCGCGCTGATCGACGGCGTGGCCGACGTTCCGGACGAGCGCGCGCAGCTGATGGTCCAGCTCGTCGCCACCGCGTTCGCGGACGTGCTGATGGGCCGGCTCACCGACGAGGACCGGCAGCGCTCCGAGGCCGCCACCGGCACCGACGCCGCGTCGCGCTGAGCCCGCGCGCGGAGACCGTCAGAGCACCTCGACGACGAGCTCGACCTCGACCGGCGCGTCGAGCGGGAGCACCGCCACGCCGACGGCGCTGCGGGCGTGGATCCCGTTGTCCCCCAGCACCTTCCCGAGCAGCTCGCTCGCGCCGTTGATCACCTTGGGCTGCCCGGTGAAGGCGGGGTCGCTGGCGACGAAGCCGACGACCTTGACCACGCGGACGTCGTCGAGGGACCCGGTGCGGCTCTTCACGGCTGCCAGCGCGTTGAGGGCGCACACCTGCGCGAGCTCGTAGGCACGCTCGGGGCTCACCAGGCCGTCGCCCTCGCCCACCTTGCCGGTCTCGGCGAGCGCGCCGTCGACCATCGGCAGCTGGCCGGAGGTGTACACGTACGAGCCGGAGCTGACCGCCGGCACGTACGCCGCCACCGGCGGCGACACCTCGGGCAGGGTCAGACCCAGCTCCTGCAGACGTCCTTCGACACTCGTCCCGTCAGCCACGGCTCAGCCCTTCTCGCGCTTGAGGTAGGCGACCAGGCCGTTGCCGTCCGGGCCGGTGACGACCTGCACCAGCTCCCAGCCGTCGGCACCCCACTGGTCGAGGATCTGCTTGGTGGCGTGCACGATCAGCGGCACGGTCGCGTACTCCCAGGTGGTCATGGCCGCAGGGTACCGGGGCCGTCGCCACCTCCCGAGCGGCCGGACCCACCGGTCGTCCGTACGCTGGTGCGGTGCCCGCCGCCTCCTCGCGCAACCGCCGGTCGCGGCCCGTCCCGAACGGCGTCCGCAGCGGCGAGCGCGCCTTCCCCGGCGTCCGGCTGCACGTGGTCACCGGCAAGGGCGGCACCGGCAAGACCACCGTCGCGGCGGCGCTGGCGCTGGCCCTGGCCACCAACGGCAAGCGGATCCTGCTGGTCGAGGTGGAGGACCGCCAGGGCCTGGCGCAGCTGTTCGACGTGCCACCGCTCGGCTACGGCGAGACCTCGCTGGCGGTGGGCCCGTGGGGCGGGGAGGTGCTCGGCCTGGCGGTCGAGCCGCGCGCGGCCCTGCTGGAGTACCTCGCCACCTTCTACAAGCTCGGGCGGGCCGGACGGCTGCTGGAGAAGGCCGGCGCCATCGACTTCGCCACCACGATCGCGCCCGGCCTGCGTGACGTGCTGCTCACCGGGAAGGTCTACGAGGCCGCCCGCCGCACCGCGCGCGGCAGCGGCGGCCACGTCTACGACGCCGTGGTCCTCGACGCCCCGCCCACCGGTCGCATCACCCGGTTCCTCAACGTGAACACCGAGGTGAGCGGCCTGGCCAGGATGGGCCCGATCCGCAACCAGGCCGACTCGGTGATGCGGATGCTGCGCTCCTCCTCGACGGCGGTGCACCTGGTGACGCTGCTGGAGGAGATGCCGGTGCAGGAGACCCTCGACGGCATCGAGGACCTCGCCGAGGCCGACCTGCCCGTCGGCGCGGTGCTGATCAACCAGGTCCGCCGGGAGGGTCTGCCGTCCGGAGCGCTGCGCAAGGCCGGACGCGGCGACCTCGACACCGGCGCGGTCGCGGCGGTGCTCGAACGGGTCGGCGTCGCCAAGGACGCCAAGCGGGCGACGGCACTCGCGGAGGGACTGGCGCAGGAGGGTGCCGAGCACGCGCAGCGGGTGGCGCTCCAGCGGCGTGAGCGCGCCACCCTGGCCGAGGCGGGGCACCCGGTGCTCGAGCTCGACCTGGCGCCGACGGGGATCGACCTCGGCGGCCTGTACGCGCTGGCCGAGCAGCTGCGCGAGCAGGGGCTGCGGTGAGCCCCGCCCAGCAGGCCGAGGTCCCCCGGCTCGACGTCGACGCCCTGCTCGCCGACCCCGGCACCCAGACCGTCGTGTGCTGCGGCTCCGGCGGGGTCGGCAAGACCACGACGGCGGCGGCCCTGGGCCTGCGCGCGGCCGAGCTGGGGCGCCGGGTCGTGGTGCTGACGATCGACCCGGCGCGACGGCTGGCGCAGTCGATGGGCCTGGAGGTGCTCGACAACGTCCCGCGGCCGGTGCCCGGGGTCGACCCCTCGGCCGGCGGCTCGCTCGACGCGATGATGCTGGACATGAAGCGGACCTTCGACGAGGTGGTCGAGACGCACGCCAGCCCGGACAAGGCCGAGCAGATCCTCGCCAACCCGTTCTACGTCGCGCTGTCGTCGTCGTTCGCCGGTACCAGCGAGTACATGGCGATGGAGAAGCTGGGCCAGCTGCGGGCCAGCGCCGACGCCGGCGAGCAGCCGTGGGACCTGATCGTGGTCGACACCCCGCCGAGCCGGTCGGCGCTGGACTTCCTCGACGCACCGCAGCGGCTGTCCTCGTTCCTCGACGGCCGCTTCCTGCGGCTGCTCACCGCGCCGGCCAAGGCGGGAGGACGTGCGTACCTGCGCGCGCTCACCGGCGTCGTCGGCAACCTCACCGGGCTGATGACGCGGATCATCGGCGCCCAGGTGCTCACCGACGTGCAGACCTTCGTGGCCGCGCTCGACACGATGTTCGGCGGCTTCCGCGAACGCGCCGAGACCACCTACGCCCGGCTGCAGGACGACGGCACGGCGTTCCTCGTGGTCGCCTCCCCCGACCCGGACGCGCTGCGGGAGGCGTCGTACTTCGTCGAGCGGCTCGACGCCGAGGGCATGCCGCTGGCGGGGCTGGTGGTGAACCGGGTGCAGGTGAGCGCGATCCCGTCGCTGACGGCGGCGCGCAGCACGGCCGCCGCGGAGCAGCTGGACGAGGACGCCGACGCCGGCCACGAGGAGGCGGTGGTGGCGGGGCTGCTGCGGCTGCACGCCGAGCGGATGCTGCGGCGCGAGCGCGAGATCGCGGTGGTACGGCGGTTCCACGGGGCGCACCCGGACGTGCCGACGACGCGGGTGGCGGCGATGGCCGAGGACGTGCACGACCTGGACGGCCTGCGCGAGGTCGGGGCGGGGCTCAGCACCTCGTCCGGGGGCTGATCCCGGTCGAGGTGCCGGAGGTGGTCAGGCGCTGCGGATGACCCGCAGGGGCGGGTTCGTCGCGGCGTGGTCGGCGCGGGCCTCGTCGAGCAGGCGGGCCCAGGACCGCACGTTCGGACGGCGCTTGAGCAGGGCCCGGCGCTCGCGCTCGGTCATCCCGCCCCAGACGCCGTACTCGATCCGGTTGTCCAGGGCGTCGGCGAGGCACTCGGTGCGCACCACGCAGCCCTGGCAGACGACCTTGGCCTCGTGCTGAGCGGCCCCCTGCACGAACAGCTCGTCCGGATCGCCCGTGCGGCACGCGCCCCTGTCGTTCCAGTCCTGCATCACGTGCCCCCTGTGGCTCGTCCCCGTTGTGGCACAGGCGCACCTCCCCGGCGTCGCCGCCGGGGTAGGACCTGTCCTTGAAAGGTACGGGGACATGCCTCCCGCACCCATCCCCCAGCGGGGTGGTTGGTCCTAGTCCGAAATGACTAGACCGTCCGTCCCCACCGACCCACCCGGCTCAGCCGCCCCGGCGCGGTCGGAGGCCCGGGTTCTCAGGTTCGCGACGTACCCTGGGCCCATGGCTCGTGCTGCAGGTGGCCCTCCGGGGCTCGGATCCGTGCTCGGTCTCCTCGCCGGCTTCGTCTCCACGGCGATGCTCGCGGGGGTGATGGTGGCCGGGTTGTTCATGCCCGCCGTCGGCGCGTCCGGGCAGCTGGCCCGGGGCGGGGTGGAGTTCTTCGACTCCCTGCCCGAGGAGCTCCAGGTCGGCACGCTGTCGCAGCAGTCGCGGATCCTGTGGGCGGACGGCACGCCGATGGCCACCTTCTACTACGAGAACCGCGTGCTCGTGCCGCTGTCGAACGTGGCGCCGTCGATGCGGCAGGCGACCGTCGCGATCGAGGACTCGCGCTTCTACGAGCACAACGGCGCCGATCCGCAGGGCATCCTGCGCGCGATCGCGAACAACGCCTCCGGCGGCGACACCCAGGGCGCCTCGACCCTCACCCAGCAGTGGATCAAGAACGTGCTGCTCGACCAGGCGATCGCCGCCGGCGACAAGGAGCAGCAGGCCGCGCTGATGAACCCGGACAAGGGTCGCAAGGTGCGGGAGATCAAGCTCGCCCTGGCCGCGGAGAAGGAGTACACCAAGGACCAGATCCTGGAGAACTACCTCAACATCGCGCTGTTCGGCGACGGCCAGTACGGGGTGGAGACCGCGGCGCAGCACTTCCTGTCCAAGAGCGCCAAGGACCTCGCGCTGCATGATTCCGCGCTGCTCGCCGGGATCATCCGCTCGCCGTACTACTACGACCCGGTCGACTACCCGAAGCGGGCGTACGACCGCCGCAACACGGTGCTCCAGCGGATGCTCGACCTGAAGATGATCACGCAGGAGGAGCACGACGCCGCCGCGGCCGTGCGGCTGGAGGCCCAGCTCGCGGTGCGCGAGGTGAAGAACGGCTGCGAGGCCGCCGCCACCGCCGCGTACTTCTGCGACTACGTGGTCAAGACCGTCCTCAACGACGCCGCGTTCGGCGCCGACGTCGCCGCCCGCCAGCGCCTGCTCTACCGCGGGGGCCTCACGATCACCACCACCCTGGACCGCACCAAGCAGCAGCTGGCCCAGGACGCCGTCAACGACCGGGTGCCGCCGACGGACCCCTCCGGCGTGGGCGTGGCCCTGTCATCGGTCGAGGCAGGTACCGGCCGCATCCTGGCGATGGCGCAGAACTCGGTCTACTCGCCGCAGCAGACCGAGGAACCCGTGCCCGGCGGGACAGCCATCAACTACAACGTCGACAGGGCGATGGGCGGCGGCGAGTACGGCTTCCAGCCCGGGTCGACGTACAAGCCCTTCACCCTCGCCACGTGGCTGGCCTCGGGTCACACGCTGAACGAGACGGTGTCCGCGAACACGCGGAAGTACCGCAACGGCGACTTCCCCGGGGAGTGCGGGTACATCGACTCGAAGGGCTACGAGCCGAAGAACAGCGAGGGCAGCAACCGCGGCAACATCTCGGTGCTGCAAGCCACCTACGGGTCGGTCAACACCGCGTACATGGACATGGCCAGCCAGATCGACCTGTGCAAGATCCGTGACACGGCTGCGGCGCTCGGCGTCCACCGCGCCGACGGACAGGAGCTCAACGCCTTCCCGTCCAGCGTCCTCGGAGCCAACGAGGTGGCTCCCCTGACGATGGCAGCGGCCTATGCCGCCTTCGCCAACAACGGGATCTGGTGCAAGCCGATCGCGATCGGATCGGTCACCGACGCCTCCGGCAAGGTGCTGCCCAAGCCCGAGCCGGAGTGCAAGCAGGCGATCGAGGCCGACGTCGCCAACGGTGTCGCGTACGGGCTCACCCAGACGCTGATCCGGGGGACGGCCCGGGGCACCGACATCGGCCGTCCTGCCGCCGGGAAGACGGGCACCACGAACGACAGCACCGAGACGTGGTTCACCGGCTTCACGCCAGAGGGGCTGTCGACCGCGGTCTGGGTGGGCACGCCGAACGACGAGCCGTCCTCGCTGAACAACCTGACCATCAACGGCGACCGCAGGGGTCGGGTCTACGGCGCGACCCTGGCCCTGCCCACCTGGGACGCCTACATGACGGGAGCCGTCAAGGGCATGCCCGAGGTGTCGTTCACCAAGCCGCCGAACAGCATCATCGGCCAGAAGCCACGACCGTCGACCCCGCCGCCCTCGACCACTCCGCCCGACACCGGTGGTGGCGGTGGTGCCGGTGGCGGTGGTGGCGGTGGCGGCGGTGGCGGCGGCGGCGGTGGTGGCGGCGGTGGCGGTATCCAGCCGCCACCGGGCGGCAACGACTGACCGCCTCGGTCAGCCCAGCAGTCGGGCCTTGACGGCGGCGGCGACCTCGCCGCCCGAGGCCTGCTGGCCCACCCGCTCGCGGACGGCCTTGACGACGCCACCCATGGCCGCCATGCCGGTGCGGCCCTGCTCGGCGGCGGCCGCCACCTCCTGCTCCACCACGGCGGACAGGGCGGCGGCGTCCAGCTGCGCGGGCAGGTAGGCCAGCACGACCTGCTCCTCGTCGCGCTCGCGCTGGGCCTGCTCCTCGCGGCCGGCCGCGGCGTAGACCTCGGCCGACTCGCGCCGCTTCTTGGCCTCGGTGCGCACCACGGCCTGCTGCTCGTCCTCGGACAGCTCGCGGGCCTGGCTGCCGGCGACCTCCGCCGACCGCACGGCGGCCATCAGCGCGCGGATGGTCGTGCGGCGCAGCTCGTCCTTGTCGCGCATGGCCTGGACGAGGTCGGTCTTGAAGCGGTCCTTGAGCGGGGTCTGGTCGGACATGCGCTCATCGTCGCAGCCGGGGGAGGATGGTGTCGTGCCCGTTGACGCCCGCTCCACCGTCCGCGCGCTCGGCGTCCTGGCCGGCGCCGGTCTGGCGACGGGCGTGGGCGCCCTCGCCTGGGCCGGGTACGAGGCGAGCGCGTTCCGGCTCCGCCGGGTCGAGGTGCCGGTGCTGCCGCGCGGCGCGCGTCCGCTGCGCTTGCTGCACCTCACCGACCTCCACCTCACTCCGTCCGACCGCGCCCGGGTGGAGTGGGTCCGCGGCCTCGCCGCGCTCGAGCCGGACCTGGTGGTCGACACCGGGGACAACCTCGCCGCTCGTGACGCCGTGCCCACCGCCCTGGACGCCCTCGGTCCGCTGCTCGATCGTCCGGGGGCCTTCGTCCTGGGGAGCAACGACTACTACGGGGCCGTACCGAAGAACCCGCTCGGCTACTTCGCCCGGCCGTCCGAGGTGAGGATGCGAGCCCCCCGGCTGCCGACCGCCGACCTCGTGCGCGGGCTCACCGGCGCCGGCTGGGTCGACCTCACCAACCGCCGCGACGAGCTCGAGGTGCGCGGCCACCGGCTGCGGCTGGTGGGCGTCGACGACCCGCACCTGCGCCGGGACCGCTACCCCGCGGCCGCGCCGGACGGGGACCAGGGAACGGGCGACGGCAGCACGGGCGACGGTGGGCTGCGGGTCGGTGTGACGCACGCGCCGTACCGCCGGGTGCTCGACGCCATGACCACCGAGGGGTGCGACGTCGTGCTGGCCGGGCACACCCACGGCGGCCAGGTCTGCGTCCCGTTCGTCGGTGCCCTGGTGACCAACTGCGACCTGCCGCGCCGCTACGCCAAGGGCCTGCACCGGTGGCAGGTCGGCGAGCGCGCCAGCTGGCTGCACGTCAGCGCAGGCGTCGGCACGTCCCCGTACGCGCGGATCCGGTTCGCGTGCCCGCCGGAGGCGACGCTGCTGACGCTCGTCGCGCCAGACCGCTGAGCGGCGCGGCCGAGGTCGGTGTGCGGCGTCGGGGCCGGATCCGGTTTCGTGACCGGCCCGGCCCTCGGCTACCCTTGCGGTGCTGCACCGGGGTGTGGCGCAGCTTGGTAGCGCGCTTCGTTCGGGACGAAGAGGCCGCAGGTTCAAATCCTGTCACCCCGACCAGCAGAGGGGCCCGGCACCACGGTGCCGGGCCCTTCGTCATTCCCGTCAGCCACGCGGCGTCAGGCGCCGATACTGGTCGTCGTCTGCCCGGGCTCGACCGGTTCGCGAGTACGGATCCGGCCTCCGGCGGCCGGCGGATCATGGAACGTACTCGTCCCCTGAGTTGATCGGAGCCACCTCGGCATCAGAAGCCGCTCAGCGCGAGGGACGGTCGCGCGACGGAATCGCCTCTGCGCTGGCCACCGCCGCCGGGCACCCAGGCAATGATGGGTCAGGGTTGCCAGATGGTCGCAGCGGCGGCCCGGCTGGATCGACTCCGACCCGTGTCGCTCCGCCCACTGTGGGCTGCGCCGGATTGGCCCCTGTCCCGGGAACGTCACCAGGCGGGTCTCCCGGGGGCCATCAATAGCGCGGCGATCAGGATCGTGGCTGTCATGCTTCTCCACTCGTACGTGTGATCGGGTGTCAGGTGTTCTCAGGTGCGGCGGTTCGATCGATGGTGGCGACGAGCATGCCGAGAGGGCCACCGCCGGCCTCGCCGATCGTGCGGAGCTCGGTCCGAAGAAGCACGAGTAGCGACGCTTCCGGATGACGTAGCCGTCGGGCCGCGCGCCGAGGTTCGCGGCGATCTCGGTATTCAGGCAGACACCCTCATCCTGGTTGGTGGCTACTGACGTCTGTGTCCACTACAGCTTTGTCGACGCCCACCAACACGACTACTTCTGCCGAGTCCTCGAGGACTGTGTCGCCGGTTCGAGCCTCGACGCTCGCGCGGCCTCACTCCGTGCCATGGAGTACCTCAAGACTGGCGCACGCCGCACCACGGCCGCGATCACCCAGGCCTTTGAAGGCTCGTCGGTTCGTCGTGACCGCGCTCAACGCCCTACCCCACGAGCGCACAGGCTGCCGTCCGGAGCCTCTCGAGCTAGGTGATGTTGGTCACTCATTCGGCGTTCGCGTCGAGGAGTGCGCCGGCTCGGGTGATGACCATGTCGCGTCCGTCGGTCGCGGGAATCGCGCCGATGACTCCGAAGGCATCGGCGGATGCGGTGTCGGCCCCGAACAGGTCAGCGAGCTGGGAGCGGCGGCCGGCGTCGATCGAGATCACGGTCTCCGCGGGGTTGATGAAGATGGCTGACTGGCCGGCGATGTTGTTGGACAGCACGGAGGCCTCACCGTGGTGGACGCTCCACCAGTTGGCGATGAACGGTACGACCGGCGGCTCGCACGATGCGTCGGGAATGACGCCGGTGGCGGTGAACCCGTAGTTGCTGCGTCCGGTGTGGGGCCGCACGGTCACCGTCCGGTCGAGCACGCATTCGTCGACTGTCTCGTCGTGCATGTTGATCCGCGCCGGGGCCACGTTCTGCACACCGGCCCGCCGCATGGCGTTGCGGTAGATCGATGAGTCGGAGTAGTAGGCGAAGATGTAGTTGTTGAAGTCGGCTCCGTTGCCTCCGTCGTTGCTGAACGGAGTGGCCGGAAGCACCGAGGCGTCGACGGGCGTGCCGACGTGAGCGATGTGGCGGTCGGGCTGGGTCCGGCTGCGTCCCTCACGGGTGACGGTGATCGAGTCGCAGTCGAGCGTGCGGATGATGAGGATGCCGAGCTCGTCCGAGCCTGGGAACACGAAGCCCTGGTCGGTCAGGCTCAAGACGGGTACTGCGTCGGGCACCCGAGCCTGGAGCTTCGCAAGCGGGACGGTCGTGCCGGTGGAGAGCTCGGTGCAGGCGCCGAAGTCGACGCCGGAGGTTCGCCCACGGCTCTCGCTGCTGTAGCCGGTCGCCCCGGCGAGGGTCGGGACGAAGGTGGCGGTCAGAGCGACGGCGATCGACGCCGCCACGAAACGAGGACGAGGCACGAGGGGTTCTCCTTCAGGTGGGATTCGCTCGGTTGAGCGCGCTGTCCACGAGCCTTTCGGGCGGTGCTCCCACTTCAAGGTGTCGGTTGGACAGGTCAGGGTCGAGATGCGACACGGTGTGCCGGGCTCAGGTCGTCGCGGATGCGACCGGGGAGGTCGCCGAGGTGGCGTTTGACGAACTTGGAGAAGTTCGACGGGTCGTGGAACCCGAGGTCGGCGGCGATGCGGGAGATGGGTTGGTTGGTGTGAGTCAAGAGGCGGCGGACTTCCAGGGCGATCCGTTCGTCGAGGACCTGCTTGGCGGTCTGGCCGGAGACCTGTTGGCACGCCCGGTCGAGGGTGCGGGTGCTGTATCCGATCTCCCGGGCGAGATCGACGACCTTGGGCCGCTGGTACAGCTGCTCCTCGATGAGCTCTCGAAACGCCAGATAGGGCGGGGAAAGCCGGCTGACGCTGCGGGAGCGTCGGGCAGCTCGATGGCGACACGCAACAGCAGCGCGGCCAGGAGAGCCCGCATGAGCTCGATGTGGCGAGACGACCCGTCGAATCTGTCCTGCTCCTGCCGGAGCTCGTCGACCCACCCGAGAGTCTTGGCCAACAGCTCGCCCTCGAGCTGCCAGCGTGTGGGGGCTTCACAACCCGGGTACCACGCAGGAGACTCGGGGTCGGCGTGGTGGGACTGGGACGGCCACACCACCACGTGTGCCTCGAAGTCGGTTCCGGGACGAATCGCTGGACCTGACCCGGGTGGATGTGCAGCAGTGTGCCCACCGACAGCTCCACGGATTCGAAGTCGACGTCGTGGGTGCCATGACCGGCGGTGCACAGCACCAGCTGGTGGAAGTCGGCTCGTTGGCGGCTCTCCAGTTGCCGGGCGGTGATCCGGGCCAGGAGCCCGGACCGGTTGACGACCTCGACAGGTATGCCCCGACGGTGGCGTGGTGGATCGAACTCGATCTCGATCGGGGCCCGATCCACGAGATGACGAGATCCGACCATGTTTCGTCACGCTAGCACCACGGCGACGAACGCGAGATCGCCCAGACTGGGAGCCATGACCATTGCCGTCACCGCCGTTTCCGGCCAGCTCGGGCGTGCCGTCGTAGGAGCCCTCACACGCCTCGACCCCGCTCAGACCGTCGTGGGTCTCGCACGTACCCCCGAGCGTGCCGAAGGGTTGGACATCGACGTCCGTCCGGGTGACTACTCCGACATCGATCAGTTGTCGACGTCGCTGAAGGGGGTGGCGACGCTGCTGTTGGTGTCGGGCAACGAGCAGCCCGAGGAGCGTGTCCAGCAGCACCGCAACGTGCTGGACGCCGCCCGGGCGGCCGGCGTGGGCAAGGTCGTGTACACCAGCGTGCAGGGTGCAGAGGAGGGCACGGCGTTCTCCCCGGTCGTGCAGAGCAATCGCCAGAGCGAAGCCGACGTTCGTAGCAGCGGGATGGACTGGGTGATCGGACGCAACGGCATCTACATCGAGCCGGACATCGAGAGCCTCGTTGCGTACGTCGCTGCGGGCGAGGTCGCGAACTGCGCCGGCGACGCGAAGTGTGGCTACACGACTCGCCCGGAGCTGGCCGACGCCTACGCACGGATGCTGAGCCAGCCGGCCCACAACGGTCGCACCTACAGGCTCCACGGTGAGCCCCTGACGCAGGCGCAGCTGGTCGAGCTTCTCAACGGGGCGTTCGAGACGCAGCTGGTCTACCGCCCGATGACGGTCGAGGAGTACCGAGCCGATCGCGTCGCGGCCCTCGGCGACTTCATGGGATCGGTGATCGCCGGGATCTACGAAGGCATCCGCAACGGAGCCCACGACCAGCCGAGCGACTTCGAGGCGGCCACCGGCCGACCCCATCAACCATGGGACGACTACTTCGCCGCACTCCCCTCGTGATCGGCGCGGACGACCCGATGACCACGACACGGAATCGCGGTGGCGCGCTGCCGAGATGGGCTCGCACGCGCGCCGCGAGGGTCGTGCTCCCGGCGATACTGCTGGTGGCATTCATCGCCGAGTTCTTGACCCGGGAAGGGCCGGACTACACCCTCCACTCCTGGGTGGGTATCGCGCTGATCCCGATCATCGCTGTCCACCTGACAGGGAACGCGGCCTGGATCAGAGGGGTCTGGATTCGGAGGCGACAGCATCGAGAATTCGGGCTCGGTGTCCTCAACGCAACCTTCGGGGCGCTGGTAGGCACCTGCATCATCACCGGGTTCCCCCTCTGGCTCGGCTGGTCCGCTGCCGCAGGGTTGGCCGGGACCCACATGGTCACCGGCATCGCCAGCATCCTCGTCATGTTCGTCCACCTCTGGAGGAACCGAGTACGCATCTTCCGTCTGTTGCGTCCGAGGGTGAAGGCAACAAGTCCGACGCAACAGCGTCAACAACAGTGACGACGACCGATCGCTCCCGGCACTCGATCGACTCGCCCTCGGGGCAACGTCGTACGGCGCCCCGTAGCGCGGGTTGACACCGTCATCGCCGAGCTCCCCACCGTCATCGAATGCGGATGCCCGATCGACGTGGCGCGTACTCCACCACTGACAACGGCCAGTCCTCAGCGAGCCACCTGGTCACGGCCTCGTCGAGGGGTTTGTCGAGATCGGAATGCTCGGCGGTGACCCACGACCGCACGACGACCGCGCCGGGGCGTGCCGGACTCGTGGGCTTGAAGTAGACACAGCCGATCACCTCGTCCCGGTCGGGCAACAGCACCGTGTACG
>CAWGTL010000005.1:0-91910 GCA_963825505.1 uncultured Actinomycetota bacterium | reverse complement strand
GTTCAACGAGCGGAGATGAGTGCGATGCAGTTCGGTGTCTTCACCGTCAGCGACATCACGACCGATCCCACGACCGGCCGCACGCCCAGCGAGGCGGAGCGGATCAAGGCCGTCGTCGAGATCGCGAAGAAGGCCGAGGAGGTCGGGCTCGACGTCTTCGCCCTGGGCGAGCACCACAACCCGCCGTTCTTCTCGTCCTCCCCCACCACCACGCTGGCGTACGTCGCCGCGCAGACCGACGCCTGCAGCTGTCGACGGCCACCACGCTGATCACCACCAACGACCCGGTGAAGATCGCCGAGGACTTCGCGATGCTGCAGCACCTGGCCGACGGCCGGGTCGACCTGATGATGGGCCGCGGCAACACCGGCCCGGTCTACCCGTGGTTCGGCAAGGACATCCGCGAGGGCATCAACCTGGCGGTCGAGAACTACGCGCTGCTGCGCCGGCTCTGGGACGAGGAGGTCGTGGACTGGCAGGGCCGGTTCCGCACCCCGCTGCAGGGCTTCACCTCGACCCCCCGCCCGCTGGACGGCGTCGCGCCCTTCGTGTGGCACGGCTCGATCCGCAGCCCCGAGATCGCCGAGCAGGCCGCGTTCTACGGCGACGGCTTCTTCCACAACCACATCTTCTGGCCGCCGGAGCACACGAGGCGGATGGTCGAGCTGTACCGCCGCCGGTTCGAGCACTACGGCCACGGCAGCGCCGACCAGGCGATCGTGGGTCTGGGCGGGCAGGTGTTCATGCGCGCCAACAGCCAGGACGCCGTGCGCGAGTTCCGCCCGTACTTCGACGACGCGCCGGTCTACGGGCACGGGCCGTCGCTGGAGGACTTCAGCACCCAGACGCCGCTCACCGTCGGCAGCCCGCAGCAGGTGATCGAGCGCACCCTCGGGTTCCGCGAGTACGTCGGCGACTACCAGCGCCAGCTGTTCCTCATCGACCACGCCGGATTGCCGCTCAAGACCGTCCTGGAGCAGCTCGACATCCTCGGCGAGCAGGTCGTCCCGGTGCTGCGCAAGGAGTTCGCGGCGCTCAAGCCCGCGCACGTCCCGGAGGCGCCCACCCACGCCTCCCGCGTCGCCGCCCGCGCCACCGCCACGTCCGGGACCCGCGAGGAGGTCGTGTCCCGATGACCACGCGCACCCTGGCCGTCGTCAGCGCCGGCCTGTCGACCCCGTCGTCGACGCGGCTGCTGGCCGACCGCCTCACCACGGCCACCGTCGACGCCCTGCGCGAGCAGGGTGTCGACGCCACCGTCGAGGTGGTCGAGCTGCGCGAGCTCGCCCACGACCTGGCCGACCACCTGCTCACCGGGTTCCCGTCCGACGCGCTGCGGCGCGCGCAGGAGACGGTCATCGGCGCGGACGGTCTGATCGCCGTCACGCCGGTCTTCTCCGCCTCCTACAGCGGCCTGTTCAAGACCTTCGTCGACGTGCTGGACCGCGACGCCATGGACGGCAAGCCCGTCCTGCTCGGCGCGACCGCGGGCACCGGCCGGCACTCGCTGGTGCTCGAGCACGCGATGCGGCCGCTGTTCGCGTACCTGCGGGCGGTGCCCGTCCCCACCGCGGTGTTCGCCGCGTCCGACGACTGGGGCTCGACCGACGGCACCGGTGGCGCGCTGGCCGCCCGCACGGCCCGCGCCGGGCGGGAGCTCGCCGCCCTGGTCGCGACGCGACCGCACGTCGCGGCCGCCGACCCGTTCGAGGACCCGACCCCGTTCGACACCCTCCTCAAGGGGTTGTGAGCCGGGAGCCACGGCGCATCGGCAGGATGGGCGGGTGACCCGCACCCCGCTGCCGATCGAGCAGGCCAGGACCGAGTTCGACCCGCAGGTCGTCTACCTCGACACCCCGACGATGGGGCTGCCGCCGCGGGCCTCGCTGGCAGCGCTGCGAGCAGCCCTCGACGCCTGGTCGGTCGGCACCGCCCGCGCCGCGGAGTTCGACCTCGACGTGCAGCGCGCCCGCACCGCGTACGCGACGCTGGTCGGCGTCGACCCCGGCCGGGTCGCGATCGGGAGCCAGGCGTCGGCCCTGGTCGGGCTGGTGGCCGCCAACCTGCCGCCGGGCTCGTCGGTGCTGGTCGCCGAGGGCGAGTTCACCAGCCTCACCTTCCCGTTCCTGGCCCAGGCGGGTCGCGGCGTCGCCGTCCGCGAGGTGCCTCTGGAGCGCCTGGTCGACGCGGTGCGCCCCGGCACCGACGTCGTCGCCGTCTCGGCCGTCCAGTCGCGCGACGGCCGGGTCACCGACCTCGACGCGCTCGCCGACGCCTGCGACGCGACCGGCGCCCGCGCGCTCGTCGACGCCACCCAGGCCGTCGGCTGGCTGCCGGTCGCGGCCGGGCGCTTCGCCTGGACGGTGGCCTCCGGCTACAAGTGGCTCCTCGGCCCGCGCGGCACCGCGTACCTCACCGTCGCCCCCGGGCTCGAGGACGAGCTCGTCCCGCACGGCGCCAACTGGTACGCCGGCGAGAACCGGTGGAGCAGCATCTACGGCACCCCGCTGCGGCTGGCGCGCGACGTCCGTCGCTTCGACCTGTCCCCCGCCTGGCACTCCTGGGTCGGCGCGGCGCCGGCCCTCGAGCTGCTCGTCGACGTCGGCCGCGACGCCCTCCACGCCCACGCCGTCGGGCTCGCCGACGCCTTCCGTGCCGGCGTCGGCCTGGAGCCCACCGGCTCGGCCATCGTGTCTCTCGGCGTCGACGACGAGGCAACCGCTCGGATGGACCGCGCCGGAGTCCGCGGCTCGGTGCGCGACGGCCGCATGCGGCTGGGGTTCCACGTCACCACCTCGGCCGACGACGTCGACCGCGCGGTCGAGGCCCTCACCGGTCATGTGCTGTCCTGACCGTGCGGGCCGGGCACAACCGTCCGCTCACCGCCTTCCGTCGGCGTGGGCGTCCGCGTAGGTTGAGGCGATGACGCCTCCGCGCGTTGTCGCCACGTCCGTCGTCGCGCTCGTGCTGCTCGGCGCGTGCGGCGACGCCGACGCGGGCAGCAGCACCGCTGAAGGCAGCGGCGATGCTGCGGCCCCGGAGACCATCACGCTCTACACCTGCGTCAGCGACACCACGATCCAGCCGGTGATCGAGCGGTTCGAGCAGGACCACGACGGGTACACCGTCGACCTGTTCCGGGCGCCCACCGGGGACCTGAACGCCCGCGTGGCCGGCGACGTGCGCTCCGGCGGGCTGAAGGCGGACGTGGTCTGGGCGTGCGACCCGCTGACGATGCAGGACTACGTCGACCAGGGGTTGGTCGGGGGCTGGACCCCGGAGTCCGAGGTCGCCGACGACCTGCGCACCGACGACTACGTGGCGGTGGCCGTCCTCTACATGGTGGCCGTGAGCGGCGAAGGGGTCGCGCCGCCGCGCAGCTGGGCGGACCTGACCGACGAGGCGTACGCCGATGCGGTCGCCCTCCCCGACCCGGCGTTCGCCGCTTCCGCCCTG
Source organism: uncultured Actinomycetota bacterium (assembly GCA_963825505.1). Classification (GTDB taxonomy): domain Bacteria; phylum Actinomycetota; class Actinomycetes; order Actinomycetales; family CAWJMD01; genus JBBQSN01. Next base: position 88,454 of record CAWGTL010000005.1, on the reverse strand, counting down.
GGCGCTCTGGGCTGGTTCGCCCAGGACCCCGCGTACGGCATGGACTTCTTCGCCTCGTTGGAGCAGAACGGAGCGACGCAGGTCAGCGCTCCGGACGAGGTGACGACCGGTGTCGCAGAAGGGGTCTACGACGCCGGCATCACGACGGCCAACTCGGCCTACGCCGCCCAGGAGGCCGGCTCGCCCCTCGAGGTCGCCTGGCCCGAGCCAGGAGCCGTCGCCGTCTACGGGCCCGCCGCGCTCGCGACGGACGCCGCCGACTCCCCGGCCGCCAAGGACTTCCTCACCTTCGTCACGAGCCAGGACGGGCAGCAGGTGATCGCCGACGCCGGCTCGTACCCGGCGCTGGCCGGCGTGGCGGGACCCACCGTCCCGGACGACGCCCCGGTCGTCTTCCCCGACTGGCCGGCACTGGCCACCGACAAGGACCGGCTGCTGAGGGAGTACCAGCAGATCTACGGCGGCTGAGCGGGTGGTGGGGGCCGACCCGGTCACGGGACTGCGCAGGTCCGCCACGACCCTGGTGACGCTGGTGGCCGGTGCGGTGGTCGTGGCCCCGCTGCTCGTGATGGCGTGGACGGTGTGGGCGGAGGGGTCCGGACGCCTGGCCGACATGCTCAGCGCCCCTGGCCTCGGCGACGCCGTCGCGGGCACCGTCGGCCTGGCCGTCGCGGTCACCGTCCTCGCCGTCCCGGTCGGGACCCTCCTGGCCCTGGCACTGCGCCACCCCGACCTGCCGGGCCGTTCGTTCTGGCGGGTGGCCGTGCTCCTCCCGGTCATCGTCCCGGACTTCGTGCTGGGGTACAGCTGGTTGCGCGCCTACGGACGCGCCGGCCTGGTCGACGACCTCCTCGGCCTGCACTGGCAAGGGGTGCAGGGCCCCGGTGGCGTCGCGGTCGTCGTCGCCGTCAACGCGGTCCCGCTGGTCTACCTCGTCGTCGCGGTCGGACTCGCGGCCAGAGCCGAGCCCTCCACCGAACGCGCTGCCCGGGCGTCGGGCGCCGGGTCGCTCACGGTCCTGCGGACCGTCACCCTGCCCTTGCTGGGTCCCGCGCTGGCGACGGCCGCGCTGCTGGTCCTCGTGGTGACGCTGGGGACGTTCGCCATCCCCCAGGTCATGGGCTCCCCGGCCGGGTTCTCGACCGTCACCACCCGCATCTACGCCGACCTGGCACGCAGCAGCGACCCGCTCGCGTTCGTCGAGGCTGTGGCCCTGGCCCTGCTGCTGGTCGTGCTGGCCGCTCTCGTCGTCGCGCCGGCCGACCGCCTGCTGGGGCAGCGCCTGCGCGTCGCGAGAGGGGGGAGCATCGACCCGGGGACGACCGCTCCCCACGCCGCGGCGGGCCGGTGGGCGTCGGTCGGCGTCGCCGTCTACCTGCTGGTCACCCTCGGAGTGCCCCTGCTGGCGCTGGTGTCCGCGGCCGCTTCCCGCGCAGCGGGCCTGCCGATCGCGCCGGCCAGCTGGAGCCTGGCGAACGTGGAGGCCGTGCTCAGCCTGCGCAACGGGCAGGCCCTCGGCCGCAGCCTCGCGCTCGCCGCGCTCGCGGCCACCGTCCTGGTCGTGCTCGGAGGCTGCGTGGCAGCGCTCGAGCGCGGCCGCTCCGGCCACCGTGTGGCCACCGTCGTCACCCTGACCCTCGTCCTGCCCGGCTCGACCCTGGCCGTGGGGCTGCTGATCACCTACGGTCGCTGGCTCTCCGGCGGTTTCGCGATCATCCTGCTCGCCTACGTGGCCAAGCTCTGGGCGTTCGCGCACCGGCCGATCTCCGGTGCGCTCGACCGCCAGCCACCCGACGAGATGCGTGCTGCACGCTCCAGCGGGGCAGGGCTGCTCACCGCGATCCGATCGGTGGCGCTGCGCCCGCTCGTCCCGGCCCTGCTCGCGGCCTGGTCGGTCTGCTTCGTCACCGCGCTGCACGAGGTGACGATGTCGAGCCTGCTGTACGGACCGGGCGGGGAGACCCTCGCCGTCGTCGTCCTCAACAGCCAGGAGCTCGGCCAGGTGGGCGTCACCTCGGCGCTGTCCGTCGTCCTCACCCTGGTCCTCGGCGTGCCGGCCCTCCTGCTGTGGTGGGTGGTGCGGCGCCTCGACCGCGCCCGGCACCCGACGCCACACCCCCAGCAGGTGCACCGTGCCGCCTGACGCGCTGGAGCTGCGTGGGCTCGGCGTGACCTACGACGGCCACGAGGCCCTGACGTCCGTCCGCCTCCGAGTGGCTCCGGGCGAGGTGGTCGCCCTGCTCGGCCCCTCGGGTTCGGGCAAGACCACGCTCCTGCACGCAGTCGCCGGTTTCCTGCGTCCGACGGCAGGCGAGGTGTGGCTCCAGGGACGCCGGGTCGCGTCGCCCACGTCGTCGGAGCCGCCCGAGCGGCGCGACCTCGCGGTCGTGTTCCAGAACTACGCCCTGTGGCCGCACCTGCGCGCGGTCGACACCGTGGCCTACCCGGTGCGCAGGCGGGGGGTCCCGAAGGTGAGAGCGCGCCAGGAGGCGCTCACCGTCCTCGACCGGCTGCACGTCGCCCACCTGGCCGACCGGTACCCGGCCGAGCTGTCGGGGGGAGAGCAGCAGCGCGTCGGGCTCGCCAGGGCGCTCGCGCGCCACGCCTCCCTGTACCTGTTCGACGAACCGACCGCGCACCTCGACACGCACGTGCGCGGGGTGTTCCTCGAGGAGCTGGCGGCCCGCCAGCGCGACAGCGGCGCCGCCGCCCTCTACGCGACCCACGACGCGGAGGAGGCGCTCGGACTGGCCGACCGGGTCGCCCTGCTCGTCGGGGGCCGTGTCGTGCAGGTCGGCACCCCGGTCGAGGTCTACGAGCAGCCGGTCGACGAGCTCGCGGCTCGGCTGACCGGTCCCGTGTCGGCCCTGACCCTCGCGGGCTCCGCCGCACGGGTGCTGGTGCGGCCCGAGTGGGCGGCGCTGGGTGGAGACCTCCCCGCCACCGTCAGGGACGTGTGGTTCCGCGGGCCGCACTCGGACCACCTGCTCGACACCGGGTGCGGCCGGCTGCTCCTGCGGACGACGGACCAGGGGAACCACCGGCGCGGTGACCGCGTGACCTGGCGGCTGCACCGCTCCTGGCCGCTCCCCCCGGCCGGCTCCGAGTGGGCACGGGGCACTACGTGCCGAGGAGCGCCGCCGGTCCGTGATGGAGGTTGCCCTCGTTCACGATCGTCAGGTGTCGCACCGTGAACGCGTGCAGCTGCTGCACCTGCGCCTCGGACAGCCTGTCGCACACCCACTCCCAGTGCAGCGACACCCAGTCGCCCACCTGCAGCGGGGCGAGCATCCCGACCCCGCCGACGGACTGCACGACGGTCTCGGTCTGCTTCGCACCCAGGCCGAGCAGGTGGCCGTCCCACGTCAGCGGCGACGACTCCACGACCACCTGGTCACCCTGCACGGTCAGCACCCTCCCCCACCGGATCCGGCAGCGGTCCAGGACCGTCAACGCGTCCTTGGCCTTGCGTCCCTCGCTGAGCAGGCCGGTCCACGGGTAGATGCAGAACACCGCGAAGCTGTGGTGCGGCACGCCTCCCGCGAGGACGCTCTCGGTGAGGGTGGCGAACATCGAGCCCGTCATCGGACGGAACCGCTCCTCCATCGAGTTCCCCACCGCCCTGGTGCTCACCAGGTCCAGACGCGGGCTCCCGACCCAGTAGGCCTCGACCACCCTGCGGTCCAGGGGGTCGTCCAGGCCCGTGGCGGCGGCGATCAGCTGGAGGTACGGCCACGCCCCAGCGAACTGCTGCGACATCGCCCGCAGCCCGCGGTCGTCCGCGCCCGCGACGCCGTACTCGAAGAAGGCGGCGTGGTCCCCGGGCCCGCAGTACCCGTGCGAGTTCGGCGGGAAGGCGTACCGCGCGAACAGCACGGGCCCGGGAACGGGTGCGTGAGAACGGTTCGGCTCAGGCACGGCTCTCCTCCCACCCGGGCGGGAGCGGGGGCGGCTCGGGCGCGGACGGCGCGTCCGTCCGTGCCCGTCCGACCATCTCGAGGCCCTCCATCGCCGCCCGGGCACCGGCCTCGTCGACCCGTTCGACGGCGAAGCCCATGTGGATCAGGACCCAGTCGCCGGCCGTCGGCAGGGGCTCGTCGAGCATGCCGATGTTCACCCTGCGCAGCGCACCTTCGACCTCGACCTCGACGAGCTGGTCGCCATATCCCTCCACCCGGGAGACGACCTGTCCGGGGATCCCGAGGCACACGGCTCAGCCCACCCCGGCCGTCGGGCGGTCGGCGTCGTGCCCGGCCACCGTCGCGGACACGATCCGCAGCACCTGCTCGACCGCGTGGTCCACCGCCGCGGCGACCGGACCGGACAGCCCGATGCCCTCGGCGACGTCGGCCACCTGGCACCCGACCAGCACGGTCGGGGGCAGGGTCCCGCCCAGGGCGTCCAGGCTCGCGAAGACCGTGCGGGGGTCCATCGCGTGCGCGTCGAGGCGGGGAGCCGGCACGTCCTGCGCACCGAGCTCGAGCACGACGACCTCCCCCGGTGAGCCCCGGTCGGGGACGGCGTCGACGAGCACCAGGGCATCCCACCCGTCGAGCAGGTCGTACGCGAGGTGCATGCCGCGGATGCCGTAGTCGACGACGCGCACCCCCGGCCCGAAGCCCTCGGGATCGAGCCGGCGGACCACCTCGGGCCCGAACCCGTCGTCGCCGAGGAACAGGTTGCCGATCCCCGCGACGAGGACCAGGGTCGGGCGGCCCTCAGGCACCGGGCTCGACCTCAGGGTCGTCGGGGACGTCCTCGGCCCGCTCCTGGCCCGTCTGGTGCGCAGGACCGGTGCCCTGCTCGGGGTCGGGCTCGTCCTGAGGTGATTCGGCAGCCGGCTGCTCGTCGGCCGGCGACGCCGTGGCCCCGCGCTCGGTCTCCTGCGGTTCGGGCGCGCGGGTCTCACCGCTCTGCCGGGGCCGCTCGGCCCCGCCGATGTCGGCACCGTCCCTGACCGTGTCGGCGTCAGCGCCGGCACCAGCGGTGTCGACGTCCGCGCTCTCCTTGCGTCCCTCGTACGGCGGGACGGCGCTGTCCCCGGGGTCCACCTCGGTCATGTCTCGTCCTCCTGCTCCATCGGTCGTGGGTCGGTGGATCAGCCGGGCGGCAGCGTCGGCCCTCCGGTGTCGCCCTCGTCCTGCGGGTCCACCGACGTGTGGTCGTCCTCGTCGGAGGTCCCCGCAGGCCGGTCGACCGGCCCGCCCGCGGGCTCGGACGAGCCCTCGTCCCTCGAGCCGGGGGCCCCGCGCTCCTCCTGCGGCTCCTCGGCGAGCGGCTCGCCGGGCGTCTGTGTCATCGCTCCTCCTCGCTGGTCTGCTCGGGCCTCTGGCTGGTCACATGTTGCGCATGCGCAGGTAACGCTTGACGTCGCTGATCGAGCGCACGCCGACGACGGCGCTCACGACGACTCCCACGGCGACGAGTCCCGTCGCCAGCAGTCCCACGACCCTCATGGTCGACCCTCCTCTCGTTGGTCCGGCACGTCCGCGGGCAGCGGTTCGAGCTCGTCCGGTGCGAAGTACAGGTAGCGCCCGTACCAGTCGTGCAGCTCGGCAGCGGGGTCGTCCTCGACGACCACGGCGACGTGCGTCCCACCGTCCACGTCGCCGAGAACGGCCGTGACGCGAGCGGTCCGACCCGCGTAGAAGAGGTCCTGCGCATCGGCACGCCGGGTGGGACGCAGCCGGACGCGGCTGCCGGCGCAGACGGCGACGGCGCCCACCATCACGGCGTCGACCTCCGGTCGGACGCTCTGGTCGACGCCCGGGTCCCACCACGGCACCGGGTCGGGTTCCAGCGCGTGCGGGTCGCGCAGGACGCCGTGCAGCAGCATGAGGTCCTCCGGCGACACCTCGCTGCAGCGGTCGATGATCTCGGCGGCCCTGGGGTCGGTGGCGCGTGCCTGCGCCTTCTCCTCGTCGGTCATCGTCATCACCCGCAGGGTGAGGATCTCGTCGATCTCGGTGGAGTCGAACAGCGGGCCGGCGCTCTGCTCCGCGAGCTGCGGGTGGTCCTCGAGGATGATCGGCGACACCAGGACGACGTCGTCGGACCCCGCAGGGCCGGCGAGCACCGGCCAGCAGCGGTGCTGCCGACAGCCGGCGGCCGCCGCCACCGCGTCCGCCGGTGGGTCGACCAGCGACACGAAGCCGGCGTGGGCTGCCTCGACGAGCAGGTGAGCCCCGATGAAGGAGCGCTGGATCACCCGGTCGGCCGCGACCTCGGTGGCACCGACGTTCTCGACCTCGAGACGCAGGCGCAGGAGCCGTTCGGCCTGCAGGCGTTCGACGGAGACCGTCACCACGGCCCGCAGCTCACACCGCGTCCTCACCAGCCGGCCGACCACGGTGCCGTCTTCGTGCAGGGACTCGACGTCGGAGCCGCCGGCCACCTCGACCGGCACGACGAGTACCTGTCCGGCGCAGAGGTCCTGGAGCGTGAACGGGCCCAGGAGTACCTCCCGCTCGACCGCCTCGTCCCAACCGATCACGGACGTCCCAGCCACCCGGAGCTCCTCGACCGGCACGAAGCCGTCAGCACGGGCGGCTTCGACGGCGCGCAGCTGGAGCTGCAGGAACCGGAGGTGGATGGTGAGCTCTGCCGGTGCGAGGCTCTCGGCAAGGGGCCGCAGGAGGCACTCGGAGACCATCGTGGCCTCCTCCCCCGTCCCCGCCCCAGCTGCGCCCGGTGGGCCGAGCACGCCGAACTGCCAACGGATCTGGTTCTTGCTCGACGTCGAGCGGTACGGGTACAGCAGGTAGCCCTCGTCGCGCACGGCGTCCGCGACGCGGCGCGCCGCCTCGATGCTGCTCATGTCACCGGCTCCGTGGCGCCCGCGAGCAGTGCGTCGACGGTCTGGTCCCATCCCGTCAGGCCGCGTGCCGACCGGTACCGCGCCAGCGACTCGATCGTGTCGCGATCGAGCCGCAGCCACCCCGAGTTCGGGAAGTACTGGTCGACCATGTCGCGCCACACGCCCACCGGCATCCGGTGCCGCGCCTCGCAGTCCCAGGGCACCTGCTCGACGCCGAAACCGGCTGTACCGCGGGTGAACACGGTTCCCGAGAACAACAACGCCATCGGCACACCCTCGTCGCGCAGCGCGTGCAGGTACTTGGACCCGGCGACCTCGAAGTCGTAGGTGCACGGCAGCGGCAGGTCGACCTCGGTGCTCCCGGTGAAGCCCTGCACCATCACCCCGGCCTGCATCCACATGAACGGTTTCAGCGTGTCGAACCACCGCTCGCGGCCGCCGAACAGGTCGACGAGGCCAGCAGCCTCGTCGTCGCTGTAGCGACGCCGCTGGGGCTCGATGCGCACCTGGCAGCGCAGGGCGATCGCGTGGACCGCCGCACCGGAGGTCTCCTCGACGTGCAGCCGCGCGGTCAGCTGCGGCGCGACCGCGTACGGCTCTGCCACCACGTCCGTCACCCTGAACGTCAGGGCCGTCATGACGCCCGCCCCTCGACGTCCGGGGCGGGACGGGAGCGCGACGCGATGTCCGCGAAGAACTCGTCGATCGCCGTGCGCGCCTGCGTCCCTCCGTCGAAGCCGCGCCAGAGCGCGCGCAACCGGCCGACCAGTGCGTAGCAGGCGTCGACAGGGACGAGGTGGCAGCTGATCGCACCGCTCGACCCGTCGCGCGACGTGCCGAGGTCGTCGCGTCCGGGGACCCTGAGCAGCAGGGCCTCGACGTCCGGCGCGATGATCCCCAGGCGCGGGTCGGCGGCGAGGACGTCGCTCCAGGCGTCCAGGGGCAGCTCCGACTCGGTCGCGCCGGCCGGCCCGGGGTAGAACGCGGTCGTCGTCCCACGGACCGAGTTGTGGAAGAAGAAGGCCAGCCCGACAGGGATCTCCAGGGCGTCCCAGTGCTCCCGTGCCAGGTCGAAGCCGGGGAACTCCAGGTAGCGGTCGGGCACCGCGCGGTAGCGCAGCGTCGCGTCGGCGTGGTCGAACAGCAGGTAGCACCCCCGGCAGGTGCACATCAGGACCCGGCTCTGGACGTCGACCACGTGCTGGTGCTCGCCCGGGATCGACTCCGCGCACATCTCGCACCGCTCGCCGGTCACCGGCGCCGGCCGGGTCGTCGCGATCCGGCGCAGGGCAGCGAGCGGAGCGCCCATCAGGCCACCGCTGCGGGGAGGGCGATCGACGCGACGCCGTCGCGCACGAGGAGGGGCAACGGGTCGAGGTGCAGGCCGTCATCCTCGAGGCTCGCCCCGGCGCGACGCACGTCGAACCGACCGCGGCAGGTCGGGCAGCGCAGCGCGGCGTCCTCGGCCCTGCCACCCACCAGGCGTGCCAGCGTGGCGCCGGCCAGCGAGGTCTCGCACCGCGGGCAGTGGTCCCGGAAGGCGTACAGCTGCTCCCCCGCCCTGCACGCCAGCACGGGCGCGTCGTCGACGACGAATCCGGCCACCTCACCAGGCACCAGCGCGGCGAGCTCCGGTACCGCGCTCCAGCCGGCGGCGCCGGGTCCGGACGGCTCGAGCCGCATCCGCAGCGCGTCCACGGGGATCACTGCTCGCCCGTCCCGGGCGGCGGCAGCCGGCGTCTCCACCTCGATCGCTCTGGTCTCCGGCGCCGCCGTCTCGACCGCCTCCTCGACGGCCAGCTCCAGCGTCACCGACGACGACGGGCACCCGTCACAGCTGCCGAGCAGGCGCAGCCGCACGACCCCCTCCGCCGTCACCTCGACCAGCTCGACGTCGCCTCCGTGCGAACCCAGGTACGGCCGCACGCTCTCCAGCGCCGCCTCCACGCGCGCCTCGACGTCGAGCGGGTGCAGCCCGTGCACGATCAGCAGGCTCGCGACCAGGTCGTCCTGAGCCAGAGCCGCTCTCAGCCCGCCGTCGAGTCGGCCGGTCTCCTCGAGGATGCCCAGCACCCGCTCCAGCCCGGTGCCGTACAGGTCGGTGACGAGGCGCACCAGCTCCTCCGCCCGTTCCCGGGCGACGGCGCCGCCGGACGAGCTGGCGTCCAGGAGCGCCTGGATCCGCTCACCGGCCGCGCGGAGGTCGACCGCCGGCTCGTGGTCGTGCGCGGGCCGTGGGTCCTGGTACGCGACGTCGGTGTGGCCCATGTCGGGCGGTCACTCGCCGGTGACCGACTGGGTGGGCGAGTGCAGGCGCTCGATCTTCTGTCCGTCCCCGAGGTACATGTGGACGCCGCACGGCAGGCAGGGGTCGAAGCTGCGGACCGTGCGCATGATGTCGATGCCCTTGAAGTGCTCGCGGTCGTTCTCCTCGAAGATCGGCTGCCCCTGGACGGCGTCCTCGTACGGACCCGGGGTCCCGTAGACGTCGCGCGGGTTGGCGTTCCACGGGGTCGGGGGGTAGGGATGGTAGTTCGCGATCTTGCCGTCGCGGATCACCATGTGGTGCGACAGCACACCCCGTACGGCTTCGGTGAAGCCGCACCCGATGCCCTCGTCCGGCACCTCGAACTTCTCCCAGGTCTTGGTGTGCCCGGCACGGATCTCCACCAGCGCCTTCTCCGCGAAGTGCAGCGCGCAGGCGGCGGCGTACGCCTGGAAGTAGGTGCGGGCGCGGTTGCGCTCGATCGTGTTGCTCCACTGAGGGACCTTCCACTCGAGCTCGACCGGTCCCTTCAGCGCCGTCTTCGGCAGGTTGATCCGCACGCTGGAGCCGGTGGCCTGCACGTACCCGATGTCCACGAGGTTCGCCAGTGCCGTGACCCACAGCCGCGCCAGCGGACCACCCCCGGTGTCGAGGGCGAGGTAGTCCTTGCCGTCGAACCACCGGGGCGACATCACCCAGCTGTACTTGTCGCCCAGGTCGCGCTTCTGGGGGCGCGGGTTCGTGTGCTGGTTCCACGGGTGGCGCCGGTCGACGTCGTTGCCCAGGGGGTCCTTGGTCACGAACATCTCCTGGTCCTCCCAGTCCTCGTAGTACGAGGAGCCGAGGAGGATGCGGATGCCCAGGTTGATCTCGACGAGGTCAGTGGTGACGAGCTTGCCGTCGACGACGATGCCGGGGGTGACGAACATCTTGCGACCCCAGTGGGTCATGTCCTTGTACTCGAAGTTGCAGTGCTCCGGGTCCTGGAACGAGCCCCAGCAGGCGAGCAGGGTGCGTCTCAGGCCGACCTGCTCGTAGCCGGGCAGCGCCTCGTAGAAGAAGTCGAACAGGTCGTCGTGCATGGGCACGACTTTCTTCATGAACTCGACATAGCGCATCAGCCGGGTGATGTAGTCGGTCATCAGCTGGATGGTCGCCACGGTCCCGACCCCGCCCGGGTACAGCGTGGACGGGTGGACGTGGCGACCTTCCATGAGGCAGAACATCTCTCGCGTCATCCGGCTGACCTGGAGGGCCTCGCGGTAGAACTCGCCGGTGAACGGGTTGAGGGACCGCATGATGTCGCCGATGGTCTTGTAGCCGTGCTCGCCGGCGTGCGGGGACTCGGTGTTGTTGGCCCGTTCCAGCACAGCGGGATTGGTCTCCGCGACCATCTTCTCGCAGTAGTCCACCCCGACGAGGTTCTCCTGGAAGATGTTGTGGTCGAACATGTACTCGGCGGCCTCGCCGAGGTTGACGATCCACTCGGCGATGTGCGGCGGCTTGACGCCGTAGGCCATGTTCTGCGCGTAGCACGAGCAGGTGGCGTGGTTGTCGCCGCAGATGCCGCAGATGCGGCTGGTGATGAAGTGCGCGTCGCGAGGGTCCTTGCCCTTCATGAAGATCGAGTACCCCCGGAAGATCGACGACGTGCTGTGGCACTCGACGACCTCGCGCGCGTCGAAGTCGATCTTGGTGTAGATCCCCAGGCTGCCCACGATGCGCGTGATGGGATCCCACGCCATGTCGACGAGGTTTGCTCGCCCTTCGGAGGTTCCGGATTCCGTGCGGGGTGCTGTCGTCGTCATCGCGCTGCCTCTCCGAGCTGGCGGTGGTGCCGACCCGTCGTGGCTGCCGACGGCGGCACCTCAGGGATCACCAGGTGCGTGTGGCACCGGTGGTGAGCTGGCGGCCCGAGTGGCGCCACTTGGGCTCCTGGTCGACCGTCTTGGACGTGATGGAGCGCAGGTTGCGGATCGTGGCGCCGTACAACCCGACTGCCGCCGTCGAGAGCTTGCCGCCGGGCGGCTCGTCCATGAAGGGCATGAACTTGTCCGGGAAGCCCGGCATCGTGCACCCGATGCAGATGCCGCCGACGTTCGGGCAGCCGCCCACGCCGTTGATCCACCCCCGCTTGGGGACGTTGCACTTGACGACAGGACCCCAGCAGCCGAGCTTGACGATGCACTTGGGGCTGCCGTACTCCGTGGCGAAGTCGCCCTGCTCGTAGTACCCGGCGCGGTCGCAGCCCTCGTGGACGGTCGCCCCGAACAGCCAGGTCGGCCGCAGCGCGTCGTCGAGCGGGATCATCGGCGCCTGGCCGGTGGCCATGTAGAGCAGGTAGGTGAGGGTCTCGGACAGGTTGTCCGGCTGGATCGGGCACCCGGGCACGCAGACGATGGGGATGCCGGCCTTGGACTTCCAGTCCCAGCCCAGGTAGTCGGGCACCCCCATCGCGCCGGTCGGGTTGCCGGCCATCGCGTGGATGCCGCCGTAGGTGGCGCAGGTGCCGACCGCGACGACCGCGGTCGCCTTGGGCGTCAGCCGGTCGAGCCACTCGCTCGTGGTCATCGGCTGCCCCGTCGCCGGGTCGTTGCCGAAGCCGCACCAGTAGCCCTCGTCGTGCAGGTTCTCGTTCGGGATCGAGCCCTCGACGACCAGCACGAAGGGCTCCAGCTCGCCCCGGTCGGCCTTGAAGAACCACTCGAGGAAGTCGTCCGCGCCGCCGTTGGGTCCGCACTCGAAGTCGATGAGCGGCCAGTGCACGGCCACTTGAGGGAGCCCCGGGAGCGCCCCGAGGGCGATCTCCTCGACGCTGGGCTGGGTCGCGGCGGTCAGCGCCACCGAGTCCCCGTCGCAGCTGAGACCGGCATTGATCCACAGCACGTGGATCAGGGTCTCCTCGGCTTTGGTGGCAGCCTCGGTCGGCATCTGGGCCACTCTCCGGGAAGCGTCCGCGCCTCCCTGCGTCAGAGGAACCGTGTCTCGGTCCGCTTGCGTGACGCAGATCACTCTCTACCGGCCCCGGTCGGCGGGTGTCAACTGATAGAGGCGTACGTCGTCCTCCTCAGCGACGAAGGACCCAGTCGAGCCAGGCGTCCATGCCCGTGCCGCAGGTGGCCGAGAGGGCGAGCACCTTTACGCCGGGTCTGACCGCGCGTGCGTGCGCCGCGCACACGTCGACGTCGAACTGGACGTAGGGCAGCAGGTCGACCTTGTTGATCAGGACGAGGTCGGCGGCGGCGAACATGTGGGGGTACTTCAGCGGCTTGTCCTGACCCTCCGTCACGGAGACCACCACGACCCGAGCGCTCTCGCCGAGGTCGAACAGGGCGGGACACACCAGGTTCCCCACGTTCTCCACGAAGAGGACCGAACCCTGCTCGGGGTCGAGCACGTCGAGAGCGTGGGCGAGCATCTCGGCGTCGAGGTGGCAACCGGCGCCGGTGTTCACCTGGACGACGGCGCAGCCGGTGGCGCGGATGCGCTCGGCGTCCAGTGCCGTCTCCTGGTCACCCTCGACGACCGCCACGGCGCGGTCGCCGGGCAGCAGCCGGATCGTGCGCTCGAGCAGCGTGGTCTTCCCCGAGCCGGGGAGCTCATCAGGTTGAGGGCCAGCACCGAGCGTTCCGCGAGGCGCCGCCGGTTGGTCTCGGCGAGGGCGTCGTTCTTGGCCAGCACCCGCTGCTCGAGGGTCAGCACCTCACCACCCTGTCGGTGCAGGTCGCCGTCAGCCCCGCCGTGCGCGGGCCCGTGCCCACCACGGTGACCGTGGCCGTGGCCGGCTTCGTGGTGGTGCTCGTCGTCGGCGCGCTGGAGCCCGACCCCGTCGAGCCTCACACCAGCGGGATCACCGCAGCCGCAGGTCGCGCACACTCACACCAGCTCCATGGACGAGACCAGCAGCTCGTGCCCCCGCACGAGCTCGACGTCGGTGCTCCCGCACCGGCACAGCAGGACGAGGTCCCCGACGTCGAACTCGTCGGCGCAGGTCCGGCACCGCGCGCGCCCCGCCGGCTCGTCGACGACCAGCTCGGCACCCTCGGCGACAGTGCCCTCGCACACCAGCTCGAAGCTGAACACCAGGGCCTGGGCCACGACGCCGGACAGGCGTCCGACGACCATGCTGACCCGGCGCACCTGCCGGCCGTCGGCGCGCTCGGTGACGGCCTCGACGACGCTCTGGGCGATCGACAGCTCGTGCACGCGGCACCTCCGCCCGCCGGGACGCGGGAGGCGACCCACGCTAGGCGCGCCCTGCCGCCGGCGCAACGAGCGCCCCCGGCCGCTCGGTCGTCGCGTCAGCTCGCGACGGCGGGCAGGTAGCCCTGGCGCAGCTGCCACATGGTCCGCAGCAGGTCGAGCTCGGTGGCCTGCGCGTCGGCCGGCGCGGCGCGGTGCTCCATCCGCTCGCGCAGGAACGCCAGCTCGCTGCCGAGCGCCTGGAAGTCGCGCATCGACTTCTTGCCCGCTGGCCCGGCCGTCCGGGCCGCCCAGTCGCGCGCCTGCCGCCGGGTGCCGGACGACGACAGCATCGTCAGCTCCCCCGGGGTGAGCCACCCGCTCGTGACGTACGCCTGCAGGTGGGTGCCGATGAGGCGCTCCTCGCGGCGCCTGGCTGCCACGGCGAACACCACGAAGGCCGCGAAGATCGGCACCTGGAGCACCGCGTAGCCGAGCAGGAACGAGGTGCTGAGCGCGAGGGCGTTCCAGAGCGCGTGCAGGCCGATGGCGACCAGCAGGCCGGCGAGCGGGAACGCGAACCGTCCGAGCGGGTTGCGGGTGCGGACGGCGAACCCGACGCCGATGCCGAACGCGGCGGTGAACATCGGGTGGGCGAACGGGCCCATCACCCCGCGCCCGACGAAGGTGCCGATCGCCGCCGGTAGACCGCCGTCGAGGAAGGCGCTGCCGAGGTAGAGGATGTTCTCCGCGAACGCGAAGCCCAGCCCGGCCAGCCCGGCGTAGACGATGCCGTCGACCACCCCGTCGAACTCGCGGCGGCGGATCAGCAGGACGCCGACCACGGCCAGCCCCTTCGCGATCTCCTCCACCACCGGCGCCACGAGCACCGTGCTCGTCTCCTCCGAGGCGCCGGTGACGACCATCGTCCCGATGCTCAGCACCAGCGAGATCACCACGGCCGCCGTCGCACCCCACGCCGCGGCGAACAGGATCAGCGACCGCGGCTCGTTCTCCAGCCGGTCGAGCCACAGCAGCGTCGCGGCCACCGGGTACACCGGCAGCAGCGCGAGCAGCAGCCCGACCAGCGCACCGGCCGGTCCGGTGCTGAGGCCGATGACGACGAGCGTCACGAGCGCGCAGACGCCGAGGACGAAGGCGATCACCACCCACAGCACGATCCGGCCGGCACCTGGCCGGGCGGGGTGGCGGACGTGGACGGGCGCGGCCGGCTCGGTGCCGGGGGCGACGGACATGACGCGAGGGTAGCCGCGAGTCGCCCCCGAATCTGGGACGTGGCTCCTAGACTTCCGGTGGGATCCGTTGAGCGGCAGGGGGAGACGGTGGGTCGGCACTCGGGAGCAGCACCCGTCGCGCGGGGAACCGGCGTGGCCGAGGTGCTCGGGTGGGGTGCGTTCACCCTGGTCCTCGTCGTCGCGGCGCTCCTGTGGTTCGGCGTCCCGTGGTCGGTCGTGCTGGGGGTAGGCGCCACGGTGCTCGTCGGCCTCGGCGGGGTGGCCGCGGCGATGGTGCTGTCGCCGGGCCGGCCGTCCGCGCTGCGGCCGCCCGACGACACGCAGGGCCCGGACGACCACCCCCGCGTACCCTGACGCGCGTGCCTGCCGACAACGCCGCCGACCGCTCCTCCGACCGGATCGTCTGGATCGACTGCGAGATGACCGGTCTCGACCTCGGTGCCGACGCCCTGGTGGAGGTCGCGGCCCTGGTCACCGACTCCCAGCTCAACGTGCTCGGCGAGGGGGTCGACCTGGTGATCCGCCCACCGCAGGAGGCGATCGACCAGATGAACGAGGTGGTGCGGACGATGCACACGACCTCCGGCCTGATCGAGGAGCTCGCCGCCGGCACCACGCTCGAGGACGCGCAGGAGCAGGTGATGGCCTACATCCGCGAGTACGTGCCGAGCCCGCGCAAGGCCCCGCTCGCCGGCAACAGCGTGGGTACCGACCGCGGCTTCATCGCGCGCGACCTGCCCGTGCTCGACGAGCACCTCCACTACCGGATCATCGACGTCTCCAGCATCAAGGAGCTTGCCCGCCGCTGGTTCCCCCGCGCGTACTTCAACTCGCCCAAGAAGGCGGGCGGCCACCGGGCGCTGGCCGACATCCGCGAGAGCATCGCCGAGCTGCGGTACTACCGCGAGGCCGTCTTCGTCCCCGAGCCCGGGCCCGACTCGGCCACGGCCAAGACCATCGGCGCACGGCACACGCTGTCCTGATCCAACCGGTTCGGACTGCCGCCGTGATGCCGTTACACTTCCCGGTGCCGTGCGCGTGCGTGCGGCGATGGTGGGTGTAGCTCAGCCGGTAGAGCGCCGCGTTGTGGTCGCGGATGTCGCGGGTTCAAGTCCCGTCACTCACCCCAGGCGCACGAGCCCCTGACCTGCGACGACGCGGGTCAGGGGCTTCGTCGTCCCCGGGGGGTCCCGCCAGGACCGGCACACCTGCTGGTTCAGACCGTGGGCGAGGGGTACCGTGCTCGGCACGTGCCTGGCTGGACCCCCGCAGGAGCGTGCGCGCGCCGGAAGGTCGACGATGAGCGAACACGAGATCCGCGCCGGCGGACCGCTGGTCCGCGGGGACGGCAGCACCGGCTCGGTGGGACGCGTCGAGGACCTCTCTCCCGGTCCGTCCACGTCGGCGTAGGCGGTGGCAGAGGCCAGGCGGCCGCGGCAGCGCGGGGACCGTGCGACGGGTGTCGACGCGGCGAGAGGGTGCCCGTGGCCGCGGACGTGACGCCCGTCTTCTTCCTCTCCGACAGCACGGGGATCAGCGCGGAGACGATGGGGAACGCGCTGCTCATCCAGTTCCCGGACCTGCACTTCGAGCGCCGGCTGATCCCCTTCATCACCACCGCCGAGGAGGCGCGCAGGGTCGTCGAGGTGCTGGACGCGGCGGTCGACGGCCCGGTGACCCCGCTCGCGTTCACGACCGCCGCCACCGACGAGGTGCGCCAGGTGCTGCTGACGTCCCGGTGCCCGATCATCGACTTCTTCGAGATGCACATGCGGCGGGTCGAGGACGTCCTCGGCGTCTCCGGCGCCCGGGTGGCGGCCCGGCTGCACGGGGTGGGCGACATCCAGCGGTACAACTCCCGGATGCAGGCGATCGAGTACGCGATCGAGCACGACGACGGGCAGAGCCTGCGTGCGCTGGAGCGGGCCGACGTGATCCTGGTGGCGCCGTCGCGGTGCGGCAAGACGCCGACGACGATGTACCTGGCGCTGCAGCACGGGGTGTTCGTCGCCAACTACCCGCTGATCGAGGACGACCTGGAGACGACGGACCTGCC
This sequence comes from uncultured Actinomycetota bacterium, assembly GCA_963825505.1. Classification (GTDB taxonomy): domain Bacteria; phylum Actinomycetota; class Actinomycetes; order Actinomycetales; family CAWJMD01; genus JBBQSN01. The sequence goes on along the minus strand of CAWGTL010000005.1, from coordinate 71,877 downwards.
GCGTCCCGTAGCCCCCCTGCGGGACAAGTGCTTCGGCCTCATCACGACGCCCGCCCGGTTGAGCGAGGTGCGCGAGCAGCGCCGGCCGGGGTCGCGGTACTCCTCCCTGGAGCAGTGCACCCGCGAGCTGCGACGGGCGGACGCGATGTACCGCGCCAACGCGATCCCGGTGATCAACTCGACCACCCGGTCGGTGGAGGAGATGTCCACGGTGATCCTGCAGTCCCTCAGCTCACGACCCGCGAACGGAAGCAGGCACCGGCGATGACGAACGTCCTCTGGTTCTCCCACCTCGGTATGGGCGACCTCGACCAGGTGGGCGGCAAGAACGCGTCCCTGGGCGAGATGATCAGCAACCTCGCGGCGTCGGGGGTGCGGGTGCCGGACGGCTTCGCGACGACGGCCGGGGCCTACCGCCGGTTCATCGCCCAGGAAGGGCTCGCCCAGACCATCGTGGGGCAGATGGCCGACCTCGACACCGAGGACGTGATGCAGCTCGCCGACGTGGGCCGGCGGGTGCGGGAGGCGATCGTCACCCAGCCCCTGCCGCAGGACGTCGAGGACGACATCAGGGCGGCGTACGACGAGCTGGTCGCCGGTGACACCGCGGCCACCTTCGCGGTGCGGTCGAGCGCGACGGCCGAGGACCTGCCGGACGCCTCGTTCGCCGGCCAGCAGGAGACGTTCCTCAACGTCCGCGGCATCGAGGCGGTCCTGCAGGCGGTGCGGGAGGTGTTCGCCTCGCTCTACAACGACCGCGCGATCGCGTACCGCGTCCACCACGGCTTCGAGCACGAGACGGTGGCGCTGTCGGTGGGCGTGCAGCGGATGGTGCGCTCGGACGTCGGCGCGTCCGGGGTGATGTTCACGATGGACACCGAGTCCGGGTTCGACGACGCGGTGTTCATCACCTCGTCCTACGGGCTGGGGGAGGCGGTGGTGCAGGGCGCGGTGAACCCGGACGAGTTCTACGTCTACAAGCCGGGGCTGCGCGCCGGCCGTCCGGCGATCCTCAAGCGCGGTCTGGGGGGCAAGGCGACCAAGATGGTCTACACCTCCGATCCCGCGGTCGGCCGCACCACCGAGTTCGTCGACGTCGACCCCGCGCAGCGGGGTCTGCTCAGCCTCGCCGACGCCGAGGTGGAGGAGCTCGCCCGGCACGCGCTGGTGATCGAGGAGCACTACGGCCGTCCGATGGACATCGAGTGGGGCAAGGACGGGATCGACGGGCGGCTGTACGTGCTGCAGGCGCGGCCCGAGACGGTGAGGTCGCGCCAGTCCGCCACGGTCGTGTCGCGGTACCGGATGGACCAGCGGGGCCCGCTCGTGGTCGAGGGCCGTGCCATCGGGCAGAAGATCGGCGCCGGACCGGTGCGGGTCCTGGAGTCGGCGGCGCAGATGCGCGAGTTCCAGGCAGGGGAGGTCCTGGTCGCGGACATGACCGACCCCGACTGGGAGCCGATCATGAAACGTGCCGGTGCGATCGTCACGAACCGGGGCGGACGCACCTGCCACGCGGCGATCATCGCCCGCGAGCTCGGCATCCCCGCCGTGGTCGGCACCGGCCGGGCCACCCGCGAGCTGACCGACGGCCGCGAGGTCACGGTCTCGTGCGCCGAGGGCGACACCGGCTACGTCTACGACGGACTGCTCGAGTTCACGGTCGAGGAGACCGACATGCAGGCGATGCCGTCGATCCCGGTGGGGATCATGATGAACGTCGGCACCCCGGACCAGGCGTTCGCGTTCTCGCGGCTGCCGAACGAGGGCGTGGGGCTCGCCCGGCTCGAGTTCATCATCAACCGCCAGATCGGCATCCACCCCAAGGCGCTGCTCGATCTGGACGACCTCACCGGCCGTGTGCGCGAACAGGTCTCGGCAGCCGTCGCCGCCTACTCCTCGCCCCGCGAGTACTTCGTGCAGCGGGTCGCCGAGGGGGTCGCCACCATCGCGGCGGCGTTCGCGCCGAAGCCGGTGATCGTGCGGATGTCGGACTTCAAGTCCAACGAGTACTCCAACCTCGTCGGCGGCGACCTGTACGAGCCGCACGAGGAGAACCCGATGATCGGCTACCGCGGCGCGTCGAGGTACCTGTCACCGGACTTCCGCGAGTGCTTCGCGATGGAGTGCGAGGCGCTGCGCCACGTCCGCGACGAGATGGGGCTCACCAACGTCAAGGTGATGATCCCGTTCGTCCGCACCGTCGCCGAGGCGAGCGGCGTCATCGACCTGCTCGCCGAGCACGGCCTGCGCCGCGGACAGAACGGGCTGCAGGTGATCATGATGTGCGAGGTGCCGTCGAACGCCGTCATCGCCGACCAGTTCCTCGACCACTTCGACGGGTTCTCGATCGGGTCGAACGACATGACCCAGCTCACCCTCGGTCTCGACCGCGACTCCAGCCTGGTCGCAGCCTCTTTCGACGAACGCGACCCCGCGGTGAAGGAGATGCTCAGGATGGCCATCGCAGCCTGCAAGGCCCGGGGCAAGTACATCGGGATCTGCGGCCAGGGCCCCAGCGACCACCCCGACCTCGCCGAGTGGCTGCTCGAGCAGGGCATCGACACCATGTCGCTCAACCCGGACTCGGTGATCGAGACCTGGACGCGGCTGGGGCGGCTCTCGGCCTGAGGCCGGGCGCGACCGACGCCGTCCGAGCGGGTGCCGGTGGAGCCCCACGGGCCTGGGTCGCAGCAGCCCAGGACTCACCGCCGCTGCGAGGTGGCCAGGACGGTGACGTGACCCGGTTCGAGCTCGTCGAGCGTGCGCGCACCGAGCAGTCGCATGGTGCGTTCGATCTGCCCGCGCAGGATGTCGATCGCTCGATCGACGCCCGGACGCCCCCCGGCCATGAGTCCGTAGAGGTAGGCCCGGCCGATCATGGTGAAGCGTGCGCCGGTCGCGATCGCCGCGACGACGTCCTGCCCCGACATGATGCCGGTGTCGAGGTGGACCTCGAGGTCTGAGCCGACCTCCTTCACCACGTCCGGCAGCAGGTGGAACGGCACCGGCGCCCGGTCCAGCTGGCGGCCGCCGTGGTTGGACAGGACGATCGCGTCCACCCCCGCCTCGGCGAGCCGCGCGGCGTCCGCGACCGTCTGGACGCCCTTGACCGACAGCTTCCCGGGCCACTGCGCACGGATCCAGGCGAGGTCCTCGTAGGTGACGGTGGGGTCGAACATGGTGTCCAGCAGCTCTCCCACGGTTCCCGACCAGGAGTCCAACGACGCGAACGCGAGCGGCTCGGTGGTGAGCAGGTTGAACCACCAGGCCGGTCGCGGGATGGCGTTGGCGACCACCCTGGGGGTCAGGGTCGGGGGGATCGTCATGCCGTTGCGGGTGTCGCGGAGCCTCGCGCCGGCCACCGGCACGTCGACCGTGACCAGCAACGTGTCGTAGCCCGCCTCCGCCGCGCGGTCGACCAGCGCCATGGAGCGCTCGCGGTCCTTCCACAGGTAGAGCTGGAACCACTTGCGGGTGTCCGGTCCGGCGGCCGCGACGTCCTCGATCGACGTGGTGCCCATCGTCGAGAGTGCATAGGGGATGCCGGCCGCGCCGGCGGCGGTGACCCCGGCGATCTCGCCCTCGGTGTGCATGAGCCGGGTGAATCCGGTGGGCGCGACGCCGAAGGGCAGCGCCGACCGGGCACCCAGGACCTCGCACGAGGTGTCGATCTCGGAGACGTCGCGCAGGATCGCCGGGTGGAACTCCACGTCGGAGAACGCCTGACGCGCGCGAGCCAGCGAGACCTCTGCGTCGGCTGCTCCGTCGGTGTAGTCGAACGCGGCTCTCGGCGTCCGCCGCTCGGCCGCGCGTCGGAGGTCCTCGATGGTCAGGCACGCGGCGAGCCGGCGTTCCCGGGGGGACAGCACCGGCTTCTTGAATCGCAGCAGCGGCGCGAGGTCGTGGACCTTGGGGATCTGGCGCGTCATCGGGGTCCTTCGATCGGGACGGCGGCGAGGAGGACGCGACACGGCGTCGGCCCGGTGCGTGCACGGGACCGACGCCGTGTCGCAGGTGCAGACCTGCGGGGGTCAGCTCACTGGTAGAGGACGGCCTGGATCTCCGGCTCGTCGATGTTCTCGGCGTCGTACCAGTAGAACCCGGTGTCGATGGTCTCGGGGAGGTCCTCCCCGTTGATCGCGGCCACGGCCGCCTTGACCAGCTCCTCACCCATCCCGACCGGGTTCTGGGTGATGGCACCGGCCATCACGCCGGACTCGATCGCGTCGATCTGGGCCTGGCCGGAGTCGAAGCCCACGACGACGACGCCCTCGGCGCCCGACTCCTCGACGCCCTTGACCGCGCCGATCGCCGAACCCTCGTTGGCACCGTAGATGCCCTTGAGGTCGGGGTTGGCGGCGATGATCGACTTGGCGATGTCCGCCGACTTCGCCTGGTCGCCCTCGCCGTACTGCACCGGCAGCACCTCGATGTCGGGTGCGTTCGCCTCCATCCACTCGACGAAGCCGTCGCGGCGCTGCTGACCGGTGAGGCTCGTCTGGTCGTGGACGATCAGACCCACCTTGCCCGATCCGCCGACCAGCTCGGCCATGTGCTCTGCGGCCTCGGCGGCGGCAGCCACGTTGTCGGTGGCGGCGGTGGTCAGCGGGATGTCGCTCTCGACACCGGAGTCGAACGCGATGACGGGGATGTCGTCGCTCTTGGCCTGCTCGAGCACGGAGGCGGCGGCCTGGCTGTCCAGTGCGGCGAACCCGATGGCGTCAGGTGCCTTGGCGAGGGCGTTGGTGAGCATGGTCATCTGCTCCTCGACCTGCGTCTCGTCCGCCGGCCCCTCGAACGTGATCCGCACGCCCTCCTTCTCGGCCTGCTGCTCGGCGCCCTGCTTGACCGCCTGCCAGAACTGGTGCTGGAACCCCTTCGAGACGATGGCGATGTAGGGCTGGTCCTCGCCTCCGCTGCCTGCGGCCGACGACGGGTCGTCCGACCCGCAGGCGGCGACGGTGAGGGCGAGCAGGCCGGTGGCGGCTGCTGCAGCCCAACGACGGATCTTCATGGTGCTACTCCCTTGTGGTGGTGGGTCCGGTGCGGACCAGGTCGTGAGGGTGTTGCAGGCGTCCGGCTGCTCGAAGGCCCCGGCTGCGGTCCTGGGTGCGGTGCTAGGCCTCCTTCTTGCGGGCCATGTCCGCGTAGACGGCGACGAGGATGACGGTGCCGAGGATCACGCTCTGCCACTCCTGGGCGATGGAGAGCAGCTGCAGCCCGTTGTTGAGGACGGAGATGATCAGCGCGCCGATGACGGTGCCGAGGATCGTGCCCTTGCCGCCGGCGAGGGACGTCCCGCCGATCACGACGGCAGCGATGGCCTGCAGCTCGTAGCCCATGCCGGTGGCCGGCTGGGCGGAACCGAGCCGTGCCGAGATCATCACCCCGGCGAGGCCGATGAACAGGCCGGCGAGGGTGTAGATGACGATCTTCCACCGCTTGACGTCGATCCCGGACAGCTCGGTGGCGTGCTCGTTGCTGCCGATGGCGTAGGTGTAGCGACCGAGGACGGTCCGGCCGAGCAGCAGGCCCGCGACCAGGCACCCTGCGAACAGCACCAGCACGGCGTTCGGGAGGCCGGGGACCAGCTCACCGGTCGAGATCTTGGCGTAGTCGGGGTAGTCGCTGAAGTAGATCGGCGCGCTGTCGGAGATCACGAGCGCGAGGCCCTGGGCCACCAGCATCATCGCGAGGGTCGCGATGAACGGAGGCAGCCTCAGGACCGCGACGTTGAACCCGTTGACGAAGCCGATCAGGCCACCGAACAGGATCGCGAGCAGGACCCCGATCGGCAGCGGGATCCCCAGGTTCACGACGAAGACCCCGGACATCACCGCGCAGAGCGACATCCCCGTGCCGATGGAGAGGTCGATACCCGCGGTGATGATGACGAACGTCGTCCCGACCGCGAGGCAGCCGATGACGACGGTGCTGAACAGGACGTTGGTGAGGTTGCCCCAGGTGAAGAAGATGGGGCTGGCGAAGCTGAAGTAGCCGGCGATCACGACCAGGCTCGCGAACGCGAGCAGCTGCTGGAGCCGGTCGGTGATCGCGACGCGCAGGGGTGACCGCTCGCCGCGATCCGTGCCGGCTCGACCCGCTGTCTCGGTCCGGGTGGTGTTCATGGGGTCACTCCCTTGTCGGCGACGGCGGTCGGGTCGAGGTCCTGCTCCGGGCCCGCGCGCATGGTGGCGAGGTGCATGACCGACTCCTGGGTGGCCTCGGCCGCGTCGAGCACGCCACTCACGCGTCCCTCGGCCATCACGACCACGCGGTGCGACATGCGCAGCACCTCGGGGAGCTCGGAGCTGATCATGATGATCGACTTCCCGGACGCGGCGAGGTCGTTGAGCAGCGCGTAGATCTCTGCCTTGGCGCCGACGTCGATACCCCGCGTCGGCTCGTCGAAGATCAGCACGTCGCAGTCCTTGACCAGCCACTTGGCGATGACGACCTTCTGCTGGTTCCCACCGGAGAGGTACTTCGTCGTCTGGGTCTCCGACGGCGTCTTGATCCGCAGCCGCTCGATCATCTGCCGGGCGCTGGCTCGGATGCCCCGACCTCGTACCCACCCGCCGGAGCTGTACCGCTCGGCCAACGACGGCAGCGCGATGTTGCTGGCCACGTCCTGCTCGAGGAGCAGGCCCAGGTGCTTGCGGTCCTCGGAGAGGTAGCCGATGCCGAGCCGAGCGGCGTCCGCGGGGGTGCGCACGGAGATGGGCCTGCCGCGCAGCTCCACGGTGCCGTGGCTGCGGTCCGCGCCGACGACGGCCCTGGCGAGCTCGGTCCGCCCGGCACCCATCAGGCCTGCGACGCCGAGGATCTCACCCTCCTGCAGGTCGAAGGAGACGTCACGCAGGAGCGTCTTGGTGGAGAGACCGCGGACCTCCAGCACCGTGGCACGGTCGTGGCGTACCCCGACCGGCTTCGCGTCGTCGGCGAGCTGACGCCCCACCATCAGGGAGACGACCTCGCGCACCGTCGTCTCCGGCGTGTCGAGGGTGTCGATGAACCTGCCGTCGCGGATCACGGTGATCCGGTCGGTGACGGCCTGGAGCTCGTCCATCCGGTGGGAGATGTAGATGACACCGGTCCGGTCGCTGACGAACCGGCGGATCAGCTGGTGCAGGACCGCGACCTCGGCGTCGTTGAGGGCGGCCGTCGGCTCGTCCATGATCAGGACCTGCGGGTCGTGCGCGAGCGCCTTGGCGATCTCGACCATCTGCTGCTTGGCCACGGTGAGGTTGCCGACCAGGGCGCGAGGGTCCAGGTGGATGGCGAGGCGCTCGAGCAGACCGTCGGTCTGCTGGTTCAGGGATCGCTCGGAGAGCAGCGGACCCCGGCGCGGCTCCTGCCCGATGAAGATGTTCTGGGCCACCGTCAGGTCGGGCATCAGGTTGAACTCCTGGTGGATGATGCTGACCCCGCTCTCCAGGGCGTGCCCGGGCCCGGTCGGGCGGTAGACCTCACCTCGGAGGTGGAACTCGCCCTGGTCCGGGGTGTAGATGCCGGACAGCAGCTTCATCAGGGTCGACTTGCCGGCGCCGTTCTCACCGACCAGGGCGAGGACCTCGCCGTAGCGGAGGTCGAGGTGCATGTCGCTGAGAGCCCGGACCCCGGGAAAGCCCTTGGCCACTCCCGTGGCCTGCAGCAGCAGGTCAGACACGATGAACCCCTCCGTCGGTCGCGCGGCCGTACACCCGCAGGGCGGTGCCGGCCAGGATCTCCTCCTGGTCGGCGGCAGGGACCGCCTCGGCCACGAGGGCGCTCATCACGGCGTGCACGTCGGCGTAGCTGCCGTACCCGGTCGCCATCGGCCAGTCGCTGCCGAAGACCAGCCGACCGCTGCCGAAGCTCTCGAGAGCGACGTCGAGCACGGGACGCAGCGCCTCGACGGTGAACGGCTGTCCCGGACGGTGCAGGCCGGACAGCTTCGCCACGACGTTGGGGCGCGCAGCCGCGCGTCGCAGCGCCGTCTCCCAGGCGCCGTAGTCGTCGGACCCCCGAGGAGGCTTGGCGAGATGGTCGAGGACGATGGTGAGCTCGGGGAGGGCGTCGGCCAGCCGGACCGCGGACTCGAGGTGTCGCGGCCAGGCGTCGGGCACGTCGAAGGGCAGCCCGCGCTCGGCCACCAGGGCCAGGCTCCGGCGCACCGCCGGCAGGTCGAGGAAGTCGGGCCTCGGATCGTCGTGGACCAGGTGGCGGACGCCGCACAGCTTGCTGCCGGCCAGGTCGTCCAGCTGGGCGGCCGCGACCGCGGGGTCGTCGAGCTGCACCCAGCCCACGACCCCGAGCACCCACGGACGTCGTTCGGCCACCGCGCACAACCAGGCGGTGTCGGACGAGGAGTCCTCGGCCTGCACCAGCACGGCCTGGGTGACGCCGGCGGCGGCGAGCTCGCGCTCGGCCTCGGCCGGGAGGTGGCTGCGGTGCACGGCGCCGTGCTGCGGTCCGAGCCAGGAGTAGGCACCGACCTCGAGGTCCCACAGGTGCAGGTGCGCGTCGACGACGGTCACGACGTCGCTCCCGACGTGAGCTCGAGTCGTTCCCAGAGCTCGTCGGGCGTCCTGCGGTTCACGAGCCGGCAGCTCTCGTGGATCTCGGCGGCGTCCCGGGCGCCCACGACGACGCTGCGCACGGCGGGGTGGCGCAGCGGGAACTGGAGCGCCGCCGCGGGGAGGGGGACGCCGGCGTCCTGGCAGACGGTCGACACCCGCCGGGCCCGGGCGAGGGTCTCGGCCGACGCGGCGGCGTAGTCGTAGGTCGAGCCGGGACCTGGCTCGGCGGCGAGCAGTCCCCCGTTGAAGACCGCGGCGGCGACGACGGCCACGTCCTGCTCCGCGCACAACGGCAACAGCTCGGCTGCGGCCTCCTGGTCGATCAGCGTGTAGCGGCCCGCCACCATCAGCTCGTCCACGAGCCCGGTGCGCGCGGCCGCGAGGAGGGCGTCCAGGCGCATCGAGGCGACTCCCACCGCACCGACCACGCCCTCCTGCTTCAGGCGGTGCAGGGCCGCGAGCCCCTCGGACAGACCTCGCGCGAGGTCCCAGCGCTCGGGATCGTGCAGGTAGGCGGTGTCCACCCGATCCAGGCCGAGGCGCGTCAGCGACGCCTCCAGGGTGGATCGGATCCCGGTCTCGGAGAAGTCCCAGACCCGGCGCCACGCCGCCGGGACAAGGAAGCCCTCGTCGTCGAGCGCACCATCGGGACCGGTCCGGGCGACCAGCCGCCGACCCACCTTCGTCGAGACCCGGTACCCGGTGCGCTCCCGCCCGCCGAGGAACTCGCCGAGCCGCCGCTCGGACAGGCCCAGGCCGTAGTGGGGCGCGGTGTCGAACAGTCGCACCCCGCCCGCCCACGCCGCCTCGAGGAGGGATCGCGCGTCGGCGTCGTCCATCGCCACGCGGTGGTTGCCGATGTCGGCACCCCCCAGGCCGAGGTCGACGCGGCGATCAGGCCGGGACATGGCGGTGGTCCTCGATCGACTGCAGGAGGATCTCCGCCCCGGACCCCGGCGCGAGCGGCGCACGATAGCGACCACGGTCGATCACCACCGGCGTGACGAAGTGCTCGTGGAGGTGGTCCACGAACTCGATCATCCGTCCGTCGGTGGTGCCCGAGACCGAGACGAAGTCGAACATGGACAGGTGCTGGACGATCTCGCACAGGCCGACCCCACCGGCGTGCGGACAGACCCGCACCCCGAACTTGGCGGCCAGCAGCAGCATCGCGATGTTCTCGTTGACCCCGGCGACCCGGGTCGCGTCGAGCTGGAGGACCGAGAGCGCGCCGGCCTGCAGGAACTGCTTGGCCATCACCCGGTTGGCCATGTGCTCGCCGCTCGCGACCGGGATCGGCGCGATGCGGCGGGCGATGGCGGCGTGGCCGAGCACGTCGTCGGGGTTGGTCGGCTCCTCGATCCAGGCGACGTCGTACGGCGCGAGGGCCGCCATCCAGCTCACCGCCTCGTCGATCTCCCATCGCTGGTTGGCGTCGACGGCGATCGCGACGTCCGGTCCGACCGCTCGGCGAGCCAGCGCGAGGCGGCGCACGTCGTCGTCCAGATCGCCGCCGACCTTGAGCTTGATCTGGCCGAACCCCTCTGCCACCGCCTCGTGACACAGCCGGACCAGCTTGTCGTCGTCGTAGCCCAACCAGCCCGGCGTGGTCGTGTAGGCCGGGTAGCCGCGGTCGCACAGCTGCTCGATGCGCTCGGCGCGAGCCGGCTGCGCCTTCTCGAGGATCTCCAGCGCGTCCGCCGGCGTGAGGGCGTCGTGCAGGTAGCGGAAGTCGACCAGGGCGACGATCTCAGCCGGCTCCAGATCAGCGAGCAGCCGCCACAGGGGCAGCCCGGCACGCTTGGCCTTCAGGTCCCACAAGGCGTTGACCACGGCCCCGATGGCCATGTGCATGACGCCCTTCTCCGGTCCCAGCCAGCGCAGCTGGGAGTCGTGGACGAGCCGCTTCCAGAAACCGCCGAGATCGGCCAGCGTCGCCTCGACGTCGATTCCGAGCAGATGGCTCTCGAGACTGGCGATCGCGGCCAGCTGCACGTCGTTGCCGCGACCGATCGTGAAGACGAAGGCGTGTCCGACCAGGTCGTCGGCGGCATCGGTCTCGACCCGGAGGTAGGCCGCGGAGTAGTCCGGGTCCGGGTTCATCGCGTCGGACCCGTCGAGCGTGGAGGACGTCGGGAACCGCACGTCGTCGGTACGCATCGCGGTGACTCGGCTCACCCTGAACCTCCAGCTCGTTGATCGAAGGCCCACCGTAGACATCCTATGTTTCATCCGTCAAGATGGTGTCGCCGTGCAGAAGGTGAACGATCGAGCGTCGCTGATCCCGTGATTGATCGGACCTGTCAGCGGACGAGGACTGACCAAGGAGAGTGCCGTGAGACTTGCCCGCCGAGGGCCCGTCGGCGCAGAGGTGCCGCTCGTGCTGACCGAGGAGGCCGCGCTGGACGCCCGACCGGTGACCGACGACTTCGACGCCGGGTTCTTCGGATCCGACGGCCTGACCCGTCTGCGCGACGCGGCCGACGCGGGCGGGCTCCCGCCGTTCGACGGCCACGGGGACCTGCGCGTCGGTGCCCCGGTGGCCCAGCCGGGAGCGATCGTGTGCGTCGGGATGAACTACGCCGCTCACGCGGCCGAGTCGGGGGCGGTGCCGCCGCAGATCCCGATCATCTTCCTCAAGACGCCGAACACCGTCGTCGGCCCCTACGACGACGTGGAGATCCCCCGTGGGAGCACACGCACCGACTGGGAGGTCGAGCTCGGGGTCGTGATCGGTTCACGTGCGTCCTACCTCACCTCGCCGGCCGAGGCCATGGACCACGTCGCGGGGTTCCTGATCGCCAACGACCTGTCCGAGCGCGAGTTCCAGCTCGACGCCTCCGGGGGCCAGTGGAGCAAGGGCAAGTGCTGCCCGGGGTTCAGCCCGCTCGGTCCGTGGCTGGTGACCCCCGACGAGGTCGACCACCAGGAGCTCGGCCTGCGCAGCTGGGTCAACGGCGAGCCCCGCCAGGACTCCAGCACCGCGGACCAGATCTTCGACGTCGCCTCGGTGATCCACCACCTGAGCCAGTACCTCGCCCTGGACCCCGGTGACGTGCTCCTCACCGGGACACCCGAGGGCGTGGCGCTGTCGGGACGGTTCCCCTACCTGAGGGCTGGGGACGTCGTCGAGCTCGAGATCGACGGACTGGGTCGCCAGCGCCAGGAGATGGTCGGGTTCCCCGGGGTGCCGGCATGAGCGCCACGGTCGGCGTCCAGGGCGAGTACGCGGGCCTGGTCGCCGTCGTCACCGGGGGCGGCTCCGGCATCGGTGCCGCCATCGTGGCCGAGCTGTCGGCGCGGGGAGCACGCTGCGCGGCGCTCGACCTCGACGTCACCGGTGTCCCCGCCGGCGTGCTGGGGGTGAGCGCCGACGTCGCCGACGACACCTCCGTCCGCGCCGCGATCGACCGTGTCGTCGGCGACCTCGGCGGACTCGACGTGCTGGTCAACAACGCGGGGATCGGTGCGCAGGGAGACGTCGGGCAGAACGGCGACGACGAGTGGCACCGGGTCCTCGACGTCAACCTCCTCGGCATCGTCCGCGTGAGCCGGGCCGCCCTGCCCCACCTGCGTGCCTCCACGGCCGCGGCCGTCGTGAACGTCGGCTCGATCGCCGCGACCGCCGGGCTCCCGCAACGCGCGCTCTACAGCGCCAGCAAGGGCGCGGTGCACGCTCTCACCCGGGCGATGGCCGCCGACCACCTCGGCGAGGGCATCCGGGTCAACTGCGTCGCCCCGGGGACCGCCGACACGCCGTGGATCCAACGACTGCTGAGCACGTCCACCGACCCTGCGGCGGAGCTGGCCGCCCTCGAGGCCCGGCAGCCGCACGGCAGGCTGGTGGCTCCGCAGGAGATCGCCGCCGCCGTCGCCTACCTCGCCAGTCCCCGGTCCGGCTCGACCGTCGGCGTCGCCCTGGCGGTCGACGGCGGGATGGACGACCTGCGCCTACGGCCGCGTGGTTGAGCGCCGCCGTGGTGTCGATCGCGCTCCACACCGTGCTCGCCGAGGGCCGCGAGCAGGATTACGAGAACGTCCATGCGTCCATCCCCGGAGAGGTCGCCGCCGCCCTGCGCACCCACGGGGTGCTCGACTGGCGGATCTGGCGGGACGGTCGCCACGTGTTCCACGTCGTGGAGGTGGGGACCGGCGCGGACTACGACCGCATGCGCGCCGCTCTGCGCGACCTGCCTGCCAACGAGAGCTGGCAGGCCACCGTCGGTCCGATGTTCGACGTCGCCGACGGCTACGAGGGCGACGACCCGCGGATGTCCCTGCTCTGGAGCCTGCACGAGCAGCTCGGTGCCCGGTCACGATCTCGTCAGCCGGAGCCCGGGTCCGATCATGGTGAATAGGGTGCCTCCATGGCGGTGACCGACGAGGCGATCGTCAAGATCAAGGACATGCTCCTCGTCGGCGAGCTCCGCCCCGGCGACCGGCTCCCGCCCGAGAAGGAGCTGAGCGATCGGCTCGGCCTGTCACGCAACTCGCTGCGGGAGGCGGTCAAGGCCCTGGAGCTGATCCGGGTCCTCGACGTCCGCCGCGGTGACGGAACCTACGTCACCAGCCTCGAACCGAGCCTGCTGCTCGAGGCGATGTCGTTCGTCGTGGACCTGCACCAGGACCACACCGTGCTCGACCTCTTCGAGGTGCGCCGCATCCTCGAGCCGACCGCCGCCGCGATGGCCACCCTGCGCGCCACACCGGACGACGTCAGACGACTGCGCGAGATGCTCAGCGAGGTCGGCCCTGACACGTCGGTGGAGGACCTGGTCAGGCACGACGTGACGTTCCACGGCCTCATCAGCGGGCTCTCCGGCAACACCTACCTGAGCACGCTGCTCGAGAGCCTGTCCGGACGCACCCTCCGCGCTCGCATCTGGCGGGGGCTCACCGAGGAGCACAGCGTCGAGCGGACCCTGGCCGAGCACCGCGCGATCATCGACGCGATAGCTCTGGGCAACCCGGAGCTGGTCCGTTCCTGGGTGACCGTGCACATCAGCGGCGTCGAGTCGTGGCTACGGCGGGCCGGCCAGACCGCCGAGGGGTGGCAGGACCCGACCCGCACGCCCGCAGACGGGGTCTGACGACGCGTCGACCACGACCGCGTCGGTGCCGAGGCGCGATCGGGCGAACCTGGCCGGGCAGACGCCGGGCCGTGGTCCGATCCGGCCACCGGCTCCCGCATCAGGGCATACTGTCCGTCACGACGTCCCCCGGGGGTGGACGAGGGACCGATGGAGGAACGATGAGCGACCAGACCCAGGCCGGCGACGCGGCGAACGAGGGCGCGGTCACCGACGAGGGTGACCAGCGCGTGATGGGGCTGCTCTCCGAGCACGTCCCCCTCAGCCTGCTCGTCGACCTCGCCGACCCCGACGGCCCCGCGTCCGACGAGATCCTGCAGTCCGAGGGCACGCCCGAGGACGCCTGGTGGGTCCAGGAGGGTGTCGACCTCACCGCCGCCGACGAGAAGCCGTCCGCCTTCGCGGACCCGTCGGACGACGACGCCTGATCCGATTTCTCGCCTGCGCGGCCACGCTGCTACCGTTCTTCCTCGTCGCTCCGCCTCGCCGGGACGCACGCGCCATTAGCTCAATTGGCAGAGCAGCTGACTCTTAATCAGCGGGTTCGGGGTTCGAGTCCCTGATGGCGCACCACCTCCGACCTGCGGGTCTGCCCCACCGGGCAGGCCCGCTTCGTCGTTCTCGGGCTCGTGAGAAACCCTGCGCGGAGTACGTTGCCGGGCATGCCTGGCCTCACGATCAGGGCGCTCGCACCGGAGACGTTCGAGGACTTCGCCGCCCTCCTCGAGCGGAACGGGGGCATGTACGCCAGCTGCTGGTGCACGAAGTTCCATCCCGACTGCGCCGAGAAGGGCCAGAGCTACGAGGGGAACCGGGCGCTGAAGCAACGCCACGTGGCCGAGGGGACGGCGCACGCGGCGCTGGTCTACGACGGCGGCAGGGCCGTCGCCTGGGCGCAGTTCGGATCGCCCGAGGAGCTGCCCAGCATCCAGCACCGCAAGGAGTACCTCGCCATGACCGAGGTGCTTCCCGACTTCCGCGTCACCTGCATCCAGGTCGAGCGCGGCCTGCGCGGGCAGGGCCTGGCGTCACGGGCCCTGCGCGGAGCCGTCGAGCTGATCGCGCAGGCGGGCGGCGGTCTGGTCGAGGGCTACCCGCACGACACCGGCGGGGTCCGGAAGAAGAACTCCTCGTTCCTCTACAACGGCACCCGCGCCCTCTACGAGCGCGAGGGTTTCACCTACGACCGGCCCAAGGGCCAGGTCAACTGCGTGATGGTGCGCGAGGTGGCGCCGAGCACGAGCGGCTGACGCGGGTCGGACGGCGCCGCGTATCTCACCGCACCCGGCGCGCCGCGAGCGCGGCGACGTCGTCGTCGCGGGCGGGGTCGCGCAGGCGCTGCACCACCTCGAGCAGCGCGTTGCCGAGGTCCGGCGCGGCGAGCGCGGCGATCTCGTCCACGACCCGTTGCTGGCCCTGGGTGATGTCCTCGTCGCGACGCTCGATCAGGCCGTCGGTGAAGGCCAGGACGGTGTCGCCGGCGCGGAACGGGACGACCGCCTGCAGCCGCGGCGAGGACGACGCACCGAGCGGAGGACCGTCGGCCAGCGGCAGCTGCTCGGTGCCCAGGTCGGCCCGCAGCAGCACCGGCGGCGGGTGACCGGCGTTGGTCACCACGAGCTCGTCGCGGTCCGGGTCGACCACGAGGTGCACGAGCGTCACCAGCTGGTCGGTGGGGTACTGGGCGAACATCAGGTCGAGGTTGGCCATCACGGCGCTCGGTGTCGGGTCGATCGCGGTGTACGCGCGGACGGCGGCCCGCATCTGCGCCATCGCCGCGGCGGCCGCCACGCCGCGCCCCATGACGTCGCCGACGAACAGCGCCAGCCTGCCGTCCCCCAGCGGGACGGCGTCGTAGAAGTCGCCGCCGACGTCGGTGCGGCCGGCCGGGCTGTACGAGGTGGCGATCTCCCACCCGGGCAGCTGGGGCATCGCCTCGGGCAGCACCGCGTGCTGCAGCTGGACGGCGGTCGCCAGGGTCTCGCTGTGCAGCTCGGCGTTGTCGATGGCGACCGCGGCGCGCTTGGCGAGGTCCTCGGCGAGCGCGAGGTCGGAGGCGGTGTAGAGCCGCTCCGACTCCGCCGACACCCACGTCATGACGCCGAGCACCCGGTCGCGGGCGACCAGCGGCACCGTGAGGACGCTGCGCAGGTGCAGGTCGCGGGCGATCTGAAGGTGCTCCTCGTCGATCGCGCCGGCGACCAGCATCTCGTCGGTGACCTCGGGGATCAGCTGGCTGCGTCCGGTGCGCATCACGTGCCAGGCACCGGCGGACGCGTCCGGGTCCGGCGGGTACCGCTCGGCCAGGTCGTGCGCCAGCTGCACCTTGGACGGGTCGACGTGCTCCACCGCCAGCCGGTGCAGGCGGCCGTCGACCACCAGGTCGATGCTGCACCAGTCCGCGAAGGTGGGCACGGCGAGGCGAGCCACGTTCGTCAGCGTCGTCTCGTAGTCCAGGCTGCTCGCGAGCTCGGTGGAGGCGTCGGCGAGGAACGCGAGCCGGGCGCCCTGCTGCTCGGCCGCCTCCTGCGCGGCCACGCGCTGCAGGGCCTGGGCGCAGGTGTCGGCCAGGATCTCGAGCAGCTCCAGCTCGGCGGCGTCCAGCCTGCGTTCGTCGGAGAACACGAGCCCGATGGCCCCGATGGTGGTGCCGGCGACGGTGAGGGGCAGGGCGACGACCGACCGCGCGACGAGCCCGGCGTCCGCCAGCTGCGGGTAGCGGTCGGCGACCGCGGCCTGTCCGCCGGCCACCACGCGCCGGCCGGTGCGGATCGCGTCGCTGCCCGGCGCGGGCATCGAGAGCGGGTAGGTCTCCCACCGCTGCTCGTCGCCGTCCACCCCGCCGCGCACGCCGACCAACCGGCAGCGGTCCTCGCCCTCGCGCAGGGTCAGCCAGGCGACGCTCGCGCCCGCGGCGTCGGCGCCCTGCGCGACGACGACCTGCGCGACCGACGCGACGTCGACCGCCCGGGCCAGCGAGGTGGTCACCCGGGCGAGCCGGGTCAGCCGTTCCGCCAGGCGGTCGCGTCCGCCGTCGGAGGAGCCGGCGCCCACCACCGGGACCGGGGCCCCCTCGTCGACGGTCATCCGCGCATCATGGCAGCGCGCGGCGGCTGGACGCAGGGCTCTCGGACAGGTCCGGGACGCTAGGGCGTGGGCCGTCCGGCCTGCTCCTGCTCCACCTCGGCCAGGATCGCCGAGCCCGTGACGACCTTGTCGGCGAAGTGCCGGTGCATCCACTCCAGGTGGTCGTGCCGGCTGCGCATGATCCGCAGCGTGTCCCAGTTGGGGAACTGCTGCTGCAGCACGTGCACCTCCATCAGGCGCGGGTCGACCTCGTACACGTGCTCGAACGTCGTCTGCGCGACCTCGCTCACCCGCTGCGGCTCGGGTGGCGTGTGCTGCTCGGCGAAGCGGTACGGCGCGCTCGCGGCCGGCCCGCCGGGCTGGTCACCGGTGCTCACGGGGTGCTCCCCTCCTCGTACGCGCGGTCGAGCAGGTACTTGCCCGGGTTCATGATGTTGTTCGGGTCCAGCGCCCGCTTCACGTCGAGCATCACCTCGAACCCTCGGCCGAGCTCCTGCGGCAGCAGGTCGACCTCGCCCTCCCGGCACGAGCCGTGGCAGGCGCTCATCGAGCCGCCGTGCGCCAGCGCGACGGCGGCGATCTCGCGCTTGGCCTGCACCCACGCGGCCCACGCCGCGTCGTCGAGACGCTGCTCCCAGATGCCGACGTCGATCTCGGTCAGGTAGTCGACCCCGGTGTCGGCGGAGGTGTAGGCGAACATGCCCCAGTCGTCGAACACGTCGGTCCTGCGACGCAGGTCGGCGACGATCTCGTGCCAGGCCCTGCTCACCGCCGGCACCGCCGTGAAGTTCACCGCGGCGTCCTCGCAGTGCCACGACATCGGGATCACCTGGCCGTCCTTGGTGCGCCCGTGCAGCGGCGTGGCGTACCGGTCGTGCCGCGCGGCCCAGTCGCCCTCGGAGATCTCGTCGCCGAGGTACCGGGCGCCGTGCTCCTTGGCGATCCGGAACAGGCGCCTCCCCCCGGCCGCGACCTCGTCCTCGTAGCCGTACATCACCGCGCACACCAGCGCCCGGACGTCGGCCGGCTGCGGGATGTACGCCTCGTCGTCGCGTCGCAGGTAGGCGACCTTGTGCTCGTCGAACAGCACCGCGCCGGCGAACGTCGCCACCCCCGCGCGGGCGAGCGCGCCGGTGCAGGCGTGGGCGGCGTCGTAGTCGTCGAACGCCCAGAAGGGGGACAGCTCGGCCTCGGGCTTCGGGTACAGCTTCAGCGTCGCGCGCGTGGCGATGCCGAGGGTGCCCTGGTGACCCATGAACAGGTGCTTGAGCGAGTAGCCGCTGGAGGACTTGCTGATCTTGCGCCCGATGCCGTCGCCGACGTGGAGAACCTCACCGGTGGGCAGCACGTGGTCGAAGCTCAGCACCAGGTCGCGCGAGTGGCCGTACCGGGCACCGATGAGCGACCACCCGCTGGTACCGATCCGGCCTCCGACCAGGGAGCACGGGTACGACGCCGGGTCGTCGGGGTAGAACAGCCCGTGCTTGGCGAGCCGCTCGTTGAGCTTGAGCATGTTGATGCCGGTGCCCACCGTGACGGTCCGGTTCTCCAGGTCGAGCTCGTGGATCCGGTTCATCTTCTTGACGTCGACGACGATGCCGCGGTGGTGCGGCACGGCGCCGTCGGTCAGGCCCGTCCCGCCGTCGCGCGGCACGACCGGGATCCGCATCTCGTTGGCGATCCGCACCACGGCGGCCACCTGCTCGGTCGAGGCCGGCATCACCACGACGTCCGGCACGCGCTCGGACCAGCGGTGGACGGGGAACGGCGCGGGCACCCTGGCGCGGTTCCAGCGGTCGGTCTTGCCCAGCAGGATCTGCTCGTCGGCCAGCACCGGGCGCAGCGCCGCCACCAGCCGGGCGAGGCGCTCGTCGCCGAGCGGCTCGGTCGTGAACGCAGCGGTGCCGATCGGGCGGGCCGGTTCGGTGGTGGTCATCGTCAGTGCCCTCCGCAGCCGCAGCCGTCGGACCCGCTCCCGCAGCCCCCGTCGCCGCACCCGCCACCACCCGCGCCGCAGCCGGTACCGCGCGTGCGCCGTGCCCGACCCGCCACGCCGGTGCGCTCCTGCGCCAGCCGGCGGTCGCCCACGTCTCCCCGCGAGCCGCCGACGGCGATCCCGAGCGACTGCGCGAACAGCTCGTGCAGGTCGACCACGTCGATGTCCTCGGCGTCGCCCGCCTCCGACAGCGGCCGCTCCGACCACGGGCAGGCGCTCACCAGGGTGTCGACGTCGAGCTCCGCAGCCCGCTCGAGCCGCATCGCGCTGATCTTCGCGGTCAGCTCGGGCTTCTCCACCGGCAGCCCGCCGCCCCCGCCGGAGCAGTACGACCACTGCGTCACCCGGTCGACGTCCTCGAACCGCAGCCCGGGGATCGCCCGGAGCAGCTCGCGCGGCTCCTCCCAGATCCCCTTGCGCTTGTTGAGCCTGCACGGGTCGTGGTACGTGATCGCCCGGTCCACAGGCACTCTCGGCGTCAGCCGTCCCTCCCGCAGCAGCTGAGCGAGCACCTCGATGACGAGGACGACCTCGATGTCGAACTCCTCGCCGAAGTACCGCGGGTAGTCCTCGGTGAAGCTGATGTAGTCGTGCGGGTCGAGCACGAGGACGCGCTTGGTGCCGGTGGCCCGCCAGTCGTCGAGGTTGTGCCGGGCGAACCGCTGCGCCTGCTCCGCGTAGCCCATCTCGGCCGCCGGTCCC
The DNA here is from genome assembly GCA_963825505.1 of uncultured Actinomycetota bacterium. Classification (GTDB taxonomy): domain Bacteria; phylum Actinomycetota; class Actinomycetes; order Actinomycetales; family CAWJMD01; genus JBBQSN01. Next base: position 52,438 of record CAWGTL010000005.1, on the reverse strand, counting down.
CCGCAGCACCACTGCTCGCGCATCAGGCCGAACTCGTACCCGGCCAGCTGCAGCATCTGGGCCACCGCCCGCGGCACGGACGTGCGGTAGAACGCCGCCTCGCAGTCCACGAACAGCACGGTCTCGCCGCCCACCGGGAGGTCGAGGCCGTCGGCCCAGTCCCGCACCTTCTCCTGGCTCACCGGCGTGTCGCCGAGCACGGGCTCGTGCGTGCGCAGGTCGGTGCGCTCGTTCCAGCTCTTCCACCCCGGCTGGTGCACCCCGCTCTCGACCGCGAGCGTGCGCACCGCCTTGACGACATCGACCGTGCGCGTGCGGAACCGGTAGAAGTCCCCGGTGAACAGCGTGTTCGGGCACCGCAGCTCGCACGCACCGCACTGGGTGCAGTTGACGTAGTCAGCGGCCACGTCGGCGATCTCGAGCTCGCCGCGCTCCATCGCCACGACGTTGGCGTGGAAGGCGGTGGGCGTCCACGACTCGTTGCGCTCGACCTGGGTGACCGGGCACACCTCCCGGCAGAACTTGTGGCCCGACGAGAAGCAGTTGTACGACGCGTTGCGCCACTTCTCCACGAACTCAGCGGTTCTCGCGTCCTGCACCGGCGGCGGCACCGGGCCGGCCAGCGTCTCGGGGAAGGCCGCGACCTCGGGCGGGTTGGACGGCGCGCCGGGGGTGAACGGGCCGGACAGGGCGTCGACCCGGGGGCTCGACCCGGGCGACGGTGCGGGATCGACCTGCGTCACGGGTGCTCCTCGGTCCACGGGGGCGTGCGGGCGTCCGGTCACGCTAGCCAGAAAAACCTATGGACTCAATGGTTAAGCCGGTGGCGGGGTGGGTGCGACACTGGTGCACCGGTTCCGGAGGAGGGCGAGGGTGCAGCTGCTCAGCGGTGACGCGCGACGCGCCGTCTTCGCCCCGCTCGACGACGGGGCCCTGCGCAGCGAGGCCGTGGTCCGGCGGGTGGGCAGCGCGATCGCGCTCGGCCTGCTCGGCGACGGCGAGCAGCTCCCCACCGAGGCCGACCTCGCCACCATGCTCAACGTCTCGACGATGACGCTGCGGGAGGCGCTGGCCGAGCTGCGCGAGCTCGGCCTGGTCCGGACCCGGCGGGGCAGGGGCGGCGGCAGCTTCGTGCGGGCCCGCGACGACGTGCTGGCCGAGCTCGCCGAGGCGCGGCTGTCCGAGCTCGGCACCACCGACCTGCGCGAGCTCGGCGACACCCACGCGGCCGTGGCCGCCGCCGCGGCCCGGCTGGCGGCCTCGCGCGCCTCCCGCACCGAGATCGCCCGGCTGCGCGACATCGTCGACCGGTTGGCCCAGGCGGACTCGGTGACCGGGCAGCGCCGGGCCGAGGGTCGCTTCTACATCGAGCTGGCCGCCTGCGCCCAGTCCGTGCGCCTGACGATGCAGGAGATGGACCTGCACCTCGAGCTGGGACAGCTGCCCTGGCCGCCCGCGCACGCCTCCGGCCTGCTGGAGGTGATGGTCGGCGACCACCGGGCGGTCGTCGACGCGATCGAGGCCCGCGACCCGGCCCGTGCCCGCGCTCTCACCGAGGAGCACATCGACCGGCGGACGCACTGGTCGATCGAGCTGCGCCTGGGGCTGCCCGCCGCCGAGGACGACGCCCTGCACCGCCGGGAGGTCTCGTGAGACCCCCCGCCGCGAGCGGCCCGGACGCCGCACGGGTGGCCGGCGCCGTCGCCGAGGTGGTCGCCCGGGTCTTCGCCACCGTGGCCGCCGTGCGATCGGCGGCCCTGCGGCCCGAGGCTCACGACGGCTTCACGGCCGGACGCACGGTGCTGGGCGCCGACGTCCGCGACCTCCTGCTCGACGCCGACCAGCTCGCCGTCGGTCTCGGTCTCGTCGTGGCTCCGCGGGCCGAGCGGCCCCTGCGGCTGGAGTGGTGGCAGGTCGACCCCGAGGGCGGCCGCCTGCGCACGCTGGAGCCCGACCTGCGACCCACGAGCATGGGCTACTACGACTACACCGCGACCGAGTGGTTCGACGTCCCGCGCCGCACCGGGCGTCGGCACGTCGTCGGGCCGTACGTCGACGTGCACGGGACGGGCCGGTACCTGCTCACGCTCACCGAGCCGGTCGTGGTCGACGGCGAGTTCGTCGGCGTCGCCGGCGCCGACGTGTCGGTCCGGCGCTTCGAGACCCACCTGCTGCGGCTGCTCGGGCCCTCCCCCGGGTCGTTCGTCCTGGTCAACGACGAGGGCCGGGTGGTGCTCTCCACGGCACCCCACTGGCTGGTGGGCGAGCTGATCGCGCCGAGCGCGGTCTCCCCCGGTCCCGCTGCCGAGGTGGCCGGTACGCCGTGGCGGCTGCTGGCCCCGACGGCCTCGAGCGTCCTGACCGCCTGACGACCCGACCGCCTCCCGTCACCGTGACGGGTCTTGTCCTCTGAACTCTGCATCTATAGGTTTTCGGCACGCTGTGGCCCGCGACGCACCGGCGGCCGCCGACCGGCCGGCCACGCACGCGCGAGGAGGCGCCTGGTGACGACTGCCGGACAGCACACGGGTCGCACGCCGGACGAGGAGCAGCTCGCCGCCCTCGGGTACTCCGGCGAGCTCCACCGGAGCATGGGGCTGTGGGGCAACATGGCCCTGGGCTTCACCTACCTCTCACCGCTGGTCGGCGTGTACTCGCTGTTCGCCTACAGCCTGTCGATCGGCGGGCCGCCGTCGATCTGGTGGATCGTCATCGTGGGCCTGGGCCAGCTGATGGTCGCCCTGGTCTTCGGCGAGGTGGTCTCGCAGTACCCGCTGGCCGGCGGCATCTACCCGTGGACCCGGCGGCTGTGGAACCGGCGGTACGCCTGGGTGGTGTCCTGGATCTACATCTGGGCGGTCATCGTCACCATCACCGCCGTCGCGGAGTTCGGCGGCGGGTTCGTCGCGGCGCTCTTCGGCGTGGAGGCCACGCCCGCGATCGTCCTGGCGTCCACCGTGGCCCTGCTCGTGATCGCGGTGGTCGTGAACTACAGCGGCACCCGGATGCTGTCCCGCATCGCCCGGATCGGCCTGGCCGCCGAGCTCGTCGGCGTCATCGCGCTCGGGCTGTTCCTCCTGCTGTTCCGGCGCGAGCAGCCGTTCTCGATCTTCTTCGACTCCCTCGGCGCCGGCGGCGGGCAGGCCTACGCCGGGGTGTTCCTGGCCGCGGCGCTGTCCGGGCTGTTCCTGTTCTACGGCTTCGAGGCCTGCGGCGACGTCGCCGAGGAGGTCGCCGACCCGGCCCGGCAGATCCCGCGCGCGATGATCCTCACGATCGTGGTGGGAGGCGTCTCGGGCTTCCTGTCCTACGCGGGCTACGTGCTGGCCGCGCCCGACCTGCAGGCCATCGTCGCCGGCGAGGACGCCGACCCGATCCCGTCGATCCTCGTCAGCGCCCTGGGCACCGCGGGCTCCAAGGTCTTCCTGGTCGTCACCGTCGTCGCGTTCCTGTCCTGCGTGCTCTCGCTGCAGGCGGCCGGCAGCCGGCTGCTGTACGCCTTCGCCCGCGACCGGATGCTCCCCGCGAGCGGCTGGCTGTCGCGCGTGTCGGCCCGGCACGCCGTGCCCACGAACGCCCTGCTCGTCGTCTGCGTCGTGCCGGTGCTGATCGCGCTGTTCGTCTTCTTCCAGGAGGGGATCCTCGCCCGCGTCACGGCGTTCGCCGTGCTCGGCATCTACGTGTCGTTCCAGGCCGTGGTGCTCGCCGCGCTGCGCCAGCGGCTGCGGGGGTGGCGCCCGGCCGGCGTGTGGAACCTCGGGACCGCCGGGCTCGCGGTCAACGTCCTGGCGCTCGCCTACGGGATCTTCGCCATCGTCCTGCTGGTCAAGCCCGCGCCGGGCACCGAGACCTTCCTCGACCGCTGGATCGTCGCGATCGGGCTCGCGGTGGTCGCCGGCAGCGGCCTGATCTACCTGCTGGTCGCGCGGCCGGACCGGCACTCCTCCCACGTCCCCGAGGGCGACGCCCTCGAGGTCGCACAGCAGCTCCACACCCTCCGCCGAGACGGGGACGTCGCCACCGAGAAGGAGATCCGATGAGGTTCAGCTACGCGATGCTGCCCGACTACTCGCTCGAGGAGTGCCTGGCGGCCATCCGCCTGGCCGACGAGCTGGGCTACTACGCCGTCTACGCGGCCGACGAGACCTGGCACAAGGACCTGTGGCTGCTGTTCGCCGCGGCCGCCGCGCAGACCAAGCAGATCCGGATGGGCCCGAGCGTGTCCGCGGTGACCCTGCGCGAGCCGACCCTGATCGCCCAGGCCGCCGCGACCCTGGACGAGCTGAGCGGCGGACGTGCCGAGGTGGTGCTGTCGAGCGGGAACTTCGGTCTGCTGTCGCAGTACAAGATCGACTGGACGAAGACCAAGCCGCTGTCCCGGGTGATCGAGGGCGTCCACGTCGTGCGCACGTTCCTCGACGACGGGGCGATCACCTTCGACGGCGAGTTCTTCCAGTACGAGGGCCTGTTCACCTTCGCCCGCCCGGTGCAGGAGCGGGTGCCGGTGAAGATGGGTGCGATGCGCGGCCCGAAGTCGTTCGTCGCCTCGGCCGAGCACTCCGACGGCTGCCACCACGCGCTCAGCTACACGCGCGAGGCGTACGACTACGCGGCCGAGCACCTGAAGATCGGTGCCGAGAAGGCCGGGAAGGACTGGACCACGCTGGACTTCGGCGCCTGGGTGGTCCTCGCGGTCGGCCACGACTCGGCCGCCGCGAAGGACGCCGCCCGCAGCATGGTCGGCATCTACGCGTCGTCGATGCCGGCCGAGCAGCTGCAGCGCAACGGGGTCGACCCCGACGAGCTGAAGCCGGTCATCGAGGCCATCGGTGCCGGCGACCTCGCGCGCGGCATCGAGCTCACCACGCCGGAGATCGCCGAGCGGCTCTCCTTCGCCGGCACCCCCGAGGAGGTCGTCGCCAAGATCAAGCAGATCGAGCCGGCGGGGGTCAACCACATCGTGGCCGCGATCACCGACCGGTCGATCGTCAAGACCTTCACCGGACGCGAGATCCCGGGTGTCGGTTCGGTGAACGAGCAGCTCCAGCTCATCCACGACGAGGTGATGCCCGCTTTCGCCTGAATCGACCACCCACGAGCGGGAGCGCCTGCTGCGGCGGGTTGTGCACGGGTGCCGAAACGTCGGTTAGAGTCCTGCGCGATTCACCCTGTCGGGTGAATCGGCCGCACGCTCGCCGAAGCCGGTCACGTGCGCGCTCCCCCTCAGAATCGAGATGGACCGGCGCGGAGGAACCAACTGTCGCGCTGTCGCGCGGCCTGGGGTGAAGCCACTTCGGTGGCCGGGACTGCTTCCCACCGAACCCGTCAGCTAACTTCGCAGGCGCGGGAGGACCGTATGAACAGCTCGACCCTGCCCTCACGCCCCACCGTGCTCAGACGCCTGGTCAGCACGCGAGGCGCACTCCTCGCGGCTGCGGCGATCGCCGCCGCCTGCCTGATACCCCTGACGTCGAACGCGCCCGCCGACGCCGCCGCCAAGGGCATGTTCAAGGTGGTCTGCGGATTCAGTCACACCGCAGCCGACGACCCCATCGTGTACCCCGGACGTCCCGGTGCGGCTCACCAGCACGAGTTCACCGGCAACCGCACGACCAACTACGCCACCACCGACGCCACGTTGGCCAATGGCGCCACCACCTGCTCCAACACCACCGACAAGTCGGCCTACTGGGCGCCCACGCTCTTCCTCGACGGCAAGCGCATCCAGCCGCAGTCGATGCAGGTCTACTACCGCGCATCGAACAAGAACCCGGCGATCATCAAGACGATCCCGCGGGGTCTGCGGATGATCGCAGGCGACCACATGGCCACCACGGCGCAGTCCGTCGACGTCGCGGGATGGACCTGCGGCGGCAACCCGCCGAACTTCACCGGGTCGATGCCCACCTGCGGTTCGGGTGCCAAGCTGCGCAACCGGATCCGGTTCCCTGAGTGCTGGAACGGTCGCACCCTGGACTCGGCAGACCACAAGAGCCACATGGCGTACCTCGTGAACGGGTCCTGCCCGAGCACGCACCCCGTCGCCATCCCGCGGGTCGACGTCGAGGTGCACTACGGCAGCATCCCGGCGAGCGCGTCCCGGATCCGGATCTCGTCCGGCTCGTGGACGTCGCTGCACGGCGACTTCTGGAACGCGTGGGACCCGGCCACGCTGCAGCGGTTCGTCACGTCGTGCCTGAACGGCCAGAAGATCTGCGACAGGGTCTGACCGACCCCGAGGACAGCGGGAGGGCGCCGGACGCGCGCCGGCGCCCTCCGCGCGCGACGTCGGCGACCCGGACGCACGATGGTGCCGTGCCCGCCGACGGACCCTGGACCCTCACCGTGCAGGGACCCTGCGCGCCCGACGAGGTGTGGGACCGCTACCTGCGGCCGGAGCGGTGGCCGCAGTGGTCGCCGCAGATCCGCTCGGTCGACCACGACGGCGCCGTGGTGACCGCGGGGGGCCGTGGCGTGGTGCACGCGCTCGGCGGCCTGCGGGTGCCGTTCGAGGTGCTCGACGTCGACGCCCGCGACCCCGCCGACCGGTCGTGGACGTGGGTGGCGCGCCTGCCGGCCGGGGTGCGGTTGCGGCTGGTGCACGTGGTGCGGCCGTCGCGGCGGCACGAGGGCGGGACGACCACGGTGCTGCGCGTGCACGGTCCGGCGCCGGTGGTGGCCGGCTACCTCCCCGTGGCCTGGTGGGCCTTGCGCCGCCTGGTGCGGTGAAGGTCACCTCCGCACGCCGTGGGGGCAGGAAGGTCTGCGCCGGGCGTGTGGTTGCACAGAGGGACAGCACCCCCAGGAGAGGATCCCCGTGAGCACCAAGACCCTGACCGCCGCCGACTTCCAGACCACGGTGACGGACAACGACATCGTCCTGGTCGACTTCTGGGCGGACTGGTGCGGCCCCTGCCGCGCGTTCGCCCCGGTGTTCGAGCAGGCCTCCGGCGAGCACGCCGACATCGTCTTCGGCAAGGTCGACACCGAGGCCGAGCGCGAGCTCGCCGGTGCCGCCGGCATCACCTCGATCCCGACCCTGATGGCCTTCCGCGAGGGCGTCCTGGTGTTCAGCCAGCCCGGCGCCCTGCCCGCGTCCGGCCTCAACCAGGTCATCGACGCCGTCCGCGGCCTCGACATGGACGAGGTGCGGCAGAACATCGCCGCCAAGGCCTGACCGTCTGCTCGCCCGCACGCTCTGCCCTCCGGCGGTGTCCGCATCCTGGGACACCGCCGGTGGCGTCCCTCAAGCCCGCGGCACCCCTGCCGATACACGGGTGTGAGGACGATGGAGGCACCGACCATGAGCAGCAAGGACGTCGCGCGCGACTGCGCCGCGGCGATGCACGGGGCGTGCCAGGGCAGCGTCCCCTCGTGGGACACACCCGCCGGCGCGCACGCGTGCCAGTGCCCGTGCCACGCGCTGCGGCAGATGGAGGGCACGCTCCCCATCCCCCGCCAGCTGGCCGACTCCCCCGTCTGGGCCGTCGTCCCGCACCTGTGATCAGCGCCGCTGCAGCAGCAGCGGCACCCCTCCCCGCGGGCGCACCGTCACCAGCGCGTCCGGGCGCGGCAGACCCGCACCCGCACCGACCGGCTCCACCCTCACCTCGCGCAGCCACCGCGCCAGCAGCAGCACCGACTCCACCAGGGCGAAGTCGCGCCCGACGCACATCCGCGCCCCCGTCCCGAACGGCAGGTAGCCCTCCAGCCGGGGCGAGCCGAGGAAGCGCGACGGCTCGAACGCCTCCGGGTCGGCGAACGTCTCCTGCGCCCGGTGCAGCAGCCACGGGCTGATCACCGCCAGCGTGCCGGCAGGCACCTGCACCCCGTCGACGACGGTCGCCGCCGTCGCCCGGCGGCTCAGCACCCAGGCCGGCGGGTACAACCGCAGCGCCTCGTCGACGACCGCTCGGGTCCAGGGCAGCCGGGCCAGGTCGTCCCACGCCGGGTCGCGGCCGCCCGGGCCGCCGAGCACGTCGTCGAGCTCGGCGTGCAGCCGGTCCTGGTGGGTCGGGTGCACGGCCAGCAGGGCCACCGTCCACGACAGCGACGACGCCACCGTCTCGTGGCCGGCGATGACCATCGTCACCAGCTCGTCACGCAGCCCGCGGGGGTCCAGCGACCCGGCGTCGACCGCGTCGAGCAGCAGCCCGAGCAGGTCGTCGCCGCTCCCGCGTCCGGCAGCGCGCCGGTGGGCGACGACGCGGCCCGCCGCGGCGTCCAGGTCTGCGACGGCCTGCCGCAGCCGTGACCGCCCTGGCGTGGGCAGCCAGCCGGGCAACGGCAGCCGCACCCGGTCGACCACCTGCTCCAGGGCCCCGAGGACCGCCTGCACCAGCCGCTCGCCGTCGGCTGCGACGTCGGTGCCGAACAGGGTGCGGCCGACCACCTCGAGGGTCGAGCGCAGCAGCACGGCCTCGGCGTCGACGCGCACCGCACCGGCGGACGGCGCGAGCCCCGCCAGCCGTGCCCCCGCCGCCACCGACTCGCGCGCGACGCCGGCGAGCGCGCCGTGCGCGAAGGCGGGCTGCACCGTGCGGCGCCGTTCGCGCCAGTGCGCGCCGTCGCTGGTGAGCAGCCCGGTGCCGGTGACCGCCGCGAGCGCCCCGTACTGCGGCGTCGCCTTGCCCCACGACGCGGCGTCCGACACCAACACGTCGCGCGCACCGGCCGCCGTGCCGACGAGCAGGACGGGTGTGCGCGGCATGGGGAACGCGACGTGCGGCCCGTGCCGCCGGTGCACGTCGACGAGGAAGCCGAGCGGGTCGCGCCGGATGGCCGGGACCGCCCGCACCATCTCGGCCGGCAGCGGGCCGTCGACGTCGAGCGGGGTGTACCGGGCGTTGCGCCGGGTCTCGGGTGCGTTCAGAGGTACAGACCGGTCTGCTCGTCCTCGACCCGGGCGGCGGCCACCGCGTGCAGGTCGCGCTCGCGCAGCAGCACGTACGCCTGCCCGCCGAGCTCCACCTCGCCGCGGTCATCGGGGTCGAACAGGACGCGGTCGCCGACCTGCACCTGCCGCACGTGCTGCCCGGCGGCGACCACGGCGCCCCACGCGAGCCGCTTGCCGACCGCCGCGGTGGCGGGGATGACGATGCCCGCGCCGGTCCGGCGCTCCCCGGCCTCGTCGGCGGTGGACACCAGGACCCGGTCGTGCAGCATCCGGATCGGCAGGCGCGCGCTGCTCACCCGCGCCGGGACCTGCCGCTGCGCCACAGCACGGCGCCGACCAGGGCGAGCGCCGCCGAGCCGACGGCCACGATCCGCTCCACCCGCGGCTGCCCGTCGTCGGTGAACGCGGCCGCACGGACCTTGCGCTGCACCGAGTCCTGGCCCGAACGCACCAGCGTCTTCGGGTGCACCCGGGTGGTCAGCTCGTCGACGGTGGCGGCCAGGCGCGCCTGCCGCTGCTCGATGTCGCGCTGGAGCTCGTCGGCCTCGGTGGAGGGGACCACGTGGCTGTCGTCCCCCGCGGTCGCGTCGGTGCGGCTCATCGTGCCCTCCTCGGGTGCTCGTCGTGCTCACCGTGCTGTGCCGTCACGCTATCGCGGGGTCGCCGCCCCCGCGACGGAGAGCGGGTCGAACCCGTACGGCAGCTCGAGCCGGTGCCCGCGCATCAGGTCGGCGTCGGCGAGCAGGTCGCGGGTCGGTCCGTCCGCTACCACCCGGCCGTCGTCGAGGAGCACCGAGCGCGGGCACAGCTGCAGGGCGTAGGGCAGGTCGTGGGTGACCACGATCGTCGTCACCGGACGGCCGTCGCGGTCGGTGAGACCGGTGAGCACGTCGAGCAGCTCGCGCCGGCTGGCCGGGTCGAGGTTGCTCGTGGGCTCGTCGAGCACCAGGACGGACGGCTCCATCGCGAGGACGGTGGCCACAGCCACCCGCCGGCGCTGCCCGAACGAGAGGTGGTGCGGCGGGCGGTCGGCCACGTCCGGGAGCCCGACCTGCTCGAGCGCTCGCCGCACGCGGGCCGCGACCTCCTCGCGCGCCAGACCGAGGTTGGTGGGGCCGAAGGCGACGTCGTCGCCGACCGTCGGCATGAACAGCTGGTCGTCGGGATCCTGGAAGACCATCCCCACCGCGCGCCGCACCTCGAGCAGGTCGCGGCCGGCGACGGGGAGCCCGCCGACGGCGACCGTCCCGGTGCCGTAGCCGCCGGTGCCGTCGCCGAGCAGGCCGTTGAGGTGCAGCACGAGCGTGGTCTTGCCGGCGCCGTTCGGCCCGAGGACGGCCACCCGCTCCCCCGGCTCCACCCGCAGGTCGATCCCGAACAGCACCTGCCGGCCGTCCGGGTAGGCGAAGGTGAGGCGCTCGACCTCGACGGCGGGGGTCACCGGGTCGCCGCCAGGCAGGCGGCCGTCATCGCGGCCGCGGCGACCGGCACGCCGACCCCCAGCGTCCACTCCCGGACGCCGGCGGGGCCGGCACCCAGGGCCGGCATCCGGCCGGTGTAGCCGCGCGCCAGCATCGCGCGGTGCACCCGCTCGCCGCGCTCGTAGCTGCGGACGAACAGGGTCCCCGCGCCGGCGGCCTCGATCCGCAGGTGGCCGAGCCGGCCGCCGGTGTAGGCGCGTGCCGTCCGCGCGAGCCGCATCCGCGTGAGGTCCGACGTCACGACGTCGGTGTAGCGGAGCATGAAGCCGGCGATCGCCACCAGCGGCTGGGGCAGGTGCAGCCGCTCCAGCCCGGCGAGCAGGTCGCGCGAGCGCGTGGTCGAGGCGAGCACGATCCCGACGAGCACGCCGGTGGTCGCCTTGAGCAGCAGGGTGGCGCCGCCGACCAGGCCGGCGACCGCCAGCGGTATCCCGAGCACGTCGACCCGCTCGCCGGCGGCCACCACGGGGAGCAGGAGGGCGAAGACGACGAAGGGCACCTCGACCACCATCCGCCGGACGAGCGTGCGAGCGGGGATGCGGGCGACCGCGGCCAGACCCAGGACGACGAGCGGGAACGCGACCAGCGCCGGCCAGGCCCGCACCGGGGTCGCGACGGCGACCAGGACCAGCAGGACGGCCGCGACGACCTTCACGTGCGCGGGCAGCCGGTGGACGACCGAGTCGCCCGGCAGGTGGAGACCGTCGGCGCTCACGTGGCCGACGAGCCGACGGGGTCGCGCTCGACCGTCGCGCGCCTCCCGCGACGGGCGAGCAGCGTCAGCAGGGCGAACGCCACGGCGGCGGTGAGCACGACCCCGACGACGCCCGCCACCCCCGTGGCCCACGTGCCGTCGACCCCGCTGAGGCCGTAGTCGGCCAGCGGCGAGCCGGCGGTGGCCGACTCCTGCGCGCTGCCGAGGAAGCCGAGGCGGTCGCCCACGAACTCCAGGCCGTCCGGGTGCGAGGAGGCGTAGAGGCTCACGACGCCGGCGATCACCAGCGACGCGGCGGCGAGGCCGCCGAGCACGCGCCCGGCGGGGCGTCGGACGGGGACCGGCGCCGACGTCGGCCGCCGCGTGGCCGGGGCGGCACGACCGTCCGCGTCGACGAGCACGAGGTCCGGGCGCAGGTGGCGGGCGAGGTGGACCAGGTCGGGCCGGGTGGCGAGCACGGCCCCGACGACGGCGGCGGTGATGACGCCCTCGCCGATCCCGATCAGGGTGTGCCACCCGAGCATGGTCGCGGCCAGCGTCCCGAGGGGGATCGGGACGGCGCCGCCGATCGCGTAGAGCGCGACGAACACCAGCGCGGCGACGGGCACGGACACCAGCCCACCGACGGCCACGGCCGGCACGACGCTGCCAGGACGCCGGGGCAGGACCGCCAGCAGGGCACGGGCGACGACGAAGCCCACGACCACCGTGACGACGCCGATCAGCGTGATGTTGGTGCCCAGCGCGCTCAGACCGCCGTCGGCGAAGAACAGCCCCTGCACGAGCAGCACGACCGCCAGGCACAGCACCGCCGTCCACGGACCGACCAGCGCCGCGGCGAGCATCCCGCCCATCAGGTGCCCGCTGGTACCGGCGCCCACCGGGAAGTTGATCATCTGGACCGCGAAGACGAAGACCGAGGTGAGACCGGCCAGCGGGGCGCCCGCCTCCGCGAGCTCGGTGCGGCTGCGCTGCATCGCCAGGCCGACGACGCCCGCGGCGACCGCGCCGGTCGCGATCGAGGTGGGCAGGTCCAGGAAGCCGTCCGGTACGTGCACGTCGCCATCCTCGGGTTGTTGCGACTCGATCGCAACTAGTCCGGGACAACTGGGGGCGGTGACCTAGCCTGGCGCCATGACCGATGCACCGACCCGCCTCGCCGTGGGCGACCAGGCCCCCGACTTCACCCTCCCGACCGCCGGTGGCGGCAGCTTCACGCTGTCCGAGCACCGCGGGGAGCACGTGATCGTGTACTTCTACCCGGCCGCGATGACGTCGGGCTGCACCACCCAGGCGTGCGACTTCCGCGACAACCTGGCCTCGCTGCAGGCGGCCGGCTACACGGTGGTCGGCGTCTCCCCCGACAGCACCGACAAGCTCGAGCGGTTCGTCGAGAAGGAGTCGCTGACCTTCCCCCTCGCCGGTGACCGGGACAAGGCCGTGATGACCGCCTGGGGCGCGTTCGGCGAGAAGAAGAACTACGGCAAGGTCGTGCAGGGGACGATCCGCTCCACGGTGGTCGTCGGGCCGGACGGTGCGGTCGAGCACGCCGCCTACAACGTCAAGGCCACCGGCCACGTCGCCAAGCTGCGCAAGGACCTGGGGATCGACTGAGAACGCAGCAGCGCCAGGCAGTGCCGACGCCGTAGCCTGACGCTCGCACGCGGGAGTGGCGGAACTGGTAGACGCCCTGGACTTAGGATCCAGTGTCCTCGGACGTGCGGGTTCGAGTCCCGCCTCCCGCACCACGCGCAGCACGAGGCCGGCGCCGGGAGCGGGAAGCAGCACGAGGCGCCGCGGGGGTGGATCCCGCAGCGCCTCGTGCCTTTCGCGTGCCGACGTCCCCCTCAGGTCGTCGGCTGACCGGTCACATCGTCGGCATCAGCACCGAGTCGATGAGGTACACGGTGGCGTTGGCGGTCTGGACGCCGCCGCAGATCACGTTGGCGTCGTTGACCTTCAGCGCGTCCGGCTCGCCGGTGACCTCGAGGGTGCCGCCCTGAGCGGTCGTCTGGGTACCGACGACGTCCTCCGGGGAGAGCTGGCCGGGCACCACGTGGTACGTGAGGATCGCGCTCAGCGTGGCGGAATCGGTCTTGAGGCTCTCGAGCGTCGCCGCGTCGATCTTGGCGAAGGCGTCGTCGACCGGTGCGAACACGGTGAACTCGTCGCCGTTGAGGGTGTCGACCAGGTCCACGTCCGGGTTGTAGGCGCCCGTGACGGTGGCGGTGAGCGTCTTCAGCAGCGGGTTGTTCGAGGCTGCGGTGGCCACCGGGTCCTGCGCCATGCCGTCGACCGAGCCGGCGCCGTCGGGGACGGCGGCCGCGTAGTCGGCGCAGCCGGGGCCGATCGGTCCGGCCATGGCCGCCTCGGTCTCGGTCTCGGTCATCGAGGAGTCGGAGCTGCTGGAGGAGCTGGAGGAGTCGCCGCCGGCCGGGGTGGTCGCGGTGTCGTCGCCGCCGCAAGCAGCCAGGCCGAGAGTGAGCGTGCCCATCATGGCGAACAGTGCGATGCGGTTCTTCACGGTGGTTCCCTTCATCGGTGTCGTTCTGTCAGTAGTGATTCGGTCCAGTCGTCCGACCGGATGCTTTACGGATCAATCTTTTTTCGTCTCGATCAGGTCACGGTGACGTTGACGCTGTGCCAGCCCTCGGCCCCGTTCGGGAACGGACGGACGCGCTCCTCCTGCTGGGCCTGACCCTCGGTGTCGGTCGCCCGCACACGCAGGGTGTGCGAGCCCGTCTGGGCGTCCCAGGCGAACGACCACTGCCGCCACGTGTCGGGTCCTGCCTCGTCGGCGAGGGACGCCTCCTGCCACTCGCCGCCGTCGACCTGCACCTCGACCGTGGCGATGCCGCGGGTCTGGGCCCAGGCCGTGCCGGCCACGACCACCTGTCCCGCAGGCAGCTTCGCGAAGGAGCGCGGCACGTCGATGCGCGACGCGGTCTTGATCGGGCCCATCGGGTCCCACTCGCGGTCGGTCCAGTAGGCGGTCTTCTCCGCGAACGTCGTGACCTCGAGGTCGACGACCCACTTGGTGGCGGAGACGTAGCCGTACAGACCGGGGACCACCATCCGCACCGGGAAACCGTGCTCCAGCGGGAGGGGCTGGCCGTTCATGCCGATGGCGAGCAGGCAGTCGCGGTCGTCCTCGAGCAGCACCTCGAGCGGGGTGCCGGCGGTCCAACCGTCCTGGCTGGTCGACAGCACCATGTCGGCGCCGTCCTGCGGGCCGGCCTCGCGCAGCAGCTCGCGCAGCGGGAGCCCGAGCCACTTGGCGTTGCCCACCAGGTCCCCGCCCACCTCGTTGCTGACGCAGGTGAGGGTGAGCCAGGTCTCCACCAGGTCGCGCTCGAGCAGCTCGGCCCAGGTGATCTCGAGCTCGTTGTCGACCAGGCCGTGCACGCGCAGGGTCCAGTCGTCGGGGTTGATCCGGGGCACGCTCAGCGCGGTGTCGATCCGGTAGAAGTCCTCGTTCGAGGTGACGAACGGCGTCATGCCGTCGGCGTCGACCTGAACGCCCGCGGGCGGTGCGGGTGCGGTGTCGAGGGGCTCGGGCAGCGCCAGGTCGGCGCGAGCGGCCTCGGCGTTGCGAGCGCCCGCCCCGAGCAGGCGGGCTCCCGCGCCGGCCACCACGGCGATCGCCGCCGCGATGCCGGTGGCAACGAGGAAGCTGCGGCGGCTGGTGCTGCCGCCATCGCTCTCGGCCAGGGTGCGGCGCAGCCGACCGAGCAGCTGGTCGAGCGCGAACACGCCGGCGCCCGTCCCCACCAGGCTCGGGAGGGCGTCGAGCGGGCCGGCGGACGGGCGGGTGACGGCGGCGACCACGGCGACCAGACCGAGCAGCACGACCAGCGCGCGACCGACCCAGGGACGCCGCAGCGCCAGCGCGCCGGCTGCGGCCGCCAGGACGGCGATCACCACGCCCATGCCGAGCAGGAGCACGAGCTTGTCGTTGGTCCCGAAGTTCTCGATCGCGAAGTCCTTGAGCGGCCGCGGTGTGAGGTCGACGAACGCCGACCCCACGGCCAGCACGGGTGCCGACGACGGCGAGACCACCGAGGCGACGACCTCGGCGACGCCGAGGGTGATCCCGCCGGCGACCAGGCCGGCCAGCGCGGCCAGCAGCCGGGTGGTCCAGGGCGTTCGCTCGGTGCTCATGCAGGAGGTTCGGTGCGCTCCGGGCCACGGATGGGACGCTGGAGCACATGCAGCCAGGGTGGACCGCCGAGGACCTCGCCCCGACGGCACCCGCCCTGGCCCGCCCACGGCTGATGCGCCAGGACTGGCGCGACCTGACGTTCGTGCACTGGGCCTGCGACCCGCGGCTCGTGCAGCGGTTCATGCCCCCGGGCGTGCGGCCGGACGAGCACGAGGGCCGGACCTACGTCGGCCTCATCCCGTTCCGGATGCTCGACGCCGGCCTCCCCCACGGACCTGCTGTGCCCTACCTCGGCACGTTCCTGGAGACCAACGTCCGGCTCTACTCCGTCGACGGCACCGGGCGCCGCGGCATCGTCTTCCTCAGCCTCGACGCCGACCGGCTGGCCGTCGTCGCGGGCGCGCAGGTCACCTTCGGTCTGCCGTACCGGTGGTCGCGGATGCGGCACCGCACGGTGCGGCTGCACGACGGCGGCGTCCGGCACGACTACGAGACCCGCCTGCGCGGACGAGGGTCGCAGGTGACGAGCCGCGTCACCGTGCACGCGCACGAGACGGTGCGGCCCACCACTCTCGACACGTTCCTCACCGCGCGCTGGGGCCTGCACGTGCGGCACCTCGGCCGCACCTGGTACGTGCCCAACCAGCACGTTCCCTGGGACCTGCGCCGGGCGGAGGTGGAGCTGGACGACGGCCTGGTCGCGGCCGCCGGGCTGCCCGGCCTCGCGGACCGGGCGCCCGACCACGTGGTGTTCAGCGACGGCGTGCACACCGAGTTCGGGCCGCCGGTGCCGGCGGACCGCCCGCGCGCCGTCCTCGTCGCCTGACGCACGAGCTAGCGGCGGCCCTCGAGCACCGGCAGCAGCGCAGGGAGGAGGGCGCGCACCGCCCGCCCGCGGTGGCTGATCGCGTTCTTCTCCTCCGGGGCGTACTCGGCGAGCGTCCGGTCGCCGCCGTCAACCCGCAGCACCGGGTCGTAGCCGAACCCGCCGCCGCCGCGCGGCGAGCGCTCGAGGGTCCCCCGCACCTCGCCGTGCTCGACCACCTCGGTGCCGTCGGGCAGCACGAGGGCGACGGCGCAGACGAAGCCCGCTCCGCGGTGCTCGTCCGGCACGTCCGAGACCTGGGCCAGCAGCAGGTCGACGTTCGCGCGGTCGACCTCCGCCCGTGCACCGGAGCGGCCAGACCAGCGTGCCGAGAAGACACCCGGCGAGCCGCCCAGCACGTCGACAGCGAGCCCGGAGTCGTCGGCGACGGCCGGCAGCCCGCTGTGCGCGGCGGCGGCACGGGCCTTGAGCAGCGCGTTGGCGGCGAACGTGACGCCGGACTCCACGACGTCGGGGCTCGCGTCGTCGAGCCCGACGACCGCGGCGTCGAGGTCGATCGCCGGCCCGGCGTCGAGCGCCGCGGCGAGGATCTCGCGCAGCTCGACCACCTTGTGCTCGTTGCGGGTCGCGAGGACGAGCCGGGCCGTCACCGCGGGTACCCGGCGGGGGGCGAGGCCAGCGCCTCCGCCTGCAGCCGGGTGAGGTCGGCGCAGCCGGCGGTGGCCAGCTCGAGCAGCGCGTCGAGCTCGCGACGGTCGAACGGTGCCCCCTCGGCGGTGCCCTGGACCTCGACGAACAGGCCGCGGCCGGTGGCGACGACGTTCATGTCGGTCTCGGCGCGGACGTCCTCGTCGTAGCAGAGGTCCAGAACCGGTGTGCCGTCGGCGATCCCGACGCTCACGGCCGCGACCGAGTCGATCAGCGGGTCGCCCTTCACGACACCCTTCGCCTTCGCCCACGCGATGGCGTCGGCCATCGCCACATAGGCGCCGGTGATGGCGGCGGTGCGGGTGCCGCCGTCGGCCTGCAGCACGTCGCAGTCGAGCACCAGGGTGTTCTCCCCCAGCTTCTTGGTGTCGATCACGGCCCGCAGCGAGCGGCCGATCAGCCGCGAGATCTCGTGCGTGCGCCCGCCGACGCGGCCCTTGACGGCCTCGCGGTCGGAGCGGGTGTTGGTGGCGCGCGGCAGCATCGCGTACTCGGCCGTGACCCACCCGCGGCCCTTGCCCTTCAGCCAGCGCGGCACGCCCTCGGTGAGCGAGGCCGCGCACAGCACCCGGGTGCTGCCGAACTCCACCAGGACGCTCCCCTCGGCGTGGTCGAGCCAGCCGCGGGTGAGGCGGACGTCGCGGAGCTGGTCGGGGGTGCGGCCGTCTGGGCGAGAGGTCATGCCCGCCACGCTATCGACGCAGGTCAGAGCTCGACGAGCAGGTCCGGCTCGGCCAGTGCCAGCGGGCCCTGCCAGACCTCGCGCGCCTGGGCCAGCACGACCTCGGGGTCGTTCCACGGCGGCAGGTGGGTGAGCAGCAGCCGGGCCACGCCGGCGTCGCGCGCCGACTCGCCCGCGCGGCGGCCGGTGAGGTGGATGCCGCGGGGGGTGTCGCGGCCCTCCTGGAACGCGGCCTCGGCCAGCAGCAGGTCGGCGCCGGCGGCCGCGGTCTGCAGGCCGTCGCAGGCGTCGGTGTCGCCGGAGTAGGTGAGCACCACGCGACGGGAGGGGTCGTCCTCGGCCGGGCCCTCCACCCGCAGGGCGTACGCCTCGACCGGGTGCTCGGCGGGGTGCGGGGTGACGGTGAACGGGCCGATCGTCACCGGCGTGCCGGGAGCCCACTCGTGCACCGCGTACTCGGCGCCCATGCCCGGGTCGGGGTCGAGGTCGTACGCGCGGGCCAGCCGGGCGGCGGTGCCGGTGGGACCGTGCACCGGCAGCCGCTCCGGCCGCGGGCCGTCGGGGTGGTAGCGCAGCGCGACGTACAGGCCGGTGAGGTCGAGGCAGTGGTCGGCGTGCAGGTGCGAGAGCGCCACGGCGTCGACCGTCGTCGGCTCGACGTAGCGGTGCAGCGGGCCGAGAGCGCCGCTGCCGAGGTCGAGCAGCAGCCGCCAGGTGCGGCCGCCGTCGACGTCGGGGTGCTCGGCCTCGAGCAGGTAGCAGGAGGCCGGGGAGGTGGGCCCGGGCAGCGAGCCCGAGCAGCCGACGACGCGCAGCCTCACGGAGCACCCACCTGCTGGGCCGCCACCCGCGGCTGCCACGGCTCGGCCCCCGCCACCTCGGGGCCGAGGAAGCGCCGAGCGAGCGCCGAGAAGGCCTCGGGGTCGCCGGTGGTGATGAAGTGGTGCTCGGGCGGCGGGGCGTCGTCGGGGCGGATGGCCTGCGAGCCCGCGAGGCTGCGGTAGACCTCCTGCGCCGTCTCCTCGGCGCTCGACACCAGGGTGACGCCCGGACCCATCACGTACGCGATCGCTCCGGTGAGCAGCGGGTAGTGGGTGCAGCCGAGCACGAGGGTGTCGACGCCGGCGTCGGCCACCGGGTCGAGGTACTCGTGGGCCACCTCGAGCAGCTCGGGCCCGGAGGTGACGCCGGCCTCGACGAGCTCGACGAACCGCGGGCAGGCCTGGCTGACGACCCGCACGTCGGGGGCGGCCGCGAAGGCGTCCGGGTAGGCGCGCGAGGTGGCGGTGGCCTGCGTCGAGATGACGCCGACGACCCGGTTGCGGGTGACCGCCGCGGCCCGGCGCACCGCCGGGCGGATCACCTCCACGACGGGCACGGCGTACCGCTCGCGTGCGTCGTGCAGCACCGCCGCGCTGGCGGAGTTGCAGGCGATCACGAGCAGCTTGACCCCGCGCTCGACGAGCGCGTCGAGGCTCTCCAGGGCGAGCTCGCGGACCTCCGCGATCGGGCGGGGCCCGTACGGCTGGTGGGCGGTGTCGCCGAGGTAGAGGACCTGCTCGTGCGGCAGCTGGTCGATGACGGCGCGCGCGACCGTCAGGCCGCCGAAGCCTGAGTCGAAGATCCCGATGGGCGCGTCCGTCACGGGAGCGAGCCTAGGGCGGGGCACCGACCGGACCCGAGCCGCGGCGCGGCGTGGTTCGTCACACCTCGGGCGGGGTCGCGCCGTCCCCGGGCGGGGTCCGGCGGCCGTCGCCGTCCTCCGGGAGGGAGTCGAGCAGCACCTCGGTGAGCGACTCCTGCACCCAGGTCGTGAAGTCGTAGACCATGGCCAGCCAGACCCCGGGGTCGGTGGGGTCGCCCTCCAGGTCGTGCAGCGCCTCGGCGTCGTCGTCGGTCTCGATCCCGAGCCGGTCGGCGAGCACCAGCCGCACGTCGGTGAGCGCCGCCGTGAACGCGCGGGCCTGCACCGTCGTCATCGTCTGCGCCGACCCGGGGTCCTCGGACCAGGTGACCAGGACCTCCAGCGCGGTGCGGTGGGACTCCCGCTTGCGCTCGCGCAACGACCGCTCGGTGAGCCGGCGGAAGTCCGCCGCCGCCGCGGGGTCGTCGCGGCGCGCGTCCGGCAGGAGGCGGGCCAGTCCCGGGTCCTCCGGAGGGGCCGCGAGCCGGTCCGGGTCGCCGGCGAGGTCGGTGAGGCCGAGGTCGGCCGCCCACGAGGGCGCCGACGCCACGACGTCCGGCTCCAGCAGGTCCTGCACGTCGGCGAAGAGCCTTGCCATCAGCGCGATCTCGGTCTCCTCGAGTCGAGCCACCACGCGGCCGTCCCGCCGCCGCTTGAACCGCTTGGCCATCAGGTGCGTCCGCTCACGTGGTGGAGTCCTGCGAGAACGTGGCCCACAGCCCGTACGCGTGCAGGGCCTCGGTGTCGCGTTCCATCTCCTCCATCGTCCCGGAGGAGACGACTGCCCGGCCCTTCTCGTGCACGTCCTTCATCAGCTTCTCGGCGGTGGCGCGCGGGTACCCGAAGTACTCCTGGAACACGTAGGTCACGTACGACATCAGGTTGACCGGGTCGTTCCACACGATCGTCACCCAGGGGGTGTCGGGACCGACCTGCTGCCCGGCCTCCGGCTGCTCCACCTCCACGGGTGACACGCTCAGGACCAGCACCCGACAACTGTACGGGTCCGCGGCCGACGTGCATTCCCTGTCAGAGTGACGATAGAGTGGCGCCATGACGACCTCGCTCCTCACCGACCGGTACGAGCTGACCATGCTCCAGGCCGCGCTGCGCAGCGGCGCCGCGCACCGGCGCAGCGTCTTCGAGGTGTTCGCCCGGCGGCTGCCCGAGGGCCGCCGGTACGGCGTGGTGGCGGGCACCGGACGGCTGCTGGAGGACCTCGCGGAGTTCCGGTTCGACGACCACGACCTGGCCTGGCTCGAGGAGAACGACGTCGTCGACGGCGCCACCCTCGCCTGGCTGGCCGACTTCGAGTTCACCGGCTCGGCCTGGGGGTACGCCGAGGGCGAGTGCTTCTTCCCCGGCTCCCCCGTGCTCGTCGTGGAGGGCACCTTCGCCGAGGCCGTCCTGCTCGAGACCCTCGCGCTGTCGGTGCTCAACCACGACTGCGCCGTCGCCGCCGCGGCGTCGCGGATGACCGCGGCCGCGGGCGACCGGCCCTGCCTCGAGATGGGCTCACGGCGGACCCAGGAGGACGCCGCGGTCGCCGCCGCCCGCGCGGCGGTGGTGGCCGGGTTCGTCGGCACCTCGAACCTCGAGGCCGGCCGCCGCTACGGCGTGCCCACGATCGGCACGGCCGCCCACTCCTTCACCCTCCTGCACGACGACGAGCGCGCCGCGTTCGCCGCGCAGGTCGCCTCGCTCGGCCCCGGGACGACGCTGCTCGTCGACACCTACGACGTCGCCCGCGGCGTCGAGACCGCCGTCGAGGTGGCCGGCACCGGCCTCGGCGGCGTCCGGCTCGACTCCGGCGACCTGCTCGCGCTGGCCGGGGAGGTCCGCGCCCAGCTCGACGGGCTCGGGGCCACCGGCACCCGGATCACGGTCACCTCCGACCTCGACGAGCACGCGATCGCCGCGCTGGCCGCCGGCCCGGTCGACTCCTACGGGGTCGGCACCTCGCTCGTCACCGGGAGCGGCGCCCCCACCGCCGGACTGGTGTACAAGCTGGTGGCCCGCGAGGACGCCGACGGCACGATGCGCTCGGTGGCGAAGGCGAGCAAGGACAAGGTCAGCGTCGGCGGTCGCAAGTGGGCGCTGCGGCGCCGCGACGCCGACGGCACCGCCACCGAGGAGGTCGTCGGCATCGGCCGACCGCCCGTGGACGACGGCGACGACCGCGGCTTGCTGGTGCCGCTCGTCGTCGACGGCGAGGTCGTCGCCGAGCACGTCGGCCCGGTCGCCGTCACCACCGCCGCCGGACGGCACCGCGCCAGCCGGGACGAGCTGCCCCGCAAGGCGCTCCAGCTCCAACGCGGCGAGGCCGCGATCCCCACCCGCTACCTCGAGGAGAAGTGATGACCGGCAAGGGTCTCGTCGTCGTCGACGTCCAGAACGACTTCTGCGAAGGAGGCTCGCTCGGTGTCGGCGGCGGTGCGGAGGTCGCCGCCGCGATCACCGCCCACGTGCGCGAGCAGGGCGAGGCGTACGCCGCTGTCGTCGGGACGCTCGACCACCACCTCGACCCGGGCGCGCACTTCAGCGACACGCCCGACTACGTCGACTCGTGGCCGCGCCACTGCGAGGCAGGAACGCACGGCGCCGAGCCGCACCCGGCGGTCGACACCTCGCTGGTGCAGGCGTGGTTCCGCAAGGGCGCCCACGCCGCGGCGTACTCCGGCTTCGAGGGTGCGGACGACACCGGCACCGGCCTGGCCGAGTGGCTGCGGGACCGCGGCGTCGAGGAGGTCGACGTCGTGGGCATCGCCACCGACCACTGCGTGCGCGCCACCGCCCTGGACGCCGTCCGCGCCGGCCTGCGCACCCGGGTGCTGCTCGACCTCACCGCCGGCGTCGCCGCGGCGACCACCACCGCCGCCCTCGACGAGATGCGTTCCGCCGGCGTCGAGCTCGTCGGCGAGCCCGTGGTGCAGGGCTGACCCCTCTGCTCACCCCACCGAGCGCCCTGCTCGCCCTACCCACACGTCGAGCGCCTGGACGTGTAGGTAGGACGAGCAGAGGCCGCGGGTTAGCCGGACTGCTCGGCCAGCTTCTCCATGCCGGGGGGCAGCGCGCCGGTGTGCACCACGTGCAGCTGCTGGGTCGGACGCGTCATCGCGACGTAGAGGTCGTTGAGGCCGCTGGGGCCGTCGGCCACGAGCGCCGCGGGCTCGATCAGCACGACGCCGTCGAACTCGAGCCCCTTGGCGTCCTCGACGGCGAGGGCAGCCACCTCGCGGTCCAGGGCGCGACCGCCGGTGCCGACCCGCTCGGCGCCGAGGTCGGCCACGAGCGCGGGCAGCACCTTCGCGACGTCGCCCTCGGTGCCGATCACGGCGACCCGGCCGCCGGCGAGGTCGGACAGCTGGGACCGGACGGTGCGCAGGACGGCGCCGGTCAGCTCGTCGGGCGCCACCTGGGTGGCCGCCGGCGGCCAGCGCCCGTCGCGGACGGAGCGCGGGACGACCGCGGTGGAGCCGCCCGCCTGCAGCACCGACGCGGCGACCGCCATGATCTGCTCCGGCGTGCGGTACGAGACGGTGAGGTCCTCCACCCGCCAGCGACCGGAGGCGAGCGGGTCGAGCACCGCTCCCCACTCGTCGACGCCTGCGGCAGAACGGGTCTGGGCGAGGTCGCCGACGACCGTCATCGAGCGCATCGGGTTGCGGCGCGCCAGCACCCGCCACGCCATCGGTGACAGCTCCTGCGCCTCGTCGACCACCACGTGCTGGAACGCCCAGGTGCGGTCGGCCGACGCGCGCTCGGCCTGGGTGAGCACGTCGCCGTCGTCGCCCAGCCGCGAGACGAGGTCGTCGGCGGTGAGCATCTCGCCGGCACCGGTCATCTGCAGCACGCCGCGGGCGTACTCGGTGACCTCGCGCCGCTGCTGCGCGGCGCGCTTGGCCTCGGCCTGCGCGGCCGAGTCGTCCTCGCCCAGCAGCTCGGCGGCCTCGTCGAGGAGGGGGACGTCGTCGACGGTGACCTCCGCGTCGCGCTCGCGCAGAAGGGCGTCGACCTCGTGCGGTCGCAGCCACGGGGCGGCGTCCTCGAGCCGGTCGCGGTCCGACAGCATCCGCGAGACGACGAACTGCGGCGTCAGCGGCATCCACGCCAGGTTCACCGCGCGCCGGACGTCGACCGACGCCCGCAGGTCGGCCACCAGGTCGAGCCGGTCCTCCGGGTCGACCGTGTGCCCTGCACGGCGGGAGATCTCGTCGGCGAGCCGGTCGGCGAGCTGGCCCAGCACGTCCTTGACGAACGTGGCGCGGGCGAGGTTGTGCGGACGCCCGGTGCGCCGCGCGCGGTCGCGGGCCGAGGCCACCATCCGCGGGGTGAGCACGACCCGCGCACCCTCGACGTCGAGCACGGTGTCGCCGTCGGGCACCCGCTGGCGGGCCCGCACCGCGCGGGCGACGGCCTGCGCCATCCGCAGGTCGCCCTTGAGCCGGGCGACCTGGGGCGGGTCGTGCCGCGTGGCGCGCACGCCCGGCAGGAGCTCGCCGGGCGTCACCATCACGACTCCGGTCTCGCCGAGTGACGGCAGGACCTGCTCGATGTAGCGCAGGAAGACCGGGCTCGGTCCGACGACGAGCACGCCGCCGTTGGCCAGCCGGTCGCGGTGGCTGTAGAGGAGGAACGCAGCCCGGTGCAGCGCGACGGCGGTCTTGCCCGTGCCGGGGCCGCCCTGCACCACGAGGATCCCGCGCAGCTCGGAGCGGATGATCCGGTCCTGCTCGGCCTGGATCGTCGCGACGATGTCGCCCATCCGCCCGGTGCGCTGGGCGTTGACCGCGGCCATCAGCGCGCCCTCGCCGGACAGCCCCGCGGTGAGCCCGTCGTCGAGCGCGTCGATGTCGAGCACCTCGTCCTCGAGGCCGGTGACCTCGCGGGAGCGGGTGACCAGGTGCCGCCGGCGCACGACGCCCTTCGGGTCGCCCGCCGTGGCCTGGTAGAACGGCAGCGCGGCCTCGGCGCGCCAGTCGACCAGCAGCCGCCGCTGGTCCTCGTCGGTCAGCCCGATCCGTCCGACGTAGCGGGGTGAGCCCTCGGCGAGGTCGAGCCGGCCGAACGCCAGCCGGTCCTCGACCGCCCACAGCTGGGCCAGGCGGTTCTCGTACAGCGTCGCGTAGGCGTCGCGCTCGGACCTGGCCTGGTGGGTGCCCTCGCTGCGCAGGCGACGGACCTGCGCGAGGTCGGACGCCGTGCGCGCCCGCAGCGCGTCGAGCCGCTCGTAGAGCGCGGTGACCACGGCCTGCTCCGCGCGGACCTCGCGCTCGAGCGCCCCGTCGTGCTCCGCGACCATCCAGCTGCCTCCCCGACCCCTGACGGACCGTCCAACCTACTAGGCCGTCCGGGTGCCTGCGCCAGCAGGTATCCACGACACGGTGCAACCGCTCAGGTCCGTGCCGCGTCCTACCGATGAACTGTCAGAGGGCGCCGGCACCGTAGGAGCGTCAGAGGAGGCGATCATGGCCGTACCGACCACCGTCACGGACCTGCGCGCGCAGGGCCTGGCCGCAGCACTGGCACAGGTCCCCGGGCAGCGCTGCCCGCGGCTCGGCGCCCTGGACTGCCAGCGCACCGACCACCACGCCCGGGGGCACGTCTACCACGGCGCCTGGGCACCCGACCGGCACGACGCCCAGGACTGACGTCGGTCCGACGGCGTCCTGCTCAGCCCGCGGCACCCTCGGTCGGCGTGCCGCCGGCCCACGACCACGCGTACTTCCCGTCGTCGCTCGCCGCGGCCGCCTCGCCGAGCTCCAGCGGCTTGAAGGTGTCGACCATGACGGCCAGCTCGTCGAAGTAGTCCTTGCCGAGCGCCCGTTCCACCGCGCCGGGCTGCGGCCCGTGGCTGTGGCCGCCGGGGTGCAACGAGATGGAACCCTGCCCGATGCCGCTGCCCTTGCGGGCCTCGTAGTCGCCGCCGCAGTAGAACATCACCTCGTCGCTGTCGACGTTGGAGTGGTAGTACGGCACCGGCACCGCGAGCGGGTGGTAGTCGACCTTGCGCGGCACGAAGTTGCAGACGACGAAGTTCCAGGCCTCGAAGACCTGGTGCACCGGCGGAGGCTGGTGGATGCGTCCGGTGATCGGCTCGTAGTCGCTGACGTTGAACGTGTACGGGTACATGCAGCCGTCCCAGCCCACGACGTCGAACGGGTGCGTCGCGTGCACCACGACCGACCCCACGACGCCCGACGGGCCCGGCCCCCGGTGCTTGGTGAAGACCTCGACGTCGGTGCCCTCGGCCAGCAGCGGCTCGGTGGGGGCGTGCAGATCGCGCTCGCAGTACGGCGCGTGCTCGAGCAGCTGGCCGTACTTCGACAGGTAGCGCTTCGGCGGCGCGATGTGGCTGTTCGCCTCGATGCAGTACGCGCGGGTCGGCTGCTCGCCGGACGGCACCCACCGGTGCACCGTGGCGCGGGGCAGGATCACGTAGTCGCCGGTGCGGTACGGCAGCACCCCGAACATCGTCTCGACCACGCCCTCGCCGGACTCGACGTAGACGCACTCGTCACCGATCGCGTTGCGGTACAACGGGCTCGGCGTGTCGGAGACCGCGTAGGCGATGCGCACATCACCGTTGCCGAGCACCAGCCGGCGGCCACGGACGACGTCGACGCCCTGCCACGCGGCGTCGGACCCGTCCGAGCTCTGCGGGAACAGGTCGTGCAGCCGGAAGTGGAACGGCTTCAGCGGGTAGTTCGCCTGGGTCTTCAGGTCGCCCACGTCCCAGGGTCGGGAGTCGGTGATCGCCGACGGCACCTCGCGGTGGTACAGCAGCGAGGAGTCGGACGAGAAGCCCTCCTCCCCCATCAGCTCCTCGCTGTACAGCCGTCCGTCGGGACGGCGGAACTGCGTGTGCCGCTTGGGCGGGATCTCTCCGACGCTGCGGTAGTACGCCATCGTGACCTCTCTGCGCAGGGTGGTGCTGACGGTCCGGTGCACGCGGGTAGGGTCCCCAGCATGTCACGCACGGCGCTGCTGGCCCGTCTCGTCGACGACGCCGCCGTGTTCCCACCGGGTCTCGCGCCGTGGCCGCGTGCCGTGGCCGAGCACCTCGGGTACCGGGCCTCGCCGCGAGCAGCCGCGATCGGCCCGCTGCTCGTGCCCGTCGACGGCGTCGAGGGGTTCCTCGCGGCGCTGGACGACGCGGACGCCCCCGACGGGCTCGAGGTCGGCCTGGTCAGCCGTCCTGGTCCGGCGGCGGCGCTGGAGGCGTCGCGACGCCTGGCCGACGACGGCCGGACCCGGGTCGTCGCCGTCGAGCTGCCGCTCGGGACCGCCGGCGACGACCTGGCCGGCACCTGGCGCGAGCTCGGTCGGGACGGCGCCGCGGTGTGGTGGGAGGTCGACCGCGACGCCCCGCTCTCCCCGCAGCTGGAGGCGCTCGCCGCCGCGCGGCCGGACGCGGGCTCGGGGACCGGCTCGGGAGGGGCGAAGCTGCGCACCGGCGGCACCGACCCCGCTGCCGCGGCACCCACCGGACTGCTGGCGGCCTTCGTGGTCGGGTGCGCGGGCCGCGCCCTGCCGTTCAAGCTCACCGCGGGGCTGCACCACGCCGTCCGCGGACCCGACCCGGTCACCGGCGGCACCACCCACGGGGTGGCGAACGTCCTGCTGGCGACGCACGCGGCGGGCATGGGCGCGCCGCAGGCGGACGTCGCCGACGTGCTCGAGCAGCGCGACGCGGGTGCGCTGTCCGCCGGGCTGGACGCCCTCACCGAGGACGAGCAGCACGCCGTGCGAGCGCTGTGGGTCTCGTTCGGCTGCTGCGGCGTGCTCGACCCGCTCACCGAGCTCGAGGCGCTGGGTCAGCGCGGGTAGGTCGGCGGCGTCAGCGGGTTGGGTCCGTCGCAGACCCACCCGCGTGGCGCCGGGACGGCCCGCGCGTGCTGGACGGCCGGGTGGTCCGGCGGGAGCCGCGGGGCGCCGGTGTCGACCACGACGGTACCGACCAGCTTGTCGTGCAGGGTCTGCCGGTGCGGGTCCCACAGCAGCCACAGGCTGTCGACGACGTAGGTCACGCCGACGAGGCCGTTGACCAGCGCGGGGATCCCGTAGCGCGCCCAGGCCTGCGCCCAGGTGAGCTGGCCGTCGATGTGGAAGGTGCGGATCCGCAACCCCAGCACCTGCTTGCCGAGCGTCGCACCCACCGAGCGGACGCGCAGCACGTAGTACCAGATGCCGAACAGGGTCGAGGCGACGAGCAGCAGGAGGTACCCGACCACGGCCAGCGCGACGAAGGCCGGCGGCGGGTCCTCGGAGGCGTTCGGGTCGAAGGCGCCGGTCAGCGCCCCGCCGCCGAAGACCAGGGCGAGGAACAGCATCACGGCGACCAGGCTGACGACGGTGACGAACAGGCCGTCGAGCAGCGCCGCGCCGAGGCGCCTGCCCGCCGAGGCGAGCGCCATGCCGTCCGGGGTGTGCGTCACCGGTGGCGGCGGACCGAGCGGTCCGGCGCGCGGGGCGGGCACCGAGGCGGTCACGGGTCCGTCCTCAGCGCGGGTAGGTCGCCGGCGTCTGCGGGTTCGGGCCGTCGGCCACCCAGCCCCGCGGGGCCGGGAACGCGCGCGCGTACTGCACCGCCGGGTGGTCCAGGGGCACCCGGGGCACGGACGTGTCGACCACGATCGTGCCCACCGTCTTGTCGTGCAGGGTCTGGCAGTGCTTGTCCCACAGCAGCCACAGCGCGTCGACCAGGCCGAGGAGGCCGCCGGTGAACGAGCTCGCCAGCTGCACCAGGCCGAACCGCCCCCACACCTGGCCCCAGGTGAGCTGGCCGTCGGTGTGGAAGGTGCGGATACGCAGCCCGAGGACCTGCTTGCCGAAGGTGGCGCCGACCTTGCGCACCCGGTGGATGAAGTACCAGTACTGGAAGGCGAGCAGGCCGACCACGAAGAGCAGGATCCCGAGGAACATCCCCGCCGTCACCCCGGCGGTGGCCGCACCCGACGCGGTCGTCGCTGGAGCCGCTGGTGCCGAAGAACAGCGCGCCGGCGCCCGGCGAAGACCGCGAAGAAGAACAGCTCGACCACGATGATGATCGACGAACATGATCAGCGCGTCGATCACCTGCGCGCCCAGCCGCTTCCACGGGTTGGCGATCGCCTGGCCGTCCGGGGTGTGCGTCAGCGGTACCGGCGGGACGGGTGCCGCGACCGGGCCCTGGTAGCCCGTCGCCCCCTGGTACCCGGCAGGCACCGGCTGAGCCTGGTACCCGGTCGGCTTGGTCAGCTGGACCTGCTGCTGCCCCTGCGTGGGCTGCTGGCCCGGGCCGCGCTGGGTCTGCTCGGTCCAGCGCTGCCCGTCCCACCACCGGACGGAGCCGGGTACGGACTCGGGCGCGGGGTCGGGGTACCAGCCGGGACTCGTGCTCATGGGGCAACCCTCTCAGACCGCACCGCACCCGCCGCACACCGCCGTGGACCTGTCAGCCGACGTCGAGCGCCAGCAGGTCGTCCTCGGTCTCGCGGCGCACCAGCACCCGCGCCGCGCCGTCACGCACGGCGACCACGGGCGGACGGGGGACGTGGTTGTAGTTGCTGGCCATGCTGCGGCAGTACGCCCCGGTGCCGGGGACGGCCACGAGGTCGCCCGCGCCGACGTCGCCGGGCAGGTACTCGTCCTTGACCACGACGTCGCCGCTCTCGCAGTGCTTGCCGACCAGCCGCGAGAGCACCGGCGGGGCGTCGGATGCCCGGGAGGCCAGCGTGCAGGAGTAGTCGGCGTCGTACAGCGCGGTGCGGATGTTGTCGCTCATGCCGCCGTCGACGGCCACGTACCGGCGCACGCCGCCGCCGTCGAGGCCGACGTCCTTGACCGTGCCCACCTCGTAGAGCGTGAAGGTGCTCGGGCCGGCGATCGCCCGCCCGGGTTCCACCGAGATGCGCGGCACCTCGACACCGAGGCCGGCGCACTCCTTGCCCACGATGTCGGCGATGCCCGCGGCGAGCTCGGACGGCGGCATCGGGTCGTGCTGGGTCGTGTACGCGACGCCGAACCCGCCGCCGAGGTCGAGCTCGGGCAGCACGACGTCGTGGTCGCGCTGCACCTGGGCGTGCAGGCCGAGCACGCGCCGCGCCGCGACCTCGAACCCGGACGTGTCGAAGATCTGCGACCCGATGTGGGAGTGCAGTCCGAGCAGCCGCAGCGACGGGTGCGCGAGCACCCGCGAGACCGCTTCGGCCGCGACGCCCTCCGAGAGCGAGAGCCCGAACTTCTGGTCCTCGTGCGCGGTGGCGATGTAGGAGTGCGTGTGCGCCTCCACGCCGACCGTCACGCGCAGCAGCACCGGCGCGACCACGCCCCGCTCCGCGGCCACCTCGGCGAGCCGGTCGATCTCGGCCAGCGAGTCGACCACCACGCGGCCGATGCCGGCGTCGACCGCGCGCTCCAGCTCGGCGCGCGACTTGTTGTTGCCGTGCAGCCCGATCGCCGCCGGGTCGAGCTCCGCCCGGAGGGCGACCGCCAGCTCGGTGCCGGTGCACGTGTCGAGCCGCAGGCCCTCCTGGGCCACCCAGCGCGCCACCTCGGTGCACAGGAACGCCTTGCCGGCGTAGTAGACGTCGGCGCCGCCGCACAGGTCGGTGAAGGCCGCGTCGAAGGCGGTGGCGAACTCCCGTGCGCGGGAACGGAAGTCGTCCTCGTCGAGCACGTAGACAGGGGTGCCGTGCTCCTGGGCGATCTCCCGGACGTCGAGCCCGGCGACGGTCAGCGACCCGGCCGGGCCGCGCGCGACCTCCGAGGACCACAACCGCTCGACCAGCCGGTTCGGGTCGGCCGGGACGGCGAGCCAGGACGGTGCGCCGTAGCCCTCGGCGTGCAGGGCACCCGCCTCGTGCGCCCTCATGTCACATCCGGTCCGGCGCCGAGACGCCGCACAGCGTCAGCCCGTTCGCGAGCACCTGACGCGTCGCCTCGGCCAGCCAGAGCCGCGTGCGGTGCGTGTCGGTGACGGGGTCGTCGCCCTGCGGGGTGACCCGGCAGGCGTCGTACCACTTGTGGAACAGCGAGGCGAGCTGCTCGAGGTACCGGGCCACCCGGTGCGGCTCGCGCAGCTCGGCCGCCTGCGCCACGACCCGCGGGTACTCGCCGATCGCCGCCAGCAGGCGGGCCTCGGTCTCGTGCGACAGCAGCGAGGGCTCGAACCCGTCCTCGGTGCGCACACCGAGGTCGCGGGCGTTGCGCGCCACCCCGGCCGTGCGGGCGTGGGCGTACTGCACGTAGTACACCGGGTTGTCGTTGGTGTGCTTGCGCAGCAGGTCGAGGTCGACGTCGATGTTGGAGTCCGACGAGGACCGCACCAGCGCGTACCGCCCGGCGTCGACGCCGACGGCGTCGACCAGGTCGTCCATCGACACGATCGTCCCGGCCCGCTTGGACATCCGCACCGGCTCGCCGCCGGACACCAGGTTGACCATCTGGCCGATCAGGATCTCGAGGTTGACCCCCGGCTCGTCGCCGAAGGCGGCGCACATCGCCATCATCCGGCCGACGTAACCGTGGTGGTCGGCGCCGAGCATGATGATGTTGCGGTCGAAGCCCCTCTCCCGCTTGTCCAGGTAGTACGCCAGGTCGCCGGCGAAGTAGGTGGGTTCGCCGTCGCTCCGGATCACCACCCGGTCGCGGTCGTCCCCGAACTCGGACGTGCGCAGCCACTGCGCGCCGTCCTGCTCGAACATCCGGCCCTGCTCGCGCAGCCGCCCGATCGCGCGCTCGACGGCACCCGAGGTGTGCACGTCGTTCTCGTGGAAGTAGACGTCGAAGTCGACGCCGAAGTCGTGCAGCTTGGCCTTGATCTCACCGAACATCAGGTCGACGCCCTCGCGCCGGAAGACCTCCTGCGGGTCGTCCTGCTCCAGCGCGTCCGGCACCCGGGCGAGCACCTGGGCCGCGATCTCGTCGATGTACGAGCCGCCGTAGCCGTCCTCCGGCACCGGCTCACCCTGGGCGCGCGCCGTCAGCGAGCGCGCGAACCGGTCGATCTGCGCGCCGTGGTCGTTGAAGTAGTACTCCCGGGCCACCTCGGCACCGGTGGCCTGCAGCACCCGCGCCAGCGAGTCGCCGACCGCGGCCCAGCGCACCCCGCCGATGTGGATCGGGCCGGTCGGGTTCGCCGAGACGAACTCGAGGTTGACCCTCTGACCGACCCCGGTGGTGCCCGTGCCGTAGGCGGTGCCCGCCTCGACCACGGTGCGGGCGAGCTCACCCGCCGCGGCCGCGTCGACGGTGATGTTGAGGAAGCCTGGACCGGCGACGTCGACCCGGGCGACACCCGGCGCGGCGGCCAGCCGGGCGGCCAGCACCTCGGCCAGCGCCCGGGGCGGCATCGCGGCCTTCTTCGCCAGCTGCAGCGCCACGTTCGTGGCCCAGTCGCCGTGGTCGCGGTTGCGGGGGCGCTCCACGGTGACGGTCTCGGGCACGTCCAGGACGACCTCGCCGGCGGCGACGGCCTCGGACAGGCAGGACACGATCGTGGTGGAGAGCTCGGCGGGTGTCACCCGCACAAGGGTAGTGGCGTGCTCTCAGGCACCCGAACCGGATAGCCCGCGCACCACGTCGACCAGCGCCTGCGGCTCGAACGGCTTGGTGACGAACGCGTCGACCCCGCCCCGCTCGGCCCGTTGCCGGTGGTGCGCCTGCACCGAGGCCGTCACCATCACGACCTTGATCGCGGCCAGCCCCGGGTCGCGCCGCATCGCCGCGACGGTGGCCCAGCCGTCCATCGGCTCCATCACGGCGTCGAGGGTCACGACGTCGGGGAGCGGGTCTCCGGCCTCCGCGTCGGCCCGCAGCCGGGCCAGAGCCGCGGCGCCGTCGGCCGCCTCGTCGACGTCGAACCCCTCCAGCTCCAGGTTGAGCCGGATCAGCATCCGGATCTGGGGGGTGTCGTCGACCACCAGGACGCGAGGTGCGAGCGGGGGGACGACAGAGGGTCCACGCTCTCGCGCGGACCCCTCGTCGATCACGTGCCCCCGGCAGGATTCGAACCTGCGCCCCCGCCTCCGGAGGGCGGTGCTCTATCCCCTGAGCTACGGGGGCTCAGCAGTCGACCAGGCTACCAGCCGGAAAGCGCGCTCCCCGACCGGGTTCCAGCGACCGTCAGGACCGGTCGTCCTGGCCCGCGACGTACTCCCAGTGCCACGGCTCGTACGGCCCGGAGCCGCCGCTGCGGGCCCAGTCCGGGTTGTCCCAGCCGAAGTCCGGGGCGTTCTCCTTGAGCCAGGTGTGCTCCTTGGCGCGCGCGCTGGCCTCGCCCTTGCACAGGTCGACCGCGAGCCCCCAGCCGTGCTGGCTGGTGCCGGGACGGGCGGCGAGGCCGGGCTTGCGCCAGCGGACGCTGACCTGCTCGCTGTAGGAGCGGTAGCCGTCGGTGATGCACAGGTCGCGTCCGAACGTCGTGACGAAGTCGGCGTTGAGCCGCGCGAGGGCGACCGCGGCGTCGGACCGCAGGTACTCCCCCGACCACAGCTCGCACAGGTCGTCACGGTCGATCCGCCCGTTGCCGGCGGCGATGTCGACCGGCTTGCCGTCGCACCCGGGCAGCGCGGCGCGCTCCTGGTTGCGGCTGGCCTGGGCGGCCTGGTCGCGCATCGCGGCGAGCTGCTCGGGGCTGAGCGCCTCGGCGGCGGCGGCCAGAGCGGCCGGGGCCACGGCCGCCTCGGACGAGGACTGCGGCACCACGCGGAAGCTCTCGGCCATCGCCGGGGCGAGCGCGATCGTGGTGGCCGCCCGGCTCACCGTGCGCGGCGCGGCGACCGTGGTGCTGCTCGAGGAGGCGTCGGCGGTGGAGCCCATGCTGCCGACGACGGGCGTCACGATCGTGGCGAGCCCCAGGGCGGCGGCGATGCCGACGCGCGGGAGGTTGCCGCCGACCTTGACGAACGAGGAGCCCCGGGCCGGCGCGGCGGCGGCGCGCTCGCGCTGGGCGGCCCGGCGGGGGGAGACGGCGCGGTGGCTCGCGGCGAGGCGCTCGGCCTCGCGGCGGGCGCGGCGCTCACCGATGGCGACGACGGGCTCGATCGGGGCGGCGAGGTCGACCGGCTGGGCGAGGACGACGGCGAGGTAGCCCGTGGGGGCGTCCTCGACGGCGGCGCGGCGGGCGGCCCGACCGGTGGGGGCGCGGTGGCTGCGCTGACCGGCGGCAGGGGTGGGGACGTCACGAGAACGACGCAGGGCGGGACCCTGCGCGCGGTGAGAACCCACGGATCGAACCTCCGGCACGGCTTCGGGGCGCGCTCGCGCGCGCCAGGACGTCGTCACTGCTCAGGACACCAAGACCTCGTCGCACCGTCCGCAGCCGGCTCCGGGATGCGGGGAGGGGGCCCACGCGGAGGGAGTGACGTCGGTGGAGCGCCCGCGGGTGCGGGCGAGGTCACGAGATAGTAACGGCAGATCGGGGGGCGATGGCAAATCCGACTCGCCGGACGGGCCGGGAGGTGCTAGTCGCGCCGCGCCGCCCGCAACCGGCTGGTGCCGTCGCGGATCTCCCCCACCAGCTCCTCGATGATGTCCTCGAGGAACACCGCGCCGAGGGTGCCGTCGCCATCGACCACGCGGCCCACGTGCAGACCGCTGCGCTGCATCGCCGCCAGCACGTCCTCGACCTCGGCGTCGCCGGTGACCTCCTCCAGACCCCGGGCCACCGTGGACAGCGCCGTCCCGTCGGTGCCGTCCGACCCGACCAGCACGTCCTTGAGGTGCAGGTAGCCCAGCAGGGAGCCGTCCTCGGCCGTCACCGGGTAGCGGCTGAAGCCGGTCTGGCTCACCAGCCGCTCCACGTCGTCGGCGGTGCCGGTGCCGGGCACGGTGATGAGCTCGGCCAGCGGGACCATGACGTCACGCGCGGTGAGGTCGCTGAACTCCAGCGCTCCGGCGAGCAGCCCGCCGTCCTGCAGCAGCCCCTCGCGGCGCGACTCGTCGACGATGGACTGCACCTGCTCGACCGTGTAGGTCGAGCTGACCTCGTCCTTGGGCTCGACCCGCGCGAGGCGCAGCACCCCGTTGGCCACGGCGTTGAGCGCCACGATCACCGGGCGCAGCGCGCGGGCCACCCACACCAGCGGGGTGGCCAGCAGCAGTGCCGAGCGCTCCGGTGCGGCGATGGCGATGTTCTTCGGCACCATCTCGCCGACCACGACGTGCAGGTACACCACGACAGCGAGCGCGAGGGTGAAGGCGATGGGGTGCACGAGCCCCTCGGGGAGGCCGAGCGCCTCGAACGGCACCTCCAGCAGGTGGGCGAGCGCCGGCTCGGCGACGGCGCCGAGGCCGAGCGAGGAGACGGTGATGCCGAGCTGGCAGCAGGCCAGCATCAGCGAGACGTTCTCCATCGCGCCGAGCGCGGTGCGCGCGGCGCGGCTGCCCTCGGCGGCCCGGGGCTCGATCTGGGAGCGCCGCGCGGACATGACGGCGAACTCCGCGCCGACGAAGAAGGCGTTGAGCAGCAGCAGGAAGACGCCGAGGCCCAGCGCCGCGCCGGTGCTCATGAGCCCGCCTCCGCGACCGGCAGGTAGCGCAGCCGCTCCACCCGGCGCCCGGCCATCCGCTCCACCCGCAGCACGCCGTCGTCGACGACGACCTCGTCACCGGTGCGCGCGAGGCGCCCGAGCCGGGAGATGACGAAGCCGGCGAGGGTCTCGTAGGCCATGTCGTCGGGCACCTGCAGGTCGAGCAGGTCGCGCACCTGGTCAGGCCGCATCTGGCCGGGCACCAGGTAGGAGCCGTCACGCTGCGGCAGCACCCGCGGACGGTCGCGG
This sequence comes from uncultured Actinomycetota bacterium, assembly GCA_963825505.1. Lineage (GTDB taxonomy): Bacteria > Actinomycetota > Actinomycetes > Actinomycetales > CAWJMD01 > JBBQSN01. The sequence goes on along the minus strand of CAWGTL010000005.1, from coordinate 17,520 downwards.
TCGTGCTCGTCGGCGACCTCGCCCACCAGCTCCTCGACGACGTCCTCGAGCGTGACCACGCCGGCGGTGCCTCCGTACTCGTCGGTGACGACGGCCATCTGCATGCCCTGGCTGCGCAGGTCGACCAGCAGCGGGTCGAGCCGCACGGTCTCGGGGACGTGCACCACCTCGCTCATCAGCGCACCCACCGGCACCTCGGAGCGGCGCTCGCGGGGCACGGCCACGGCCTTCTTGACGTGCACGACGCCGACGACGTCGTCGGGCGAGCCGTCGGTGACCGGGAACCGCGAGAAGCCGGTGGCGCGCGCGGCCTCGATCACGTCCTGCGCGGTCTCCTCCGACCGCAGGCAGCGCATCCGCAGCCGGTCGGTCATCACGTCGGCGGCGGTGTGCTGGGAGAAGCCCAGCGAGCGGGTGAGCAGGGTGGCGGTGCCCTCGTCCAGCGTCCCGGCCTCGGCCGACCGCTTGACGAGGAACGCCAGCTCGGTGTTCGAGCGGCCGCTGGTGAGCTCCTCGCGCGGCTCGATGCCGGCGCTGCGCAGGATCTTGTTGGCGCTGCCGTTGAGCACCACGATCAGCGGCGTCATCGCCCAGGTGAAGCCGCGCTGCAGCGGCACCGACCAGCGGGCCGTGGCCATCGGGACCGAGATCGCGAGGTTCTTGGGCACCAGCTCGCCCAGCAGCATCGAGACGATGGTGGCGATGAACATGCCGAGGCCGATGGACACCGGCTCGACCGCCCCCTCGGGGATCCCGACGCCGGTGAGCGGCCCCTCCAGCAGCCGGGACAGCGACGGTTCGACCAGGTACCCGACGAGCAGGGTGGTGAGGGTGATGCCCACCTGCGCCCCGGACAGCTGGGTCGACAGCGTGCGCAGGCCCTTGAGCACCGAGCCCGCGGAGCGGCTGCCGGAGGCGGCCTCGCGCTCGACGTCGGGCCGGTCGAGGGTGATGAGGGAGAACTCGGCCGCGACGAACACGCCGGTGCCCAGGGTCAGCAGGCCGCCCAGCGCGAGCAGCAACCACTCGGTCAGCACCGCTCATCCCTCCCCGGGGACGGGCGGTGCCACGTTCGTTGCGGTTCGGGGTCCGGCGGCGGGCTGGTACTCGCGGGGTCGTTCATCGTGCGCCGATCGTACTCACCACCCGGCAGGGAGCGGACGGCCCTCCTCGTACCCCGCGGCGCTCTGGACGCCGACCACGGCCCGCTCGTGCAGCTCGGCCAGGTTGCGCGCCCCTGCGTAGCTGCAGGCGCTGCGCACGCCGGAGGTGATGTGGTCCAACAGGTCCTCGACGCCGGGACGGGCGGGGTCGAGCAGCATCCGGGACGAGGAGATGCCCTCCTCGAACAGTCCCTTGCGGGCCCGCTCGAAGGCGTCGTCGCGGCTGGTGCGGGCGGCGACGGCCCGCGCCGAGGCCATGCCGAAGCTCTCCTTGTACAGCCGCCCCCGCTCGTCGGTCATCAGGTCGCCAGGGCTCTCGTGGGTGCCGGCGAACCACGAGCCGACCATCACCTGGCTTGCCCCGGCGGCGAGAGCGAGGGCCACGTCGCGGGGGTACCGCACTCCCCCGTCGGCCCAGACGTGCTTGCCCAGATCCGTTGCCGCCGAGGCGCACTCGAGCACCGCGGAGAACTGCGGACGCCCGACCGAGGTCATCATCCGGGTGGTGCACATCGCGCCGGGCCCGACGCCGACCTTGACGACGTCCGCGCCGGCCTCGACCAGGTCGCGCACGCCCTCCGGGGTCACGACGTTCCCGGCGACGACCGGCACCTGCGGGTCGAGAGCGCGCACGGCGCGCAGCGCAGCGAGCATCTTCTCCTGGTGCCCGTGCGCGGTGTCGACGACGAGGGTGTCGGCGCCCGCCTCGAGCGCGGCGGCCGCGTTGGACGCGACGTCGCCGTTGATGCCCACCGCGACCGCGATGCGCAGCCGGCCGTCGGCGTCGAGCGCCGGGGCGTAGAGGGTGGAGCGCAGCGCACCGGTGCGGGTCAGCACGCCCACGAGGACGCCGTCGCGCACCACCGGTGCCATCGGGCGACGGGCCACGTGCAGGGCGTCGAAGGCACGGTGCAGCCCGCCGTCGGCGGAGACGTCGTCGGCGTCGAGCGTCAGCGGGCCGGCCGACATCACCTCGTGCACCTGGGTGAAGCGGTCCACGCCCTGGCAGTCCGAGGCCGTGACGACGCCGACGGGTGCGCCCCGCTCGTCGACCACCACGACGCCGCCGTGCGAGCGCTTGGGCACCAGGTGCAGCGCGTCGGTGACGGTGTCCGACGGGCGCAGCGTCAGAGCGGTGTCGAGGACGGGGTGGCGGCCCTTGACCCACGCCACCACGTCGCGGACGACGTCGCGCGGCAGGTCCTGCGGCAGGACGGCCATCGCGCCGCGCCGCGCGACGGTCTCGGCCATCCGGCGCCCGCTGACGGCGGTCATGTTCGCCACGACGACCGGGACCGTGGTGCCGGTGCCGTCGGTGCTGGCGAGGTCGACGTCGAGCCGGGAGGGCACGTCCGAGCGCGAGGGCGTCAGGAAGACGTCGGAGTAGGTGAGGTCGTACGCGGGACGCTGGCCGTCGAGGAATCGCACGTCGGACCACGATACGGCCGCCGCCTACGCTGTCCGCATGCCGACCAACGGTGCGCCCCCGGTAAAGGTCCTCGTCGTCGAGGACGAGCCCGCGATCGCGCAGGCGGTCGTCACGCGGCTGCGCAGCGAGGGCTGGGAGACCGTCGTGGTGCACGACGGCGTGGCCGCGGTGGGTGCCGCCGAGGAGCTGCGCCCCGACGTCGTGGTCCTCGACGTCATGCTCCCCGGGCTCGACGGCCACGAGGTCTGTCGCCGGATCCAGGCCCGGCGTCCCGTCCCGGTGCTCATGCTCACCGCGCGCGACGACGAGACCGACATGCTGGTCGGGCTCGGCGTGGGCGCCGACGACTACATGACCAAGCCGTTCTCCATGCGCGAGCTGGTGGCGCGGGTCAAGGCCCTGCTGCGCCGGGTGGAGCGCGCCGCCGCGATGACCGACGCGCCCGCAGCCGGCGCCGACGCCGTGCTGCGCCTCGGCGACCTCGAGGTCGATCGCGCCGAGCGTCGGGTGCGCCGCAAGAGCGAGCTGGTGCACCTCACCCCCACCGAGTTCGACCTGCTGCTGTGCCTGGCCGCCGAGCCGAAGGTGGTGCTCACCCGCGAGCGCCTGCTCGCGGAGGTGTGGGACTGGGTCGACGCCTCGGGCACCCGCACCGTCGACTCGCACGTCAAGGCGCTGCGGCGCAAGCTCGGCGCCGACCTCATCCGCACCGTGCACGGCGTGGGCTACGCGCTGGAGCCGGTGGAACCGTGAGGTCCACCGAGCGGTCCTGGCCCGACGTGCGCCCGCTCGACCGGGTGCGCTCGATCAAGATCAAGCTCGGGGTGCTGGTCACGGCCACGGTGACCGTGGCGGCGCTGCTGGTGTGGTTCGGCCTCAACAACGGGGTCCGGACGCTCTACACGCTGCCGGCCGCGATCGCGCTGTCGCTCGTGGTGACCCAGCTGCTCGCACGCGGGATGACCTCTCCCCTGCGGGAGATGACGGCGGCCGCGCGCTCGATGGCCACCGGCGACTACAGCCGTCGCGTGCAGGCGACCAGCCACGACGAGGTCGGCGAGCTGGCCGTGGCCTTCAACCGGATGGCCGAGGACCTCGGCTCGGTCGACCGGCAGCGCCGCGAGCTCGTGGCCAACGTCAGCCACGAGCTGCGCACGCCCGTCACCGCGCTGCGGGCCACCCTGGAGAACCTCGTCGACGGGGTCGCCGACCCGGACCCCGCCACGCTCACCACCGCGCTCGCGCAGACCGAGCGGCTCGGCACGCTGGTGGCACAGCTCCTGGACCTGTCGCGGCTCGAGGCCGGCGTGGTCCCGCTCGACGTCACCGACCTGCCCGTGGCGACGTTCCTCGACGAGGCGGTGGCCGCGGCCCGGCTGGTCGACGTGGCGGTCGACCGCACGGTGGTCTGGGAGGTCGACGTCGAGCCCGACGACCTGACGGTCCGCGCCGACCCCGCGCGGCTGCACCAGGTGGTGGCCAACCTGCTCGACAACGCCGCCCGCCACAGCCCGCCGGGCGGTCGGGTGCGGGTCACCGCCGCCCACGTCGCGTCCAGACCGGGTGCGGTCGCCCTCGAGGTGAGCGACGAGGGGCCTGGCATCGCCCCGGCCGACCGCGAGCGCGTGTTCGAGCGCTTCCACCGCGCAGGGGCGGCGCAGTCGGTGACGGGCGGCACGGGGCTCGGCCTGGCGATCGCGCGCTGGGCGGTGGAGCTGCACGGCGGCAGCATCGCGGTGGCCGACTCCGCGGCCGGCTGCACGATGCGGGTGGTGCTGCCCGCCCGCACCTCGTCCACCGCCCGGTTGATCCGCCGGCCCCGACCGGGGGGTGACGACGGCACCTGACCCGCTCCGCTTGGATGGGTGCATGAGCACTCAGACGCACGAGGGAAGCCAGATCGAGGTGAGGGGTCTCACCAAGCACTTCGGCAAGGTCGTCGCGGTGCAGGACCTGACCTTCACCGTCGAGCCCGGCCGGATCACGGGGTTCCTCGGACCGAACGGCGCCGGCAAGACCACGACGCTGCGCATGCTGCTGTCGCTGGTGACGCCGACGTCGGGCACCGCGACCATCGGGGGCCAGCGCTACGCCGACGTGTCCCAGCCGCAGCGGGTGGTGGGCTCGGCGCTGGAGGCGAGCAGCTTCCACCCGGGCCGCAACGCCCGCAACCACCTGCGCGTGCTCGGCCAGACCTGCGGCATGGGCGCGGACCGCGCCGACCAGCTGCTCGAGCTGGTCGGGCTCTCCGCCGCCGCCAAGCGCCGGGTCGGCGGGTTCTCGATGGGCATGCGGCAGCGGCTCGGCCTGGCCGGTGCGCTGGTCGGCGACCCGTCGGTGCTGATCCTGGACGAGCCGGCGAACGGCCTCGACCCCGAGGGGATCCGGTGGTTGCGCGGCTTCCTGCGCGCCCTGGCCGCCGAGGGCCGCACCATCCTGGTCTCGAGCCACATGCTGTCCGAGGTCCAGCAGACCGTCGACGACGTCGTCATCATCAGCCAGGGCCGCGCGGTCAAGCAGTCGACCCTGGCCGAGCTCGAGGCCGAGGCCCGCTCGGGCGTCCTGGTGCGCGCCGCCGACCCGGCCGCGCTGGCCGCACTGGTGCAGCGCTCCGGCTGGGACGCCGACCTGCACCCTGACGGCGCGACGCTGGTGCGCGGCGTGCTGGCGCCCGAGCTCGGCCACCACGCCTTCGCGGCCGGCATCGAGCTGCACGAGCTGCAGGCCATCGGCTCGGACCTGGAGTCGATGTTCTTCCAGCTGGTCTCCCCCGAGTACGTCGGCCACGCCCCCGGCTCCGCGGAGCCCGTCCGGCAACCCATGACGACGACCGAGGAGGTCGGGCGATGAGCGCGGTGTCCGCGGAGATGCTGAAGGTCCGCACCACCAAGGTCTGGTGGGGGATGCTCATCGGCCTGACCGTCTGGGCTGCCCTGTGGGCCCTGCCCAACGGGTTCACGGCGGGCGTGGAGTTCGCCCCGGGTGCGGTGGCACCGACGCCGGCGACCGACGACTCCGTCGCGCGCTCCTTCTACACCAGCGGGCTCACCTCGTTCGGGTACGTGTTCACGCTGGTGCTCGGGATCCTCGTGGTCAGCACCGAGTACCGGCACCAGACCATCACCCCGACGATCCTCGCGGTGCCCCGCCGTCCGCGGCTGGTGCTCGCCAAGTGGCTCGTCACCGCGCTGTACGCCGTGCTGTACGGCCTGGTGGGCCTGGGCGTCGCGTTCGCCGTGACCGTGCTGATCCTCTCGGCGCGTGGCATCGAGCTGAACCTGGGCGCCGACGGCCTGCCGAGGGCGATGGCGCTGGCCCTGCTCGCCTTCGTCCTCTGGGGTCTCATCGGCGTCGGGGTCGGCACCCTGGTGGGCAACCAGGTCGTCGCGATCCTGCTCGGCATCGGCTTCATCTTCATCGAGTTCATCGCCCAGGTGGCGCTGGGCTTCGTGTCGTGGGGGCCGGACCTGGTCAAGTGGCTCCCGAGCGCGGCCACCGGCGCGATGCTCACGCCGACGACGGACACCGGTCCGGGCGGCCCGGTCATCGAGATCCTGCCCTGGTGGCTCGCGCTGATCGTGCTCGTCGGGTACGCCGCGGTCACCGCAGGCGTCGGAGCGGCGCTCACCCTGCGCCGCGACGTGACCTGACTCACCCGGCGGGGCGGATCGGCCCGTCCGTCCCGCCTGCTCGCGCGAGCACAGGGGGACTAGGGTTGAAGGCACAGTTGCGGCCACCGTGAAGCGGAAGAGGGCGATCAGCGCCGTGTCAGCCTCCCAGTCCCCCCTGCCTGCCGGCTTCGGAGCCAACGAGTGGTTGGTCGACGAGATGTACCAGCAGTACCTGGAGGACAAGGAGTCGGTGGACCCCGCCTGGTGGGAGTTCTTCGCCGACTACACCCCCACCGAGGCCACCGAGAACGGCGACGCCGCCGCGACGGACGACGCCTCGGGCTCGCAGGACGGCTCCGACGTGTCCCCTCGCCCGGACGCGTCCGCCGTCCAGGCGGAGGACCCCTCCGCGAGCGCCTCCGCGCAGGTGCCGCAGGAGGTCGAGAAGGCGTCCGAGGAGCCTGAAGAGAAGCCTGATGCTCAGCCGGCCGAGAGGCCCTCCGCTCAGCAGTCCGCATCGGCCCCGACAGCGCTGGCCGGGACCTCGCACCGGTCCACCGCCTCCCCCGCCGCCGGCCCGGACGCCGCCGGCAGCGTCACCGCGTTCGACCGGCCGGCCGGTGCCGGGCCCGCGCGCTCGCGCGACGTCCCGCCCGCGAAGGCCCCGGCCCGTGACGCCGCCCCGAAGCCCGGTGCGCCCGAGCCCATCCGGCTCAAGGGTGCGGCGGCGCGGGTGGTCACCAACATGGAGGCGAGCCTCACCGTCCCCACCGCCACGTCGGTGCGCGCGGTGCCGGCCAAGCTGCTGGTCGACAACCGGATCGTCATCAACTCCAACCTCGCCCGCGCCCGCGGCGGCAAGGTCTCGTTCACGCACCTCATCGGGTTCGCGCTGGTCGAGGCCCTCGCGCACATGCCCGAGATGAACGACGGCTACACCGAGGTCGACGGCAAGCCGGCAGTGCTCAAGCCCACCGGCGTCAACCTCGGCATCGCGATCGACCTCGCCAAGGACGACGGCACCCGCCAGCTCCTCGTGCCCTCGATCAAGGGTGCGCAGGACATGGACTTCGCCCAGTTCTGGGCCGCCTACGAGGACGTCGTGCGCCGCGCCCGCACGGGCAAGCTCGGCGTCGAGGACTTCCAGGGCACCACGATCTCGCTCACCAACCCGGGCACGATCGGCACCGTCCACTCCGTCCCGCGGCTGATGGCGGGCCAGGGCGCGATCATCGGCGTGGGGGCCATGGAGTACCCGGCCGAGTACGCCGGGGCCAGCGAGGAGACCCTCGCCCGGCTGGCGGTCAGCAAGACCATGACGCTGACCTCCACCTACGACCACCGGATCATCCAGGGCGCGCAGTCCGGCGACTTCCTGCGGATCGTGCACGCCAAGCTGCTCGGCGAGGACGGCTTCTACGACCGCATCTTCCGGTCGCTGCGGATCCCGTACGAGCCCGTGCGCTGGGTGGTCGACAAGTCGTTCTCCGACGAGGACGAGGTCAACAAGACCGCCCGCGTGATCGAGCTGATCCACGCCTACCGCGTCCGTGGGCACCTGATGGCCGACACCGACCCGCTCGAGTACCGCCAGCGCCGCCACCCCGACCTCGACGTGCAGACCCACGGGTTGTCGCTGTGGGACCTCGACCGCGAGTTCCCCACCGGCGGGTTCGGCGGCCAGAACGTGATGAAGCTGCGCCACATCCTCGGCGTGCTCCGAGACTCCTACTGCCGCACCACGGGCATCGAGTACATGCACATCCAGGACCCCGACCAGCGACGCTGGATCCAGGCCCGCGTCGAGCGCAAGTACGCCAAGCCCTCGCGCGAGGACCAGCTGCGCATCCTGGGTCGCCTCAACGCCGCAGAGGCGTTCGAGACGTTCCTGCAGACCAAGTACGTGGGACAGAAGCGGTTCAGCCTCGAGGGCGGCGAGTCGGTCATCCCCCTGCTCGACGCCCTGCTGTCGGCCGCCGCCGACGCCGACCTCGACGAGGTCTGCATCGGCATGCCGCACCGCGGCCGGCTCAACGTGCTGGCCAACATCGCCGGCAAGTCCTACGGCCAGATCTTCCGCGAGTTCGAGGGCACCCAGGACCCCCGCTCGGTGCAGGGCTCCGGCGACGTGAAGTACCACCTCGGCACCGAGGGCGAGTTCGTCGCCGAGTCGGGGGCCTCCACCAAGGTGTACCTGGCGGCGAACCCCTCGCACCTCGAGGCGGTCAACCCCGTCCTCGAGGGCGTCGTGCGCGCCAAGCAGGACCGGCTGAACAAGGCCGGCGAGTCGTTCCCGGTGCTGCCCGTGCTGATGCACGGCGACGCCGCGTTCGCGGGGCAGGGCGTGGTCGCCGAGACCCTGAACCTGTCTCAGCTGCGCGGCTACCGCACCGGCGGCTCGGTGCACGTCGTGGTGAACAACCAGGTGGGCTTCACCACCTCGCCCACGTCCAGCCGCTCGTCGTTCTACTGCACCGACGTCGGCAAGATGATCCAGGCGCCGATCTTCCACGTGAACGGCGACGACCCCGAGGCCTGCGCCAGAGTGGCCAAGCTGGCGTTCGACTTCCGGCAGGAGTTCGAGAAGGACGTCGTCATCGACATGGTCTGCTACCGCCGTCGCGGCCACAACGAGGGCGACGACCCGTCGATGACCCAGCCGCTGATGTACTCGCTGATCGAGGGCAAGCGCTCGGTGCGCAAGATCTACACCGAGTCGCTCATCGGACGCGGTGACATCACCGTCGAGGAGGCCGAGGCGGCGCTCAAGGACTACCAGCAGCAGCTGGAGCGGGTGTTCGCCGAGACCCGCGAGTCCTCCCCCGCTCCCGACCCTCGCTCGGCCGACGGACCCGACACCCCGGGCGGCCTCGAGCAGCCGACCGCCCAGCAGCAGGACGACGCCGCCGCCAAGCCGCAGCGCGAGACCGCGGTCTCGCTGGAGGTGCTCAAGCGGATCGGCGACGCGTACGTCTCGCCGCCGGAGACCTTCACCGTGCACCCGAAGCTGCGCCAGCTGCTCGAGAAGCGGTCGCAGATGTCGCGCGAGGGCGGGATCGACTGGGGCTACGGCGAGCTGCTCGCGTTCGGCTCGCTGCTGCTCGAGGGCACCCCGGTGCGCCTCGCCGGGCAGGACTCGCGCCGCGGCACGTTCGTGCAGCGGCACGCGGTGCTCACCGACCGCTCCAGCGGCGAGGAGTGGACCCCGCTGCTGTACCTGTCGGACGACCAGGCGCGGTTCTGGGTCTACGACTCGCTGCTGTCCGAGTTCGCCGCCGTGGGCTTCGAGTACGGCTACTCCGTGGAGCGGCCGGACGCGCTGGTGCTGTGGGAGGCGCAGTTCGGCGACTTCGCCAACGGCGCGCAGGTCGTCGTGGACGAGTTCATCTCGTCGTCGGAGCAGAAGTGGGGCCAGAACTCCTCCGTCACCCTCCTGCTGCCGCACGGGTACGAGGGCCAGGGGCCGGACCACTCCTCTGCGCGGATCGAGCGGTACCTGCAGATGTGCGCCGAGGACAACATGACGGTCGCGATGCCGTCCACGCCCGCCTCGTACTTCCACCTGCTGCGGCGGCAGGCGTACCAGCGCCCGCGTCGCCCGCTCGTGGTGTTCACCCCGAAGTCGATGCTGCGGCTGAAGGCCGCCACGTCCGACGTCGAGGACTTCACCACCGGCGGGTTCCGCCCGGTCATCGGCGAGCCGTTCGCCGACGCCGAGCAGGCCCGCGGTGTCGACCGCGTCCTGATGTGCACCGGCAAGGTCTACTGGGACCTCATCGCGCACCGGGTGAAGTCCGGCGACACCCGCACCGCGATCGTCCGCGCCGAGCAGCTGTACCCGTTCGACTCCGACGCCTGGGGCGAGGCCCTCGCGCCGTTCCCCGACGCCGAGCTGGTGTGGGTGCAGGAGGAGCCGGCGAACCAGGGCGCGTGGCCGTTCGTCGCGCTCAACCTGCCCGACGTCATCGGCCGACCGGTGCGGCACGTGGCCCGCAAGTCGTCCGCGTCGCCGGCCACCGGGTCGTCGAAGAAGCACGCGCTCGAGCAGCAGACGCTGGTCGAGAAGGCCTTCGCCCGCTGACGAGAGCTGACGTGTACTTCACCGACCGCGGCATCGAGGAGCTCGAGCACCGGCGCGGCGACGACGAGGTCACCCTCGCCTGGGTGGCCGAGCAGCTGCGCGTGTTCGTCGACCTGAACCCCGAGTTCGAGACGCCCGTCGAACGGCTCGCCACCTGGCTCGCGCGCCTCGGCGACGACGACGAGGACTGACTGGTAGACAAGGGGTGTGACGGACGAGAGCACTCCCGGCGGCCTGCGGATCTGCGTCGTCGGCGACGACCTCGTCGCCGGTGTCGGTGACCCCAAGTCGCTCGGCTGGACCGGGAGGGTCGCGGCGCGCACGCCGCACCCCCCAGGTGGCCTGGCGGTGTTCCCGCTCGGCGTTCCCGGTGAGGGCACACCCGGACTGCTCGAGCGGTGGCAGACCGAGACCGCACGCCGTTTCGGCGACGCCTCCGACAACCGGCTCGTCGTCGGGCTGGGCACCGCCGACCTCGACGCCGGCACCAGCCTGGCCCGCAGCCGGTTGAACCTGGCCAACGTCCTCGACGACGCGATGTCGCGCTCGGTGCGCACCTTCGTCGTGGGGCCGCAGCCGAGCCAGGACGCCGCCCGCAACGAGCGCGTCGCCCACCTGTCCACCGCCTTCGCCGACGTCTGCGACCGCCGGTCGGTGCCGTACGTCGACTGCTACGGCCCGCTGTCGTCCCACGAGCAGTGGTTCGCCGACCTGGCGGCCGGTGACGGCGCGCACCCCGGCCAGGCCGGGTACGGGCTGGTGGCCTGGTTGGTGCTGCACGGCGGCTGGCACGACTGGTTGGGCGTCCCGCAGGCCTGACCCCGGTCGCCCAGCAGGTTGCGCTCCCGTCAGGCCGGGGGCGGGTCGCCGCCGGCGCCGCTGAGCCACACCAGCAGCATCGCGACCGTCGCGAGCAGCACGACGACCCCGGTGACCGCGGCGGCGCACCGCATCGCCCGGGCGGTGCTCCAGCTCGCGGGCAGGACGAACGGCAGCACCAGGGCGGCCGCGACGCCGAGGGCCGCCGCCGCGACGCCGGTGAGGACCAGCAGGAAGCCCACCCCGATCCCGCACCCGACCGTCTCGCCGCAGACGACCGCTCCTCGGTCGACGAGCAGGTCGACCACGGCGCCCAGCGCGTAGAACGTGAGCACCGTCCCGACCATCGACCCGACCAGGACCACCACACCCGCGAGCACGCGGGCGCCGGCCCCGAGGGGTCGCTGCGGCAGGTGGAGGGGTGGCGGCACGTGGTGGGGTTGCTGCACGTGGTCAGTCTGCCGTCCCGGACGCCGCGGTCCGGGTCGCCGTCCCCAGGCCGCGCCCGAACTCGCGATATATCTTGACTCTCGCGAACTCGCGATATAACGTGAGTCTCGTCAACGCGATATAACGCGAATCTGAGGAGCAGGACGATGTCGGAGCAGTGGAGCGTGGACGGTCCGCGGGTGATCGAGGTCGGCGGGCCGGACGAGGTCCCCCAGCACGTGGGCGTCCGCCTGCTGGCGGGGCAGGTCGACGTCGTGGCCCACGACGACCTGGACACGATCACCGTCGAGGTGAGCAGGATCAGCGGTCGCCCGCTGGAGATCAGCTGGAGCAACGGCCGGCTCGAGGTGTCCCACCCGAAGCTGAAGTGGGAGGGCATGCTCGACGGCATCGTCTCCGGGGCCATCTTCCGCTCCGACGACCGCGCCGAGGTCAGCATCGCCGTCCCCCGCGGGGTCACCGTCCACCTGGGCACCGTGTCCGCCGAGGGGCTGGTCAGCGGCACCACCGCCGACGCGAAGGTGCAGACGGTCTCCGGCACGATCGTGGTCGACCACGTGCGCGGCCACGTCGACGCCAAGACCGTCTCGGGCTCGATCGAGGTGCGGCACCAGGAGGGCCCGCTGTCGGGCAACACGGTCTCCGGGTCGCTCACGGTCCAGGCCGTGTCGATGGAGCACCTGCGGGCCAACACCGTGAGCGGCTCGCTCACGGTCGACCTGCAGTCCGCTCCGAGCACGCTGCTCACCAAGTCCGTCTCCGGCGACGTCGTGGTGCGCATCCCGGCCGACGCCGGCTACGAGGTCACCGCCAAGTCGGTGTCCGGACGGGTGACCGCCGGCTCGGAGCAGGTCTCACGCCGGCCGGGCAAGGTCGAGGGCGTGCTGCGCGACGGCCACCCCGACGTCAAGCTCGTGGCGCAGACCGTCTCCGGCGACGTCACGGTGCTGCGCGCCCCCGAGCGCGACGCCCAGGCGTCCGTGGGGAAGTTCCTGTGAGCCCCGTCTTCGGGCACGGCCAGCTCCGGCTGTACCTGCTCAGCCTGCTCGACGAGGCCCCGCGTCATGGCTACGAGGTGATCCGGGCGCTCGAGGAGCGGTTCGACGGCATGTACTCCCCCAGCGCCGGCACCGTGTACCCGCGGCTCGCCCGGCTGGAGGAGGAGGGCCTGGTCGAGCGGGAGGACGAGGGCCGCAAGGCGGTCTACCGCATCACCGAGGCGGGCCGCGCCGAGGTCCGTTCCCGCACAGCGGACCTGGACGACCTCGATGCCGAGATCAGCGAGTCGGTGCGCCGGCTGGCCGCGGAGGTCCGCGACCAGGTGCGCTCGGCGAGCATGAGCCTGCGCGACGAGCTCAAGGCGGCCGCCAAGGCGGCTCGCACCGCCTCGCGGCAGGCCACCCACGAGGCCACCACCGGGTGGGGCGACGACTGGACGCCCGACCCGGGCAAGCGGTCCAAGGACGGCCTCGGTCGCGCCGAGTCGGCCGTGGCCCGAGCCCGTAGCGAGATCCGTTCCCTGGCAAGGCGTCACGGCGTCACGACCGACCAGGCCGACCAGATCGAGGCGGCGCTCGTCCAGGCCGTCACCACCATCCGCGACGTCCTGTCGCAGCCCCGCCAGTGAACGAGAAGCGAAGGAGCACGCCATGTACGTCGACGAGCGCATGATCGCCCAGCGGCACCGCGAGGACATCACCTCCGCCGCCACCACCCGCCTGGCCCGCGCCCTGCGCGGCCAGCAGAAGGCCCGCCGCCGGCACCTCACCGCCGACGACCACCTCGAGCGGGCCCTGCACGCCAGCTGAGGCCCGAGCCCCGCCGCCAGCAGCGCCGCCCGGATCCGACCGGGCGGCGCTGCTGCGTGTCACCAGGGCAGGGATTCGACCTCGACGACCTGGCGGGTGCCGAGTGGTGAGGTCCATTCGTGGGCGATGACGGTGCCGGAGCTCGTTGATGAGCGTGCGGCAGTGCCAGAGGGCGGCGGTCTTGTAGCGGTGGCATCGGCGCGATCTGGGGCCGAGGTTCTGGGCGCTCGTGGGTCCTCTGGGGTGGGGGATTGTGTGGTCGAGGTCGCAGCGTGAGGCAGGGACGGCGCAGCCGGGGAAGGTGCAGACCGGGTCTCGGGCGGCGACGAAGTCGGCGATCTCGACGGTCGGCACGTACGACCCGGTCTCGTGCCGCGGTTCGGGTCGCTGCTGCAGCGCTCGGCGCGTCACTTCGAGCAGAGTGCTTCTGGTCCAACGGTTCTCAGGCGTATGCCCGATGCGAAGCAGCCGAGTGAGGTGGCCGTCGGTGTCGGTCAGCAGGATGCACGTCGAAGCACCGCGGTCCATTGCCTGGCCGGCGACGACGCGCGCGACCGCAGCGGACACAGGCACCGGGACGCCGTTGCCGCGGACCTCACCGACGGCGTCCTTGGCCGGGTCCTCGCTGGTAAGGGTGTCCAGGGTGATGACGACGCCGACCTCGCGCTGCACGCCGCTCCCGGAGGCGCCGTCACCGCAGACGGCGTCGGACAGCAGGTCGAGGGCGGCCATCCCGCGGGTCCGACCGCCCAGCTCGTCGCAGGTCAGGCCGCGGCTGCGGGCGTCCAGGGTCGCGCCGAGGGTGAGGACCTGGTCGGTGGGCCCGGTGACGGTCAGGGTGGACAGGGCCGGGTTCTCCGGGTGCGTCCAGGTGGAGATCCCGGTCCGTTCCCGCACGTCACGACGGACGTGCTCCTGGACGTCGGTGCGGACCTTCGCCACCGCGGTCCGCACCCGGCGCGCGAACGCCTGCGGTGTCGGGCCGTCCCACGGCCCGACCGGGCCGGTCCGGTCCAGCGGCGCCGCGGGCAACCCGTCCAGCACCACCGCTTCGACCTTGCGGGCCTGCCGGTCGCTCAGCCCGGTGGTCTCCTCGGCCAGCACCCGCGCCCGCCGGCCATCGACCCGCCCGGTTGCCAACGCCCCCAGGGTCGCGGTCAGCACCGTGCACAGTGCGCGGGCGACGACGACGTCGCGTTCGGCCTCGTACTGCGACGACCCGGTCGCGGCGGCGACCTCGGCCGCGGCGAGGACGTCGAGGTCGTGCTCGGTGACCCGCCCGCACCCCAGCGCATCGCCACGGGAGGCGCCCCCGACCCGCCACCCCTCCTGCGCGTGCACGAGCTTCGTGATCGCAGACACCCGCCGCAGGTGCTCGGCCTGGTGCGCGAACCCGGCCAAGGAGTGCGCGCGCAGCCCAGCGACCAGTGCGGCACCTTGCGCCCCCGAGCCGTCCCCCGACCTCATGGAACAAGGCTAGATGCCACCACTGACAGTCGGTCTTGCGCATTTGTCGTACACACGTACGTCTCGTGGACGTCGACGGGGACGGCGTGGTCCCGCATCATGACGCCATGACACGCCGACGGTGGGTGCCAGTCTGACCGACCCGCCCCGAGGCTGGGACGACCCCCACCAAGGCGGCACGTTGACCGTCGACGAGGAGACCGCGGTCTTCACCGACGAGGAGGGTCACCGCGAGACGTTCCGCCTGCGTGAGGGAGCGACAGCGCCCAAGACCGTCTGCTCCTGACCTTCTGCCACAGCCGTCACGGCCGGGTCAGGACCACCTTGCCGAACAGCTCGCCGGACTCCATCGCGGCGAACCCCTCGCGGGCGTCCTCCATCGCGAGGGTCCGCTCGATCACCGGGCGCACACCCGTGGTGCGGCAGAAGCGCACCAGGTGGTCGAGCTCGGAGCGTGTCCCCATCGTCGAGCCGACCACGTTGAGCTGCAGGAAGAAGACCCGGTTCAGGTCGGCCGACGGGTCGGGGCCGGAGGTGGCGCCGGAGACCACCAGGGTCCCGCCCGGCCGCAGCGACTTCAGGCTGTGCGACCAGGTGGCCTTGCCCACGGTCTCGATCACGGCGTCGACGCGCTCGGGCAGCCGGGCGCCGGACTCGAACGCCTGGTCGGCGCCGAGCTCGACCGCCCTGGCACGCTTCGCCTCGTCGCGGCTGGTGGCCCAGACCCGCAGTCCCGCAGCGCGTCCCAACGCGATCGCGGCCGTGGCGACCCCGCCGCCGGCACCCTGGACGAGTACGGTTCCGCCGGGGGCGACACCCGACTTGGTGAACAGCATCCGGTACGCCGTCAGCCACGCGGTGGGCAGGCAGGCGGCCTCCTCGAACGACAGCTCGACCGGCTTGGGCACCAGGTTGCGCCGCGGCACGACCACCTCGTCGGCGAACGTGCCCTGGTGCACCTCCGACAGCAGCGACCGCTTCGGGTCCTCGGTCTCGTCGCCGGACCAGTCGGACGAGGACACCACGGCGTGGACGACGACCTCGTTGCCGTCGTCGTCCAGGCCCGCGGCGTCGCACCCCAGCACCATCGGCAGCCGGTCGGCCGGCAGGCCGACGCCGCGCAGGCTCCACAGGTCGTGGTGGTTCAGGCTCGCGGCCCGCACCCGCACGCGGGCCCAGCCCTCGGGCACCTCCGGGGACGGACGCTCCCCCACCTCCAGCGCGCTCAGCGGGTCGTCGGCGGACTGACGGGCGGCGTAGACGGCGAACATGGTCCTCACCCTAGGCAGCCGTGGACCTCAGGGCTCATCCAGCCGACGTCCAGGGTCCGTGGGTAGCCTGCGGCCATGAGCCCGGAGGCAGACCCGACCCTGCTCCTCGGACCCCTGCTGCGCTACGTCGACACCACGCGCGCCACGGTCTGGGTCGAGACCGACCGTCCCTGCACGGTCGAGGTGCGGGTCGCGGGCGCCGAGACCCGGACCGAGCCGACCTGGACCGTGCACGACCACCACTTCGCCCTGGTGAGCCTCGACGGCCTCGAGACCGGTAGCGAGCACGAGTACACCGTGCACCTCGACGACCACCAGGTCTGGCCCGAGGCCGGCACCGGGTTCCCGCCGAGCGTGATCCGCACGTTCAGCCACGACGAGTCGTTCCGGCTGTCGTTCGGGTCGTGCCGCCGCTCCGCGCCGATGGACCAGGCGAACCTGAGGAAGGTCGGCGCGGACGCCCTGGTGGCGTTGGCCCACCGGATGATGGACGGCGGCCACGAGCGCTGGCCCGACGCCCTCTTCCTCGCCGGCGACCAGGTGTACGCCGACATCCCCTCGCCCGAGCAGCGCGCCCGGCTGCTGGCCCAGCACGGCGTGCAGGACGAGGACCAGCTCGACCCGGACGACCCGATGACCGAGGTGGCCGCGGAGATCCAGAACTTCGAGGAGTACACCTGGCTCTACCACGACACCTGGATGGAGCCGCGCGTCCGCTGGCTGCTGTCGACCGTCCCGACCGCGATGATCCTGGACGACCACGACCTGCGGGACGACTGGAACACCTCGCAGGAGTGGCGTGACCGCGTGACCCGGACCCCCTGGTGGCGCGAGCGGGTCGTCGGCGCGTTCGCCTCGTACTGGGTGTACCAGCACCTCGGGAACCTCTCCCCCAGCGAGCTGGAGCAGGACGTCCTCTACCGCAGGATCCGCGAGGAGACCGACGACGACGCCCGCACCCGCCTGCTCGACGACTTCGCCTGGCAGGCCGACGCCCAGCCGGACAGCGCCCGGTGGAGCTTCTTCCGCGACTTCGGCACCAAGGAGCAGGGCATCCGGCTCGTCGTCGTCGACGCGCGCTGCTCCAGGGTGCTCGACCCCGAGCGGCGCGCGATGGTCGACGACGCCGAGTGGGCCTGGTTCAGCGAGCAGGTGCTTCCCACCGACGGCACGAGGCTCGACCACGTGATGATCGGCGCCACCCTGCCCGTGCTGCTGCTGCCGGGGATCCACCACCTCGAGGGCTGGGACGAGGCCCTCGCCCGCGGGCGGTGGGGCGGGCGCGGGCAGCGGTTCGCCGAGTGGTTGCGGCAGAAGGTCGACCTCGAGCACTGGTCGGCGTTCCGCACGTCGTTCCACCGCCTCACCGACCTGATCGCGCGGGTGGGACGCCAGGATCGCCCGCCGTCGAGCGTCCTGAT
>CAWGTL010000004.1:0-614836 GCA_963825505.1 uncultured Actinomycetota bacterium | reverse complement strand
CGACGAGCAGCGACCGCCACCTCTGCGCCGGCCGGGTGGCGAGGACGTCGAGGACGGCGGCGGGGGAGGTCCCGGCACGGACGGCACGGGTGACGACGTCGACGAGGCCGTCGTCGTCGCGGCAGCGGGTGACGAGGTCGAGGGCCGTGATCTCGCGCCTCGTGGTGGGCGGGTCGGTGAGCACCCGGTGGTCCGGCAGGTCGATCCTGCGGTGGACGCGCACGGTGGGCTGGTCGCGGACCCGCCTCGTCGAGGGGATCCACACGTCCACCGTCCTCGGCGGACGACGGACCCACCCCTGCTCGTGCGCGGCGGCGTCGAACCCGAGCACCGCCCCCTCACCCGCGTACACCAGGGCAGCCCACGCGGTGTTCCGCCACGTCAGCGGTCCGGTGTGCGTGACGTAGACCCCCGGCTGCGCGCGTTGCCAGTCGCGGGCCGCCCTCACCCGCACCCACTTCTCGGACGCGCCGAGCGCGAGCACCTGGGCGCGCCCGACCGCGCCGCCCTGGCGACGGGCCAGGCGCCGGACGAGGTCCTCGGTGGTGGGCACGCGGACACCATGGGCCCGTGACGGGCAGGGCCGGCGATCCCAGGCCCCCGGCTGTGGACGCGCGTCGTCGAGCGTCGCCTGTGGACGGTGCGGCGGCACCATCTAGCTGTACCCAGCCATCACGTTGGTGACAGCGGCTGGTCGGTGGTAGCCCGCCGAGTGCGCTGTGGCGACGTCGAGTGTTGTAGTGCTCGAGCCAGGGGGCAAGGGCTGCGGCGCGGTCGTCGTTGCTGGTGAACATCTGCCGGTAGGCCCACTCGGTGGCCAGGGTGCGGTTGAGCCGCTCTGCCTTGCCGTTCTGCCACGGGCAATGGGGCTTGATGAACTTCTGGGTGATGCCGTGCTGGGCGCAGACCTGCCGCAGCGACATCCGGTAGGCCCAGGCGTTGTCGGTCAGCAGTCGTTCGATCCTGGCGATGCCGTGGGCGGCGAAGTCGTCGATCGCGCGGGCCAGGAAGCCCGCGCAGGTGGCGCCCTTCTCGTCGCCCAGGATCTCGGCGTAGGCCAGGCGGGAGTGGTCGTCGACCAGGACGTGGACGTAATCGAATCCGACTCTGGTCGTGCGGTCGCGGGTGATCGAGGCGGCGCCGCGGCCGTGGCGCGCCAGCCGCCGCCGTCGGGGATGCGGCCGATCTTCTTGACGTCCATGTGGACCAGCTCGCCGGGTCGGTCGCGTTCGTAGCGGACCGCGGTGGCCTTGCACGACCCGGCGGCGATGGAGACTCGTTGCCCTCCTAGGGGCCGGAAGGCTCCATCGCGTGCCGCGTCACGCGTCGGCGATCGTGCAGACGACGGCGCCGGAGGTCACCGTGGCGCCGACCTCGGCGGTCAGGCCGGTGACGGTGCCGGCCTTGTGGGCCAGCAGGGGTTGCTCCATCTTCATCGCCTCGAGGACGACGACGAGGTCGCCGGCGGCCACGGTGTCGCCCTCGGAGACGGCGACCTTCACGATGGTGCCCTGCATCGGTGAGGTGAGGGAGTCGCCGGACACGGCCGCGCCGGAGCGCTTGCCGGCGGAGCGCTTGGGGGCCTTCGCCTTGGCGGCGCCGCCACCGCCGAGCGCGAGACCAGCCGGCAGGACGACCTCGAGCCGCTTGCCGCCGACCTCGACGACGACGCGCTGCTTCTCCTCCGGCTCCGGGACGTCGCCGGCCGTCCCGGACCAGGGCTCGATGGTGTTGTCGAACTCGGTCTCGATCCAGCGGGTGTGCACCGAGAACGGCTCGTCGCCGGCAGGGGCGAAGGCGGGGTCGCGGACGACGACCCGGTGGAACGGCAGCACCGTGGGCATGCCCTCCACGACCATCTCGTCGAGCGCGCGGCGGGAGCGCTCGAGCGCCTGCTGCCGGGTGGCGCCGGTGACCACGAGCTTGGCCAGCATCGAGTCGAACGCGCCGGCCACGACGTCGCCGGTGACGACGCCGGAGTCGAGCCGCACGCCCGGGCCGGACGGCGGCAGGAACGACGACACCGCACCCGGCGCGGGGAGGAAACCACGACCTGCGTCCTCGCCGTTGATCCTGAACTCGAAGGAGTGGCCGCGGATCTCGGGGTCGTCGTAGCCGAGGGGCTCGCCGGCGGCGATCCGGAACTGCTCGCGGACGAGGTCGATGCCGGTGACCTCCTCGGAGACCGGGTGCTCGACCTGCAGGCGGGTGTTCACCTCGAGGAACGAGATGGTGCCGTCCTGGCCCACGAGGAACTCGCAGGTGCCGGCGCCGGTGTAGCCGGCCTCGCGCAGGATCGCCTTCGACGCGCGGTAGAGCTCGGCCACCTGCTCGTCCGAGAGGAACGGCGCGGGCGCCTCCTCGACCAGCTTCTGGTGCCGGCGCTGCAGCGAGCAGTCGCGGGTGGAGACGACGACGACGGTGCCGTGCTCGTCAGCCAGGCACTGGGTCTCGACGTGGCGCGGCTTGTCGAGGTACTTCTCGACGAAGCACTCGCCGCGGCCGAAGGCCGAGACCGCCTCTCGCACAGCGGAGTCGAACAGCTCGGCGATCTCGTCGCGCTCGCGGGCCACCTTGAGGCCGCGGCCGCCGCCGCCGTAGGCCGCCTTGATCGCGATCGGCAGGCCGTGCTCGTCGGCGAAGGCGATCACCTCGTCGGCGCCCTCGACCGGCTCCTTGGTGCCGGCCACCAGCGGCGCGCCGGCGCGCTCGGCGATGTGCCGAGCCTTGACCTTGTCGCCGAGCGAGTCGATCGCAGCGGGGGAGGGGCCGATCCAGACCAGCCCGGCGTCGATGACCGACTGGGCGAAGCCGGCGTTCTCGGCGAGGAAGCCGTAGCCGGGGTGCACGGCGTCGGCGCCGGAGCGGGCCGCGACGTCGAGCAGCTTGTCGACCACGAGGTAGGAGTCGCCCGGGGTGGAACCACCGAGCGCGTACGCCTCGTCGGCGACCTTCACGTGCAGCGCGTCGGAGTCCGGCTCGGCGTAGACGGCGACCGAGCCCAGGCCGGAGTCCTTGCACGCCCGCGCGATCCGCACCGCGATCTCGCCGCGGTTCGCGATCAGGACCTTGGTGATCGTCCGGGTGGGGGTCGCGCTCTCGCTCACGTCTGCCTCGCTCGTCGTGGTCGGTCCTGGTGCCTCGTCGTCAGCCGTGCCGGAGCCTAGCGGCGGGTCGTGCGGCGGCAGCCCGGTGCTCCACGTGGCGCTGCTCACGACCGCAGGGCGCGCAGGTCGTCGTGGCAGCGGCGCTCCAGCTCGTCCAGCTCGCCCAGCACGGCGTCGATGTCGGCCCGGCGCGCCTGGAGCTCCGCGCGCCGGCCCTCGACCTGGTCGAGCAGGTACTCCAGCTGGCCCTGCTCGCCGGGCACGTCGTCGTACATGTCGACGATCGTCCGGATCTTCTCCAGGTCGAACCCGATCCGCTTGCCGCGCAGCACCAGGGCCAGCCGGACGCGGTCGCGCGGGTGGAACACCCGGGTGGTGCCGCGGCGCTCGGGGGACACCAGGCCCTGCTGCTCGTAGTAGCGCACGGTGCGGTGGGTGATGCCGAACTCCTCGGCCACCTCGGCGATGGTCCACGTGCGCGTGTCGCTGCGCGTCTCGGTGGGCATCCCGCCATCGTGCTTGACGTTGACGTCAACGTCAAGCATGATCGAGGGGTCCACCGCCGGGCGATCCCCGGACGGCGACCGCCAGCGAAGGGACCACCGCCATGTTCGAGCTGTCCAAGGAGCTCGAGGACTTCCGAGCCTCCGTCCGAGAGTTCGCCGAGGCCGAGGTGGCCCCGCACATCGAGCAGTGGGACCGCGACGCCCACTTCCCCGTGCACCTCGTACCGAAGATGGGCGACCTCGGGCTGTTCGGCCTGGTCGCCCCGGAGGAGTTCGGCGGCGCCGGTCTCGACGAGGACGCCTTCACCAGCCTCTGCGTGGCGATCGAGGAGCTGGGCCGGGTCGACCAGAGCGTCGGCATCACCCTCAGCGCCGGGGTCGGCCTGGGCATCAACCCGGTCCTCAGCTTCGGCACCCAGGAGCAGAAGGAGCGCTGGCTGCCCGACCTGGTCGCCGGCCGCGCGCTGGCCGGGTTCGGCCTCACCGAGCCCGAGGCCGGCTCGGACGCGGGCGCCACCCGCACCCGCGCCCGCCTCGACGAGGACGCCGGCGAGTGGGTCGTCGACGGCGCCAAGGCGTTCATCACCAACTCGGGCACGGACATCACCTCGGTGGTCACGGTCACCGCCCGCACCGGCACCCGCGAGGACGGCAGGGCCGAGATCAGCTCGATCATGGTGCCGTCCGGCACCGAGGGGTTCACCGTCGAGCCGGCGTACCGCAAGCTCGGGTGGCACGCGTCCGACACCCATGGCCTGAGCTTCGACGGCTGCCGGGTGCCGAAGGAGAACCTGCTCGGCGAGCGGGGCAGGGGCTTCGGCCAGTTCCTCGCGATCCTGGACGACGGCCGGATCGCCATCTCGGCGCTCGCCGTCGGTCTCGCCCAGGCGTGCCTCGAGCTCTCGACGGAGTACGCCAGGACCCGCGTCGCGTTCGGCCGCCCCATCGGCGCCAACCAGGGCGTGTCCTTCGCCGTCGCCGACCTCGCGGTGTCGGTCGAGGCCGCGCGGGCGCTCACCTACAAGGCCGCGTGGCTCAAGGACGAGCTGCACGCAGGACGGCGCTCCCTCGCCGAGGTGAAGCAGGCCGCCGCGGTGGCCAAGCTCTACTCCACCGAGGCGGCGGTGACGGCCGCGCGCGTCGCCACGCAGGTGTTCGGCGGCAACGGCTTCATGGAGGAGTACCCGGTCGCGCGGTTCTACCGCGACGCGAAGATCCTCGAGATCGGCGAGGGCACCTCCGAGGTGCAGCGCCTCGTCATCGCCCGCGGCCTCGGCCTGCCGGTCGACTGACAGGCTGGAGCCGTGAGCACCCACCCCCTGGACCCGAAGGTGCAGGAGCTGCGCGAGCGGCTCGTCGCCGCGCACCTCGCCTCCGCCGCCCCCACCGAGGTCGCCGCCGCGAAGCTGGCGGGGCAGAACAAGCTCTACGTCCGCGAGCGCATCGCGCTGCTCGTCGACGAGGGGTCGTTCGTCGAGGACGGTCGCTACGCCAACGCCCTCGCCGCCGGCCTGCCCGCCGACGGCGTGGTCACCGGCCGCGGCACCGTCGACGGACGAGCGGTGGTGGTCGTCGCCAACGACCCCACCGTCAAGGCGGGCTCGTGGGGCGCGCGCACGGTCGAGAAGATCATCCGGGCCACCGAGACCGCCCTGCGCGAGGAGCTCCCGGTGTTCTGGCTGATCGACTCCGCCGGTGCGCGGATCACCGACCAGGTCGACCTGTTCCCCGGTCGTCGCGGCGCGGGCCGGATCTTCCACAACCAGGTGATGCTCTCGGGCAGGGTGCCGCAGATCTGCTGCCTGTTCGGCCCGTCCGCCGCCGGCGGCGCGTACATCCCGGCGTTCACCGACTGCGTGATCATGGTCGAGGGCAACGCGTCGATGTACCTCGGCAGCCCTCGGATGGCGGAGATGGTGGTGGGAGAACGGGTCTCGCTCGAGGAGATGGGCGGCGCCCGGATGCACTGCACCGTCTCCGGTTGCGGCGACCTGCTCGCGCACGACGACGCCGACGCGATCGAGCAGGCCCGGCTGCTGTTCTCCTACCTGCCGTCGAGCTGGCGCTCCGAGGCGCCCACCTACGCGCCGGAGCCGCCGGCGGTCGAGCTCGACGACACCACCGTCCCCGAGGTGGAGAGCCAGCCGTTCGACGTCCACGAGGTGATCGACGGCCTGGTCGACGACGACTCGTTCTTCGAGGTCAAGCCGCTGTTCGCGCCCGAGCTGGTGGTCGGCTTCGGGCGGATCGACGGCGCGTCCGTGGGAGTGGTCGCCAACAACTCCGCCGTCAAGGGCGGCGTCCTGTTCGGCGACTCCGCCGACAAGGCAGCGCGTTTCATCTGGTGGTGCGATGCCTTCAGCATCCCGCTCGTGTACCTGTCCGACGTCCCCGGCTTCATGATCGGGTCGGAGGTCGAGCGGGCCGGCATCATCCGGCACGGCGCCAAGATGATCACCGCCGTCTCCGAGGCGACGGTCCCGCAGGTGTGCGTGATCCTGCGCAAGTCGTACGGCGCCGGGCTCTACGCGATGGCCGGACCCGGCTTCGGACCCGACGCCACGCTCGCGCTGCCCACCGCGCGGATCGCGGTGATGGGACCCGAGGCCGCCGTGAACGCGGTGTACGCCAACAAGATCAACGCGATCGCGGACGAGGACGAGCGTGCCGCGTACGTGGCCGCGCGCCGCGAGGAGTACGAGGCCGACATCGACCTCGAGCGGCTCGCGAGCGAGCTGGTGCTCGACGGCATCGTCCAGCCCGCGGAGCTGCGCCGAGAGGTCGCGACCCGGCTCCGGTACGCGGCGGGCAAGGACCGGCGCTTCAGCGAGCGGCGGCACGGGGTCCCGCCGGTCTGACCCGTCATTCCTGGGCGACGCCCCACAGCGAGGTCCACACGACGTCGACCTCGCCGAGCAGCTCGCGCAGCAGCGGCAGGCTGATGCCGACGACCGTGTGGTGGTCGCCCTCGATGCCGCGGACGAACGCACCGCCGAGACCGTCGGTGGTGAAGGCCCCTGCCACGGCGAGCGGCTCACCGGTGGACACGTACGCCGCGATCTCGGCGTCGGTCACGTCGGCGAAGTGCACGGTCGTGCTCGCGACGGCGCCGAGGGTCGCGCCGGTGCCGCCGTCCTCACGGGTGTCGACCACCCAGTGACCGGTGTGCAGCACCCCGGAACGCCCTCGCATGCGAGCCCAGCGAGCGGTGGCCTCGGCGGCGTCGGCGGGCTTGCCGTGCACCTCGCCGTCCAGCTCGAGCACGGAGTCGCAACCGACCACCAAGGCGTCCTCGGCCTCGTCGAGCCCCGCGACGTCCTCGGCCTTGGCTCGGGCGAGCACCAGGGCGACGTCGTGCGGCTCGGTGACCCCGTAGCGGGCGACGACGTCGTCCTCGTCGACCGACGAGACGACGACCGAGGGTTCGATCCCCGCGGCGCGCAGGGTCCTCAGCCGGGCAGGTGAGGCCGAGGCCAGGACGAGACGAGGCACCCGGCGAGCATAGGCTGGCCGCCATGGACCTTCGTGCCGGGCTCGTGCAGTACGCGATCGCCGTCGTCGTGTTCTGCGTCCTGGACTACGTCTGGCTGAAGTTCGTGGCCGCCTCGCTCTACCGCGACCTGCTCGGCGACCTGCTGGCCGACAAGCCGCGGGTGGGCGCAGCCGTCGTCTTCTACGCCATCTTCCTGCTCGGCCTCGTGGTGTTCGTGATCCACCCCGCGGCCGAGCAGGACTCGATGGTCAAGGCGCTCGCGCTCGGCGCCTTCTTCGGGTTCGTCACCTACGCCACGTGGGACCTCACGAACCTGGCCACGATCCGGGACTTCCCGGTGCGCCTGGTCCCGATCGACATGGCGTGGGGGACGGTGCTGTCCGCCTCGGTCAGCGCACTGACGCTGCTGGTGTGGCGGCTGCTTCCTCACGGCTGAGGTCGACGACCTCGTCGTCGCGGGTCGCCGGCTCGTCGGCGAAGACGTCGACGGCCGAGGTGGAGTCGAAGACCGACTGGTCGAGGATGCCCTCGCGCTTGGCGACCACGGTGGGCACCAGCGCCTGGCCCGCGACGTTCACCGCGGTGCGACCCATGTCGAGGATCGGGTCGATCGCCAGCAGCAGTCCCACGCCCTCGAGCGGCAGGCCGAGGGTCGACAGCGTCAGCGTCAGCATGACGGTGGCGCCGGTGACGCCCGCGGTGGCGGCCGAGCCGATGACCGAGACGAACGCGATCAGCAGGTAGTCGGTGACGCCGAGCTGGAGGCCGAAGAACTGCGCGACGAAGATCGCCGCGAGCGCCGGGTAGATCGCGGCGCAGCCGTCCATCTTGGTGGTGGCGCCGAACGGGACCGCGAAGGAGGCGTACGAGCGCGGGACGCCGAGCCGGCGCTCCACGACCTGCTCGGTCACCGGGAGGGTGCCGATCGAGGACCGCGAGACGAAGGCGAGCTGGATCGCGGGCCACGCACCGGCGAAGAAGCGCAGCGGGTTCAGGCCGTTGGCGCGCAGCACCACCGGGTAGACCACGAACAGCACCAGGGCGAGGCCGAGGTACACCGCGACCGAGAACGTGGCGAGCGAGCCGAGGGCGTCCCAGCCGTAGGCGGACACGGCGCGACCGATCAGGCCGACGGTGCCGATCGGCGCGAGCCGGATGACCCACCACAGCACCTTCTGCACGACGTCGAGCGCCGAGCGGTTGAAGGCCAGGAACGGCTCCGCCTTCTCGCCGAGCTTGAGCGCGGCGATGCCGATCGCGATGGCGACGACGATGATCTGCAGGACGTCGAAGGACAGGCCGATCGTGCCGTCGCCGTTGTCGGAGGCGCTGAGCCCCAGCGCGTTCGACGGGATCAGGCCGGTGAGGAAGTCGGTCCACGAGCCGGCGGTCCCGTCGAAGCCCGCGGAGTCGGCGGTGACGTCGGTGTGGCGCCCGGGCTGGAGCACCAGGCCGAGCGTGATGCCGATGCCCACCGCGACCAGGGCCGTGATCGCGAACCACAGCAGGGTCTGCCCGGCCAGGCGGGCGGCGTTCGTGACCTGCCGCAGGTTGGCGATCGAGGCGACGATCGCGAGGAAGACCAGCGGCGGGACGATCGTGCGCAGCAGCGTGACGAACGCGCTGCCCACCGTGCCGAGGGTGGACTCGAGCCAGTTCGGCGCGGGGCCGTCGGCGGTCCGGACGTCTCCGATCTGGACGGCGACGAGCCCGAGGACGACGCCGAGGACGAGGGACAGCAGGATCTGCGCGCCGAAGGGGACGCGACGTAGAGCAGCAAGCACGGGAGTGGCTCCGGTGAGGTCTCGGGTGGTGCGGGTCGGCTGACGGGTGCAGGAGGGCAGGCGTCAGGCCGGACAGACCGCGCTGTCGACCCGGCGCAGGTCGACGTGCAGCCGACGGGTCAGCACCGAGGCGCGCGCCGAAGGCGGGAGAGGGCTCACGAGGGGGACAATCCACCGCGTCCCGGTCGTATTCCCCTCGCGCACGTGATTCCCGACAGGACCGGTCGGGAGTACATTCCGCGTGTGCTGCACGGCACGTCGGTGACGCTGCGCCAGGTCCGCGAGTCCGACCTGGACGCGCTCTACGACGCCCACACCGACATCCGCAACCGGGGCCGCTACTACCCGTTGGGCGTGCTGTCCCAGTCCGCGTTCCGCCGCGACTTCGCCGAGCACGGGTTCTGGCAGAAGACCGAGGGCACCCTCCTGCTGGTGACGCCCGAGGACGAGGTGGCGGGCCACGTCGAGTTCTTCCGGCCGGTCGGGTACTGGGACGCCTTCGAGCTCGGCTACCAGCTCCACGACGAGCGGTTCGCCGGACGCGGGCTGGTCACCGAGGCGGTGCAGCTGCTGATCGACCACCTGTTCGGCGCGAAGAAGGAGCACCGCATCCAGCTGGTGATCGTCCCGGAGAACCTCGCGTCGCGGCGGATCGCCGACAAGTGCGGCTTCGTGCTGGAGGGGACGGTCCGCGGCGCCTTCTTCAACGACGGCCGCAACCAGGACGTGCTGC
Source organism: uncultured Actinomycetota bacterium (assembly GCA_963825505.1). GTDB lineage: Bacteria > Actinomycetota > Actinomycetes > Actinomycetales > CAWJMD01 > JBBQSN01. Next base: position 605,213 of record CAWGTL010000004.1, on the reverse strand, counting down.
TCTACTCGCTGGTGCGGACCGACGACCGCCCCTGGCACGCGCGGGGCTGAGCGTCGTCAGCGCAGCAGGGCGTCGCGCAGGACGTCGAGACCGAGGGAGCCGAGGTCGAGCGCCCGGCGGTGGAAGTCCTTGAGGTCGAACGCGTCACCCTGCTGCTCGCGCACGGCGTCGCGGGCCTGCAGCCAGAGCCGCTCGCCGACCTTGTACGACGGAGCCTGGCCTGGCCACCCGAGGTACCGGGAGTGCTCGAACGCCAGGAACTCGCGGTCCATCCGGCTGTGCGCCTGCATGAACGACCACATCTTGTCGGCGTCCCACGTCCCGCCGCCGACCTCGTCCGGCGCCTGCATCCGGCAGTGGGTACCGATGTCGACGACGACGCGCAGCGCGCGCAGGGCCGATCCGTCGAGCATGCCCAGGCGGTCGCCCGGGTCGTCGAGGTAGCCCAGGTCGGCCATCAGCCGCTCCGCGTACAGCGCCCATCCCTCGCCGTGGCCGGACGACCAGCTCATCAGCCGGCGCCACCGGTTCAGCAGCTCCGAGCGCACCAGCGTCTGCCCGACCTGGAGGTGGTGGCCGGGGACGCCCTCGTGGTAGACGGTCGTGGTCTCGCGCCAGGTGCTGAACGTGGTGACGCCTTCGGGCACCGACCACCACATCCGGCCCGGCCGGGTGAAGTCCTCGCTCGGGCCGGTGTAGTAGATGCCGCCGGTCTGGGTCGGCGCGATCATGCACTCGAGCCGCCGGATCTGGTCCGGGACGTCGAAGTGCACGTCGGCCAGCGAGTCGACGGCGGCGTCGGAGAGCTGCTGCATCCACGCCTTCAGCGCGTCGGTGCCCTCGACGTTGCGGGCGGGGTCGGCGTCGAGCGCCGCGACGGCGTCCTCGATCGACCCGCCGGGGACGATGCGGTCGCTGACCTGCGCCATCTCCGCCTCGACCCGGGCGAGCTCCTCGCGCCCCCAGGCGTAGGTCTCGTCGAGGTCGACGGTGGCGCCGAGGAAGCTGCGCGACCACAGCGCGTAGGCGTCCCGCCCGCAGGCGTCCTCCGCGCGCGCCCGGGTGTGCAGCTCCTCGCGCAGGACGCCGGCGAGGTGGGCGTAGGCACCGGCAGCCGCCTGCGCACCGGCGGCCAGCTCGGCCGCGAGCGACGCCGACGGCTCGGCGCCGTCCGGTCGCGCGCTGCCGGCCAGGGCGGCGAAGAAGCCCTTGGAGGTGTCGGCGACCTTGTCGCACTGGGCGGCGACGGCCTCGACCTGCCGACGAGCCGGCGGGTGCCCGTCCGCCACCGCGCGGCGCAGGCCCTCCACGTAGCCGTCGAGGGCCGCGGGCAGGCGCGTCATCCGGGTCGCGACGACCGACCAGTCGTCGGCGGTGGCCGTGGGCATCAGGTCGAAGACGTCGCGGACGGTCTGCGGCGGGGAGGAGATGACGTCCAGGTCGCCGTACGCCAGCCCGGCGTCGTGGATCTCCAGCTCCAGCCCCAGCCGCTCCCGCATGGCCGCGACGGTGACGACGTCGACGTCGTCGCGCGGGGTCAGCGCGTCGAGCTCGCGCAGGGTGCTGCGGCTCGCCTCGGCGCGCTCGTCGTGCCCGGCCGGCGACAGGTCGGTGACGCGGTCGTCGTGACCGGCGACGCCGAGGTAGGTGGCCAGCACCGGGTCCAGCCGGCACATCGTCTCGACGTAGGCGTCGGCGACGCGGTCGACCTCGGACGGGGTCCGGACAACATCGGCGGTGGCGTCGGTCATGGCGCCGACCCTAGCCTCCGGAGCGGTCCCGGATCAGCCCCGGATCAGCCTGGGAAGGCGCTCGCGCGCCAGCCATCGCTGGCCGCCATCAGCGGTGCCCGGACGGCCCGGCGCGGGCTGCCCCACTCGCTCGCGGGCGGCGTGTCGGCGGGCGCCCCGGAGGCGGCTGCGTGCACGACGGCGACCAGCGCGGCGACCTCCTCGGGCGAGGCGTCGCCCCGCACGACCGTGAGGACCGGAGCGCCGGCGACGTCCTGCGTCACAGGGGGATGTTCCCGTGCTTCTTCGGCGGCAGGGTCTGCCGCTTGGTGCGCAGCGCCCGCAGCGCCCGGGTCACGTTCATCCGGGTGTTGGACGGCGTGATCACGGTGTCGATGTAGCCCCGCTCGGCCGCGACGTACGGGTTGGCGAGAGTGTCCTCGTACTGGGTGATGAACTCCTGGCGGACGGCGTCGACGTCCTCGCCGGCGTCCTCGGCCGCCTGGATCTGCTTGCGGTACAGGATGTTCACCGCACCCTGCGCACCCATGACCGCGATCTGCGCGGTGGGCCAGGCCAGGTTGATGTCGGCGCCGAGGTGCTTGGAGCCCATCACGTCGTACGCGCCGCCGTAGGCCTTGCGCGTGATCACGGTGACCTTCGGGACGGTGGCCTCGGCGTAGGCGTAGATGAGCTTCGCGCCGCGGCGGATGATGCCGTCCCACTCCTGGTCGGTGCCGGGCAGGAAGCCGGGCACGTCGACGAAGGTGAGGACGGGGACGTTGAACGCGTCGCACGTGCGGACGAAGCGCGCGGCCTTCTCGGAGGCGTCGATGTCGAGGCAGCCGGCGAGCTGGGTGGGCTGGTTGGCGACCACGCCGACGCTCATGCCGTCGACCCGGGCGAAGCCGCAGACGATGTTCGGCGCGAACAGCGGGTGCACCTCGAGGAACTCGCCGTCGTCGACGACGTGCTCGATCACCTGGAGCATGTCGTACGGGACGTTCGCCGAGTCGGGGACGACGGTGTCGAGCCACTCGTCGTCGGGGGTCCTCGTCAGGTCGCCGCCGCCCTCGAGCGCCGGGGGCACCTCGAGGTTGTTCGACGGCAGGTACGACAGCAGGGCCTTGACGTACTCGAGCGCGTCCTCCTCGTCCGAGGCCATGTAGTGGGCGACGCCGGAACGGGTGTTGTGCGTCCGCGCGCCGCCGAGGTCCTCGAACGCGACGTCCTCACCGGTGACGGTCTTGATGACGTCGGGCCCGGTGATGAACATGTGCGAGGTCTGGTCGACCATCACGGTGAAGTCGGTGATCGCGGGGGAGTAGACGGCGCCGCCCGCGCAGGGCCCCATCACGAGCGAGATCTGCGGGATCACCCCGGACGCGTGCACGTTGCGCCGGAAGATCTCGCCGTAGAGGCCGAGCGAGACCACGCCCTCCTGGATCCGCGCGCCGCCGGAGTCGTTGAGACCGATCACGGGGCAGCCGATCTTCATCGCCAGGTCCATGACCTTGACGATCTTCTCGCCGAAGACCTCGCCGAGGGAGCCGCCGAAGACGGTGAAGTCCTGGGCGAAGACGCAGACCTGGCGGCCGTCGACGGTGCCGTAGCCCGTGACCACGCCGTCGCCGTACGGGCGGTCGGCCCCCTGCCCGAACGCGGTGCTGCGGTGCCGGGCGTACTTGTCCATCTCGATGAAGCTGCCCTCGTCGAGCAGCAGCGCGATCCGCTCGCGGGCGGTCTTCTTGCCGCGGGCGTGCTGCTTGTCGACGGCGCGCTGGGACCCGGCGTGCGCGACCTCATCGACCCGCCGCCGCAGGTCGGCCAGCTTGCCTGCGGTGGTGTGGATGTCGGGTCCGTTGCTGTCGGTCACGGGAGCGGCGTCGGCGCCCTCCGGCTGCGGCGAGGTCACGGGCGGAGCCTAGTCCGGAGCCGTCCCGCCGGGCCGTCCCGGAGCCGTAGGGTTGGTCACATGCCGGCAGCGGGCGGGTCCCCGTGGGGCGACCTCGACCGTCCGCCCCTGCGGGTCGACGCGCTGCGACGCGCCCTGCTCGCGCCGGCCGGACCGCTGCCGCGCCTCGACGTCGTGCCGACGACGGCCTCGACCAACGCCGACCTGGTGGCCGCCGCCGCGGACCCCGAGGCCACTCCCCACCTCACCGTCCTGGTGGCCGAGCACCAGCAGGCGGGGCGCGGGCGCCTGGGGCGGGTGTGGCAGACCCCGCCGCGGGCCGCGCTCACCACGTCCGTCCTGCTGCGCCCGAGGGCACCGCGCGAGCGCTGGTCGTGGCTCCCGCTGCTCGCCGGCGTCGCCGTCGTGCGGGCGCTGCGGGAGGTCGCGGGCGTGCAGGCCGGGCTGAAGTGGCCGAACGACGTGCTGCTGCCGCCCCGGCCGGGGGAGAGCGCCGACGGACCGCACGGCGCCGGCAAGGTCGCCGGCCTGCTCGCCGAGGTGAGCGGCGAGGCCGTCGTCCTCGGCATCGGCCTCAACGTCACGACCTCCCGCGAGGAGCTGCCCGACGGCGGCACCTCGCTGCGCGAGGCCGGCTCGGCGACGACCGACCGCGACACGCTCCTGCGCGCCGTCGTGCGCGAGCTCGCCACGGGGCTGGCGTCGTGGGAGGACGCCGACGGCGACGCCGTCGCCTGCGGGCTGGCCGCCGCCACCCGCGAGGTCTGCCTCACCCTGGGCCTGACGGTGCGGGTCGAGCGTCAGGGCGGCGGGCCCGAGGGCGTGGCCGAGGGCATCGACGACGACGGCCGGCTGCTGGTGCGTACCCGCGCCGGCAGGCTCGAGGCCGTCGCCGCCGGCGACGTCGTGCACCTGCGGGACGCGGACGAGGGGTCGTCGTGACCGACGACGCCCCGGTCGAGGGCGACGAGCTGGACGGCGAGGACCGCGTCCTCGGCGGCCGGCCGCACCTGCGCTCGCGGCAGGTCTCGAACGAGGCGGGGGTCTCGCTGCGATCCGCGCGCAAGTTCTGGCGCGCGCTCGGCTTCCCGGAGGTGGACGAGGAGCTCGATGCGTTCACTGAGGCCGACGTCGCTGCGCTGCAACGGATCTCGTCACTCGTCCGTGACGGCGTGCTCGATGAGGAGACCGCTCTCGGCCTCACCCGCGCGGTCGGCCGCTCGGTCGACCGGCTCGCGTCGTGGCAGGTCCAGCTGCTCGGCGAGGTGCAGGCCGAGGAGGGTGACGGCGGTGACGTCGGCGACCTCGCAGCGGGTCTGGCCGACCTGTTCGAGCCGCTCGTCGTCTACGCCTGGCGACGGCACCTGGCCTCTGCCCTGATCCGCTACCGCAGCGAGGAGCACGAGCCCGGCACCACCACGATGCGGCGCACCATCGGGTTCGCCGACCTGGTCTCCTTCACCCGGGTGGTGCGACGGCTCTCCGAGCGCGAGCTGGCCCGTCTCGTGCAGCGCTTCGAGGCCACGGCGTCCGACGTCGTCGCCTCGCACGGGGGTCGCATCATCAAGACCGTGGGCGACGAGGTGCTGTTCGTCGCCTGGCCGCCGGCCGCCGCCGCCGGTGTCGCGCTCGACCTGGCCGCCGAGATGGAGGCCGACCCGCTGCTGCCCGAGGTGCGGGTCGGGCTCGCCAGCGGGCAGGTGCTCGCCCGGATGGGCGACGTGTTCGGCACCACGGTCAACCGGGCCAGCCGGCTCACCTCGATCGCCGCGCCCGGCACGGTGCTCGCCGACGACCCCACGGCCTCGAGCCTCGGCGCGACGTCCGGTTTCGCGTGCGCCCCGTTGCGGCGCCGAACGCTCAAGGGGATCGGTCCGGTGTCGCCCTGGCTCGTGACGCGCACCGCCGTCCGCGGGGGCCCGCGAGCCGCGGCCCCTGGGGCCCTGCCCTCGGCGCAGCCCCTCGGGGCCGGTCCGCCGGACCCGGCCGACGACGACGACGCGCCGGATAGCCTGCGCCCGTGAAGGAGCGCAGCGAGGAGAGCCTGGTCCGGCTGGAGCGGCACGACGACGGTGTGGTGGGGCTCGTCCTCGACCGTCCGTCGGCCCTGAACGCGGTCTCGACCGCGATGGCCCGCGCCCTGTCGGCCGCGACGGCCGAGATCGCCGCCGACCCGTCCGTCCGAGCCGTGGTCGTCAGCTCGAGCCACCCCAAGGCGTTCTGCGTGGGCGCCGACCTCAAGGAGCGGGGCACCCTCACCGACGACGAGCTGCGCCGGCAGCGTCTGGTGACCGCCCCCGCGTACCGCGGGGTGCTCGACCTGGAGATGCCCGTGGTGGCGGCGGTGGACGGCTTCGCGCTCGGTGGCGGTTGCGAGATCGCGCTGGCCTGCGACCTCGTCGTCGCCGGCCGGGCGGCCGTCCTGGGCCTGCCCGAGGTGTCCGTCGGAGTCATCCCCGGCGGGGGCGGGACGCAGCTGCTGACGCGCCGGCTCGGCTGGTCGCGCGCCGCCGACCTGGTGCTCACGGCCCGCAAGGTCGACGCCGAGGAGGCGTACCGGCTCGGGCTGGTCGACCGGCTCGTCGACGCCGGAACCGCTGCGGCAGAGGCGCTCTCGCTCGCTCGGCAGATCGCGGCCAACTCGCCCGTCGGTGTGCGCAACGCCAAGCGGGCGATGCGTCAGGGCATGGACGCGCCGCTGGCCGCCGGTCTGGTGATCGAGGACGGTGCGTGGCGCGCGACGGCCTTCAGCGCCGACCGCGCCGAGGGCGTCGCCGCCTTCGCGGAGAAGCGGCGCCCGGTCTGGCCGGGCGAGCAGCCGCTGACCTGAGTACCCGACCCCAGGGCGGCCAACCGAGCTGAGTAGGGGCGCGCTGCGGCCGGGAACCGCCCGTCCGCCACGCTGGCGCCATGACGTCCCCGGCGCCCGCCCTCACCCGCACCGACGTGTGCCCCGCGTGCGGATCCCCCCTGCCCGGCTCCACCTGCCCCCGCTGCGCGCTCGAGCTGGTCGGGCCCACCGCCGTCCGGCTCCTCGAGGCGAGCAGGCAGGCCGACCGCTGGCTGGGCGAGCGGGTCCGCCTGGTGCAGGTGCTGCGCGACGAGGCCACCGCCCGGCGCGCCCGGTGGGTCACCCCGGCGCCGCCCGTCGCCCAGCCCGTGGCGGTCCCGCCGGTCACCGCCACGAAGCCGGTCACCGCGACGCCCGTCCAGCAGGGCTGGGCGCCGCCCGTCGCGCCGCAGCCACCCGCCCGCCCCTCGCGCCGGCCCGTCCTCAGCGTGCAGAGCCTGCTGGTCGGTCTCGGTGCCCTGCTGCTCGCCGTGGCCTCCGTCGTCTTCCTCGCCTTCTCCTGGGACCGGCTCGGCATCACCGGGCGCTCGGTCGTCGTGGCCACCCTGACCGTGACCGTCCTCGGCGCCGCCCTGCTCGCCCGTCGGGCGCGGATGGCCCTGACGGCCGAGGCGGTCGGGGCGTTCGGAGCCGTGCTCGTCCTCCTCGACGCGGTCGCGGTGCGGGTGACCGGCCTGGCCGGCGAGGGGATGGGACGCCTGTCGTACGCGGCGGCCGCCGCCCTCGTCTGCGCCGCCGTCATGGCCGGCGTGGCCCGGCTGGGCCGGCTGCGCTCGCTCGGCGTCACCGCCGCCGCGCTGCTGCCGCTGGCGCCGGCCCTGGTCGGTGGCCACCTCGCGCTGCGGGCCGAGCTTCCCGACGCGCTCTCGTGGCTGGCGGCCGGGTTGCTGGTGGCCGCGACGGCCGGGCTCGTGGCCGGCCCCCTCGCCGCCCGCGGAGCGCGCGCCGAGGCGGGCGTCCTCACCTGGGCAGGCGGGCCGGCCGCGGCGTGCGCCGGCCTGATCCTGCTCGTGGTCGGGCCCTGGGTCCCGTGGCAGGGTGCGCTGCTCGCCACCGGCGGCGCCGTGCTGGGCCTGCTGCACGCGGTCGTCCCGGGGGGACGCGCCCGCGGCGCCTGGTCGGCCGTCGCGGGTGCGTCGGCCGCCGTCGCGGTCGCCCTGGCCGCCGTCCACCTCCTCGACACCTGGGCCCTCCTCGGCGCGCCGATGGGGGTCGGGCTGGTGGCGCTGGCGCTGCGTCAGCTGGCGTCCGCCCACCGGTCGTCGGGCGGGCCCGACCTGCGGGTCGGCGCCCGCGCCGCGCTGACCGTCCTGGCGGTGGCGGCGGCGCCGGCGGCCTTCGTGGTGGCCCTGCACCCCGTCACGGTGCTCGCGGGGGCGCTGCGGCCGTGGTCGGCGCAGCTGGCGGCGCCGTGGGCCGACGCGGTCGGTGTGGCTGCGGGGGACTGGGTGCCCGGTACGGAGAGGACGGCGTCCTTCGTCGCCGTCCTGGCCGTGGCCGGTGTGCTGGCGGGCTGGTGGCGCGTGGGGGGCGCGCTGCTCGCCCGTCGCGCCGCGGCGCTCGTGCTGGGCGTGCTGGTGGTCTGCCTGCCCTGGCAGCTCGACCTCAGCGTCCTGCACGTGGTGGCCACGGCCCTGCTGCTGGCGGTGGGGGCCGCCGCAGCCGGGCACGCGCTGCGGCGTCGGCCGGACTGGGTCGTGGAGGGGACGACCCAGCTCGTGGCCGGCGCCGCGGCGGGTGCTCTCGGCGTGGTCGCCGCCTGGACGGTGGAGCCGCTGTCCGTACCGATGACGCTGGTGGGCGTCGCCGGTCTGGTGCTGGCCCGCCGGACGAGCGGCTGGGCGGTGCTCGACGTACCCGCCACGGCGGCGACCCTCGTCGCCGTCGGAGGTGTCGTGGCGTGGGCCGGACGACCGCTCGCCGACGCCGCCCTCGTCGCGACCCTGGCCGGGCTGGCCGCCTTCGCGCTCGCGTCACTGGTTCCCGTCGTCCCGCAGGGGGACCGGCGCGCCGCCGGGGGGACGGGCGCTGCGGCCGTGGTGCTCGCCCTGGTGCCCGCGCTCGCCGTGGTGCCGGCCCTGCGCGAGCCGCGCCTCCTGGCCGTGCTCGCGACCGCGACGGCGCTCGTCGCGCTGCTCGCCGCCGACCCGCGGCGGGTCTGGTCCCGGGCCGAACGCGCGCTCGGCGCCGGAGCGCTCGTGCCGTTCGGTGCGCTCACCGCGGCGACGGGCGTGCACCTCGCGGGGAACGAGGGCGTCCGGGGGCTCGTGGGCGTCGACCCGGTGCTGGCCGCAGCCGTCGTGGTCGCGGCCGCGCTGGCGTCGGCTGCCACGCTGCACCGCGGTCGGCGGGTGCTGGCTCCGGTGGTCGAGCTGTCGGGCGGTCTCGTCGGCGGCGCGGTGCTGCTGGCCGCGCTCGCCGGGCTCGCCGGAGCCCGCGACGAGGCGGCCTGGCCGTTGCTGGTCGTCCTGGCCGTCGGCGCCGCCGCGCTCGCGACCGTGCCGTCGCGCCGCTGGGTGGCCTGGGTGGCCCTCGCTCTCGCCAGCGGTGCGCTGTGGGACCGGCTCGCCGCCGCCGAGGTGGGGTCGGTCGAGGCGTTCAGCGTCCCGCCGGCGCTGGTCCTGCTGCTCGCCGGGGTGGTGACGACGCGCCGCGACGGGGTGGTGGCGCGTCCGAGCACCGTCACGGGCCTGGTGCTGCTGGTGCTGCCGTCGGCGGTCGCGTCGGTCGGGGGACCGTGGGTGCGTCCGGCGGTGCTGCTGGCCGGGGCCGCGGCGGCCGCGCTCGTGGCGCACCACGCGCTCGGGGGAGCGGGGGAGGGCCGGTCCCGCCGGCGCGACGCCGCCACGCTGCTGCTGGGGGCGGCGGCGGTGGCGGTGCTGGCCGGACCGGCCGTGCGGGCGTCCGTCGGCACGCAGGTGGAGGTCTGGTCGCTGCCGTCGGCGGTCGTGCTCGCCGGGGTGGCGGTCGTGCTCTCCCGGCCGGAGTGGGTCGGGTCCGGCGCGGTCGGGCTGGCGCCGTGGACGGGACTGGTGGCGCTCGTCGTCGGGACGGCGCCGTCGCTCGCGGTCGGGACCGGGGAGGGCGCCCTCCCCCTGGCGCGGCACCTCGGGGTCGTCGTCCTGGCCGGTGCCGTGCTGGTGGTCAGGTCGCGTGGTGACCGGCCCGGTCCGCTGGGCTGGGGCGCGACGGCCGTGCTGGCCCTCGCCGCGGTGCTCGGCGCGACGGGCGGGCTGGACGGACCGGTCGAGCTGATCACCCTGCCGGCGGCCGGGGCGCTGGCCCTGGCCGGCGCGTCGACGATGCGCCGCAGCCCGGCGCTCGGGTCGTGGCCGTGGATCGGCCCGGCCGCCACCGCCGCGCTGGTGCCGAGCCTGGTGCTCGCCACCACCGCCGGCCCGGTGGCGCGGACCGCGCTGCTGACGGTCGGAGCCGCGGTCGTGCTGGTCGAGGGCGTGCGGCGACGCTGGCAGGCGCCGGTGCTGGTGGCGGCGACGGTGCTCGCCGTCCACGCGGTCGTCCAGCTCTCGCCGTTCGTGGCGCTGGCCTACCAGGCGGTGCCGCGGTGGGCGAGCCTGGCGCTGGTGGGCCTGGTGCTGCTCGCGCTCGGTGCGCGGTACGAGGCGCGGGTGCGCGACGTGGTCAGCCTGCGGAGGCGGGTCGCGACCCTGCGGTAGACGCGGGCTCGGGCCCGTCGACGGCCAGCACCGGGTCGTCGGCGAGCTCGACCGTGAAGACGAACCGCCGGTAGGCCCAGAACCGGAACAGCGTCGACAGCACCAGACCGACCCCGTTCGCCGACACGTTGTCGGCGAGCGGGCTGCGCAGGCCGAGCAGGTAGTGCGAGGTGAACAGGCACGCCAGCCCGATGCCGAGCCCGACCGCGTTGATGACGGCGAACTGGAGCAGCTCGCGCACCGGCGCCGCGGTGCGGCGGCGGCGGAACGTCCACTGCCGGTTGCCGTACCAGGCGACGCAGGTGGCCACGGCCACCGAGACCACCTTGGCGGTGAGGGGCTTGTCGCCCAGCACCTCACCAGGCCCGAACCGGAGCAGGTTGAACAGCCCGGCGTCGACGACGAACGCGACCGCGCCCACCACCCCGAACTTGATCACCTCGCGGACCAGCACGTGCAGCGCGCCGCGCGCCCGGTCGAGCACGCGCTCGACGAGCCGGAACGGTGCCACGCGTCCTCCTCGCTGCTGGTGGTGTGACCGGGGTTCGGAGCAAGCATCCCAGCAGGCTGGTCCGGCGGCGTCCGGCGGCGTCCGGACCGTCAGTAGGCTCATGGCCGTGAGCGACCTCGTCACCGTCCCCGGCGGCTTCCCCACCGTGGCCGTGGTCGGCGGGGGGCAGCTGGCGCGGATGATGCAGCAGGCGGCGATCGGGCTGGGCGTGCGGTTGCGGCTGCTGGCCACCGACCCCGACGACAGCGCCGCCCAGGTGATCAGCGACACCCGGGTCGGGCACCACACCGACGCCGAGGCCGTGCGCGCGCTCACCGACGGCGTCGCGGTGCTGACCTTCGACCACGAGCACGTGCCGACCGTCCTGCTGCACGAGCTGCAGGAGGCGGGCGTCGCCGTCGGGCCGCCCCCGCAGGCCCTGGTGCACGCGCAGGACAAGCTGGTGATGCGCGAGCGCCTCGCCGCCCTCGGGACCGGTGCGCCGCGGTGGGCCCGGGCCGTCTCGCCCGACGCCGTGCGCGCGTTCGGCGACGACGTCGGCTGGCCGGTGGTCGTGAAGACCCCGCGCGGCGGCTACGACGGCAAGGGCGTCGCGGTGCTCGACGGGCCGGAAGCGCTCGAGCGGGTGGCCGACTGGTTCGCCGCCTTCCCCGAGGGCCTCCTGGTCGAGGAGAAGGTCGACTTCGTGCGCGAGCTCGCCGTGCTCGTCGCGCGCAGCCCGTCGGGCCAGGCCGCCGCGTGGCCGGTGGTGGAGACGATCCAGGTCGACGGCGTGTGCGACGAGGTGATCGCGCCCGCACCGGGTCTGGACCCCGACCTCGCGGCCTCGGCCACCCGCGAGGCGCTCGACGTCGCGGGCGAGCTCGGCGTCACCGGCGTGCTGGCCGTCGAGGGCTTCGAGACCACCGACGGGCGGTTCGTCGTCAACGAGCTGGCGATGCGCCCCCACAACAGCGGGCACTGGACGATCGACGGCTCGACGACCTCGCAGTTCGAGCAGCACCTGCGCGCCGTGCTCGACCTGCCGCTCGGCGAGGTCCGTCCGCGGGCGCGGTGGACCGTGATGGCCAACGTCCTCGGCGGCCGCTACGAGGACCTGTACCGGTCCTACCTCCACGTGATGGCGCACGACCCGGCGGTGAAGGTGCACCTGTACGGCAAGGGCGTGCGCCCGGGCCGCAAGGTCGGGCACGTCACCGCCTGGGGCGACGACCTCGACGAGGTGCGCGCCCGGGCCCGACATGCCGCCGACTTCATCAGGGGAGTGATCGACTCGTGACCGAGAACGGTTCTGCTGCAACGCCGGTCGTCGGCATCGTCATGGGCTCCGACTCGGACTGGCCGGTGATGCAGGCCGCCGCCGAGGTGCTGGAGGAGTTCGGCGTGCCGCACGAGGTCGACGTCGTCTCGGCGCACCGGATGCCCACCGAGATGGTCGAGTACGGACGCACCGCCGCCGAGCGGGGGCTGCGGGTGGTGGTCGCCGGCGCCGGCGGTGCCGCCCACCTGCCGGGGATGCTCGCGTCCGTGACGCCGCTGCCGGTCATCGGCGTCCCGGTGCCGCTCCAGCACCTCGACGGCATGGACTCGCTGCTGTCGATCGTGCAGATGCCGGCCGGTGTCCCGGTGGCCACGGTGTCGATCGGCGGCGCCCGCAACGCCGGTCTCCTGGCCGTGCGCGTCCTGGCCGCCGGCGACGGCCCCGAGGCGGTACGCCTGCGCGAGGAGATGCTGCGGTTCCAGGGCGGCCTGCGCGAGGTGGCCCTCGCCAAGGGAGAAGCGCTGCGGCGCAAGCGGTCCGAGGGGCCGGTAGGGCTCTAGCCGCCGGCCTGCGCGGCCTGCTCGTCGGCGATGGTGCGGATGCTCTCGGTGGAGGAGTCGCGCAGCGCCTGGAACACCTGCTCGGCCTTGGCCTCGTCCCAGTCGACGACGACGCCGTGCTCGGTGCGGCGCGTGGTGTCGGCCACCGGGACGGTCAGAGAGATGCCGTCGCCTCCGGCGCTGTCGCGCATCGCGAGCAGGAACCAGGCGAGGTCGGTGACGCCGTCCTGCTCGTCCATGGTGAGCGCGTCGCCGCCGGCCCGTGCGAGCGGGAAGGCGTTGAACGGGTTGAGCACCGTGGCGGGGGCGAAGCCCTTCTGGGCGATGGCCGCCATCACCTCGCGCTGCCGCTCGACCCGGCCGAGGTCGCCGCGCGCGTCGAGCTTGCGGCTGCGGGCGTACCCGAGGGCCACCTTGCCGTCGGCCTCCTGGCAGCCGGCCTGGATGTCGAGGCCGTCGGCCAGGGGGTCCTGCATCGCCGCCTTCGGGCAGATCGTGACCCCACCGACGGCGTCGACCACCTCGCCGAAGCCGGCCAGGCCGGTCTCGACGTAGCTGTCGACGTGCAGACCGGTCGCCTGCTCGACCGTCGCCACCAGCAGCGGCGGGCCGCCGATCGCATAGGCGGCGTTGATCTTGTTCTCGCCCTGGCCCGGCACGTCGACGTCGGAGTCGCGCGGGATGCTCAGCAGCACCGTGGGGCCGTTGCGCGGCCGGTGCAGCAGCAGGATCGTGTCGGTGCGCGAGGTCTCCTGCGCGCCGCCGATGTCGGTGCCGTCTCGCGAGTCGGACCCGACCACGAGGATCGTGCGGCCGGGGGTGTCGGAGACCGTGGACCCGGACAGCGCGTCGACCCGGTGGACGTTCGACATCGCCGTGCGCGCCAGCAGGACCGGGTACGCGACGGCAGCCACCAGCAGGAGCACCAGGACCAGGGCGACGGTGCGACCGCGGCGACGACGACTCCGCCGAGGCGGTCGGGACGGGCGCCGGCGGCCGTACGTCGTGCCCGGGCCGCCGTCGTCGCGGTCGTCGTACCCGTCGTCGTACCCGTCGTCGCCGTGGTCGCGGGCCGGACGCTCCTGGTAGCGGGTCTGCGCCCGCCCGGGGGGTGCCGCAGCAGCCGGGCGCCGCCGGACGGCCGGCTTGGCTCGGTAGGTGGCGGCGGGCCCCCAGCGGGGCTCGTCCTGCTCGGGCATGGGGAGAACGGTAGCCCCGGCGCCGCCCGCGGCCCGGATCGCCACGCGCCGCAGGTCCGTCCGGGTGGTCCCTCCCCGGACCACTCCCTAGGGTCGGGGCATGCGCTTCGGAGTGTTCGTCCCGCAGGGCTGGCGTCTCGACCTCGCCGGCATCGACCCCGCCGACCAGTGGCGCACCATGCACGACCTGGTGCGGCACGCGGACGAGGGCACCGCCTGGGAGTCGGTGTGGGTGTACGACCACTTCCACACCACGCCGGAGCCCACCGACGAGGCGACCCACGAGGCCTGGACGCTGATGGCGGCCTTCGCGGCCTCGAGCACGCGCGTGCGGCTCGGCCAGATGTGCACCTGCATGGCGTACCGGAACCCGGTGTACCTGGCGAAGGTCGCCGCGACCGTCGACGTGGTCAGCGGGGGCCGGGTCGAGATGGGCATCGGCGGCGGCTGGTACGAGCACGAGTGGCGGGCGTACGGGTACGGGTTCCCTCGCGCCGGCGTGCGCCTGGCGATGCTCGACGAGGGCGTGCAGGTCTTCCGGCAGGCGTGGCGCGACGGCCGGGTCTCGTTCCAGGGTGAGCACTACCAGGTCGATGGAGCGATCGTTCAACCGAAACCGTTGCAGGAGAACGGGATCCCGCTGTGGATCGCCGGCGGCGGCGAGAAGAAGACGCTCCGCATCGCTGCCCAGCACGCGCAGTACACGAACTTCGACGTCACGCCGGACACGTGGGCCCACAAGTCGTCCGTGCTCGAGCAGCACTGCCGCGACCTGGGTCGCGACGTCGGTGAGATCACGCGGTCCGGCAACGTCAACGTCGTGGTCGGGCGCGACGAGGCCGAGGTGGCCGACCGGCTCGCGCAGATCGAGGACCGCCTCCGGCGGCTGATGCCGCGACGCGAGGGCGACCTGCTCGCCGCCTACCGCGACGGGCTGGCTGTGGGCACGCCGGAGCAGGTGGTGGAGCGGCTGACCGCGGCCGGGTCGAACGGTCTGGCGTACACGATCTGCTACTTCGCGGACGCCGCCTACGACCGCAGCAACCTCGAGCTGTTCGAGCAGCAGGTGGTTCCCGCCCTGAGGTGACCCACCGGTAACATGGGGACGTGAGCCCTGCCGACGAGTTCGACCTGTTCCGCACCTCCGAGGACCACGAGGAGCTGCGGGCCGCCGTCCGCGCCGTGGCCGAGGACAAGGTCGCTCCGTACGCGGCGGTGGTCGACGAGCAGGCGCGCTTCCCGCAGGAGGCGCTCGACGCGTTGGTCGCCAGCGACTTCCACGCGCCGCACATCGCCGAGGAGTACGACGGCGTCGGCGCCGACGCGCTCGCGACGTGCATCGTGATCGAGGAGGTCGCGCGGGTGTGCGCGTCCTCGTCGCTCATCCCGGCGGTGAACAAGCTCGGCTCGATGCCGCTGGTGCTCGCCGGGTCGGACGAGGTCAAGCAGCGCTACCTGCCGCCCGTGGCCCGGGGCGAGGCGATGTTCTCGTACGGCCTGTCCGAGCGGGAGGCCGGCTCCGACACCGCCTCGATGCGCACCCGCGCGGTCCGCCATGGCGACGACTGGGTGCTGAGCGGGCAGAAGTCCTGGATCACCAACGCGGGCGTCTCGAAGTACTACACGGTGCTCGCGGTCACCGACCCGGACGGCCCGCGCGGCGGCAACGTCACCGCGTTCGTGCTGGAGGACGGCGACGAGGGCTTCGGCTACGGCGATCTGGAGCGCAAGCTCGGCATCAAGGGCTCCCCCACCCGCGAGCTGCACCTCGACCAGGTGCGGATCGGCGACGACCGCCGGGTCGGCGACGTCGGCGACGGTCTGAAGATCGCCCTGCGCACCCTCGACCACACCCGGGTCACCATCGGCGCGCAGGCCGTCGGCATCGCCCAGGGCGCGCTCGACCACGCGCTGGCCTACGTCAAGGAGCGCCGGCAGTTCGGCAAGCGGATCGCCGAGTTCCAGGGCATCCAGTTCATGCTCGCCGACATGGCCATGCAGCTGGAGGCCGCCCGCCAGATGGTCTACGTGGCCGCGTCCAAGTCCGAGCGCGACGACGAGGACCTGGCGTTCTTCGGCGCCGCGGCGAAGTGCTTCGCCTCCGACGTCGCGATGCACGTGACCACCGACGCCGTCCAGCTGCTCGGCGGTGCGGGCTACGTCAAGGACTTCCCGCTCGAGCGGATGCTGCGCGACGCCAAGATCACCCAGATCTACGAGGGCACGAACCAGATCCAGCGGCTCGTGATGGCGCGCCAGCTGCTCAAGTAGGGCACCGGGACGAGCGAGGTCAGGCCGGCCGCACCGTGCGGCGCATGACGGTGTTCCTCAGCCCCTTGGCGCGGACGAGCTCGAAGCCGGCGCGAGCCCCTGCTTGCGGTGACGCTTGTCGACGAAGATGCACGTGACGCGGTAGTCGGGCAGGACGTCGAGCTCGGCGAGGTACTGCTTGCGGTGGTGGATGTTCGGCAGCTCGTCCGGGGTGCCGTACTCCGCCCACGCGACCGCCTCGTCGCCCAGCATCACCAGCGCCGCGTGGTTCTGCCCCGCCTCGACCAGGCGTCTCTTCAGCGCGCGGTTGCCCTCGTAGGTCTGCCCGCGCTCGGCGCAGTCGGGGGTGAAGTAGATGCACCAGCACCCGCCGAAGATCCCGTTGTGCCGCTCCACCAGGGCGTCGAACGCGTCCCACGTGCGAGCGGACAGCGGCTGGATCGAGTACCCCGTGGTCACCATCTCGCCGATCGTAGGGACTCACCCCGACGGCCGGCCCGCCCGCACCAGGCGCCTGCGCACGTCGGCGGCGGGGGACAGGGTGACCAACGCCTGCGTGAGCGCGTCGGCGGCGGCGTGCGCCTCGTCGTCGGTGAGCGGGTCGAGGACGTCGATCACGAAGAACGCCCTCGTGGTCGACGTGGTGATGCGGGTGCGGGCGCACTGGCGCCAGTTCCACCGGCGGCAGGTGACGCCCTCGTCGTCGCGCCACACCACCTCGCCGGCGTCCGGGTGCTCGACAGCGGGCTCTCCGCCCGAGGTGGTGTCGAACGTCTCCGCACCGGTCGCGCGGACGAGGCGGGCGGGCCCGACGTAGCGGTCGAGGTCCTCGCCGCCGACGGGCACCGCGTGGGCCACCGAGACGGCGTTGTAGGCGTCGGTCACGCGGTCGATGCGGGGGAGCCCGCCGTCCAGACGCCGCAGCAGCGCCTCCACGCTGGGGCGCGTGCGCTGGGGCTTGGCACCGAACGCCCGGTAGGCCTCGCGCCAGGCGGCCAGGTGGGGCAGCGCCTCGGGAGACAGGTCCCCGAGGCGACCGCGCGCGGCCTCCTCGGCGGCCCCGAGCAGCTGCTCGCTCGCGGCGTCGGACGGTCCGCCCTGCAGGCCCTCGACGGTGAGCAGCACGGCCCGGTAGTCCGGGCGGAGCACGCCGACCGCCGGGTCGACCACCGCGGCGTCGAGCCAGCCCGCGGTCATCGCGACGCCCCGCCCACGTGCGGCTGGAACACGGTGAGCGCGAACCGTGCCGGCACGGTCGCGCCGTCGACCGCCGCGTAGCCGTGGACGACGTCCCCGGCGAAGGCGGCCGAGTCGCCGGTGACGAGCCGCTCCACGACCTCGCCGACCTGCAGGTCGATCTCGCCCTCCAGCACCAGCAGGAGCTCTCGCGTGCCGGCGCTGTGCGGGTCGCTGCGGTGCCCCTCGCCGGGGTGGAGGCGCCAGTCCCACAGCTCGACGACGTCCGGCGGCGAGGTGCCGGCGACCAGGGACGCCTGCCCGCCGCTCGCCCCCCGCCACAGCACCGGCGCGTGCCCCGCGACGGTGACCGCGACCTCGTGCCGACGCTCGACGTCGACCAGGACCGGCAGCCCGACGCCGAGCGCGTCGCTGATCCGCAGCAGGGTGGCGATGCTCGGGTTGCCCACGCCCTGCTCGATGTTCACGACCATGCGCCGGCTCACCCCGGAGCGTCCCGCGAGGTCGTCGAGGGTCCACCCCCGCTCGGACCGGTGGCCGCGCACGCGCTCGCCCACGACCCGGTTCACCAGCGTCCCGTCGCCACCCGTTCTGTCCCCACCAGTATTCTCTGCACCCATGAGTGCAGTATAGTGCATCGCATGGAGAACCTGCGGGTGGAGACCCGTCTCGCCGTCCTCGGTCGTGGTGACCACGTGCCCGGCCGGCCGCTGAACGTGCCCGTGGTTCCCGCCTCGACCTTCCGGGCGGCTCCGGACGGGTCCGCGGGCCGCGACTACGCCCGCGACGACGGCACACCCGGCTGGGACGCCTTCGAGGAGCTGATGGGAGACCTCGAGGGCGGCGCAGCGGTGTCGTTCGCCTCCGGGATGGCGGCGATCTGCGCCGTGCTCGAGCTGCTACCGGTCGGTGCCCGGGTGGTCGTGCCGCGCGACAGCTACACCGGCCTGCGCGCGCTGCTGCACGACGGGGCCGCGGCCGGGGGGCGCTGGGACGTGCGGGTGCTCGACATGACCGACGCCGGCGTCCTGCTCCGGGCCGTCGCCGAGGCCGACCTGGTCTGGCTCGAGACGCCGAGCAACCCGCTGCTCGACCTCGTCGACCTCGCCGGGGTCTGCGCCACCGCGCGGGCGTCCGGCACCGTCGTGGCGGTCGACAACACCTTCGCGACGCCCCTGCTGCAGTCGCCGCTGGCGCTGGGCGCCGACTTCGCCGTCCACAGCGCCACCAAGTACGTGGGCGGCCACTCCGACCTGCTGATGGGCGTCGTGGTCTGCCGGGCGGCAGCCGACCGCGCCCGGTTGGTGCGACGGCGCGAGGTCGCGGGTGCCACGCCGGGCGCGCTCGAGACGTACCTCGCGCTGCGCGGCGCCCGCACCCTCGCCCTGCGGCTGCGCCAGGCGCAGGAGACGGCCGGCGACCTCGCCTCGCGGTTGGCGGACCATCCCGCCGTGGTCCGGGTCCGGTACCCGGGGCTGCCCGGCGACCCGCACCACGACCTCGCGGCCCGCCAGATGAGGGGACCGGGCGCGGTGGTCTCGTTCGAGCTCCCCGACGCGGCGCGGGCCGACGCCGTCCTGGCCCGTCTGCGGGTGGTCGTCCACGCCACCAGCGTCGGGGGAGTCGAGTCCACGATCGAGCGCCGCGCGAGGCTCCCGGGCCAGGAGCACGTGCCGGCGGGGCTGCTGCGGCTCAGCGTCGGGTGCGAGCACGTCGAGGACCTCTGGTCCGACCTCGACGCCGCGCTGCGCCCGGCCTGACGGGGGTGGCACGCGCCGTCGGTAGGGTGCTCCCTCGTGGTGGACGACCGGAGCGGTGCAGCCGAGCCCGCAGGTGGCTGGCCCCCGGTGTCGGTGATCCTGCCCGTCCTGGACGAGGAGCCCTACCTCGCCGACGCCGTCGCCACGGCGCTGGGGCAGGACTACCCCGGGGCGCTCGACGTCGTCATCGCGCTCGGTCCGTCGAAGGACGGCACCGACCGGGTCGCGGCGGAGCTGGTGGCTGCCGACAGCCGCGTCCGCACCGTGCCGAACCCGAGCGGGCGCACCCCCGACGGCCTGAACGCCGCCCTCTCGGCCGCCACCGGTGACGTCGTCGTCCGGGTCGACGGCCACGCCGAGCTCGCCGACGACTACGTGCGGGTCGCGGTCGGCGAGCTGATCCGGGTCGGCGCCGACAACGTCGGCGGGATCATGGACGCCCAGGGGATCACCGCGTTCCAGAAGGCCGTCGGCTGCGCCATGCGCAGCCGGATCGGGGTGGGCAACGCCCGCTTCCACGTCGGCGGCGAGGCCGGTCCGGCGGACACGGTGTACCTCGGGGTGTTCCGGCGGGCCACGCTCGCGCGGCTCGGCGGGTTCGACCGCCGGTTCGCGCGCGCCCAGGACTGGGAGCTGAACCACCGGATCCGCGAGGACGGCGGCCTGGTCTGGTTCTCCCCGCGGCTGCGGGTGGTCTACCGGCCGCGCCGCACCGTCGCGACCCTGGCGCGCCAGTACCTCCACTACGGCCGGTGGCGTCGGGTCGTGGCGCGCCGGCACGTCGGGACCATCAACCGCCGGTACCTGGCGCCGCCCGCGATGGTGCTCGCCGTCACCGCCGGCACGCTGCTGACCCCGTGGTTCCCGCCAGCGGCCCTGCTGCCCCTGGGGTACCTGGGATCGGTGGTCGTCGGCGGCGTGGTGGTGGCGCGGGGGGAGCCGTGGACGGTGCGCGCGCTCGTGCCGGTGGCGCTGACGGTGATGCACTGGGCGTGGGGCGTCGGGTTCCTCACCAGCCCCCGGCGGCTGGGCACCTGACCCGTAACGTACGGGCCGTGGAGATCCTCATGCTGGCCCAGTCGCCGGTGGCCGGCGACACCAGGATCCTGCGTGAGGCGGCGTCACTGGCCGCCGACGGACACCGCGTGACCGTCGTGGGCCGCGACGTCCCGGAGGGCTTCGACCCGGCCGGCCTGCGGGTGCTCTCGGTCGGACGCTCGCAGGGACTCGGCAGCGCAGCGCGGGCCCGCAGCGGGCTGAGCGGCCGGCTGGTGCGGGTGGCGCGGTGGGGACTGCTGCCCGAGCACCGCCGCCGGGTGGAGACGGCGTGGTCGCGATCGGCCGCTCGCCTGGTCGACGACCTCGACGCCGACGCCGTGCACGCCCACGACTTCAACACCCTCGCGCTCGGCGCCGCCGTCGCCCGCCGCAAGGGCGCGGCCCTGGTGTACGACAGCCACGAGTTCTGGACCGGACGTCCCCGCGTCGGTCGACCCACACCCCTCGGCAGACGCCGGGAGGCGGCGGCCGAAGCCCGGCTGGGGCGGCTCGCCGACGCGGTCGTCACCGTCGGCGACGGGGTCGCCCGCGCGCTGCGCAGCGCGTACGGCTGGGACCACGTGGTCGTGGTGCGCAACACCTTCCCCGGGACCGCGCCCTCCGGCGCCGTGACGCCACCCCGGCTCCGCGGGCTCGTGTACGCCGGGCGGCTCGCGGCCGACCGCGAGCTCGAGGTGGTCGCGCGCGCCAGCCGCCGGATCGCACTGCCGGTCCGGCTGGTCGGGCCGGCGGACCCGGAGTGGCTGTCGCGTTTCGACCCCGGCCTGGCGACGGTGGGCCCCGCGCTCCCGGTCGACGAGGTCGACGACGTCCTGCGCCAGGCGGGTGCGGCCCTGGTCACGCACTCCGACCGGTGGGTCAACCACCGGCTCGCTCTGCCCAACAAGCTGTTCCACGCGGTCAGCGTCGGCGTGCCGGTGGTGGCCACCGACGTCGGCGAGCTGGCCGCCGCGGTGCGCGAGCACGGACTCGGGACCCTGTACCGCCCGGGTGACGCCGACGGGCTGGTCCGAGCGGTCGACGAGCTCGCCGAGCGCTACTCCGAGCTCTCGGACCGGGTCGCCTCCGCCGCCCCGGCGCTGGGCTGGTCGCACGACGAGCAGGTGCTGCGCCAGGTGTACCGCGATCTCGGTCGGGGCGGCCGCGGGGCGACCCCGCCCGCGTGACCGCGGGGGATACCCTTGCCCAGCCCTGCACGCCACGGACCGGCTCGACGACCGCTCCGACGACCGACCCGAAGGACGACCAACCGCGATGGCCAAGACTCCCGGCGTGGACTCGGGGTACGTCACCGAGTACCAGGTGTACGAGCCCCACCGGGTCGGGCTGCCGCCGCTGCGCCCCTACTTCACCGAGCTGTGGCGCCGGCGCGAGTTCGCCGCCGAGCTGTCGCGCTCGGGGATGCGCGCGGCCAACACCCGCACGTTCTTCGGCCAGATCTGGCTCGTCCTGAACCCGCTCCTGCTGGCCGCCGTCTACTACCTGCTCGTCAGCATCCTGGCCGATCGCGGCGGCCTGGACTACATGGTCCACCTGGTCGCCGGCCTGTTCGCCTACTACTTCGTCACCGGCTGCATCAGCGCCGGCGCGGGCTCGGTCACCGGCGGTGGCAGCCTGGTGATGAACATGTCGTTCCCCCGGCTGCTCATGCCGTTGTCGGCCGTGCGCACGGCGTTCTTCCGGTTCCTGCCGACGCTCGTGGTGTACCTGATCATCCACCTGGTCGCCGGTGCGCCGTGGTCGTTCACCATGTTGCTGGCGCTGGTGTTCCTGGCGTTGATGGTGGTCTTCGCGGCGGGGATGGCCGCCGTCGTGGCGGCCGTCCAGGTGTACTTCCGCGACACCGCCAGCTTCCTGCCGTACCTGATCCGGATCTGGCTGTACCTGTCCCCGGTGCTGTGGTTCGCCGAGGACGTCCCGGAGCGGCTGCGGCCGTTCATGGTCCTCAACCCGCTGTACAGCCTGCTCGGCGGCTGGAGCGACCTGCTGGTGCGCAGCCAGCTGCCCTCGCCGGGCCTGTGGCTCGCCGCCGTCGGATGGAGCGTGGCCGCGGCCGTGGCCGGCGCCCTGTTCTTCATGTCGAGGGAGCGTGATTTCGCTGTCCGCCTCTGAGCAGACGCCGCCGGTCGCGGCCGGCGCCGCGCCGCCCGCCGTCCGGGTGAGGGACGTCAGCATCACCTACCGCACCACCTTCGAGCGGACACCGACGTTCAAGAGCGCCATCGTCCGGTTCGGCCGCGGCGAGCGGGCGGTGCGCGAGGTGCACGCCGTCAGGAACGTCACGTTCGACGTCCCCGAGCACACCGCGCTGGGCATCATCGGGGCCAACGGGGCCGGCAAGTCCACCCTGATGCGGGCGCTGTCCGGTGTGCTGCCCCCGACCAGCGGCCGGATCGAGGTCCACGGCCGGATCAGCGCGCTGCTGGCGCTCGGCGTCGGGTTCAACAACAACCTCTCCGGTCGCGAGAACGTGGTGCTCGGGGGGCTGGCCGGCGGGCTGTCCCGCAAGCAGGTCGAGGAACGCGCCGCCGACATCGCCGCCTTCGCCGAGATCGGCGACTTCATGGACCTGCCGCTGCGCACCTACTCCTCGGGGATGCGCAGCCGGCTCGCCTTCGCCGTGTCGGTGCACATGGAGCCCGACATCCTGCTCATCGACGAGGCGCTGTCGGCCGGCGACGCCAGCTTCAAGGCCAAGGCCGCCGCCAAGATGCACGAGCTGATGTCGTCGGCCCGGGCGATGTTCCTGGTGAGCCACTCGCTGGGCAGCATCAAGGAGCTGTGCGACACCGTGATCTGGATGCACAAGGGCCAGCTCATGCTGCAGGGGCCGCCGGACGAGGTGATCGCGGCCTACACGAAGTTCCTCAAGGTCGGCGAGGACGCCTTCACCCTCGAGGACCTCTGACCCGGTGACGGGCGAGCCGGTCCTGGTGTCGGTCCTCACCTCGGGGCACGACGTCGCCGACGCCCGCCTGCACCGCGAGGTCGGCGCGCTCCAGCGCGCCGGCGCGCAGGTCGAGGTGCTCGGCCTGGGCGCACCCGAGGACGCCCCTGACGGCGCCCGCGTCCGCACCTGGTCGCGTGGCTCCCTGCCGGCCCGCGCCCTGCGTGCACTGACGCTGCCGTGGCGTGCGAGCGGCCGCGTGGTGGTCACCCTCGACCCCGAGCTCGCGATCAGCGCGCGGTTGTGGCGGCGCGCCGGTCGGGGCCGGGTCCTGGTCGCCGACGTCCACGAGGACTACCTGCGCCTCCTGCGCGACCGCCCGAGGCTCGGCCCCGCTGCACGGCGCGCGGCGGAGGCGGTCGCCGCCCTCGCGGTCCGGGCCTGCGCCGGGGCCGACCTCACCACGGTCGCCGACGACCACCTGCCGCCGCTCGCACCGCGGCGCCGCTGGGTGCTGCGCAACCTCCCCGACACCCGGCTGCTCCCCGTGGGGCAGCCCACGCGGGACGCGCGCCCGAGGGCGGTCTACGTGGGCGACCTGCGGGCGAGCCGGGGTCTGTTCGCCATGGTGGAGGCGGTCCGGCAGGCGCCGGGGTGGACCCTCGACCTCGTCGGGCCGGTCAGCGCCGCCGACCGCGACCGGCTCGAGCGGCTGCTGGCGCAGGACGACCTCGCCGAGCGGGTCCGGCTGCACGGCCGGCTCGCGCCGCGTGCCGCCTGGGAGGTCGCTGCCGGCGCGTGGGTGGGGATGCTGCTGCTCGAGGACACGCCCGCCTTCCGCGACGCCCTGCCGAGCAAGGTGCACGAGTACCTGTGGTGCGCGATGGCGGTGCTCACCACCGACCTGCCCCGCCAGGCCGCGCTGGTGCGTGACAGCGGTGCGGGAGCCGTCGTGGCCGACGCCGAGCACGCCGCCGCCGTGCTGCGCGCGTGGGGCGACGACCCGGTCGCGGTGACGTCGCTCGGCGACCTGGGCCGGGCCTGGGCGCACGAGCACCTGGACGACGACGTCTACGACGCCTGGGGTCGAGCCGTCGTGGCGCTGGCGGCGGGGGCGCGGTGAACGCCTCGTCGCCGCGTCGCTGGCAGGCCTTCCGGCGCAGTGCCCTCACCCGTGTCCCCGTCCCGGTCGCGGAGGGGATGCGCTCCGCTCGCGCCTGGGCGGTGCGCACCACCGCCCAGCTGCGGCGGCCGATCACGTTGCCGGTCCTCCCGGCGCCACCGGACGCTCCGGTGCGGCTGCTCGTGGGACCGGCGAACTTCGCCGGTCAGGGTGCTGCCTGGGCCCGGTGCGCGGAGCAGCACCTGGACGGCGTGGGTGCCCAGGCGTTCCAGGTGGTGTCCGGGCCGTTCGGCTACCCGAGCGCGTACGCCGTGGACGGCGACACCTTCCGGCATCCCCGTTTCGGGCACGCGCACCACCGGCACGTGCTCGCCGGGTTCACCCACGTCCTGCTCGAGGCCGGCCGCCCGGTGCTCGGCCTGAGGTTCGGCAGCACCTCGGCCGGGGACGCCAGGGCGCTCGCCGCCGCCGGTCTGTCGGTCGCGCTGGTGGCCCACGGCTCCGACGTGCGCCGTCCGAGCCGTCACCTCGAGCGCGAGCCGGAGTCGCCGTTCGGGCGCACCGAGCCGGAGTACACCCGGGTCCTCGAGGCGCGCGCCCGCGTCAACGTCGAGCTGTTCGACGAGCACGACGGCCCGGTGTACGTCTCGACCCCCGACCTGCTGCTCGACGTGCCCCGTGCCACGTGGCTGCCGGTGGTCGTCGACCCCGGCGCGTGGGCGTCGCAGGCGCCGGTGCTGCAGCGGCCGAGGCCCGTGGTGCTGCACGCGCCCACCAACGCCGCCCTCAAGGGCAGCGAGGTCGTCGACGAGGTGCTCGGCCGCCTCGACGCCGCCGGCGTGGTCGAGTACCGGCGGATCACCGGGATCCCCGCCGCCGAGCTGGCCGAGCTGGTGCGCACGGCCGACGTCGTCGTCGACCAGCTCCGGCTCGGCGCGTACGGGGTGGCGGCGTGCGAGGCGATGGCGGCCGGTCGGGTGGTCGTCGGCCACGTCGGCACCCAGGTGCGCGAGCACGTGCTGACCGCCGCCGGGGTCGCCGTCCCCGTCCTGCAGGCGGTGCCGGGGACGTTCGAGGCGACGATCGCGCGCGTGCTCGAGGACCGGGACGAGGCGCGTGCTCTGGCGGCGAGGGGCCCTCGGTTCGTCGAGCAGGTCCACGACGGACGTGTCTCGGCGGCCGCCCTCGGCCGATGGCTCACGCCGCGCTGACCCGCACCCGCGCCCGGGCTCAGTGGTGCGCGCGGGCCTGCAGCACCTTGCGCGCGGACGGCAGGCCGACCACCACGGGTGGGCCGTGGACCTTGCGCGCCAGCGCCCACACGGCCCGGTGCGAGTTGCCGTCGACGCCGACCAGCACGTCGGCCTCGCGCACCGCCGCCAGGACCCCCTGGACGGGGCCGACGCCGATCGCGAACTTGATCGAGACGCTGTTGGCCCGCAGCCGCTGCACCAGGCCGGTGGCGTGCACCGTCCGCATCGTGCGACTGACGGGGTCGTCGCCGTAGGTGCCGCGGTAGAGGCGCCGGGCGGTGAGCCGCACCCTCTTGGCGCGCCAGGTGAGGCCGTGCCGGACCCGGCGGGCGTTCCACGGCGAGTCCGGCGAGGTCGCGGACCGCAGCTCGGCCGGGACGTCGTCGACGAAGGAGTCGTCCGGTGTCTCCGGCGGCGTGGGGACCGGCGCGGCACCCTGCTCGCCGTCGGCCGGCGACATGTCCGCCTGTGCGGGTGTCTCGGCCTCGCGGTGCGGTTCGGCCGGGGTCGGGGCGCCGGGCGGTGCCACCTCGTGCCGGCGGGGCCGCCCCAGGCGGGGGCCGATCACCCAGTGCTCGCGCACCGGCAGGGGCTCGGCAGGCAGGTGCCAGCTGACCAGGGTGATGTCGACGGGCGCGTCGCCGACGGTGAGGTCGTCGTGGGCGGACCGCACCCACTGCGCCCGCAGCCCCCGTCCGCCGACCACCAGCACCGCCTTCATCGTGCTCCCTCCGCGCTCTCCTGCGTGCTCTCCTGCTCGACCCGCTCGTGCGCGACTCCCAGGAGCGCGTCGACACGGGGCAGCAGCTGGTTGTCGCGGGCGTAGCGGTCGGCGAACCGTGCCGCCTGCGCCCGCACCTCGGGCGTGGCCGTCCGCGCGGCCCGCGCGCCAGCGGTGATCGCGGCGGCGATGTCGGCCGGGGCGAGGCTGGCGGCGGGGAACCACAGCGGGTACCCGCGCAGGACGTCGGTGGCGGCGTTCCCGGGGTCGTGGACCGACACCACCGGGAGGGCCGAGGACATGTACTCGAACACCTTGCCGCTGGTGACGTAGCGCCCGGTGCCGAGGATCAGCAGCAGCGCGTCGAACCGGTCGTAGGTCTCGGCGATGCGTGCCTTGGCCACCGGACCCTGGTAGCTGAGACCGTGCTCGGTGCCCTCGTCGATGGTGCGCACCATCTCCGGCCGCGGCATCGAGTAGTACCCGAGGTACCCGTGCAGCTCTGCGCGGGCGTCCTGGAGGTCACCACCGGCCTCCCGCGCCGAGGACCACGCCTGGACGAACTCCTGCAGGGGCACCTTCGGCGAGATGGTGCCGATGTAGCCGAAGACCAGGGGCTGATCGTCCGGGGGACCCGCGGTGCGCGGTGCCGGCGCCAGGCCGGGGTCGTGCCCGTTCATCACCACGTGCATCCGGTCGGCGGCGTCCGGGTACCGCTCGGCGTGCCAGGTGCGGATGCCCTCGTTGACGAACCAGATCTCCTGGGACGACGACACCAGCCGCCGCTCGATGCGGGCCGCCCTGCTGTGGTCGGGGTGCAGCTGGTGGCCGTCGAAGACGTCGAGCAGCCACGCGTCGCGGTAGTCCATGACGTACGGCACGCCGGCCTCCTCGTGCAGCACCTTCCCGGGCACGAAGTCGACGTTGGGGTTGGCGCTGCCGACGACGAGGTCCACCGGGTCGCGGCGGTGCAGGTCGCGCGCCGCCTGGGCGAGCCGCCGGGCCCACGGGCCGTAGCCGACCTCGGGGAACGCGACGGTGTCGAGCTTGTTGCGGGTGCGCCGCCACGCGCCCGGGGCGAGGGCCCGGTAGGTGCTCCAGCGCCGCACGTCGGTCTCGACCGCGGGCCAGTCGAACGGCACGCGGTGCACGTCGACGCCGGGGTGGATCCGGTCCTCGAGCGAGGGGTCGGTGCCCGTGAAGCGCTCGAAGGTCTCGCGGTCGGCGGTCAGGACGCTGACGCGGGCGCCCCTCTGCGCGAAGGCGTTGGCCGTGGCGAGGGCGCGGTAGACGCCTCCGCCGCGGCACGGGGGGAACCCCCACGCCACGTACAGCACGTGCTCGGGCCTGGGCGCGGACACCACGCGACGGTCCTCTCGACGGGTCGGGTCGGCCCACGCCGTCGGCGCCGGGCCCGGGTGGCGCCTCGTGGGCCGCGCACCGGGCCACGATCCTAACGGGCGGCTCCAGACCCTCGTCGCGGCGGCGTCCAGGGCACGCCCCGCGCCGCGCTAGGGTCTAGGCCGTGCCCACACGCATCGTCGACAGCGCCGACGTCGACCCCGGCGCCAGCATCGGAGACGGCAGCTCGGTGTGGCACCTGGCCCAGGTCCGCGAGGGCGCGGTGCTGGGTGAGGGGTGCATCGTCGGGCGGGGCGCGTACATCGGCACCGGCGTGCGGATGGGCCGCAACTGCAAGGTGCAGAACTACGCGCTGGTCTACGAGCCGGCCGTCCTGGAGGACGGCGTGTTCGTCGGCCCGGCGGTGGTGTTCACCAACGACCACTTCCCCCGCTCGATCGCGCCCGACGGCACGCTCAAGCGCGGGGACGACTGGGAGCCCGTCGGCGTCACCTGCCGCGAGGGCTCCTCGATCGGGGCGCGCGCGACGTGCGTCGCCCCGGTGACGATCGGGCGCTGGGCGATGGTCGCCGCCGGCGCGGTGGTCACCAAGGACGTCCCCGACTTCGCGCTCGTGGCCGGCGTACCGGCGCGGCGGATCCGCTGGGTCGGCCGCGCCGGGATCCCGCTGGAGGACCAGGGCGGCGGCAGCTGGCGGTGCCCGCAGACGGGCGAGACCTACACAGAGACCGACGGACAGCTCACGGAGGCTGGAAGCTGATGACCGACATGATCCCCGCCGCGAAGCCGATCATCGGCGACGACGAGCGCGCCGCGGTCGACCGCGTGCTGCGCAGCGGCATGATCGCCCAGGGCCCGGAGGTCGCGACCTTCGAGCAGGAGTTCGGCGCCCACCTCGCCGGCGGGCGCACCTGCGTGGCCGTCAACTCCGGCACCGCCGGACAGCACCTCGGCCTGCTGGCCGCCGGCGTCGGCCCGGGCGACGAGGTCATCGTCCCGTCCTTCACCTTCGCGGCCACCGCGAACTCGGTGGCGCTCACCGGCGCCACGCCGGTGTTCGTCGACATCGAGCCGGACCACTTCTGCCTCGACCCCGCCGCCGTCGAGGCCGCGGTCACCGAGCGCACGGTCGGCGTCATGCCGGTGCACCTGTACGGCCACCCGGCCGACATGACCGGCCTCGGCGCGGTCGCCGAGAAGCACTCGCTCAAGATCTTCGAGGACGCCGCGCAGGCGCACGGCGCCACCTGGCAGGGCGCGCAGGTCGGCACCTTCGGCACCTTCGCGATGTTCAGCCTCTACCCGACCAAGAACATGACCTCGGGCGAGGGCGGCATGGTGAGCTGCGGCGACGACGAGATCGCCCGGATGGTGCGGCTGCTGCGCAACCAGGGCATGGAGAAGCGGTACGAGAACGAGGTCGTCGGCTTCAACGCCCGGATGACCGACGTGCACGCCGCGATCGGCCGGGTTCAGCTGGGCAAGCTCGACGGCTGGACCGCGACCCGCCAGAGCAACGGCGCGTTCCTGTCCGAGAACCTGCAGGGCGTCGTGGTCCCGCCGGTGGCCGAGGGCGCCACGCACGTCTACCACCAGTACACGATCCGGGTCACCGACGACCGCGACGGCTTCGCCAAGGCGCTCGCCGACGAGCACGGCGTCGGCACCGGGGTGTACTACCCCATCCCGAACCACCGGCTGCCGTCGTTCCGGCTCACCCTCGACCTGCCCGAGACCGAGCGCGCCGCCGCCGAGGCGCTGTCGCTGCCGGTGCACCCGTCGCTGTCGCAGGGCGACCTCGAGCGCGTGGTCGGGGCCGTCAACACCCTCGCGAAGGCCGGTGCCTGAGATGGCGAACCTGCGCGCCGGCCTCATCGGCCTCGGCATGATGGGCCGCCACCACGGCCGGGTGCTGCGGGCCCTGGACGGCGTCGACCTGGTCGCCGTGGCCGATCCCGCCGGCGACCCGCACGGCGTGGCCGGCGACCTGGAGGTGCTGAGCGGCGTCGAGCAGATCATCGCCGCCGGGGTCGACTACTGCATGGTGGCCGCCCCCACCCAGTTCCACGAGCAGATCGGCCTGGCCCTGGCGGCCGCCGGCGTCCACGCGCTGGTCGAGAAGCCGCTCGCCAAGGACACCGCCGGGTCCTCCAAGCTGGTCGAGGCGTTCGAGTCCGCCGGCCTCGTCGGTGCGGTCGGGCACATCGAGCGGTACAACCCGGCTCTGCAGAACCTCCGCCGGCGGCTGGAGGAGGGCGAGCTCGGCGCCGTCTACCAGGTGATCACCCGCCGGCAGGGCCCGTTCCCGGCGCGGATCGCCGACGTCGGCGTGGTCAAGGACCTCGGCACCCACGACATCGACCTGACCGCCTGGGTCACCCAGCAGCCGTTCGTCTCGGTCTCCGCACGCACCGCGTTCAAGAGCGGCCGCGAGCACGAGGACCTCGTGGCCGCGGTCGGCACGCTCGCCGACGGCACCGTGACGAGCCACCTGGTGAACTGGCTGTCGCCGATGAAGGAGCGGGTGACGATCGTCACCGGCGAGAAGGGGGCCTTCACCGCCGACACCCTGACCGCCGACCTCACCTTCCACGCCAACGGCCACGTGCCCACCACCTGGTCCTCGCTGGCCGAGTTCCGTGGCGTGTCCGAGGGCGACGTCGTGCGGTTCGCCATCGCCAAGCCGGAGCCGTTGCGCACCGAGCACGAGGCGTTCCGCGACGCCGTCCTGGGCAAGGAGGCCGACATCGTCACGATGCGCCAGGGGCTGGCCACCGTGGCGGTCGCCGAGGCGATGATCGAGTCGGCGACCACGGGCCGCACCGTCGACGTGCCGGCCTGAGGCTCGCGGCTCAGAGCCCGGGGGACTCCAGCGCGCCGACGACCGCGTGCGCGGCGGTGCCGTCGCCGAACGGCGCGGTCGTGGGGGTCGCCGGCGCCGTACGGCCCGCGAGCTCGCCCAGCCGCGTCAGCCCCGGGTCGAGGACGTTCCAGCCGTCCTCCAGGGTCTCGACCCACTCGGTCTCCTCGCGCAGCGTCGTGCACGGGCGCTCGAGCAGGTAGGCCTCCTTCTGCAGGCCGCCGGAGTCGGTGACCACGCCGGCCGACCGGAGGACGGCCGAGACGGTCCCGGGGTAGGTGAGCGGCGGCACCACGACGAGGCCGTCGCGCTCGAGCGCGATGCCCGCGGAGGCGCAGCGCGCCACCAGGCGGGGGTGGGCGAGCAGCAGCACCGGGTGGTCGAGCCCCGCCAGCGCCTCGACGACCGCCCGCAACCGGTCCGGGTCGTCGGTGTTCTCGGCCCGGTGCACGGTGGCGACGAGGTAGCCGCCGTCGGGGAGGTCGGCCGGGGGCTCGGGCGGCGCGTCGCGGACGGCGTCGCGGACGCGCAGGCAGACGTCGGTCATGACGTCGCCGACCATCCTGGCCCGGTGCCCGAGGCCCTCGGTCACGAGGTGCTCGACGGCGTTCTGCGTGGGGCACAGCAGCAGGTCGGCGCAGTGGTCGGTGAGCACCCGGTTGTGCTCCTCCGGCATCCGGCGGTTGAACGAGCGCAGGCCCGCCTCCAGGTGCGCGACCGGCAGGTGCATCTTCACCGCCGCGACCGCGGCGGCCAGCGTCGAGTTGGTGTCCCCGTAGACCAGGACCCAGTCCGGCCGGTGCTCGTCGAGCACCGGGTCGAGGCCGGCGAGGATCGTGCCGGTCTGCACCCCGTGCGAGGCGGAGCCCACGCCCAGGTGCACGTCCGGGGCGGGGATCTGCAGGTCGGCGAAGAAGACGTCGCTCATCCTCGCGTCGTAGTGCTGGCCGGTGTGCACGATCACGTGCTCGTGGCCGTGCGCGGTGAGCTGCTCGGCCACCGGCGCCAGCTTCACGAACTGCGGACGCGCGCCGACCACGCTCAGGACCTTCATCAGGGCATCCTCCGTCTCCCGGCCGCCTCCGGGAGAGGTCGACGGTAGGGCTAGTCTAGGCGCGCCGCGCAGGAGCCCGCGTGACCGCTTCGTCGTGCCCTGCCCCCCGAGACCCGCCCCCGACCCGAGGGAATCCGCACCCGTGAAGATCGCCGTCGTCGCACTGGGAAAGATCGGGCTGCCGCTGGCGGTCCAGTTCGCCTCCAAGGGCCACGAGGTCGTCGGTGTCGACGTCGACGAGCGGGTGGTGTCGACGGTCAACCGGGGCGAGGAGCCGTTCCCGGGCGAGGCGCACCTGGGCGAGAAGCTGGCCGAGCTGGTCCCCGCCGGCCGGCTGCGGGCCACCACCTCCTACGCCGACGCCGTGCCCGGTGCCGACGCCGTGGTGCTGGTCGTCCCGCTGTTCGTCGACGGCGAGGGAGTCCCCGACTTCGGCTGGATGGACTCCGCCACCCGCTCGCTCGGCGAGCACCTCACGCCGGGCACCCTGGTCAGCTACGAGACCACCCTGCCGGTCGGCACCACCCGCAGCCGCTGGAAGCCGATGCTCGAGGAGACCTCCGGGCTCACCGAGGGCACCGACTTCCACCTGGTGTTCTCCCCCGAGCGGGTCCTCACCGGCCGGGTCTTCGCCGACCTGCGCAAGTACCCGAAGCTGGTCGGCGGCCTGACCGCCGAGGGGGCGCGCCGTGCCGTCGCGCTGTACCGCGAGCTGCTCGACTTCGACGACCGTCCCGATCTCGAGCGCGGCAACGGCGTCTGGGACCTCGGGTCGGCCGAGGCAGCCGAGCTCGCGAAGCTGGCCGAGACGACCTACCGCGACGTCAACATCGGCCTGGCCAACCAGTTCGCCCGCTTCGCCGAGTCCAACGGCATCGACGTCTACCAGGTGATCGAGGCCAGCAACTCCCAGCCGTACAGCCACATCCACCGGCCCGGCATCGCCGTCGGGGGCCACTGCATCCCGGTCTACCCGCGGCTGTACCTGTGGAACGACCCGGACGCCACCGTCGTGCGCTCGGCCCGCGAGGCCAACGCGGCGATGCCGGCGTACACCGTCGGCGTCCTCGCCGGGGCGCACGGGAACCTCGGAGGCCAGCGGGTGGCGGTCCTGGGCGCGGCGTACCGCGGCGGCGTGAAGGAGACCGCGTTCTCCGGCGTCTTCCCCACGGTCGCGGCGCTGACCTCGGCCGGCGCGGTCCCGCTCGTGCACGACCCGCTCTACACCGACGAGGAGCTGCGCTCGCTGGGCCTGGAGCCGTACCACCTGGGCGAGCCCGTCGACGCCGCGGTCGTGCAGGCGGACCACCGCGAGTACGCCGACCTGGGTCCGGACGACCTGCCCGGCGTGCGCACCCTGGTCGACGGCCGCCGCGCCACCGACCCCTCGCGGTGGTCCGGTGTCGTGCACCGGGTCGTGGGCACCAGCCCGGACGTGCTGGACGCCGCCCTCGTCCAGGACTGAGCAGGTCGCGATGACCGACCCCCGTGGCGAGGCGCCGCACGTGGTGATGATGGTGGCCAACGACGTGGCCAACGACACCCGGGTGAAGAAGGAGGCGGTCGCGCTCGCGCGCGCCGGCCTGCGGGTCACCCTCCTGGGTGCCACCTCGGAGGCCTTCCCCGGCGACACCTGGCTCGGCGACGTGCGGATCGTGCGGGTGCCGGTCGCGTTCACCCGGCGCGATGCCGCCGCCCGCCGGCGGCTGGCCCGCCGTCAGGCCCGTCCACCGCTGGCCAGCACCACCCGCGTCGACCTCGCCACCGCCAGGGTGCGGGCCGCCGAGCGCGACCTCACCGGCGCCTCCGGGCTGGCGGTGCGCGCCCGCGAGAGCGACGGTGCCGGCGACGTGGTCTACCGGGCCGGCGTGGCAGGGCGCAGGGCCCGGCGCGTGTGGCTCCGGCTGCGCCGGCACGAGCTGCGCGTCCGGAGGGCGCTGGCCTGGCGGCTGAACAACCGGATCGGGCAGGCCTGGCGCGAGCACGACCTGCGGCGCACCCAGGACGAAGGGGTCTCCTGGCGCCGCGAGCACCCCGAGGTGCTCGACTACGAGGCCGCGTTCGGCCCGGCGCTCGAGGCGCTGAGCCCCGACGCCGTGCACGCCCACGACATGCACCTGCTGCGGGTCGCCTCCCGGGCAGCGGCGCGGGCGCGCAGGGCCGGCCGTCGGCTGCCGTGGGTCTACGACGCCCACGAGTACGTCCCGGGGCTGTCCCAGTACGGCGGCCGCACCGCCCGGGTGATCGCCGGCTGGGCCGACCTCGAGGCCGACTTCGTCCGCGACGCCGACCGCGTGGTCACCGTCAGCCCGGCGATCGCGGCGGCGCTGAAGGAGCGGTACGACCTCCCGCGGCTCCCGACCGTGGTGCTCAACGTGCCGACCCGCGACCCCGACGGCAGCACGCCGGTGGTCCCGGTCCGGGAGGTGTGCGGTGTCGGACCGGACGTGCCCCTGATCAGCTACAGCGGTGCGATGCAGGCGGCGCGCGGCGTCCAGACCGCGATCGATGCGATGGTGCAGCTGCCGGACGTGCACCTCGCGCTGGTCTGCGTGCCGCACAACGACACCTGGTACGTGCGGCGGCTGCGGGAGTCCGTGGAGGCGCTCGGCGTGCAGGACCGGGTGCACCTCGTCAACCCGGTGGGCCCCGGGCAGGTGGTCGACTACCTGCGCGGCGTCGACGTCGGCCTGATTCCCGGCCTGTCCTTCCCGAGTCACGAGATGTCCTTGCCCAACAAGCTGTTCGAGTACCTGCACGCCGGCGTGCCGGTGGCGAGCAGCGAGCTCGAGAGCCTCGGTGCGTTCCTCCGCGAGCACGGCGTGGGGGAGACCTTCACCCCGGGCGACGTCGACGAGCTCGCCGCCGCGGTGCGCGCGGTGCTCGCCGACCTCCCTCGCTATCGCGCCGCGGTCGCAGAACCTGCTCTGCTGCAACGATACTCGTGGTCCCACGAGGCCGGCGAGCTGCGGGCGATGTACGCCGAGCTGCTCGGCCTGCCGCCGACCGCAGAGGTCGACGAGGAGGTCGTCGACCTGACCGAGACGACGGAACCCGGCGCCGCGCCGGCGGACCGGACGAGGGAGTGACCCGCGTGCTGCCCACCGCCCCCGGCCAGACCATCCTGGTCCTGGCCCCCCACACCGACGACGGCGAGCTCGGTGCCGGAGGGTCGATCGCCCGCTGGGCGCAGGAGGGCCACGACATCCACTACGTGGCGTTCTCGGCCTGCCAGACCGCCATCCCGGACGGCTGGCCCGAGGACGTGCTGCGCAGCGAGGTCGCGGAGGCCACCCGCGAGCTCGGGATCGCGCCGGACCACCTGCGGGTGCTCGACTTCGACGTGCGGTTGTTCGCCCGCGACAGGCAGGAGATCCTGCAGGCGATGGTCGACCTCAACAAGGAGCTGGCGCCCGACCTGGTGCTGCTGCCGTCGCCCGAGGACCTGCACCAGGACCACTCGGTGGTGGCCACCGAGGGGCTGCGGGC
This sequence comes from uncultured Actinomycetota bacterium, assembly GCA_963825505.1. Taxonomy (GTDB): domain Bacteria; phylum Actinomycetota; class Actinomycetes; order Actinomycetales; family CAWJMD01; genus JBBQSN01. The sequence goes on along the minus strand of CAWGTL010000004.1, from coordinate 570,473 downwards.
GTTCAAGCGGACGAGCATCATGGCGTACGAGATCGCCTGGAACAACATCGCTTTCAGGACCACCTCGTTCGTCACGCTGCAGGAGGAGCACGTCGCGGCCAAGCTGCGCGCGCTGGAGTGCTACCGGTCCCAGGCCGACCGCCCGTACGCCGACCCGGAGTTCCTCCGGTCGCAGATGCGGTACCACGGTGTGCAGGCCGGGGTGCGCTTCGCGGAGACCTTCGACGTCCTCCGGTGGATCCTGTGACCGGGCTCGCCGTCGAGCGACTCGACCGAGACCGCGCGGCGGCGCTGGCCGACGACCTGCTCGCCATGACCGCCGACTCGGGGTGGGACGACTGGACCCGCGAGAACCTGCTGGCCGACCGCGACGGCAAGTGGGAGCTCAGCCTGCTCGCGACCGACCGCGCCGCACCGGTCGGGTGGGCGATCGCGTCGCGCACCGACCGCGGCGTGCACCTGCACCACGTGGTGGTCGCGTCGGGCCACCGCTCCCGTGGCGTGGGCGCGGTGCTGGTCCGTCGGCTCCTCGACGCCGCCGAGCCCGGGGTGCTCACCCTCAAGGTCCATCCCGAGAACCCCCGTGCGGCAGCGTTCTACGAACGGCTCGGCATGGTCGAGGGTGATCCGTCGCCGTCCGGTTACCGCACGTTCACATCCGCCCCGCAGGAGGAGCCGTCCCGATGAAGGTCGCCGTCCACCAGCCCAACTACGCGCCGTGGTGCGGGTACTTCGCCAAGCTCTTCGACTGCGACGCCTTCGTCTTCTTCGACGACGTCCAGCTCCCGCAGGGCCGCAGCTACGTCAGCCGCACCCGCATCGCCAAGGGCCCCGACGCGGAGCAGTGGCTCACCGTGCCGGTGTCGAAGTCCGGCAGCCCCACCATCGACCAGGTCCTCGTGGCCGACCCCGCCTTCGCCGACAAGCACCTGTCGACGCTGCGCCACACCTACGCGAAGGCCGCGCACGTCGACGAGCTGATCGAGCTGGTCGAGCCGGTGCTGCACGGGGGGCACGAGCGGCTGGCGCAGCTCAACATGGCGCTGGTGCGGGCCGTCGCCTCGCACCTCGGCTGGGAGGGCGGCTTCCACCTCAGCAGCGACCACCCTGCCGACCTCAGGGCCGATGAGCGGATCGCCCAGCTGGTGTCCGAGGTCGGCGGCACCACCTACGTGTCCGGCGCCGGCGGGCAGAACTACCAGTCCGAGCAGACCTACGCGGACCGCGGGGTGTCGCTGCTCGTCCGCGAGTTCGTCCCCCAGCCGTACGAACGCTCGGGATGGCCCTTCGTCGGAGGGCTGTCCGTGCTCGACGCGCTCGCGCACCTCGGCCGTGACGCCCGTGCGGTGATGGGCTATCCCGGTGGCTGACCCGCTCCGCGGGCTCGTCCTGGCCCCGTTCGGGCCGGACGCCGAGGTCGACGACGGCGGTCCACGTGCGCAGCAGGTGGCGCAGGAGCTGGCCGGCTCGGGGTTGGACGTCACCGTCCTGGTGGGCGCCCCGGCGCAGACCTGGGCCGGCTACCTCGGTCCGGTGCGGTTGGTGCGGGCGCAGGTGGTCCCGCGCCTGTCCGCGGCGGGGGCGACCTCGGGGCGCGGCCCGGCCGCGGTCCGGTCCCTGCTCTCGTGGGTACCGCGCGGGTGGCGCCGGACCCTGCCGGAGGTCGACGACCACGAGGCCGTGCTGGGCCCGCGGATCGATGCCGAGGAGCCGGACGTCGTGGTGAGTGTCGGTGCCGTGGCCGCCGCCGTCGCCGCTCGAGCCGTCGGCCGGGCGGCGCTGCGCGAGCGCCGGGTGGCCTGGGTGCACGTCGACACCGCCCCGGCCGGCGCGCACGACGCAGTTCGCCGGCGTGCTGAGGCGGCGGTGCGGCGGGAGCTGGTGCGGCACGCCGACCGCGTCGTCGACGACCCCGTCGCGGTGGTGCGGGCCCTCGCCGACGTCCTCGGTCCGCGCTGGGACCCGGTGCCCCCCACCGGCCCTGCGCCGCGGGTGGTGGGCGTCCACCCCTCGGCGACGCCGGCGGTCACCCGGTCGGTCGACCTGCCCGTCACCGTCGGCATCGGACCGGCCAACATGGCCGGGCAGGCGTGGGCGTGGGCCAAGGCGCTGGAGCGGGAGCGGCCGGGGACGGCCACCGACGTGCTGATGGTCGACAGGGGCTCGGCCCTGGTGTTCCCTGCCGACGAGCTGGTGCCGTCGGGGGTCTTCGGTCGCGACCTCGCCTGGCAGCAGCGGATGGAGCGCCGCGTCCTGGGGACCTGGACCCACGCCCTGCTGGAGTCCGGCCGTGCCGTCACCGGCACGTTGCACGGCAAGGACTTCCGCGGCGACGCACGGATCATGACCGAGCACGGCATCCCTGTGGCGCTCGTCCTGCACGGATCCGAGCTGCGTGATCCGCGCCGGCACGTGCTCGCCGAGCCGTGGTCACCGTTCCGCGATGCGACCGACCCGTGGGTCGCCTCGGTCCAGGCGACCGTCGACCTGCTCCGCCCCGCGATCGACGACTTCGACGGCCCGCGCCTGGTGTCGACCCCCGACCTGCTGCTCGACCTGCCGGACGCCGTCTGGCTGCCTGTGGTGGTGGACCCGGACGTCTGGCGGCCTGGCGGCCCGGTGCTCGAACGGGACGTGCCGGTGGTGCTGCACGCCCCGTCGCGGGCGGCCATCAAGGGCACCGACCACGTCGAGCAGGCGCTGGAGCCGCTGGTGCGGGCCGGCCGGATCGAGTACCGCAGGGTCGAGGGCGTCAGCCCCGACCAGGTGCCGCACGAGGTGGCCGCCGCCGACGTCGTCCTCGACCAGTTCGCGATCGGGTCCTACGGCGTGATGGCCTGCCAGGCGATGGCCGCGGGCCGGGTCGTCGTCGGTCACGTGAGCGACCAGGTGCGAGAGCACGTGACGGCGGCCACCGGGCTCGAGCTGCCCCTGCTCGAGGCGACCCCGGCGACGCTCGGCGCGGTGCTCGAGCAGGTCCTCGACGACCGGGCGGCCGCGGCGCGGTCCGCCGCGGCCGGCCACGAGTTCGCCCTGGCGGTGCACGGTGGCGCTCGCTCCGCCGGGGTCCTCGCCGACGTCCTGGGCCTGGGGTAGCCGACCAGGTCTCAGCTCGGCCTCGACCGGCGCCGACCCGCTCAGGTCGGCCTACCATCGGCCGATGGAGCAGCCATGACCTCCCGCGCCCTCACGCCCAGATCCCGGGCGGCCGTCACCGCCGCGATCGCTGCCGCCGTCCTCACCGCGACGTCGCTGGTCCCGGTGGGCCCGGCCGAGGCGGTCGACGGCGGCGTGCCGTCGGCGGGGGTGCTGCGACTGGAGGGCCGCGGCTTCGGGCACGGGCGCGGGATGTCGCAGTGGGGCGCCCGCGGCGCGGCCGTGCAGGGCCTGACCTGGCAGCAGGTGCTGGCCCACTACTACCCGGGCACCGCTCTCGCCCAGCACGGCGACCCGGAGATCCGGGTGCTGATCAGCGCCGACGCGGACGGCGACCTCGCCGTGCAGCCGCAGGCGGGGCTGGCGGTCACGTCCGGCGGGCAGAGCCTGACGCTGCCGACCGGCGCCTCCTACGACCGCTGGCGGGTGCGTCGCACCGCCACAGGGCCGGTGCTGGAGCGGCTGGACGGCGCCACCTGGTCCGCGCACGCCACGGCGTTCCCGCTGCTGGCGGTCACCGAGCTGACCGCGCCGTCCAGGCTGCTCCGGCTGGTGCTGCCGGACGGCCGCCAGCAGGAGCTGCGCGGGCGCCTGCGTGCCGCCGCCGACGGGACCGTGCAGCGCACCGTGGCCGTGCTGGGCACCGAGAGCTACCTGCGCGGTGTCGTGCCGGCCGAGATGCCCGCGTCGTGGCCGCAGGAGGCGCTGCGCAGCCAGTCGGTGGCCGCCCGCTCGTACGCCACCCGACTCAAGGAGGAGCGTCCGGGCACGGCGGTGTACGACACCTGCGACACGACCTCGTGCCAGGTGTTCGCCGGCACCGCCACCTACGCCGCGGACGGCACCCTGCTGTCGCGGGGCGAGAACGCGGCCACCGACCAGGCGATCGCCGCCACCGCCGGTGCGGTGCTGCGCCACACCGCGGGTGGGGTCACGAAGACGGCGTTCACCGAGTTCAGCGCCGCCAACGGCGGCTGGACCGCGGCGGGCAGCCCCGCCCACCCGTACCTCGTCGCGAAGGCCGATCCGTACGACGGCGTCGTGCCGTCCACCGCGCACTCGTGGACCGCCGAGGTGACGGCCGCCTCGGTGCAGTCACGACTGCCCTCGATCGGCACGCTTCGTCGGGTCGTCGTCGACCAGCGCACCGGGCAGGGCGAGCTGGGCGGGCGCATCCTGCGCGCCACCGTGGTCGGCAGCGCCGGCTCGGTCGACCTCAGCGGCTCGCAGCTGCGGACCGCGCTCGGCGTCCGCTCGGACTGGTTCGCGTTCCTCGGCACCGGGTTCAGCCGCGACTGGAACGGTGACGACAAGGGCGACGTGCTGGCGCTCACTGCCGCCGGGGACCTGCTGATGTACCCCGGCAACGGCGCCGGCGGCTTCGGCACCCGCCGCCAGGTGGGCAGCCGCTGGGACGGTCTCGACCTCGTCACGCAGACCGGTGACTGGGACGGCGACGGGCACGGGGACGTCGTGGCCCGCTCGCGCGCGGACGGCTCGCTGGTGCTGCTGCGCGGCAACGGCTCCGGCGGCTTCCTCGGCTCGGGTGCGATCGGCTCCGGGTGGCAGGTCTTCGACCTGCTGGTCGCGCCGGGTGACTGGGACGGCGACGGCGCACCGGACCTGGTGGCCCGCCGCTCCGACGACGCCACGCTGTGGCTCTACCCGGGCGACGGTGCGGGCGGGTTCCTCCGGCCGGCGCAGGTCGGCACCGGATGGGCCGGCATGGGTGTGGTGACCGCGGTCGGCGACTGGGACGAGAACGGGACGGCCGACCTGGTGGCGCGGCGCACCACCGACGGCGCCCTGCTGCTGTATCCCGGGTCCGGGACGGGCGGCTTCGGCCGGGTCCGCCAGATCGGCAGCGGGTGGGGGTCGATGGACGCCGTGCGCGGACCCGGTGACTGGACCGGCGACGGCCACGTCGACCTGCTGGCCCGGCACGTGTCCGGCGCCCTGTACCTCTACCCGGGCACCGGCAGCGGCGGGTTCGGCCGCTCGCGCCAGATCGGCAGCGGCTGGGGGCCGCTCACGCTGGTGGGCTGACCCCGTCGGCCTCGGCCGGCTCCGGTGTGGAGCGGCGCAGGTGGCCGACCACGAGCAGCCTGGACACCACGAAGGTGATCGGCACGGTGGCGATCGCCGCCACGAGGGCCGCGACGTCGGGCTCGACGCGCAGCACCTCGACGAGCCCGCTGACGGCGACCGTCATCACGACCAGGGTGGTGAGGTTCGCCAAGGGGAACCGGACGAACCGCGCCAGGGTCGGTCGGACGTGGAAGGTGAAGCGGCAGTTGAGGAAGAACGACACCACCACGCCGACGGCGAAGGCGATGAGGTGCGCGGCGAGGTAGGGCAGCGCGAGGTGCAGCAACCGGAACCCCGCGTAGTAGATACCGGTGTTGACCAGTCCGATCAGCCCGAACCGGACCAGCTCGCCCCACCTCGGGTCGGTCATGGCCAGGGCAGCGGGGCCATCTCGACCTCGTCGACGCCGTAGAACGCGGGCGCGCAGCTCAGCGGCCAGGCCGGTCGGCGGTTGGGGTAGAACGGCTCGTACAGGCCGTCGATGGGCACCGGGTAGAACGCGATGGTCCGGGCGCCGTCGGCGATCTCCTGCCGGAGCAGGAAGTCACGCCGGTCGGTGTCGACGGCCCGCACGACCACCCGTTCGGTGAGGTCGCGCACCTGGAGCGCCGCGATCCCGGCTGCCGGCACGGCGAGCACGCCGAGCACCGCGGCGGCCACCAGGACGACCGGCGCCCCGGTCCGGGAGCGCAGCCGGGTGCCGGCGGCGGCGCCGGCGAGCAGCAGCAGCCAGGCGGACGCCACCAGCAGGGTCACCGTGATACTGGGCCAGGTGCGCTCGCGGCCCACCAGCTGGCCGTTGAAGGAGTAGCTGAGCACGAAGGTGGCGGCCACGGAGGCGAGCACCGCCCACACCAGCGGGCCTGCCGTGGCCAGCAGCCACCACCTGCGGCCGCGGCCCGACGGGACCTCGACGGCGACCAGACCCACGACGAGCGCCCCGAGCGCGAGCAGCACGAAGCCCGCGCTGGGCACCACCGTCGTGACCACCGCCCACCAGTTGCCCACCGTCGTGCCGACGAGGGCGGGGTCGAGCATCGAGCGGTCCTGGATCAGCTGCTGCCGGTTGCGCGAGCCGGGGGAGAAGAACACCGAGACGAACCCGACGAGCAGGGCGGCGCCGGTGGTGAGCAGCAGGACCGGTGGGAGCGGCGCGGTGCGCACCAGCCGCTGCAGCAGCAGACCGAGCACGACGGTGACCAGGCAGACGGCGGTGAACGCCTCGTTGAAGGTGCCGAGGACCAGTCCGCCGACCGCCGCGGCCACCACTGCCCAGAGCCGGTGCCCGCGGCGGTCCAGGGAGAGCACGACCCACGCGATCGTGAGCGCGATGACGATGGTCAGCGTGTGCGAGACGATCGTGGCAGCGTGGTAGAGGGTCTGGTACTCACTGGGTTTGGACAGGTACAGCGGCAGAACGACACCGAGCGCCACGACCGCGGCAGCAGTCCGCGCGAGGCCGGCCCCCACGCCGAGCACCCGCTGGATCACGGATGAGAGCAGGACGGCGAGCAGGAGCGTGATCACCACGAGGGTCGCGCCCGGGAGCAGCTTGGACGTGATCGGGAACGCCGAGTAGAGCACCCCGAGGACGGCGCCGTTGCCGAACCTGCCGTTCTGCACGACGTAGACGTCCTCGAGGACGGCGAGGAAGCCCTGGTCGCGCCCCAGGGGGAACAGGCACCAGTCGTCCGACGCGGGCCGTACGAACAGGCCGAGCAGCGGCAGCGGCGCCAGCACCGCCGCCAGTGCCGCACCGAACAGCCAGGCCGGCCAGGTGCGCGTCGGCGAGGTCGGCTCCCGGACGGTCAAGCCCTGCGCCGGGCGACGACGAACATGATGTCGCGCAGGTCGAGGGTGACGCTGCGGTCCAGCACCCACGACAGACCGGGGACCCGGGTGACGACGTCGAACAGCCGCTGCTTCCTGGCGCGCAGCACCAGCACGGCGTAGGCGATGCCGCGCAGCGTGCGGGCGTTGCCGGCCGTCTCGTGGTGCACGACGTCGAAGCCGGCCCGGTCCAGGAGCAGGGTCATGGTGCGCCGGGAGAAGTAGTGCAGGTGCGTCGGCGGGTGGATCATCCGCCAGCGCTTCCCGCGCATCCGGGCGTTGAGGCTGTCGATGTCGCCGGTGGTGAGGGCGATGAGCCCGCCGGGGCGGACGTCCTGGCCGGCCTTGATGATGAAGTCGCCCGGGGTCGCGAGGTGCTCGACGGTGTCCCACATGCACAGCAGGTCGACCTGTCCGTCGAGGTCGGTGCCGAGGTAGTCCCCGGCCGTGACGTCGACCCCGACCTGCTCGCGCGCGAAGGTCGCGGCGTCGGAGGAGATGTCGATCCCGCTGACGGTGCCGTAGGCGCCCTTGGCCTCGTCGAGGAAGAACCCGTAGGCGGCACCCACCTCGTACAACCGGCCGCGCTCGGACTCCGGCTGCAGCCGGGCGAGCGTCTCGAGCCGACGGCGGAAGTTGGCCCGCAGCTCGGGCGCCTCCGAGACGTAGTCGGCGTACTCGTCACCGTGGAAGTAGTCCTCCCCGTACAGCTTCAGCAGCTCCTCGTCCGACACAGCGACGTCGGCCGTCACGAAGCCGCAGCGCGCGCACTCGTCGAGACCGGGCAGCCGCGGCGCGGGCGCGAGCGGGCCGTCGCACACCAGGCAGGGCGGGCGGCTGACGGGCGCGGTGACGGGGACGGTCTCGGGCACGTGGTTCACCTCAGGGGGTCGCGGACGGGGTGCGGTGCAGGTGCGGGACAGGACGCGGAGTGGCTCACCGCGCGACGGGGTGGGTCAGCGACGGCTCCTGCGCGGCCCCGAGCACCGGGTGCTCGATCTCGGGCTGCTCGTCCATCGTGCCGTAGCTGCGGGCCACCAGGTAGCGGGGCCGCTGCTTGACCTCGTCGAAGATCTGCCCGACGTACTCGGCGATCAGGCCGAGGAACAGCAGCTGGACCCCGCCGACGAAGGTGACGGCAGCGGTGGTGCTGGCCCAGCCCGGCGGGACGTAGTCGGTGAAGAAGTAGCTGGCGACGGCGACCAGCGCGTAGGCGCAGCTCAGCAGGCTCATCACCAGGCCGATGACCGCGGCGGCCCGGATCGGCATCTTGGAGAAGGAGGTGATGCCGGTGATGCCGAACTCCATCAGGGTGCGCACCGAGTACTTGCTCTGCCCGGCCTCGCGGTCGCGGCAGGTGAAGCCGACGTACGCCACCGTGAACCCGACCCAGCTGGCCAGGCCGCGGATGAACGGGTTGCGCTCGGGCAGCCCGCGGGCGAACACCTCGACGACGCGCCGCGAGAACAGCCGGAAGTCGGCCGAGCCGCCCTGGATGTCGATCGAGCCCACCGCCGACATCAGCCGGTAGAACAGGTGGCTCGTCCGCTTCTTGAGCCAGCCCGTGCTCGGGGCGTCGAGCCGGACCGCCTGGACGATGTCGGCACCCTCCTCGAACGCGGAGAGCAGCTCGAGCACCGACTCCGGAGGGTGCTGCCCGTCGGAGTCCATCATCACCACGGCGTCGGCGTCGGCGTGCTCCAGGCCCGCGACGAGCGCCGCCTGGTGGCCGAACCGCCGCGACATCACCAGGATGTGCACCCGGGGGTCCTGCGCGCACACCCGCGCGAGCGCCTCCTCGGTGCCGTCCGGGTAGGGGTCGACGACGTAGACCACCCGCGCCCGGTACCGGTCGGCGACCCGGTCGAGCACCTCGGCCAGCTCGCGGTGGAAGGCCTCGATGCCCTCCGCCTCGCGGAAGACCGGGCAGACGACGTCGAGTCGCCGGCGTTCGCTCATGGTCTGGCTCGTGGTCCTCACGTGCTGACGTGGGAGGGCGGACGGCCCCTGGGCGTGGGCCATCGTAGCCCGCCGGGAGGCGGGCTCCGGGAGGCTATGCTCGGGCGCCGTGACCGCCAGCAGCACCGCACGCCGCGCAGCCGGAGCACCCGCCGCATGATGGCCGTGATCCTCGCGGGCGGGCTGGGCACCCGGCTGCACCCGTACACGATGAACATCCCCAAGCCGCTGCTGCCCCTCGGCGACACCCCCATCCTCGAGGTGGTCCTGCGCCAGCTGGCGTCGTGCGGGTTCGAGCGGGTCGTGCTCACGCTCGGCCACCTGCCGCAGCTGGTGCAGGCGCTGCTCGGCGACGGCGAGCACCTCGGCCTGCGGATCGAGTACCGGCTCGAGCGCGAGCCGCTCGGCACGGCGGGCTCGCTGCGACTGGTCGACGACCTCGACGACACCTTCCTGGTGATGAACGGCGACCTGCTCACCACGGTCGACTACGCCGAGGTGCTGCGCGGCCAGCAGAGCGGCGACTCCGCCGCCACCGTGGTGCTCGCCCGGCGCGAGGTGCACATCGACTACGGCGTGGTGCACACCACCGCGGGCGGCGACCTCGAGCGGTACGAGGAGAAGCCCACCCTCGACTACTTCGTCAGCACCGGGATCTACGCGCTCGACCGCTCCGCGGTCGACCTGGTGCCGGACGGCCGGTACGACATGCCCGACCTGATGACCGCCCTCACCGCCGCCGGTCGTCGGGTGCGGTGCCTGGAGAGCGACGCGTACTGGCAGGACATCGGCCGCTTCGACGACTACCAGAAGGCCAGCGCCGACTTCGTCGAGGCACCGGACCGGTTCCTGGACCGCTCGTGACGGCGTCGACCTCGCCGCTGCGGGTGCCCGCCGAGGCGCTGGCCGAGGCGGTCACCGGACGCGGCCGCTCGCTGCTCGCCGACGACCTGCGCGACCGCGACGCCGAGCTGCGCGCGCAGGTGGAGGGCCGCAGCGTCCTGGTGGTCGGGGGAGCGGGCAGCATCGGCTCGTCCACCGTGCGCGAGCTCGCCCGGCTCGGGCCGCGCTCGCTGCACGTGGTCGACACCGACGAGAACGGGCTGACCGAGCTGGTGCGCGACCTGCGCAGCCAGGGCGCCCTGCCCGAGGGCACCACCCTGCGGACGACCCCGGTCGACGCCGGCAGCCCGACCATGACCCGGCTGATGGCCGCGGGCCGTCACGACCTGGTCCTGAACTTCGCCGCGGTCAAGCACGTCCGGTCCGAGAAGGACGCGCTGTCGCTGCTGCGGATGCTGGAGGTCAACGTCCGCACCGCCCGCCGGGTGCTCGAGCAGTCCTCGGGTGCGCAGCGGTACTTCGCGGTCTCCACCGACAAGGCCGCCAACCCGGTGAACCTGATGGGTGCCACCAAGCGCGCGATGGAGCACGTCGTGCTCGACCCGCAGGTGCCGACCCCGGCCGTGACGGCCCGGTTCGCGAACGTGGCCTTCTCGCAGGGCTCGCTGCTCGAGGGCTGGCTCACCCGGCTCGCCAAGGGCCAGCCGCTGGCGGTGCCGGAAGGCGTGCGGCGGTACTTCGTGTCGCTCCCGGAGTCCGGTCAGCTCTGCCTGCTCGCGGCGCTGTGCGGGCCCGACGGCGAGGTGGTCGTGCCCGACCTCGACCCGGCCCGGCACCTGCGCGACCTGGTCGAGGTGCTGCAGGACGTGCTCGGCGTGCTCGGCCTGCGGCCGACCTTCTGCCGCGACGAGGACGAGGCCCGCGCGGCGGTCCGCGACCGGCCGGACGGCACCTGGCCGGTGCTGCTCACCCCGCTGGACACCGCGGGGGAGAAGGAGTTCGAGGAGTTCGCCGGCGCCGGCGAGCAGGTGCACGGCTTCGGCCTCTCCGGCCTGCGGGCGCTGCGTCCGGCCGTGGCCGACCCGGTCACGATCGGTGACTTCCTCGCCGCGGTCTCCGAGCTGCTCGACGACGCCCGCACCCCGGTCGACGAGGAGCGGATCGAGGCGCTCGTCGGCACCCTGGTCCCCGAGCTGGTCCACCGCCGCAGCGACCGCTCCCTCGACCAGCGGATGTGAACCGCGGCGTGCTCGGTCACCGGGACGGCAACCCCAACCGTCGCCACGACGGCGGTCGACCCGCTTGCTGGGACGTCGGTCAGCGATCGGTACTCCGGGCCATCCGACTGGATGAAGACAGTGGGTTCGGCGCACTTCTCGGCGGCGGCGGCACTCGTCGCCGCAGTGCTCGCCCGTCCGTCGGGGACTGACAGACACCCCCTCCGGGCACGACCTCACGACTGCGACGCAGCAGGCTCCTCGGGGGTTCCCGGCTCGGCTGACGCCCGCAGCGCCAGCTCAGCCAGCTCGTCAAGGTGCGGCATCGGCGGGGTCCCGACGAGGCGGTGCAGCAGACCCGGGTCGCCGACGACGCGAGGGATGCCGCCGGGGCGCACGTCGCGCACCTGCAGCGGCACGCCCCGCACCCGGCCCATCGCCTCGATCAGGTCGCGGAACCGGGTCGCGTGCCCGGTGCAGACGTTGACGACCGGCTCGGCGCCGACGACCCCGGCGAGGTCGACCAGCCGCTCGCCGACCCACGTGACGGGGGCGATGTCGCGCTCCAGGGTCGAGTCCCAGGCCTCCACGGTCCCGCCGGCGTCCGGGAGCGCCCGGACCGCGCGGGCGAAGTCCTGCACCGGGTCGCCGTCGCGGCGCCCGGGCCCGAGCACGTTGAACACCCGTGCCACCGTCAGCCGCAGGCCCTGCTCGGCCAGCGCCCGCAGGGCGTGCGTCCCCTCCAGCTTCGAGGTGCCGTAGTCGCCGACCGGCAGCTCCGGGTGGTCCTCACCCACCGTCGGCCGCTGCGGGAGGCCGTACTCGGCGGCTGAACCCAGCGCGAGCACCGCGGCGCCCTGGTCCAGCGCGGCGCGGGCGAGCTGCTGCGGCACGGCGACGTGAGCCTGGAGCAGCTGCTCCGGATCGGACTTGTCGCCGGCACCGGTCGCGATGAGCAGGACGGTGCCGGGCGCCGACAGCAGCCCCTCGACCGGTTCGTCGCGGCGCAGCGGGCGCACGTCCAGCCCCCGCCGGCGCGCGGCCTCGACGACGGCGCCGCCCAGCCATCCGGTGGCGCCGGCGACGACCAGTGGTCCGGACGGGCCTGCGGCGATCACGCAGCGAAACCTACCCGCGGACGGGAGGGCGGCCGATCCCACCCGGCACTCAAGTCACACCCGTCCCGGTCGATGTCACCACCATGCGCCTTCGTCCTGCCCTGCTCGCCGTCGTGCTCTCGCTGCCGCTGTTCGTGGCGACGTCGGTCGGGGTGGACGTGCACGCGGAGCCGCGACCGGTGGCACCGTCGCTGCGCTCGGTCGGGCTCGCCGTGGTCGGCACGTCGTCCGCCGCCAGGACCTCTGCCGCGGCCTCCGAGCTGCGGCTGGAGACCCCGGTGACGCCGCTGACCGAGCCGGTCACCGTCGTCGGCGTCACCTGGCAGGGCCCCGTCGGCGCCTCGGTCGCCGTCGAGGTCCGCCAGCAGCAGGCCGGTACCTGGCAGGCGTGGCAGCCGCTGGACGTCGAGGACTCCGAGGAGGGCGTGCGCCGCGGCTCCGAGCCGCTGGTCGTGATCGGTGCCGGCGCGGTGCAGGCGCGGGTGTCCGCGCCGTCGGGCGGCGTCGCCGACGCGCGGTTGGACCTGGTCGACCCGGGCACCTCGCCCGCCGACGCCGACCCGGACCCGCAGGTGGCGGGCAGCGCCGACGCCGCGGTGTCGCGGCCCACGATCCTCACCCGCGCGCAGTGGGGTGCGGACGAGTCGCTGGTGCGCAGCTCCCCGAGCTACGCCACCGTGCGCGCGGCGGTCATCCACCACACCGCCGGCACCAACACCTACACCGCCGAGCAGGTCCCGGCGGTGATGCGCGGCATCTACGCGTTCCACGTGCAGGGCCGCGGCTGGAACGACATCGCGTACAACGTGCTGGTCGACCGCTTCGGGCGGCTCTGGGAGGGCCGCGCGGGCGGCGTGCAGAACGGCGTGGTGGGCGCGCACGTCGCCGGGTACAACACCGGTTCGTTCGGCGTCTCGGTGATGGGCACCTACGAGTCCGCGGCCCCGCCCGCCGCGGCCCAGGACGCCGTCTCCCGCGTGATCGCCTGGAAGCTTTCGCTGACCGGCGTCGCGGCCACCAGCACCACCAGCCTCGCCGGCCGCACGATCCCGGCGATCGTCGCGCACCGCGACCTCGGGCAGACCTCGTGCCCGGGCGACGCGTTCTACGCGCGGATGGGCGCGATCCGCACGTCGGCCGCCCAGATCCAGGCGGGTAGCACCCCGCCGGCCCCGGCCGACCCGACGCCGGACCCGACCCCGACGCCCACACCCACCCCGACGCCCGTCGACGAGGGCACCGGCGGGCACGACCTGGACGGTGACGGCCACCCGGACGTCGTCAGCTCCGTGGTGTCCTCGGGATCCGGGGTCCGGGTGTCGGTGCGAGTCCCCTCGCCGGTGCTGTCCGGCAAGCAGATCGGCACGGGGTGGGCCACCAAGGACCTCGTGGTCGGCTCACCCGACCTCGGCGGGGACTCCCGTCCCGACCTCGTCGCACGCGACGGCGTGACCGGCGCCCTGTGGCTGTACCAGTCCGACGGGCGCGGCGGCTTCACCACCACGCGCCAGATCGGCAGCGGCTGGGGCGGCATGCGCCACCTGGTCGCGCCCGGCGACTGGGACGGCGACGCGCGCGCGGACCTGCTCGGCATCACCACCGACGGGACGATGTACCTCTACCGCGGCCTCGGCACCGGCCGGTTCGTCTCCGGCAAGGCCGTCGGGTGGGGTTGGGGAGCGATGACCTCGGTCGTCGGCGTGGGCGACCTCGACGGCGACGGCCGGCGCGACCTCGTCGCGCTCGACGGCACCGGCACCGCCCGCACCTACTCCGGCAACGGTCGCGGCGGCTTCGTCCGCTCGACCGTGCTCGCCACCGAGTGGTCCGACGTCGACGCGCTGGTCGGCGTGGGGGACTGGGACCGCGACGGGCGGCCCGACCTGATCACCCGCGACACCGCGGGCCGGATGACCACCCGGTTCGCGACCGCCACCGGGCTGGAGGCACCCAGCACGTGGGGCAACGGCTGGGGCGGCACGCGGGTGCTCGTGGGCCCCGGCGACTGGGACGGCGACGGGCGCAACGACCTGCTCGCGATCAGCGCCGCCGACGCGGGGCTGCGCCTGTACCGCGGCACCGGGGCGCGCGACTTCGCCACACCGACCGCGCTGCAGCTACCGGTCGCGCAGGTTCGCGACACCCTGGTGATCGGCGACCTGGACGGCAACGGCCGCTCGGAGCTGGTCGTGCGCGACGCCGCCGGTGGCATGTTCATCGCCTTCGTCCAGGGCCGGGGCGTCGTCTCCTCCACCCGCCAGGTCGGTTGGAACTGGGGGCATCTCGACCTGCTGACCGCCGCCGGCGACCTGAGCGGCGACGGCGTCCCGGACCTGACGGCGCGCCACCCCTCCACCGGTGCCCTGCTGCTGTTCACCTTGGCGCGCTCCGGCTCGATCACCGGCCAGCAGCAGATCGGCAGCGGCTGGGGCGGCATGGACCTGCTGGTCGGTCCCGGCCCGTTCGACGAGGACGGCCACGCCGACCTGGTGGCCCGGCGGGCCTCCGACGGGGCGCTCCTGCTGTACACCGGCACCGGCACGAGCCGCCTGGGCACGATGCGCCAGGTGGGGTCCCGCTGGGGCGGCATCGCCGAGCTGGTCGGGATCCGGGACCACGACGGCGACGGCGCGGTGGACCTGCTCGCGCGCACCGGTGCGGGCACCGACCTGGTGTACCTGGGCAACGGCGCGGGCGGGTTCCTCGGCAGCCGCCAGGTCCTCGGCATCCCGAGCGCGGACCGCCTGTCGTGACCGTGCCCGTCCCTGGGCCGTCCGGAGCACATCCGTCGAGAACGCCGACGGCGCAGCGGGTCTGCGGGTTACCGTCCAGCGTGCTCCGCCACCACCACGGACGTCGGCTCGGCGTCCTCGTCCTCGCCGCCGCGCTGTCCGCCACCACCGTCCCGGCCCAGGCCGGCTCCGACACCGGTACCCGCTCCGGCTCCGGCCCCGCCGCGGCGGCTGCGGCCTCGCGGGTCGTGGTCGTCACCGAGTCCGCCTCCGGCCGGCCGACGGTCACGGTGCACGAGGAGGCCAGCCCGGCCGCGGCACGTGCCGAGCTGGCCGAGCAGCAGCGGCGGCCCGAGGTGGTCTCCGCCGAGCTGGACGTCCCCGTCAGCGCGTCCGTCGCCGGGGTGCTCGACCCGCTGCGGCCGCTGCAGTGGAACCTGCGCGCGGTCCACGCTCCGTCGCTGTGGGCCGTGCCGCAGCAGCGCGCCGTGCAGGTCGCGGTCCTCGACAGCGGCGTCGACCGCACCCACCCCGACCTCAGCGGCGTCGTGCTGCCCGGGGCCGACATGATCCGCGGCGGCGCCAGCGGTGCCGACCCCAACGGGCACGGCACCCACGTCGCGGGCGTCATCGCGGCCAAGGTCGGGTCCGGCGGCGTCGCCGGCGTCGCCCCGAACGCCCGGATCCTCCCGATCACCGTGCTCGACGCCGACGGGCAGGGCTACTCCTCCGACGTCGCCCGCGGCATCGTCCGCGCGGTCGACCTCGGTGCCGAGGTGGTCAACCTCTCGCTCGGCTCCTCCACCGAGAACGCGGCCCTCACGAACGCCGTCCAGTACGCGCAGTCGCGCGGCGTGCTGGTGGTGGCGGCGGCGGGCAACAACCGCCAGGACGGCAACGCGAGCCAGTACCCGGCCGCGACCCCCGGTGTGCTCGCGGTCGCCTCGATCACCGAGTCGCGAGTGTCCGCGCCGAGCTCGTCCACGGGCGCGCACGTCGCCGTCGCGGCTCCCGGTGAGGACGTGCTGTCGACGATCCCCGGCGGCTTCGGCTGGGCGAGCGGGACGTCGATGGCCTCGCCGCACGTCGCCGCCGCCGCCGCGGTGCTGATGGCGGCCCGCGCCGACCTCACCGCCGACCAGGCGTTCGACGCGCTGGTGGGCACGGCCACCGACCTGGAGGCCCCGGGACGCGACGACGCCACCGGCGCCGGCCTGGTCGACCCGGTCGCGGCCCTGGCGTCCCTCGGCGTCACCGCCCGGCCCGCCCCCGGCGCGGCCGTCACCTGGCCGGGCCTGCCCCGCGACCTGGACGCCGACCGCCTGCCCGACCTGCTGACCGTCTACTCCGGCTCGCTGGTCCGGTACGAGGGCACCGGCAGGTACGGCTTCAGCTCGCGCCGGGTGGTCGGGTCCGGCTGGGGCGGCATGGACCTCGTCGTCCAGGCCGGCGACTGGGACGGCGACGGGCGGCACGACGTCATCGCCCGCAACGCGGCCAACGGCGGGTTGTACCTGTACGCGGGCACCGGCACCGGCGGGTTCCGCTCGGGCCGCCAGATCGGTTCGGGTTGGGGCGGTTACGCCGAGATCGTCGCTCCGACGGACTGGAACGGCGACGGCACCACCGACCTGGTGGCGCGGCGGACCTCCGACGGTGCCCTGGTGCTGTTCGCCGGCAACGGCCGTGGCGGCTTCCTGTCCTCGCGGGTTCTGCAGCCCGCGCTGCCCGGCCGCGACGCGCTCGCCGTGGTCGGCGACTGGGACGCCGACGGTGCCGTCGACCTCGCCTACCGCACCGCCGACGGCCGGCTCTGGCTGCTGCCCGGCGACGGCGTCGGAGGGGCCCACCGGCCCGAGCTGATCGGCTCCGGCTGGGCGGGTGCTCGGTTCGCCGGCGTGGGCGACTGGACCGGCGACCGCCGTCCGGACCTGCTGTCCGTCGGTCCCGACGGCGGGCTGCGGGTGTACCCGTCCAACGGCGCGGGCGGCTTCGGCCAGGTCCGCTCCATCGGTGCGGGCTGGGCGCCGTACCGCCTGGCGTCCTGAGGGCGCCACCTCCCGATGGCCCCACGAGGGTCTGCTCGGCGCGCAGCGGGCGCGCCTGCCGCACACGACAGGAGACAGATGTGAGGACCAGCACGCAGGCGGCCCAGCGGGTCGTGCTCGCCCTGGCTGCGGCCGCGACGGCGGTCGCCGGGGCGGCGCTGCCGGCCCAGGCGTCGCCGACGGGGGCTGCGCACGGGGACCGCTCGGACGCCGTGGAGCTGCCGCCCGGCGGTGGCCACCCCGTGTCGGCGCAGGAGGGGGCCGGCAGCGGCGACGTCCGCGCGACCGCGGTCGCGCCGGCCGGGTGCACCCCCGGACTGACCCGCTCGCGGACGCTGCTGACCGAGGGCTTCGAGGGGCCTCTTCCGGGCACGGACTTCACCGAGGGCTGGGCCCACAGCTCCGACGGCACCCCGTCGGGCACCTTCCACACGCAGTCGTTCTCGCCGGGCGGGCAGGTCTACGACGAGTTCCACCCGCTCTTCCTCGACGACGCCTGGTCGGTCGCCGGCACCCGCACGGTGCTGTCGTTCCTGATCCGTGGCACCAACGCCGGCGCGACGCCACCGGAGAGCAACGTGGCCGTGCGCGTCAACGACGAGTGGTGGTCGCTCTACGACCTCGAGCCGGACGAGTGGTTCCGGATCTCGATCGACGTGACGGTCGCCGACACGGACGTCAACGACTACCTCGACGTCATGTTCCTCCACGCCTACGACCCGTCCGTCATCGACACCGAGCTCGAGCTCGATGACGTCCAGCTGATCTCGTGCACCCCGCCCAGCGCGTCGGGCGTGCGCGGTGACTGGACCGGCGAGGGCCTGGTCGACGTGCTCGGTGTCACCGGGGACGGCGCGCTGTACCTGTACCCGGGTCGCGGCAACGGCACCGTCGCGTCCGGCACCCAGGTCGGCGCGGGGTGGGGCGCGATGACCTGGATGGGATCTCCGGGCGACATCACCGGCGACCGGCG
This sequence comes from uncultured Actinomycetota bacterium, assembly GCA_963825505.1. Taxonomy (GTDB): domain Bacteria; phylum Actinomycetota; class Actinomycetes; order Actinomycetales; family CAWJMD01; genus JBBQSN01. The sequence goes on along the minus strand of CAWGTL010000004.1, from coordinate 552,509 downwards.
CACCGACCTGCTCGCCCGGCGCTCCGACGGCGTCCTGTTCCGGTACGACGGCCGCGGTGCGGGCGCGTTCGGGTCGGCCACGCAGGTGGGCACCGGCTGGAACGGCATGACGGCCATCGCCACCGGCGGCGACCTGAACGGCGACCGGGTGAACGACGTCCTCGGCCGGCACGCCGACGGCCGGCTGTTCCAGTACGGCATCACCGCGGCCGGGCGGCTCACCTCGGCCAAGCAGGTGGGCTCGGGGTGGAACGGGATGCGCGACCTGGTCGCTCTCGGCGACGTCGACGGCGACCGCCGGGCCGACCTGCTCGGCGTGCACACCAACGGCGACCTCTACCTGTACTTCGGCGCCGCCTCGGGTCTGCGCAACGGCGGCAAGGTCGGCTCCGGCTGGGGCGCGATGGAGCTGGTGAGCAGCCCGGGCGACCTGAACCGCGACGGCCGCGGCGACGTCGTCGCCCGGTCGGCGTCCGGCGACCTGTGGTTCTACGCCGGCACCGCCACGGGCGTGCGCGCCGGCGTGCGGATCGGGACCGGCTGGGGGGCGATGACCCGCCTGCTCTGAGGCGAGGCGCCGGCCCCGGCGGGCACCGTCCCGCCGGGGCCCGGCACGTCCGCGGACAACTGCCGCGAAAGCGGCTCCACCGGACACCCGGCGCGGGTACGGTCTGCTCGACCGCGCGACGGGGCGCGGCACCACGACAGGGAGATCCAGTGAGCAGCACCACCTCTCGCTCGACCCGCGCGGTCCTCGCGCTGGTCGCCGCGGCCGCCGTGACCGGCACCGCGCTGCCGGCGTCCGCCGCCCCCGCGGCAGCACCGTCCGCCGACACGTCGGTCGAGGTCGACGTCCGGGTGCAGCAGATCCGCGCGCAGGGTTTCGACTCGGCCGTCGCCGCCGCGGCGGTGGCCCCGGCCGGCTGCCCGACCGGCACGGTCCGGACCCGCACGCTGCTGTCGGAGGGCTTCGAGGACGGGCTGCCGGACGACGGCGAGTTCACCTACGGGTTCGTCCAGGACCTCGTCAACGCCCCGGTCGGCGGCGCGATGGCGTCGTCGGTCCAGGAACCGACGGACGCCGACGACGACCACATCATGTTCATGGAGGACACCTACGCCACGCCCGGGGCGCGGACCTACCTGTCGTTCCTCGCCCGCGGCAACCCCGGCGACGACAACACGGGCTTCTGGGTCAACTCGCTGAGCTGGGCCCTGACCCCGGCCCCGGCGGAGTTCACCCGGATCACCGTCGATGTGACCGCAGCGACCACCGACGCCGACGGCTACCTGGAGATCGCGTTCCTGCACCTGCTCGACCCGGCGGTGCAGACCTCGATCGAGCTCGACGACGTGCAGGTGTTCGGCTGCGCCCCGCCGCCGGCCTCCGGCCTGCGCGGCGACTGGACCGGTGAGGGCACGGCCGACGTCCTCGGCATCACCGGCGACGGCTCGATGTACCTGTACCCGGGGCGCGGCAACGGCACGGTCGGCTCCGGCATCCAGGTCGGCAACGGCTGGGGTGCGATGACCTGGGTCGGCTCGCCGGGCGACCTGAACGGGGACCGCCGCACCGACCTGCTCGCCCGTCGCGACACCGGTGAGCTGTACCTGTACGCCGGCCGCGGCGCCGGCGGCTTCGGCAGCGCGATGCGGATCGGCGCCGGCTGGAACGGCATGACGGCGATCACCGGCGGCGACGTCGACGGCGACGGCCTCGCCGAGCTGGTCGCCCGCCGCTCGGACGGTGCGCTGTTCCGGTACGACTTCAGCCGGACGGGCCTGCTGGTCGCGAACCAGCAGATCGGCTCCGGCTGGGGCTCGTTCACGTACCTGGTCGGCGTCGCCAGCGTCGACGGCGACCGGTACGCCGACCTGATGGCGGTCAACGGGTCCGGCGACCTGCTGCTGTACCGCGGCACCGCCACGGGCCTGCGGGCCGGCGTGAAGGTCGGCAACGGCTGGGGCGCGATGACCTCGGTCACCAGCCCGGGCGACCTGGACCGCGACGGGCGCGACGACCTGCTCGGCCGCACCGCCACCGGCGAGCTCTACCTCTACCGCGGCACCGCCACCGGTGTCCGTTCGGGTGTGCGCATCGGTACCGGCTGGGGCGGCATGGTGCACGTCGTCTGAGCCGCGCCCGGCGGGGCAGGGTTGACGAGCAGGCTCCGGAAACGGACAGTGGTGTGACGCGTGTGACTCCAGGGACTCCTCGGGAGCGTCGCGTGCCCCCGCTGTCCAGCCCTGGAGCCTGCTCGTGCCCAGCCGCGCCACCGCCCGTCCCCTCGCCCGTCGTACCGTCGTCGCCGTCGGGCTCACCCCGGCGCTGACCGCCGCGCTGGTCGTCCTCCCGACGCTGCCGGCCCCGGCGGCCCGACCGGTCCCGGTGCCGCCGGACGTCCAGCAGCTCCAGGTCACCGACGCCGACGGCCAGACGACCGCGGCCGCCGCGGACGAGGCCGGCACCGCGCTGCGTGCCGGCCCGTCCGGCCGGTCGGTCGGGTCCGTGGTCGAGTCGCGTCCGCAGACCACCCGGCCGTTCGACCTGGTCGGGGTCACCTGGCCGGCCGAGGTGGACGTGATCTCGGTGCAGGTGCGCGTCCTGGAGGACGGCACCTGGTCGAGCTGGGAGGCGCTGCCACTGGTCGACGAGGGACCCGACGACGGCACCGAGGAGGCTGCCTCCGCCCGCGGTGGTACCTCGCCGCTGCTGACCGAGGACGCGCGCGGCGTCCAGGTGCGCATCGCATCGGCGTCCGGACGGGCTCCGCAGGCCCGGATCGAGCTGGTCGACCCAGGTTCCTCCGCGGCGGACCGCACGGCAGCTGGGCAGGCCGAGCCGGTGGCGAGCGCGGACGCGGCCGGCACCGCGCCGCGGATCGTCACGCGCGCGCAGTGGGGCGCCGACGAGAGCCTGACCACCGGCACCCACCGGGTGAACGAGCAGGTCAAGGCCCTCGTGCTGCACCACACCGCGGGCACCAACGACTACACCCAGGCGCAGGCGGTCACCCAGCTGCGCGGGGTCTACGCGTACCACACCAGGTCGCTGGGCTGGTCCGACATCGGCTACAACCTGGTGCTCGACCGGTTCGGCACCGTCTACGAGGGCCGGCGCGGCAGCATCGGTCTGGCCGTGATGGGCGCGCACGCAGGCGGCTTCAACCGCGACACCTACGGCATCTCGGTGCTGGGGAACTTCGTCGGCGTCACCCCACCGCCGGCCGTGATCGCCTCGCTCGGCACCGTGATCGGCTGGAAGGCCGGCCAGTACGGCGTCGACACCCGCGGCAGCACCGTGCTGCGCTCGGCGGGCGGCGGCACCTCGAAGTACCCCGAGGGCACGCTGGTCACCAAGCCGACCGTCATGGGCCACAAGGACGTCGGCAACACCTCGTGCCCGGGCAACCTCTACGGCTACCTGCCGCAGCTGCGGTCGACGGCGGCGGGGGTCGCCGCCCGCACCGTGCCCAGCCTGGTCGGCACGTTCCCGAAGGACTTCACCGGTGACGGCGTCGCGGACGTGCTGGCGGTCAGCGGCTCCGGGCAGCTGCTGCTCTACGCGGGCAACGGGTCCGGTGCCCTGCGGTCGGCCCGTCAGATCGGCACCGGCTGGGGCAACATCGACACCGTCGTGCAGGTCGGCGACTGGACCGGTGACGGCGCACCCGACCTGATCGCGCGCGAGGACGCCACCGCGCGGCTGCGGGTGTACGAGGGGAGCGGTACCGGCACGATCGTCCGCAGCTACGTGATCGGCCAGAACTGGGGCGGGATGCGCGCGCTGCTCGGCGTGGGCGACATCAACCGCGACGGCCGCGCCGACCTGGTCGGCGTGCACGCCGAGGGCGGGGTGTTCCGCTACCTCGGCAACGGGGCGGGCGGCTTCGCGTCGTCGGCCCAGATCGGTTGGGGCTTCTCGCCCCAGGACACGGTGGTGGCCGGTGGCGACTTCAGCGACGACGGCGACTTCGACCTTTTGCGCCGCGACGCCGTCGGCGACCTCCACCTGCTCGAGGGCACACCCGCCGGGACGATCGGGTCCGCGCGGAAGATCGGCAACGGCTGGGGGCCGACCCGCCAGCTCGTCGCCACCGGCAGCTGGGACCGCACGCCGGGCCAGGACCTGCTGGCCCGCACCGCGACCGGCGCGCTCGTGCTCTACTCGGGCGACGCGAACGGCGGCTTCTCCGGGTCCACCCAGGTCGGGTCGGGCTGGACCGCCTTGACGATCGTCGCCTAGGAGCTCAGGAGCGGCGGGCCGGTCTTCTCCCGCACCTCGTCCTCCTCGACGCCCGGCGCGAGCTCGACCAGCACCAGGCCCTCGGGGGTGACGTCGATGACCGCGAGGTCGGTGATGATCCGCTGGACGACGCCCTTGCCGGTGTACGGCAGGGTGCACTCCTGGACGATCTTGTGCGAGCCGTCCTTGGCGACGTGCTCCATCAGCACGACGACCTTCTTCGCGCCGTGCACCAGGTCCATCGCGCCGCCCATGCCCTTGACCATCTTCCCGGGGATCATCCAGTTGGCGATGTCGCCGGCGGCCGAGACCTGCATCGCCCCGAGGATCGCGGCGTCGACCTTGCCGCCGCGGATCATCCCGAAGCTGGTGGCGGAGTCGAAGACGGACGCACCCTTGCGCAGGGTCACGGTCTCCTTGCCGGCGTTGATCAGGTCGGCGTCCTCCTCGCCCTCGAGCGGGTACGGGCCGAACCCGAGGAGGCCGTTCTCTGACTGCAGCACGATCTCGACGTCGTCCGGCACGAAGTTCGGCACCAGCGTGGGCAGGCCGATCCCGAGGTTGACGTAGTCGCCGTCGTGCAGCTCGGCAGCCGCGCGGGCCGCCATCTGGTCGCGGGTCAGGGCCATCAGCGCTCCTCCTGAGCAGGACGCACGGTCCTCTTCTCGATCCGCTTGTCGGCGGCCTGCTCGGGGGTCAGCGGGACCACGCGCTGGACGTACACCCCGGGCAGGTGGATGTTGTCGGGATCGAGCTCGCCCGGCTCGACCAGGTGCTCGACCTCGGCGATGGCGACCTGAGCGGCCATGGCGCACAGCGGGTTGAAGTTGCGGGCCGCCGAGCGGAACACGAGGTTGCCGTGCCGGTCGCCCTTCCAGGCCCGCACCAGCCCGAAGTCGGCGTGGACGGCCTCCTCCAGCACGAACGCGCGCTCCTCGCCCCGGACGGTGAAGGTGGCGGTCGGCTTGGGCGGGGAGGCCAGCACCACGTTCCCCTCCGCGTCGTAGCGCCAGGGCAGACCGCCCTCGGCGACCTGGGTGCCGACGCCGGTGGCCGTGTAGAACGCGGGGATCCCGCTGCCGCCGGCGCGCAGACGCTCGGCCAGCGTGCCCTGCGGCGTCAGCTCGACCTCGAGCTCGCCGGACAGGTACTGGCGGGCGAACTCCTTGTTCTCGCCGACGTAGGAGGCCACGACCCGGCGCACCTGCCGGCTCTCCAGCAGGACGCCGAGCCCCCAGCCGTCGACCCCGCAGTTGTTGGAGAACACCTCCAGGTCGCGGGTGCCCCGCTCGTGGAGGGCGCCGATGAGGGCGCTCGGGATGCCGCACAGCCCGAAGCCGCCGACCGCCAGGCTCGCACCGTCCGGGATGTCCGCCACGGCGTCCGCGGCGCCGGAGACCACCTTGTCCATGCCCGGAGTCTAGGAGGCCCCGCGGTGACCGTCCGTATGTGTCCCACACATGTCATTCATCCGATCCGTGGGGTTCGGTCAAGGGGCTGGACGGCCCCGCCGACGCACTACAGGTTGTCCCCTGCGTCACAGCACCACCGCCGAGCACCAGGAGCACCAGTTGAACCACCTGTCCCAGCCACGTCGCCGTGGATCGCGGCTGCTTGTCGTGGTCGCCGCGGCCGCCGTCCTCAGCCTCGGGGTCGGAGCGGCCGCGAACGGAGCCGCCTTCCCGGTGCCCGCACCGGCGCAGCCCGCGACCACCGCCCCGGAGCCGCTGGCGAAGTACGCGGGGCAGGTGGTCTGCACGTCCTACGCCCAGCCCGGCACCCTGGCGCTGGCCTCGGCGATCAGGACCACCTACGCGGGCTACGGCGCCCAGACGATCGGCACCACCCGCGCGTGCTCGTCGGGCGGGAAGAGCGAGCACAAGGACGGCCGCGCGCTCGACTGGGTGCTCGACAGCACCGACCCGGCCGACAAGGCCCTCGCGGACTCGTTCCTGGCGTGGCTGGTCGGTCCGGACGCCGAGGGCGTGCCCGCGGGCAACGCGCGCCGGCTCGGTGTCATGTACGTGATCTGGAACAAGCAGTCGTGGAACGCCTACGACCGCACCCCGGCCTGGGTGCCGTACACCGGCGCGAACCCGCACACCGACCACATCCACATCTCGCTGAGCTGGGACGGCGCGCTCAAGCGCACGTCCTTCTGGACCGGCGTGGCGACCACGAGGTACGACTACGGCCCCTGCCAGATCTACGTCGGCGAGCCGGTCGTGCCCGGCCCGCACTACGAGCGCTGCCCGACCCCGCGGGTCCGCCCGGGCGAGGCCTTCCCCCGGCTCTGGGACGCCGGCCCGACGGCCGACGTCGTCGCGGTCGCGTCCACCGGTGCGCTGCTGCTCTACCCGGGATCGGGCACCGGCGGCTTCACCCGCAGCCGCTCGGTCGGCTCCGGCTGGCAGTCGATGACGGCGGTCACCGCGGTCGGCGATCTCGACGGCGACAAGCTGCGCGACCTGGTCGCCCGCCGGGTCACCGGCGAGCTGTACCTCTACCGCGGCGACGGCAAGGGCGGCTTCCGCGGCTCGAAGCAGATCGGCTGGGGCTGGAACGGCATGGACGTCGTCCTGGGTGCCGGCGACCTCGACCAGGACGGCAAGGTCGACCTGGTCTCGCGCCGGGCGTCCGACGGGGCCCTGCTGCTGTACCGGGGCAACGGGACCGGCGCCGTGGCCGGCGCGGGCGTGATCGGCTGGGCCGGACACGCCGACCTGGTGCAGGCGGTCGGCGACATCTCCGGCGACGGAGTCCCCGACCTGGTCCTGCGCGACCAGGCCAGCGGCGAGCTGCGGATCCTGGCCGGCGACGGCCGCGGTGGCCTGCGCGAGGAGGCGCGCGTCGGCGCCGGGTGGGGGTCGATGGCCGCGGTGCTCGGCCCGGGCGACTTCGACGGCGGCGGCCGGACGGACCTGCTGGCCGTCACCGCCACCGGCGACCTGCTGCTGTTCTCGGGCCGCGGCGACACCACCTTCGCCTCCGCCCGCAGGGTGGGCACCGGCTGGGGTTCGCTCAGCCTGGTGGACTGACCGGTCAGCCGGACAGCAGCTCGGACGCCCGCTCGCCCTCGGTGAGCGGGCGTCCTGCTACCACCACCGAGCCGTCGGCGACCAGCGCCGCCAGCAGGTCGAGCGGACCGTCCGCGAGCACGCGGGCGCCGGCGGCCAGCCCGCGGGCCCGGGCGGCGGCGAGCAGGTCGGCGTGATCCAGCGGGCCGACCGGCGGCAGCACGTCGCCGAAACCGGCCACCTCCGCCGCCCAGTCGAGCCAGCCCGCAGGCGGGGCGGGGTCGAACCGGCGGGCCAGGCTCGGCAGGGCCACCGCGACCAGGAGCGGCCCGGACCGGTCGTCCGGGCGGGCGGACACGAGCACGTCGGCCGCGTCGTCGTCCCCGGCCACCGGCTCGGCCCCGACCGACCAGACGGCCAGCGCCCACACCAGGTGCTTCCAGTGCGGCGGCAGGTCCACGGCCACCGTGGTCCCCGGACCGGCGTCCAGCTCCTCGACCAGGAGGTTGGCGGTCTTGGCCACCCAGTTCGTCAGCACCCGTGCCGACAGCTCGACCCGCTCGCCGGTGCCGTACCAGGTGACGCGCGGGCGGCCGGGGTCACTGGCCTGCAGCGCGGCCAGCAGGGCGGGGACGTCGCGCGCCCCTGCCGGTCCGCCCACCGGCCCGGGGGTCATGCCCCGTTCGGCTCGGGGGAGTCGCTCGCCGGGTGGTCCTGGACGAACTGCTCGACGACCTCGCCCGAGACGCCGCCGCACAGCTGCCGGTGGCTCTGCTCGGCGCCCCAGTGCGTCAGCGCGACCGTCTTGCCGTCGGGGAAGTCGCCGTAGGCGTCGTCCCAGGCGCTGACGATGAACTTGCCGGCGGTCGCGTCGACGTCGCGGGCGATGCCGGAGATCTGCTCCAGCTGCTCGACCTGCGCCTGCGGCAGGTCGTCGGTGTACCAGATCACGGTGTAGCCGTGCTCGAGGTTGTGCACCAGCGTCTCCATCGCGGGCCGGTCCTCGGCGGAGTAGAACGGCGCGGCCGGGTACTGCGGGGAGGCGTAGTGCGGGCCGTAGGACGGCGGCACGGTGTCGTACTCGACGGTGATCTGCTCCGGTGTCGGCGTGCCCGGGCCGACGTGGTTGTTCACGTCGCCCTCGCCACCGGTGTCGTCGGTGACGGGGTCGCAGTCGGCGGCGCCGGCCGCGGAGCCCACGAGCGCGATCTGGTCGGGGTTGTTCGCGCGGTAGTCGCGCACGACGACCACCACCAGGACCACCAGGACCGCGACCACCACGGCGGCCGCGCCCGCCACGAGCAGGTTGCGACGACGCTCCTTGGCGGCCTGCGCCGCGCGCATCTGCTCGACCTTGGCGGCCCGCTCGGCCGCGACGTTGTTCTTCTTCGCCACGCGCCAAGAGTAGGCGAGCGGCGGTCGGCCTCCGGTCGTCGGCCCCGGGTGGCACCCTGGACGGGTGCAGCCGGGCGGTCAGGTCGACAGGGAGTACCGGCCCGGTCACCTGCTCGACCTCGCGGCCACCGTGTCCTCGCTGCGGGCCGGTGCGCCGGACCCGTCGTGGCGCCGCGAGCCGGACGGCACCCACTGGTGGACCACCGTCACCCCGGACGGCCCCGGGCTGCTGCGGCTGCGCACCCGGCCCGCCCTGGGCCTGGTCGAAACCTCGGCCTGGGGCTCCGGCGCCGGCTGGCTCGTCGACGGCGTCCCCGACCTGCTGGGCCACGGCGACGCCCCCGAGGACTTCCGTCCGCTGCCCGAGCACCCGGTGCTCGTGCGGGCGTGGCGCGCGAGGCCGGGCTGGCGGGTGCCGCGGGCCCGTCGCGTCCTCGACGTCTTCGCGTTCGCCTGCATCGGCCAACGCGTCACCGGCATGGAGGCGATCAAGGGCTGGCGGGCCCTCGTGCTCGCGCACGGCGAGCCCGCTCCGGGCGCACCGGCCGAGCCGGGTGGGCCCGCGCACGGGATGCGCGCGGCGCCCACCGGGGCGGCGTGGCGGCGGGTCCCGAGCTGGGAGTGGCTGCGGGCCGGGGTCGACCAGCACCGCCGCTCACCGCTGATCGCCGGTGCCGGCGCCCCCCACGGGCTCGAGCGCACCCTCGCCCTCCCGCACTCCGAGGCCGACCGCGCGCTCCGGACGCTGCCCGGCGTCGGCCGCTGGACCTCGGCCGAGGTGCGCCAGCGCGCGCACGGCGACCCCGACGCCATGTCGTTCGGCGACTTCCACGTGGCGCGCAACGTCTCGTTCGCGCTCACCGGCGAGGTGATGGACGACGACGACTGCGCCGAGGTGGTGCGGGTCTACGCCGGGCACCGGTACCGCGTGCAGCGGCTGCTCGAGCTCGCGGGGATCCAGCGGCCGCGGCGGGCGCCGCGGATGACGCTGCCGACGCACACGCCGGCCCGGTTCCTGCGCGGGCGCTAGCGGTCGTCAGCGGGCGTAGTCGTCCTCGAGCCGCTCGATGTCGTTCTCGTCGAAGTGGCCGAAGGCGATCTCGAGCACGCGCAGCGGGGCGGTGCCGGAGTTGCCCAGCCGGTGCACCGCACCCTGGGGGACCAGCACGCGGTCGCCCGGGCCGAGCACGAGGTCGGCGCCGTCGACGTGCGCGTCGGCCCGGCCGTCCAGGACGTGCCACAGCTCCTCCCGGTGGGTGTGCCGCTGCAGGCTCAGCCGGCACCCGGGTTCGACCGTGATGGTCTTGACCGTGACGGGTTCGTTGGCGACGAACTGCTCGAACCTGCCCCAGGGGCGCTGCGAGACGAGCACGTCGGCCACCCGGTCAGACATGCGCGACACCGTAGGCCATCCGCACTCCGACCTCCGAGCCGCCGGGGGTCCCCACCTCCGTGACCAGGTCCTCCGCCCAGGCGGCGACGCGCAGGCGCTCCACCGCGCGGCCGAGCGCGAAGCCCTCTGCGCGCAGCAGCACCTCGCGGGTCGCGCCGTCCACCACCGACACCTCGACGCCCACCTCGTCGGCGAGGGGCGCGAGCGCGATCCGCACCGCCCGCGCGACGCGGTGGTCCAGGTCCTCGCTGCCGGGGTCGATCGACGGCGACTCGTCGGAGCCGTGCCCGAGCGCGAGCCAGGCCGCCTCGACGTGCCCGTGCCGGAACCAGTCGCCGCGGGTGTCGCGGACCAGGACCGCGGCGCCCGGCCCGTCGTCGGCGGTGACGTGCGCGCCAAGCCCGCTGACGACGGCGACGGGCGTGCCTGCGGCCTTGCCCTTGACCAGGTCGGCCGCCGCGGCGGTCTCGTCGGCCACCCCGCGGACGGTGACCTCGAGGGTGCGGCCGGCCAGGTCGACGCGGCCGCGGACGTCGTCGAGGACCGCGAGACCCGCTGCGCCCAGAGCGAAGTCGCTGACTCCGTCGCGCCACGGACGGCTGCTGGTGTCGGTGACGAGAACCGCGGGGCGCGCGCCGGTGAGCTCGTGCAGCCGGGCCCGCAGCGCCCGGGCGGAGGCGTCGGGGTCGGACGGGAGCAGCAGCACGACGCCCTCGGGGACGTCGGAGGCGTCGATGCCGGCGGCGGCCAGGACGGGCCCCACCCGGGTGCGCACGACGCGGGTGCGCCGGCCGTCGGGGAGGGCGCGGGCCGCCACCTGGGAGACCGACGCGGCGTCGAGCGCGCGCTCGCGGTCCGCGGCGGGGACCGTGCGGCCCTCGGCCTTGGCGACCACCTTCGAGGCGACCACGACGACGTCGTCGTCGCGCAGGACGGTGCCGGCGGCCCGGAGCGCCTGCGCGACCAGCGCGCCGAGGTCGTCGCCCGCCGACACGGGGCCGATGCCGGGGACCGCGACGACCCGCAGCCCGGGAGGTGCGCTCACGCGCTGCGTCCGGCGGAGCGTCCACCGGTGAGCGTGACGGCGAGATCCAGTGCGGTGCGGGCCATCTCGGCGCTCGCGTCGACGTCGGTCATCATCAGCGGGACGGCGTGCACGCGGGCCCGGCCGCCGGGCACGGTGCTGCCGTCGAGCTCGGCGTCGGAGGTGTCCACCAGCCAGGCGTCGAGCAGGTCGGCGTACAGGCCCCCGACGGCGCGGGCGGTGGTGGCCACGCCGATCGCGCGCAGGCAGGCGTCGGCCATGCCGCGCACCGGGGCGCCGCCGACGATGGGGGACAGGCCGACGACGGGGGCGCGGGTGCCGCGCAGGGCGTCGCGCACGCCCGGCACCGCGAGCACGGGTCCGATCGAGACCACCGGGTTGCTGGGGGGCAGCAGCACGACGTCGGCGTCGCGCAGCGCCTCCAGGACGCCGGGACCCGGTCGGGCCTGCTCGGCGCCCACAGCGAGGATCCGGCGGGCCGGCAGCGCGGCGTGGTGCCGGACCCACCACTCCTGGAAGTGCATCGCGCGCTGCCCGCCCTCGGCGCCCTCGTCGGAGGGGTCGGCGTCGACCACGACGTGGGTCTCGACCGGGTCGTCGGTCATCGGCAGCAGGCGCACGCCGCGCGCCGGCAGGCCCCAGCGCGCGCAGAGCGCCGCCGTCACCTGGCTCAGCGGGTACCCGAGACCCAGCATCCGCGAGCGCACCAGGTGCGTGGCGAGGTCCTTGTCACCGAGGGTGAACCAGTCCGGACCGGCGTCGTAGTCGGCGAGCTCGGCGGCCACCCCGAAGGTCTCGTCGGCGCGACCCCAGCCCTGAGCGGGGTGGATGCCGCCGCCGAGGGTGTACATGACGGTGTCGAGGTCGGGGCAGACCCGCAGCCCGTGCAGGGTGATGTCGTCGGCGGTGTTGCCGACGACCACCACCTCGTGCTCGCGCTCGCCCTCGGCGAGGGGTCGGGAGGCGAGGTGGTGCACCAGACCGGACACGAACCGGGCACCGCCGACACCGCCCGACACCGCCGTGATCCGCATGGCGACATCCTCGCCCATGCGGCGGACCCGTCGAGAACCCGTCCCCTCCCAGGGCTCAAGTCGGTGACGGATAGCACCGACGGGCTTGACGGGAGTGGTGCGACACGCGTGTAATTCCACCAGTGTCGTCCACCGCATCGCGGCCGGTGGCGGCATCACCGGGGAACCACCGGAAAGAGGTCGAGGCATGGGAGCCATGGACGAATTCGCAGTGCTGTCGTTGGTCCCGTCCCAGCGAGGCTGGGAGCTCGAGGAGGGGGACGAGGGCGCGCTCGGCTGGCAGGAGCGGGCCCTGTGCGCGCAGACCGACCCGGAGGCGTTCTTCCCCGAGAAGGGCGGCTCCACCCGTGAGGCCAAGAAGGTCTGCGTCGGGTGCGAGGTGCGCTCGCAGTGCCTGGAGTACGCCCTCGCGAACGACGAGCGGTTCGGCATCTGGGGCGGGCTGTCCGAGCGCGAGCGCCGGCGCCTGAAGAAGCAGGCCGTCTAACCCTTGTCCCTGGACCAGGACCTGCGGATCGAGCGGGTCCCCGCCGCGGCCGCACGTCCGCCGATCGCCGGCAGGCGCCACCCCGGCCGACCCCGCGTGGTCGCCGTGGTGCACGGCCGCGATCCCGAGCACCTGGCCGCCGTGCTCGCCGCCGTCGCGGCCCAGACCGTGCGGCCCGACGTCCTCGTGGGCGTCGACGCCGGCGAGGACGGCGAGGCCGGCGAGCGGGTCTCGGACATGCTGCGGGCGCACGCCGACGAGGTGCTGCGGCTCGCGCCGTCGGCGACCCTCGCCGACGCCGTCACCGCGGCGCTGGTGCACCGCGGCGCCGCCGGCCTGCACCCGGGGGCGGCGTCCGACGGCGAGGACGCCACGACCAGCGACTGGGTCTGGGTGCTCGACGACCGCGAGCGGCCGTCGATGCGCGCGCTGGAGCGACTGGTCGACCGCGTCCGCCGCAGCGACAACGTCCGCGTGGTCGGTGCCAAGCACCGCGGCGGCCCCGACGGCTCGGTGCTCGTCGACGCCGGCTTCACCACGACCCGCGGCGGCCGGCGGCTGACCCGGATCGACGCCGGCGAGGTCGACCAGGGCCAGCGCGACGCCACCAGCGACGTGCTCGCCGTCGGCCTGGGCGGCATGCTCGTGCACGCCGGCACCTGGCAGTCCCTGGGCGGGCCGGACGCCGCGCTGCTCGCCCCGGGGCGCACCGGCGCCGAGGTCGACCTGTGCCGCCGCGCGCGGCTGGCCGGCCACCGGGTCGAGGTGGTCCCCGGCGCGGTGATGGTCCGCCCCGCCGCCGACGGCACGACCGCTCCCACCGACCGCCGCAGCACCGCGCACCTGCGGCTCACCGGCGCCGCTCCGCTCGCCCTCCCGCTCGTCGCCGCCCAGCTCCTGCTCGGTGCGCTCGTGCGGGTGCTGCTCGGCCTGGCCGCCAAGGAGCCTCGCTCGGGCCTGCGCGCTGCCCGGCAGGTGATGGCGGCGCTGCTGCGCCCCGACCTGGTCTGGCGGGCGCGGCGGGCGGCCCGCCGCACCGCCGTGGTGCGGCGCTCCCAGCTGCAGCCGCTGCTCGCCGATCGTCGCGAGACCTGGCGCTGGCACCGCGACCGCTGGCACCGCACCCGCCCGGGCGGGTCGGCGGACGGCCGTCCCGGCGCGCGGCGCGCGCTGGTCGACCCGGTCGGTGTCCGGATGCTCCCGGCCGACGACGGCCGCGGCCGGATCGCCGGCCCGGCCACCCTCGCGCTCGTGCTCGGCGCCGCCTCCGCACTGGCGCTGTGGCGGCTGATCGGCCCCGGCTCGGTGTCGTCGGCGGCGCTGCCGCCGGTGCCGGGCGCGCTCGGGTCCCTCGTCGACGCGCTCGCCGCCGACTGGGTGCCGGCCGGCCTCGGCTCGCCCGGGGCGGCCGACGCCGCGCTCTGGCCGCTGCTGGCGGTGTCGCTGCCCTTCACCTCGCCGGCGCTCGCGGTCACGGTCCTGCTCCTCGCGAGCCCGCCGCTGGCGGCGCTCACGGCCTGGTGGGGCGCGGGCGCCCTCACCCGCTCGCCGTGGTGGCGGGCGCTCGCCGCGCTCGCCTGGGCGGCCGCCCCCGTCCTGCTGCTGTCGACCTCGGCCGGCCGGTACGGCGCGGTGATGGCGCACGTGGCCCTCCCGGTGGCCGCGCGCCTGCTCGCGCACGGTGCCGGCACCCCGCACCGCCGGCTCGCGTGGGCGTGGTCCGCCGGCGCCGCCCTCGCCCTCGTGCCGGTGGTCACCGGGGCCCCCGTCCTGCTCGTGCCCGCTGCCCTCGCGGGCCTCGCCGCGGCGATCGGCTCGGTCCGGCTGGCGCCCGCCCTGGTCGCCGTGCCGTCTGCGGTGCTGCTGCTACCCACCCTGGGTGAGGCCGTCCGCCTCCCCGCCGTGCTGCTCGCCTCGCCCGGCACCCCGGCCGCCTCCACCCCGCCGGCCGCGTGGCAGGTGCTGCTGGGCTGGCCGTCGACCCCGGCGCCCGGAGCGCTCGTCGCGGCCGGGCTGCCGTCCTTCCTGGTCCTGCTGGTGGGTGCCGCGCCGGTCGTCCTGGGGGTCGTCGCGCTCGGCCGGTCCTGGACCGCCGACCGCCGCGGTCTGGCGGTGCGCACGGGCCTGGTGGTGACCCTGCTCGGCACGGTCGCCGCCGTCGTGGCCGCCGCGGTCGTGGTGGGCGTGGGTGCCGACGGCGAGCCCGTCACCGGCTGGGCCGGACCGGGCACCAGCCTGGCGCTGCTCGGCCTCCTGGTCGCCGGGCTCGCGGGGCTGGGCGGGCCCCCCGACCCCGCGGCCGCTGCGAGCCGCGCCCGGACCGCCCTGCGGGTCGGCACGCCCGTGGCCCTCGTCCTGCTCGTCCTGGCCCCGGTGGCCGCCACCACCGCCTGGGTGGCCGACCAGGTGCGCGCCCCGGCCGCCGGCGACCTCGAGCGCCGCACCGGCCGCGTCGTCCCCGCCGTGGTCGCCGATGCCGCGACCTCCCCCGACCAGGTCCGCTCGCTGGTGGTGCAGGCCGGGCAGGGGGCCACCGGGCCCGACGGTCTCCCGGCGCTCGAGGTGGCCGTGGTGCGGGGCACCGGGCCCGCCCTCGACCGCGCGGCCGCCGCCGCCCAGGTGCGCCAGACCTACCGCCCGGCCGCGGACGACCCGGCCACGGCCGCCCTCGACCTCGCGGTCGGCAACCTCGTCACCGGGCGCGGCGACGCCCGGATCGCGTTGGCGCCGTTCGGGGTCGGGGCGGTCGTGCTCCTGCTGCCCGACGGGCCCGACGACCCGGGATCGGTCGCCGTGGCGGGACGGCTGGACGCCGTCGAGGGCCTGACGTCCGCCGGGGAGACCCCGGCGTCGCGGGCGTGGCGGGTGCAGCCTGCGTCGGGCGCGTCTGCCTCGGCGCCGGACCGGCCGGCAGCGGTGCGGGTGCTCGATGCCGCCGACGGGACGTGGGCCGCCCTGCCTTCGCTCGAGCGCGAGGTCGACACCCGGTTGCCCGACGGCGATGCGGGCCGGGTGCTCGCCCTCGCCGAGCGGGCCCACCCGGCCTGGACCGCCACCCTCGACGGCGTCCCGCTGGAGCCGGTGCTGCTCGACGGCTGGGCGCAGGGCTTCACGCTGCCCGCCGGAGACGGGCACCTCGTCGTCCGGCAGGGCCCGGCGTCCGGGCCGGTGGTCCTGGGCTGGCAGCTCGTCGTCCTCCTCGTCACTGCCCTGCTCGCGGTGCCCGTGCGTCCGACGAGAGGGCGGTCGTGAACCTCGCCGGCCGCGTCGTCACCACCGCCCTGGCCGTCGCGGCGACGGGTGCGCTCGCCGCGGGGCTGGTCGACCCCGCCGCGCTGGCCTCGGGTGCCGGACTGGTCGCCGCCGACCAGCCCGGCGCGAGCCAGATCGGTCTGGACCAGGTGCCCTCGACCCTGGTCTGCCCGCCGCGGCCGCTGCTCGGCGAGGGCTCGGCGGACTCCGACGAGGACTTCCAGGCCGAGGGTCAGACCACCTCGATCTCGCTCGCCCGATCTCTCGCCACCACAAGCGCCGCCACGGTCTCCGGTCGCACGCTGCCGCCCGACGGTGGTGAGCCGGCGGAGGTCAGCATCGACGCGCCTGCGTTGGCGGCCACCTCGACCCGGTCCGAGGTGCCCTTCGCGGTCGAGGCCGATCGCTCCCAGCTGCTGGCCGCCCTGCAGCTCACCCGCACCGACGACGGCGACCTCGCCGGTCTGGCGGCGAGCACCTGCACCGCGCCGGCCGACACCGGCTGGCTGGTCGGCGGTGCGGTCGAGCCCGGTCGCAGCGGCCGGATCGTGCTGGCCAACCCCTCGCGCACCACCGCCACCGTCGACCTCACCGTGCTGACACCGGACGGCGCCGTGCGGCCGCCGGCAGGTCAGGACCTCGCCGTCGCCGCCGGCACCAGCCGGGAGGTGCTGCTGGAGAGCCTGCTGCCTGCCACGGCGACCCTCGCTGTCGGGGTCAGCTCGCGGGGAGCGGACGTCGCCGCCCATCTGGTGGAGACCCAGATCGCAGGCGTGCGACCGCAGGGTGTCGAGCAGGTGGTGGCCCAGCAGCCGAGCACCTCCTCGATCGTGCCGGGCGTCCTCGCCGCCGGGCGCTCAATCGCCTTGCGCCTGGCCAACCCGGGCACCGAGACCGCTGCGGTCGGGTGGCAGGTCCGCGGGCCGGACGGAGCGCTGGTGCCGACCGGTGAGTCGGTCGTCACGGTTCCTCCCGGCTCGGTGGTCGACCTGCCGCTGGACCTCGCCGGCCCGGGGGCCACCGGAGCCGTCGCCGTGCACATCGGGTCGGACGTGCCGGTGCTCGGCTCGGTGCAGATGACCTGGACTCGCGACGAGGGACGCTCCGAGCGCGCGTGGGCGGTTCCGGCGCCGGCGATCGAGGACCAGGCGCTGGCGCTGACCGCACCCGTCGGGGTGCGGACCTTCCTCAGCCTCACCAGCGAGGACGGTGCCGACGTCACCGTGCAGCACCTCGACGCCGCCGGGCAGCTCGTCGACGACGAACGGGAGGTGGTGCTTCCTCCCGGCGCGGTGGAGACCTCGCTGGTCGACCCGGGAGTCGCCGCGGTGCGGCTCGTGGTCACCTCCGGAGTCGTCCACGCCGCCCTGGCGCTGACGTCGCAGGACGAGCCACGTCGGCCGCACACCTTCTTCTCCGTCGTGCCGGTGCAGGTGCCGCCGCCGACCACCGACGAGGTCACCGTCGCCCCGCTCCCGGAGGACCTGCTCCGCTAGCCCTGGTCCTCGTACCCCGGGTCGAGCTCGCGCGGGCTGACCTCGAGCACGTGGGCGAGCTGCTCGACCACCACGGTGCGCACCAGGTCGGCGAGGTCGGCCGGACCCTGCGACCTGGCCTCCACCGGTCGCCGGTACACCACCACCCGGGCCGGCAGGCCGCGGTCGGCCGGGAACACCCGGCCGAGTGGCACCTCGCCCGCCTCCCACGGCGAGGGGTCGGCCGGCGGCACGTCCTCGACGGCGACCTCCACCTTCGCCAGCGGCTCGCGCCAGCGTGGGTCCAGGTCGTCGACGGCGTCGAGCACGAGGTCGTCGAAGCGCTCGGCGCGCGTCCGCGAGGCCGGCACCGATGACGGCATCAGGGCGCCGCGCAGGCCCCGGCCCCGGCGGTCGCGGCGACGGGGAGGCGGCGTGGCGGGCACGTCGGCAGGCTATCCGGGGGCTACCGTGCGGCGGTGAGCACCGTGCGCCCCGGGGTCCGTCGCTGCAGCCGCAACGGCTGCACCCAGCCGGCCGTGGCGACCCTCACCTACGTGTACTCCGACTCCACCGCGGTCCTCGGGCCGCTGGCGACGGTGGCCGAGCCGCACTGCTACGACCTGTGCGCCGCCCACTCCCAGCGCCTCACCGCCCCACGCGGGTGGGAGGTCGTGCGGCTGGCGCCGTCCGAGACGCACTACCAGCCGAGCGACGACGACCTGCTCGCGCTGGCCGACGCCGTCCGCGAGGCCGCGCGCCCCGTCCAGGCCGGTCCGGGGGCGACCACGACGGCGCCGACGGGACCGGCCGTGGAGGTCGGTCGCCGGGGTCACCTGCGGGTGCTGCGCGACCCCCAGGTCTGATCTGTCCGGTCTGTCGCCGGCTGGTCGTCACCGACGGTGACGTGGCAGGTTCCGGATCGGGGTGTGGATAGGCCGAGCGAGCGACGACACGCCGAGCGGGCACCCTTTCGGCCTACCGCGAATCGGTGACGCTTCAGCCATCTGCGCGTATCGCCGATGAGGTCTGCGTCCGCTCGTGAAGGCTCAGAAGAGGGTGTGTACCGCAGATGACCGCCACCGCCACCGCCACCCGTCGCCGGACCCGCGCCGCCGCTCCGATGGCCCCGCTCGGCTCGCTGACCCAGGTGCGCGAGGCGCGCACCTGCCACTCCTGCGGCTCGCACCAGGTGACCCGGCTGGCGATGCGCCTCACCGACGGCACCCCGGTCGACTTCACCTCCTGCCGCGGCTGCGAGGCGCGGCGCTGGGAGCACGAGGGCGTGACGCTGTCCGTCCAGGACGTGCTCGGCCGCACCCGCAAGCCCGCCTGACTAGTCTGGGTCCATGACCCAGGCCGGGACGTCCGCGATCGAGCCCTGGTTGCGCGAGATCCTCCGCTGCCCGCAGTGCCGCTCCGAGCTCGCCGACGGCACCGGCCCCGACGGTGGCCCCGAGCTGGTCTGCCAGGACCCGGCGTGCGGGCTCGCCTACCGCGTCGACGACGGCGTCCCCGTCCTCCTGGTCGACGAGGCACGCACTCCGGGCGCCTGACCGTGGCCCTCGACGAGGAGCTCCTCGACGACCTCGCCGCCCTCGAGGCCGCCGACCCCCGCTCCGTGCTCCGCTCGCTCGCGGGCGCCGGGGCGCAGGTGCGTCAGGCCCTCGCCCTCACCCAGGAGGCCCTCACCCCCGGCTGGTCCGACAAGGCCCGCCCCCGCGCGGTCGTCGTGGCCGCGCGCGGCGGCGCCGCGGTGGTCGGTGACGCGCTCGCCGCGGTCGTGGGCGGCGCCGGCCCCGTCCCGGTGATGGCGCTGTCCGGGTCGCGGCTGCCGTCGTGGGTCGGGTCGATGGACGTCGTCGTGGCCATCTCGTTGTCCGGCCGGGCCGAGGGCGCGGTGGCCGTGGCCACCGAGGCCGGTCGCCGCGGCGCCCAGCTCCTCACCGTCGGCGCGGCCGGGTCGGTGCTCGAGCAGGTCAGCGGCCGGTTCCGCGGCGTGCACGTCCCGCTGCCGGTGGACCGCTCGGCCACCACCACCCCCACCTCGCGCACCGCGCTGTGGTCGCTGCTCACCCCGCCCCTGCTGGCCTGCGACCGGCTCGGCCTGCTGCCCGACGACGCCTCCGGCGGCGAGCACGACCTCGCTGCTCTCGCCGACGCGCTCGACGCCGAGGCCGAGGCGTGCCGCCCGTCCTCGGAGTCCTTCGTCAACCCGGCCAAGGCGCTCGCGCTCGAGGTCGACGGCTCGGTGCCGGTGATCCTCGGCGACAGCCCGCTGGCGGGTGTCGCCGGACGGCGCGCCGCCTCGGTGCTGGCCCGCACGGCCCGGGTGCCCGCGGTGCACGGCATGCTGCCGGACGACGCGGGCGACGTCGTGGCCACCTTCGGCGGGCCGTTCGCGTCCGACCCCGCCGACGAGGTCTTCGCCGACCCCTTCCTCGACGGCCCGGCCGCCACCCGGCTGCGGCTGCTCCTGCTCGACGTCGGCGACGGCATCGGCTTCGGTGCGGTCCGCGACCTGGCCGAGCGGTCGGGGGTGCGGGTCAGCGACGTGCGCGCGCACACCGAGCTGGGCGACGACGACCTCTACGCCGACGACGGCCGGCAGCGGTCGGCCGGTCCGGCCGAGACGCCGATGCAGCGGTTCGCCCGGGTGGTGGCCCGGATCGACTTCGCGGCCACGTACCTCGCGCTGGCCACCGGGCTCGACCCGGCCGTGTCGCCGCACGTGGCGGAGCTGCGCGACTCGCTGCGCTGAGAGGCGGGCCCGCGGGGGCACCCTCTAGGGTTCCGGCCATGGCGAGCGGTGGTGGGACGAAGGCGATCATGGCGGCCCTGGTGGCCAATCTCGGGATCGCGGTGACCAAGTTCGTCGCCTGGGTGCTGACGGGGTCGTCCTCGATGCTGGCCGAGGCGATCCACTCGGTCGCCGACTCGGGCAACCAGGTGCTCCTTCTCGTGGGCGGCAAGAGGGCCCGGCGCGCGGCGACGCCGGAGCACCCCTTCGGGTACGGGCGGGAGCGCTACGTCTACGCGTTCATCGTCTCGATCGTGCTGTTCAGCGTCGGCGGCCTGTTCGCGCTGTACGAGGCCTGGCACAAGTACCAGGACCCGCACCCGATCGAGGCCTGGCACTGGGTGCCGGTCGTCGTGCTGGTCGCCGCGATCGTGATGGAGTCCTTCTCGTTCCGCACGGCGATCGTCGAGTCGAACCACGTGCGCGGCGGGCAGTCGTGGAAGAGCTTCGTCCGCACCGCGAAGGAGCCCGAGCTCCCCGTCATCCTGCTGGAGGACCTCGGCGCGCTCGTCGGCCTCGTCCTGGCCCTGATCGGCGTGAGCCTGACCCTGCTCACCGACAACGGCCTGTGGGACGCCGCCGGCACCGCCTGCATCGGCGTGCTCCTCATCGTCATCGCCGCGATCCTGGCGGTGGAGATGAAGTCGCTGCTGCTCGGCGAGGGCGCGACGCCCGAGAACGTCCGCGCGATCGAGAAGGCGTTGCCCGGCGGCGGGGTGGACAGCATCATCCACATGAAGACGCTGCACCTGGGCCCCGAGGAGCTGCTCGTGGCCGCCAAGATCGCGGTGCCCGCCGGTGCGACCGCGGCGCAGGTGGCGGACGCGATCGACGGGGCGGAGCGGCGCGTGCGCGAGGCCGTGCCGATCGCCCGGGTGATCTACCTGGAGCCCGACCTGCGGGAGTGAGGCTCAGAAGGTGAAACGGGTCGCGTCCTTCGGGAACGCGAACCAGGCGACCGCCCGCCTCGGCGTGATGACGCGCAGGCCGCCGCCCTCCTCGCCGGCCCAGGCGTCCGGCCCGGGGGAGTAGCCCTGGTCGTGGTACTTGGCGAACGCCGCGCTGATCCGGGCGCCGAGCCCGTCGGCGTCGGCCCGGGTGGGCTCGCTGAGGCCCTCGACGATCACCACCTCGGTGCCGCTCTCGAGCGTGAGCGTGACCGCCGGGTTGGTGCGCAGGTTCAGCGCGTGCCGGGTGGTGGGTGCGCCGTCGTACCAGAACCGGCCGTCCAACCAGATGCCCCAGCGCGGCACCGAGTGCGGTGTGCCGTCGGGGCGGACGGTGCTGAGCCAGTAGTGGAGCGAGGCGGTCAGGCGCTCCTCCACGGCCGACCACGCGAGCAGGCCCGTGCTCGAGGTGGGCAGGCCGTAGCCCTCGGGCATGGTGGGACGTCCACGGCTGGGTGCAGGTGCGTTCTCCATGGCCCGGCACGCTACGCCCGGGGACTGACAGCCGTCAGGGGGTGACGCAGCGCCGGATCGTCACCGGCGAGCCGTCCGCCCCGAGGCTCGCGTCGTCGGCGGCCCGGTCCTGCAGGTCGCCGACCCTCTGCGCGGCGGCCCGCGCCGAGGGTCCCACCGACGGCGGTAGGATGTCGGTCGTTCCGGCGTTCGGTGATGCCGCTGGCCCAGAGGGGCCGCGCCGGGTCGTCCACTTCGTCGACCCTTCCGGGAGTACTGCTGTGAGCACCCTGACCGAGAACGACCACAAGGTCCGCGACCTGACGCTGGCCGAGTCCGGCCGCCACCAGATCCGTCTGGCCGAGCACGAGATGCCGGGCCTGATGGCCCTGCGCGCCGAGTACGCCGAGGCGCAGCCGCTGAAGGGGGCCCGGATCGCCGGTTCCCTGCACATGACCGTCCAGACCGCCGTGCTGATCGAGACGCTCGTCGCGCTCGGCGCCGAGGTCCGCTGGGCGTCCTGCAACATCTTCTCCACCCAGGACGAGGCCGCGGCCGCCGTCGTGGTGGGCACCGGCACCCCCCAGGCGCCGGCCGGCGTGCCCGTCTTCGCCTGGAAGGGCGAGACGCTGCCGGAGTACTGGTGGTGCACCGAGCAGATCCTCACCTGGCCCGGTCACGACGGCCCGAACATGATCCTCGACGACGGCGGCGACGCCACGCTGCTGGTGCACAAGGGCCGCGAGTTCGAGATCGCCGGCGCCGTGCCGTCCACCGCCGAGACCGACTCCGAGGAGTACGGCGTCATCCTCGACGTCCTGCGCGCCTCGCTCGCCTCCTCGCCCGACCGGTTCCAGAAGATGGCGGCCGGCATCAAGGGCGTCACCGAGGAGACCACCACCGGCGTGCACCGGCTGTACCAGTTCGCCGCCGCGGGCGACCTGCTGTTCCCGGCGATCAACGTCAACGACTCGGTGACCAAGTCGAAGTTCGACAACAAGTACGGCTGCCGGCACTCGCTCATCGACGGCCTCAACCGCGCCACCGACGTCCTCATCGGCGGCAAGGTCGCGGTCGTGTGCGGCTACGGCGACGTCGGCAAGGGGTCCGCGGAGTCGCTGCGTGGCCAGGGCGCCCGCGTCATCGTCACCGAGGTCGACCCGATCTGCGCGCTGCAGGCCGCCATGGAGGGCTACCAGGTGGCCCGGCTCGAGGACGTCGTCGAGACCGCCGACATCTTCATCACCACCACCGGGTGCTACGACGTCGTCACCGCCGACGACATGGCGAAGATGAAGAACAAGGCGATCGTCGGCAACATCGGCCACTTCGACAACGAGATCGACATGGCGGGCCTGGCCAAGCTGCCCGGCGTCACCAAGACCGAGATCAAGCCGCAGGTCCACGAGTGGACCTTCCCGGCCTCGGACGAGGCCGCCGAGAAGTCGATCATCGTGCTGTCCGAGGGGCGGCTGCTGAACCTCGGCAACGCCACCGGTCACCCGTCGTTCGTGATGAGCAACTCGTTCTCGAACCAGACCATCGCCCAGATCGAGATCTGGACGAAGCCGGGCGAGTACGAGAACCAGGTCTACACGCTGCCCAAGCACCTGGACGAGAAGGTGGCGCGGCTGCACCTCGACGCCCTCGGTGCGCGGCTGACCGAGCTCACCAAGGAGCAGGCGGAGTACCTCGGCGTCGACGTCGCGGGTCCGTACAAGCCGGAGCACTACCGGTACTGATCGCGTACTGATCCTGTGCCCCGCGGCACCTACCACCTGGCCGGCCGGCCCGAGGCGTTCTCCTGCGCCCCGGGACCGGCCGGTTGGCGTTACGTCTCCGCCACGCTGGACCTGGCCTGCGACAGCGCTTTTCGCGCCGTCCGGTTCGTGGTGACCGGTGAGGGTGGACGGCAGGTGCGCGGTGGTGGGCTCCGGCTGGACGACGGCGCACCTGTCCTGGTGTGGGCGCCCGCCGACGACCCCGGCGCGGAGCGGACGACCGCGGCCACCGGCGTGCTCACCGGCTCGCCCGGGTCGGTGGTGGCGCTGCTGCGGTCGGTCTCGCCGCCTGGTGGGGCCGCGGCCGACGCCGACCTCGAGGTGCTGCGGTTCGGCCCCGACGCCCACGCCGGCCTGCGGGTGCGGCTGCGGGTCGCCCGGGTCGGCGCCGTCCGGCACGACGCGCCCGACGGCGAGCTGCTCGACGAGACCTGGACGGTCTCCGACGTCGACACCGGTCTGGTCAGCGAGGTCCACCTCGCCGGCGACGTGGTGCTGCACGCCACCGCCGGCGTCCTCGACGAGGAGATCGAGCTCGCCGCGCTCGACGGCCCGCCCTGGTCCTGACGGACCGCCCGTCGGCTGGTCGCGCTCGGGGCGAGGGTGCTCCCCGATCAGCCGGGACAGGACCTCGTCGTCCTGCAGGACCCGCAGGGCAACGAGTTCTGCCTGCAGCAGGCCTGAGCACCGATCAGTTCCGCCTCGGCCGGGGGTCTGACCTGTAGCCGACACCCACGGAGGAACCATGACCACGACGCCGCACGAGCTCAGCACCACGGCACCCGGACGTCCGCCCGTCGTCGACCGCGCCACCTGGCAGGCCGCGCGCGACGAGCTGCTGGTGCAGGAGAAGGCCCACACCCGTGCGGGCGACGCCATCGCCGCCGCACGCCGCAGGCTGCCGATGGTCGAGATCGACGGGACCGTGCAGGTGGTCGGACCCGCCGGCCCCGTCCCGTTCCTCGACCTGTTCGAGGGGCGCGACGAGCTCGTGGTCTACACGCACATGTGGCACGACGGCGCCCCGCCGCAGGGCCAGTGCGAGGGCTGCACCTGGACGGCGTGGCACCTGCGGGACGGGGTCTACCTCAACGCCCGCGGTGTCTCGTTCGCGATCCTCACCACCGGTGCGTGGCCCGAGGTGGCCGCCTTCGTCGACTTCATGGGCTACACCCAGCCCTGGTACTCCGTGCGCGGGCTCGACGAGCCGGTCGGCGGCGAGATGGGCCGGGTCGTGGTGTTCCTGCGCGACGGCGACCGCGTGTTCCTCACCTACGAGAACACCGGTCGCGGCAACGAGGTGACGAGCCCGCACTTCGCGCTGCTCGACCTGACGCCCTACGGACGCCGCGAGGCGTGGGAGGACAACCCGGACGGCTGGCCCGAGGGGCGTGAGGGGTGCTGGTACTGGCGTGCCGACGCGGACGGCAACCCCACCTGGGGCGAGACAGGCCGTCCTGTGCCGCAGTGGACCCGCCCCGGTGCGACCCCCGTCGAGACGCTCGGGCGCACCGGCCACCACTGAGCGGCGGCGCGGCGCGGTGTCTCAGCCAGGCAGGGGTTCGACCTCGACGACCTGGCGGGTGCCGAGGGGGCTGGTCCACTCGTGGGCGATGACGGCGCCGGAGTCCGGTGGTGAGCGTGCGGCAGTGCCAGAGGGCGGCGGTCTTGTAGCGGTGGCACCGGCGCGATCTGGGCGAGAGGTTCTGGACGGTGGTGGGTCCGCTGGGGTGGGGGATGGTGTGGTCGAGGTCGCAGCGTGAGGCGGGGACGGCGCAGCCGGGGAAGGTGCAGACGGGGTCGCGGGCTCGGACGAAGTCGGCGATCTCGACCGTTGGTGTGTAGGCGTCGGTCTGGTGCCGCGGCTCGGGCTGCTTCGCGATCGCGTGCCGGGTGGCGGCGACGAGAGACGCTCGGGTCCAGCCGGTCTCAGGAGCGCGGCCGATGCGCAGCAGCCGGGTGAGGTACCCGTCGCGATCGGTGAGGAGCACGCAGGTCGACGCGCCACGGTCGAGCGCCTGGCCGGCGACGACGCGGGCGACGCCGGCCGTGACCGGGACGGGGACGCCGTTGCCGCGGACCTCACCGGCGGCGTCATGGGTGGGGCCGTCGTCGAAGAAGGTGTCGGCGGTCATCACCAGCCCGAGCTCGCGCTGCACACCGCCGCTTGCTGCGTCGCCGTCGCCGCAGACGGCGTCGTGGAGCAGGTCGAGCTCGGCCATGCCGCGGGTTCTGCCGGCCAGCTCGTCGCGGGTCAGGCTGCGGACGCGGGCCCGGCAGGTGCCGGCCAGCGTGAGGACCAGCTCGGTGGGGCCGGTGACGGTCAGGGTGGCCAGAGCGGGGTTCTCCTGGTGGACCCAGGTGCGGATGCCGGTCTGCTCCCGGACGTCCTTCCTGACCTCCTCCTCGTGGTCGGTGCGGACGCCCGCGACGGCGGTGGTGACCCGGCGGGTGAACCTCTCCGGGGTCGGTCCGTCCCACGGGCCGACGGTGCCGGTGCCCTCCAGCACCGGCGCCGGCAGCCCGTCCAGGACCATGGCCTCGACCTTGCGTGCCAGCTTCGGTGTGAGGTCGGAGGTGTGCTCGGCCATGGTTCGCGCGCGGGCGAGGTCGATCCGCCCGGCCTCCATCGCGCCCAGGGTCGCGGGCAGCCTGGTGCACAGGGCCCTGGCCAGCACGACGTCCTGCTCCGCCCAGTAGGTGCTCAGGCCCGTCGCAGCCGCGACCTCCGAGGCTGCCTGCACGTCGAGGTCGTGCTCAGTGATCCGCCCGCACCCCAGCGCATCGGCCCGCGACCCCTCCCCGACCCGCCAGCCCTCCTGGGCGTGCACGTGGCGGGTGATCGCCCACACCCGCCGCAAGTGCTCGGCCTGGTGCGCGAAGCCGGCCGACGAGTGCGCCCGCAGACCGGCGACCAGCGCCGCGCCCTGCGCCTCCGCGTTGTCCCCCGACCTCATGGAAAAAGGCTAGATGCCACCACTGACAGTCGTTTGCGGTCAGATGTGGGCCCGGCGCCGTTGGGGGATGATGGAGCGGTGGCGACGGTGCACCTGCTGGTCGGGCTGAATGCCGCCGGGAAGACGACGCACGCCCGGCGGCTGGAGCAGGAGGTTCCGGCTGTCCGCTTCACCCTCGACGAGTGGGTGCTGCGTCTGTTCGGCACCGCCTACGACCACCCCACCTACCCCGAGCAGGCTCGGCGGTGCCAGCACCTGATCTGGGACCTCGCGTGCCAGGTCCTGGCCACCGGGACAGACGTCGTCCTCGACTGGAACCAGTGGAGCCGGCAGCGGCGCGACCACTGGCGCGACCGGGCGGGCGCGGAGGGGCACGCGACGGTCGTCCACTACCTGCCGGTACCCGTCGACACGGCGATCGCGCGCGCCGCGCAACGGGGGAGCGACCGCCACAGCCACGATCTCGACGCCGCGGCGGTTCGGCACCTGGCCGGGATGCTCGAGGTGCCCACCGAGGACGAGGGCGGCGAGCTGCGGGTCAGTCGCTGACGCGCACCGCGTCCAGCACCGCCAGCCGCACCGCCTCGGCGGCGGCCGCCTGCACGGTCGCGACGCCCATCACCCGCTGCGCGCCCGGCCAGCCCGTCTCGACCTCGGGGGCCGTTGCGGCGGAGTCGATCTCGCCGGTCGCGAGGACGAAGACGGTGTCGCCGTCGCTCAGCGTGTGCACCGGGTCGATCGATCGCGCGAGCCCGTCGTGGCCGGCGCCGGCGGCCCGGGTCGCCTCGGCGACGTCGAGCCGCGCGTTCGTCACGACCACCGCCAGCGTCGTGTTCAGTGCCGCGTCGCCTCCGGCAGGAGCAGGGCCACCACCGACCACCCCCGCGGCGTTCACCACGGCCAGCGCACCCACGACCACGCCACCCGGCAGCCGCACGAGCCCGTTGCCGACCCCTCCGGGCGCCGTCCCGCGTGCCGTCCGCGCGCCCGTCCCGGCACCGACCGCCCCGCGCGGGAGCGCGCCCGAGACAGCCGAAGCAGCTGCGGCATAGCCCATCTCGGCGTCCGGCCGCGCGTCCCAGTCGCCTCCGCGCCCGAGGTCGAAGACGCACGCCGCGGGGACGATCGGCACCACGACGGGCAGCCCGTCGTCGCGCACGCCGACCGGGAAGCCGAGCCCCTGCTCCTCGCACCACCGCTGCACGCCGTGCGCGGCCACCAGCCCGTACGCCGACCCGCCGCACAGGACCACGGCGTCGACCGTGTCGACCAGGGTGCCGGGGGCCAGGGCGTCGGTCTCGTGGGTCCCCGGCCCGCCGCCCCGCACGTCGACCGCGCCGACCGTCCCCGGCGGCGGCACGACCACGGTCACGCCCGTGAGCCAGCCGCCGCCGGTGCGCTGCGCGTGGCCGACCCGGACGCCGGGCACCTCGGTGATCACCGGCTCATCGTGCCACCGGGCCGCTCCCGGTACGGTTCGTGAGGTGGCGACCGACACCGATGCCGGACCAGACGTCGACGCGCCGCCGGCGCTGTCCTGGCGGCTCGTGCCCGCCGTGCTGATCGCCGCCTCCGGCCTGTCGCTGTTCGGGCTGCACTGGCGGCCGGGCGGCTACGTGGTGCTCGCGGCGGCCGTGGGGACCGCCGCGGCGATCGACCGCCGCCTCGCCAAGGACCTGGTGCTCATCGCGTTCGGGCTCGTCGCGGTCAGCCTCACGCAGGTCAACACCGACATCAGCGTCGGCCACATGACGGAGATGGGCCTCGCGCTCACCGTGGCCGTCGCCGTCCCGTACCTCGTCTCCCGGTACGTCTACGGCGACCACGCCATCCGGTTCCCGATCCGGCGTGGCCACCCGTGGTCGGTGCCCGAGCGCTGGTACCTCGTCGCCGTCGTCGTGCTGGGCTGGCTCATCCTCCCGCCGTACATGATCAACAGCGGCGTCTACGAGAACTGGCCCGCCGCATCGGATCCCAGCACGATCGGACGGTTGTTCGTCGGCACCAACGCCCTCGGCATCTGGGACGAGCTGTTCTTCATCTGCACCTGCTTCGCGCTGCTGCGACGCCACTACCCGGACTGGCTGGCGAACCTCGTGCAGGCGGTGCTGTTCACCTCGTTCCTGTGGGAGCTCGGGTTCCACGCCTGGGGGCCGCTGCTGATCTACCCGTTCGCGCTGGTGCAGGGCTGGATCTTCCGGCTCACCAGGTCGCTCACCTACATCGTGTGCGTGCACCTGCTGTTCGACCTGGTCCTGTTCCTCGTGCTCATACACGCGCACAACCGGCAGTGGCTCCCGCTGTTCGTCTACTGAGAGCGGCTGCGGCAGAACGGCATCAGTGGTCCGAGCGGGCGCCCGCGTTCACCGACACGGTCCGGACGGCGCCGTCGACGACGTCCCACTCCTCGAGCACCTTCTCGTAGGCGCCCGACTCGACCATCGTCTCCAGCGTCGCCTGCAGGGCGTCCCGCAGCTGCTCGCGGTCCGGGGCGACGGCGATGCCGTAGAGGCCCGGCTCGTACTGGACGTCGGAGGCCAGCTGGTAGTCGGCCTGCGTCCGCTGCGCCGTCGAGAGGTACGCCGCCGGCGGGTAGTCGTTCAGCACCGCGGCCGCCCGCCCCGTGCGGACCTCCACCAGCGCGTCGTCGTTGGTGTCGTAGCGCTTGACGTCGACGGGGGTGCCCGCCGGGCAGCTGGCCTGGGTCCGCTCGAGCAGGTCGACCTGCACGGTGCCCTCCTCGACGGCGACCACCTGCCCGCACAGGTCGTCGAGGTCGCTGATGCCGGCCGGGTTGCCGCGCTGCACCACGATGGAGGTGCCGGCGGAGAAGTAGTTGACGAAGTCGACGGTCTCCTGGCGCTCCTTGGTGTCCGTGATCGCCGCGATGGCGATGTCGAACTCGTGCGCCTCGACGTCGTCGAGGATGGTGTCGAAGTCGGTGACCACCATCTCGATCTCGACCCCCAGCAGCTCGCCCATCACCGCGGCGAGGTCGGGCTCGAAGCCGGTGACGGTACGGCCGTCCGGGGCGAAGAACGACGCGGGCGCGTAGGAGGCGTCGGTGGCCACGTGCAGCACCCCGGCCTCGCGGACGTCGTCGGGCAGCAGGGCGTGCAGCCCGGCGTCGACCGTGGCCGCCGGTGCCGCGGCGTCCCCCGGCTCGGCCCCGGTGGGGCCGCAGGCGGCCAGGGCCACGGTGACGGTGGCGGTCACGGCGAGGAGGACGGGACGGTTCACGGCATGACCTCCGACGAGGCGCGGGAGCGGGGTCCGAGGATGGGGTGGTCGAGCAGCTCTTCCCAGGGGCAGGGGCGGGCGTACCAGTAGCCCTGCGCGGCGTCGCACCCGATGCTGGTGAGCCAGTCGGCGGCCTCGGCCGTCTCGACGCCCTCGGCGGTGACGGTGAGCCCGAGGCCGTGGGCGAGGGCGACCAGCGAGCGGACCACCTCGCGGTCGGCCTCGTTCACCTCGACGCCGGCGACGAAGCCGCGGTCGATCTTCACCTCGTCGACGGCCAGGGTGCGAAGGTGCGCCAGGCTCGCGTAGCCGACGCCGAAGTCGTCCAGGGCCGAGCGCACGCCGTAGCCGGCGAGCCGGTCGAGCACCGTCCCGGCGCCGACGGGGTCGATCCCGAGGGCGGTCTCGGTGACCTCGAGGTGCAGCCGCGAGCGGGTCACCCCGCTGGCGTCGAGGCGGCTGAGCACCTCCTCGGGGAAGGCGTCGTCGAGGTTGCGCACGGAGACGTTGACCGACACCTCCCACGGTGCGCCGGCGGCCGTCCACGTGGCGCAGTCCTCGAGCGCACGCGCCAGGACCCAGCGGGTGAAGGGCTGGACCAGGCTCGACTGCTCCACGGCCGGGACGAAGTCGGCGGGTGGCACGAGACCGCGCTCCGGGTGCTGCCACCGAACGAGCGCCTCGAGCCGGGTCACCGAGCCGGTGACGAGGTCGACGACCGGCTGGTAGTGGAGCACCAGCTCGTCGTGGTCGAGGGCCCGGCGCAGCTCGGCCTGCACGGCCAGGGCACCGGCCGGGGCGGACTCGAGCCGCGGGTCGTAGACGACGATGCTGCTCGTGCCGCGCTTGCCCTGGTACATCGCGGCGTCGGCGGAGCGCAGCAGCGACTCGGTGTCGTGGCCGTGCCGCGGGTGCAGGGCCACGCCGAAGCTGGCCTCGACGGCGACCGGCACGCCGTCCAGCTCGACGCTCTCGCCGAGCGCGAGGCTGACCCGCACGAGCAGCGAGAGCACCTCCTCGGTGCTGGCGATGCCCGGCAGCACGAGGCCGAACTCGTCGCCGCCGAGGCGGGTGACGACGTCGTCGGTGCGCAAGGTGTCGGTGAGCCGGCGCGCCACGGTCCGCAGCAGCTCGTCGCCGGCGTGGTGGCCGAGGGTGTCGTTGACCTGCTTGAACCGGTCCAGGTCGACCAGCACGACCGCGAGCTGCTCGTCGGCGCGGGTGGCGGCCTCCACGCGGTGCCGGAACAGCTCGCGGTTGCCCAGCCCGGTGAGCGGGTCGTGGACGGCGTCGTGCGCCGCCTGCGCGGCGTCGGCCCGCAGCCGCCGGGTGGTGGACCAGGAGATCAGGGCGAGCACGACGTACAGCGCGCCCAGCCCGACGCCGAGCCGCTGGAAGGTGCGGGTCGTGGCGGCGGCCACCTCCTCGGCGATCGCGTCGTACGGCAGCTCCAGCTCCAGCACGCCGACGGCGCGGCCCGAAGCCCCGGCGATCACCGGCTGCACCACCCGGATGCTGCTGGTGCCCGTACCGTCGAGCACCGCCAGCCGGGTCGAGCCCTCGGTGGCGGCGACGAAGTCGGGGTCGTCCGCCGGCAGCACGCCGCGCACCGAGCTGTCGTCGGAGAAGACGACGGCGCCGTCGAAAGCGCGCAGCCGCAGCCGCACGACAGACCCGCGGAAGATCGCCAGGTCGGTGGCGTTCTGCATCCGCTGCTCCTCGGCGGCGCTCAGGCCGGCACCGTCGAGCAGCTCCCCGGACAGGGCGGGGGCGATGGCCATCTCCTCGATGACGGCAGCCTGCGCGCGGGCGGACTCCAGGCCCCGCTGGACGCCGTCCTGCCGGTTGCCGTGGGCCAGCACCGCGCCCAGCGCCAGGACGGGAACCAGGCTCGCCACGGCGTACGTGGCGAACAGCCGGGTCCCCGAGCTCAGCCCCGGGCGGGAGGTCCTCATGGTGGCCCATCGGCGCGAGAGGCCCCCGGGTTGACGTCTCGGTGCGCAGTTCGCCCCGAAAGGGCCTAGAAGAAGGTGTACGCCCGGCGCGAGACCGAGAAGCCGAAGCCGGTGCTCGCCTGGGCGCAGCGCATGCCCGCCTCGCTGGAGGCGCAGGTGTAGTCGCCGACGGTGACGTCGCGGCCGTACGCGAGCGTGCCGCCACCGGCGCCGACGAGCGAGTCCTTGGCGCAGACGACCGCCGGGCCGTCCACGGAGACCACGACGCCCTGGCCGTAGGTGCTGGTGCACGCGGCCGGGGGTGGGCCGGCGTCCCAGGACTTCTCCGCGACGTCGCAGCGCGCGAACTGCTCGCTGATGATGCAGGCGATGTTGCCCGACGGCGAGACGAACCTCGTGATCGGGACGGCCGGCTCCGGCGGGGCGGTGGTGCCCTCCGCCGGGGGCGGCGTCGTGCCGTCGACAGGGGTGGCCGCCGGGTCGGGGATCGACGGCAGCGTGGTCTCGGGCACCAGTTCGACCGCGGCCCGGTCGCCCACCTCGCCGAGGGTGTTGAACGCCCAGAGCGCACCGGCCAGGCACAGGAGCAGGCCGAAGCCCATCGCGATCCCGGTGCTGCGCCGGCGCGCGCGCACGCGCGCAGCGACCAGCGCGTCCTGCTGGCTCATCACCTGCTCCTCAGCCTGGGCTCAGCCGTCTCGGCGTCCGTCCCGCAGGTCGGCCATCCACGCCTCGACGTCCCCCGACGACCGGGGCAGCATGCCAGAGAGGTTCTCGCAGCCGTCCGCGGTGACCAGGACGTCGTCCTCGATCCGCACGCCGATGCCACGCAGGTGCTCGGGCACGGCCAGGTCGTCGGCGCGGAAGTACAGGCCCGGCTCGATCGTGAAGACCATCCCCGGTTCGAGCTCGGCGTCGAGGTACATCTCCCGACGCGCCTGCGCGCAGTCGTGGACGTCGATGCCGAGGTGGTGCGACGTGCCGTGCACCATCCAGCGCCGGTGGTAGCCGCCCTCCTCGGGGTCGAGCGACTCCTCGGCGCTCACCGGCAGCAGGCCCCACTCCGCGAGCCGGGCGGCGATGACCTGCATCGCGGCGCCGTGCAGGTCGCGGAACCGCGTCCCCGGCCTCGCGACCGCGAACGCGGCGTCGGCCGCCTCGCAGACGGCGTCGTACACCTGGCGCTGGGCGTCGGTGAAGGTGCCGTCGACGGGCAGGGTGCGGGTGACGTCGGCGGTGTAGAGCGAGTCGACCTCGACCCCGGCGTCGACGAGGATCAGGTCGCCCTCGTGCACCTCGCCGTCGTTGCGGATCCAGTGCAGCGTGTTCGCGTGGTCGCCCGACGCGGCGATCGTGTCGTAGCCCGGGCCGTTGCCCTCGCGCCGGGCGCTGAGGTTGAACGCGGTCTCGACGACGCGCTCGCCGCGGTGGTGCGCCACGGCGTCCGGCAGCGCGCGGACGATGTCCTCGAACCCGGCGGCGCTCGCGGCCACCGCGGCGCGCATCTGCTCGATCTCCCAGGCGTCCTTGACCAGCCGCAGCTCGGACAGCGCCTCGGCCAGGGCGTCGTCGATCTCGGTGTACTCGGCGTCGGTCAGGCCCGTGGACGCACGCGCCTCGGCCACCTCGGCCTCGACCTGGGCGTCGGCACCGGGCACCACCCGCACCCGGACGCCGTCGGCCCCGACGTCCTTGCGCAGCGCGTCGCCCAGCTCGTCGATGTGGGCGGTGGCCAGGCCGAGCTCGGCCTCCACCTCCTCCAGCGACGGCCGCACGCCCACCCAGAGCTCGCCGTACCGCGCGTCGGCGTAGAACTCCTCGGTGTCGCGCTCGGCCCGCGGCCGGAAGTACAGGACGGCGTCGTGGCCGTCGGGGGAGCCGTCCTCGGCGGTGCGCGGGTGCAGCACCAGCACGGCGTCGGGCTCGCGGTCGGTGCCGAGGCCGGTGAGGTGGGCGAACGCCGAGTGCGGCCGGAACCGGAAGTCGCTGTCGTTCGAGCGCACCTTCAGCCCGCCGGCCGGCAGCACCAGCCGGTCGCCGGGGAACCTCTCGCTCACGGCCTCGCGCCGGGCCGCCGCGAACGGCGCGACCTCCGCCCGCTCGGGGAGGGTGTCGGGACGCGGGCCCCAGCGGTCGGCGATGAACGCCTTGAACGCCTCGGACGTCGGTCGCTGGCTGCGGTTGCTCACCCGCTCCTCGAGCGGCTGCTCGTCGGCCGCCAGGTCGGCGGGGGTGGTCTCGGGCGTGTCGACGTGCTCGGACATGCCGGGCATCCTCGCACGGCGCGGCGCACGTGACCGAGCCCACTCGTCCCGGCCGTACCCCGGGCCGCCCGCCGCGGGCAGGATGTGGCGCATGCAGTTCGGACGCACCTTCGAGGAGTTCGAGGTCGGCGCGGTGTACGAGCACTGGCCCGGCAAGACCGTCACCGAGTACGACGACCACCTGTTCTGCCTGCTGACGATGAACCACCACCCGCTGCACCTGGACGCGAACTACGCGAGCACGACCGTGCAGGGGAAGAACGTGGTGGTGGGCAACTACGTGTACTCGCTGCTGCTCGGCATGAGCGTCCCCGACGTGTCCGGCAAGGCGATCGCCAACCTCGAGGTGAAGAGCCTCAAGCACGTGGCCCCGACGTTCCACGGCGACACGATCTACGGCGAGACCACCGTGCTGGACAAGAGGGCGTCGACCTCCAAGGACGACCGCGGCGTGGTGACGGTCGAGACGCGCGGCTACAACCAGGACGGCACGCTCGTCTGCGTGTTCACCCGCGCGGTGATGGTCCCGAAGCAGAGCTACCTCGACGCCCGCGGTGGCGACCAGCCCGGCCGTCCGGAGCCGACCGGGGCCTGAGCCGGCCGGGAGCAGGGTCAGGCGCGGAGCACCTTGGCCATCGGACGGCCCTTGGCGAGCTCGTCGACGAGCTTGTCGAGGTAGCGGATCTTCTGCATCAGCGGGTCCTCGACCTCCTGCACCTTGACGCCGCAGACGCTGCCCGTGATCGACGACGCGCGCGGGTTGAGCTCGGCGGCTGCGAAGAAGTCCTCGAAGGTCGTGCCCGCCTCCAGGTGGGCGCGCAGCTCGGCGTCGTCGAAGCCGGTGAGCCAGGCGATCACCTCGTCGACCTCCTCACGCGTACGGCCCTTGCGCTCGGCCTTGGTGACGTAGTGCGGGTACACGTCGGCGACCTTGGTGGTGAAGATGCGGTGCACTCGGCGAGGCTACCTGCGCCGGTCGGGTGAGGACGCCCACCTGACCGTGACCCGTCCGGGCGGGCGGGGGAGCGGCCGCCGAACCGGTCAAGCACGACAGCCGGCGGCCCGAGGCTGACGAGGTGCGTGCACCGGGGTGGGGCCGTCTGACGGCAGGCTGCGTGCTGGGCGTCGTCGTGCTCGGCGCCGTCGGCGTGCCCGTTCTCGGACCCACGGGCGCCCCGGCCGGGCACACCCGCGCAGGTGCCGACGCCCCCACGATCCGCGCCCTCACCGCGGCCGACGTGGTGCTGCGGGTGCGGGCCGAGCCCGACGACACGAGCCGGTCGTCGCGGGTCGCGGCGCCGGGATCGGTCGAGGGGCTCACGTCCGCCCCGACCGCCGCCTCGGTCCTGCCGCCCGGGCTCACGGGGCCTCCGGGAAGCACCGGCCCGCTCGGCGTGCCCGACCGGGTGCTCGCCGCCTACCACTCCGCCGACGTGCTGCTGGCCCGCACCCGTCCCGGCTGCGCGATGCCGTGGTGGCTGCTGGCAGGCATCGGGAAGGTCGAGTCGGGCCACGCGAGCGGCGGACGCGTGGACCGCGACGGCCGAACCCGCGGCGAGGTGCTCGGGCCGCTGCTCGACGGCAGCCTCGCCGGGACGATGGTCATCACCGACACCGACCGCGGGGTGATGGACGGCGACGCCGCGTTCGACCGCGCGGTGGGCCCGATGCAGTTCCTGCCGGGGACCTGGCGCGGGGTGGGCACCGACGCCGACCGCGACGGCACGGCCGACCCGCACGACGTGGACGACGCGGCAGCCACCGCCGGCGTCTACCTCTGCCGCGGCGGCGGCACCATGGCCGACCCGGAGCAGATGCGGGCCGCGGTGCTGCGCTACAACGGTTCCGACGAGTACGCGGACGCGGTGATCACCTGGGGCACCTCGTACCGCGACCGTGCCGTCGCCGTCCCGGGCCAGGACGGCACGATCGGACCCGCGCCCGTCGTGCCCGCGCCGAGCGCACCGGGCACTCCCACCGCGCCGCCGACCACACGCCCCGCCGACCTCGCACCCGACGGCGCCGCCGACCACCGCCTCGCCGACCTCGCACCCCACGGCGCCGTCGACCACCGAGCCGCCGGTCGAGCCCACCGAGCCGCCGGGTGCCGCGCCCGAGCCGCCCGAGCCCACGCCCTGAGCGCACCCCTACCCTGAGCGCGTGCTCATCGACCTCCACACCCACTCCACGGTGTCCGACGGCACGCAGCCGCCGGCCGCGGTGGTCGCGGAGGCGGCGGCGGCCGGGCTCGACGTCGTGGCGCTCACCGACCACGACAGCACCGCGGGCTGGGACGACGCCGCGGCCGCGGCGACCGAGCACGGCGTGGCCCTCGTGCGCGGGGTCGAGATCTCCTGCGCCCGCTGGGGCACGAGCGTGCACCTGCTCGGCTACCTGCTCGATCCCGCCTCGCCCGGTCTGCGCGCCGAGATGGAGCGCTCGCGCGGCTCGCGCGAGACCCGGGCGCGGAGGATGACCGAGCGGCTCGGACGCGACTACCCGATCACCTGGGACGACGTCCTGGAGCAGGTCGAGGACGGCGCCACGATCGGCCGGCCGCACCTTGCCGACGCGCTCGTCGCCGGCGGCTCGTTCGCCGACCGCGACGCGGCGTTCGCGACCGCGTTGCACAGGTCCTCGGGCTACCACGTGGCGCACTACGCGCCCGACCCCGCCGACGCCGTGCGACTGGTGCGGGAGGCCGGCGGCGTCCCCGTGCTGGCCCACCCGTTCGCGCACACCCGCGGGCGGGTGCTCGACGACGAGACCGTCGAGGAGCTGATCGAGGTGGGGCTGATGGGGCTGGAGGTCGACCACCGCGACCACGACGACGACGCCCGCCGGCGACTGCGCGAGATCGCCGCCGCGCACGACCTGATCGTCACCGGCTCGAGCGACTACCACGGTGCCGGAAAGCAGAACCGGTTGGGAGAGAACGTGACCCGTCCCGACCAGCTGGAGCGGATCGAGGCGGCCGGACGGCTGGAGGTGCTGCTCCCGTGAGCGTGGAGGCGGTGGTGAACCTGCAGCTGCTGGGCGCCACCTTCGTGACGCTGTTCGTGATCATGGACCCGCCGGGGACCGTGCCGATCTTCCTCGGCCTCACCTCGAAGATGGACGGCCCGGCGCGCTCACGGGCCGCGCGGCAGGCCGTGCTGGTGGCGCTGCTGGTGATCGTGCTGTTCGCGATCTTCGGGCAGGGGATCCTGTCGTACCTGCACATCTCGCTGCCCGCGCTCCAGGCGGCGGGCGGGCTGCTCCTGCTGCTGGTGGCGCTCGAGCTGCTCACCGGCAAGGCCGACGACCCCTCGGCGACGGCGGACGTCAACGTCGCGCTGGTGCCGCTGGGTACCCCGCTGCTGGCCGGGCCGGGCGCGATCGTCGCGACGATGGTGTTCGTCCAGCAGGCCGAGGGTGCGCCGGACGTCGTGGCGATCGCCGTCGGCATCGTGCTGGTGCACGTGGCGCTCTTCCTGGCGATGCGGTTCGCCGGGCAGATCCACCGGTTGCTCGGCGAGAGCGGCGTGCTGCTCGTCACCCGGATCGCCGGCCTGCTGCTGTCGGCGATCGCGGTGCAGCTGGTGGCCGACGCGGTGAAGGCCTTCGTCGAGCAGGCGTGAGCGGAGGCGGTCAGCCGTGCCGCGCGCCGAGCTCGAACCACACCCGCTTGCCTCCGGCGCCGGCCGGACGCCAGCCCCAGGTGTCGGCGAGCACGTCGACCAGCTGCAGCCCGCGGCCGCCCTCGTCGTCGTCGGCCGCGTGCCGCACGGCGAGGTCGTCCGGGTCGGCGGACGGGACGGTGCTGTCGTGCACCTCGACCCGCAGCACGGCGAGGTGGAGCAGCCCCGCCGACAGCCGCACCGGCGCGGCGCCGTGCCGGATCGCGTTCGTCACGAGCTCGCTGGTGAGCAGCACCGCGACGTCCACGGCGTCGCCGGTCCACCCCCACCCGGTGAGGGCACGGGCCAGCGCCCTGCGGGCGCGGCTGACCTCGCGGGGGCCGGACCCGAGCTCGGCGATCAGCTCCACGCCGGGGATTCTCGCACCCGGGGCGTCCGTCCGGGTGACCGGCTCGTCGGGCCGTCACCCGGACGGGGCATGATGACGGCGTGAGCGTCGTCCTGGCCGTCGCCAACCAGAAGGGCGGCGTCGCCAAGACCACGTCGGTCGCGTCGATCGGGGCGGCCCTGGCCGAGCGCGGCCACCGCGTGCTGCTCGTCGACCTCGACGCGCAGGCGTGCCTGACCTTCAGCCTGGGCATCGACCCCGACGTCGTCGAGGCCGGGATGCACGAGGTGCTCGTGGGCAGCCTCGCCGCCGCCGACGTGCTCACCGAGGTCGGCGACGGCGTCGACCTGCTGCCGGCCACCATCGACCTCGCCGGCACCGAGTCGCAGCTGCTGTCGCGTCCCGGCCGCGAGTACGTGCTGCGCACCGCGCTCGAGCCGGTCGTCGGCGCCTACGACGTCGTCCTGCTCGACTGCTCGCCCTCGCTCGGGGTGCTGACGCTGGCCGCGCTCACCGCCGCCGACGAGGTCCTGGTGCCGCTGCAGTGCGAGATGCTCAGCCACCGCGGCGTGGGCCAGCTGCTCGACACCGTCGCCGACGTGCAGCGCATCCTCAACCCCGCCCTGGTCATCCGAGGGATCCTGCCGACGCTCTACGACGGCCGCACCTCGCACGCACGAGCGGTGCTCGCTGACGTCGGCGAGCGGTACGGCGTGCCCGTCCTGGAGCCGCCGATCCCGAAGTCGGTGCGGTTCGCCGAGGCCCCCGCCGTGGGTCGCTCGATCCTGCAGACCGCGCGGACGTCGAAGGGCGCCCAGGCGTACCGGGACGTCGCGAGCGTTCTGATCACGGCGTGGGGGCTCGCGACCTGACCGCGTTCGCGACCGGATCGCGACCGGATCGCGACCGGGGCTCACCCGCTGAGGCGGACCACGCGAGGGTGTTGCCGCGGCCTGCTTGACAAGGTACCTTGCAACACATGGCACCGGCCGGAGGCACCGCGCTCCCGCAGCTGCGGCGGGGCGTCATCGAGTTCTGCGTGCTGGCCCTGATCGGCGACCAGGAGCGCTACGCCTACGACATCGTCGAGGAGCTCGGCGCGAAGGACGGCCTCGTGACGAGCGAGGGCACGATCTATCCGCTGCTGTCCAGGCTCCGGCGTGACGAGCTGGTGGCCACCAGCTGGCGGGAGTCGGAGCAGGGGCCACCCCGGCGGTACTACCGGCTGACCGCGGCAGGTGCGCAGGCGCTGGCCGGGTTCGCCCAGGACTGGGCGCGGTTCCGCGACTCGGTCGACCAGCTCGTCCACCCGAGAGGAACGTCACGATGATGACGACGACCGACCCGCGCGTCACTGCCTACCTCCAGCGTCTCGAGGAGGCCGCCGCCGGCCTGCGGCCCGAGCACCGTGCCGAGCTGATGGCCGAGATCCGCGACCACATCGCGACCCGCCTCGCCGACGCGGACCAGACCCCGCCGGGAGTCGACCCGGTCGTCGCGGCGCTCGCCCGCCTCGGCGAGCCCGAGGAGATCGTCGCTGCCGCGGCTGACGAGGCGGGCACGCCGGTCCCCGATGGTCAGGGACCGAGGCCCGGCGCACCGGGCAGGTCCGGTGGACGTGACGTCGCGGCACTGCTCCTCCTGCTGATCGGTGGCTTCCTCTTCGGGATCGGCTGGATCGTCGGGGTCGTGCTGCTCTGGACCTCCCCGACGTGGACCTTTCGAGAGAAGCTGTGGGCGACGTTGGTCTGGCCGGGCGGTCTCGCCACGCCCGTCGTGGTCGGCGGTGCCCTGACGGTCGTCGTCGCGCGGGTCGAGAGCTGCGTGAGCACCCAGAGCGCCGGGGCCCTGGCCGTCGAGCAGTGCACCGGTGCCGGCGGACCCGACTGGCTCGCGATCGGCCTGCTGGTCGCTGCCGTCATCGCGCCGATCGTCGTGGTGACGGTGCTTGCACGGCGCGCCTCCCGCCGGGCGGCACCGGGCTCACGGAGCGCCTGAACGACACCGGCGCGACGACCGAAGGTCCGACCCCTCGCAGGGGGTCGGACCTTCCGTCGTGCGTGGAGCGTGCGGTCAGTCGGCCGCGGGGGCCGATCCGGCCGACGCGGCGGAGCCGCCGGAGCGACGACGACGGCGACGACGCCGCTGACCCTCGCCCGCCTCGCCCGCCTCGCCGGCCGGGGCGGACGGGCCGGATCCGTTCGCCTCGCCGGTCGCGGCGGGAGCGCCGGCGCCGGCCTCGACGGGCTCGCCGCCGTGGGTGCGGCGCCGGTTGCGGGTGCGGGCGGGACGCTCGCCGTCCCGGGCGTTGTCGCGACCGCCGTCACGGCCGCCCTCGCGGCTGCCGTTCCGACCGCCGCGACCGCCGTCGCGGCCGCTGTCACGGCCGCCGTCGCGGCCACCGCGGCCGGAGTCGCGGCCGCCACGGCTGTCGCGACCGCCGTCGCGGCCCCTGCCGCCGGTCTCGCCGAGGTCCTCGAGCACCTCCGCGCCGAGCCCGGCGCGGGTGCGCTTGCTGCGGGGGAGGCGGCCCGTGGTGCCCTCGGGGATGTCGAGGTCGGCGTACAGGTGCGGCGAGGTCGAGTAGGTCTCCACCGGGTCGGCCTTGCCGAGGTCGTGCGCCTTGCTGATCAGGCCCCAGCGAGGCACGTCGTCCCAGTCGACGAACGTGACCGCCACGCCCTTCTTGCCGGCGCGGCCGGTGCGGCCGATCCGGTGGACGTAGATCTTCTCGTCCTCGGGGCACTGGTAGTTCACGACGTGGGTGACGTCGTCGACGTCGATACCGCGCGCGGCGACGTCGGTGGCGACGAGCACGTCGACCTTGCCGTTGCGGAACGCGCGCAGGGCCTGCTCGCGGGCACCCTGACCGAGGTCGCCGTGGATCGCACCGGCCGCGAAGCCGCGGTCGATGAGCTCGTCGGACACCTTGGCGGCGGTGCGCTTGGTCCGGGTGAAGACGATGGACAGCCCGCGGCCCTCGGCCTGCAGGATGCGCGCGAGCACCTCGACCTTGTCCATCGCGTGCGCCCGGTAGACGTGCTGGGTGATCGCCTTGACGATCGCGCCCGCGTCGTCCGGCTCGGAGGCGCGGATGTGGGTGGGCTGGGTCATGTAGCGACGGGCCAGCGCGACGACGGCGCCCGGCATGGTGGCCGAGAACAGCATCGTGTGGCGTCCGGCCGGGGTCATCGACAGCAGCCGCTCGACGTCCGGCAGGAAGCCGAGGTCGAGCATCTCGTCGGCCTCGTCGAGCACGACGGTGCGGGCGTGGCCGAGCTGCAGGTGACCCTGCTGGGCCAGGTCGAGCAGGCGGCCGGGGGTGCCGACCACGACCTCGACGCCACGCTTCAGCGCGTCGACCTGCGGCTCGTACGCCCGCCCGCCGTAGACGGTGAGCACGCGGGCCGAGCGCTTGGAGCTGGCGCGGTCGAGGTCGCCCGCCACCTGGACGGCGAGCTCGCGGGTGGGGACGACGACCAGCGCCTGCGGCTTGCCCGGGTCGGCGAGCTGGTCCCAGCCGTCCTCGCCCGGGCCGCGGACGGCCATCAGGGCGGGGATGCCGAAGCCGAGGGTCTTGCCGGTGCCGGTCTTGGCCTGGCCGATGATGTCGTGGGCCTGCAGGGCCACGGGCAGCGTCATCGCCTGGATCGGGAACGGGTGCACGATGCCGGCCTCGGCCAGCGCCTCGCAGATGCTCGCCTCGACGCCGAAGTCGGCGAAGGTCTTGTCCGGGGCGACGGGCTCGACGTCCGCGGCGTCGATCACCTCGATCGCGTCGGTGGCCGCGGCGATCTCCTCGGCGGTGGGCTCGAGCGAGGACAGGGTGGGGTCAGAGAGGGTCACGCATACCTCATCGGTATCTGGCGGGGCCTCACGCACACTCGTCCGGGCTGACCGGGGTCGAGAGCGGGCCGCTCCGCATCGGTCGGTAGCCGGACGCTTCCCACGACCGGTCAACCGTTGAACGGTGCCAGTGTACCCGGGTGCGGTCGTCGCTAGGGTTCGGCACGTGAGCGAGCACCGTGCGGACCCGTCCGTCACCGACCTGCTGGGGGTGCTCGCCTACGGCGCGCTCACCGCCTTCGTCCGGGTCGCCGAGGACGCCGAGCTGGCGCCGACCGTGCGCGACAAGGCCCGGCTCGGGCGCATCGCCGTCACCGAGTTCGCGCACTTCGAGACCCTCGTGGCGCGGCTGAAGGAGATCGGCGCCGACCCCGAGGAGGCGATGGCGCCGTTCGTCGCCGCGATCGACGCCTTCCACGCCCGCACCGCGCCGGCCGACTGGCTGGAGGGCCTGGTGAAGGCCTACGTCGGCGAGGGGCTGTCGACCGACTTCTACCGCGAGGTCGCGCAGTACGTCGACGCCGGCACCCGCGACCTGGTCCACGAGGTCCTCGACGACACCGGGCACGCCGACTTCGTCGAGCGCGCCGTGACCGCCGCGATCGAGCGCGACCCGCGGGTGGCGGGCCGGCTCGCGCTGTGGGGGCGCCGGCTCGTCGGCGAGGCCCTCAGCCAGGCCCAGCGGGTGGCGGCCGACCGCGACGCGCTCGCCGACCTGCTCGTGAGGGGCGAGGGCGGTGGCGGGGCCGACCTGCTCGAGATCGGTCGGATGTTCAGCCGGCTCACCGAGGCCCACACCGCGCGGATGGCCCGCCTGGGGCTCACGGCCTGAGCGTCCCCTCGCTCTCGGCGAGGATCGCGCGGATCGCCGCGTGCAGCGCCTCGACGCGGTCCGCGACCTCGATCACTCGGAACCAGCGCCGGATCCGCGGCCGGTCGGGGGTGAGGACCAGGACGAAGTCGTGCCCGCGGTCCGTGCTCGCGCACCCGTAGGCGAGCACGAAGCCCGGGTTACCCACCTCGCACCACCATCCCCAGTCCTCGGCGACCATCCGCACCACCTCGAAGCCACGCGCCGGGAGCCGATCGGCCACGTGCCGCGCGAGCGCGTAGCCGTGCACCGCCTCGTGGTTCACCAGCTGCTGGTCCTGCTCGCACGGCGGGAACGCGGTCGAGGAGAACTCGATCTGCGGCCCGATGCGGCTCATGACGATCCTCCGGGCCGGTGCGTCGGTGGCGGGCGGTCTCCGCCAGACTGTGGTCCCAG
The DNA here is from genome assembly GCA_963825505.1 of uncultured Actinomycetota bacterium. Classification (GTDB taxonomy): domain Bacteria; phylum Actinomycetota; class Actinomycetes; order Actinomycetales; family CAWJMD01; genus JBBQSN01. The sequence continues at coordinate 509,647 of CAWGTL010000004.1, read as the reverse complement.
CATCTCGCGGCCGACCCTGGCCGGGCGACCTCGACGGCAGGAGGGTGCGTGGACCTCGTGGTGCCGTCAGGCCCCGGTCTGCCGGACGGGCTGGTCGTGCCCGGGTCCGACCTGGTGGAGCGGTTCTCCCGCTCGTCCGGGCCCGGCGGGCAGTCGGTGAACACCGCCGACAGCCGGGTCGAGCTCGAGCTCGACCTGCGCTCGGTCCCGGGGCTCACCGACGCCCAGCGCGAGCGCGCCCTGCGGCGCGCACCCGATCCGGTGCTGGTCGCCACCGCGTCCGAGCACCGCGCCCAGCGCCGCAACCGGGTGGCGGCCCGCGACCGGCTCGCCGAGCGCCTGCGCGAGCTGCTGGCTCCGCCGCCACCCGCACGTCGCGCCACCCGGCCCACCCGCGGGTCCACCGAGCGTCGGCTCGACGCCAAGCGCCGTCGCGGCCAGGACAAGCGGCTGCGCGGCCCGGTCGACGACTGACGGCCCGAGACGACTGACGGCCGCGCCCCCCGTGGGGGTCGCGGCCGTCAGTGGTCGTGCTGCCGGGTCAGCGGATCGAGCGACGTCCCGCGGTCCCCGCGTACAGGGAGACCAGGATCGCGGCGACCACGATCGAGATGATCCAGCGGATCCAGTCGATCCCGCCGGTCGTGCTGTCGATCGTGAAGCCGTCACCGCTGATGAGGCCCCAGAGGAAGTAGCCGATCAGCGCCCCGATGACGCCGAGGACGATCGTCATCACGATGCTGATGTTCTGCTTGCCGGGGAGCACCAGCCGTGCCAGCGCCCCGATGACCGCCCCGAAGATGATGGTGCCGATGATGGTGCCCACTGCGCATCCCTTCTCGGGGGTCTGTTCCCCCCGCAGGCGATGGACCCGACGCGGTGTGTCGTGTCCGTGTAGTGCGATCCGTGCGGTGGAACGTTCCCATTGCCGGTGGCCACGCGCATCTCGACGCGCGGGACGGCTCAGGAGCCGAAGCCCACCCGGCGCGACTCCTCGACCCCGATCTCGACGTACGCGATGGACGCGGACGGGACCACCAGGACCCGGCCCTTGTCGTCGGTGAGCTCCAGCGTCGGGGAGCCCCCCACGGCCGCCGCGACGGCGGCCTGGACCTCGGCGGCGGACTGGCTGGACTCCAGCACCAGCTCGCGGGTCACGTGCTGGACCCCGATCTTGACCTCCACGGCACTTCCTTCCGGTTCGTCGATGCGTTCGTCGTGCGCTGCGTTCGTCTGCGATCTGCTCGGTCCAACGTCGGACCTCAGTCCTGCTGTTCCTCGTCCTTCCCCGCCCGGGGGAAGGCGCCGATGCCGCGCCAGCCGAGCTGCGCGATCAGCGCGGCCGCCTGCTCGCGCGGGATCCTGCGCTCGCCCTGCAGCCAGGCGCGCGCGCTCACCTGGGCCATGCCGGTGAGGGCCACCCCGAGCAGCTCGGCCTCGGCGCGGTCGAGGCCGGCGTCCTCGGTGATGATGTCCGCGATCGCCGCGGAGACGGTGCGCTCGACGAGCTCGACCCGGTCGCGCACCAGCCGGTCGTTGGTGAGGTCGGACTCGAAGACGAGCCGGAAGGCGGCGTCGTCGCGGTCGACGAACTCGTAGTAGGCGTTGATCGCCGCGGCGACGCGGTCCTTGTTGTCGCTGTGTGCCTGCATCGCGGCGCGCACGCTCTGCACCAGCTCGCCGTTGTGCAGGTCCAGGATCGCCAGGTACAGCTCCAGCTTGCCCGGGAAGTGCTGGTAGAGAACGGGCTTGCTCACCCCGGCGCGGTCGGCGATGTCGTCCATGGCCGCCGCGTGGTAGCCGTTCTCGACGAAGACCTCCTGCGCGGCGAGGAGCAGCTGGGCACGCCGGGCGCTGCGCGGCAGCCGCGCGGAGCGGGACCGTGCGTCCTGCGTGCTGGGCTGGGCCGGCATGGTCCGAACCATACCCACCGGTAGCCCGCGCGCGGCTCGACGGGGCCGCACGTCGCTGCCGAGTCTGCCGGGTTGCCCGTGCCATGCTCGGCGGGTGAGGGGACGGAGGCGGTCGGCCGTGCCGGCGGCGGCGCTCCTGGTGGCCGTCGCCGTGCTCGCGGCGTGCGGCCCGGCGGCCCCCGACGGCCCGTCCACCTCGGCCGCGGTCACCTCCGGCCCCACCGGGCCGGTCGGCGACGGCGCCACGTCCGCCGCTGCGCCGCCCACGACCACCGCCGCGCCGACCACGTCGGCCGTCCCCACGACGACCGCGCCGGCCGAGCCGACGCCGGACGAGCTCGCGGGCCTGCTCTCGCGCGAGGTCCCCGACTCCGGCGACGGCGAGCCGGTCGTCGTGCCCGGCAGCGCGGCAGCACCTGGTCCGGGGACCGATGAGATCACCGTCGCCGTCGCGGTCGAGGGCGGCGTCCCGGCGGACGGCGAGGCGTTCGCGGCGTTCGTCCTCGCCACCCTGAACGACCCGCGCGGCTGGCCGCACGAGGGCTACACCTTCGCCCGCACCGGCGACGGCGCCGCCGCCGACGTCACGGTGGTGCTCGCCAGCCCGGCGCTCACGGACCGCCTCTGCAAGCCGTTGGTCACGTACGGGAAGCTGTCCTGCCGCAACGGGAACCGGTCCGTGCTCACCTTCTACCGGTGGGTGAACGGCATCCCCGAGTACGCCGACGACCTCACCGCCTACCGCCGCTACCTGGTGAACCACGAGGTCGGCCACTTCCTCGGCAAGGGCCACGTCTCGTGCCCCGGCGCGGGTGCGCTCGCGCCGGTGATGATGCAGCAGACCAAGGGCCTGGACGGCTGCACCAGGAACTCCTGGCCCTACCCGTGAGAGCGGGCGCGTGAGGATCCCCAGCGAGCTGGCCGAGGCGGTGCTCGACCTGGTGGAGCAGATCCCGCCCGGGCGCGTGCTCACCTACGGCGACGTCGCGGAGCTGGTGGGCCGCGGGGGACCGCGCGGCGTCGGCTCGGTGATGGCGGCCTACGGGTCGGACGTCCCGTGGTGGCGGGTGCTGCGGGCCGGCGGCCTGCCGCCGCAGGGGCACGAGACCGAGGCGCTGCGCCGCTACCGCGCCGAGCGCACCCCGCTGCGCCCGGACGGGCTGCGGGTCGACCTGGCGCGCGCCCGGTGGGACGGTCGCGGCACCTAGGCCGCGCTGTCGGCGCGCTGTGGTGGGATCGGTGCGTGCCGTCCTCCACCCCGCCGCTGCGCCTCGTGCGCCGCCCGGCGGGTGAGGTGGAGCCGCCGGAGCTCGATGCCGTCCAGGCCGAGGTCGTGGCCCGGCGGGCGGGCACCGGTCCGTTGGTGCTGGTGGGCGCACCCGGCACCGGCAAGACCACGACGCTGGTCGAGTCCGTGGTGGCGCGGGTCGCCCGCGACGGGCTCGACCCCTCGAACGTGCTGGTGCTGGCGCCGTCCCGGCTCGCGGCGGCGGCGCTGCGCGAGCGCGTCACCGCCCGGCTGGCGCAGGTCGGGCCGCTCGCGGTCGGCGAGCCGCTCGCCCGCACCCCCGCCTCGTACGCGTTCGGGCTGATCCGGCGCGCCGCGGTGCTGGCCGGCGAGCCGAGCCCGCGGCTGATCTCCGGGCCCGAGCAGGACACCGTGCTGCGCGAGCTGGTCGAGGGCCACCTCGCGGGCGAGGGGGCCGTCCCGGACTGGCCCGAGCAGGTACGACCTGCGTTGCGGCTCAGCGGTCTGCGGGCCGAGCTGCGTGAGCTCCTCATGCGCGCGCTCGAGCGCGGGCTCGACCCCGAGGACCTCGCCCGGATGGGGCGCCAGCGCGGCCGGCAGGAGTGGGTGGCCGCGGCCGAGGTGATGCGCGAGTACCTCGACGTCACCGCGCTGCGCACGCCCGGCGCGTTCGACCCCGCCGGCATCGTCGACGAGGCGGCGTCGCTGCTGGCCGGCGACGCCGACCTGCTCGCCGCGGAGCGCTCGCGCTGGCGCCTGGTGGCGGTCGACGACCACCACGAGTCGGTGGAGGCCACCTCGCGCCTGCTCGACCAGCTCTGCGGGACGGGCTCGGACCTGCTCGTCACCGGTGACCCGGACGCCACCACGGGCTCGTTCCGCGGCGCCGACCCGGCGGCGCTCACCCTCGCCGCGGACCGCCACCCGCAGCGCGACGGGACGCCCGCGCCGGTGCGCGTGCTGCCCACCCGCTGGCGGTCCGGACCCGCCACGACGGTGGTGTCGGGGCGGGTCGCGGCGTCCATCGGCGGTTCGGGCGGCGAGGTGGTGGCGCGGCGCGGCGCCGCTCCGGGTCGCGAGCGCGACGCCGTCGAGGTCACGGTCCTCGGCTCCGCGAACGCCCAGTCCGCCTACGTCGCCGGGTTGCTGCGCAGGGCGCACGTCACCGAGGGCGTGCCGTGGGGCGAGATGGCCGTGCTGGTGCGCAGCGGCGGCCGCACCGTCGGGCTGCGCCGGGCGCTGTCCGCCGCCGGCGTGCCCGTGGGGGCGGCCACCGCCGAGGCGCCGGTGCGCGACGAGCCCGCCGTCCGCCCGCTGCTGCTCGCCGTCCAGGCCTGCCTGCGGCCCGACCTGCTCGACGCCGCGACCGCCGCCGACCTCATCACCTCACCGGTCGGCGGGGCCGACGCCCTCGGGCTGCGCCGGCTGCGCCAGGACCTGCTCGCCGCCGAGCGCGCAGCCGGGGGAGCGCGAGCCAGCGACGCGCTGCTCGTCGACGCCCTCCTCGATCCCACCGAGGCCGTGCGAGGGCGCGGCGGGCCGGAGCCGCTGCAGCGCGCCGCGGCCACCCTCGCCGCCGGGCGTGCGGTGGTCGCGGCGTCGACCGCCGCGTCCGGCCCGTCGGCCGAGGAGCTGCTCTGGGCGATCTGGTCGGCCTCCGGGCTGGCCGAGCGCTGGCGCCGCAGCGCGCTCGCCGGCGGACGGCGCGGCCGGCGGTCCGACCGCGACCTCGACGCCGTGGTGGCGCTGTTCGAGGCCGCGGCCCGGTTCGGCGAGCGGCTGCCCGGCTCGGGCGCCGCCGCGTTCGTCGAGACCCTCGCGCAGCAGGAGGTCCCGGCCGACACCCTCGCCGAGCGGGCGCCGCAGCACGACACCGTCGCGCTGCTCACCCCCCAGGCCGCGGTCGGCCGGGAGTGGCGGCTGGTCGTGGTCGCCGACGTGCAGGACGGCGTGTGGCCCGACACCCGCCTGCGCGGGTCGGTGCTCGGCGCGCCCGACCTCGTCGACGCCGTGGCCGGGATCGACCACGACCCGGGCGCGAGGGTGCGCGCGGCGCGGCTCGCGGTGCAGCACGACGAGCTGCGGATGCTGCACGTCGCGGTCACGCGCGCCACCGAGCGGCTCGTCGTCACGGCCGTGCGCGACGCCGACGAGGTGCCGTCGCCCTACCTCGACCTGGTCGACCCCCTGCCCGACGGCGTCGACGAGCGGCCGACATCGCGCGTGCCGAGGCCCACCACCCTGCGGGCCGTGGTGTCCGACCTGAGATCCCGCCTGCTGCAAGCGATCTCGTCCGGAAACGACGCCCTCGTCGGGGAGCTCGCAGCGCTGCTGGCCCGGCTGGCGGAGGAGGACGTGCCGGGTGCCGACCCCGGCCAGTGGTACGGCACGGCGCCGCTGTCCGACGACCGCCCGCTGCAGGCCGAGGGCGTCCCGGTCGCCGTGTCGCCGTCCGCGATCGAGAAGTTCGAGGGCTGTGCCCTGCGCTGGCTGCTCGAGACCAGCGGCGGACGCGACGGCTCCGCGGGCACGGCGGCGGGCATCGGCTCGCTGCTGCACGACCTCGCCCACGAGCTCGCCCCGCGCGCCGCCGAGCTGGAGGGCGCGGCGCTGCAGGCCGAGCTCGAGCGCGAGCTGGAGCGGCGCTGGCCGTCGCTGGGCCTGGAGGGCTGGGTCGGACGCAAGGAGCAGGCCCGGGCGCGCGCGATGGTGCGGCTGCTCACCGGGTACCTGCAGCAGGGGGCGCCGGCGCTGGTGGGCACCGAGCTCGACGTGCGGGTCGAGATCGGACGGGCGGTGCTCACCGGCCGCGTCGACCGGCTCGAGGTCGACGCCTCGGGCCGCCCGGTCGTGGTCGACCTCAAGACCACCAAGTACCCACCCACCAACGACACCGTGGCCCAGAACCCGCAGCTCGGGGCGTACCAGCTCGCGGTGCAGCACGGAGCGTTCGACCGGCTCGACGCGGTGGGGGAGAACGAGCCCGGCGGCGCCGCCCTCGTGCACCTCGGCCACGGCGCCGCGAGCCCGAGGGTCCAGCCGCAGCCGGCGCTGGCGCAGGCCGCCGACCCCGGGTGGGCGGCCGCGATGGTGGCGCGCGCGGCCGACGGCATGGCCGCCGCGGCGTTCCCCGCCCGGGTGAGCGCCGACTGCGACCGGTGCCCGGTGCGGTCGTCCTGCCCGGCCCAGCCGGAGGGCGGCCGGCTCGAGCCGCCGGGCGCGAGGGACGGGTCGTGAGCGGCCTGACGGCGGTCGAGGTCGCCCAGCTGCTCGGGCTGCCGGCGCCCACGCAGGAGCAGGCGCAGGTCGTCGAGGCGCCGCTCGGTCCGCAGCTGGTCGTGGCCGGGGCCGGCTCGGGCAAGACCGAGACGATGGCGGCCCGGGTGGTGTGGCTGGTGGCCAACGACCTCGTCGCGCCCGACGCCGTCCTCGGGCTCACCTTCACCCGCAAGGCCGCGGGCGAGCTCGCGGAGCGTGTCACCCGCCGGCTCCGGACGCTTCGGAGGGTGCGGCCCGCCCGGGGTCCCGAGGCACCGGCGGCGCTCGAGGCGTTCCCGCGGGTCGGCACGTACAACGCCTACGCGGCCTCGCTGGTGGCCGACCACGGCCTGCGGCTGGGCATCGAGCCCGGCGCGCGCCTGCTGGGCGAGGCCGCCACCTGGCAGGTCGCGCACGACGTCGTGGAGGCGTGGGACGCCACGGCGCTGGAGTCGCTCGACTACGCGCTCGACACCCTCGTCGGCGCGGTGCTGGCGCTCGCCGGCCAGTGCGCGGAGCACCTGCTCGACCCCGACGACGTCGTCGGCCTCGTCGACGCGGTCGAGGGGCGGCTCACCGGCCTGCCCAAGGACGCGAGCGGCGGTGCCGCGGTGGGCCCCACGGCGTCGTCGGACGTCGGCAGGGTGCTGCGCTCGCTGCGCACCCGGCGCGCCCTGGTACCGCTGCTGCACGCGTACGCCGCCCGCAAGCGCGACCTCGGGGTGCTCGACTTCGGCGACCAGGTGGCGATCGCGGCACGGCTGGCCGCGCTGCCCGAGGTCACGGCGGCCGAGCGCGCCCAGTACGGCGTGGTGCTGCTCGACGAGTACCAGGACACCTCGCACGCCCAGCTCGAGCTGTTGTCGCGGCTGTTCGGCGACGGCCACGCCGTCACCGCGGTCGGCGACCCGCACCAGTCGATCTACGGCTGGCGCGGTGCCAGCGCCGGCAACCTCGACGCCTTCCGCGACACCTTCCGCGACCCCGCCGGCGCCACCGCCCGGGTCGACGGCCTGTCCACCTCGTGGCGCAACCCGCGGGTGGTGCTCGACCTCGCCAACGCGCTCGCCCAGCCGCTCGTCGAGCGCGGTGGCGTGCCCGTGCGCGCGCTGCGCCCGCGCGACGACGCGCCGGAGGGCACGGTCCGGGTCGCCTGGCACGCCACCGTCGACGACGAGGTGGCCGACCTCGCCGACGAGGTGGCGCGGCTGCGGGCGGGCGAGGGGCACCCGACGGTCGCCGTGCTGTGCCGGCAGCGGGCGCAGTTCCCCGCGGTCGAGAAGGCGCTGCGTGAGCGCGGGGTGCCGGTCGAGGTCGTGGGCCTCGGCGGTCTGCTGCACCGCCCCGAGGTCGCCGACGTCGTCGCCACGCTGCGGGTGCTGCACGACCCGCTGCGCGGCGACGCGCTGGTGCGGCTGCTCACCGGTCCGCGCTGGAACCTCGGCCCGCGCGACCTGGTCGCGCTCGGGGCGTGGGCGCGGCACCTGGCCCGGCCGCCGGCACCCGGGGGGACCGGCGCACCCGCCGCCGAGGCCGACGCCGTGCACGACCCCGACGCCGTCGACGAGGCCTCGGTGGTCGCCGCGCTCGACGACCTGCCGCCCCGGGGCTGGACCAGCAGCGCCGGCCACGCGGTGTCCGAGCCGGCCCGGCACCGGCTCGAGCGGCTGGCGCGCGAGCTCGCCCGGCTGCGCGCCTCCACCGACCTGTCGCTGCCCGAGCTCGTGCTGGAGGTCGAGCGCGCCCTCCTGCTCGACGTCGAGCTCGCGGCCGGTGCCGGCGCGCCGGGCGGCACCGACGCCGTGCTGGCACGGGCCCAGCTCGACGCCTTCACCGACGTCGCCGCCCGCTTCCACGACACCTCCGACCGCCCGACCCTGGGCGCGTTCCTGTCCTGGCTGAAGGCGGCCGAGACCCGCGAGCGCGGGCTGGAGCAGGCCGACGACGTCACCGGCCACGACGCCGACGCCGCGGTGGTCCCCGACGAGGTGCAGGTCAACCCGCACGCCGTGCAGGTGCTCACCGTGCACGCGGCCAAGGGCCTGGAGTGGGACGTCGTGGCGGTGCCGGGCCTGCTGGAGGAACGCTTCCCCGCCGGCCGCACCAAGGCCGACCAGGACACCGCGTCCGGCTGGCTCACGCCCATCGGGTCGCTGCCCTACGAGCTGCGCGGCGACGCCGGCTCGCTGCCGTCGTGGCGCTGGCGGTCGGTCGCGCACGTCAAGGACGCCGCGGCGTCGGTCGAGGAGCACAAGCTCGCCTGCGGCGCCCACGAGGTCGACGAGGAACGGCGGCTGGCCTACGTCGCGGTGACGCGCGCGCGGCACCGGCTGCTGCTCAGCGGCGCGTGGTGGAGCACCCGGAAGAAGCCGATGAAGCCGTCCCGGTTCCTCACCCGGGCGGTGGAGCTGCTCGCCCACGACCCGCGCGCGGAGGTGGTCGGACGGTCGCTGCTCGACCAGGTGCCGGACGGCGAGAACCCGCTCCAGGCCGAGCAGCGGGTGCACCCGTGGCCGGAGCCGGTCACGGCTCCCGAAGCACCCCTGGAGGTCGCCGCCGCGGCCGTCCGCGCCGCCGCCCAGGCCGCCGGTCAGCTGGCGCTGGTACCGGCGAGCCCGGTGGTGGCCGCCCTCGAGGACGAGGTGGACCGGCTCCTCGCCGAGCGGGAGGCGTTGCGGCGCACCGCGTCCGAGGTGGTGCTGCCGTCGCACCTGTCCGCCTCGCGCGCCGTCCGGCTCGCCCGCGACCCCGCCGAGCTGGCGCTCGCCCTCCGGCGGCCGGTGCCCACCGAGCCGCGCGCGCAGACCCGGCTCGGCACCACCTTCCACGAGTGGGTCGAGCACCACCTGCGCTCCCAGGCGCTGCTCGACCTCGACGACCTCGCGGGCGCCGGCGACGCCGACGAGCCCGCGGCACCGGGGCTGGAGCCGCTCCAGGAGGCGTTCCTGGCCAGCGAGTGGTCGCGCCGCGAGGTCGTCGACGTCGAGGTCGACCTCGAGACCTCGGTCGGTGGCACGGTGCTGCGCGGGCGCATCGACGCGGTCGTGCGCGACGACGACGGTCCGGACGGCCGACGCCGCTACGTGGTGGTGGACTGGAAGACCGGCGCGGTGCCGACCGGCGACGACGCCGTGGCGGCCCAGGTGCAGCTCGCGGTGTACCGGCTCGCGTGGTCGCGGCTGCACGGCGTGCCCCCGCAGGACGTGCGCGCGGCGTTCTTCCACGTGGCGTCGGGCCGCACGGTGTGGCTCGACGACGGCGAGACCGACCAGGAGCGGCTCGAGCAGGTGCTGGGCTCGCTGCCGACGGCCTGACGGCGAACCGCTACAGCGTCTCCTCGCCGACGTCGGCGTCCAGCTCGCGCAGCATGCCGACCGCGTCGTCGACGACGGTGCGGTCCTCGGTGCGCACGCCGTGCATCAGCCAGCGCGCCAGCGCGAGCTCACCGGCCAGCCGGGCGCGGTCGGCCAGGTGCCGGTCCGGCTGCTCGAACCGCGCCACCGAGTACGACTCGAGCACGGCGTCGAGCGCCCGCTCGTCGGCACCGACCGCCACGAACGCGAGGTCGTCGGCCGGGTCGGCCACCTTGGCGTCGCCGAAGTCGAGCAGGCCGACCACCTCGCCGTCCTCCACCAGCACGTGCGCGGGGGCGAGGTCGCCGTGCACCACCGTGGGCTGGAACCGCCACCGCCCGACGTCCTCGAGCGCCTTCTCCCACCGGGTGAGCAGGCCGCGCGGGACGTGACCCGTCGCCGCGGCGGCGTCGAGCTCGGTCATCCGGCGGGTGCGGTACTCCTCGGCGCCGTAGGCGGGCAGGCCGGCGTCCTCCACCACCGACGGCGGCACCTCGTGCAGCGCGGCGAGCGCACGCCCGAACGCGGCGGCCAGTCCCGGGCCGGGGCCGAGGTCGCCCGGGTGCAGCGGGTGCCCGGCGAGGTAGGGGTAGACCATCGCGTGGCCACCCTCGGGCAGGGCCACGGTGCGGCGCGGGTCGGGCACGGCGAACGGGAGGTCCTGCTCGCGCATCCGGGCCAGCAGGGTCAGCTCGGACTCGAGCGCGGCACCGGCGCTCGGACGGCGCGGGGCACGCACGATCCAGTGCCGGCGCTGGGTGTCGGTGACCACGGCGGTGTCGTAGTCGCCGCCCTCTCCCGCGGTCGGGCGGGTGGACACGGGGACCAGGCCGGGCTCCGCGGCGCTGGCGAGCGCGGCGAGGACGAGGGGCGAACGAGGCACGACGTCCACCGTACGGGCCGGGCCACCGCCCGGCCTGCTGCCCCGCCGGGCGGCCCGTAGGGTGACAGCGTGCGCCCGGACGTCGGCCCGCTGGGGCACCTGCTGCTGGCCCGCTCGGGCGTGGAGCGCGAGGCCCGCCACCGCGGCGACCCCGACCTGGTGCGCCGGCTGCGCGAGGACCCCGCCACCGCCGTGCTGCGGCTGCGCGGCGACCGCGCGCTCACGACGTCGGCCGACGCCCTCGACCTCGACACCGGCCCGACCACCCACCCGGACGCGCTGTGGTTCTACCTGGGGCGCGAGCCGGACGGCCGTGAGCACCTGGCCTCCTGGGAGCCCGCCCCCGCCGACGGCCCGGCGGGTGAGGAGCCGGACGACTGGCGCACCCTGCGCGAGGTCGGGGCGAGCCTGGGCGACCGCGACGCCGGGCTGTTCACCACCGCCCAGGCGCTGGCGAACTGGCACGTCACCCACTCCCGCTGCCCGCGCTGCGGGGAGGCCACCGAGCCCACGAACGCCGGCTGGACCCGCACCTGCACCGTCGACGGCTCCGAGCACTACCCGCGCACCGACGCCGCCATCATCGTCGCCGTGCGCGACGCGCAGGACCGGATCCTGCTCGGTCACGGCGTGCAGTGGCCGCCCGGACGCTTCTCCACCCTCGCCGGCTTCGTCGAGCCGGGGGAGTCGATCGAGGACGCCGTGCGGCGCGAGGTGGGGGAGGAGTCCGGCGTCGCGGTCGGCGAGGTCACCTACCTGGGCAGCCAGCCGTGGCCGTTCCCGGCGTCGCTGATGATCGGGTGCAGCGCGACGGCCCTCGACCCGCACATCGAGGTCGACGGCGTCGAGGTCACCGAGGCCCGCTGGTTCTCCCGCGAGGAGCTGCGGGACGCCGCGGAGTCCGGCGAGGTGCAGCTCCCCTCGGGCATCTCGATCGCCCGCCGGCTGGTGGAGCACTGGTACGGCGGGCCGCTGCCGTCCGAGGGCACCTGGCGCTAGACGTCCTGCGCGACCACGAGCGCGGGCCGGTCGGGGTGCTCCACCCGCACCACCAGGTCGGCGCGGTCGGCGGGCCGGGTCTCGGAGGTGTAGCGGGCCCAGGCGCCGCGCACCCGCTCCAGGTCGTCCGGGGCCAGCCGCCGGGCGAGGGCGGCGTCGCCGGCCTGCAGGTGCACGCCGACGTCGACGGCGTCGGCGGTCTCCCAGCGCAGCAGGAACGGCCCGTCGACGACGAGCGTGCTGCCGGGCGCCGCCTGCTCGCGCGCGCCGCCCGGGTGGCCCGGTCGGTCGCCGGGTCCCACAGGGTGGGCAGCCAGCGCAGGTCGCCGTCCGCACCGAGGGGGTCGAGCACCTCGCGCCGCAGCGCCAGGTGGTCGACCCAGCGCTCGTAGCCGGCGTCGGCGTCGTGCGGACCGTGCTCCAGCCGCACCGAGCGTGGTCGAAGGAAGTCCTCGGCGTGCACCCGCAGCACCGGCCGCCCTTCCGCCACCAGGTCGTCGGCGACGAGGTCGGCGAGGGTGCGTGCGTCGGCGGGGACGGCGGCGTCGACCGCCACCCGCACGCAGCCGCGCCCCGAGGCCAGCAGGGCGCGTGCCCGGTCGGCCACCAGCGAGGCCAGCCCGGCCGGTGTGACCGGTCGGACGTGCGGCGCGGCCGGGGTCAGGCCAGGGCCGCCTTGACCTGCCCGAGCGAGGGGTTGGTCAGCGCGCTGCCGTCCGGGAACAGGACGGTGGGGACGGTCTGGTTGCCGCCGTTGACCTGCATCACGAAGTCGGCGGCACCGGGCTCGTTCTCGATGTTCACCTCGGAGTACCCGATGCCCTCGCGGTCCAGGGCCTGCTTCAGCACGCGGCAGTAGCCGCACCAGGTGGTGCTGAACATCGTCACGGTGCCGGGGGACGGCGTCGCGGGAGTCGTCATGCCAGGACCCAACCACCGGCCCGGACGGGAGATTCCGCCGACCCCGGGCGGGCTCACCTGCACGGCTGTCGGCGGGCGGGGGCAGGATGGGCACCGATGACGCTCCTGCCCGCCGCTCCCGGCACCACTCCTGGGATCCCGATCTCGGCCGACGCCGTCCTCGAGGCGCTCGACCCCGAGCAGCGCGAGGTGGCCACCAGCCTGCGCGGGCCCCTCTGCGTGCTGGCGGGGGCCGGCACCGGCAAGACCCGCGCCATCACCCACCGCATCGCCTACGGCGTGCACTCGGGGATCTACGTCCCCCAGACCGTGCTGGCCGTCACCTTCACCGCCCGCGCGGCGGGGGAGATGCGCACGCGCCTGCGCGACCTCGGCGTGGGCGGGGTGCAGGCGCGCACCTTCCACTCGGCCGCGCTGCGCCAGCTGCAGTTCTTCTGGCCGCAGGTGGTCGGCGGGGCGGTGCCGTCGCTGGTCACGCAGAAGGCCCCGCTCGTGGGTGCCGCCGCCTCGCGGCTGCGGATCCAGGTCGACCGCGCCGCGGTGCGCGACCTGTCGGCCGAGATCGAGTGGGCCAAGGTCTCGATGGTCGAGCCGGACGACTACCCGGCGGCGGCGGAACGCGCCGGCCGCAGCGGCGTCGCCGGTATGGCACCGGTCGCCGTCGCGCGCGTGCTGCGCGGGTACGAGGAGGTCAAGACCGACCGCGGCGTGATCGACTTCGAGGACGTCCTGCTGCTCACGGCGGGCGTCCTGGAGGAGCGGCCCGACGTCGCCGCCACCGTGCGCGGGCAGTACCGGCACTTCGTGGTCGACGAGTACCAGGACGTCTCCGGCCTCCAGCAGCGGCTGCTCGACCTCTGGCTCGGCGACCGCGACGACCTGTGCGTGGTCGGCGACGCCAGCCAGACCATCTACTCCTTCGCCGGGGCCGACCCGCAGCACCTGCTCGGGTTCCGCCGCCGCTACCCGCAGGCCGCCCTGGTGAAGCTGGTGCGCGACTACCGCTCCACCCCGCAGGTGGTGGGCCTGGCCAACCGGTTGCTCGACCGCGCGCCCGCGTCGGCCCGCACGGCCCGGGTCGAGCTGGTGGCCCAGCGGCCCGCCGGGCCCGAGCCGGAGCTGCTCGAGCACGCCGACGACGTCGACGAGGCCGAGCAGGTCGCCACCCGCATCCGCACGCTGGTCGACGGTGGCGTCCCCGCCCGCGAGATCGCGGTGCTGTACCGCACCAACGGCCAGTCCGAGCCGCTCGAGCAGGCGCTCGCGAACAAGGGCGTCGGCTACCTGCTCCGCGGCGGCGAGCGGTTCTTCCAGCGTCCCGAGGTGCGTCAGGCCGTGCTGCTGCTGCGCGGCGCCGCCCGCGGCGACGACGGCTCGTCCGCCCTGGGCGAGGCCACCCGCGCCGTCCTCGCCACCGCCGGGTGGTCGCAGGAGCCGCCGTCGGGCACCGGCGCGGTGCGCGAGCGGTGGGAGTCGCTGCAGGCGCTGGCCGCGCTCGCCGACGACCTCGACGTGGCCCGGCCAGGCGTGCGCCTGCCCGACCTCGTCGCCGAGCTCGAGGAGCGCGCCGCCGCCCAGCACGCGCCCGCCGTCGAGGGCGTCACGCTCGCCTCGCTGCACGCCGCCAAGGGCCTGGAGTGGGACGTCGTGGCGATCGTCGGGCTCTCCGAGGGGCTGGTGCCCATCTCGTTCGCCGCCGACTCCGCCGAGGCCGTCGAGGAGGAGCGCCGGCTGCTGTACGTCGGCGTCACCCGCGCGCGCGAGCGGCTGCTGCTGTCCTGGGCGCGCTCGCGCACCCCGGGCGGGCGCGGCTCGCGGCGCCCGTCGCGGTTCCTCGACGGCCTGGTGCCGGGCAGCCGGCCCTCGGGCCCGCCGGCCGCCCGGAGCAGCCGCAAGCGGCGCGCGTCGTCGCTGCACACCACCTGCCGCGGGTGCGGCGCCGCCCTGTCCACCGCGGTCGAGCGCAAGACCGGACGCTGCTCCACCTGCCCGCCCGACCACGACGAGCAGCTGTTCGAGGCGCTGCGCGAGTGGCGGGCCGAGATCGCCAAGGAGCAGAAGGTGCCGGCGTACGTCGTCTTCACCGACGCCACGCTCGAGGCGCTGTCGTTCGCCAAACCCGTTGACGCACAAGGGCTCCTGAAGATCTCCGGCATCGGTCGCACCAAGGTGGAGCGGTACGGCGAGGCCGTCCTCGAGGTCGTCGCCAGAAGTTCTTCGTGAAGTCCTCGTAAATGCGTTGCCCCGCGCGAGGCGCGGCGTCTAACCTGATCGACGCAGCCCGGAGCGGGTTGCCGCAGCTACCGGACGTGCGTGGCACACGGACCGGCGACCGAGGGAGAGGAGGGGACACCTGATGGAGAGCACCACGAAGTCGATGCGGCTGGTCGCGCTGTCGCGCGCCGGGTACCAGGTCCCCTCCGCGGACCTGGGCAAGCGGTGCGTCCAGGGCGATCTGCTCGTGACCAGGGGACAGGTGCGCCCGATGACGGGTGCCGTCGCCGGTTTCCCGGTCCGCATCCGCCCCGCCGCCTTCCCGATCCCCGCCACCCAGCTCACGGGCTCCGTCCCGCCTGGAGGCCACCGGTTCGAGACGTAGGTCGACCCCGAGTCGACCGAGGTCGACCCACCGGAGCCACCAGGCCGCGGATCCCGAAGAGGGATACCGCGGCCTTTCTCGTTCCCCCACGAGGCGCTCCGGCACAGGAGCGCTGCACCGGCCCAGAACGGGCCAGCACGAACGTCTGACCGACGACCCGCTCCAGGCCACCACCCGTGGCCCGACCTCCAGGAGGTGCCCGCGATGCAGCTCGCGGCACTGCTCGACCGGCTCCACGACTCGCTCGACGAGCTCGAGCCGGACCACCAGGTGGCCACCTCGGCCTCCGCGACCCCGTGCCAGCAGGGCGACGGCGAGCTCTGGTTCGCCGACGCCCCGAAGGACGTCGAGGCGGCCAAGGCTCTCTGCGAGACCTGCCCGGCCGTCACCGCGTGCCTCGCCGGCGCCCTCGAGCGGCGTGAGCCGTGGGGCGTCTGGGGCGGTCAGCTCTTCGAGAACGGCGTCGTGGTCGCGCGCAAGCGGCCCCGGGGCCGGCCCCGCAAGGACGACCCGCGCTACACCGAGCCGGCCTCGGCCGCCCGGTCCGCGCACGACGCCGCCCTCCAGCTCGTGCGGGCCGCCGGGTTCGAGATCTCGCCGGTCCCGCGTCAGCGGGACGGCGACGACGAGCTCGTCGCCTGACCGGCGGACCACCTGTGACCACCGCACCCGTGAACACCTCACCGACAGGAGCACCACCGTGGACAGCGAGCACCAGCTGGCCCTCGCGCGACAGCGCGAGGACCAGCGATCCGCCGAGCAGCACCGCCTCGTGCAGGCGCTGCTCACCCAGCGCCGGGCGCGTCGCCTCGAGCGTCGCGCCGACCAGGCGCTGGCCCGGGCCGGCCGTGCCGCCCGGCTGGTGGCCGTCTGATCGCCACCACCCCCACAGCCAGACCCGTCCGAACCTCTCGGGCGGGTCTGGCTGCTTTCCGGGACGGGCGCCTGCGGCCAGGTCTAGGCTCGCGGCCGTGCCCGACGTGGTGTGCCAGCGGTGCGGCACGCGCTCGCCCTCGGAACCGCCGCCCCTCGGGTGGTCGGCCGGGATCGAGCGCGGACGCACGAGGTGGGTCTGCGAGCAGTGCGCTCGCGAGAACATGCGCAGCATCGAGGGCAAGCTCGACGAGGAGTGGTGGTGAGCGCGCTCCGGCGCCCACCCGCCACCGTGATGCCGACCTGATCCAGACGATCTCGAGGGAGACCCGCGTTGCGTAGCCAGCTGTTCGACGCCCAGCACACCGCCCCCCTGACCTCCCAGGAGCGCTGGGCCACCCAGAGCTCGAAGATGCTGCGCGTGGGTCTCGGGCCGGACGTGCTCGCCGCCAAGGGCGCGATGGTCGCCTACACCGGCCAGCTCACCTTCGCGCACGAGGGCGCCGGCTCGATGGGCCGGCTGGTGCGCCGGATGATCAGCTCCGACGACGCTCCGCTGATGCGGGTGTCCGGCCAGGGCCTGTGCTACTTCGCCCGGCTCGCCGAGGACATCTTCATGATCGAGCTCGAGGGCGACTCGATCAGCATCGGCGGGTCGAACCTGCTCGCCTTCGACGCCGCCCTCAGCTGGGACATCAAGCGGGTGCAGGGCATCGGGGCGATGGCCTCGGCCGGCCTGTTCAACACCGTGATCGAGGGCCGCGGCACCGTCGCGATCACCTCCGACGGGCCCCCGATGCTGATGGACTGCTCGCAGCAGCCGGTCTTCGTCGACCCGCAGGCGATCCTCGGCTGGTCGGCCAACCTGGTGCCCGGCGTGGTGCGCACCGCCGGTCTCGGCGCGCTGATCGGCCGCGGCTCGGGCGAGGCGTTCCAGCTCGCGTTCCACGGCCCCGGCTTCGCGATCGTCCAGCCCAGCGAGGGCGCGCCCGCCCCGGCCGGCAGCGGCGGCGGCGGCGGCCTCGGCGGTCTGTTCGGCTGAGGGCCCACCGTGGTGAAGCCGTTCCGGTTCCTCGCCGAGGCGAGGTCCGCGGCCTCGGCGGGTGAGCTGGGCGAGACCGCGCGCCGCGCCGAGGCGTCCGGGATCGACGTCCTGGTCTTCCCCGACCACCTGATCGACCAGCTCTCGCCCGTGCCGGCGATGACGGCCGCCGCGGTGGCGACCACCACGCTGCGGGTGGCGCCGTTCGTCCTCAACAACGACCTGCGGCACCCGGCCGTGCTCGCGCAGGACCTCGCCAGCCTCGACGTGCTGAGCGAGGGCCGGCTCGAGATCGCGATCGGCGCGGGCTGGAACCGTCCGGAGTACGACGCGATCGGGCTGCCGTTCGACCGCACCCCGGTGCGGCAGGCGCGGCTGGCCGAGGCGCTGGAGGTGCTCGCCGGCTGCTTCGCCGACGGCGAGTTCTCCTACGCCGGCGAGCACTACCGGATCGAGGGCTACGACGCGCTGCCCAAGCCGGTGCAGCGTCCGCACCCGCCGTTCTTCGTCGGCGGCGGCGGTCGGCGCACCCTCGAGCTGGCCGCCCGGCAGGCGCAGACCGTCGGGCTCGCCCCGCGGCTGCTGCGCTCGGCCCTGGACGGCGGCCCGGTGGCCGACCCGGCGAGCGTCACCTTCGCCGGGACCGCCCAGAAGGTCGGCTGGGTGCGGGCCGCGGCGGGGGACCGGTTCGAGGAGATCGAGCTCAACGTCTACCCGTCGATGTACCCGGTGACGGTGACCGACGACCCGGCACCGCACCTGGAGGAGCTCGCGGCGAGCCTGGCCGCGCGGGCCGACCAGCACGTGACGCCGGAGATGCTCGCCGACAGCCCGCACGTGTTCATCGGGTCGGTGGGCGCGCTGGCCGACAAGCTGCTGCGGTGCCGCGAGGAGCTCGGCATCAGCTCGGTGATGGTGGGCCAGGTGGGCGAGCTGGACGACCTGGTCGCCCGGCTCGCCGGCACCTGACCCACCACCTTCCCGAGGGGACCGGGTCGGAGGCCCGGCGGCTCAGCCGCCGGTGGTCGGGAGCAGCTGCGGCACCCGGCGGACGTCGGTCTGCTGCTCGAAGGCGTAGGCGAGCGAGAGCATCCGGGCGTCCGACCAGCGGGCGCCGAAGAAGCTCATGCCGACCGGGAGCTCGCCGCTGTAGCCGGCGGGCACGGTGACGTTGGGGTACCCCGCGACGGCCGCGGGGCCGGACGAGCCGAACACGAACTCGTCGCCCTGGCCCAGGGTGGTGACCCACGCCGGGCTGTTGGTGGGCGCCATGATCGCGTCGAGCTCGTAGGTGGCCAGCGTCTCGTCGATCGACGCCTGCGCCGACGACGTCGCGTTCTCGCGCAGCGCGAGGTGCTCCGGCGAGCCGGCCGCCGGTGCGGCGAGCGACTTCTCGAAGATGCTCTGGTCGAAGTACTCCAGCTCGTACGGGTCCTGCTCGTTGAAGGCGATCAGCCCGGCCAGGGTGCGCGGGTGGCGTCCGGGCGTGGACTGCAGGTACTTCTCGACGTCGCGCTTGAACTCGGACTGCAGCGCCGGGTAGGCGTCGGAGTTCACCGCGTCGAGGTAGGGCAGGTCGACGTCGACGGCGGTGCCGCCGGCGGCCTCGACGGCGGCCACGGCCTGCTCGGTGACGGCGTCGGCCTCGGGCGACCCGCTCGCGCCGCGCAGCCACACGCCGATCCGGGCACCGTCCAGCGCCGCCGGGTCGAGCGCCTTGGCGTAGCGGCGGTCGAGGGCGCCGGGGATCTCGGCGGTGGCCGGGTCGCGCCGGTCGCGGCCGTCGAGCACGGCGAGGGTGAGCGCGGCGTCGACGGTGTGCCGGGCCATCGGACCGGCCGTGTCCTGCTCGGCCGAGATCGGCACGATGCCGTCGCGGCTGACCAGCCCGAGGGTCGGCTTGAGCCCCACCACGCCGTTGGCGGCGGCCGGGCAGACGATCGACCCGTTGGTCTCGGTGCCCACGGCCACCTGGGCGAGCGAGGCCGCGACGCCGGCACCCGACCCGGACGACGACCCGCAGGGGTTGCGGTCGAGCACGTAGGCGTTGGCGGTGAGC
The DNA here is from genome assembly GCA_963825505.1 of uncultured Actinomycetota bacterium. GTDB lineage: Bacteria > Actinomycetota > Actinomycetes > Actinomycetales > CAWJMD01 > JBBQSN01. The sequence goes on along the minus strand of CAWGTL010000004.1, from coordinate 490,498 downwards.
CCACCGACGGCCGACCAGCCGCTGGAGGACTCCTCGGACCGGAAGTTCGCCCACTCCGACAGGTTCGCCTTGCCGATGACCACGGCGCCCGCCTCGTACAGCTTGCGCACGATGGTGGCGTCGTCGGGCCGGCTTCCGAGCAGCGCGCGCGAGCCGGCGGTGGCGCCCTGCGCCTTGGTGTCGATGTTGTCCTTGAGCAGCACGGGGACGCCCTCGAGGGGGCTGCGCGGGCCGTGCTGGCGGCGGAACCGGTCGCTGGCCGCGGCGTCGCGTCCGGCCCTCGGGTTCACCTCGAGCACCGCGTTCAGCCCGTCGTCGACCTCGGCGATCCGGTCGAGGTAGGCGTCGGTGAGGTCCACCGAGGTCAGCCGGCCCTGCCGCATCTCCTGCTGGATCGCGGGGATGGTGGCGGCGTCGAGGTCCTGCAGCACCGCGGACGGGCGAGGTGCGGCCTGCGCGGGAGGGAGGAGCGCGAGACCCACGCCGACGGCCAGGGCCGTGACGATCAGGGCCGGGCGGCGGGGGGAGCGAGAGGTCCGTGGGCTCATGGGGGAGCCTTCCGTGCCGGGGCCCCGGGCGGTCGGCAGGGCCGGTCCGAACCCGACCAAAGCACACGATGTCGGTCCGGGCCAGTCCTACTCATCGGTACGCACGGGTAGGCTCGTGGATCGTGGCTGCCGTCGACATTCCTGCTGAGATCAAGAGCCTGCGCACGACCTACGAGTCGATCGTGGAGGTCTCCGACCTCGCTGCCCTGCGCGCCCGGATCGCCGAGCTCTCCGACCAGGCGTCCGCCCCCAACCTGTGGGACGACCCCGAGGCCGCGCAGAAGGTCACCAGCGCCCTGTCGCACCAGCAGGCCGAGCTCGACCGGGTCGAGAACATGGGCGCGCGCATCGACGACCTCGAGGTGCTGGCCGAGATGGCCGCCGAGGAGTCCGACGCCGCCGTGCTCGAGGAGTCGCTGGTCGAGCTGGAGGCGGTACGCAGGCAGCTCGGCGAGCTCGAGGTCCGCACCCTGCTGTCCGGCGAGTACGACGACCGCGAGGCGCTGGTGACGATCCGGGCCGAGGCGGGTGGCGTCGACGCCGCCGACTTCGCCGAGATGCTGCTGCGCATGTACCTGCGCTGGGCCGAGCGCCGGGGGTACCCCACCGACGTCTTCGACACCTCCTACGCGGAGGAGGCGGGCATCAAGTCCGCCACCTTCCGGGTCAGCGCCCCGTACGCCTACGGGACGCTGTCGGTGGAGCAGGGCACCCACCGCCTGGTGCGGATCTCCCCGTTCGACAACCAGGGCCGGCGCCAGACCTCGTTCGCCGGCGTCGAGGTGCTGCCCGACGTCGCCGAGACCGACCACATCGAGATCCCCGAGAACGACCTGCGGATCGACGTCTTCCGCTCCTCGGGCCCGGGCGGCCAGAGCGTCAACACGACCGACTCGGCCGTGCGGCTCACCCACATCCCGAGCGGCATCGTGGTGTCCTGCCAGAACGAGAAGTCGCAGCTGCAGAACAAGGCCGCGGCGATGCGGGTCATGCAGGCCAAGCTGCTGGAGCGGGCGCGCAAGGAGCGCCAGGCCGAGCTCGACGCGCTCAAGGGCGACGACTCCGGCTCGTGGGGCAACCAGATGCGCTCCTACGTCCTGCACCCGTACCAGATGGTCAAGGACCTGCGCACCGAGCACGAGGTCGGCAACACCAGCGGGGTGTTCGACGGCGACATCGACGACTTCCTCGAGGCCGGGATCCGCTGGCGCAAGCACGGCGAGCAGGCGGCCGCAGCCGCTGCCGGCTGACCGGGACACGCACCGTCCCGGTGGTCCCGGGAACCCCCAGGAACCGGACGTATGCTCGATCCTCGTGATCCGCTTCGACTCCGTGACCAAGGTGTACGACGTGCGGACGCGTGCTGCCCTCGAGGACGTCTCGATCGAGGTCGACCGCGGCGAGTTCGTCTTCCTGGTCGGCGCGTCCGGGTCGGGCAAGTCCACCTTCCTGCGCCTGGTGCTCCGCGAGGAGAAGGCGACCTCCGGCTCGGTGCACGTGGCCGGTCGCGACCTCGCGCACCTGTCGTCGTGGAAGGTGCCGCACCTGCGGCGCCAGATCGGCGCCGTGTTCCAGGACTTCCGGCTGCTGCCGAACAAGAACGTCTACGAGAACGTCGCGTTCGCGCTGCAGGTGATCGGGCGCTCGCGGCACGCGATCCGGCAGACCGTCCCCGAGACCCTCGAGCTGGTCGGTCTGGGCGGCAAGGAGAAGCGGCGTCCGCACGAGCTGTCCGGTGGTGAGCAGCAGCGGGTGGCGATCGCTCGCGCGTTCGTGAACCGACCCGCGATCCTGCTGGCCGACGAGCCCACCGGGAACCTCGACCCCACCACCAGCGTCGGCATCATGAAGCTGCTGGACCGGATCAACCGCACCGGCACCACGATCGTGATGGCCACCCACGACGACGAGATCGTCGACCAGATGCGCAAGCGCGTGATCGAGCTCGACGACGGTCGCGTCACCCGCGACGAGTCCAGCGGCGTCTACGGCATGAAGCGGAGCTCCTGACCCCATGCGTGTGCAGTTCATCCTCGAACAGCTGTGGAAGGGCCTGGCGCGCAACATCGCCATGGTGGTGTCGGTCGTCATCGTGACGTCGATGTCGCTGTTCTTCGTCGGCGGCGCCCTGCTGTTCCAGCAGCAGATCGACACCATGAAGGACTACTGGTACGACCGGGTCCAGGTCTCGATCTTCCTGTGCAGCGAGGGCAGCGAGGCGCCCACGTGCACAGCCGGCGCGGCCGACGACGCCGTCCGCGAGCAGATCGAGTCCGACCTGGAGTCGCCGGCGCTCGAGACCTACGTCGACGAGGTCTTCTACGAGAACAAGGACGAGGCGTTCGACCGGTTCCAGGACCAGTTCGAGGACACCCCGGCGATCACCGAGAACGTGACGGCCGAGCAGATGCCGGAGTCGTTCCGGGTCAAGCTCAAGGACCCCGAGAAGTACGAGGTGGTCTCGCAGTTCTTCACCGGCCGGGCCGGTGTCGAGGAGGTGGTCGACCAGCGCGAGCTGCTGGACACCTTCTTCAAGTTCCTCAACTTGCTGACGGCCGGCGCCGTGGTGCTGGCGGTGTTCATGCTGGTCGCGGCGACCCTGCTGGTCGCCACCACGATCCGGCTGGCGGCGGTGAGCCGGCGGCGCGAGACCGAGATCATGCGGCTGGTCGGCGCGTCCAAGACGTTGCTCCAGCTGCCGTTCATGCTCGAGGGCATCATCACCGTCGCCCTCGGGGCGGCGCTGGCGGTGGCCGGCTGGTGGGTGGTCGTCAAGTACGTGGTGCAGGGCGTGCTCGTCACCGACCTGCCGCTGTTCAACTACATCGGCACGGGCGCGGTCTGGTCGATGGCGCCCTGGCTGTTCGCGCTGGGAGTCGTCCTGGCCAGCGTGTCGTCCTTGGTCACGCTGTCCCGGTACCTCAAGGTGTAGGGGCGCCACGCTCGCGACACCTCCCACCAGGCCCGGTCCCGACTTCCCCTCAGGAGCCAGCCCCATGCGCCACCCCGACCCCACCCGCCGGGAGCTCGGCCGACCGCTCGGCCGGGCGCTGGTCGCCGGCGCCGTCGTGCTGGCCGTCCTGGTGAGCGGTGCCGGCGCCTCGGCCGACCCGCGCGAGCGCAAGCGGGAGGTCGACAGCTCGATCGAGGAGCTGCAGGAGGCGCTGTCCGGCACCTCGAAGGAGCTCCAGGCGGCGTACGCGGCGCTGGCGAGCACCCAGGCGCAGATCCCGGTCGCGCAGGCGGCGCTCGACACCGCCGTGGCGGCCGAGGCCGCGGCGGAGCAGCGCGACGCCGACCTCGCGGTCCGGCTCGAGGCGGCCCGCACGACCCAGCAGCAGGCGCAGGCCGAGCTCGACGAGAGCACCGCCGAGATCGAGCGCACCCGCACCGACATCGGGCGGATGGCCGGCGAGGTCTACCGCTCCGGCGTCGCGTCGCCGCAGCTGAGCATCGCGCTCGGGGCGCAGAGCCCGGACGACTTCGCCACCCGGTACGCCCTCGCCGACACCGTGCTGCGGGCCCGGATCGGCACCCTCACCTCCCTCGGGGAGCGCAAGGCCGTGCAGGCCAACGCCCAGGCGCGCGTCGACGCCGTCGAGGTCGAGGTCACCGACCTGAAGCAGCAGGCCGCCGAGGCGCTCGCCGCCGCCGAGCAGGCCCGTGCCGACGCCGCCGCCCGCCGCACCGAGCTCGACGGACTGCTCGCCGCCCAGCAGGCGGCGACCGCCCAGATCGCGGCCCGCAAGGCGGAGGAGGAGACCAAGCTCGCGGCCTACGAGCGCGAGCAGGCGGCGCTCGCGGCCGAGCTGCGGCGGATCGCCGCCGAGGAGGCGCGCAAGGCCCGCGAGGCCGGCCGCAGCGCCCGGCCGCCGTCGGGCAACGGGAGCCTGTCACGGCCCGTGGACGGGTACATCACCTCCGGCTTCGGCTACCGGATCCACCCGATCTACGGCACTCGCCGCCTGCACGCCGGCACCGACTTCGGCGCGCCCTGCGGCACACCGGTCCGCGCGGCGGCACCCGGCTCGGTGGTCTCGGCCGGCTGGGGCGGCGGCTACGGCAACCGGATCATCGTGTCGCACGGCAGCGGCATGGCCACCACCTACAACCACCTGTCGAGGTACGCCGTGCGAGGTGGCTCGGTGTCGCGCGGCCAGGTCATCGGCTACGTCGGCACCACCGGGTCGTCCACCGGGTGCCACCTGCACTTCGAGGTCCGGATCAACGGGGCGCCGGTCAATCCGATGGGTTACCTCTAGGAAGGTCCGTAGACTCGTCCGATGCCCAAGGAGCAAGGCCGCAAGCTCATCGCGAGCAACCGCAAGGCGCGGCACGACTACCACATCGACGACACCTTCGAGGCCGGCCTGGTGCTGACCGGCACGGAGGTCAAGGCGCTGCGCATGGGCCGCGCCTCGCTCGTCGACGGCTGGGCGAGCGTCGACGGCGGGGAGGCCTGGCTCGAGGGCGTGCACATCCCCGAGTACCTCAACGGCACCTGGACCAATCACGCCCCCCGGCGCAAGCGCAAGCTGCTGCTGCACCGCGAGGAGATCGTGAAGCTCGCCTCTCGCGCCAACGACAAGGGCTACACGATCGTGCCGCTGTCGCTGTACTTCAAGGACGGCCGGGCCAAGGTCGAGATCGCGATGGCGCGGGGCAAGAAGGAGTACGACAAGCGGCACACCCTGCGCGAGCAGCAGGACAACCGCGAGGCGGCCCGCGCGATGTCGGACTCGCTGCGCAAGCGTCGCCGCTGACACCCGTCTGAACGCCCCGCCGGACCCGGGGCACCGCGGACCAGGTATCGCGGCCGGGGGGTCGCGGCTCGTCCTGGGGTGACGAGCAGGCGGGTGCGACGACGGGCGCGTGCGTGGTCGCGCCGATCGTCACGTCTGGTGGACCCGGGGTGGATCGCCCGCGCGGCGCGTGGCAGGGTCGGGGGACCGCCGTCGGACGACGGCGCCCTACGCAGCACGACGAGGAGCACCACGGTGGCGTCCCCCACCCACGGCCAGCCGCGGGTGATCCGGCTCGGCCCGCGCCCGCGCGCGGCCGCTGACGACGCGCACCGTCCGGACGGTCGGATCCGCCGGGTGCGGCGCCTCGCCGCGGTCCCCGCCGTCGGCGTGCTGGTCGTCGTCTCCCTGCTCTGGCCCTTCCTCGTGCTCGCCCCGCTGACCGGCGCGGGGCCGGACCAGGTGCGGCTGGTGCAGGACGACGACACCGTCGACCTCGGCGTCGCCTACGGCCCGGGCGGTGCGGGCACCGTCACCGCCGACAGCGCCCTCGTGATCGACCAGGTCAGTGCCGCGCTGCTGAAGATCTCCCCGCCCGGCCTCAGCGAGCCCGGCACCGTGCTCGACCCCTCGGCGCTGGCGGCGTCCGGTATCCCCGAGGTGGCGCTGCGGGCGTACGAGGCCGCGACCGCCTCGCTGGCGGCGTCGGACCCGGGCTGCGCGCTGCCGTGGTGGCTGCTCGCCGGGATCGGCCGGGTCGAGTCGAACCACGGCCGGTTCGCCGGCGCGGTGCTGCTCGAGGACGGCACGTCGTCCCCGCCGGTGATCGGCATCCCGCTCGACGGCCGCGAGGGCGTCGCGCTGATCCGCGACTCCGACGACGGCCTGCTCGACGGTGACACCACCTACGACCGGGCCGTCGGCCCGATGCAGTTCATCCCCACGACGTGGGCCGGCTGGCAGTCCGACGGCGACGGCGACGGCCGGGCCGACCCCCACGACGTACACGACGCGGCCCTGGCGGCCGGTCGGTACCTGTGCGGCGGCGGGGCCGACCTGTCCACCGAGGACGGCCTGCGCTCGGCGGTGTTCCGCTACAACCACAGCGACGCCTACGTCGACCTGGTGCTCGCGATCGGCCGCGCGTACGCGTCCGGCGCCGCGCCGGTGCTGCCGGTGGGGGACGCGCCCGCGCCCGCGCCGACGACCTCGGCGCCGGTGCCCACCACGACCCCGCCGCCGTCGACCTCGCCGACCGCCACGCCGCCGACGACCTCGCCCACGACGTCGCCCACGACGTCGCCCACCGACCCAGCGCCCACCTGCACGCCGACGCCCGACCCCACCGCATCGCCGACGACGAGCGCCCCGACGACCCCGCCGACGGCGCCGACCGACCCGCCGACGCTGCCACCGTGCGATCCGTGCCCCACCGCGGACCCGACCGCCACGCCGACGGCCGACCCGACGGGCGACCCGACGCCGAGCCCCACCTGCACCGTGCCGACGACGCCGACGACCGAGCCGACGGGCACGGGGACCACCACGCCCTGAGCTCGTCCGCCGAAAACCGTTGGACCGCAGCACGGTCCGCGCGCCACCCTGGTAGCGGTCGTCGTGAGCGGCGAGCCGGCGGTCGCCGGTCCTCGTCCCGCGTGTGAGCGGCGGCCCGGCTCTGTCACAGCCACGGGACCTCGGATCTCGAGCGCGGTTCAACTCCGCATCACACAACGCGACGGTCGCCGCACCGTGCCCCACGGGTGGCGGCAGCCGCCCTGCGGACGCGCCCAGGTGGGCGTCGTCCCCGTGGCTGCTGCCGGTGCGGCGGCCGTCGCACCCGACCGCACGACGTCAGCACGGACCAGCGAGCACGGAGGAGGTGGGCACGATGGCACGGATCACGGTGCACGAGGGGTGGGTCGCGGTGGTGCGGCGCGACGCGCAGGTGCTCGCCGTCCTCGGGGCGGGCCGGCACCGGCTGCCCCGGCCCGCGTGGCGGCGGCGGGTCGACGTCGTCGACCAGCGGCAGGCGCTGCTCCTGGTGACCGGCCAGGAGGTCGCGACGGCCGACGTGCCGGGCGCGAAGGTGTCGGTGCTCGCCCGGTGGCGGGTGGCCGACGCGGTCGCCTTCCTCGACCGGGCGCAGGTGCCGGAGGAGCAGCTGCGGCTGGCCGTCCAGCTCGCGGTGCGGGACTGGGCGGCGTCGGTGCCGCTCGAGGTGGCGGTGGCCGACCGGGCCGCGGCCACGGGACCGCTGACGGCGTCCGTGCGGGTCGCGGTCGCCGACGTCGGGATCGAGGTCGGGGAGGTCGCGGTGCGCGACGTCGTCGTCCCCGGCGAGGTCCGGCGGGCCGTGCTCGCGCTCGCGACGGCACGGCAGGAGGGCCAGGTGGCCCTCGAGCGTGCGCGGTCGGAGACGGCCGCGCTGCGGGCGATGGCCAACGGCGCCCGGGTGCTGGCCGACCACCCCGACCTGGCCCGGCTGCGGCTGGCCCAGGCGGCCGGCGAGGCCGGTGGCACCGTGGTGATCGAGGTCGGCCGGCCGACGGGCTGACGGTGCCGTGTGGATGCGGCGCAGTGGCGGTGGGGCTGCACCCACCGCCACCGCCCGCGCCCGTGGGTGGAATCAGCGGGGCGCGGCGCCGGTTGGACCAGGTAGCCTGGTGACGTCCCGGTCGGTGCGCCGTCCGGGGTGCAGGTACAACTCCACAGGGGGTGACTGGTTTCGACGTCGGATGTCGAACTAGGGGAAGCGGGTCGAGGACGCGGGGTTATCTCGTTAACGCCCTCCGCACAACACAGGTGCCGATTCCAATCGCACCGACTTCGCCCTCGCCGCCTGAGCGAGCCGCGACAGTCCGTCAGCCCGGGAGTGCTCTCGACCCGGTAGCTGGCGTCAGCTAGAGAGCCACTGCTGTCAGCACTCGTCGTCGGTGCTGACGGGACTTCTAGGCGACTGGGCCCGTCGGCGGACATGCTCGCGTGAGCGCCGGGGCCGAGAAACGCCGTAGCGAGCTGCACCCGGAGAAGCCCTAGGGGTACGACGACGGACGGGAGTTCGATTCTCCCCACCTCCACAGTCGCGCAAGGAGAACCCTGCGCCGCGGACAGCGGCGCAGGGTTCTTGCTGTCTACTGGGTGGCGTGCTCGTACGTCGATGGTGAACCGGTCATCAGCTGGCGCGCTGCGACTCCGATGACGGCGCTGTAGGTCGGGTAGGCGAACTCCACCCGCGCGAGGGTCGCCACGTCCACGCCTGCTGCCATCGAGGCGGTCACTGCCGACACGACCTCGATCGCCTGCTCGCCGACCGCGTGCGCGCCGAGAAGCAGCTCGCGCCGGCTGTCGGTGATCAGCTTGAGGAATCCGCGCGTGCGGTCGTCGATGACCGGCCGTTCCATGCTGGCGTAGTCGACGTTGGCGACGCCGTACGCCATCCCCCGGTCCCGGGCCTGCTCCTCGGTGAGGCCCACTCCCGCGTAGTCCGGGTCGGTGAATCCTCCTGCGGGCAGCAGATGGTGCGGTGCGCGGGTCCCGGCCCCGAGGACGGCGTTGCGGGCTGCGGCCTCGGCCTCGAAGTACGCCGCCTGGACGAGCATGGCCTGCTGGTTGACGTCGCCCGCGGCGTAGACGTGCTGCACGTTGGTCCGCAGGTGCTCGTCGACGGGGATGCCGCCGCTGGAGACCGTCACCCCGGCGGCCTCCAGGTCCAAGCCCTCGATGGACGCCGGCCAGCCGGTGGCGGTGATCACCGCGTCGTAGGTCGATCGGCGTTCCTCGCCGCCGCAGCGCCACGTCAGCTCGATGCCGTCGGCCGAGCGCACCAGAGAGACGACACCGTCCAGTGACGTCTCCACCCGAACACCCTGCTCGACGAACGCCTTTGCGACAGCGGCGGACACCGCGGCGTCCGTGTGCGCGAGGATCCGCGGCTCCTTGTCGAGCAGCGTGACGTCCGCGCCGAGCGCCCCGAAGACGGTGACCAGCTGTGCGCCCGTGTTACCGGCGCCCACGACGGCCAGTCGGCGCGGCACGGAGGGCAGGTCGAGGATCTGCTCGGGCAGGGTCGCGAGCTCGGCTCCTGCGATCGGTAGCCGTCGCGACCGCCCACCGACACAGATGATGATCGAGTCCGCGCGCACCCGGCGGCCGGTGGCTGCGAGCTCGACCTCGTGCGGGCCCGTGAAGCGAGCCCGGCCCTCCAGCAGCAGGTCGACCCCCGCGGCGGCCAGCTTCTGCGGCTCGGCCTTGGCCTGTTGCACCCGCTCGACCGTTGCGCGTACCCGCGCGACCGTGACCGGCCAGTTCACAGCCTGCTGGGACACCGAGATCCCGTAGGTGTCGGCGGTGCGCACCTCCCGCATCAGCCGCGCCGTCTTCGCCAGCACCCGCGTCGGCACGCAACCACTGTTGACGCAGCTGCCCCCCGTGCGTGACTGCTCTGCCACGGCCACGGTGGCGCCGAGCTCAGCGGCGCGCAGGGCAGCCGCGGTGCCAGCCGGTCCGCCGCCGATGACCAGGACGTCGTAGAAGTCGCTCACAGAACCACACCTTTCCACCGAGCACGCCGCTGGCCACACATGCCGGCACACGGGATGACGCAGGAACTCGTCGCGACCGCGACGCATGGGACCGACGGCGCGGTCTCGCCCCCCTTGTACGGGTGCTGCGGTACGGCGGCGAGACGCTGGCGCAGATGCCGGCGGCAGATGGGCGGCGCTTGATCGCGTAGCTGCTGGGTTTGAGCGTTCTCAAGACGCCAGGGCTCGCGACGGAACAGACTGCGGGACATCTCGCCACTTTCAACGAAAGACGCTTCCTTGAGCCTGCTCGCTCGCATGATCCCTGCGCTGCTGACCACTGCCGTGATCGCCGGTCTCAGCGCTGCCCCTGCCGCGGCCCTGGACTACGACTGCGCGGACTTCACGTACCAGGAAGACGCACAGGCGGTCCTGGACGCCGACCCGAGCGACCCGCACCGGCTGGACGCCGACGGAGACGGGATCGCGTGCGAGGCGCTTCCGCACCGTCCCAGCACCCCGAAGCCTCCGACGACCCCCAAGCCGCCCGCTCCCAAGCCGCCGGCACCGCCCCCTCCCGCTGCGTACGGCCGGGACTGGAACGGCGACGGCCGGTCGGACGTGCTGGCGATCGCCGGTGACGGGTCGCTGCGCCTGTACCCGGGCAACGGCAAGGGCGGGTTCGGCACCTCCCGGGTCATCGGCAACGGCTGGGGCGCGCTGCAGCTGGTCACCCAGGCCGGAGACTGGGACGGCAACGGCAAGCCGGACATCATCGCCCGCAGCGGCACCGCCCTGCGCCTGTACACCGGCAACGGGACCGGTGGGTTCACCTCGAGCCGGCAGATCGGGACCGGGTGGGGTGCGTTCAGCACCGTCGTCGCCCCAGGCGACTGGACCGGGGACCGCAAGGGCGACCTGCTCGCGATCCGCGCCGACAACGCCACCTTGTGGCTGTACCCGGGCAACGGCACGGGCGGGTTCCTGTCCGGCCGGCAGATCGGCACCGGGTGGGGAGGGATCTCCGGTCTGACGACCGTCGGGGACTGGAACGGCGACCGCACCAACGACCTGCTCGCCAGGACCGCCGCCGGAGAGATCCGGATGTACGCGGGCAACGGAAAGGGTGGGTTCCTCAAGTCCGTCACCTTCGGTGCCGGGTGGAGCTCGTTCACCGCCATGACCGGGCCGGGTGACTGGAACGGTGACGGGCGACGCGACCTGTTGGTCCGCACCGCCGGCGGCGACCTGCTGATGTACCGCGGCAACGGCGCAGGTGGGTTCTACTCCGGCAGCACCAAGATCGGCGCCGGATGGTCGGCCCTGCGCCTGCTCGGCTCCACCATCGTCACCACCCCGCCGACCCCTCCCGCACCTTCGGTGCCGCCGGCACCGGACGGCACCGCGGCAGGGCTCCTGGCGGCACTCACCGTCAGCGCCGAGACGACCACCACCTACGACCGGGACGCCCTGTTCGGTGGCTGGATCGACGCCGACTCCGACGGGTGCGACACGCGAGCCGAAGTCCTCCAGGTGGAGACCCTGACCGACCTGACGTACAGCAGCGGTTGCACCGTCGCCACCGGCCAGTGGTTCTCCTACTACGACGAAGCCACCTGGACCGATGCCTCCAGCGTCGACATCGACCACGTCGTCCCGCTCTCTGAAGCGTGGGACTCGGGCATCGCGCAGAACGCGTGGTCCGCGGAGCGACGTGTGGCCTTCGCCAACGACCTGGACTTCTCCTGGTCCCTCGAGGCTGTCACCGACACGGTGAACGCCTCCAAGAGCGACAGCGACCCGGCCGAGTGGATGCCCCCAGCGTCGTCGGTGAGCTGCACGTACGCCACCCGCTGGGTCGCGGTGAAGTACCGGTGGGAGCTCACCATCGACATCACCGAGAAGAGCGCCCTCGCGTCCGTCCTGAACGGCACCTGCGGTGACGCGGCCGTCGCCACTCCGCCCCGACCCTGACGGCGCTGCGCTCCGCCCAGACTGGGAGAGGCTCTGGCGGCCGTCGCGAGCAGCCCTTCGGGCGGACAGGCGGCGCATGGACGCACGCGGCGCGGAAAGGGCCGCGCGGATGGGTGCGTGGGACGTCGACGTCATCTCGTTGACACGCTCATCCGGGTCCGGGCGGCACAATGAGCGGGTGCCAGGCGCGTACGAACCGCCGACGCGGCAGGTCCTGGAGTGGGTGGGGCGCCGCGTTCACCTGCGCGGCCGGGTGATCGCGGTCGAACCGCTCTTCGGCGGGATCACGGCGGAGATGGACCGGATCACCGTCGATTCCCCGACCGGCCTGCGGGACGTGGTGCTGCGACGCTGGCCGGAGGAGGACTGGACGGAGGGCTTGGTGGCCCGCGAGGCCGTTGCCCTCGAGGCGATCCGCGGGCACGGGGTGCCAGCGCCTCAGCTGCTGGCGATGGACGAGACCGGCGCAACGGCGGGGGTGCGGTGCACGCTCACGACCGCCCTGCCTGGGCAGCCGGACCTGACCCCGGCAGACATGCAGACCTGGTTGGGCCAATTGGCAACGACACAGGCCGCCATCCACGCCGTACCCACGCTGCCGCCCACTCGCTGGGACGGGTGGTACGCGGAGCGCGGACGTACACCTTCGCCAGACCGGTCCCGGGACTGGCTGGCTGACCACGGCCTGCGTGAGGCCGCCCGGGCGGCGGCCTCAGGACCGCTGGACGAGGAGATGGTCCTGGTCCATGGCGACTACCAGCACTTCAACGTGCTGTGGTGCGAGGGTCGACTCACCGGCGTCGTGGATTGGCCGAACGCCGCGACCGGTAGCCGGGGCAGCGATGTCGGACACTGCAGACTGAACCTGACCGTGTTGTTCGACGCGAAGACGGGTGACGACTACCTCGTGACGTACGAGCGTGCCGCGGGCGCCGTGGTGGACCGCCGGGCCGACCTGCGGGCGCTGCTCTGCTTCGACCTCGAGTGGCAGTCCTTCATCCCTCGTCAGGTCGCAGGACGCGCTCCGGTCGACACGGCCGGAATGCCGGAGCGGGTTGCCATCGCGATCCGCCATGCCGTGGACAGGATGGACTGAGCAGCCGTCCGGCTGTCGGCAGTAGCACCTCGGGTCCGCCCCGGGCGCCCTCAGGTGCTGATCGCACCGATCACCGATCCGAGACGACGTCCGCATCGAATCGTCCTCGACCGCAGACGAAGCGGCAGAGGGTGGGTTGGCGGGTGACGGATCTACCGGGTGCGAGCTTTGCCTCGTGGGAGTGGCAGGAAGAAGGCCTGTGCCGCCAGCGCGACGAGCACCTCTTCGTCGGGCCCGACCGCGAGGGCGCGTCCGTCCGCCGCCGACGCGAGCGACGGGCGAAGCAGGTCTGCCACGCGTGCCCCGTCCTGATGCGGTGCCGGCACCACGCACTGTCGGTCCCCGAGCCGCACGGCGTCTGGGGCGGTCTCACCGAGAGGGAACGAGCGGCCCTCCTCGGTCTCGGCGATCCGTCCGCTTCGTGACCCCTCGAGTCACCCGGGCGGACCAATCGTCGACGCAGTGTCGTCAGATGGCTTGCCCGATCCCGGCATGCCGCGGACGTTCAGATCGCCCGGTCCGTACGGCCGGGGGTGCACCGGCAACCTCTGGTGCGCGCCAGACCAGGACGCCGGCCCTCCCCGGCCTCGGCCAGGCGCTCGGTGTACCGGTTCGCCGTGTACGCGACCCGCGATCCGTGTGTGAACGACCGGGCCTCGTGGCAGTCGCGCCCAGGATCAGAGGGGGTCGGTGGAGACGATCGTCTGGTCGATGGTGCCGTCCCCGTCGACATCGAACGAGATCGTCGTGGTGACCGTCGTCCTGGTGTAGACCGCGGTGGTCTGACTCGACGCGAGCAGGTGGTCGGCCACGTTGTCGTACGTCGTGGTCGAGGCGCTGATGACCCGGCCCCTCCGGTCGAAGCCCTGGGTTTCGGTGTCCGTGGTGTCGACGATGCCGTCGGCGCCGTCATCCCACTCGTTGACAGAGAGCACGAGACGTCCCTTGCCGTCGTACGCGTAGGTCACGTGCCTCGCCTGTTCAGGGACGTCGTTGACGGTGATCAACGAATCCTCGATGGAGAGTCGGCCTCGTGCGTCGTAGGTGCTGGACAACCGCGTCTCGGTCGTCGAGATCGGGTCGGTGCTCGTGGAGATCTGAAGGATCGGCTTGTTCGCGCGGTTGTAGGTGTGGGTGGCGACGGTGAAGGTCTCCGCCACGCCATCTCCATCCCCGTCGGCTTCAGCCGAGAACGTGAGGATGTTGCCTCGACCGTCATACGTCAGCACCGACGTCGACCTCGACGACAACGCCTCCACTCCGCTCTCGTCGTAGCTGTAGGAGAAGGAGCGGCTGGACACGACCTGGCCCTTGCGGTTGTACGTCGCCGCATCGGTCGAGCGGACATCCGGATTCTGGGGAGTGGAAGCGATGTCTGTGACTTGCTCGGTGGCCAAGACGTTGCCCCGGGCGTCGTACGTGGTGGAGACGTTGGTGGTGATGGTCTCGCCGAAGCCCTCGGTGACGTACTGCGCCGTCACGACCCGACCTCGCCGGTCCGTGCCGAACGACTCGGTCTCTGTGCTCTCGATGATGCCGTCGCTCTCAGCGTCCACCGTGGTGACGACCGTGGCGACGTAGCCGACGTTGGTATAGGTCAGCGTCTCCACGATCGTCGTCGGCAGCAACGGCCCGTCGCCGTCGAGCGAATCGATCGTGACGGCGGTGATCAACCGGCCGGCGGCGTCGTAGGTGGCGGTGTATTCGCCGGATCCCAGGAGCCACCCGTCACTCTCCCGAACATCGGTGTCCAGCGAGTGCACGAGCTTGCCAGCCGCGTTGTACTCGCTCACCAGCGTTCGCGTGACGACCTCGCCTGTGTCGAGGTCGGTTCTCACCGTTGTCGAGGTCGTGGTGCGCGAGGCCGGTGCGGCCAGTGGGGCGATGCCTGCGGCAGTGCCGGCCTCGGCGGCGGAGGCCGCGGAACCGGAGAGGCTGATGCCGGTGGCCACGAAGGCGACGACGAGCACGGCGCGAGTGAGATGACGGATCACAGGTTCTCCACAGGTGGGGCTGGATCGCGATGTGATCCACAACGTAGTGGGTCCACAGCGCCGGCACTAGGCCGGATCGTTCCGGATCTGCGAGGTGACACGGCGTCGGGATGCGCGAAAGTGCCTGTCCTGTAGGGGAATATCGGCCGAAACCCTGATAGGTCGAGGCGAGCGCATCAGCGCACCCTCCGGTCGAGCTCTTCGCGGGGCTGTGCCAGGTTCGTCTCGCGACGTTGGTGACCGCATGTCGAGCCGGCAGTCTCAGAGGTCAGCTGTCCCGACCTCTCGGCTGGTCCTCGGCGTCGCCGTCCGCGACGACGTCACCCCGTGGCGTCCAGGAGACCGTCGGAGCCCGTGCCCCTCGAGTCTCCTTCACGCGCGCAACGGGTCAAGATGGTTCGTGATCTACGACCCGAGCGACACCTTCGTGCACGTGCGGGGTGCCAGCGAGCACAACCTGCGCGATGTCGACGTCGACCTCCCGCGCGACGCCATGGTGGCCTTCACCGGGGTCTCGGGTTCGGGCAAGTCGTCACTCGCGTTCGGCACGCTGTACGCCGAGGCGCAGCGCCGGTACTTCGAGTCGGTCGCGCCGTACGCTCGTCGGCTGCTTCAACAGGTCGGTGCCCCGCACGTGCAGGAGATCACCGGGCTCCCGCCGGCCGTCGCCCTCCAGCAGCGGCGTGGTGCGCCCAGCTCGCGGTCGACGGTGGGCACGATCACGACGCTGTCGAACCTGCTGCGGATGCTCTACTCACGAGCGGGGACCTACGCATCGGGTGCCGCGCACCTGGCCGCCGAGGCCTTCTCGCCGAACACCGCTGCTGGTGCCTGCCCGCGCTGCCACGGGCTGGGCGTGGTGCACGACGTGGCCGAGGACCTGCTCGTCCCGGATCGGTCGTTGAGCATCCGCGACGGCGCGATCGCGGCCTGGCCAGGTGCCTGGCAGGGTGCCAACCTGCGCAGCATCGTGAGCGGTCTCGACATCGACATCGACGAGCCGTGGAGCAGGTTGAGGAAGAAGGACCGGGACTGGCTGCTCTTCACCGACGAGCAGCCGTCGGTGCTGATCAAGCCACAGCGTGATCGGGTCGACCACGGCTACTACGGGAAGTTCTGGAGCGCCCGCAAGCACGTCATGCACGTGCTCGCCGACTCCACGAGCGAGCGGATGCGCGAACGGGCGCTGCGGTTCGTGCGGAGCGTGCCGTGTCCTGAGTGCCACGGCAGCGGGCTGCGGCCGGAGGCGCTCGCGGTCACCGTCGCCGGGTTCACCATCGCCGAGGTCAACGCGATGTCGCTCGCCGAGGTGGTCTCTGCCCTGCGGCCAGTCGCCGAGCTGCCCGAGGAGACCAACGAGGTGGCGGTGCGGATCTGCGCCGACCTGGTCGCGCGCGTCGAGGTGCTGCTCGACCTCGGCCTGGGCTACCTCAGCCTCGGGCGCTCCTCGACGACCCTGTCGCCCGGCGAGGCCCAGCGCCTGCGCATCGCCACCCAGCTGCGGTCCGGCCTGTTCGGGGTGGTCTACGTGCTGGACGAGCCCTCGGCCGGCCTGCACCCGGCCGATGCCGAGCCGCTGCTCGACGTGCTGGCCCGGCTCAAGGCGTCGGGGAACTCGCTCTTCGTGGTCGAGCACGACATGGACGTCGTCCGACGTGCGGACTGGGTCGTCGACATCGGGCCGGGCGCGGGGGAGGGCGGTGGCCGGGTGCTCTACAGCGGGCCGGTGTCCGGCCTGCAGGACGTCGAGGAGTCCGCGACGAGCGCGTACCTGTTCGGGCGCGCCGAGCCCCTCGACCACACCCCGCGGGCCCCGCACGGCCACCTGCACCTGCGCGGCATCTCCCGCCACAACCTCACCGACGTCTCGGTCGACATCCCGCTCTGCGTGCTGACCGCCGTCACCGGCGTCTCCGGATCGGGCAAGTCCACGCTGGTCACGCAGGTACTCGCCGAGCTCGTGCGGTGCCACCTGGGCCTGGCGCCCGAGGACCCCGACCAGGCCGACCTCGAGATCGACGTGGAGGACGCGTCGGGGCTCGAGTCGTTCGATCGTCTGGTCCTGGTCGACCAGCGCCCCATCGGACGCACGCCGCGGTCCAACCTGGCGACGTACACGGGGATGTTCGATGCCGTGCGCAAGCTGTTCGCGGCGACGGACGAGGCGAAGGCCCGCGGCTACGGCGCCGGCCGGTTCTCGTTCAACGTCGCCGAGGGCCGGTGCGAGACCTGCCAGGGCGAGGGCTTCGTGGCTGTCGAGCTGTTGTTCCTGCCGGGGACCTACGCGGCGTGCCCCACCTGCCACGGTTCCCGCTACGACGCCGAGACGCTGGAGGTGACCTACCAGGGCAAGACCGTCGCCGACGTGCTGGCGATGACGGTCGACGACGCGGCGAGGTTCCTCGCTGACGTCCCCGCGGCCTCCAGGAGCCTCGAGACGCTGCGCGAGGTGGGCCTGGGCTACCTGCGGCTGGGCCAACCCGCGACCGAGCTCAGCGGTGGTGAGGCCCAGCGCATCAAGCTGGCCACCGAGCTCCAGCGCGCTCGCCGCGGCCACGCCCTGTACCTGCTCGACGAACCGACGGCGGGCCTGCACCCTGCCGACATCGCCCTGCTCCTGCGACAGCTGCACCGGCTCGTCGAGGCCGGCAACACCGTCGTCCTGGTCGAGCACGACCTCGACGCGATCGCCACCGCCGACTGGGTCATCGATCTCGGTCCGGGCGGTGGCGATGCGGGCGGACGGGTGGTCGCCACCGGCACCCCCGCCGACGTCGCCTCGGCCGAGGGCAGTGCCACCGCGCCGTATCTCGCGCGCAGGATGGCTCACCCACCAGGAGCACGGGTCGTGCAGGACGTCGGCTAGCGGAGCTCGAACCCGGCCGCGTGCAGGACCCGCTGCGCGAGGTCAGTCGCGGCCCTCCCAGGTGCAGATGCAGGCCTTGTTGCCCTCGGCGTCGGCGAGCACCCAGAACGACGGCGCGGCACCGTCGTCGACCAGCGTGCCGCCCGCGTCGATCGCGGCGGCGATCCGCTGCTGGGCGAGGTCGTGCGGCACGGAGACGTCGACGTGGAAGCGCTGGCGGTCGGGCTCGGCCGACTCGGTCTCCTGGAACCACAGCGGGACGCCGCGCCCGGCCGGGTCGGTGACGTCGTCGCTGCTCGCGTCGTACCCGAGCACCGCCTGCCAGAACGGCAGAACCGTTGCGGTGGAGGGGGTGTCGAGCGCGAGCTCCACCAGCTGCGGGGCCGCGGGGTCCGGGTCCGCGCCGGCCTCCGCCGCGAGCTCGCTGATCCGGCGGGCCAGCCGGACGTCGCGCGCGGTGAGCGCGTCGACGTCGTGGCTGAGGAGCGTGACCGTCACGTGCGGGTAGCGCAGGTCGACGTCGGGGTGGTGGTTCGCCTCGTCGGCCACGCGCGCGATCTCGGACACCAGTCGCGCGCCGGTGCTGAAGTCGCCCGTGCCGAACCGCGCCACCAGCTTGCCGAGCACCACGCGCCAGCCGTCGAGCCCCTCGTCGAGGACCTGCTGCCCGCTGAGCCGCTGCTTGTCGGCGTCCGTCGTCATCGCTGAGCCTCTCCGTCGTCTGGTTGCTGCACGAGCCTCCTTCCTACCCCTGTGCACGGACACCCGCGACCAGCGCGCCACCGCACCAGCCTGCGCGGATGCGCTGGAGCCGCTCGGTCGTGCTCGTCGTCGTCCTCGGCCTGTTCGCCCTGCCCTTCCTCACGGTGGGCTGCGTGCCCACCCGGTACGGGTCGCAGTCGGCCGGCGGGTCGACGGAGTACACCGGCTACCAGCTCGCGCTCGTGCTCGTGGCGGTCGCGCTGGTCGTCTCCTTCGTCGTCACCGACCCCCGCACGCGCCGTCTCACGGTCGCCGCGACCGCCGGTCTCGCGGCGGCCGCCCGGCGCCGTGCCCGTCCGGCTCTCGACAGCACCGGACCCGGTGGCTGATCCTGCCGACGTGAGCGAGACCGACATGCAGACGGACACCGGCACCCGGTACGTCCGGGCGCTGGCCGCCAAGGACACCGGCGCGCTGGTCGGGCTGTTCGCCGACGAGGTGCTCTTCCGCGGCATGACCCCCGGCCGGTTCTGGGAGGCCGCCACGCCGGAGCAGGCCGTCCACGACGTCCTGTACCGGTGGTTCGAGCCCGCCGACGTGGTCGAGGACGTCGAGCAGCTGGAGACCGGGGAGGTCGTCGATCGCCAGCGGGTCGACTACCGGCTCCGGGTCCGCAACCCGCGCGGGCTGCACGTCGTGGAGCAGCGGGCGTACTTCGACCTCGACGGCGACGGGCGGATCGCCCGGATGCACGTGGTGTGCGCGGGGTTCCGCCCGGTGCCCGGCTGAGGACAGGCGGTCACCGGCTCACCGGTGCACCGATGAGTCCGGCGCGGTCGCGGCGTTCTACCCCTCGTGGACGCCACGGTGGCGTCACCCGAGGAGGAGACGTCGTGGACTGGAAGCTCGAGGTCGTGGTGGTGCCCGTCACGGACGTGGACCGCGCCAAGGAGTTCTACGTGGACCGGTTGGGGTTCGCCCTGGACGTCGACCACGCCATGGGGGAGTCGTTCCGGGTCGTGCAGGTGACGCCGCCGGGGTCGGCCTGCTCGCTCACCTTCGGGGTCGGCGTGGGAGGCGGCGAGCCCGGGACGCTGCGCGGCGTGCACCTCGTGGTCGAGGACATCGAGGCGGCCCACGCGCAGCTCGAGGCGGCGGGCGTCGTCAACGGCGGCGTGCAGCACTTCGACCAGGGCGTGATGACGCCAGGCCCCGACCCCGAGCGGCGCGACTTCGGCTCGTACGTCTTCTTCGACGACCCCGACGGCAACGGGTTCGCCGTGCAGGAAGTGCCCCGGCGGGCGTCGTGACCGCCGTCCTGGCCGAGGCGGACTTCGATCGCCTCACCAGCCCCCATCGGCGCGAGCTGCACGTGCACTGCTACCGGATGCTCGCCTCGTTCGACGACGCGGAGGACGCCGTCCAGGAGACGTTCCTGCGGGCGTGGCGCAGCCGCTCCTCGTTCGGCGGCGAGCACCTGCGGGCGTGGCTGTACCGGATCGCCACCAACGTCTGCCTCGACCTCGCGCGCTCGCGGCGCCGGCGGGTGGCCCACCTCGCATCGCCGGCCGAGGTGGCGTGGCTGACGCCCTACCCGGACACCCTGCTCGACCAGGTCGCCTCCGACGACGACGCCCCCGACGACGTCGCGGTGTCCAGGGAGACCGTCGAGCTGGCGTTCCTGGTGGCGCTGCAGGTGCTGCCGCCGCGGCAGCGGGCCGCCCTCGTGGCGCGCGAGGTGCTCGGCCTGACGGCGGCCGAGACCGCCCAGCTGCTCGGCACCAGCGTCGCCGCGGCGAACAGCGCCGTCCAGCGGGCCCGCGAGACGATGCGCCAGCACCTGCCGTCGCACCGCGCGGACTGGACGGCGCGCGAGCCCGGCCCGGACGAGAGGCGGCTGCTCGCGGCGTTCGTCGACGCGCACGAGCGGATGGACCCGCGTGCCGTCGTCGCGACGGCAGCCACCGACCTGCGGGTGACGATGCCGCCGCAGCCCATGTGCATCGACGGCCTGGAGCAGCTGCAACCGTTGCTGGAGAGGGCGTTCGGGCCGGATCGCGACGGCGACTGGCAGCTGCTGCCGACCGCCGTGAACCGGATGCCCGCTGCCGCCAGCTACCTGCGTCGTCCCGGCGACGCGCTGTTCCGCCCGTTCAAGCTCGACGTGCTGCGCGTGGAGGGCGACCGGATCGCCGAGATCACGACCTTCGGGTACCGGTGGTTCCCGGCGCTGGGGCTGCCCGACGTGCTCGCTCCCCGGTGAGGCCGGCCGCGCCGGTGAGGGTGCTGTGACGGTCGTGTGCAGGCCGGCTCGCGCCGCGCCCGGCGGCGAGAGGATGCGGACGTGCCCTTCACGCCCTGCCACGCGGCCGCCGTCCTGCCGCTGATCCGCACGCCGCTCGTCCCGTCCGCGCTCGTGGTCGGCAGCATGGCGCCGGACGCCTTCTACTACGTCCTGGTCCGGGTGCCGCTGACCACGCACACCCTGTGGTCGGCGGTCACCCTCGACGTCCTGATCGGCCTGGCGCTGCTGACGTTCTGGCAGCTGGTGCTGCGCGGACCGGTCGTGGCGGCCGCCCCGGCGGCGCTGCGCGAGCGCCTGCCCGCACCGCCACCCCGCCCGACCACCGGGGCCGGTCGCGTGCGCCGGGCCGCCCTGGTGCTGGTGTCGCTCGCGGTCGGCTCGCTCACCCACGTCGTCTGGGACGCCTTCACGCACCACGGCCGGTGGGGCACCGCGCTCGTGCCCTGGCTCGTGCAGGTGCACGGACCGCTGGAGGGGTACCGCTGGGCGCAGTACGCCAGCACCGTCGTGGGGGCCGGGGTGCTCGCGTGGTGGCTGGTCCGGTGGTGGCGAAGCACCCCGCGCCGACCCGAGCCGGCGAGGCGCCCCGTCGTGGCGACGCACGTCGCCGTCGTGGCGTGGGTGGCCGTCGCCGGCACCGCCGCCGTCGTGGGTCTGGTGACGGGTGGGGAGCAGCTGGTCGGCGGCGGGCCGCCCGACCCGCGGGGCGCGGCGTTCGTCGCGGCGACGCGCGGAGGTGCCGCCGGAACGGTCGTCGCCACCGCGCTGGCCGGGCTCGCCGCCTGGTCCTGGCGTCGACGGACGCCGGCCTGAGCCCTCGGACGGGCGGGCGCGAGGGGGCCGCCCGTCCGAGGCGTCAGCACCGCGACGGCGGGTCGAGCACCGCGTCGGCCACGACGTCGGGCGCCTGCTCGGGCACCCAGTGCGAGACGCCGTCGAGCGGGAGGAACCGGTACGGGGCCTCGACGTGCTCGCCGCACGCCTCCGCCGCGGTGCGGCCGATCGCGATGTCGCCGTCGCCCCAGACGAAGGTGGTGGGCACGACCACCGGCGGCACCTCGCGCAGCCGCCGCAGCCGCATGCCGCGGTACCAGCCGAGCGCCCCCGTGAGCGTCCCGAGGTCGGTCAACGCCGCCACGTGCGGCGCCGCGACCTCGGGGGGCAGCGGGTCGTAGACCGTGCGCAACCGCCGCGCGTCGTCGGCCAGCAGCACCCGCTCGGCCCGCAGGCCGTGCGCCGTCCCGCTGCGGCGGAACAGCGCGATGTACGCCGACCGCACCGCCTGGTGGGGGTCGCGCCGCAGGGCGTGCGCGTACGCCGCCGGGTGCGGGACGGACACCGCGACGAGCGACCGGACCCGGTCGGGACGGGCCGCCGCGACGCCCCAGGCCGCCACCGCTCCCCAGTCGTGCCCGAGCAGATCGACCTGCTCCGTGCCCTCGGCCGCCACCACCGCGAGCACGTCGCCGACCACCGGGTCGAGCGCGTACGCCTCGTCGTCCGCGGGACGGGCGCTCGGTGCGTAGCCGCGCAGCTCGGGAGCCAGCACGGTGCGGCCGGCGGCGACGAGCCGCTCGACGACCGGGTCCCAGCAACGGTGCGTCTGCGGGAAGCCGTGCAGCGCCACGACGGGGACGTCGTCCGAGGGCGCAGCCGGCCGGTGGACGTGCACGACGAGCTCCATCCCGTCGTGCGAGACCCGCTCCGTGCTCGTTGCGTGCGTTCCGTGCACCGTCGCCTCCCCGTCGTACCTGCCGGTAGCCACAAGAATGGGCACATGACGTCCGCATCCGCGACCCCGCGCCCGCCACTGCCCAGCGTGTCGTACTCGATCACGGTGCGGCTCGAGCTGCCCGCCCGGCCGACGGCCGTCAGCGAGCTGACCCACACCATCGAGGGGCTCGGCGGACTGGTCACGGCGCTCGACGTCACCGCCTCGGGCGCCGACCGGGTCCGGGTCGACGTCACCTGCGCCGCCGGCGACAACGCGCACGCCGACCGGATCGTCGACGGCCTTCGCGCCCTCGAGGGCGTCACGATCGGCAAGGTCTCGGACCGCACGTTCCTCGCCCACCTCGGCGGCAAGCTGTCGATCGAGTCCAAGGTGCCGATCCGCAACCGCGACGACCTGTCGCTGGTCTACACCCCGGGCGTGGCCCGCGTGTGCCTCGCGATCGCCGAGAACCCGCACGACGCAAGGAATCTCACGATCAAGCGCAACTGCGTCGCGGTGGTCACCGACGGCACCGCGGTGCTGGGGCTCGGGGACATCGGCCCGCTCGCCGCGCTGCCGGTCATGGAGGGCAAGGCCGCCCTGTTCAAGCGGTTCGCCGGCATCGACGCCTTCCCGATCTGCCTCGACACCACCGACACCGAGGAGATCATCGCCACCGTCAAGGCGATCGCGCCGGTGTTCGCCGGGATCAACCTCGAGGACATCTCGGCGCCACGGTGCTTCGAGATCGAGCGCAGGCTGCGCGCCGAGCTGGACATCCCCGTCTTCCACGACGACCAGCACGGCACCGCGGTGGTCGTCGTCGCCGCCCTCACGAACGCCCTCAAGGTGGTGCGCAAGCAGATCGGCGACGTCCGGATCGCGATGTCCGGCGCCGGTGCCGCCGGCACCGCGGTGCTCAAGCTGCTGCTCGAGGCGGGCGCCCGCGACGTCGTGGTCAGCGACATCGGCGGGGTGGTGCACACCGGCCGCGACGACCTGGACGACTCCGGGCGGTGGATCGCGGAGAACACCAACCCGCGCGGCGTCACCGGGACGCTGGCGGGGTCGCTCGCCGGTGCCGACGTGTTCATCGGCGTGAGTGCCCCGAACGTCGTCACCGGGGACGACGTGGCGACGATGGCCGACGACGCCGTCGTGTTCGCCCTCGCCAACCCGGTGCCCGAGGTCGACCCGCAGGACGCCTCCCGCCACGCCGCGGTGGTGGCCACCGGACGCAGCGACTTCGCCAACCAGATCAACAACGTGCTGGCGTTCCCGGGCATCTTCCGCGGTCTGCTCGACGCCCAGTCCCGCAGCATCACACCGGCCCTGCTGCTCGCGGCGGCCACCGCGCTCGCCGCGGTGGTCGGCGACGACGAGCTCAACCCCACCTACATCGTGCCGAGCGTCTTCCACCCGGACGTCACGTCGGTGGTCGCCGAGGCGGTGCGCAAGGCCGTCCTCGCGGGCGGCGCCGAGACCGCGTGACGGCTCCGCACGAGCGCACCTGGCGGCTCGTGGCGGTCGCCTCGTTCCTGGTCCAGCTCGCCGTCCTCTACTGGCCGCGCCCGCCGGACGTCGGCGGCGGCGTCCCCGGTCTGGACCTGCTCGTCCACGTCGTGGTCTTCGCCGCGGTGGCCCTCGCGGCGCGTCGCGGCGGCCTGCCCGTCCTGCCCGTGGCGCTCGCCCTCCTCGCCCACGCCGTCCTCAGCGAGGTGGTTCAGGACCGGCTGCTGGCCGAGCGCACCGGGAGCGTGGTCGACGTCGTCGCCGACGTCGTCGGTACCGGCGTCGGGTTGGCGCTGGCCCCGGTCGGCCGGCGGCGCGCCAGGAGCTGACCCACGCCGCGCTCGGCCGCGGCGGTCATCGCCCCGCCCGCCCGGGCCCACAGCACGCCGACGACGAGCGAGGCCAGCACCGCGAGCCACGGGTCCACCGGGCGGACCCAGCCGTACACCTGCCAGTGCGTGAGGTAGACGAACAGCGACGCCCCGGCCAGCGTCGCGGTGAGCGGCACCAGGGGAGCGGGCACCGGCAGCCGCGGCACCCACAGCAGCAGGAGCACGCCGGTCGCGATCACCGCGTCCCGCTGCGGGTCGCCGAAGAACCCGGGGACGCACAGCAGGACGACCGCGGTGACGACGGCGCGCTGCCACCACCGCTCGGCGCGGGCGGCGGCCCACCCGGTCGCGAACAGCCACAGCGCCGGCTTCGGGTGGGTGAGGTCGACCGGGAGCAGCTCGAACCGGATCAGCAGCCCGATCGCGAGGACGGCGAGCGCCACCACGAACGGGAGCCTGCGCTCCAGCCGGTCGACCGCCGGCACCGCGGCCAGCAGGGCCAGGCCCACCAGCGTCCACACCAGCACCTCGACGAACCAGAAGTGCCAGGAGGCGTCCCAGGTCGGCGTCCCGAGGGTCGAGTTCAGGAGCACCAGGTTGAGCAGGCCGTAGTCGTCGGTGAGCAGCAGCGCGGCGAACCCGATCCAGACCACGGTGGGCAGCACGATCCGGGCGACGCCGCGCAGCAGCCCCCGGACCCGCTCGCCCCGCGGCCGGGCGTCGAGGTGGAAGCGGGCGGTGGTGTACCCGGCCAGCGCGAGCAGCACGTGGGCGCTGCCGGGTACGCCGACCACGCCCACGTGCGTCGCCACGATGAGCACGCTCGCCACCGCGCGCAGCACGACCCCGGTCTCCACCTGCCGCACCCAGGGCACCCGGCGACGGCGGGGCTGCAGCCGCCCGATCGGCGTGAGGTGCCAGTCCGGCGGCAGGTGGCCGAGCAGCCGCTCGAGCCCCACCGAGACGGCTACGTACGACAGGGAGTCCCCGCCCAGACCGACGAAGGTGTCGTCCGGCGCGGCGTCCGGGCGGTCGAGCACGTCGGCGAACAGGGCGCGTACGTCGTCCGGGCCCGCCGTGCCGTCGGACGGGCTCGTCGACTTCGGGTCGGGCCGTGCTGCCAGGGCCCGGACCGCGGCGGTGTCGACCTTGCCGGCGGCCGTGCGCGGCAGGGCGTCGACACCGACGGCGAGGACGGCACCGCGGGGGAGCCCGAGGTCCTCGGCCGCCAGGCGGGCCACCCAGCCCTCGTCGTGGTCGCCCTCGACGGCCACCAGCACCGCTGCGTCGACCTCGACCGCACAGGTGACGAACCCGTGCCGCGCGAGCTGCCGCTCGCAGTGGTCCAGGTCGATGCGGAGGCCGAAGACCTTGGCGAAACGGCTTGCGCGACCGACCATCTCGACCAGGCCCGTGGGTCCGATGCGCCCGAGGTCCCCGGTCCGCAGCTCGGTGACGGTGCGTCCGGCGGCCAGGTCGGCAGGGCCGTCCGCGTACCCGAGCATCACGTTCGGGCCCTGGTAGACCAGCTCGCCCACGCCGTCGGGATGCCCGGGGGCCGGGTCCACGCGCATCCGCCCTCCGGGCACCGGGAGGCCGACGGCTCCCGGGTGCGCGGCGGCCAGCGCGGGCGGCAGCACCGTCATCCGGGCGGTGGCCTCGGTCTGCCCGTACATGACGGCGACCTCGAACCCGCGCCGCCGGCCCTGTTCCACCAGCCCGCGCACGCGCTCGGGCGCGAGCCGCCCACCGGCCTGGGTCACCAGCCGCAGCGAGGGCAGGTCCAGCGCGTCCGGCCCGATCCGGTCGAGCAGGTCGACGGTGTACGGGACGGCCGGCAGCGTCGTGACGCCCGCCGCCCTCGCGGCGGCACGCAGGCAGGGGTCCACGACGGAGAGCCGGGTGAGCAGGACGGACGCACCGACGGCGAGGTGGCTGTGCAGCACCGAGAGCCCGTAGCAGTAGTGCAGGGGAAGCGTCGTGATCCCGACGTCGTCGGCGGTGAGCCCCAGCGAGGCGGCCACCGACTCGGCGTTGGCACGCACGTTCTCGTGCGAGAGCCGGACCAGCTTCGGGGACCCGGTCGACCCGGACGTGGGCATCAGCAGGGCGAGGTCGGGGTGCAGGTCGTGCCCGGGGTGCTCGGACAGCAGCAGCGGGTCGGCGGCGCGTCCCGGCTCGACCAGCACGTCCGGGCGGTACCGGACGGTCAGCGCCTGCACCGCGGCGGGCCGGTCGGCCGGCGCCAGCAGCACGACGTGCCCGGCCTCGAGGGCGGCGAGGTAGGTGACCACCGACTCCCGCGTCGCCTCGACCGCCAGCAGCACCAGCCGTCGTCCCGACCCCAGCGCCGGCACCCGAGCCGCCACCTGCGCGGCCAGGTCGCGGTAGCTCGTCGCCACGCCGTCCTCGACCAGGGCGGCGGCGTCCCCGCGCTCGCGCAGCCGGTGCACGAACGGGATCGGGTGGGTCGACTCGACCGAGCCGGGCGGCGCGGTCGGCGCGGGCACCGCGGGAGGTGCCTGGACGGGCGCGACGTGGAGCGCGACGGGGTGCACGGGAGGACCTGTTCTGGTGGGGGCGGCGGGAGCGGTCGAGCAGGATTTGGTTAGCCAATCCTTACCTTGCCATACTCCCGGGCATGAGCTCATCTTCCTGGCGCCGGCTCGCGGCCGTCGCGGCCGTGACGACCCTGGTCGCCCCCCTCGCTGCGTGCGCCGACGACGGCGGGTCCCCGCAGGACGCGCTCGTCATCTACTCCGGTCGCAACGAGAACCTGGTCGGGCCGATCCTGGAGCAGCTCGAGGACGCCGTCGGGGTCCCGGTCGAGGTGCGGTACGCCGGGTCGAGCGAGCTCGCGGCGCAGCTGCTGGAGGAGGGCGAGGGCACCGACGCCGACGTCTTCTTCAGCCAGGACGCCGGCGCCCTCGGTGCGCTGGCCGGTGCGGGCCTGCTCGCCGAGCTCGACGAGGACACCACCTCGCGCACGCTGGAGCGGTTCCGCGACCCCGCCGGCCGCTGGGTGCCGACCTCCGCGCGGGCCCGGGTCGTGGCGTACGACCCCGCCACCGCCCCGGAGGTCGCCCAGATGACCTCGATCGACGAGGTCCTGGACCCCGCCTACCGGGGCCGGGTGGCCTACGCGCCGACGAACGCCTCGTTCCAGAGCTTCGTCACCGCGCTGCGCGTCACCAAGGGCGAGGACGGCGCGCGGGACTGGCTCGAGGCCTTCGCCGCCAACGACCCCCAGGTGTACGACAACAACATCGCGATCCTGGACGCCGTCGACTCCGGCCAGGTGCCGCTCGGTCTGATCAACCACTACTACTGGTTCGAGAAGGCGGCCGAGGTCGGCACCGAGGAGATGTCGGCGAAGCTGCACTACCTGCCCGGTGGCGACGCCGGCGCGCTGATCAACGTCGCCGGGGCGGGCGTCATCGAGGGCAGCGAGCAGTCCGAGGCCGCCGCGGCCGCGGTGGAGTTCCTCGTCTCGGACCAGGCGCAGCAGTACTTCGCCGACACCACGGCCGAGTACGCGGTGGTCGAGGGCGTCGCCAGCACCGAGCACGACCTCGTCCCGCTCGAGGACCTGCCGGGCGCACCGATCGACCTGAACGACCTGGACTCCCTGGAGCAGACCCTCGCGCTGCTCGACGAGGTCGGGCTGGGCTAGTGCCCCCCGCGGCCACGGCGCCGACCGCCACCGCACCGGTCCTCCTCGGGCCGGGACGGGCGGTCGGCGCCGCCGTGCCCGCAGGACGTCGTGGCCGGCCGCCGGCGCTGCTCGTGGGCGCCTCGGCGATCGCGGCGGCCGTCGCGCTGGTACCGCTGGTGTACCTGCTCGTGCGGGTCGGCGAGGCGGGTCCGGCCCGGGTGGCCGACCTCGTCCTGCGTGAGCGCACGCTCGTCCTGGTCGGCCGCAGCCTGCTGCTGTGCGCGCTGGTCACCGCGGCGTGCCTGGTCGTCGGGGCCGGGCTGGCCTACCTGGTGGCGCGCACCGACCTGCCGGGCCGGCGCGTGGTCGCTGTGCTGGCGCCCATGCCGCTGGCGATCCCCAGCTACGTGGCCGCCTACGGGTGGCTCGGCGCGGCTCCGCAGGTGGCCGGCCTGGAGGGCGCCGTCCTGGTGCTGACCGCGTGCAGCTACCCCTACGTCTACCTGCCCGTCCTGGCCGCGCTGCGGTCGGGCGACCCCGCGCAGGAGGAGGTGGCCCGCTCGCTCGGGTGGGGCCCGTTCCGCACCGCCGTCCAGGTCACGCTGCGGCACGCGCGCCCGGCGGCCGCCGCCGGCTCGCTGCTGGTCGCGCTGTACGTGCTGAGCGACTTCGGTGCCGTGTCGCTGATGCGGTTCGACGTGTTCACCCGGGTGATCCACACCTCCTACCAGGCCAGCTTCGACCGGACTCCTGCCGCCGTGCTGTCGCTGCTGCTCGTCGCGCTGACGGTCACGCTCACGGTCGCCGAGGGTCGGGCCCGCAGCCGCACCGAGCAGGTCCGCACCGGCTCGGGCGCCGCCCGCCGACCCGCCCGTGGCTCGCTCGGGCGCTGGCGGGTGCCGGCGGCGGTGGCCGCGGCGACCGTCCTGGTGCTCGCGCTGGCCGTCCCGCTCGCCAGCCTCACCTACTGGCTGGTGCGCGGGCGCCAGGTGCTCGACCTCGAGGCCCTGATCTCGGGAACGGTTGCCACCGTGGGCATCTCGACGCTCGCGGCGCTGGTGACACTCGCCCTGGCGGTCCCGGTCGGCGTGCTCGCGGCCCGCTACCGGGGACGGGGCGTGCGGGCCCTCGAGCAGGCCACCTTCGCCGGGCACGCGCTGCCCGGCATCGTCGTGGCGCTGTCGCTGGTGTTCGTCGGTGTCCGGCTGGTGCCCGCCGTCTACCAGGAGCTGCCGCTGCTGGTGCTGGCGTACGTGGTGCTGTTCCTGCCGCTGGCGGTGGGCGCCGTGCGCTCCTCGGTCGCCCTGTGCCCGCCGCGGCTGGAGGAGGTCGCCCGCTCGCTCGGGCAGCGGCCGGTCGAGGTGCTGCGCCGGGTGACCATCCCGCTCGCGGCCCCCGGGGTCGCCGCAGGCGGTGCGCTCGTGCTGCTCACGACGATGAAGGAGCTGCCGGCGACCCTGCTGCTGCGGCCCACCGGCGTCGACACCCTGGCCACCGAGCTGTGGACCCAGACCTCCAACGCGGCCTTCGCCGCGGCGGCACCGTACGCCGCGGCGCTGGTCCTGGTCGCCGCCGTCCCCACGGCGCTGCTGACCCGGTGGACCGGCGGCGCACGATGAGCGAGCTGCGGATCGAGGGCCTGCACAAGGCGTTCGGGACCACCGAGGTGCTGCGCGGTCTCGACCTGGTGGTGCCCCAGGGTTCCCTGACGGCCGTGCTCGGACCCTCGGGCTGCGGCAAGACCACGCTGCTGCGCGTGGTGGCCGGCTTCGAGCGCGCCGACTCCGGGAGGGTGCTGCTGGCTGGCCGGGAGGTCTGCGGTCCCCGGACGCACCTGCCGCCCGAGCGGCGCGGGGTCGGCGTGGTCCCGCAGGAGGGAGCCCTGTTCCCGCACCTCGACGTCGGGGCCAACGTCGCCTTCGGGCTGCCGTCGCGCCGCCCCGGTCGCCGCGAGCGGGTGACCGAGGTGCTGGCGATGGTCGGGCTCGCGGGGTTCGCGGACCGCTCGCCGGCCGAGCTGTCCGGCGGGCAGCAGCAGCGGGTCGCGCTGGCCCGGGCGCTGGCACCGGATCCCGAGGTCGTCCTGCTGGACGAGCCGTTCTCGGCCCTGGACGCCGACCTGCGGGTCAGCGTCCGCCAGCAGGTGCGCGAGGCGCTGGCCGCCGCCGGGGCGACCGCGGTGCTGGTGACCCACGACCAGGAGGAGGCGCTGAGCACCGCCGACCACGTCGCCGTGATGGACCAGGGCCGGTTCCTGCAGGTGGGCACCCCGCAGGACGTGTACCGCGAGCCGCTCGACCCCCTGGTGGCGCGGGCCGTCGGCGAGGCCTTCCTGCTGCCCGCGGTGTCCGCCGGCAGCCGGGCCACCACGAGCCTCGGCGAGGTCGACCTGGTGGCCGCGAGCAGGCCCGGCGACGGCGTCCCGCGTCAGGGCAGGGTGCTCGTGCGGCCGGAGCAGCTCCACCTCGGCGTGCCCGGCACGGGCGTGACCTGCGAGGTGCGACGGGTGTGGTTCCACGGGCACGACTCGACCGTGCACCTGCTGGCCCCCGACGGCTCCGAGCTGGTCTGCCGCACCCAGGACCGCGTGCCGCCCGGGCCGAGGGTGGGGGTCGACGTGGTCGGGGAGGTGGTCTTCTACCCGGTGGCGGGGGAGGGGACGAGCGGCATGATGGGCGCGTGGACGGATCGCTGACCGGACGGCTCCTCGTGGCCACGCCGCGCCTGGACCACCCCACGTTCCGCCGCACCGTCGTGCTGGTGCTCGACCACAACGGCGAGGGCGCCCTCGGTGTGGTGGTGAACCGGCCGTCGCAGGTCGACGTCGAGGCCGTGCTCCCGGGCTGGCAGCCGTACGCCACCGTCCCCGGCCGGCTCTACACCGGCGGGCCGGTCTCCCAGGACTCCGCGCTGGGGCTGGCCCGCGTCCCCGGTGACGGCGAGCCGCCGAGCGGCCTGCGGCGGATCATCGGGGCGATCGCGGTCGTGGACCTCGACGCCCCGCCCGACCTGCTCGCCGACGAGGTCAGCGGCCTGCGGATCTTCGCCGGGTACGCGGGGTGGTCGGCCGGCCAGCTGGAGGGCGAGATCCTCGACGGCTCCTGGTACGTCGTCGACTCCGAGTCCGGCGACGCCTTCACCGACGATCCCGAGGGGCTGTGGCCCGAGGTGCTCGCGCGCCAGGGCGGCGACCTCGCGCTGGTGGCCAGCTACCCCGACGACCCGTCGATGAACTGACGGGTTCGTAGACTGCGCGACATGAGCGAGCCCCAGCCCCCGAGCGCCCCGTCGTCGCAGCCGGAGCCGCTGTCGCAGCCGTCGTCGAGCCCGCAGAGCACCGGCCTGCTCGAGCGCGAGCGGGTCGAGCAGCCGGTCGAGCCCGGTGACCACGAGCGCTTCGCGCACTACGTGCGCAAGGAGAAGATCCTGTCCTCGGCGCTGTCCGGGGAGCCGGTCATCGCCCTGTGCGGCAAGGTCTGGGTGCCGGGCCGCGATCCGAACAAGTTCCCCGTCTGCCCCATCTGCAAGGAGATCTACGACGGCCTGCGCGCGCCGGCGGACGGGGGCGGCAGCGGGTCGGATGGCTGAGGTCCGCACGCCTGCGGACGTCGTCGCCCCGCGCCGCGGGCGCGGCCTGCCCGGCACCCGGCTGGTCACCGCCGCGATCATCGGGCAGGTCACCTTCGTCGCCTTCGAGGCGATGGCGGTCGCCACCGCGATGCCCGTCGTCGCCCGCGAGCTCGACGCCGTGCGCAGCTACTCCCTGGCGTTCTCGCTGTTCCTCACCGCGAGCCTGCTGGGCATGGTCGTGGCGGGCGGTCTCGCCGACAGCCGCGGCCCCACCTGGCCGTTGACGGCCGGGATGACGCTGTTCGCCGGCGGCCTCGTCGTCTGCGGCACCGCGACGTCGTTCCCGGCCCTGCTGGTCGGCCGCGCGGTCTCGGGGCTCGGTGCGGGCGCGCTGGTGGTCGCGCTGTACGTCGTGGTGGCCGCGGTGTACCCCGAGGACGCGCGGCCGCGGGTCTTCGGCTGGATCAGCGCCGCCTGGGTGGTGCCGGCCGTGGTCGGACCGCCGATCGCGGGCTTCCTGGCCACCGAGGTGTCCTGGCGGCTGGTCTTCCTGGTCGTGCCGCCGGTCGCCGTCCTCGCGCTCGTGCTGCTGCTGCCGCAGGTGCGACGGTTCCCGCCGCCCCCTCCCGCCGAGCACGACGTCCCCTCGCTGTCGGCACGGACCAGGGCCGTGCTCGGGCTCGCGCTCGCGGTGGGCGCCGCCCTGGTGCAGTGGTCGGTGCAGCACCTGGTGCCCGTGCGACCGCTGCCGGTGCTCGCCGGGCTCGCCGGGCTCGCCCTCGTGGCGTTCGGTCTGCCCCGGCTGATGCCGCCGGGGACGCTGCGGGTGCGGCGCGGGCTGCCGTCCGTGGTGGTGGTGCGCGGCATCTACACCGCCGCGTTCTTCGGCGCCGAGACCTACGTGCCGCTGGCGCTCAGCCAGGAGAAGGGCCTGTCGCTGACGGCTGCCGGCCTCGCCCTCACCGGCGGGGCGCTGGGCTGGTCGTTCGGCTCGTTCCTGCAGGGGAGGTCCGGGCTGCGCGTCCCGCGGCACGGGCTGCTCGCCCTCGGGGCCGGGTTCATCGCCGTCGGCATCGGCGGGCTGTCGCTGTCGATGCTGCCCGGCGCGAGCCCGTGGGTCGCCGCGCCGGTGTGGGCGGTCGGGGCGATCGGGATGGGCCTGGCGATGTCCAGCACCAGCGTGCTCGTGCTCGCGATGTCGCCGCCGGACGTGCAGGGCCGCAACTCGGCGGCGCTCCAGGTCAGCGACTCGCTCGGCGCCGTCACCGGCGTCGGCCTCGGTGGCGCCGTCTTCGCGCTGGGTCACGACCCCGGGGGCTCGGACGCCGGGCTGTTCGCCGCCATCTGGACCGGGCTGGCCCTGGTGGCGCTCGTCGGCGTGCTGGTCGGTTGGCGCGGGCGCGAGCAACCGGACGGCGCGGTGCCCGAAGCGGCCCGCGCGGACGTCCCCGGCTGACATCCTGACCGCGTGAGCGAGCCTGCGAGCGAACCATCGGCACAGCGCCTGCGCACGGCGAGGAACGAGCCGTGAGCGAGCCTGCGAGCGAACCATCGGCACAGCGCCTGCGCACGGTGAGGAACGAGCCGTGACAACCTCGATGCTGCGCCAGGCCGTGCGCACCGTCCTGGCCGAGGCCGGAGACCGCACACCGTCCCCGGACGCCTGGGGACTGGTCCTGATGGCGGCCGGCGTCGAGCCGACGAAGGCGGCCGGGCTGCCCGCACGGCTCGGCTGCGTCTTCCACCTGGGGCGCTGGCGCGAGCAGGACGTCGTGATGCAGCTGCGAGCCTGGGGCGACGCACTGCGGGTGCGCGCCGAGCCCGAGGTCGCCGCCGTGGTCGACCGCGCGGCCGCCGCGCTCGCCGCCGAGGTGTCGGCCACCCCGCTGCCCGACCCCGAGACCGCACCTCCCGCTGCCGCTCCGGCGCCGCACGCCCCGCCCCCGCGGCCGACCCCGCGCCAGCACCTGCCGACACCGTCCTCCGGTCCGGCGCCGACCGTCCCGCCGTCCGACTGGCTCCCCGGCTCGCCGCAGGCGTTCCCGCCCCAGGGCGCGCCGGTGCCGCAGCGCCGCCCGCGAGGAGAGCAGCGGGGCCAGCAGAGGCGCCTCCAGCAGCCGCCCCAGCAGCGTCCTCCCGCGGGTCCGCCCGCCCCGCAGCGGCCGCAGTCCCAGCAGCGCCCGCGGCCGCAGGGCAAGGCCCCGCGGTCGAACCGGTGGGTCGTCGCCGCGGGCCTCGTCCTGGTGCTGCTCCTGTGCGGGTGCGGCGTGCTCGGCCTGGTCTCCGACCTGTTCAGCGGCAACGGCTGAGCCCGCTCTGCCCGTCCCACCGCCCGCCTCGCACACCCCACACA
Organism: uncultured Actinomycetota bacterium; assembly: GCA_963825505.1. Lineage (GTDB taxonomy): Bacteria > Actinomycetota > Actinomycetes > Actinomycetales > CAWJMD01 > JBBQSN01. Next base: position 456,615 of record CAWGTL010000004.1, on the reverse strand, counting down.
CACCCCACGCCGGGTCCGGTGTGGGCGAGGATGAGCAGAGGCCGGGGGAGCCGGTGGGTCGGCGCGGCCCGGCGCCGGCGGTCACGTAACCTCGTCCCACCGTGAGCCCTTCCCCGTCCGAGCCGTCCGGCCTGCCCCAGCACGCCAGCTCGGCGGCAGCCTCGCACCTGTCCCCGGCCTTCCCGGAACGGGCCGCGTGGGGCACCGCGTCGCGGCTGCGGGCCTGGCAGGCGACGGCCCTGCAGGACTACCTGGCGGCGATGCCGGCCGACTACCTCGCGGTCGCCACGCCCGGCGCCGGGAAGACCACGTTCGCGCTGCGCGTGGCCACCGAGCTGCTCGAGCGGGGGATCGTCCGGCGGGTCACGGTGGTCGCCCCCACCGAGCACCTCAAGCGGCAGTGGGCCGACGCCGCCGCCCGGGTGGGCATCCAGCTCGACCCCGCCTTCCGCAACCGGCAGGGCGTGCTCGCCGACGGGTACGACGGCGTCGCGCTCACCTACGCGCAGGTGGCGGCCAGGCCGAAGCTGCACCGGGCCCGCACCGAGGCCGCGCCCACCCTGGTGGTGCTCGACGAGGTGCACCACGGCGGTGACGCGCTGTCGTGGGGCGACGCCGTGGAAGAGGCGTTCTCGCCCGCGCCGCACCGGCTCTCGCTCACCGGCACCCCGTTCCGGTCCGACACCGCGGCGATCCCGTTCGTGCGCTACGAGCCGGACCGCGACGGCGTGCGGCGCTCGCTGGCCGACTTCTCCTACGGCTACGCCGACGCCCTGCGCGACGGCGTCGTCCGGCCGGTGATGTTCCTGGCCTACAGCGGGCAGATGCGGTGGCGCACCAAGGCCGGCGACGAGATCAGCGCCCGGCTCGGCGAGCCCCTCACCCAGGACCAGGTGGCCCAGGCCTGGCGCACCGCGCTCGACCCGGACGGCGAGTGGGTGACCTCGGTGCTGCGCGCCGCCGACACCCGCCTCAGCGAGCTGCGGCGGGTGGTGCCGGACGCGGGCGGGCTGGTCATCGCCACCGACCAGCCGACCGCCCGCGCGTACGCCGCCGTGCTGCGCCAGGTCACCGGCGAGCCACCGGTGGTGGTGCTGTCGGACGACTCCGGCGCCTCGGCCCGGATCGAGGAGTTCGCCGAGGGCGACCAGCGCTGGATGGTGGCGGTGCGGATGGTGTCCGAGGGGGTCGACGTGCCGCGCCTGTGCGTGGGCGTCTACGCCACCTCGGCCAGCACGCCGTTGTACTTCGCGCAGGCCGTCGGCCGGTTCGTGCGGGCGCGCCGGCGGGGCGAGACCGCGTCGATCTTCCTGCCGAGCGTCCCCACCCTGCTCGCGCTCGCCGGGGCCATGGAGGTCGAGCGCGACCACGCGCTCGACCGCCCGGCCCGCGACGACGACGGGCTGGAGTGGAGCCCGGAGGAGGGTCTGGTCGCCCGCGCGAACCAGGCCGAGGGTGCGAGCGACGACCTGCTCGGCTCGTTCGAGGCGCTGGAGGCGCAGGCCTCGTTCGACCGCGTCCTGTTCGACGGCGGCGAGTTCGGCACCGGCGCCGACGTCGGCTCGCCGGAGGAGCTCGACTTCCTCGGCATCCCGGGCCTGCTCGACGTCGACCAGGTCACCACCCTGCTGCGCCAGCGGCAGAGCGAGCACACCTCGCGGCGGTCCTCGCGTCCCGCTGCCGAGGTGGAGCGGTCCGAGGCGGCCCACCGCCGGCTCGCCGGGCTGCGCAAGGAGCTGAACGCGCTGGTGTCGGCGTGGTCGCGGCGCACCGGCGCCCCCCACGGCGTCGTGCACGCCGAGCTGCGGACGACCACCGGGGGCGGCGAGGTGGCGCGGGCCAGCGAGGAGCAGATCCAGGCCCGGATCGACCTGCTGCGCAAGCGGTTCGTCTCACGCGGCTGACGCGCACGACCGGGAGCGGGCTCAGGCCACCTGCACAGACGGCAACGGGCTGCCCACCAGACGGACGAAGTCGTCCTCCGGCACCGGGCGGCTCCACCAGAACCCTTGCGCCAGATGGCATCCCATCGCGGCGAGGCACTCGGCCTGGTGGCGGGTCTCCACGCCCTCGGCCACGACGTCGACGCGCAGCGCGTTGCCCATCGTCACCAGGCTCGAGACCACGGCGCGGGCACGCTCGTCGTCGAGCATCCGGGAGACGAAGGCGCGGTCGATCTTGATCATGTCCACCGGCATCTCGGTGAGCCGGGTGAGCGAGCTGTAGCCGGTGCCGAAGTCGTCGGCAGCCAGCCCCACGCCGGACGCGCGCACCTGCACGACCTCGCCGAGCACGGCGCTGTGCGCGTGGTCGAGCTGGGTCTCGGTCAGCTCCAGGACGAGCGATCTCCCGGGCAGGTGGTGCCGGCGCAGCGCGCCCAGCACGTCCGGCACGAGCGTGCCCTGGCCGAGCTGGCGCGCGGACACGTTGGCGTGCACGACCGGCGCGAGGTCACCGAGGACGTGCCGCCAGTGGGCGGCCATCCGGCACGACTCCTCGATCACCCAGCTGCCGAGCGCGTGGATGACGTCGGACCCCTCCGCCACGTCGAGCCACTCGCCGGGCGCGAGCAGCCCGCGCTCGGGGTGCTGCCAGCGCACCAGGGCCTCGCCCGCGACCACCCGGCCGGTGGCGAGGTCGACGACCGGCTGCACGTGCAGCGCGAACTCCTGGCGCTCGAGCGCGGCGTGCAGCTCCTCCACCAGCCGCACCTGGCGGCGGGCCTGGACGTGGTGCTGCTCGGTGAACCACGCCGCGCGGTTCTTGCCCTCGCGCTTGGCCTGGTACATCGCCGAGTCGGCCTCGCGCAGCAGCGACTCCGCGGTGCTGCCCGCGCGCGACAAGGTGATGCCGATGCTCGCCGACAAGCGGTAGCGGGCACCCTGCACGTCGACCGGGGCGGTGAGCATCTCCAGCACGAGCGCGGCCAGCTCGTCGGCGTGCGCGCGGGCGTCCGGTGTCGTCACGGGCGAGAGCACCACGAACTCGTCGCCGCCGAGGCGGGCCACGGTGTCGTCGGGCCGCAGCGCGCCGAGGCGCCTGGCGACCTCCACCAGGAGGGCGTCGCCCACCCGGTGGCCGGCGGAGTCGTTGACCACCTTGAAGTCGTCGAGGTCGCAGAACAGCAGCGCCAGCCGGGCCTCGCCGCCGAGGTTCTCGCCCAGGCGGTCGTGCAGCAGGGTGCGGTTGGGCAGGCCGGTCAGGGCGTCGTGCAGCGCCTGCTCGATGAGGCGTTGCTCGGCCAGGTACCGGGCGGTGACGTCGGACATCTGGACCGTCACCTGCTCGGTCCGGCCGGTGGGCTCGCGCAGCGGGGACAGCGTGACCGCGACCCGGCGGTCCCGCGGGCCCAGCAGCCGCAGCTCGCCGTGCCAGGTCGACAGCTCGCCGTCGACCACCCGGGTCAGGGCGGTCCCGAGGACGGCGGCCGAGTCGTGGTGCAGCAGCTCCTGGAAGAACCCGCCCACCGGCCCGTCGCCGTCCAGGTCGAGCATCTGCGTGGCCGCCGGGTTGCTGCGCACGATCCGGGCCACCGTCCGGTCGGGGGCGCAGCCCTCGATCCGCAGCATCAGCATCCCGAGCATCGCCTCGTCGAAGGTGCGTCGGTACAGCGACTCGCCGGCGGCCAGCACGGCGGCCATGCGGCGGTCGTCCTCCACGGTCAGGCCGAGCACCACCACGGCGGCACCGAGGCAGAGCAGGTAGGTCTGCAGCGCCGTCACCGTCACCGCCGGCTCGACGACGGAGGCGAAGGGTCCGCCGCCGCGCAGCGTGGCCAGAGTGGCCACCGTGCCGACGGCGAGCACCTGGACCACCGCCACCCGCGTGCCGAACCGGGCGGCGGCCCAGATCAGCACGGGCAGCGGCAGGAACGGCAGGGGGAGCGACTGGGTCGGTGCGAAGGCGATGGCGCAGACGACGACCAGCGCCGCCGGCTGCAGCATCCGCTCGGCCACCGAAAGCCCGCGGTGCGGCAGCGAGGTCACCAGTGCGAGAGGGGCGATCAGCGCGACCCCGGCCGGGTGCGAGACGGCGAAGGAGCGCCACGCGTGCCAGAACTCGCCGTCCAGGACCAGCTGCGCCGTCCCGCCCGCCACGAACCCGCCGACGACGCCGCCGACCACGGCCGCGAGCAGCAGGTGCCAGGCGTCCTGGACGTGGTCGAGGCGGTACCGTCCGCGGCCGACCCGCAGGAACAGGGCGGCGGTGACGATCGCCTCGACGGTGTTGGCCGAGCCGAGCAGCAGGGCGGGCAGCAGCTCGCGCCCGCCCGCGAGGTTGCCGGCGGCGGTGCCGACCAGGACCAGGGCCGCGACGGCCGGCCACTGCGCGCGGGGCGTGAGCACGAGGGCGACCAGGGCGATCCCCGCGGCGGGCCAGTACACCGCCACGGTGGTGCCCTCGGGCCGCAGCAGCACGGGGACGTAGGCGGCGACGGCGAGCAGGCACCCGAGCAGCGCCGCGCGTGTGGCGGTCAGCGGGGCGCGTTCCAGTGTCACCACAGGTTCCCTTCGGCCGTTCCGACGGACGACCTGAGCGGTGGGAGGACCTCGAAGACTGGCCGGTGCCACGGCTCGGCCGTCGACCTACCGCCTCGTCCCCACCGCCTCGTCGAGCAGGGGCAACGTACGGTGCCGCACGACGTCCTGCAGCGCGATCACGGTGGAGGTGCGGGCCACCGCGGGGGTCGCCACGACCGAGTCGATCACCTCCTGCAGGTGGGTGTTGTCACGGGCGACCACCCGCACCAGCAGGTCGCCGGCCCCGGTGGTGGTGTGCGCCTCGAGCACCTGCGGGATGCGGGAGAGCTGCTCGGTGACGGCGTCGCGGCCGGTGTCCTGGTGCAGCTCGAGGGTGAGGAAGGCGGTGACGGGGTAGCCGAGCGCCGCCGGGTCGACCGCGGGCTCCAGCACCAGCAGCCCGCGGCCGAGCAGCCGGTCCAGCCGGGCCTGCGCGGTGCCGCGGGCGACCCCGAGCAGCCGGGACAGCTCGAGCACGCCGGTGCGTGGCGCCCGCGCGAGGGCGTGCACGAGGGCGGCGTCCAGGTGGTCCGCCGGACTCGTCGGCGCAGGTGGCGTTCGGTCGCTCATGCTGGACATCATGCCCAGTCCTCCGGGTCTCCGGGCAAGCAGTTTGCACAACCTGCCCAGCAAGCAGGCGACCGCTTGCCCAGGACGGGGTCGGACGGGACAGTGGGTTGGTCCGTCCGACGCCGTACCGACCCGTGGAGGCCCCCGGTGACCATCGACCTCACCCCGTCCGAGCGCCAGGCCGAGCTCGACCTCGACCAGCTCAAGCAGCTCGTGGGCCTGGTGGAGTACGACCAGAGCACCGACCGGTTCCCGGTCACCGGGTGGGACGCGATCGTGTTCGTGGTGGGCAACGCGACCCAGACGGCGCACTTCTACCAGTCCGCCTTCGGCATGGAGCTCGAGGCCTACGCCGGCCCCGAGACCGGCCAGCGCGACCACAAGTCGTTCGTCCTGCGCTCGGGGTCGATCCGGTTCGTCGTCGACGGCGGGGTCGACCCCGACAGCCCGCTGCACGACCACCACCGCGCGCACGGCGACGGCGTCGTCGACATCGCGCTGGAGGTGCCGGACGTCGACCGGTGCGTCGAGCAGGCCCGGCGCGAGGGCGCCACGATCCTGCGCGAGGCCGAGGACGTCACCGACGAGCACGGCACCGTGCGGATCGCGGCGATCGGCACCTACGGCGAGACCCGCCACACCCTGGTCGACCGCTCCCGCTACTCCGGGCCGTACCTGCCCGGGTACGTGGCCCGCACCTCCTCGTTCACCAAGCGGCCCGGCGCCCCGAAGCGGATCTTCCAGGCCCTCGACCACGTCGTGGGCAACGTCGAGCTCGGGAAGATGGACACCTGGGTCGACTTCTACAACCGGGTCATGGGCTTCGTGAACATGGCCGAGTTCATCGGCGACGACATCGCCACCGACTACTCGGCGCTGATGTCGAAGGTGGTCGCCAACGGCAACCACCGGGTGAAGTTCCCGCTGAACGAGCCCGCGATCGCGAAGAAGAAGAGCCAGATCGACGAGTACCTCGAGTTCTACCGGGGCCCCGGCGCCCAGCACCTCGCGCTCGCCACCAACGACATCCTGGCCACCGTCGACGCGATGCGCGCCGAGGGCGTGGACTTCCTGGACACCCCGGACTCCTACTACCAGGACCCCGAGCTGCGCGCCCGTATCGGCGAGGTCCGGGTGCCGATCGAGGAGCTGCAGTCGCGCGGCATCCTGGTCGACCGCGACGAGGACGGCTACCTGTTGCAGATCTTCACCAAGCCGATCGGCGACCGCCCGACCGTGTTCTTCGAGATGATCGAGCGGCACGGCTCGCTCGGCTTCGGCAAGGGCAACTTCAAGGCCCTGTTCGAGGCGATCGAGCGCGAGCAGGAGCGTCGCGGCAACCTCTGATCCCTGCTCGCCCGCCTAGTGAACGTGGCGACGACCACGTTCACGAGGTGTGCGGGCCTCGCCACGTCGGTGTCGACCCCGCGAAGTCGTCGGCCGCTGTCCGGATGGCGGGACGACGTGCGGTCATCAGGTGGACTGGCGGGATGATCGGCCGGTGAGCGACGTGGGTGACGGGGACGTGGTCGCCCCGCTGCGGGTGGCCCTGCTGGGCTGCGGCGTGGTCGGCACGGAGGTCGCGCGGCTGCTCACCGGCAACGCGGGCGACCTCGCCGCCCGGGTCGGGCGTCCGCTGGAGCTGGTCGGCATCGCCGTGCGCCGGCCCACCCGCCGCCGCGACGCCGGGATCGACCCCGACCTGTTCACCACCGACGCGCTCGACCTGGTGCGCCGTGCCGACGTCGTGGTCGAGGTGATCGGCGGCATCGAGCCGGCGCGCACCCTGATCCTCGAGGCGATGAAGCACGGCGCCGGCGTCGTCACCGCCAACAAGGCGCTGCTCGCCGAGGACGGCCCCACCCTGTACGAGGCGGCCGACGAGCACGGGGTCGACCTCTACTTCGAGGCCGCCGTCGCCGGCGCGATCCCGCTGGTGCGTCCGGTGCGCGAGTCGATGGCCGGCGACCGGATCGACCGGGTGCTCGGCATCGTCAACGGCACCACCAACTACGTGCTCGACCAGATGGACACCACCGGGGCGGGCTTCGAGGAGTCGGTGCAGCAGGCGCAGGCGCTCGGCTACGCCGAGGCCGACCCGACAGCCGACGTGGAGGGTTTCGACGCCGCCGCCAAGGCGGCCATCCTCGCCTCGCTGGCGTTCCACACCCGGGTCAGCGCGGCCGACGTGCACCGCGAGGGCATCACCGGCGTGAGCGCGGCCGACGTCGCCGCAGCGAAGGCGTCGCACTGCGTCGTGAAGCTCCTGGCCATCTGCGAGCGCACGAAGACCCCTGCGGGAGAAGCCGTCTCAGTGCGCGTGCACCCGGCGATGATCTCGCGCGAGCACCCGCTCGCGAGCGTGCGCGGCGCGTACAACGCGGTCTTCGTCGAGGCGGAGGCCGCCGGCTCTCTGATGTTCTACGGTGCCGGCGCCGGCGGCCAGCCCACCGCGAGCGCGGTGCTCGGCGACGTCGTCGCGGTCGCGCGGCACCGTGTGGTCGGCGGCCGCGGACCCGGCGAGAGCACCTACGCCGACCTCCCGGTGCTGACGATGGGCGAGGTCTCCACCCGCTACCACGTGCGGCTCGACGTCGCCGACCGCCCGGGTGTCCTGGCGCAGGTCGCGCAGGTGTTCGCCGCGCACGAGGTCTCCATCGAGACCGTCCGGCAGACCCTGCTGCGCGACCCGGACGCGGAGGGCGAGGACGACGGCCGCCGGGCGGCGCTGGTCATCGTCACCCACACCGCCACCGACGCCGCGCTCGCGAGCACCGTCGAGGCGCTCGCCGGTCTCGAGATCGTCGACGCCGTCGCGTCGGTCCTGCGGGTCGAGGGGAGCTGACCGTGGCGCACGCGTGGCGCGGGGTGGTGGAGGAGTTCCGCGACCGGCTGCCGTTCGGGCCCGCGGTCCCGGCCGTCACCCTCGGCGAGGGCGGGACGCCGCTGGTGCACGCCCGCCACCTGTCGCGGCTCACCAGGTGCGAGGTGCACGTCAAGGTCGAGGGGTGCAACCCCACCGGCTCGTTCAAGGACCGCGGCATGACCAGCGCGATCACCCGCGCCGCCGAGCTCGGCGCGCAGGCCGTGGTGTGCGCGTCCACCGGCAACACCAGCGCCTCGGCCGCGGCGTACGCCACCGCGGCGGGCATGACCTGCGCGGTGCTGGTGCCGGAGGGCAAGATCTCGATGGGCAAGCTCAGCCAGGCGGTCGCGCACGGCGCGCGCATCCTGCAGGTCGACGGCAACTTCGACGACTGCCTCACGGTCGCCCGCAAGCTCGCCGAGGCCTACCCGGTCGAGCTGGTGAACTCGGTGAACCCGTACCGGATCGAGGGCCAGAAGACCGCGGCCTTCGAGGTCGTCGACGCGCTCGGCGACGCCCCGGACATCCACTGCCTCCCGGTCGGCAACGCCGGCAACATCACCGCGTACTGGAAGGGCTACACCGAGTACGTGCACGACGCCGAGCAGCCGGGGCCGGCCACCGGCACCCCGGCCATGTGGGGCTTCCAGGCCGCCGGCGCCGCGCCGATCGTGCGCGGGTACCCCGTCGACCACCCCGACACCATCGCCACCGCGATCCGGATCGGGAACCCGGCCTCCTGGGAGCAGGCGGTGCAGGCTCGCGACCGGTCGGGCGGGGTGATCGAGGCCGTCACCGACGCCGAGATCCTGGCCGCGCACCGGCTGCTGTCCTCGCGCGACGGCGTCTTCGTCGAGCCTGCCTCCGCCGCCGGGGTGGCCGGCCTGCTCAAGCGGCACGCCGCCGGGCACCTCCCGGCGCGGCTCGCGGGTGGTCGTCACGGTCACCGGGCACGGCCTGAAGGACCCGCAGTGGGCGATGCAGGACCTCGACGGCGTCCCCGTCGAGCCGACCCGCGTGGCCGTCGACGTGGTGGGCGTGGCCGACGCGCTGGGGCTCTGAGTGCTGCCCGAGCGCACCGACGCCGTGGTGCGGCAGGGGGTGACGGTCCAGGTCACCGTCCCGGGCTCCAGCGCCAACCTCGGACCGGGCTACGACTGCGTCGGGTTGGCGCTGTCGGTGCACGACGTCGTGCGGGTCGCGGCGAGAACCGAGCCCGGCGCCGAGGTACGGGTCGAGGGCGAGGGGGCCGACCGGATCGCCACCGGTGAGCAGAACCTCGTGGTGCGCTCGGTGCGCGCGGCGCTCGCGCGGGTCGGGGCGCCCCAGCCGGGCCTGGTCGTGGTGTGCCGCAACGGGGTTCCGCACGGACGCGGCGTGGGGTCGTCGGCCGCCGCGGTGGTCGCCGGCGTCGTCGCGGCGCGCGGCCTGCTGGAGCGCCCGGAGCTGCTCGACGACACCACCGCGCTGGAGGTCGCCACCGACCTCGAGGGCCACCCCGACAACGCCGCCGCCTCGTTGCTCGGCGGCATCACCGTCGGGTGGACCGGCTCGGGCGGGGCGCGCGCGGTGCGGATCGAGCCGCACCCCGCCCTGGCCTGCGTCGTCGCGGTGCCGGACTCCGAGCTCTCGACCGCCCGGGCGCGCGCCATGCTGCCCGCCACCGTCCCGCACGCCGACGCCGCGTTCACCGCCGGACGCGCGGCGCTGCTGGTGGAGGCGCTGAGCCGCCGACCCGACCTGCTGCTGCCGGCCACCGAGGAGCGGCTGCACCAGGCCTACCGCGCCCCCGCCATGCCCGAGGCCGCCACGGCCGTCGGCCTGCTGCGCTCGCAGGGACTGGCGGCCGTGGTCTCCGGCGCCGGACCGTCCCTGCTGGTGCTCGGCGGCACCGACGACGACCTCGCCGACCGGGTCGCGCGCCTCCTCGACGGCTGGCAGGTGCTCGACCCCGGCATCGACCGCGACGGCGCGGTGCTGGTCGAACCGCCCGTGCTGGTCGAGCCGGACGACGCCGGCGGTCCCGACGCGCCGGGGGCGCCCTGACCCGAGCAGGAACACCGGCGGGCCCCCGGGTGTTATGGTGGTCACGCCGACGTACCGCGGGCCCCGGGTCTCCGATCCTGGACCGAGCGCGCGGAGACCGGCGGCAATCGCCTCAGGATCCCGGGACGCCCGGTGCGCAGCCCCAGGCTGCGGACCCCACCTCCCCACGGACTCGGCGATCACTTTCACCAGCGCGACGTCGCTGGACATCCGGTCGCACAGCGACCGCTGACGAGGGGGAAGGACCTTCGTGACAGACACCACCACCGCCGCTACCGCTGCCGACCCGGCTCCGCCGAAGGGCAGCGACACGGCCACCGGGGGAGCCCTCACCGGACTGCGGTTGCCGCAGCTGCAGGCGATCGCGACCCAGCTCGGGGTCAAGGGCACCTCGAAGATGCGCAAGGGCGACCTGCTCGAGGCCATCCGCAGCCACCAGGGCGGCGGGGCCGGCAAGGGCTCCGGCGCACCGGCCGCCGGTAGCAGCGCCTCGGCCAACGGCGGCAGCGCCCCGGCCGAGGGCGGGTCCACCGCCCGTCGTTCCCGCCGCGCCACCTCCGCGGGCGGGCCGGCCGTCGCGGCCGAGCCGGCCACGAGCACCCAGGAGACGCTGCCCGTGCAGCAGGCGTCCGACGAGCGCCCCGCTCGTGAGGACCGCCAGCGCGAGCGCCCGCAGCGCGAGGACCGCCAGCAGGGCGAGCGAGCGCCAGCAGGGCGGCGAACGCCCGCAGCGCGAGGACCGCCAGGGCGCCGAGCGCACCCAGGGCGGTGACCGGCAGCAGGGCGGTGACCGGCAGCAGCAGGACGACCGCGCCCCGCGCGAGGACCGTCAGCGCGACAAGCAGAACGACCGGAACCAGAGCGACCGGCAGAACGACCGCCAGGGCGACCGGAGCCAGAACGACCGGAGCCAGAACGACCGGAACGACCGGGGCCAGAACGACCGGAGCCAGAACCGGCAGGGCGGGAACCAGCACCAGAACCGCGACAACGGCCCGGACGACGACGAGGAGGGTGGCGGCCGCCGTCGGCGCAACCGCTACCGCGACCGCAAGCGTCGGGGTGGCCGCGGCAGCGACCCGATGGGCGGCATGTCCGAGGCCGAGCCCGAGGTCAGCGACGACGACGTCCTGCTGCCCGTCGCCGGCATCCTCGACATCCTCGACAGCTACGGCTTCGTGCGGACCTCGGGCTACCTGCCGGGCTCGGACGACGTGTACGTCTCGCTCGGCCAGGTGAAGAAGTACGGCATGCGCAAGGGCGACGCGATCGTCGGTGCCGTGCGCCAGCAGCGCGAGGGCGACCAGGGCGGCGGCGGCGGGAACCAGCGCCAGCAGAAGTTCAACCCGCTCGTGCGGGTCGACTCGGTCAACGGCCAGACCACCGAGCAGGCCAAGGCCCGCCCGGACTTCATGAAGCTCACCCCGCTGTACCCGCAGGAGAGGCTGCGGCTGGAGACCGAGCCGAACATCCTCACCACCCGGGTGCTCGACCTGGTGTCGCCGATCGGCAAGGGCCAGCGCGCCCTCATCGTCTCCCCGCCCAAGGCGGGCAAGACGATGATGATGCAGGCCATCGCCAACGCGATCACGGTCAACAACCCCGAGGTCCACCTCATGGTGGTGCTCGTCGACGAGCGCCCGGAGGAGGTCACCGACTTCCAGCGCAGCGTCAAGGGCGAGGTGATCGCCTCGACGTTCGACCGTCCGGCGAGCGACCACACCACCGTCGCCGAGCTGGCGATCGAGCGGGCCAAGCGCCTGGTCGAGATGGGCCACGACGTCGTGATCCTGCTCGACGGCATCACCCGGCTGGGCCGTGCGTACAACATCTCGGCGCCGGCGTCCGGCCGGATCCTGTCCGGTGGTGTCGACTCCTCGGCGCTCTACCCCCCGAAGCGCTTCTTCGGTGCCGCGCGCAACATCGAGCACGGCGGCTCCCTCACCATCCTCGCCACCGCACTGGTCGAGACCGGGTCCAAGGCGGACGAGGTCATCTTCGAGGAGTTCAAGGGCACGGGTAACTCCGAGTTCCGGCTCTCCCGCTCGCTGGCCGACAAGCGCGTCTACCCGGCGGTCGACGTCAACGCGTCCGGCACCCGGCGCGAGGAGGTGCTCCTCGGTCGCGAGGAGCTCGCGGTGATGTGGAAGCTGCGGCGGGTGCTCACCGCCCTGGACTCCCAGCAGGCGATCGAGCTGCTGCTGTCCAAGCTGCGCGAGACCAAGTCCAACACCGAGTTCCTCATGCAGGTGCAGAAGACCACGGCACCGCTGATGAGCAACGGCAAGGACGACTGACCCGTCCTGCTGAGCCCAGCGCCCGTCCCCTCTCCCGGGGGCGGGCGCTCGCGCGTCACCCTCACCCGAGGTGGCGGGCCAGCCGCTCCAGGACGCCGGTCATGTCCTCGTGCCACCAGGCGGCGAACATCGGCTCGGTGCGGTGCTCGACCCCGTAGACGGCGAGCTGGAGGTGCCGCAGGCCCTCCAGCGCGTCGACCTCCTCCTCCACCGCCGACCCCGTCCGCCCCGCCCAGCCCTCGAGCAGCGCCGCACGGAGCCGGTCGCGGTCCGGTCGGGGCCACAGCTCGGTGACCATCACCGCCGGGTCGTAGGCGTCCGGTCCGTCTCCGCAGTCGTCGAAGTCGATGACGCCGGCCGGGACGGTCCCGTCGGTACCGGCTGCGCGGGAGCCGAACAGGACGTTCTCGTGGTGCAGGTCGGCGTGCAGCAGCCCGACCCGCCCGTCCGCGGCCGCGGCGTCGCGGGCCGCTCTGGCCCGTTCCACCGTGGCGCGGACGACACCGAGGTCCCACCCGGGCTCGAGCGCGGCGAGAGCGGCGGCGGCCCGGTCGAGCACGGCCGCGCCGAGCGGGTCGTCGTCGCCCCGGCCGAGGTCGGTCCACCCGGTGACGTCGTGGCGGACGAACCCGTCCGGTCGCACGAACCGCCGCCCGTGCTCCTGCAGAGCAGCCATCAGCGTGCCGATCGTCCGCAGGTGGGCATCGGTCAGGCGGGCGTCGACGAAGTGGCCGTCGACCCACCGCAGCAGGTCGCAGACGCGTGGGCCGTCGTCGACCACGGCCGGGTCGTCGACCACGACGACCCGGTCGCCGTCCCGGGTCGGGTGCGGACGAGGGACGACGACGTCGGTGTCGGCCGCGACCGCGGCGAGCCAGGCCAGCTCCGAGCGCACCTCCGCCTCACCGGGGCCGCCCGGGCGGTGCACCCGCAGCGCGAACCGCGAGCCGTCGTCGGCCTGCACCCCGAAGGTGGCGTTCCAGCCGCGCGGCAGGCGACGCACCCGGACCGGGCGCACGTCGTAGGCCGCCAGGGCGACGTCGACCACCCGCCGCAGCCGGCGGGTCTGCGTCGCCCGGGTCTGGGATGCGGGCGTCGTCGCGGTGGCCACGCCCGAGGGTAGGGCGCCGGGTGGGAATGAACGCGGTCGATTTCGTGCTCCACCGGGTGCCTGGCACACTGTCAGACCGGCTCCGGTTCACGCCTGCACCCACCCGGGGTGAGGGCGACCCGGCGGCCACCTCGAAGGAGCCCTCCCGTGAAGCGTGACATCCACCCCGAGTACGTCGAGACGAGCGTGACCTGCACCTGCGGGAACACGTTCACCACCCGCAGCACCGCCACCTCCGGCAAGATCTCCGCCGAGGTCTGCAGCGCGTGCCACCCCTTCTACACCGGCAAGCAGAAGCTTCTCGACACCGGCGGCCGCGTGGCCCGGTTCGAGGCCCGGTACGGCAAGAAGGCCGACGCCTCCAAGTAGCGACGTCCCAGCGCCGGTGCACCCCTCGCGGGTGCGCCGGCGCTGTCGCGTCCGGAGCAGCCCAGCAGGTCGTCCCGCAGCAGGAGGTGGCAGGTGTTCGAGGCCGTCGAACCCGCGCTCGCCGAGCACGCCGAGCTGGAGCGCCGGCTGGCCGACCCGGCCGTGCACGCCGACCCCGCCACCGCGCGCACCCTGGGTCGCCGGTACGCCGAGCTGGACCGCGTGGTCTCCGCCCACACCGCCTGGCGCACCGCCGTCGACGACGCCGGGGCCGCGGCCGAGCTCGCCGCCCAGGACCCCGACTTCGCCGCCGAGCTGCCGTCGCTGGAGGCCGCGCGCGACGCCGCCGCCGAGAGGCTGCGCGGCCTGCTCGTGCCGCGCGACCCCGACGACGGCCGCGACGTCATCCTCGAGGTCAAGGCCGGCGAGGGCGGCGAGGAGTCGGCCCTGTTCGCCGCCGACCTCGTGCGCATGTACCTGCGCTACGCCGAGCGGCGCGGCTGGTCCACCGAGGTGCTCGACGCCACCGAGTCCGACCTCGGCGGCTACAAGGACGTCGCGGTCGCCGTCAAGGCCCGCGGCACCGTGGCGCCCGAGGACGGCGTCTGGGCCCGGCTGAAGTACGAGGGCGGGGTGCACCGGGTGCAGCGGGTGCCGGTCACCGAGTCGGCCGGACGCATCCACACCTCCGCCGCCGGCGTCCTGGTGCTGCCGGAGGCCGAGGAGGTCGAGGTGAGCATCGACCCGAACGACCTGCGGATCGACGTGTTCCGCTCCTCCGGGCCGGGCGGTCAGAGCGTCAACACCACCGACTCGGCGGTGCGGATCACCCACGAGCCCACCGGCATCGTCGTGTCGTGCCAGAACGAGAAGAGCCAGCTGCAGAACCGCGAGCAGGCGATGCGGATCCTGCGGGCGCGGCTGCACGCGCTGGCGCAGGAGCAGGCCGACGCCGAGGCGTCCGCGGTGCGCGCCTCGCAGGTGCGCACGGTCGACCGCTCGCAGCGGATCCGCACCTACAACTTCCCCGAGAACCGGATCAGCGACCACCGCACCGGCTACAAGTCGTACAACCTCGACGCCGTCCTCGACGGCGACCTCGACCCGGTGGTGCAGTCGGCCGTCGAGGCCGACGACGCCGCCCGGCTCGCGGCGGCCGCCACCCGGTGAGCGCCCAGCGGGGCGAGCCGCTGCGGACGGTGCTGGTGGCCGCGGCCGCCCGCCTCGCCGAGGCCGGGTGCCCCAGCCCGCGGGCCGACGTCCTCGCGCTCGCCGCCCACGTGCTCGGCCGCAGACCGGGCGAGGTCGCGGCCGACGAGCTGCGGGGCTCCAGGCTCGCCCCCGACGCGGCCGACCGGTTCGGTCGGCTGGTCGACGAACGCGCGGCGCGGGTGCCGCTGCAGCACCTCACCGGGACGACCGGGTTCCGCGACCTGGAGCTCGCGGTCGGGCCCGGGGTCTTCGTGCCGAGGCCGGAGACCGAGCTGGTGGCTCAGGCTGCGATCGACGCCGCCGCAGCCGCAGCGGACCGGCTCGGCCACCCCCCGACCGTGGTCGACCTGTGCACCGGCTCCGGGGCGATCGCCGCCTCGGTGGCCCACGAGGTGCCCGGCGCCGTCGTGCACGCCGTCGAGCTCGACCCGCAGGCGCACGCCTGGGCCGGGCGCAACCTCGCGGGGACGGCCGTCACGCTGCACCTCGCCGACGCCACCGACCCGGCGGCCGAGCCGAGGGGCCTGGACGCGACCGTCGACGTCGTGGTCGCGAACCCGCCCTACGTGCCGGACGACATGGAGCCGGTGGACCCCGAGGTGGCCGACCACGACCCCCCGATCGCCCTCTACGGCGGCCCGGACGGGCTCGCGGTGCCGATGCGGGTGGCGGCCCGCGCCGCCGCGCTGCTGCGGCCTGGTGGCACGTTCGTGATGGAGCACGCGCACGGCCAGCAGGACCGGCTCGTGCGCCGGCTCGTGGCGGACGGCTGGGTCGGTGTCACCGGGCACCTCGACCTCGCGGGCAAGCAGCGCTACGTCGTGGCGCGCCGCCCGGCCGGGGGTGCACCCCGCGGGTGACAGACTGGCCGCCGTGAACGGGCCGACCGGGTGGAGGGGGCAGGCGTGAGCAGGGTCTACGACTGCCGCGACGACGCGGAGCGCACCGACGGCGTCGCCGCCGCCGCGGCCGCGATCGCCCGCGGCCAGCTCGTGGTGCTGCCCACCGACACCGTCTACGGCGTGGGCGCCGACGCGTTCGACCCGGTGGCCGTCGCCGCCCTGCTGGCGGCCAAGGGCCGCGGCCGGGACGCGCCGCCACCGGTGCTCGTCGCCGGCCCGGACGTGCTGCCCGCGCTCACCAGCGACCTCACCCCGCAGGTCGAGGCGCTCACCGCCGCGTTCTGGCCCGGCGGGCTGACGGTGATCTGCTGGGCGCAGGCCTCGCTCCAGTGGGACCTCGGTGACACCGGCGGGACGGTCGCCGTCCGCGTGCCCGACCACGACCTGGCCGTCCAGCTGCTGCGAGCCACCGGCCCGCTCGCGGTGTCCAGCGCCAACCTCACCGGTCAGCCCCCGGGCGACACCGCGGCGGCGACCCGGTCCCAGCTCGGCGACAGCGTGCAGGTCTACCTCGAGGACGGCGAGCTCCCCGGCGGCACGCCGTCGTCGATCGTCGACGCCACCGGCGAGACCCTGGTGCTGCGCCGGGCCGGTGCGATCTCCCTCGAGCAGCTGCGCGAGGTGGTGCCCGAGGTCGTCGACGGCACCGACGGCGCCGTCGCGACCCCCGCGGCGCCTGCCGAGGAGCCGCCCGCGCCGATCGTCGAGCCGCCCGCGCCGACCGAGGGTGAGCACCACGCCTCGCACGCGGCCGACGTCGCGCCCGACCTGCCCGCCGAGGGCGCGGGGGAGCGGCCGCCTGCCGCCCCCGGCTCGCGCCGCGCCCGGCGCGAGGCCCAGCAGGCCACCGACGACGAGCCGGGCGCCGACGAACCGGGTGCCGACGAGCTGCTCGACACCGACCTGCCGACCCGCCCGGAGGGGTGAGCGCCGGTCCATGGGCGGCTACCTGCTGGTCCTGCTCGTCGCGGCGGCGACCACGTACCTCGCGACGCCGCTGGCGCGCCGGCTGGCCGAGCGCACGGGCGCGATGTCGCCGGTGCGCGAGCGCGACGTGCACTCGGTGCCGACGCCGCGGCTCGGCGGCCTGGCCATGCTCGTCGGTCTCACCGTCGCCCTCGTGGTGGCGCACTCGGTGCCGTTCTTCGCCCGGGTGTTCGACTCCTCCCAGTCGCCGTGGGCGATCCTCGGGGCCGCCGCGCTGATCACCCTGGTCGGCGCGGTCGACGACGTGTACCAGCTGGACGCGGTGACCAAGCTCGCCGGCCAGGTGCTCGCTGCCGGGCTGCTCGCGTGGCAGGGCGTGCAGCTGGTGACGCTGCCGCTCGGGGGAGTGGTGGTCGGCTCCGGCGCGCTGTTCCTCGTCCTGACCGTCGTCGTGGTCGTCGTGGCGATGAACGCGGTGAACTTCATCGACGGCCTCGACGGCCTGGCGGCCGGGGTGATGGCCGTGGCCGCCGGCGCGTTCTTCGTCTACACCTACATGCTCACCCGGCAGACCAACCAGCTCGACTACTCCAGCCTCGCCGCCCTGGTCGCGGCGGCCACGGTGGGGTGCTGCCTGGGCTTCCTGCCCCACAACCTGCACCCCGCGCGGATCTTCATGGGCGACTCCGGCGCACTGCAGCTCGGCCTGCTGCTGGCGGCCAGCGCGGTCGCCGTCACCGGGCAGGTCGACCCGGCGGTGGTGTCCGGCGCGCAGCTGGTGCCGGTCTGGTTCCCGGTGGTGCTGCCCGCCGTGGTGCTGCTGGTGCCGTTCCTCGACCTGCTCCTGGCGGTGGTGCGGCGGGTGGGCAAGGGACGCTCGCCGTTCGCGCCGGACAAGCTGCACCTGCACCACCGGCTGCTCGCCATCGGGCACTCGCACCGCAACGCCGTGCTGATCATGTGCCTGTGGACCGCCGTGATCTCCTTCGGCACGGTGGTCACCGCTTTCGTCCCGCTGGGCGTGTGGCTCCCGGTCTGGCTGGGCGTCGCGCTGGTCAGCGTCGCGCTGACGATGGGTCCGCTGCGCGGTCGGAGCCTGCGCCGGAAGGAGGCCGCGGAGCGCTTGTGATAGCATTCACAAGCGTTCTCAGGACGCGCTGCACCACCATCGACCGACCCTTCGGAAGACCCGCTCCCCGCGTCCGCGCGGGAGCCCGCCGCACCGGAAGGCCCCCTCGTTGAGCACCCCCGAACCCCTCGTGAGCAGAGTCGCCGAGGCCGACGACCCCTACGCGGCCATGCTGCGCGGGTCGCTCGTCCCGACCCTGGTCGTGGGCGTGGTGTGCGTCGTGGTCGCCGTCGTGGTGGCGGGCACCCCGGGCCTGGTCGGTGCCGCGCTCGCGCTCGCGATCGTCTGCCTGTCGTTCTCGGCCACCCTGCTGGTGATGCGCTGGGCCGCCAAGAACGGGCCCGCCAACGTGATGGCCGCGGCGCTGGCCACCTACATGGGAAAGATCCTCGTCCTCGGGGTGTTCCTCGTGCTGTTCGGCCGCGCCAGCTGGCTCGACGGGCCGTCCTTCGGCCTCACCGCCATCGTCTGCGCCCTGGTCTGGCTCGTCTTCGAGGCCCGCGCCTACTACCGGCTGCGCACCCTGGTGTTCGCCGACCAGGTGCTGCCCGGCGACCGCCCCCGGCCCGGCAGCGGGGACGGCACCGACGAGGACCGGCGGTGAGCGCCGTGACCGACCCCGTCCGCCCCGGCCCCGAGCGCTCGCAGAAGCGCTCGGGCGAGCACCCGGACCGGCCCGACACCACCCGCCGGCCGGACTACGAGGCCCTCGGCCACCCCGAGGAGCCGATCCCCGAGAGCGCGGCCTGGAACATCCTGTCGTACCTCCTCGCGGGCCTGATCGGCTTCGCCCTGCCCGCCTGGTTCCTGGACCGCTGGCTCGGCACGAACTGGATCGTCCTGATCGGCATCCTGGCCGGGACGGCCGTGGCGATGCTGACCATCTGGGTCCGGTACGGTACCGGCGTCCGCTCCGCCGGGAACGACGCGACGAGCGAGACCCGGCCCGGCACGACGCACGACACCGCCCCGCACGACGCAAGCCCCCTGGAGGACAAGCCGTGAGCCCGATCGTGCTCGCCGCAGCGCCAGCGGCCGAGGAGGAGGCCGGCTTCGAGGCCCCCGGCATCGGCGACTTCTGGCAGCCCCTGATCGGCGACGGGGCCTTCGCCATCACCCGGCCGATGGTCGTGCTGGTGCTCTCGACCGTGCTGATCGCGGTGGTGCTGCTGATGGCCACGCGCCGGCTCACCGTGGTGCCCACCAAGGGCCAGGCGATCGTGGAGGCCGGCTACGGCTTCGTCCGCAACGGCATCGCCCGCGACATCATCGGCAGCAAGAACTTCAAGCCGTTCCTGCCGCTGCTGTTCGCGATGTTCGTGCTGATCCTGGTGAACAACCTGCTCGGGATCATCCCGCTGGTGCAGTTCCCGACGATGTCGCGGGTCGCGTTCCCCGCGGCCATCGCGCTGGTCGTGTACTTCCTCTACCTGTTCCTCGGCGTGAAGAAGATGGGGCCGGCGGGCTACATCAAGCACATGGTGCCGCCGGGCCTGCCCCTGCCGCTGGCCCTGTTCGTCGGCTTCCTCGAGCTGATCAGCTACTTCTTCACCCGGCCGGTCACCCTGGCGCTCCGGCTCTGGGGCAACATGTTCGCCGGCCACCTGCTGCTCCTGCTGTTCGCCCTCGGCGGCGAGTACATGCTCCTGCACGGCGGCTTCCCGCTGAACGTGCTGTCGATCGGCCCGTTCGCGATGTCCTTCATCATGACCGTGTTCGAGATCCTGGTGGAGTTCCTGCAGGCCTACATCTTCACGCTGCTCGCAGCCCTCTACATCGCCGGCTCCCTGGCCGACGAGCACTGACGTCCCACCCGTTCCACCCCCACCCCGCACCGGGTGCGACCACGCACCCGGCGATCGAGAGGAAAGATCCAGATGGAAGGCAACATCGCGATCCTCGGCTACGGCCTGTCGGCCATCGGCCCCGGTATCGGCGTCGGCCTGATCTTCGCCGCGTACATCAACGGCGTCGCCCGCCAGCCCGAGGCGCGCAACATGCTCCAGCCGCTGGCCTTCCTGGGCCTGGCGTTCACCGAGGCGCTGGCGATCTTCGGTCTGGGCCTGTCGTTCGTCTTCCGCTGATCGGCGTGCCGGGCGCCCACGGCGTCCCGGCCGCCACGACCGACCCGCACGTCCGAGCAGTACCTGAGACCACCGTGGAGACACCGTGAGCTTCGCACCCACCGCGCTGCTGGCAGCCGAGGAGGGCGAGGGCGGCTTCTGGGAGTCCGCCTACCCGATCATCCCGCACCCGGGCGAGATCATCGTCGGGTTCATCTGCTTCGGCATCCTCGTCTGGATCTTCGCGAAGAAGGTCGTGCCGGCCCTGGAGAAGGTCTACGCCGAGCGCGTGGCCTCCATCGAGGGCGGCATGGAGGAGGCCGAGAAGGCGCAGAAGGAGGCCGAGGCCGCGCTCGCCGAGTACAAGGCGCAGCTCGCCGAGGCGCGCACCGAGGCCAACGTGATCCGCGAGGAGGCTCGGGCCGACGCCGCGGCGATCGCCACCGAGGTGCGCGACAAGGCGCACGCCGAGGCGACCCGGATCGTCGAGGGCGCGCAGCGCCAGATCGAGGCCGAGCGCCAGCAGGCGGTCGTCTCGCTGCGCAGCGAGGTGGGCCGGCTGGCCACCGACCTCGCGGGCAGGATCGTCGGCGAGTCGCTCGAGGACTCCGCCCGGCAGTCCCGCGTGGTCGACCGGTTCCTGGCCGAGCTGGAGGAGGCCGACCCCGCCGAGGTGCGGGCGTCCGCGTCCGCCACCTCGGCGTCCACCCCGGCCTCCGGGACCTCGGGCACCTCCGGCTCCGGCGGGACGGGAGAGCTGTTCTGATGACGGCCCACATGCGTGGCGCCAGCGCCGGTGCGCTCGCCGAGGCGCGCGAGCGGATCGAGGCCGCCCTGCCGGGCGGCAGCGGTCCCGACGCCGGCACGGTGGGCGAGGAGCTGTTCGCCGTGGTGCGGCTGCTCGACTCCTCCGCCGCGCTGCGGCGGGCCGTCACCGACCCGAACGCCCAGGGCGACAGCAAGGCGGGCCTGGTCGGGCGCCTGCTCGACGGCAAGGTCGCGGCCGTCACCGTCGAGGTCGTGCAGGGTCTGGCGCGAGCACGCTGGTCAGCCGCGCGCGACCTGTCCGACGCGGTCGAGGAGCTCGGGGTGCAGGCCACGCTCGCCTCGGCGGACCGCGGCGGGGCGCTGGAGCAGGTCGAGAACGAGCTGTTCCGCTTCGGCCGCGCGGTCGACGGCGACCGCGCGCTGCGGGCCGCCCTCACCGACCGCGGCGCACCCACCGGCTCGCGCACCGCGCTGGTCGAGACCCTGCTCGAGGGCAAGGCGCACCCGGCGACGGTGACCCTGGCCCGGCAGGTGGTCGGGTACCCGCGCGGCCGGCGCCTGGAGCAGGCGCTGGAGGAGACCGGTGAGGCGATCGCGCTGCGGCGCGACCGCAGCGTCGCCCGGGTCACCAGCGCGGTCGCCCTCAGCGAGGAGCAGAGCACCCGGCTCGCCGCGGCGCTCGGCCGCGTCTACGGCCGCACCATGCACCTCGACGTCGACGTCCAGCCGTCCCTCGTGGGCGGCCTGCGGGTCCAGGTGGGCGACGAGGTGATCGACGCCAGCGTCGTGGCCCGCCTCGCCCGCGCCAACCGCCAGCTGGCGGGTCAGTAGCAGCACGCACCACCGACAGAGCTTCACGGCACGAACCACAGTTCCACGAACGATCGAGCACAGGAGAGAGCAGGCAATGGCCGAGCTGACGATCCGTCCGGAGGAGATCCGCGACGCGCTGGACTCCTTCGTCCAGTCCTACGAGCCGGGCGCGGCCTCCCGCGAGGAGGTCGGGCGCGTCACCGACGCCGGCGACGGCATCGCCCACGTCGAGGGCCTGCCCGGCGTGATGGCCAACGAGCTGCTCACGTTCGCCGACGGCACGCTGGGCCTCGCGCTCAACCTCGACGTCCGCGAGATCGGCGTCGTCGTGCTGGGTGAGTTCTCCGGCATCGAGGAGGGCCAGGAGGTCCGCCGCACCGGCGAGATCCTGTCCGTCCCCGTCGGCGACGCCTTCCTCGGCCGCGTGGTCAACCCGCTCGGCGTGGCGATCGACGGCCTCGGCGACATCGAGTCCGACGAGACCCGCGTGCTCGAGCTGCAGGCGGCCGGCGTGATGCAGCGCAAGTCGGTGCACCAGCCGCTGCAGACCGGCATCAAGGCGATCGACTCGATGACCCCGATCGGCCGTGGCCAGCGCCAGCTGATCATCGGCGACCGCCAGACCGGCAAGACCGCGGTGGCGATCGACACGATCATCAACCAGAAGGAGTTCTGGGAGACCGGCGACCCGGAGAAGCAGGTCCGCTGCATCTACGTCGCGATCGGCCAGAAGGGCTCCACCATCGCCGCGGTGCGCGGTGCGCTCGAGGAGGCCGGCGCGCTGGAGTACACGACGATCGTGGCCGCCCCGGCCTCGGACGCCGCGGGCTTCAAGTACCTCGCGCCGTACACCGGCTCGGCCATCGGCCAGCACTGGATGTACCAGGGCAAGCACGTCCTCATCGTCTTCGACGACCTGTCCAAGCAGGCCGAGGCCTACCGCGCGGTGTCGCTGCTGCTGCGCCGCCCGCCGGGCCGCGAGGCGTACCCGGGCGACGTGTTCTACCTGCACAGCCGGCTGCTCGAGCGCTGCGCCAAGCTCTCCGACGACCTCGGCGCCGGTTCGATGACCGGTCTGCCGATCATCGAGACCAAGGCCAACGACGTCTCGGCGTACATCCCCACCAACGTCATCTCGATCACCGACGGCCAGATCTTCCTGGAGTCGGACCTGTTCAACGCCAACCAGCGCCCGGCGGTCAACGTCGGTGTCTCGGTCTCCCGGGTGGGTGGTGCGGCGCAGATCAAGGCGATGAAGTCGGTCGCCGGCTCGCTGCGCGTCGACCTCGCGCAGTTCCGCGCCCTGGAGGCGTTCGCGCTGTTCGCGTCCGACCTCGACGCCGCCTCGCGCCAGCAGCTGTCCCGCGGCCAGCGCCTGATGGAGCTGCTCAAGCAGGGTCAGTACTCGCCGTTCCCGGTCGAGGAGCAGGTCGTCTCGATCTGGCTCGGCACCACCGGCAAGCTCGACGACGTCCCGGTCGAGGACGTCCGCCGGTTCGAGGAGCAGTTCCTGTCCCACCTGCGCCGCGACGGCAAGCTGCTCGCGGGCATCAAGGAGACGGGCAAGTTCGAGGACTCCACCGACGAGGCGCTGACCAAGGAGGTCGAGACCTTCAAGCGCGGCTTCCTCGGCGAGGGCGTCGACGGCAAGGCCGGCCCGGGCTCGGAGGAGAACACCGCGCTCGACGAGGACGAGGTCGACCAGGAGCAGATCACCGTCCAGAAGCGCTGACCTGCACCGACATCGAACTGACTGACTGAACTGATCGAGAGGAGGGCGACATGGGAGCGCAGCAGCGGGTCTACCGCAACCGGATCAAGTCCACCACCGCGCTGAGGAAGATCTTCAGCGCGCAGGAGCTGATCGCCACGTCCCGGATCGCCAAGGCCCGGCAGGCCGTGGCGGCGTCCACGCCGTACGCGCGGGCCATCACCCGCGCCGTGTCCGCCGTCGCCACCTACAGCTCGAACCTGGCCCACCCGCTGCTCACCGAGCGCGAGCAGGTCAAGCGGGCCGCCGTGCTCCTGCTGACCGCCGACCGCGGCATGGCCGGGGCGTACTCGGTCAACGTGCTGCGCGAGGGCGACCAGCTGAACGAGCTGCTCAAGGGCCGCGGTGTCGAGCCGGTGCACTACCTCGCCGGCCGCAAGGCGATGGCGTTCTTCAAGTTCCGCCGCCGCAACGTGGAGCGGGAGTGGAGCGGGTTCTCCGACGCGCCGACGTTCGCCGACGCGCAGGAGATCGGCAAGGTCCTGGTCGACGCCTTCCTCAAGGGGTCCGACGAGGGTGGCGTCGACGAGATCCACGTGGTCTACACGCGGTTCGTCACGATGGTCACCCAGGTGCCCACCGTGCTGCGGCTGCTGCCGCTCGAGGTGGTCGAGGGCGTCGAGAAGCCCGCCGAGGAGGACGTCCTGCCGCTCTACGAGTGGGAGCCGTCCGCCGAGCGCGTGCTCGACACCCTGCTGCCGCGGTACATCGACAGCCGGATCTACAACTGCATGCTGCAGGCCGCGGCCAGCGAGCACGCCGCCCGGCAGCGCGCGATGAAGTCGGCGTCCGACAACGCCCAGGACCTCATCCGCACCTACACGCGGCTGGCCAACCAGGCCCGCCAGGCCGAGATCACCCAGGAGATCAGCGAGATCGTCGGCGGCGCCGACGCCCTCGCCTCCGCGGGCTCCGATCGCTGACACCCGAGAAGCACTCCCACCGAAAACCTGTGAGAACGAGAGTGAGTGACATGACCGCCACCACCGCCACCGAGCACGGCGCCACCGAGAAGACCGTCGGTGAGGGCCGCATCTCCCGGGTGATCGGGCCCGTCGTCGACATCGAGTTCCCCGCGGGCTCGATGCCGGACATCTACCAGGCGCTCGAGATCGACTACGAGCTCACCGGCGAGAAGCGCACGCTCGTCCTGGAGGTCGCCCAGCACATCGGCGACAACATGGTCCGCGCCATCGCGATGAAGCCCACCGACGGCCTCGTGCGCGGCATGTCCGTGCGCGACACCGGCGAGGGCATCTCGGTGCCGGTCGGCGACGTCACCAAGGGCCACGTCTTCAACGCCACCGGCGAGGTGCTGAACCTCGAGGAGGGCGAGAAGTACGAGGTCACCGAGCGCTGGCCGATCCACCGCAAGGCGCCCGCGTTCGACCAGCTCGAGTCCAAGACCGAGATGTTCGAGACCGGCATCAAGGTCATCGACCTGCTCACCCCCTACGTCCTCGGCGGCAAGATCGGCCTGTTCGGCGGTGCCGGTGTCGGCAAGACCGTCCTGATCCAGGAGATGATCGCCCGCGTCGCCAAGGACCACGGCGGCGTCTCGGTGTTCGCCGGCGTCGGCGAGCGCACCCGCGAGGGCAACGACCTCATCGCGGAGATGGAGGAGGCCGGCGTCCTCGGCCAGACCGCCCTGGTCTTCGGCCAGATGGACGAGCCGCCGGGCACCCGGCTGCGGGTCGCGCTGTCCGCGCTGACGATGGCGGAGTACTTCCGCGACGTGCAGAAGCAGGACGTGCTGCTGTTCATCGACAACATCTTCCGGTTCACCCAGGCCGGGTCGGAGGTCTCGACCCTGCTCGGCCGGATGCCGTCGGCCGTGGGCTACCAGCCCACCCTCGCCGACGAGATGGGCGTGCTGCAGGAGCGGATCACCTCGACCCGTGGTCACTCGATCACCTCGCTGCAGGCGATCTACGTGCCCGCCGACGACTACACCGACCCGGCGCCGGCCACCACGTTCGCCCACCTCGACGCCACCACGGAGCTGTCGCGCGACATCGCCTCGCTCGGCATCTACCCGGCGGTCGACCCGCTGACGTCGACCTCCCGGATCCTGGACCCGCGCTACATCTGGCCGGGCCCACTACGACACCGCGGTGCGGGTCAAGCAGATCCTCCAGCGCAACAAGGAGCTGCAGGACATCATCGCGATCCTCGGCATCGACGAGCTGTCCGAGGAGGACAAGATCCTGGTCAACCGGGCCCGCCGGATCCAGCGCTTCCTGTCCCAGAACACCTACGTCGCCAAGCAGTTCACCGGCATCGAGGGCTCCACGGTCCCCGTCGGCGAGACCGTCGAGGCGTTCACGAAGATCGCCGACGGCGAGTACGACCACGTCGCCGAGCAGGCCTTCTTCATGTGCGGCGGCCTCGACGACGTCGAGAAGAACTGGGACCGGATCAAGAAGGAGACCGGCGCCTGAGCCGCTTCTCCTCCTGAGCGACCGAACCACCGACGGCCCGTCCCCGCTGGGGGCGGGCCGTCGTGCTTCCGCGGGGGTGGGGCGGGTCAGGTGGGTGGCTGGTCGCGCCCGCCGCCTGGCCGCCACAGCACGTCGCCGGTCTCGCGGTTGGCGTACCGGGCCAGGACGAACAGCAGGTCCGACAGCCGGTTGAGGTACTGCGCCGCCAGCGGGTTCACGCCGCCGTCGGTGCCCGTGCCGTACGCCTCCACGGCGGCCCAGACCGTCCGCTCGGCCCGGCGCACCACGGTGCGGCCGAGGTGCAGGTACGCCGAGCCGGGCGTGCCGCCGGCGAGGACGAACGTGGTGAGCGTGCTCAGGTGCTCGTTGTAGCGGTCGATCTCGCTCTCGAGCTCGGCGATCCACGGCTCCTGCACCCGCAGCGGCTCGTACTGGTAGCTGTCGGCCAGCGGCATGCACAGGTCGGCGCCGACGTCGAACAGGTCGTTCTGCACCCTCACCAGCAGGGTGCGCACGTCGTCGTCGAGGCCGCCCAGCGTCACCGCCAGCCCGATCGCGGCACCCGCCTCGTCGGCGTCGGCGTAGGCCGCGAGGCGGGGGTCGGTCTTGCTCGTGCGAGAGAAGTCCCCGAGGCCGGTGCTCCCGTCGTCGCCGGTGCGGGTGTACGGGCGGGTGATCCGGACGGGCATGCCCCGAGCGTAGCCAGCCCGACGCCAGGGTCGTGCGGTGCCACCGAGCCGGTCCGGCGCGTCGGGGGCGCGGTCATCACGAGGCCTGCGGGCCGGTAAACTCCTCGCGAACACCGTCCTGAGGAGGGCCCCATCGTGCCGCTGACCGTCGACCTCGTCGCAGCCGACCGCACCGTCTGGTCCGGCGAGGCCTCTGCCGTCCTGGCCCGCACCCTCGACGGCGAGCTGGGCGTCCTGCCCGGTCACACCCCGCTGCTCGGCGTCCTCGCCCCGGGCGAGGTCCGGATCAAGGGCGTCGAGGGCGACACCGTCCAGGCGCACGTCGACGGCGGCTTCCTGTCGGTCGAGAACGACCGCGTGCTGGTCGTCGCCGAGGGCGTCGAGCTCGGCGAGGCCGCCACCTCGCGCTCCGGGCACTGACCCGCTCCCGGCTGCCCACGGACCCCGGACGCTAGGCGGCGAGCGGGTGGGAGCCTTCACGGTGCCGCTCGAGATCGCCGGAGGGCTCGCGCTCCTGCTCGTCCTGGTCGCCGCGCTGTTCACGGTCCGGCGGCTGGCGATCGGTCGCGGCGCCTCGTTCGACTGCTCGCTGCGTCCGGGCCGGCCCGACGGCGGCCCCGTGCCCGACACGCGCTGGACGATCGGCGTGGCCCGGTACGGGCAGGACCAGCTCGAGTGGTTCCGGGTGTTCTCGCTGTCCCTGCGCCCCGCGCGAACCTTCGAGCGCGACCGGTTCGAGCTGGTCTCCCAGCGGGTGCCGTCCGGCACCGAGAGCCGGGCGGTGCTGCCCGGCGTCACCGTCGTGAGCGCGCGGTACGGGTCAGGCGACCTCGACCTCGCGATGAGCCCGGAGGCGTACACCGGCCTGGCCTCGTGGCTGGAGGCCGGGCCGCCGGGCCGCACCGGCCAGGTCACGTGAGCGCAGGTCACGTGAGCCCTCACGCGCGCGGCGGGACCGAGCCGGGTACCGAGACGATCCGCGTGGCCGGCGGGACCCGGCTCGAGGGCGAGGTGCAGGTCACCGGCGCGAAGAACAGCGTGCTGAAGCTGATGGCGGCCGCGCTGCTGGCCGCCGGACCCACCGTGCTCGACGGCGTCCCCGACATCGTCGACGTACGGATCATGGCCGAGCTGCTGCGCCGGCTCGGGTGCGGGGTGACCCACGACCCGGTCGCCGGGGTGGTCGAGATCGACGTCCCGGAGCAGCCCGGGCACCGCGCCGACTACGACCTCGTCCGCGCGATGCGGGCCTCGATCAGCGTGCTGGGTCCGCTCGTCGCCCGGGTGGGCGAGGCCGACGTCGCACTGCCCGGCGGGGACGCGATCGGTTCACGCGGGCTCGACCTGCACGTCGACGGCCTGCGCTCGATGGGCGCGGAGGTGCACGTCGACCACGGCTACCTGGTGGCCACCGCACCGGCCGGCGGGTTGCGCGGCACCGTCGTGCCGCTGGCGTTCCCCTCCGTCGGTGCCACCGAGAACCTCCTGATGGCAGCGGTTCTCGCCGACGGCCGGTCCGAGATCGACAACGCGGCCCGCGAACCCGAGATCGACGACCTCGCGGAGATGCTCACGTCGATGGGCGCCCGCATCGGCGGCACGGGCACATCGCGGCTGGTGGTCGAGGGCGTCGAGCGGCTGTCGCCGACCCGCCACAGCGTCGTCCCGGACCGGATCGTCGCCGGCACCTGGTGCTTCGCCACCGCGGTCGCCGGCGGCGACGTGCTCGTGCGCGGCGCGCGCCCCGAGCACCTGCGGATCGCGCTCGACAAGCTGCGCCTCGCCGGCGTCGACGTCAGCACGGACGCCGCCGGGGTGCGGGTGGTCGCGCGCCGCCGTCCCCGCGCCGTCGACGTCGCCACGCTGCCGTACCCGGGCTTCCCCACCGACCTCCAACCGCTCGCGCTGACGATGTGCGCCGTGGGCGAAGGATCCGCGGTGGTCACCGAGAACCTGTTCGAGGCGCGGTTCCGGTTCGCCCACGAGCTGGTGCGGCTCGGCGCCGACCTCACCATCGACGGCCACCACGTGCTGGTGCGCGGCGTGCCGCGGCTGTCCGGGGCACCGGTCGAGGCCAGCGACATCCGGGCCGGCGCCGCGCTCGTCGTCGCGGGGCTGGCGGCCGACGGCGAGACCGTCGTCAGCGGGGTCGAGCACGTCGACCGCGGCTACGCCGACCTGGTGGGCCAGCTGGCCGGTCTCGGCGTCCAGGTCACGCGCGAGACCGCACCCGCGGCGGACCGCTTCGGCCCGCCACCCACCGGCTGAGCGCGGCACCACCGTCCCCGCGCGGTGCCGTCCGCCCGCACCTAGGCTCACGACGTGCAGCTGCCCGGTGACGCCCTCTACCTGATCGGAGGGCTCGCCCTCCTGCTCGGCGCGGTGCTCCCGGCCGCGCTCTCGCGCCGGGCGCTCTCGGTGCCGATGGCGTTCGTCGGTGCCGGGGTGCTCGTGGGGCTGCTGCCCCTGCCCGGCGGCGCGCCGATCTCCCCGGTCGAGCAGCCGGCGGTCGCCGAGCGGCTCACCGAGCTGTGCGTCATCGTCGCCCTGATGGGCGTGGGCCTGGCGATCGACCGCCCGTTGTCGCTGCGCACCTGGGCACCCACCTGGCGCCTGCTCGCGATCGGGATGCCGCTGTTCGTGGTCGTGGCCGCCGTGCTCGGCTGGTGGTGGCTCGGGCTCGCACCGGCGGCCGCCCTGCTGCTCGGGGCCGTGCTGTCCCCGACCGACCCGGTGCTGGCCTCGGACGTCCAGGTCGCCGGCCCGCAGACCCGGGACGAGGGGACCAGCGACGACGAGTCGGTGGACGAGGGGGACGCCAAGGACGAGGTGGACGAGGACGACGAGACCCGGTTCGCGCTCACCAGCGAGGCGGGTCTGAACGACGGCCTCGCCTTCCCGTTCGTCTACGCGGCGATCTTCCTGGCCGCCATCGGCACCGCCGAGGAGCACTCCTGGTGGCGCTGGCTGGGCTGGGAGCTGGTCGGCAAGGTCCTGCTCGGCGCCCTGATCGGCTGGGGCGCGGGGTGGCTCCTGGCCCGGATGGCCTTCCGGTCCCGCACCGAGTCCCTGCGCCTGGCGAGGACCGGGGAACCGCTGCTCGCGCTCGCGGCCACGTTCGCGGTCTACGGGCTCACCGAGGTGGTCGGCGGGTACGGCTTCCTCGGCGTCTTCGCGTGCGCGGTCGCGATCCGCTCGCACGAACGCGGATCGAGCTACCACGACCAGATGCACACCTTCATCAGCCAGCTCGAGCACCTGCTGACGATGCTGGTGCTGCTGCTGTTCGGGGCGTCGTTGTCGTGGGGGCTGCTGGCCGACCTCAGCTGGCGCGGCGTCGCCGTCGCCGTCGTCGTGGTCCTGGTGGTGCGGCCGCTGACCGCGGGCCTGTCCCTGGTCCGACGACTCCCCGCCGGCGAGGTCCGGATGGGTCGCCAGGAGCGGCGGGTGGTCGCCTTCTTCGGCGTCCGCGGCGTGGGCACGCTGTACTACCTGGCCTACGCGACGGGGTACGGCGTCGAGCTCGAGGGGCTGCGCGAGGTGTGGTCGACCGTGGCCTTCGCGGTGCTGCTCTCGGTGGTCGTGCACGGGGTGCTGGCCACGCCCGTCATGGCCCGGCTCGACCGGGCGCGGGCCGCGGCCTGAGCCCCGGCGGGACGCCGCGCGAGGCTCAGCCGGTCGCGCGCTCGAGGACGTGCTTGGCGACCTCGGCGTGCTGCCGCAGCACCATCACCCGCGGGCCCTGCAGCGTCTCGGCGACGGTGGCCCGCACGTCCGCGGCCTCGAGGGTGCGCCGCACCACCTCCGCCTCGATCATCGTGGCCGGAGAGGCCACCGGGACGAGCAACCCGTAGTCCTCGGGCTCGCCCCTTCGACCGGGGCGCGCGACGACGGACTTCCCGCGTGTGAAGGTCCACCGCAGCAGCACCATGAGGATCAGCAGCACGGCCAGCGCGACGGCGGGGCCGTACAGGAAGGAGTAGCTCTGCCACGCCGCGGACACGGCCCTCACCTG
The DNA here is from genome assembly GCA_963825505.1 of uncultured Actinomycetota bacterium. GTDB lineage: Bacteria > Actinomycetota > Actinomycetes > Actinomycetales > CAWJMD01 > JBBQSN01. The sequence continues at coordinate 426,106 of CAWGTL010000004.1, read as the reverse complement.
CCTTCGCACACCGGCACTCGCACCCGGTCGCCGGGTCGGTCCCAGTATCCGCCCACCCGCGACCGGCGCGCCTGCGGGGGCGACGGGGACGGCCTCCCTACGCTCGCCGCAGCGACCGGTGCGCCCGCCGGGAGACCGGTCGGTGCGGCAGCGGAGCAGGGGGAGCGGATGGACGTCCAGGAGCAGGAGCGGGGGAAGGTCCTCGTGCTGCGCGGGCGCCTCGACGCCCGCTCCGCGCCCGACGTCCGGCAGAGCCTGCACCGCGTGGTCGACGCCGGCACCGGTGAGGTCCTGGTCGACGTCGAGCACCTCGTGCTGGTCGACGTCTCCTCGCTCGGGCTGCTGCTCGAGGCGCACCGCCGGGCCGAGCGGGGCGGACGTCACCTGGTGCTCGTCGCGGTGCCGGCTCCGCTGCAGCGGATGCTGCGGGTGACCCGGCTCGACCGCGTGCTCCACCACGCGGACCGCGGAGTGGCCGAGCACCTCGCCGTCGCACCGCAGGCCGCCTCCGCCTGACGGCTCCGCCTGACGCCTCCGCCTGACGGCTCCGCCTGGCGCCTCCGCCTGACGGCTCCGCCCGGCCGCTCCGCCGAGCTCCCGCGGGTGCTGGCAGGATCGCGGCGTGGAGCTCGCGCTCGTCGTCACCGCCGTCGTGCTGGTGGTCCTGGCCGTGTCGGCGGCGGCCGATCGTCTCGACGTGCCGGCGCCCCTGCTGCTGGTGGTCGTGGGTGTCGTCCTGAGCCTGGTGCCGGCGGTGCCGGAGCTCGAGATCAGCGACGAGATCATCCTGCTCGGCCTGCTGCCCCCGCTGCTCTACGCCGCGGCGATCCGCACCTCGCTCATCGACTTCCGCGCCAACACCCGTCCGATCGTGCTGCTCTCGGTGGTGCTCGTCATCGTCACGACGCTGGCGGTCGGTGCCGTGGCGCACTGGCTGCTGCCGATCGGCTGGCCGGCCGCGCTGGCCCTCGGCGCGGTGGTGGCCCCGCCGGACGCCGTCGCGGCGACCGCGATAGCGCGCCGGGTGGGGATGCCGCGCCGGGTGGTGACCATCCTCGAGGGCGAGTCGCTGGTCAACGACGCCACCGCGCTGGTGAGCCTGCGCGCCGCCACCGCGGCGATCGTCGCGCTCTCGGCGGCCGGTGCCGCGGGGGGCGCCGACGACCACGGCGGCGGGGCGGCGGTGACACGGCTGGACGCCGCCGGGGTCGGCCGGATCGCGATGGACTTCGGCTGGGCCGCGATCGGCGGCGTGGCCATCGGGTTCGCGGTGGCGGTGGTGCTGATCGCCGTGCGCAAGCGGCTCACCGACACCGTCAGCGACACGACGCTGTCGCTCGTCGCCCCCTGGGTCGCCTTCCTCCCCGCCGAGCAGGTGCACGCCTCGGGCGTGCTGGCGGTCGTGGTCACCGGGCTCCTGCTCGGCCACAAGGCGCCCGTGGTGCAGAGCGCGGCGTCGCGGATCTCCGAGCGCACCTACTGGCGCACGATCCAGCACCTGCTCGAGAACGCCGTCTTCCTGCTGATCGGCCTGCAGGCGTACCGGATCGTCACGGACGTGGCGGGCAGCGAGCTCGACCTGCCGACGGTGCTCACCGCGTGCGCCGGCGTGCTTCTCGCCGTGGTGCTGGTGCGACCTCTGTGGATCTTCCCGTCGCTGTACCTGACCCGGCTGCTGCGTCCGCACCGCGACCGGGAGCCGCTGCCGTGGCAGGTCCCGGCCGTCATCTCCTGGGCCGGCATGCGCGGGGTGGTGACGCTGGCCGCCGTCCTGACGCTGCCGCCGCAGACTCCGCACCGCGAGGTGCTCGTCCTCATCGCCCTGGTCGTGACGTTCGGGACGTTGCTGCTCCAGGGCTCGACGCTGCCGTGGCTGGTGCGCCGCCTCGGCCTGCCCGGACCGGACCTCCTCGAGGACCGGCTGCAGGAAGCGGCGGTGCTGGAGCAGGCCACCGGCGCGGGGCTGCGCTACCTGGGGGAGCACCTCGATCCCGACGACCCGGACGGCATCGGCGAGAACCTGCGGCGCCAGGTGGAGCGGCGCACCTTCCTGGCCTGGGAGCGGCTGGGAGCGGCCGGCGGTCACGAGTCGCCGAACCGCAAGCAGCAGCGGCTGCGGCTCGGGATGCTGGCGGCCGAGCGCGCCGAGGTGCTGCGGCTGCGCGACGAGGCCGAGGTGCCGCACGAGGTGCTGCAGTCGGTGATGGCGGCGCTCGACGTCGAGGAGTCGGTGCTCGTCCGCGCGGCCGAGGGCATGGACGCGCTGCCCGACCGCGACGACGAGCTGCAGGCGCCGGTGGGCAGCGCCGGGCTGTGCGAGCACCTCGCTGCCGCGCCGGGGGCGGTGCGGCCGGTGGGTGCCGGGGCGTGCAGCCGCTGCGTGGAGCTGGGCTGGGAGTGGGTGCACCTGCGGATGTGCCTCGCCTGCGGCAACGTCGCCTGCTGCGACTCCTCGCGCGGCAAGCACGCGGCCGAGCACTTCGACTCCGACGGCCACCCGGTGATGCGATCGGTGGAGGCCGGCGAGGCGTGGCGCTGGTGCTACCTCGACGAGCAGCTCGGCTGACGGGTCTGCTGTGGCGCCCGCGGCGGGACACGGTGTGACGCCGGTCTCGTGAGCAGCCTCACCTGCCGCTCGCCTGTCGGGTGGGTCCCGGCCTCAGTACCGTCGGGACGTCGACGACGAAGCCGCAGGAGGCACCCACCGTGACCGAGCCGAGCGAGCAGGACGATCGGCCTCAGCGCGACCGGCCGTGGGTGATGCGCACCTACGCGGGTCACTCCTCGGCCGCCGAGTCCAACGCCCTGTACCGCCGCAACCTCGACAAGGGCCAGACCGGTCTGTCGGTCGCCTTCGACCTGCCCACCCAGACCGGGTACGACCCGGACCACGTGCTGGCTCGTGGCGAGGTGGGCAAGGTCGGCGTGCCGATCAGCCACATCGGTGACATGAGAACGCTGTTCGAGGGCATCCCGCTCGGCGAGATGAACACCTCGATGACGATCAACGCCACCGCGATGTGGCTGCTCGCGCTCTACGAGGTGGCCGCCGAGGAGCAGGGTGCGACCCCGGACCAGCTGTCCGGCACCACCCAGAACGACATCATCAAGGAGTACCTCTCCCGGGGCACGTACGTGTTCCCGCCCGGACCGAGCCTGCGGCTGATCACCGACCTCGTCGCGTACACGGTGTCCTCGGTGCCGCGCTGGAACCCGATCAACATCTGCAGCTACCACCTGCAGGAGGCCGGCGCGACGCCCGTGCAGGAGGTCGCCTTCGCGATGAGCACCGCGATCGCGGTGCTCGACGCCGTCCGCGACTCCGGTCAGGTGCCGCCGGAGCGGTTCACCGACGTCGTCCAGCGGATCTCGTTCTTCGTCAACGCCGGCGTGCGGTTCGTCGAGGAGATGTGCAAGATGCGCGCCTTCGTCGAGCTGTGGGACGAGATCACCCGCGAGCGCTACGGCGTGACCGACTCCAAGGCCCGCCGGTTCCGGTACGGCGTGCAGGTGAACTCGTTGGGGCTCACCGAGGCCCAGCCCGAGAACAACGTCCAGCGGATCGTCCTGGAGATGCTCGCGGTGACGCTCTCGAAGCGCGCGCGGGCGCGGGCGGTGCAGCTGCCGGCGTGGAACGAGGCGCTCGGGCTGCCGCGGCCGTGGGACCAGCAGTGGAGCCTGCGCATCCAGCAGGTGCTCGCCTACGAGTCCGACCTGCTCGAGCACGAGGACCTGTTCGACGGTTCTCCCGTGGTCGAGGCGAAGGTGGCCTCGATCGTGGAGGGCGCGCGCGCCGAGATCGAGCGCGTGCAGGAGATGGGTGGCGCCGTGGCTGCCGTCGAGAGCGGGTACATGAAGCAGGCGCTGGTGGCCTCGCACGCCCGGCGCCGGGTGCGGATCGAGTCGGGCGAGGAGGTGGCGGTCGGCGTCAACCGGTTCACCACCACCGAGCCCAACCCGCTGACGGCTGACCTGAAGACCGCGATCCAGACGGTCGAACCTGCAGTGGAATCCGCTGCGGTGCAGGCGGTCCAGCGGTGGCGCGCCGAGCGCGACGCCGATCCCGCGCGCAAGGCGGCGGCTGCCGAGGCCCTCCAGCACCTGGTCGACGACGCCGGAACCACCACCAACCTGGTGCCGGCCACGCTCGCCTGCGCCCGGGCCGGCGTCACCACCGGCGAGTGGGCCGGCGCGCTGCGCGAGGTGTTCGGCGAGTACCGGGCGCCCACCGGCGTCGGCGGCGCCACGGGTGGCTCGCCGGGCTCGGCGACCACGGCACTGACGGCCGTGCGTGAGCGGGTACGGGCCACCGGCGACGAGCTCGGCACGCGGCTGCGGTTCCTCGTCGGCAAGCCCGGCCTGGACGGCCACTCCAACGGCGCCGAGCAGGTGGCCGTGCGCGCCCGCGACGCCGGCTTCGAGGTGGTCTACCAGGGCATCCGGCTGACCCCGGAGCAGATCGTCGCCGCCGCGGTCGCGGAGGACGTCCACGTCGTGGGCCTGTCGGTGCTGTCCGGCTCGCACATGGACCTGGTCCCCGAGGTTCTCGACGGGCTGCGCGCGGCCGGCCTCGACGACGTCCCGCTCGTGGTCGGCGGCATCATCCCCGAGTCCGACGCCGCCGAGCTCAAGCAGCTCGGCGTCGCCGAGGTGTTCACCCCGAAGGACTTCGGCCTCACCGAGATCATGGACGTCGTCGTCGGCGCCGTCCGCCGCGCCCGCGGCCTCGACGACTGACCCCGGGATCAGGCCTCGACGGCGGTCACCGTGGTGGGGACGTTGCCCTTGATCGCCTTGGAGTACGGGCAGAACTCGTGGGTGAGGTCGGCCAGGCGCTGCACGGTGGCGAGTTCCTGGCCCGGGACCTTGACGACGAGGTCGGCGGTGATGCCGAACGAGTCGCCCTCCGGGCCGAAGCCGATCGCGACGTCGACGACGGCGCCGGTGACGTCCTCGCCCTGCTTCTTCGCCACGGCGTGCAGGGCTCCGGTGAAGCAGGCGCCGTACCCGACGGCGAACAGCTGCTCCGGGTTGGTCCCGCCGCCGGGGCCGCCGACCTCGGTGGGCGCCTGCAGCACCAGGTCGAGCCGGCCGTCGGAGGTGACGACGTGGCCGCCGCGGCGTCCGCCGCCCGAGGCGGTGGCGTGGGCTGTGTAGACGATCGTGGACGGGGCGTGGCCCTCAGTGGTGGTGGTGGTCATACCTGGTCCAACCGGTGTGGGACGGGCGTGTTCCCCCGTGCCTCACATCGTGGTGCAGGTCTCACATCCCGAGCCGGCGCCGGTCACGCCCAGGCGGTCGCCAGCCGCCGCACGATCTCGCGCAGCCGCTCGGGCGAGGTGGCGAGGTTGACCCGCACGTGGCCCTGGTTGCCCGGCCCGAACACCGGACCGGCGTTGACCCACACGCCCCCGACCCGGAGCGCCCGCTCCGCCGGGTCGGCGTGGCCGTGGGCGCGGGCGTCGACCCAGGCGAGGTAGGTGGCCTCCTGCCGCCGGGCCCGCGCGCGGGGCAGCTCGGTGGCGAGCAGCTGCTCGAACAGGTCGCGCTGGGCTGACAGCCGCCGGCGCAGGGCATCGAGCCAGGCCTCGCCGTCGGTGTAGGCGGCGCGCGCCGCGACCGCACCGAGCGGCGACAGGCCGCAGTTGCGCACGAGCGGCACCTGCGACAGCGCGCGGGCGTCCTCGCGCCCGGGGGCGACGACCTGCGCGCACTTGAGCCCCGCCGTGTTGAACGCCTTGGACGCCGCGAGCACGGTGACCGCGTGGTCGGCGGTCCCCTCGACCGACAGGTACGGGACGTGCTCGGCGCCCTCGAGCACCAGCGGGGCGTGGATCTCGTCGCTGATCACCCGTGCGCCGTGACGCAGCACGACGTCGCGCAGACCCTCCAGCTCGGTCCGGGTGAAGACCCGTCCCCACGGGTTGTGCGGCTGGCTCAGCAGCACGGTGCGGGCACCGGCGGCCAGCAGCGCGTCCAGCCGGTCCAGGTCGAGGGTCGCGTGCTCGTCGTCGGGGTCGAGCGGCAGGTCGACCCGCTCGCGGCCCGTCGCCTGGGCGACGTCGAGGAACGGCATGTACGCGGGGGTCGGGACGACCACCGGCCCGGGGTCGCAGAGGGTGTCGAGCGCGAGCCCGATCCCGGCCATCACGTCGCCGACGAGCACCACCCGCGAGGGATCGAGGTCCCAGCCCCACTGCCGCTGCGCGAAGCCGGCGAGCGCCTCGCCGACGTCGCGGCCGGAACCGGGGTAGCCGGTGATCCCGTCCGCCACAGCGCGGGTCACGGCCTCGTGCACGGGCGGCGCGAGCGCGTAGTCCATCTCGGCGACCCACGCGGGCAGCACCCCCGGCGGTGCCTGCCCCCACTTCAGCGGCAGCGTGCGACGGGCCTGCTCATCGGTGAGGTCGACGATCACCCGGTCCATCCTGCCGCGCGCCCCGCGGGCCCGGGTCAGGGGGCGAGGACCCGCAGCAGGCGGGTGACCTCGTCGGCGACGGCGTCGCGCCCCGGGCCGAGCCAGCGCCGCGGGTCGACCACGGTGTCGTCGGCAGCCAGCGCGGCGCGCACGGCGCGGGTCATCACCGCGTTGAGGTGGGTCGCCACGTTGATCTTGACCATCCCGTGCCTCACGGCGGAGGCCAGCCCGGCGTCGGGGACGCCGGACGAGCCGTGCAGCACCAGCGGCACGGCGACCGCGGCCGCGATCCGGGAGATCAGGTCGTCGTCGAGCCGGGCGTCGCGGGTGGTCATCGCGTGCGACGAGCCGACGGCCACCGCGAGCGCGTCGACGCCGGTGGCGGCGACGAAGGTCGCCGCCTCGTCCGGGTCGGTGCGCACTCCTGGCGCGTGGGCGCCGTCCTTGCCCCCGATCTCGCCGAGCTCGGCCTCCACCCACACACCCCGCTCGTGGCACCAGGCGGTGAGACCGGCCGTGACGGAGACGTTCTCGTCGTGAGCGAGGGTCGAGGCGTCGATCATCACCGACGGCACCCCGAGCTCCACCGCCTCGCGGACCAGCTCGGGCCGGGTGGCGTGGTCGAGGTGCACGACGACCGGAACCGTTGCGCGCCGGGCGATCTCGAGCGACGCGAGGGCGAGAGGGGCGAGGCCGCCGTGGTAGTCCGCGGTGTTCTCCGACAGCTGGAGGACGACCGGGAGGGCGGCCCGTTCCGCACCGGCGACGACCGCCTCGGCGTGCTCGAGCTGGATCACGTTGAACGCCCCGAGGCCGCGCCCGTGGCGGCGGGCCTGCGCAACGACGTCGGCCATCGCGCTCACGCCGGCCGCACCTCCACGGCCGCGAGCAGGCGCGCGACGTCGTCGGGGTCGACCTCGCCGGCCACCGGTCGGAGCACGGCAGCGGCTCCCGCCGCCACCGCCCGTCGCGCCAGCTCGTGCACGTCGACGCGCTCGGCGGACCCGACCTCGGCCAGGAGCACGGCGACGGCCGCCACGACGGCGTCGCCCGCCCCGGTGGGGTTGCCGACCACCGGACGGGCGAGCACCGCGTGCACGGCCGGCGCACCGCGCCGCGCCACCACCAGCCCGTCGCCGCCGAGCGTGGCCACCACGAGGGGGACGGCCGTCGCGACGAGCCCGGCGGCCAGCGCCGCGACGTCGGGCACCGAGGTCGGGCTCCGGCCGGTGAGCCGCTCGAGCTCCTCGGTGTTCGGCGTCAGGACGGCGGTACCGCCCGCGACGGCCGCGGCCAGCGCGGGCCCGTCGAGGTCGAGCACCGCGGGCACGCCGGCCGCCGCTGCGAGCGCACCGATCCTGGCCGGCACCTCGGCGGGGACGCCGGGAGGCAGGCTGCCCGACACCGTCAGCGCCTGCGGCCGCTCCGACCCGGTGCGGGCGAGCCGGTCGGCGACGACGGCCAGCAGGTCGGTCACGGCGGCGGCGGGATCGTCGGGCGCCGATCCCGGTTCCCACAGCGAGGTCGTGGTGCCGTCGCCGGCGTGCACCACCACCGTGCGACGCACGCTCATCCGTCCGACCGGTGTCGCCAGGACCCCCTGCTCGCCGAGCTCGGCCACGATCCGCCTGGCCTTGCCGCCGGACCCGAGCAGCACCGCCTCGGACGCCACCCCGAGCTGGCGGAGCACGCGGGCGACGTTGATCCCCTTGCCTCCTGCCCGGCTGACGACGTCGTCGACCCGGTGCACGGCGCCGGGACGCAGCTCGTCGAGGTGGTACGTCACGTCCACCGCCGGGTTCGGCGTCACGGTGAGGATCACGTCAGCCACTCCCCGCGCCTCATCACCCGCACGGGCACGAGGTCGTCGTCGACCACGAGCAGGTCGGCCCGCAGCCCGGTGCGCAGGGCTCCGAGCTCGTCGTCCAGCCCGAGGAGCCGCGCGGGCGTGACGGAGGCGGCCCGCACGGCGGTGACCAGGTCGATGCCGCCGTGCCGCACCACCCGGCGGACGACGTCGACCAGGCGGGCGGTGCCGCCCGCGATCGAGCGGTCCTCGGCGGGACCGTCGCCGGCGAGCCGGGCCACGCCGTCGACCACCTCGACGTCGAGCCCGCCGAGCCGGTAGGTGCCGTCGCCCGCGCCGGCTGCGCCCATCGCGTCGCTCACCAGGGCGACGTGGTCCGGACCCACGAGGTCGAGGACGGCGGCGACGGTCTCGTCGGCCAGGTGCACGCCGTCCGCGATCAGCTCGACCACGGTGAGCCCGCGGGCGGCCGCCTGCAGGGCGGCGGCCACCGGTCCGGGGGAGCGGTGGTGCAGCGGCGGCATGCCGTTGAACAGGTGCGTGACCGAGGTGCCACCGCCGTCGAGCGCTCCGCGCGTCGTCGTGGCGTCGGCGTCGGTGTGGCCGACGCTCGGGAGCACGCCGAGCTCGCGGGCGCGGGTCGCGAGGGCCCCGGCGCCGCGCAGCTCGGGGGCGTACGTCATCGTCCGGACGTGACCGCGGCCGGCCTCCACCGCCCGCTCGAGCAGGCCGAGGTCCGGGTCGCACAGGGCGCCCGGGTCGTGGGCGCCGCGGCGGGCGGGGGACAGGAACGGGCCCTCGAGGTGGACGCCCGCCACCGTCCCTTCGTCGGCGAGATCCGCTGCGGCACGGACGGCCTCGAGCAGCTCGGGCTCGCGCGCCGAGACCAGGCTGGCCAGCAGGGTCGTCGTGCCGTGCGCGTGGTGGTGCGCCGCCACGGCGGCGCCGGCCTCGCGGGTGCCGTCGGGGAAGGCGTGGGCCACCGCGCCGTGGGTGTGCACGTCGACCAGCCCGGGCAGCATCGTGCCGCCGACCCGCTCGGTCGGCCCGTCCCAGGCCGACGCCGGCCCCACCAGCAGCAGCCGCCCGTCGCTGACCACGACGACGCCGTCGTCGAGCACAGCCTCGGGGGTGACGACGCGCCCGCGCAGAGCGGCGCCGACGGCAGCGCTCATCGCGCGGTGGACGGGGCCATCGCCGGCCCGGGCAGCAGGAAAGCGCCGAGAACCCCTGCGCGAGAGCCCAGCTCGCCGGCGACGATCGGCGGCACGGTGGCGACCCGCGCACGCCGGCGCAGGTGCTCGCGCACGGGGTCGATCAGCGCCGGCCCGGCTGCCGACAGGCCCCCGCCCAGCACCACGCGCGACGGGGCCAGCAAGGTGACGGCGGTGAGCAGGCCGTCGGCGAGGGCGTCGGTGGCCTCGTCCCAGGCCTGGTCGGCGGAGCGGTCGCGCCCGAGCAGCCGGCGGACGTCGTCGGCGCCGACCACCGCGCGACCGGACAGGTCCTGGTAGCGGTCGGCGATCGCGCGCGCCGAGGCGATCGCCTCCAGGCAGCCGTGCTGCCCGCACGCGCAGGCGGGTCCACCGGGGCGCACGACGACGTGGCCGATCTCCCCGGACTGGCTCGCGCCGCCGCGGACGAGGCGGCCGTCGCTGACGATCGTCGCGGCGATGCCGGTGCCGATCACGACGACGAGCAGGTCGTCGACCTCACGACCGGCGCCCAGGCGCCACTCCGCGGTGCCCGCGCACGTGACGTCGTGCCCCAGCACGACGGGCACGCCGGTGGCGTCCGAGACCACCTGCGCCACAGGGGCGTCGCGCCAGCCCAGGTTCGCTGCCAGTACGCTCGTGCCGGTCGTGGCGTCGACCAGACCGGGGATCGCGAGGGACGCGTGGCTGACGCGCGCGCGCTGGCGCGGCGTCAACGCGGCGAGCAGGTCCTGGACCACGCCCACGACGACGCGCAGCACGCCGTCGCCGTCGTGCCGTGGCGTGCGCGCACCGGCCGTGGCGAGCGTCGTCGACGTGCCGTCGAGCGCCTCGGCCTTGACGGAGGTGCCGCCGACGTCGACAGCCAGGACGGTGGTCACCGGTCCAGGATGATGGACCGGGACAGGTGACGGGGGGAGTCGGGGTCCAGACCCGCCGTGGCGGCTCGCGCCAGGCACAGCAGGTGCACGCGCACGAGGTCGGCCATCGGGTCGAGGGTGCTGTGCTCGAAGTCGGCGCCCGTGGCGCGCACGTCGTCGGCCAGCCCTGGCGGCACCTCGCCGAACGCCCAGGTGAGACGACCCGCGGTGGCGATCGAGATGGGTCCGTGCCGGTACTCCATCGCGGGGTAGCTCTCGGTCCACGCCTGCGCCGCCTCGCGCAGCTTCAGCGCCGCCTCGTGGGCCAGGCCCACGGTCCACCCACGCCCGACGAACGCGATCTGGTCGGCGGTCAGCGCCGTGTCGGGCAGCGACCCCGCGCCGAGGGCGAGCACGCTCTCGGCGTCCGCGCACACCGGTTCGAGGTCGTGGCCGAGCGAGGCACGCAGCAGGGCGAGAGTCGCTGTGGCGAAACGGGTCTGCACCACCGACTGCTCGTCGACCTCGTCCAGGACGACCGGCTCGGCGAGGTCGACGACCGGGGTCCGCGGGTCGGCGGTGACGACCGTCCGCCGCTGCCCCTCAGGGAGCGCAGCGAGCAGCTCGAGCACCTCCGTGGTGGTGCCCGACCTGGTGATGGCCAGCACCCGGTCGTAGCCACGACCGAGCCGGTGCTCGCTCGCGGGCCAGGCGTCGGTGACGCCGTGGCCGGCCGACTCGCGCAGCTCCGCGTACGCCTGGCCGACGAACAGCGAGGTGCCGCAGCCGACGACGGCGACGCGCTCGCCGGGTGCGGGCAGGACGTCGGCGAGCCCGGGCAGCCGGCCGACCACCGTGCGCCACGCCTCCGGCTGGCTGGCCACCTCGCGCTCGAGGTGCGTCGCTGGCTGGGTGGTCGTCACCGGGTTCCTCCTGCGGGTCGGGTCTGGACGGGGTCGGGCCAGCATCCTGGGGATGCGTGTTTGATGTCAACGTCGGGGCTCAACTGCTCATGATCGCTCACGGTCAGATGTTCAGGGCGGTCAGGTCGGCAACCCCAGGCGGTCGCGGACAGGACGCGCGACGGCGTCGGGGGACCCCGCCAGGCCGAGCGCGCACCAGACCGCCCCGGCCTCGCCGGGGCCGGCGGTCAGCAGGCGGGGCGCGGCACCGCGGGTGCGCAGCGCCCGACCGACGGCGGCGGCGAGCGCCGCGTCCGGGCCGACGAGCCCCCCGGCGAGCACCAGCGGCTCGCCGTCGGCGAGCAGCGGCAGGAGGGGCCGCACCAGCGCCTCGCCCGCGCGCTCGACGAGCTCGAGCGCCGCCGGGTCGCCGTCCGCCGCGCCGTCGGTGACGAGCCGGGCCAGGTCGGCCAGCCGCACCGGGGGGCGGTCGGAGACCACCCGCACCACGAGCTGCTTCCAGCGCCGGCGTCCCGGCTCGTCGACGGCGCCCGACGGCGCGCGGAGCCCGGAGCCGGCCAGCCCGGCGAGGTGGTCGAGCGCGGCGCGGGCCAGCCCGTCCGGGAGGTGGCCGGCATCGAGGGCGTCGAGTGCCGCGCGCACCGCCTCGCGCCCGAGCCAGTAGCCGGAGCCGTCGTCGCCGAGCAGCCAGCCGTGGCCGGACGCCGTGCGCACCAGCCGTCCGTCCTCGAGCCGACCGGCGCTGGCGCCCGTCCCGGCGACGAGCACCGCGCCGTCTGCCGCGGCGGTGCCGGCTGCGAACGCGACCTCCACGTCACCCACGTACTCCGGTGGCACCACCAGGCCGGCGTCCCGCAACGCGGCGTCGAACTCCTCGCGCCGTGGTCCGGACGCCAGCGCCGACCCGCCGGCGACCCCGAGCACGGCCCGGACCACCCGGTCGGCCGGCAGCGCGCGCAGCGCGGCGCGCAGGGCGGTCGAGAGCGATCCGGCGGCCAGCGCCGGCGACGACACCGGGTTGCCCGGGCCGCCGCGACCGGAGCCCAGGTGGGTGCCGACGCGATCCCCGTCCGCGGTCGCGACCAGCACCCGGGTGCTGGTGCCGCCCAGATCCGCACCGAGCACGAGCGCGCCGGGTGCGACCGTTTCGATCACGTTTCACGCTCCGTTGTGAGCGGTGAGGGCTCTGGACGCACGCATTCAATCACGCTACGGTCGGCGCTCGACAGGCCCGACGACGGGCCGAGAGGACGAGCCGAGCAGGCTCGCGACGGCCGACCGACGGCCGGGAGGGAGACCCCACCCGTGGCACCCGGCACGACCCCGGAGCCGTCGCCCGTCCCCCGCGTGGACGCGCAGGCGTTCCTCGACGTCCTGCGCCCGTTGCTGGACCAGGTGGTCGAGCGCAACGCCCAGGCGGTGCAGGACGCCGCGGCCCTGGTGGCCGCCGCCGTGCAGGCCGACGGGCTGGTGCAGGCGTTCGGCACCGGGCACTCCGAGGCGCTGGCCATGGAGGTGGCGGGGCGCGCCGGGGGACTGGTGCCCACCAACCGGATCGCGTTGCGCGACATCGTGATCCACGGCGGCGCCGATCCATCGGTGCTGGCCGACGGCACCATCGAGCGCGACCCCGCCCTCGCCGCCCGCCTCTACGAGCTGGCCGCTCCCTCGGCCGCCGACGTGTTCGTGGTCGCCTCGAACTCGGGCGTCAACGGCTCCACCGTCGAGATGGCGCGGCTGGCGCGCGAGCACGGGCACCCGGTGGTCGCGGTCACCTCGCTCACCCAGACCGACCTGGTCCCGTCGCGCCACCCGTCGGGTCTGAAGCTGCGCGACGTCGCGGACGTCGTGCTCGACAACGGCGCGCCCTACGGCGACGCCGTGCTCCCGCTCCCCGGGGGTGGCGCGGTCTGCGCCGTCTCGTCGATCACCGGTGCGCTGCTGGCGCAGCTGGTCGCCGCCGAGGTCGTGCACCGGCTGCTCGACGCCGGTGCCGCGCCGCCGGTCTACCTGTCCGCCAACGTCCCCGAGGGCGACGAGCACAACCACGCGCTGGAGGCCCGGTACGCCGGGCGGCTGCGCCGCACCGCCTGACACCGTCGACCGAGAACGAGAACCGAGAAGACCCGTCCGCAGGTCAGAACCGAAGGAGCACAGCATGTCTCTGCCGAACGAGCACTCCCGCCGGGTGTTCATGCAGCGCGCCATCATCGCGTCGGTGCTCGCCGCGGGCGGGGCCGGATCCCTGTCCGCCTGCGCCAGTGGCGGCGGTGGCGGCGGCTCGAGCGCCACGGGCGAGGGCGAGGTGAGCTCGGACAACCCCTTCGGCGTCGCGTCGGACGCCCCGCTCGACGTCGTCATCTTCAAGGGTGGTTACGGCGACGACTACGCGAAGTTCCACGAGGAGCTGTACAAGAAGCAGTTCGCGGACGCCGAGATCAGCCACCAGGGCATCACCGACATCCGCCAGCAGCTGCAGCCGCGCTTCAACGGCGGCAACCCGCCCGACGTCATCGACAACTCCGGCGCCGAGAAGCTGCCGATCTCCACCCTCGCCGACACCGGCCAGCTGTCCGACCTCACCGCCCTCTTCGACGCGGAGTCGGTCGACGGCGGCACCGTCCGCGACTCGGTCCTGCCGGTCGCGATCGAGGCGGGCACCTACGACGACAAGCCGCTGGTGCTCAACTACGCGCTCGAGTGCTACGGACTCTGGTACGACAAGGCGCTGTTCGACTCCAAGGGCTGGACCCTGCCGGAGAGCTGGGCCGACTTCATGGCCCTGTGCGAGGAGATCAAGGGCGCGGGCATCGCGCCGATGGCGCACCAGGGCAAGTACCCGTACTACATCCAGCAGTTCCTCATGGACCTCGCGGTCAAGCACGGCGGGCAGGAGGTCGCGTTCGCGATCGACTCCCTGGAGCCGGACGCCTGGAAGAGCGAGTCGATGATGGCGGCGGCCGAGGCCCTGGCCGAGGTCAAGGCCAAGGGCTACATGCTCGACGGCACCGAGGGCCTGGACCACATCCAGTCCCAGACCGCCTGGAACGAGGGCAAGGCCGCCTTCATCCCGTGCGGCTCGTGGCTGGAGAACGAGCAGAAGAGCGTGGCGCCGGCCGAGTTCGTCACCACCGTCGCGCCCACCCCGCTCCTGGACGGCGCGAAGCTGCCCTACGGCTCCACCCGGATCAGTGCCGCGGAGGCGTTCATCGTCCCGTCCAAGGCCAAGAACGTGGCCGGCGGCATGGAGTTCCTGCGGATCATGCTGTCGAAGGAGGGTGCGGCGAAGTTCACCGAGCTCACCGCGGCGCCCACCGTGGTGCGCGACGCCGTCGAGGGCCTCGACCTGACGCCGGCCGCGGCGTCCGTCGACGCGCTGGTGAAGTCCGGCGGTGACGACAACTGGAACTACTACTACGACGTCTGGTACTCGCCGATGGACCCCAAGATCCAGTCCGCCGTGGCGGAGCTGGCGGCGGGTCGGCTCGACGCCGCGGCGTTCTGCGACGCCGCCCAGAAGGCGGCCGACGAAGCCGCGGCCGACCCGACCACCAAGAAGCGCACCCGCGGCTGACCGCGGACCATCCGGCGGGACGACGGATCGATTCGTGAGGAGGGTCGACAGGTGCAGCACGGCAGGTACCGCTTCGTGGTCGGCTTCCTCGTCGTCCCGCTGGCGCTCTACGGCGTCTTCGTCGTCTCGCCGTTCGTGCAGGCGTTCTACTACTCGCTGACGAACTGGACCGGGGTGTCGCCGGAGTTCGACTTCGTCGGCCTGGAGAACTTCCGCCGGCTCGCCGACGACTCGGTGTTCCTGCGCGCGATCCGCAACAACCTGGTGCTGCTCGTGGTGGTGCCGATCGCGTCGATCGTGCTCGCTCTGCTCTACGCGTTCCTGCTCAACGTCGGTGGCCGCGCAGGGGCCGCGGGCGTGCGAGGCGTGCGGGGGTCTGACTTCTACAAGCTCGTCTTCTTCATGCCGCAGGTGCTGTCGGTGCCGGTCATCGCCGTCATCTGGTCGGTGATCATGTCGCCGACGTCGGACGGGCTGCTCAACTCGGTGGGGGCCGCCGTCGGCCTCGAACCCTCGCGCTTCCTGGCGAACCCGGACATCGCTCTGTGGTGCGTCGTGTGGGTGATGGTCTGGGGCAGCGTGGGTTTCTACCTGGTGCTGTTCAACGCAGCGATGACCTCGATCCCGCGCGACATCTTCGAGGCGGCGCTGATCGACGGCGCAGGGCGGGTCGCCACCTTCGTGCGGATCACCATTCCGCTGCTGTGGGACACGATCCAGACCTCGTGGGTGTACCTCGCCATCCTGGCGCTCGACGCCTACGCGCTGGTCGCGGTGATGACCGCCGGCCCCGGCGGGCCGGACAACTCCACCCAGGTGATCGCGCTCCAGATCGCCAGCAACGGCTTCCAGTTCGGGCAGGCCGGGTACGCGTCCGCGATGGGGGTCGTGCTGTTCTTCGCCACCCTCGTCATCGCCGCCATCATGCTGCGCGCCACCCGGCGCGAGCAGATCGAGTACTGAGGCACCGCGATGGCCGTGACCACGAGCTCCTCCGCCCCGCCGTCCACCGGCACGCCCACGCGAGCCGCCCGCCCCGCGCGCGGCGTGGGCGGTGCCAACATCGCCTCGCACGTCGTGCTGGCGCTCTGGACCGTCACCGTCGTGGTGCCGTTCGCCTGGGCGCTGCTGGCCTCGACCAAGACGACGCGGGAGATCTTCGGCACCCCGTGGGGACTGCCCGAGACCCCGCGGTGGGGCAACTTCGCCAACGCCTGGGACAAGGGCGTGGGCGAGTACCTGCTCAACAGCGTGGTCGTCGTGACCGGGGGTGTGCTGCTGACGATGCTGCTCGGCTCGATGACGGCGTACGTGCTGGCGCGGTACGAGTTCCCCGGCAACCGGTTCGTCTACTACCTGTTCGCCGCCGGGATGATGTTCCCGGTGTTCCTGGCGATCGTTCCGCTGTTCTACGTGGTGCAGAACCTCGGGATGCTCTCGACCTACCACGGGCTGATCCTCGTCTACACCGCGTACTCGTTGCCGTTCACCGTCTTCTTCATGCACGCGTTCTTCCGCACGCTCCCGCGATCGATCGCCGAGGCGGCCGTGCTCGACGGCTGCTCGCACACCTCGACGTTCTTCCGGGTGATGCTCCCGATGGCCAAGCCGGGGCTGCTGAGCATCGGCGTCTTCAACGTGCTGGGGCAGTTCAACCAGTTCGTGCTGCCGTCGTTCCTGTCGTCGCAGAAACCAGTTCTGGCGCAGGGCATCGCGACCCTGCTGGCCAGCCAGCGCTACGAGAACGACTGGGGTGCCATGTTCGCCGCGCTGACCATCGCGATGCTCCCGGTCGTGATCGTGTACGTCGTCTTCTACCGGCAGATCCAGTCCGGGCTCACCAGCGGGACGCTGAAGTGACCACCACGGCCGCCGAGGAGCGGCCCGACGACGACCCGGTCGCCGTCGACCAGCCGCTGGACCGCTCGCGCCGCTGGCAGGCGCTGCTCGACGCCGTGGCCCGCACCGGCCGGCTCTCGGTCACCGAGGCGGTCGAGCGGCTGGGGGTCTCCGGCGCCACCATCCGCCGCGACTTCCTCGCCCTGGCAGACCAGCAGCTCGTCACCCGCACCCACGGCGGCATCGTGGCCAGCGCCGTCGCGTACGACCTGCCTGCGCGGTACCGCGGCGCTGGTGACGGCGGGGCCAAGGAGCGGATCGCGGCCGCCGCGTGCGGCCTGCTCGAAGAGGGCAGCGTGGTCGCCTTCAACGGCGGCACCACCACCTCCGCCGTCGCCCGACGCCTCGGCGCGCGCGCCGACCTCGCCGCCACCTCCGCCCGGCCGGCCATCACGGTGGTCACCAACGCGCTCAACATCGCCACCGAGATGGTGCTGCGCCCCCACGTGCGCACCGTGACCCTCGGCGGCGTCGCCCGGCAGCAGTCCTACGAGCTCACCGGCCCGCTCGCCGCGCTCGTGCTCGAGCAGCTCTGGATCGACACCATGGTGCTCGGCGTCGACGGCTTCTCCCTCGACGACGGCGCCTCGGCCCAGCACGAGGGCGAGGCCGGCATCAACGCCGAGATGGTGCGCCGCAGCAAGCGGGTGGTGGTCGTGGCCGCCTCGCCCAAGCTCGGCCGGCGGGCGTTCGCGAGGATCTGCGGCTCGGACGCCATCGACGTCCTGGTCACCGACCGCGACGCCGCCGACGCCCACGTCGGCCAGCTGCGCGACGCCGGCGTGCAGGTCGTCCTGACCTGACCCGCGCCGCGGCCCCGCGCAGGATCCAGGAGCAGGATGAGGTCATGAGCGACCTGCAGTGCGCCGTCACGGTGCTGCTCGTCCGGCACGGCGAGGCGGTGCCGGACGGTCTGGGCGTGGTCAGCGACGAGGACCGGCCGCTGACCCCGCGCGGGCACGAGCAGGCCCGCGAGCTGGGCGAGCGGCTGCGGGAGCGGCGGGTCGCCGCCGTCTGGTCCTCGGCGCTCGTGCGCGCACGGACCACTGCGGACGCGGTGGGTGAGGTGCTCGGCCTGCCGGTGCGCGTCGTCGACGGTGCGCACGAGTTCTCGGTGGGCTCGCTGGCCGGGTCGCCGGACGGTGCCGAGCGAGCCCACGCGGTGTACACGGCCTGGCTGGCGGGCGACCTCGGTACGGGCTGCCCCGGCGCCGAGACCGGCCACGAGGTCGTCGCGCGGCTCGAGGCCGTGCTCGACGACCTGCGCGACCTGCACCGGGGCGAGACCGTCGTGCTGGTGACCCACGGCGGGGTGATGACGGTGGCGGCCGCCCGGCTGTGCCGCGGTGCCCCTGCGGACCTGGCGGGGACGCGGGTGCCGAACTGCGCGGTCGCGGAGGTCGCGGGCGACTCCGACGGGTGGGACCTCGTCAGCTGGCCCGGCGTGCCCTCAGACCAGGGCTGACAGCTCGGCCAGGACGTCGTCGGCGCAGCCCCACGACAGCGTGATGCCCGCGCCGCCGTGGCCGTAGCAGTGCACCACCGCGCGTCCCGCCTCCGGCTCGACCACGGTCTCGAGCCGCACCTGCGGCCTCGCCGGACGCAGACCCACCCGGTGCCGCAGCACCGCTGCACGCGCGAGCCGCGGCTCCACCGCCGAGGCGCGCTCCAGGATCCGTCGTGCCACAGCAGGATCGGGCGTGGTGTCCCAGCTGCCGTCGTCGGCCGTGCCGCCGACGACGACGTGGTCGCCGCGCGGGAGCGCGTAGAGCGGGCCGTCGGCCTCGTCCTCGTCGCACCACCACTCGGTGAGGCCGGGGTTCTCGACGACGACGACCTGGCCGCGCACGGGGTGCACCGACGGGTCGCCGGCCATCGCGCGGGCGCTGACCCCCGTGGCGTCGACGACCAGGCCGCGCTGGGGCAGACCGCCCAGCGGCATCCGGGTGATGCTGCCGCCGGCCTCGGCCAGCCGGTCCGCCAGCCACGGCAGGTACCGGGTGGTGTCGACCAGCGGGACGGTGAGCCGCCAGCCCGAGCGGTAGCCCGGACGCGGGTCCTGCACCTGCTGCACGGCCGGCTCCCCGGCACTCGCCCAGGTGGGCCGCGGCGGGGTCGCGGCGGCGTGCAGCAGCGTCCCCGTGCTCATCCGCACACCGGTGGCGTCGTCCTCGGCGAGCTTGGTCAGCTCGACGAGAGTCGCTGCGCCCCAGCGGTTCACCTTCTCGACCGGCTGCGCGAGGTACGGCAGCCACAGCCCGCCGGCGACGGCAGACGTGGTCTCGAGCGGCAGGTCACGGGCCAGCACGTGCGCGTCGAACCCGGCCTCTGCCAGCCGGACGGCGCACGACAGCCCGATGACGCCCGCGCCCACCACGATCACCCGCTGCACGGGGTCATCCTCGCAGCGCCCACCGAGTTGTCACCACCACACCCGCTTGGGGCCTGGTGCGGTGGTGACAAGGCGTCAGAACAGGCGCGTCGAGGAGTCGTCCACGCCGCGCATGGCGTCGTAGTCGAGGGTGAGGCAGGCGATGCCGCGATCGGTGGCGAGCACCCGGGCCTGCGGCTTGATCTCCTGGGCGGCGAACACGCCCCGCACCGGCGACAGCAGCGGGTCGCGGTTGAGCAGCTCGAGGTACCGGGTCAGCTGCTCGACGCCGTCGATGTCGCCGCGGCGCTTGATCTCGATCGCCACCGTCGCCCCGCCGGGGTCCTTGGCGAGGATGTCGACCGGGCCGATCGCGGTGGGGTACTCGCGCCGCACCAGGGTGTGGCCGGTGCCGAGCACCTCGATCTGCTCGGCCATCAGCTTCTGCAGGTGCGCCTCGACGCCGTCCTTGACCAGACCGGGGTCGACGCCGAGCTCGTGCGCGCTGTCGTGCAGCACCTCGTGCAGCCGCACGACCAGCCGGTCGTCGGACTTCGCGTGCTGCACCGTCCACAGCGCCACGACGCCGGTGGCCGCCTCGTCGTCGTCGGGCAGGGTCTCGGCCATCGAGCACGGCGGGCTCATCCAGTTCAGGGGCTTGTACGAGCCGCCGTCGGAGTGCACCAGCACGCTGCCGTCGGCCTTGACGAGCAGGAGCCTGGTCGCCAGCGGCAGGTGGGCGGTGAGCCGGCCCTCGTAGTCGACGGAGCACCGGGCGATGACGAGACGCACGCGCACACCCTACGGAACCCGGCCGTGGCGCCTGCTCCGACGGGCTAGACCTCGCCCTCGCTCCGCGCCTTGATGCCGGCGGCCTCGACCGCGAGGTACCGGTCGGTGAGGCCGCGGTAGAACCGGCCCATCACCGACCCGAGCGGCCCGGCCTGCTCCACCGACAGCGTCACCCTCGTGCGGCCCGCGTCGAGTCGTTCGAGCCCGTGCCGTGCCGTGGTGCGCACGCCGGGACCTCTCGCCACCCAGGTGAACGAGCGGCCGGGGTCGAGCTCGGTGACCTCGTACTCGGTCGGCGGGATCCTGGGCTGCTCGATCCGTGCCCGCGACCCGACGGCCAGCGGCCCGTCGTCCAGACGCTGCACCGACGTCACCGTCGAGGCCCACTCCGGCCACCGCTCGACGTCCTGCAGCACCTCCCACACCCGCTCGACCGGCGCGGCGACCTCCACCTGCGTGCTCTGCTCCACCTGGCCATGGTGCTCCTGCTCGGCGGCGGCGTCAGCCCTCAGTCGTCCTGGAAGTACGTGCGCTCGACCACGGCGAGCACCGTCACCCGGGACGAGGACGCCAGCGCGTCGAGCACCGGTGCGGCGTCGCCCCCCTCGTACGTGGGTCCGTAGCGGCCGAGCGAGACGTACGGGTCGGCCTGGCCCGGAGCGGCGACGTCGACCACGAGCGCCGCGTCCGGGTCGTCGGGGTGCTCGTACCGGCCCTCCGCGTCCTGCCCGGCAGGGCGCACCTCCATCTCGCCGTACGAGGTCGGGACCCAGCCGAGTGCCCTGAGCCGGGCGTCGACGTCGGTGGCGGCCGTCCCCACCCGCGTGGTCGCACCGGCCACCTCCCAGCCGGTCACCGACGCCTGCGAGCACGACAGCGTGTACCCGTCCTTCACCTTCCAGTTGTTCTGGCCGGGCGAGCACTGGTCCACCTCGGCCCGGCCGAGGTCCTCGCCGACCTCGGCGAGCGCGGTGGCGGTGGGGTCGGCCAGGGCGGCGAGCCGCTCGTGGCCGGCCTCGCGGGCGTCGACGACGTCGCGGTCCTCCGGCTGCGCGGCCGGGCGGATGCCGTCCCAGCCGCCGGACAGGCCCCACCACAGCACCCCGACGCCGAGCAGAACGAGGGTCACGACCCCTCCCAGGACCCACAGGACGACCTTCACGGCGGTGCTCACAGGTCCACCCTGCCCGTCCGCGTCCGGCGGCGGACCGAGCACCCGTACCCAGACCGGGTGGTGTGATGTGCGTGACGCGCGGCCGGTCGGCGGGTCGAGCGGTGCGAGGATGCGGCTCGTCGAGGAGCGTGGCAGGGCGAGGACGAGGGAGCGAGTGATGGCACGCGAGTTCGCCACGGTGGGTGTGGTGGGTCTGGGCACGATGGGCGCCGGCATCGCGGAGGTGTTCGCGCGCAACGGCCTGGCGGTGGTGGCCTTCGAGCCCGACGAGGACGGTCTCGACCGCGGCCGCGCCCACGTCGAGTTCTCGACCGGACGCGCCGTCGCGCGCGGCAAGCTGAGCGAGGACGACCAGCGCGCCCTGCACGACCGGATCCGCTTCTCGACCGACCTGTCCGACTTCGCGGAGTGCGACCTGGTGGTCGAGGCCGTGCCGGAGGACCTCGACCTCAAGCGCGAGATCCTCGCGGCGCTCGACACGGTCGTGAAGCCGCACGCCGTGCTGGCCACCAACACCTCCTCCCTGTCGGTCACCGAGATCAGCGTGGCCACCCACAACCCCCGCCGGGTCGTGGGCATGCACTTCTTCAACCCGGCGCCGGTGCTGAAGTTCGTCGAGGTGATCCGCACCGTCGTCACCGAGGACGACGTCGTCGAGGACGTCAAGGCGCTCGCCGCCCGGATCGGCAAGATGCCCGTCGTCGTGGGCGACAAGGCCGGCTTCATCGCCAACGCGCTGCTGTTCGGGTACCTCAACCACGCGGTGTCGATGTACGAGTCGCGGTACGCGAGCCGCGAGGACATCGACGCCGCGATGACGCTCGGCTGCGGTCTCCCGATGGGTCCGCTGGCCCTGATGGACCTCATCGGGCTCGACACCGCCTACGAGATCCTCGACACGATGTACAAGCAGGGCCGCGACCGGCTGCACGCGCCGAGCCCGGTGCTGAAGCAGATGGTCACCGCGGGCCTCAAGGGCCGCAAGAGCGGCCGCGGCTTCTACACCTACGCCGAGCCCGGCTCCTCGCGCGTGGTGCCCGAGCCGGCCGCCACCGGTGCCGACCCGGACGCCGTGCTGCGCCCGCTGCAGTCGGTCGGGGTGGTCGGCTCAGGGACGATGGCCACCGGCATCGTCGAGGTCCTCGCCAAGGCGGGGCTCGACGTGATCGCCGTGGCGCGCAGCGAGGACAAGGGCGCGGCCGTGCTGGCCGCCGTCGGCCGGAGCCTGGAGAAGGCGGTCGGCCGCGGCAAGCTCGAGCAGGCCGACGCCGACGCCGCCCTGGCGCGCGTGCGCACCACCACCTCCTTGCAGGACCTCGCACCGGTCGACCTCGTCGTGGAGGCGGTGGTCGAGGACCTCGCGGTCAAGCGGGCCCTGTTCGCCGACCTCGACGTCATCTGCCGGCCGGGTGCGGTGCTCGCCACGACCACGTCCTCGCTCCCGGTGGTGGAGTGCGCAGCGGCGACCTCCCGGCCGGCCGACGTGGTGGGGCTGCACTTCTTCAACCCCGCGCCGGTGATGAGGCTGGTCGAGGTGGTCAGCACCGTCTCCACGGCCGACGACGTCGTCGCCACGGCCGTCGACCTGTGCCGCCGGCTCGGCAAGCACCCGGTGACCTGCGCCGACCGGGCGGGGTTCATCGTCAACGCCCTGCTGTTCCCCTACCTCAACGACGCCGTGAAGATGCTCGAGGCGCACTACGCCACCGCCGACGACATCGACACCGCGATGAAGACCGGGTGCGGCTACCCGATGGGTCCGTTCGAGCTGCTCGACGTCGTGGGCCTCGACGTCTCGCTCGCGATCGAGCGGGAGCTCTACCTCGAGTTCCGCGAGCGCGGCTACGCTCCGGCGCCGCTGCTGGAGCACCTCGTCACCGCGGGGTACCTCGGACGCAAGGCCGGACGCGGCTTCCGCCAGTACGCCTGACCCGCCGCCGTCGCGCGTACGCCGCGTAACGTCGGGGCCGCCGGCGGCGTCCTCCCAGCAGAGGCGCGCGACCTGCGCGCACCGCAGGCGGGGACAGGAGCGGGGGTGGGTATGGAGGTCGAGGAGTTCCTCCGGACGCGTCTGCCCCGGCTGCTGCGCACGGCGACGCTGCTCACCGGCCGTCGCGCCGATGCCGAGGACCTCGTCCAGGACGTGCTCGCCACCGTGGTGCTCAAGTGGCGCACGGTCGGGGCGGCCGACGACGTCGACGCCTACGTGCGGCGGATGCTGGTCAACTCCTGGATCTCGCGCTGCCGCAAGGCGTCCTCGAAGGAGCTGGTCGACCACGACGTCGTCGTGAGCGACACCCGCGCACCCTCGCACCCCGACCCCGCGCGGCAGGTGGTCGACGGGCGGGTGCTCTGGGACGCAGTCTGCGGGCTGCCGCCCCGGCAGCGGGCCGCCGTGGTGCTGCGCTTCTACGAGGACCTGCCCGACGTCCGCGGCGCCGAGGCGCTCGGGTGCAGCACCGGCGCCTTCCGCGTCCTCGTGCACCGGGGCGTGGCCGCCCTGCGTGAGCAGACCGGCCTGCACGACGCGCTCGACCCGGCCGACCCGCCGGGCCCGCCGGGCACCGACCGCCCCACCACCACCGACGACCAGCGACGACGCTCTCCCTGGGGGGTGCTGCGATGACCACCGACCTGCGGACCCGCGACCCCGGACCCGAGCTGCCCGGCCTGGTCGAGACCCTCGAGCTCGCCGCCGACCAGCCGTTCGACCTCGGCGCCGTCCTCGCGGGCGTCGACGACCGCGTGGTCGTGCTGCGCCGCCGGCGCCGGCAGCTGCTGGCCGCCGCGGCCTCGGTCGCCGCGGTCGGCGTCGTGGGTGCCAGCACGTGGTTGCTCGGCCCCGGTCGCGACCTCGGCCAGGTGGCCACGCCCACGCCGCCTGCGTCGGCGGCACCGGCCCCGACGGCCGTGGTCGAGCCGACGTCCGACTCCTCCTCAGCCGCGACGTCCGAGGTGGACTACGCGATTCCCGACCGGGTCGTCCTGACCACCGAGCAGATCGGCGGCGGGCGGCAGGTCACGCTCGACACCGCGGACTACGCGAACCAACCGGTGGCGTCGGGGCAGTACTGCGACGCCGCCGACACCGGTGCCACCGGACCGGCACCGGTCGCCGGACGGCAGCGCACCTGGAACCGCTCGCCCACCGACTTCGACGGGCAGGTCGAGGTGGTGGTCACCGGCTGGGCGTCGGGCACCGGTCCGCAGGCGTTCGCCGACCTCGCCGCCGACACCGGCCGCTGCGTGTGGCTCGACCCGGTGACCGAGGTGCCCGCCCCGTCCTGGCAGGGGGACGACGCCTTCCTGGCCACGACCACGCCCGTGCTCGGCAGCGCGAGGGCGATCGCGGTCCAGCGGGTGGGGGACCTGCTCGTGGGGGTCACGGCGTACAGCGAGGCAGGCGACGCCGCCGCGCAGTCCGAAGCGCTGCGGGTGAGCGACCTGGTCGTCGACGAGCTGGTCGCCTCCGGCCTTCCCGCCACGGGCCGCTGAGCCGCGAGACCGCCCAGCCCGCCGTCCGGGACACTGGGGGCGTGCCCCGCTCGAACCGTCCCCGCCGCCGCGGCCGCGCGCCCGTGCGTCCCGAGGACGACGCGCTCGACACCGGCCGCGCGCTCGGGGGCATGCAGCGGTACGAGGAGCACCCCGACGGCGACTGGGTCGTGCGCCACGTGAGCGGCTCGGCGTCCGGGCGGGCGTACCGGTGCCCCGGCTGCCAGCAGGAGGTGCCTGCCGGCACCCCGCACGTGGTCGCCTGGCCCGCCGATGCCGTCGTGGGCGAGGGCCTGGAGCAGCGTCGGCACTGGCACACCTCCTGCTGGCGCTCCCGCGACCGCCGCCGTCCCCGCTGACGCCGTCGAGCTGTCACCACCACGGCCGGTCCCGGGCCCGGCCGGTGGTGACAGGTCGTCTCAGTGGGCGGTGAGCCGCGAGAGCGCGGCCCCGAGCGGGCTGGGACGGCCGGAGCGGCGCTCGTGCGCGTCGGCGGCGCGGGCCATCAGCAGACCGGCGTTGACGCCGAGCCAGCGCAGCGGCTCGGGCTCCCAGCTGCGCGGACGGTGCCCCACCCAGGGCAGGCCGGTACGGGACGTCTCGTGGCCGGTGACGAGGTCGGCGAGGGTGGCGCCGGCGAGCTGGCTGAGCGCCACGCCGTCGCCGACGTACCCACCGGCCCAGGCGATCCGGGTGTCGGGGTCGAGCCGGACCGCCGGGTGCCAGTCGCGGGCGATGCCGAGCGGTCCGCCCCAGGTGTGGTCGATGCCGATGCCCCCGAGGCGGGTGGCGCCGCCCGGCACCCTGGCGAGCACCGGGAAGTACGAGCGCAGCTGCGCCGCGAGGCCACGGTGCACGCGCGCGTGCTGGTCGAAGGCGGGACGCACCGCCGAACCCCAGTGGTAGGGGGCGCCCCGCCCCCCGAAGGCCAGCCGCCCGTCGGCGGTCCGCTGGCCGTAGACCACCAGGTGCTGGTGCTCCGAGAAGGTCTGGCCGCGGTCGAGCCCGATCTCGGCCCAGACCTCGTGCGGCAGAGGCTGTGTGGCCACCATCAGCGAATACACCGGGGCGACGGACCGGCGCCGGTGGCGGTCGAGGCGCGGCGTGTACCCCTCGGTGGCGAGCACCACGTGGGAGCAGGCCACGGTGCCGCGGTCCGTGCGCACCTCGCCCCGCCGCACCGCGATCGCGCGCGTCCCCTCGACCACGCGCACGCCCCGGCGCTCGCAGGCGTCCGCGAGGCCGGTGACGAGCCGGAACGGGTGCAGCGAAGCGCAGTGCGGCGACCAGGTGCCCCCGACGGCGCCGTCGAGGCGGACGTGCTCGGCGACCCCTGCGGCGTCGAGCAGCTGCACGCCCGCTCCGGGGTCCGCTGCTGCGGCCGCGGCGTCGTGGCGGGCGTGCTGCAGCCCGGCCGGGCCGCGTGCGACCACCACGGTGCCGCCCTTGCGGATCCGGGCGTCGACCTCCTCCTCGGCGGCCAGGCGGACGACGTCGTCCACGGCCTCGCGGCACGCCGCTGCCATCGCGAGGGCAGCCTCGCCGCCGTGCCGCCGCGCCACCGCCTCGAGCGGCAGCGGGAACAACGCCGAGCACCAGCCGCCGTTGCGTCCGCTCGCGCCGTACCCGACGTGGTCGGCCTCGACCACGAGCACCCGCAGCGACGGGTTCGAGCGCACCAGGTGCAGGGCGGTCCACAGCCCGGTGAACCCGGCTCCGACGACGCAGACGTCCACCGTGGTGTCGCCGTCGAGGGCCGGCCGGTGGGTCGGCCGCCCCTCGGCCTGCCAGAGCGGGCTCGCGACGGGGGTCGCCGCGGTGGCGCTCACCGCAGGTCCAGCAGCACGCTGCCGACCTTGCGACCGGACTCCACGTACCGGTACGCCTCGACGACCTCGGCCAGCGGGTACCTCCGGTCGACGAGGGGGCGCAGCGTGCGGTCGGCGAGCATCCGGGCGAACCGCCCCACCAGGGCCTGGTCGATCCGGGGCACCGGGAACCGGACGTGCCGCCGCGCCGACGGCGTCACCAGGGCGAGGAACGGGTTCTGGGCGCCCGGGCCCAGCTCGGCCGAGACGTAGGTCCCTCGCGGCCGCAGCAGCGGCCGGCACCGGCCGAACGTGCTCTTGCCCACCGTGTCGAAGACCGCGTCGAACTGCTCGTCGACATCGGACAGCGTGGTCTGCGAGAGGTCGACCACGTGGTCGGCCCCGAGCCCGCGCACGGTCTCGACCTGCTCGGCGAAGCAGGTGGCCGTGACCCGCACCCCCTCGGCCCGCAGCAGCTGGACCGCCGCGGACCCGATCGTCCCGCTCGCCCCGTGGACGAGCACGTCCTGGCCGGCGCTGGTGCGCGCCACCCGCAGGCACGCCAGCGCGTAGTGGGGTCCCTCGGTGGCGGGTGCCGCGAGGTCGTCGGGCACCCCGTCCGGCGTCCGCGCGACCGCGCCGTCCGCCCGCACCAGCGCCAGCTGGGCGTGGGCACCGAACCGCCCCTCCACCCAGGCGAAGACCCGGTCGCCCACGTCGAACCCCCGCGCCACCGGTCCGAGCGCCACGACCTCGCCGGCGAGCTCGGTGCCGAGCACCGTCCGCTTCGGCCGGGCCAGGCCGGTGAAGGAGCGGACGAAGAAGGGGTGCGCGGCGCGGTACGCGGCGTCGGTGCGGTTGACCGTGGCCGTGCTCACCCGCACCAGCAGCTCACCCTCACCGGGGACGGGGTCAAGCACCTCCTCCACCTCGACGACCTCGGGCGGTCCGTACCGCCGGGACACCGCGGCCCTCACGACTCAGGGCCCGCGTCGGGTCGGTGGAAGAGGTTGACTCACAGCCGGTTCCACGCCTCCGTCAGCACCGAGCGCAGGATCGACTCCATCTCGTCGAACTCCTTCTGACCGCACACCAGCGGCGGCGCGAGCTGCACCACCGGGTCGCCGCGGTCGTCGGCGCGGCAGTAGAGGCCGGCGTCGAACAGGGCCTTCGAGAGGTAGCCGCGCAGCAGCCGCTCGGCCTCGTCGTCGTCGAAGGTCTCCCGGGTGGCCTTGTCCTTGACCATCTCGATCCCGTAGAAGAACCCGTCGCCGCGGACGTCGCCGACGATCGGCAGGTCGAGCAGCTTCTCCAGGGTGCTGCGGAAGACCGGCGCCTGCTCGTGCACGTGGGCGTTGAGGCCCTCGCGCTCGAAGATGTCGAGGTTGGCCATCGCGACGGCGGCCGAGACCGGGTGGCCGCCGAAGGTGTACCCGTGCGGGAAGCTGGTGTGCCCCTTCGAGAACGGCTCGAACAGGCGGTCCGAGGCGATCATGGCGCCGATGGGGGAGTAGCCCGAGGTCATCCCCTTGGCGCAGGTGATCATGTCGGGCACGTAGCCGTAGTCGTTGCAGGCGAACATGTCCCCGATCCGCCCGAACGCGCAGATCACCTCGTCGCTCACCAGGAGCACGTCGTACTCGTCGCAGATCTCGCGGACCCGCTCGAAGTAGCCGGGCGGCGGCGGGAAGCAGCCGCCGGAGTTCTGCACCGGCTCGAGGAAGACCGCGGCGACGGTGTCGGGTCCCTCGAACTCGATCGCCTCGGCGATGCGGTCGGCGGCCCAGCGTCCGAACGCCTTCTCGTCGTCGCGCAGGTGCTCGGGCGCGCGGTACTGGTTGGTGTTGGGCACCTTGAAGGCGCCGGGCACCAGCGGCTCGAACGGCTCCTTCGCGGCCGGGATGCCCGTGATCGACAGGGCTCCCTGCGGCGTGCCATGGTACGCGACGGCGCGCGAGATCACCTTGTGCTTGTTCGGCTTGCCGGTGAGCTTGAAGTACTGCTTGGCCAGCTTCCAGGCGGTCTCGACCGCCTCGCCGCCACCGGTGGTGAAGAAGACCCGGTTGAGGTCGGCGGGGGCGTACGAGGCCAGGCGCTCCGCGAGGTCGATCGCCGCGGGGTGCGCGTAGGACCAGAGCGGGAAGAACGCGAGCTGGGCCGCCTGCTTGGCCGCGGCCTCGGCGAGCTCGGTGCGGCCGTGGCCGACCTGCACGACGAAGAGGCCGGACAGCCCGTCCAGGTAGCTCTTGCCGCTCTGGTCGAACACGCGCACGCCCTCGCCGCGCACCATCACGGGCACCGGGGAGGTCTCGTAGGTGGAGTGGCGGGTGAAGTGCATCCACAGGTGGTCGCGCGCGGCGTCGGTGCGCTCGGTCCCCCGCGGGGTGCGGGTGGAGCCGGCGTCGCCGGTGGCCTGGGCAGGGCTGGTGCTCATCGGGTTCCCCAGTCGTAGTGCTGCTGATGGAGCTTGAGGTAGACGAAGGTCTCGGTGCTGCGGACGCCCGGCGTCGTGCGGATCCGGTGCGTGAGCAGCTCGAGCAGGTGGTCGTCGTCCTCGCAGACGACCTCGAGCAGGATGTCGAACGACCCCGCGGTGATGACGAGGTAGTCGACCTCGGCGATCTTCCCCAGCGCGTCGGCGACGGCCTGCAGGTCGCCGTCGGACCGGACGCCGATCATGGCCTGGCGGGTGAAGCCGACCTGGAGCGGGTCGGTGACGGCGACGATCTGGATGACGCCGGACTCCACGAGCCGCTGCACCCGCTGGCGCACGGCGGCCTCGGAGAGCCCGACGGCCTTGCCGATCGTGGCGTAGGCGCGCCGACCGTCCTCCTGGAGCTGCTCGATGATCCGCTTGGAGACGTCGTCGAGCAGCGGACGGGTTCCGTTGGGCACCCGGTCATCCTGGCGCTGCGCCCGGCAGTCAAGCAAGCGCGAGGCGAGCGAATCCGTCGCCCCGCGCCCGTGCGGGTGACGTTTCCGTCACGAGGTCGGGTCGATTTCGCGCGATCCCGTTTCCATCGGCGGATCCCGTGGTTACGCTGCGCGAACGGGCCGCCCCCTCACGGGCGGTCGCCGCTCACCGGCCCGTCGCGGGTCGGCCGGACGCAGGAGGACACGTGCGCGAGCTCCGCAGCTTCGTCGGCGGGCAGTACGTCGAGCCACGGGGCGAGGACCGGATCGACCTGGTCGACCCCAGTACGGGCCGGACGGTCGCCACCGCGCCGGTGAGCACCGAGGCCGACGTCGACGCCGCGTACGCGGCAGCCGCCACGGCGTTCGAGACCTGGGGACGCACCACCCCGAGCGAGCGGCAGCAGGCCCTGCTCAAGCTCGCCGACGCGGTGGAGGCGCGGGCCGACGACCTGGTCCGCCTCGAGGCGGAGAACACCGGGAAGCCGCACGCCCTGACGGCCAGCGAGGAGATCCCGCCGATGGTCGACCAGATCCGGTTCTTCGCCGGTGCGGCCAGGGTGCTCGAGGGCAAGTCCGCCGGTGAGTACATGTCCGGCCACACCTCCTACGTGCGGCGCGAGCCGATCGGCGTCGTCGGCCAGGTGACGCCGTGGAACTACCCGATGATGATGGCGGTCTGGAAGTTCGCGCCGGCGCTGGCGGCCGGGAACACGGTGGTGCTCAAGCCCTCCGACACCACGCCGGAGACCACGCTGCTGCTGGCCGAGCTCGCGTCGGAGTTCCTGCCCGACGGCACCTTCAACGTGGTGACCGGCGACCGCGACACAGGGCGCGCCGTCGTGAGCCACCCCACGCCCCAGCTGGTGGCGATCACCGGCTCGATCCGCGCGGGCTCCCAGGTGGCCGCAGCGGCCGCGCCCGACCTCAAGCGCGTGCACCTGGAGCTCGGCGGCAAGGCGCCGGTCATCGTCTTCGACGACGCCGACGTGGAGGCTGCCGCCGAGGGCATCGCGGGCGCCGGGTACTTCAACGCCGGCCAGGACTGCACGGCCGCCACCCGCGTCCTGGTGGCGCCCGGGGTGCACGACGACTTCGCGGCCGCGCTCGCCGAGCAGGCGCGCGCGACCAAGGTGGGGCTGCCCGACGACGACGACGCCGCGCTCGGCCCGGTGAACAACCCCGCCCAGCTCGAGCGGGTCACGGGCTTCCTCGACCGGCTGCCCGACCACGCCCAGGTACGCGCCGGCGGCGCCCGGGTCGACGGCGAGGGCTTCTCCGGCGGCTTCTTCCTGCAGCCCACCGTCGTGTCCGACCTGCGCCAGGACGACGAGGCCGTCCAGGACGAGATCTTCGGCCCGGTGATCACCGTGCAGAAGTTCGCCGACGAGGACGAGGCCGTCCGCTGGGCCAACGGCGTCCGCTACGGCCTGGCCTCGAGCGTGTGGACCAAGGACCTGGGGCGCGCGATGCGGGTCACCCGCGCGCTCGACTTCGGCTGCGTGTGGGTCAACACCCACATCCCGATCGTGGCCGAGATGCCGCACGGCGGCTTCAAGCACAGCGGCTACGGCAAGGACCTGTCGATGTACGGGCTGGAGGACTACACCCGCGTCAAGCACGTGATGATCGCCTTCGACTGAGCCGCATACCCACCCGTACGCTGCACCACCCGCACACACCCGCACGCACCCGCACACACCCGCACGCGTCATCCCACCCCGCCCCTCGGGGACAGGAAGGACTCCACCACATGACCCGTCGCTCCCACCGAGGTCTGCGCTCCACCAGAGGCACCACCAGCGCCGAGCGAGCCGCCCGGCTGGCCGCCGCACCGCCCGAGGTGCGCGCGCTCGCGGCTCTCCAGGCCCGCACGCGCGCGTCCTCGCAGGTCTCGCGCCGCGCCGCCCTCCAGGGCGCCGGTGTGCTCGGGCTCGGGGCCCTCCTCGCCGCGTGCGGCACCTCTGGCGCTCCGGGCACCGGTGCCAGCGGCGGCGCGTCGCTCGAGCCGGCGAAGGACCGCTCGGACGAGGACAAGACCCTCGCCTGGGCCAACTGGACCCTCTACCTCGATCTCGCCGAGGACGGGAACACCTACCCGACGCTGGAGGCGTTCAGCCAGGAGACGGGCATCGAGGTGTCCTACAGCGAGGACATCGACGGCAACGACACCTACTACGGGAAGATCCAGGGCCAGCTCGCCAACGGCGACGACATCGGTCAGGACATCGTGGTGTTCACCGACTGGATGGCCGCGCGGATGATCACGATGGGCTACACCCAGGAGCTGGACCGCGCGAACATCCCGAACGCCGACAACATCCTGGAGTCGCTGGCGGACGTCGACTTCGACCCCGGCCGCAAGCACTCCCTCACGTGGCAGTCCGGGTTCGGCGGCATCGCCTGGAACAAGGCGGCCGTGCCGGGTGGCCTGCGCACCGTCTCGGACCTGTGGAAGCCCGAGCTCAAGGGCCGGGTCGAGGTGCTCGACGAGTGGCGCGACACGGTCGGGCTGATCATGGCCGAGCAGGGCGTCGACATCGGCGGCGACTGGGGTGCGGACCAGTTCGGCGCCGCGATGGAGGTGCTCGAGGAGCAGATCTCCAACGGCCAGATCCGCCAGGTGAAGGGCAACTCCTACAAGGAGGACCTCATCTCGGGCGACGCCGTGGCCGTCATCGGCTGGTCGGGCGACATCACCCAGATCAACTTCGAGAACGACGACCAGTGGGAGTTCATCGTCCCGGAGGGCGGCGGGACCCTCTGGAGCGACAACATGCAGGTCCCGATCGGCTCCCCGCACAAGAAGAACGCCGAGACCCTGATGAACTACTACTACGACCCGCAGGTGGCGGCCGAGGTGGCGGCGTACGTCAACTACATCTGCCCCGTGCAGGGGGCCAAGGAGGCGATGGCCGAGATCGACCCCGAGCTCGCCGACGACACCAGCATCTTCCCCGACGACGCGACGCTCGAGCAGGTCTCGCTGGTGCGGTCGATGACGGCGGACGAGGAGACCGAGTTCGGCGGTCGCTTCCAGACGGCGATCGGCAACTGAGATGGCTGACGGAGGGCTGCCCCCGGCGGGGCGTCCCGACGAGGGACGCGACCTGGAGCTGCGCCAGGTCACCAAGCGGTTCGGCGACTTCGTCGCCGTCGACGACCTGTCGCTGACCATCCCGTCGGGGTCCTTCTTCGCCCTCCTGGGTCCGTCCGGGTGCGGCAAGACCACGACGCTGCGGATGGTCGCCGGCCTGGAGCACCCGACGTCCGGCCAGGTGCTCATCGGCGGCGACGACGTCACCGCCACCCGGGCGCACCAGCGTCCGGTGAACACCGTGTTCCAGAGCTACGCCCTCTTCCCGCACCTCGACGTCACCGAGAACGTGGCGTTCGGCCTGCGGCGCAAGGGGACCCGCGACGCCGAGCAGCGGGCGATGGAGGCTCTCGACCTCGTCGAGCTGCGCCACCTGGCGCGGCGCAAGCCGACCCAGCTGTCCGGCGGGCAGCAGCAGCGCGTGGCGCTGGCCCGCGCGATCGTCAACAACCCCGCGGTGCTGCTGCTCGACGAGCCGCTGGGCGCGCTCGACCTCAAGCTCCGCCGGCAGATGCAGGTGGAGCTCAAGCGGATCCAGGACGAGGTGGGGCTCACGTTCGTGCACGTCACGCACGACCAGGAGGAGGCCATGACGATGGCCGACACCGTGGCCGTGATGAACGCCGGGAGGATCGAGCAGATGGGCGCTCCGCAGGCCCTCTACGACCTCCCGCGCACCGCCTTCGTCGCGAACTTCCTCGGGCGCTCCAACCTGGTGCCCGGCACCGTGGTCGACCGCGGCGGGGAGGTGCTGGGCGTCGAGGTCAACGGCACCAGGGTGCACGTCCCGGCCGACCGGGCGGTCAGCGACGAGGGGAAGGTCCTGGTCGGCTTCCGGCCGGAGAAGGTGCACCTCGTCACCGACGACGAGGAGATCCCCTCCGGCACCAACGAGATCGGCCCCGGCACCGTCCTGGACGTGTCGTTCTCGGGAGTCAGCACCGAGTACCTGGTCGACGTGCCGGGCCTGGCGACGATGAGCGTGTTCGCGCAGAACCTCGACGCCGTCGTCCGGGCCGCGCGGGGCGACCAGGTGCGGCTCGCCTGGCTCCCTCGTCACACCTTCGGGCTCGCCGGCGACGAGGACTCGCACGCCGGCCAGGAGGTCCTCGACCGCGACGCCGCAGACGACCAGTCGGCCCCCGTCAAGGCCCTCCGGTGAGCATCGCCGGCGTCGCGCACACCGCGACGCCGCCGGCTCCCGGGGCCGACGGGTCCGAGCAGGCCGAAGGCAGGCGGCGCGGCCGCACCGGCTACCTCCTGCTGCTGCCCGGCCTGCTGTACCTGGTGCTGTTCTTCGTGGCGCCGGTGGGCGCGCTGCTGCTGACCTCGCTGTACGAGCGCGTGCCGGGCGGTGCGGTGGGTGCGACCCAGCCCGCCTTCCGCGTCGCGAACTACACCGAGGCCGTGGTCGCGTACGCGCCGCAGTTCGGACGCTCGTTCGGCTACGCGCTGATCGCCACCGTCCTGGCCCTGGCCATCGGGTACCCGCTCGCGTACGTCATCGGCGTGCGCGCCCGCGGCAAGCCGCTGCTCCAGGGGCTGCTGCTGGTGATGGTGATCGCGCCGTTCTTCACCAGCTTCATCCTGCGCACCATCGCGTGGAAGCAGATCCTCGCCGACGAGAGCGTCGTCGTCAGCGTGCTCAAGGCGATCCAGCTGCTGCCCGACGACGCCCGGCTCACCGCGACGCCGATCGCGGTCGTGGCCGGGCTCACCTACAACTTCCTGCCGTTCATGACCCTGCCCATCTACGCCAGCCTGGAACGGCTCGACCTGCGCCTGGTCGAGGCCGGCGGGGACCTGTACGCCGGTGCGGCGCAGACCTTCCGGCACGTGACGCTGCCGCTGTCGCTGCCCGGCGTGGTCTCCGGGACCCTGCTGACGTTCATCCCCGCCGCCGGTGACTACGTGAACTCCGCGCTGCTCGGCAACGCGAGCACGTCGATGGTCGGCAACGTGATCGACTCGCGGTTCTTCCGCGTCGTCGACTACCCGACCGCCTCGGCCCTGTCGGTGCTGCTCATGCTCGCGATCCTGCTGCTGGTCGGTCTCTACGTCCGCCGCGCGGGGACGGAGGAGCTCCTGTGAACAGGCTGTCCCTCGGCAGGCTGGTGCTGCCCGTCTACGCCGCCATCGCCTTCATCTACCTGCTGACGCCGATCGCGTACACGTTCGCGTTCTCCTTCAACGACGGCGGGCGCTCGAACCTGGTCTGGCGGGGGTTCACCCTCGACAACTGGAAGGACCCCTGCGGGGCGCCGGACGTGTGCCGCTCGGTGGTCAACAGCCTGCAGATCGGCGTGCTGGCGACGGTGGTGGCCACCGTGCTCGGCACCATGATCGCGATCGGCCTGGTGCGCTACCGGTTCAAGTTCCGCTCGACGATGAACCTGCTGCTCTTCCTCCCGATGGCCACTCCCGAGGTGGTGCTCGGCGCCGCGCTGCTGGCGCAGTTCCTCAACCTGCGGATCAACCCCGGCTTCGCCACGATCGTGCTGGCGCACGTGATGTTCTGCATCAGCTTCGTGGTCGTCACGGTGAAGGCGCGCGTGGCCGGCCTCGACCCCCGCCTCGAGGAGGCGGCGGCCGACCTGTACGCGTCGCCGCAGGCGGCGTTCTGGCGGGTCACGTTCCCCCTGCTGCTGCCGGGCATCGCCGCCGCCGCGCTGCTCGCGTTCTCGCTGAGCTTCGACGACTTCATCATCACGAACTTCAACTCGGGCAACACCGACACGTTCCCGAAGTTCGTCTACGTCGCCGCGACCCGCGGCATCCCCGCGCAGGCCAACGTCATCGGCTCGGCGATGTTCTTCCTCGCCCTGCTGATCGTGGTCGCCGGCCAGCTCGTGGCCGCTCGACGCCGGCGCCAGCTGGCTGCCCAGACCTGACCCCACCCGTCCACGAGAGGTGCTGCACACGATGAGGATCCTGCTGGTCGGCTCGGGTGGGGTCGGCGACGCGTTCGCGCGGATCGCCGCCCGGCGCGACTTCTTCGAGCTCGTGGTGGTGTCCGACTACGACCTCGCCCGAGCAGAGCGCACGGTCGCGGCGGTCGCCGAGCGGCACCC
The DNA here is from genome assembly GCA_963825505.1 of uncultured Actinomycetota bacterium. Taxonomy (GTDB): domain Bacteria; phylum Actinomycetota; class Actinomycetes; order Actinomycetales; family CAWJMD01; genus JBBQSN01. The sequence goes on along the minus strand of CAWGTL010000004.1, from coordinate 390,690 downwards.
GGACGACACCCGGTTCCTGGCGGCGCGCGTCGACGCCTCGGACGAGGAGTCGGTGGCGGCGCTGGCGCGCGAGCACGGCGCGACGCACGTGATGAACGCCGTCGACCCGCGCTTCGTGATGCCCGTGTTCCGAGGTGCGTTCGCCGCGGGCGCCGACTACCTCGACATGGCGATGTCGTTGTCGACGCGCCACCCCGACAAGCCGCACGAGCTGCCTGGCGTCAAGCTCGGTGACGAGCAGTTCGCCGTGGCAGGGGAGTGGGAGCAGGCCGGTCGGCTCGCCCTGGTGGGCATCGGCGTCGAGCCGGGTCTGTCCGACGTGTTCGCGCGGTACGCGGCCGACCACCTGTTCTCCGAGATCGACGAGCTCGGCACGCGCGACGGGTCGAACCTGGTCGTCGCCGGTCGCGACGGCGAGCCCTCGTTCGCGCCGTCGTTCTCGATCTGGACCACGATCGAGGAGTGCCTGAACCCGCCGGTGATCTGGGAGAAGGGCCGGGAGTGGTTCACCACCGCGCCGTTCAGCGAGCCGGAGGTCTTCGACTTCCCGGCCGGCATCGGGCCGGTGGAGTGCGTGAACGTCGAGCACGAGGAGGTGCTCCTCATGCCGCGCTGGATCGACGCCGAGCGGGTGACCTTCAAGTACGGGCTCGGTGAGGAGTTCATCTCGGTGCTGCGCACGCTCAACGCCCTCGGCCTGGACCGGACGACGCCGGTGCCCGTGAACAGCTCGGCCGGCCGGGTCGAGGTGTCGCCGCGCGACCTCGTGGCGGCGTGCCTGCCCGACCCCGCCACGATCGGCGACCGGATGACCGGCACGACCTGCGCCGGCATGTGGGTCACCGGGAAGGGCAAGGACGGGAACCCGCGCGAGGTGTACCTGTACCACGCGGTCGACAACCAGTGGTCGATGGCGGAGTACGGCGCCCAGTGCGTGGTGTGGCAGACCGCGATCAACCCGGTGGTCGCGCTGGAGCTGCTCGCGGCCGGGACCTGGTCCGGCGCAGGCGTCCTGGGCCCCGAGGCGTTCGACGCCGTCCCGTTCCTCGACCTGCTCAAGGACGGCTACGGCAGCCCCTGGGAGCTGCAGGAGAGAGCTGTGAGCGGCTGATCAGCCCTGCAGGGCGCTCAGCACCCGGGTGAACGACTCCGTGTGCTGGTCGACCTGCTCGGTCGTGGTGGTCGGGGCCATGAGCGCCATGTTGTGGAACGGCGTGAGGAGCACCCGGTCGTTGAGCGCCGCCAGGTGGAGCAGCGTCTGCAGGCCGAAGTCGTCTGCCGCGGCGGCCTCGGCGCCGTGCCGGGGCGGCTCCGGACCGAAGGCGTACTCGGCGCGGCCGCCGAGACGCGTGACGTGCCACGGCAGGCCGTGCCGGTCGATGCCCGCCTGCACGCCGTCGGTCCAGTCCTGCGCGAGCCGCTCCATGTGCGAGTGCGCGTCGGTGGTGAGCACCTCGGCCAGGGTGGCGCGGATCGCCGCCAGCGACAGGGCGTTGGCGGCCAGGGTGCCGCCGATGCCGCCGAGGTCGACGTCCTCCAGCTCCACCGACTCCAGCACCCGCCCGGCCAGCTCGTCGGTCATGCCGAACGCACCGCAGGGCACGCCGCCACCGATCGCCTTGCCGAGCGTGAGGAGGTCGGGCTCGAGGCCGTCGCGCGCCGTCATCCCGCCCTCGCCGGCGCAGAGGGTGTGGGTCTCGTCGAGCACCAGGAGCGTCCCGTGCTCGCGGGTGAGCGACCGCAGGGCCTCGTGGTAGCCGGGGTCGGGCAGCACGATGCCGATGTTCGTCATGGCGGGTTCAGCCAGGACGCAGGCGATCTCGCCGGTCGCGAGTGCTCGCTCGAGGGCGTCGACGTCGTTGAAGGGGACGACGGCGGTGGTGAGCGACGGCGGCACCGGCGGCCCGATGCTCCCGCGTCGTGCCACGACGGCACCGTCGTCGAGGGTCGCGAAGGTCTCGTCCACGCTGCCGTGGTAGCAGTAGTCCATCACCAGCACCTTCGGTCGGCCGGTGAGATGCCGCGCGTACCGGATGACGTGCCGGTTCGCGTCCGTGGCGGAGAGCGTGAACTGCCACTGGGGCAGGCCGAACCGGCGCGCGAGCTCGGCTGCGGCGTCGGGGGCGTCGGTGCCCGGGAGCATCGTGGTGATGCCTCGTGCCGCCCGGTGCGCCACCGCCTCGACCGTCGGCCCCGGGCTGTGGCCCGTCATCGCGCCGGTGTCACCGAGGCAGAGGTCCGCGATCTCGAGGCCGTCCAGGCAGGTGAAGGCCGAGCCCTGGGCCTCCACCACGCAGAGCGGGAAGGGCCCTGCCCACTTGGCCATCCAGCTCATCGGGACGCCGGCGGGCAGGTGGGTCCTCGCGCGCTCGTGCTCCTCGCCGCAGCGGGGGTGCGCGGCCGCGAACCGGCGGGACTCCTCGGCGTGCAGCGCCTCCTGCCGGTCGCGGTCGACCGTCGTCACGCGCCCAGCACCTCGTCGAGCGCGCCGACGAGCACCTCGAGCCCCTCGCCCAGCTGGTCGTCGCTGATCACGAGCGGAGGCAGCAGGCGGATCACGTTGCCGTAGGTGCCGCAGGTGAGCGTCAGCACGCCCTGTGCGTGGCAGCGTGCCGAGACCGCCGCTGCCGCAGCGGGATCGGGAGAGATGCCGTCGTCGGTGACGAGCTCCAGCGCCATCATCGCGCCGCGCCCGCGCACGTCGCCGATGCCGGGGTGGCGGTCCTGGGCCGACCGCAGCGCGGCACCGATGACGCCCTCGATCGCCTGCGCGCGCTCGACCAGCCCCTCCTCGGCGTAGACCCCGATCGCGGCCAGCGCGGCGGCGCACGCCACCGGGTTGCCTCCGTAGGTGCCGCCGAGGCCGCTGGGGTGCACCGAGTCCATCACCTCGGCGCGGCCGGTCACCGCCGCCAGCGGCAGCCCGGCCGCGATGCCCTTCGCGGTGGTGACCAGGTCGGGCACCACCCCCTCGTGCTCGCTCGCGAACATCGCTCCGGTGCGGGCGAAACCGGTCTGGATCTCGTCCGCCACGAAGAGCGCGCCGTTGGCCCGGCACCACTCCTGCAGCGCGGGCAGGAACCCGGGGGCGGGGACGACGAAGCCGCCCTCGCCCTGCACCGGCTCGATGACGACGGCGGCGACCTCGTCGGCCCCGACCTGCTTCTCGACCAGCGAGAGCGCGCGGCGCGCGGCCTCCTCGCCGGTCATCCCCGCGGGGTCGCGGAACGGGTACGACATCGGCACCCGGTGCACCTCGCCGGCGAACGGCCCGAAGCCCTTCTTGTAGGGCATCACCTTGGCCGTCATGGCCATCGTGAGGTTGGTGCGGCCGTGGTAGCCGTGGTCGAACACCACGACGGCGTCGCGACCGGTGGCGGTGCGGGCCACCTTCACCGCGTTCTCCACCGCCTCGGCGCCGGAGCTGAGCAGGGCGCTGCGCTTGTCGTGGTCGCCGGGCGTCAGCCGCGCCAGCGCCTCGCACACCTCGAGGTAGCCCTCGTACGGCGAGACCATGAAGCAGGTGTGCGCGAACCGCTCCACCTGCTCGCGCACCGCCGCCACGACCCGCGGGTGGGCGTGGCCCACGCCCGTCACCGCGATGCCCGACCCGAGGTCGATCAGGGTGTTGCCGTCGACGTCGGTGAGCAGGGCGCCGGAGCCCCTCTCGATCCAGGCGGGCAGCACGGTCGACACCCCGGCCGCCACCGCAGCCGTCCGCCGCGCCGTCAGCTCCCGCGACCGCGGCCCCGGCAGCTCGGTCACCAGCCGGCGGCTGCCGGTCCTCACGTCGCCACTGATCACGTCGCTCATGTCGCCAGACTAGGGCCGGAAGGCCGCTGACGGAGCCCCTGCGCGACGGAATCCGTGCCTCCGACGGGCTAGCGCCCCCGTCCAGCCCGGTGTTGGATGGCGGGGACGGGCGGAGCACGGTGAGAGGGGTCGGTCCATGGCGCTCAGCGGGCGCGAGCAGGACGTCGTCGGTGCGGTCCCCACCGGCCTGCTGATCGGTGGCGAGCAGCGCGAGGGCGCCGGCGGCCGCAGGATCGACGTCGACGACCCGGCCACGGGCGAGGTGATCGCCTCGGTCGCCGACGCCACCGCGGACGACGGCCTCGCGGCCCTGGACGCCGCGGTGGCGGCGCAGGTCGACTGGGCCGCGACGCCGCCCCGCGACCGCGGCGAGATCCTGCGCCGCGCCTTCGAGCTCCTCACCGAGCGGGCCGACGACCTGGCCCTGCTGATGACGCTCGAGATGGGCAAGCCCGTCGCCGAGTCCAAGGGCGAGATCACCTACGCCGCCGAGTTCTTCCGCTGGTTCTGCGAGGAGTCGGTGCGGATCTCGGGCCGCTGGTCCACCGCCCCGAACGGCGCCTCGCGGCTGCTGACGATGAAGCAGCCTGTCGGGCCCTGCCTGTTCATCACGCCGTGGAACTTCCCGATGGCGATGGGCACCCGCAAGATCGGCCCCGCGGTCGCGGCCGGCTGCACGATGGTCGTGAAGCCGGCGTCGTCCACGCCGCTGTCGATGCTCGCCCTGGCCGCGATCATGAGCGAGGCCGGACTGCCGGACGGCGTCCTCAACGTGGTGACGACGTCGACCACCGGCGAGGTGATGGAGCCGCTGATCCGCGACCGCCGGCTGCGCAAGCTGTCCTTCACCGGCTCCACCGAGGTCGGGCGCCGGCTCGTCGAGCAGTCGGCCGAGCAGCTGCTGCGGGTGTCGATGGAGCTCGGCGGCAACGCGCCCTTCCTCGTCTTCGCCGACGCCGACCTCGATGCCGCGGTCGACGGCGCGATGCTCGCCAAGATGCGCAACGGCGGCGAGGCCTGCACGGCGGCCAACCGGTTCCTCGTGCACCGCGACGTCGCCGACGACTTCTCGTCCCGGTTCGCGGAGCGGATGGACGGGCTGAAGGTCGGACGCGGCACCGACGACGGCGTGCAGGTGGGTCCGCTCGTCGACGCCGCGACCCGCGACAAGGTCTCCGATCTGGTCTCGGACGCGGTCGACCGCGGCGCCACGGTGCGGTGCGGCGGTGAGCGGGTGGGCGAGCGCGGCTACTTCTACGCGCCGACGGTGCTCACCGACGTCCCCGACGGCTCGCGGCTGCTGGCCGAGGAGGTGTTCGGGCCGGTCGCGCCGGTCGTGACCTTCGACGACGACGACCAGGCCGTCGCCATGGCCAACGACACCGAGTTCGGCCTGGTCGCCTACGTCTTCACGCAGCGGCTCGACCGGGCGCTGTCGGTGGTGGAGCGGCTGGACACCGGGATGGTCGGTCTCAACGCCGGCGTCGTCTCGAACCCGGCCGCCCCGTTCGGCGGGGTGAAGCACTCCGGCTTCGGACGCGAGGGCGGCGCCGAGGGCATCGAGGAGTACCTGGAGACCAAGTACGTGGGCATCAGCACCTGACCTGCCTGCCGCCAACGCAGGCGCAGGCGCAGGCGACCGCACCGGACACCCCCTGGTCCGTGGCGGGACGCAGCGGGGCCCGTCCGGACGCGAGTCCGGACGGGCCCCGACTGCTTCCCGGTCCGACCTGCTCGACCCGTACCGGTCCGGCGTCCCCCGAGACGCCGGACCGGTCGGGGGTCAGGAGGTCTGGACGCTCGAGTACAGGCTCTGGACCACCGAGCCGAAGTACGGCCCCCACATGACGTCCTTGATGCCGCGGTAGCCGAACGAGTTCACCGAGTTCAGCGTCCCGGTCGAGCCGTTGAAGCCCACCATCCACGGGCCGCCGGACGAGCCGCCCGTCATGTTGCAGGCGAGGCCCTGGTCCTGGCTGCCGTAAGAGGTGTCCTGCACGACGGTGCCGGCGCAGTAGGCCAGCTCGCTGCCGTCGTAGGGGCGCGCGGCCGGGAAGCCGAACGCGTGCGTGGCCTGGCCCCGCGCGAGGTTGAAGCCGATGCCCTGCCCGCCGACGGTGTCGGTGAGGGTCGCGCCGTTCAGGGTGTTCATCTTCGCGAAGCCGACGTCGTAGTCGAAGTCCTCGCCGCTGCGCCACTGCGAGGTGGTGGACAGCTGGCTCGCGGTCCAGGTCCCGTACGGCCGGACGTTGTCGTCGTAGGCTGGGACGAACGCCCAGTTGGTGGCGAAGGTGCCGGCGTCGGACACGCAGTGCCCGGCGGTCAGGACGGTCGACTCGTTGGCGCTGGAGACCGCGCTGCCCGAGCAGACGTAGTTGCCCGAGGAGAGGGTGAAGAAGACCTTGCCGGTGGTGGCCACGACCTGGCCGCCGCTGGTCCAGTACCCGCCGGTGCTGGTCCCGCCGCCGCCCGTCGGCGGCTTCACCGGCTTGGCGGCCGGGACGACGCTCGGGGCGCCCGCGGCGACCTTCGGCTTCTCCTTCGGCTTCTCTGCCGGCGCCGGGGCGAGCACCGAGGCGTCCTTGGCCGAGGCCATCCGCGCCGGCGTCCAGTAGTCGACGACGCGCTGGTGCTCGGACGCGTCGTGGCGCCCTTCGCCGAGGCGACCGCGGGGGAGGCCCCGGCCGGTCCGGCGGCGAGCAGCGCCGCGGCGAGGCCCGCGGCCGCGCCCAGCGCGATGGTGGTGCGTCGAGTCATCGGGGTGACCCTTCTGTGGCGGTGTGACCCGCGGCGGCGCCGCGGTGCTCGCACGCTAGGGGGCCACCTGCCGGTCTGAACAGGGGCAAGCAGGACATTTCTCTGCGTCGAGCGGTCGGGACAGGACGTCCGGCGGCCCGGTCCCGGTGGTCGGCCGGCTCCGTGCCGTCGGCGATGATGGGGGCGTGAGAGACGTCGTGCTGCTCGGGTCCACGGGGTCGGTCGGCACCCAGGCGGTCGACGTCGTCCGCGGCGCCCCCGACCGGTTCCGGGTGGTCGCGCTCGCCGCAGGTGGTGGCGACGTCGACCTGCTCGCCCGCCAGGCCGTCGAGCTCGACGTCGAGGCCGTCGCCGTCGCGCGCGAGGACGTCGTCGACGAGCTGGCCGCCGCGATCGCCGTGCTCGCCGACGGCGGGCGCGTCCCCGAGGTCGTGGGCGGCCAGGACGGCGTCGTCCAGGTCGCCGGGCACCGCGCCGACGTCGTCCTCAACGGCATGACCGGCTCGGTCGGCCTGCGCCCCACGCTCGCCGCGCTGGGCGCCGGCTCGACCCTGGCCCTGGCGAACAAGGAGTCCCTCATCGTCGGCGGGCCGCTCGTGGTCGAGGCCGCCCGGCGCGCCGGCGGGCGGGGCCCCGGCGCCACCGACCGCGTCGTCCCCGTCGACTCCGAGCACTCGGCGCTGGCCCAGTGCCTGCGCGGCGGCCGGCTCGACGAGGTGTCGAAGCTCGTCGTCACCGCGTCCGGCGGCCCGTTCCGCGGGCGGTCGCGGGCCGACCTCGCGGACGTCACGCCGGAGCAGGCGCTCGCGCACCCCACCTGGGCGATGGGCCCGATGGTCACGACCAACTCCGCGACGATGGTGAACAAGGCGCTCGAGGTGATCGAGGCGCACCTGCTGTTCGGCATCGCCTTCGACCGGATCGACGTCGTGGTGCACCCGCAGTCGGTGGTCCACTCGATGGTCGAGTTCACCGACGGCTCCACCCTCGCCCAGTGCTCCCCGCCCGACATGCGGCTGCCGATCGCGCTCGGGCTCGGCTGGCCCGACCGCGTCCCCGGTGCCGCCTCGGCGTGCGACTGGACGCAGGCCGCCACCTGGACCTTCGAGCCGCTCGACGACGACGCCTTCCCCGCCGTGCGGCTCGCCCGGCAGGTCGGCACCGCCGGCGGCACGTTCCCCGCCGTCTACAACGCGGCGAACGAGCAGTGCGTGCACGCCTTCCTGGACGGGCGCGTGCCGTTCCTCGTCATCGTGGACACTGTGAGCAGGGTGGTCGAGGACTGGGCCGCCGAGGGCGAGGCCGCCGCGCCGGACGTGGACGCGGTGCTCGCCGCCGAGACCTGGGCCCGGGGGCGGGCCGACCAGCTGCTGGAGGAGGTGACCACGCGATGACCGACGTCGTCGAGTACGTGCTCGGGATCCTGATCGTGGTGGTCGTCCTCGCGGCGTCGATCGCCCTGCACGAGATCGGTCACCTCCTGCCCGCGAAGCGGTTCGGGGTCAAGGTCACCCAGTACATGATCGGCTTCGGCCCCACCCTCTGGTCGCGGACCAAGGGCGAGACCGAGTACGGCGTCAAGTGGATCCCGGCCGGCGGCTACATCCGGATGATCGGCATGTTCCCGCCGCGGGAAGGTGAGGACGAGCACCACCTGCGTGCGTCGTCCACCGGCGCGTTCCAGACCCTCGCCGAGGACGCCCGTCACGCCAGCGCGCAGGAGGTGCAGCCGGACGACGAGGACCGGGTCTTCTACAAGCTGTCGGTGCCGAAGAAGGTCGTCGTCATGCTCGGCGGCCCGACGATGAACCTGCTCATCGCCGTCGTGCTGTTCACGATCCTGCTGGTCGGCTTCGGCGACCCGCGTGAGCGCACGAGCACGTTGACCGTCGGTGAGGTCCAGATCTGCATGGACGAGGGCGGCGACTCCGCCGAGCCGTGCGTCCAGGACTCCGACGAGGGCCTGCCGAAGACCCCGGCGTTCGCGGCCGGCGTGCGTCCCGGTGACGAGGTGGTGTCCTTCGACGGCACCGCGATCTCCGAGTGGGAGCAGATGCGCGCGCTGATCCGCGACAGCACCGACCGCACGGTGCCCCTCGTGGTCGAGCGAGGCGGCGAGCAGGTCGAGCTCGACGTCACGCCGGTCGAGAACGAGGTCGCCCGGATCGTCGACGGCGAGGTCGTCGTCGGGGCGGACGGCGAGGTCGAGACCGTGCAGGCCGGGTTCCTCGGCGTCACGCCGGTGCAGGTCCTGGTGAAGCAGCCGCTGACGGCCGTCCCCGGGTTCGTGGCCGACACCACCGTCGCGACCGCGGGCCTGGTCGTGCGGCTCCCGGCCCGGATGGTCGACGTCGCCCAGGCGGCGTTCGGGTCCGAGGAGCGCGACCCGGCCGGTCCGATCGGCATCGTCGGTGTCGGCCGGCTCACCGGCGAGATCGCCGCGCTCGACGACATCGAGACCCAGGAGAAGGCCGCCAACATCCTCGGGATCCTCGGGTCGCTCAACATCGCGCTGTTCGTGTTCAACCTCGTGCCGCTGCTCCCGCTCGACGGCGGCCACGTCGCCGGCGCCCTGTGGGAGGGGCTGCGCCGCCAGATCGCCCGGCTGCGCGGCCGTGCCGACCCCGGCCCGGTCGACGTCGCCAAGGCGCTGCCCGTGGTCTACGTGGTGTCGCTGGCGCTGATCGCGATGTCGCTGATGCTGCTCTACGCCGACATCGTGCGGCCGATCACCCTGCGCGGCTGACCCCGGCGCCGGGGGCTTCGGGGGGCGTGGGGGGCGGAGCCTCCTGACTGGGCGGGTTTCGGGGGGCGTGGGGGGCGGTGCCCCCTGACTGGGCGGGCTTCGGGGGGCGTGGGGGGCGGTGCCCCCTGACTGGGCGGGTTTCGGGGGGCGTGGGGGGCGGAGCCCCCCACTGGGGCGATACTGGACCCATGGCGTCCACCCCGATCTCGCTCGGCATGCCCGCGGCTCCGCCGCCCGTGCTGGCCCCCCGGCGCAAGACCCGCAAGATCAAGGTCGGCAAGGTCGAGGTCGGCGGCGACGCACCGGTGAGCGTCCAGTCGATGACCACGACCCCCACCACCGACATCAACGCCACGCTGCAGCAGATCGCCGAGCTGACGGCCACCGGCTGCGACATCGTCCGGGTCGCGTGCCCGTCCCAGGACGACGCCGACGCGCTGCCCGCGATCGCGAGGAAGTCCCAGATCCCGGTGATCGCCGACATCCACTTCCAGCCCAAGTACGTCTTCGCCGCCATCGACGCCGGCTGCGCCGCGGTGCGGGTGAACCCCGGCAACATCCGCAAGTTCGACGACCAGGTGGGCGCGATCGCCCAGGCGGCCAAGGACGCCGGCGTCTCGATCCGGATCGGCGTCAACGCCGGCTCGCTCGACCCCCGGCTGCTGGAGAAGTACGGCAAGGCCACGCCGGAGGCGCTGGTCGAGTCCGCCGTCTGGGAGGCCTCGCTGTTCGAGGAGCACGACTTCCACGACTTCAAGATCTCGGTGAAGCACAACGACCCGGTCGTGATGGTGCGCGCCTACGAGCTGCTGTCGGAGCGGGGCGACTGGCCGCTGCACCTCGGCGTCACCGAGGCGGGCCCGGCGTTCCAGGGGACGATCAAGTCGGCCACCGCGTTCGGCGCGCTGCTGTCGAAGGGCATCGGCGACACGATCCGGGTCTCGCTGTCGGCGCCACCGGTCGAGGAGGTCAAGGTCGGCAACCAGATCCTGCAGTCGCTCAACCTGCGTCCGCGCAAGCTCGAGATCGTGTCCTGCCCCTCGTGCGGGCGCGCCCAGGTCGACGTCTACACGCTGGCCGACCAGGTCACCGCCGGCCTCGAGGGCATGGAGGTGCCGCTGCGCGTGGCCGTCATGGGCTGCGTCGTCAACGGCCCCGGCGAGGCCCGCGAGGCCGACCTCGGTGTCGCGTCCGGCAACGGCAAGGGGCAGATCTTCGTCAAGGGCGAGGTGATCAAGACCGTCCCCGAGTCGAAGATCGTCGAGACCCTGATCGAGGAGGCGATGCGCATCGCCGAGCAGATGGAAGACGGTTCCGCCGACGGCGCGCCGGCATCGCCTACCGTGACCGTGGGCTGACCGCTGCATCCCCGGGGCGGCGCCCCGACCACCACCGAGGCTCGAAGGGGCGCCCGCTTGTTCCGACGTCAGCACCTGCGCCCGCTCGGGCCGGCTGACGCCACCGAGCTGCTCGACCTGTGCGACCGCGACCCCGTCACGAACGTCTTCGTCGCCTCCCGCGTCGAGCGCTACGGCATCGACCCGCCCGGCGGCCGCGGCGAGCTGTACGGCTGGTTCTCGCGCGGCGAGCTGGTGTCGGCGTGCTGGTACGGCGCCAACCTCGTGCCGGTGGAGCCGGTGCCGGAGTCGTTGCGCGCGTTCACCCAGCACGCGCTGCAGGTCGGCCGCCGCTGCTCCTCGCTCGTGGGTCCGGCCCCGGCCGTGCTGGAGATGTGGTCGGCCCTCGAGCCGCGCTGGGGACCGGCCCGCGACGTGCGCGCCGACCAGCCGCTGATGGTGCTCGACCGGCCGAGCCCGCTGCCGCCCGACCCGCAGGTGCGGCCCGCCGGCCGCGCCGACCTCGAGCTGCTCGTCCCCGCCGCCGTCGCGATGTTCACCGAGGAGGTGGGCTACTCGCCGCTGCAGGCCGACGGCGGCACGGCCTACCGGTACCGCGTCGCCCAGCTGGTCGACGACCGGCACGCGTTCGTGCGGCTCGAGCAGGCCGACGGCGGCGACCGGGTCGTGTTCAAGGCCGACCTCGGCGCCGTCAGCAGCAGGGTGGCCCAGGTGCAGGGCGTGTACGTCGACCCGTCCTGGCGCCGCCGCGGCCTGGCTGCCCCGGCGATGGCGGCCGTGGTCGCGCTGGCCCTCGAGCAGGGCGTCGAGGTCGTCAGCCTCTACGTCAACGGCTTCAACACCCCCGCCCTGGCCGCCTACCGCCGCACCGGTTTCGAGCAGGTCGGCACCTTCGCCACCGTCCTGTTCTGACCGCGGGCTCGGGTGGGGGCCAGGTGCCTGTGGTGCAGCAGGGGGTTGCCAGAAGCCTGGCGCCAGGTGTAGTGAGATCATCCTCAGAGAGGAGCCCGCCATGTCGCGAGGCATCCGTCGTGCTGTCCGGTCGGCGTTCGTCGGCGTGCTGGTCGTGGCTGCGGTCCAGGTCCCGGCCGAAGCGGCGTCGCCCGGCTCGAACGGTCGGATCGCGTTCGAGATGCGTGGTGCCATCTTCTCGATCCAGCCGAGCGGCGCGGGTCTGCAGAGGATGACGCGCCGGCCCCGACGACCACGCGCCTCGCTGGTCCCCGGACGGGAGGCGGATCGTGTTCGAGCGCGCAGGGGACCTGTGGCTGATGCGGGCCGACGGCTCACGTGCCCACCGGTTCACCAGCGGTCCAGGTGACGACATCTCGCCTGGCTGGTCCGCGGACGGCAGCATGATCGTCTTCGTCCGTTCCGACGACGCCGGGGTCGCCGGACGGTCGATCTTCGTCAAGCCGGTGGCCGGCGACACGCCCACCCGGCTGACCCAAGCCGACGACGGGTGCGCCGACGCCCCGACGTGGACCGCAGACAGCGGCTTCGTCGTCTTCGCGGACGACTGCCGGCTCGGGCCGCCCTCGGTGCGCAAGGTGGATCTGCGAAGTGGTGCGATCTCCGACGTCGTGGGCACCGGCGGCATCGCCGGGCCAGGCGGGCGGTGGCACTTCAACGGCAGCGCCCCGGACGTCACCCCGGACGGCAAGACAGTCGTGTTCACCGTCGCGAGTCCCAGTGACATCTGCGGCGTGGGCATCACCGACCTGTCCGGCGGCGGCTTCCGGCAGATCGCCCGCGGCGGCGACTGCGGGGTCTTCCTCGCGGACGGCCCGGCCGTCTCACCGGACGGGCGGAAGGTCGCGTACACCGCAGGGAACGAGAACCCCCAGCTCGACGTCGCCCTGGTGAGCCGGACCGACCAGTGCTGCAACTCCGTCTTCGCCGGAGGCGACTACCCCTTCAACGCCGATTGGCAACCCAAGGTCTGCCGGCGCGCGGTGACGGCGACGGGGTCGGACCCTCCCGAAGCCCTGCACAGCGGAAGTGGTGCGAGGCGGACGGGAGGGCGCCGTTAGGCTCGTCGGCATGCTGCTGCGGATGTCCTCGCTGTTCCTGCGCACCCTGCGCGACGACCCGGCCGACGCCGAGGTCCCGAGCCACCGGCTGCTGGTGCGCGCCGGGTACATCCGCCGCAACGCGCCGGGCATCTACACCTGGCTGCCCCTGGGCTACCGCGTCTACCGCAACGTCGAGCGCGTGGTGCGCGAGGAGATGGACGCCGCGGGGTTCCAGGAGGTGCACTTCCCTGCGCTGCTGCCCCGCGAGCCCTACGAGGCCACGAACCGGTGGACCGAGTACGGCCCGAACCTGTTCCGGCTCAAGGACCGCAAGGGCGCCGACTACCTGCTCGGGCCGACGCACGAGGAGCTGTTCACCCTCGCGGTGAAGGACCTGTACTCCTCGTACAAGGACCTGCCCCTGGCGATCTACCAGATCCAGACCAAGTACCGCGACGAGGCGCGTCCCCGTGCGGGGCTGCTGCGCGGGCGGGAGTTCGTGATGAAGGACTCCTACTCCTTCGACGTCGACGACGCCGGGCTCGAGCGCAGCTACCAGCGGCACCGCGACGCCTACGTGAAGACCTTCGACCGGCTGGGCATGCAGTACGTGATCGTCAAGGCGATGTCGGGCGCGATGGGCGGGTCGGCGAGCGAGGAGTTCCTCGTGCCCGCCGTGAACGGCGAGGACACCTTCGTCCGCTGCACCACGTGCGACTACGCCGCCAACGTCGAGGCGGTGCGGGTGCACGCGCCCGATCCCACGCCGCTGGAGGGCCTGCCCGCCGCGCACGTGGAGGACACCCCCGACACCCCGACGATCGGCACCCTGGTGGCGCACCTGCAGGAGCGGTTCCCCCGCGACGACCGACCCTGGACCGCTGCCGACACCCTGAAGAACGTGATCGTCGTGCTGCGCCACCCCGACGGCACCCGCGAGCCGCTGGCGATCGGCGTGCCCGGCGACCGCGAGGTCGACGACAAGCGGCTCGGCGCGCAGGTGGAGCCCGCCGAGGTGGAGGCGTTCACCGAGGCCGACTTCGCCGCGCACCCCGACCTGGCCAAGGGCTACATCGGGCCGGGCGCGCTCGGCTCGACCGGCAAGACCGCGATCCGCTACCTCCTGGACCCCCGGGTCGTGAGCGGCACCCGCTGGGTCACCGGCGCCGACGAGCCCGGGCGGCACGTGGTCGACCTCGTGGCCGGACGCGACTTCCCCGCTGCCGGCGAGGAGGGCTCGGACGGCACGATCGAGGCCGCCGAGGTGCGTGCCGGTGACGCCTGCCCCGTCTGCGGCAACCCGCTGGAGACCGCTCGCGGCATCGAGATGGGCCACGTGTTCCAGCTCGGCCGCAAGTACGCGGAGGCGCTCGGGCTCAAGGTGCTCGACGAGAACGGCAAGCTCGTCACGGTGACCATGGGCTCGTACGGCATCGGCGTCTCTCGCGCGGTGGCGGCGATCGTGGAGAACAGCCACGACGAGCTCGGCATCGTCTGGCCCCGCGAGATCGCGCCCGCCGACGTCCACCTCGTCGCCACCGGCAAGGACGACGCGGTGTGGGCGGCGGCGAACCAGCTGGCCGCCGACCTCGACGCCGGCGGCGTGCGGGTGCTCTACGACGACCGGTTCAAGGTGAGCCCCGGCGTGAAGTTCAAGGACGCCGAGCTGATCGGTGTCCCCACGATCGTCACGGTCGGCAAGCGGCTCGCCGACGGCGTGATCGAGGTCAAGGACCGCGCGACCGGCGAGAGCGAGGACGTCGCGGTCGCCGACGTCGTGCACCGGTTGCGGCAGGTCTGCGGGCTGGAGGCGTGACCGGGGACGCCCGGACGCTGGGCCCCGTCGAGGCGGTCGTCTTCGACTGGGGCGGCACGATCACGCCCTGGCACCAGATCGAGCTCGACGCGCAGTGGACCAGCTACGCCGCCGCGCACGCCGCCCACGCGCACGAGGCCGACGACCTGGCGCGCCGGATCTGGGAGGCCGAGGACGCCGCCTGGAAGGCCGGGCGCTCCGGAGGCAGCAGTGCTCGGATCGACGAGATCCTCTCCACTGCAGGCGTTCTGGTCGACCACGAGAGCCACGCCGACGCGATCGCCGCGTACCAGGAGTTCTGGGAGCCGCACACGCTGACCGACCCGGACGTACCGGGGCTCTGGCGGGGGCTGCGCGAGCGTGGCATCCGGGTCGGTGTGCTCTCGAACACGATCTGGACCCGCGAGTACCACCGCGCGCTGTTCGCCCGCGACGGTGTGCTCGACCTCGTCGACGGTGACGTCTACTCCAGCGAGATCCCCTGGGTGAAGCCGCATCCCGAGGCGTTCGCCGCCGCCCTCGCCGCCGTCGGCGTCACCGACCCCGGCCGCGCCGTGTACGTGGGCGACCGCCCCTTCGAGGACGTCCACGGCGCCCAGGCGGTCGGCATGCGAGCCGTCCTGGTGCCGCACTCCGACATCCCGCTCGACCAGCAGGTCGCGGGCCACGGCCGCGACGACGTCGTGCCGGACGCCGTGGTGCAGCGCCTCGGCGAGCTGCTCGACGTCGTCGACCGCTGGCGCTGACCACGTGGAGACGCTGCTCGCCGACCTGTTCGGCGGCCTGCCGTGGTGGGGCGTCGCCCTGCTCGTGCTGGCCGCGGTCCTCGCCGGGTTCGTCGACGCCGTGGTGGGCGGCGGCGGCCTGGTCCAGCTGCCGGCGCTGCTGCTCGTGCCCGGCATCGCGCCGGTGCAGGCGCTGGCCACGAACAAGATGGGGAGCATCTGCGGGACGATCACGAGCTCGATCACCTACTACCGGCGGGTGCGGCCCGACCTGCGCACGGCGCTGCCGATGGCCGGGCTCGCCTGCGCGGGAGCGGCTCTGGGTGCCCTGTGCGCGAGCCTGCTCCCCGCGTCGGTGTTCCGTCCCGTGATCGTGGTCGCCCTGATCGCCGTGGCGGCGTACACGCTGGCGCGGCCGTCGATGGGGGAGGAGACGGCGCTGCGGTTCGCCGGCCACCGGCACCTCGTCGCGGCCGGGGGCGCCGGCCTCGGGATCGGCTTCTACGACGGCATCCTCGGGCCGGGCACCGGGTCGTTCCTCGTCTTCGCCCTCGTCGGGCTCATGGGCTACGCGTTCCTCGAGGCCAGCGCCAAGGCGAAGATCGTCAACTTCGCCACCAACCTCGGCGCGCTGCTGGTGTTCGTCCCGCAGGGCGCCGTGCTGTGGGGCCTCGGGCTCACGATGGGGTTGGCGAACCTGCTCGGCGGCTACCTGGGTGCCCGCACCGCGATCGCGCGCGGGTCGCGGTTCGTGCGCGTCTTCTTCCTGGTCGTGGTGGGGGCGCTGGTGCTGCGGCTCGGCTGGCAGGTCGTCACCGGCTCCTGACCGGAGGGCGGTCAGGACAGGCCCGGCACCCCGGGGAAGTCCGGCAGCGCGCCCCACGTGCGGGCGGTGAGCGCGGCCGCGACCACCTGGTCGGTGGCGAGCACCCGCCAGTCGCCGGTCGTCGCGGCCACCAGGGCCCCCGCTGCGCCCGCGACGTCGAGCCCGAGCCCGAGCGCGAGGGCAGCCGCGGCGGCGGCGTCCGCGGGCCGCTCCACCACGTAGGCGGGCTGGGCCGGACCCACCTCGACACCTGCGGCCCTTGCCACGTCGACCAGCGCCTCCGCGGCGGCGGTGTGACCGGTGAGCTGGGTGCGGGCGGCCTCGCGCTGCGCTCCCGCGAGCCGGACGGCGAGCACGCCGTCGCCGTGCGCCGCTGCGCGGTGGGCCTCCACCAGCTCCGTGAGCGCGTCACCGCCCGCGCGCAGACCCGCGGGGTCCACGGCGTCCGCCGCAGGGAGGGGGACCGGCGCGGGTACCGGCGTCCCGAGGTCGGCGGCGACGGCCCGGCAGGACGTGGCGACGGCGACCACGAGCCGGGCCAGGCCGCCGTCGAGGGCGGCGGCGTCGGCGACCGCGGCGAGCAGGCGCGCGGAGGTCGTGAGCTCGGCCGCCCCGAGCGCGGCGTCGTCGGCAGGGCCGGTCGGGGGCGGTGAGGCGGTGGGCCAGCCCGACGGGGTCGCGGACGGCGAGGGCACCGGGCCGGGCAGGGGGCCGAGCTCGGCGAGGTGGGCCCGGTGCCGGTCGGCCACCGAGACGGCGGTCGCCGAGCCCGCGGCCGTGGCGAGGTCGAGCAGGGCCTGCACCCCCACGACGGCGGCGAACCGGACGAGGTCGTCGGGGGAGAGCGCCGGCGGGGCGGGGGTGGCGACGTCGTCGAGCCGGACGTCGTCCCACCGCACGCCGCAGGCGGCGAGCCCACCGGCCGCAGCGGCCAGACCGCCCAGCCTCAGGAGGGTCCGCCTCGCCGGACCGGGCCCCGGGGAGGGGGCGGGGTCGGGGCGGGCGGGCGGCACGTCGCGATCCTTCCACGCGGTCCCCGACGGCCGCCCGACCGGCTGACCGAGCGGCCGACGCGCCCGGCACGGACGGTGCCGCCCAGGCGTGAGGGTGGGGGACCTGCACCGGGCACGGAGGCCGCTCGCCAGGCGTGAGGGTGGGGGACCTGCGCCGGGCACGGAGGCCGCTCGCCAGGCGTTAGGGTTGGGGACCCACAACATCACAGCAGGGAGGAACCATGGCTCCGTCGACGCAGCCCTCCGGGGCCGACGCGGTGACCTCCCTGCTCGACCCGGTCGTGGCAGCGGCCGGGCTGGTGCTCGAGGGCGTCACCATCACCCCGGCCGGGAAGCGCCGGGTCGTGCGCGTGGTGGTCGACCTGCCCGAGGACCGCACCGGCAGCCTCGACCTCGACGCCGTCGCCGAGGTGTCCCGCTCGGTCTCCGACGCCCTCGACGGGTCCGACGTGCTCGGTGGGTCGCCGTACGTGCTCGAGGTCGGCACCCCCGGCGTCGACCGTCCGCTCACCGAGCGCCGGCACTGGTCGCGCGCCCGCGGCCGGCTCGTCACCGTGGCGGTCGAGGGCGCGGAGGTCACCGGCCGGGTCCGCGAGGTCGACGACGACGGCGTGCTGCTCGAGGTCGACGACGCGCCGCACCGGCTGCCCTGGGAGGGGCTGGCCGCCGGCCGGGTCCAGATCGAGTTCCGGCGCCCGCCCGAGGACGACGCGACCGACGACCACGGCACCGCCGACGACGAGCACGACGAGCACGACGAGCAGGACGAGGAGGACTGACGTGGACATCGACATGGCGGCGCTGAGGATGCTCGAGCGCGAGAAGGACGTCCCGTTCGACGTCCTGGTGACCGCGATCGAGGCCGCTCTCCTGGTCGCGTACCACCGCACCGAGGGTGCCTCCGACCGGGCGAGGGTCGAGCTCGACCGCAAGAACGGCCACGTCGTGGTCTGGGCCGCGGAGACCGACGACGACGGCGACCTGGTGCGCGAGTTCGACGACACCCCCACCGGCTTCGGCCGGATCGCGGCCACGACGGCCAAGCAGGTGATCATCCAGCGGCTGCGCGACGTCGAGGACGAGCAGGTGCTCGGCGACTTCCGCGACCGCGAGGGCGCCGTGGTGAGCGGCATCATCCAGCAGGGCCCGGACCGCCGGATGGTGCACATCGACCTCGGCACGGTCGAGGCCGTGCTGCCGCCGCAGGAGCAGGTGCCGGGGGAGCGGTACGAGCACGGCTCGCGCATCCGCACCCTCGTGGTGGCCGTGCGCAAGGGCATGAAGGGGCCGTCGATCACGGTCAGCCGCACCCACCCGGCACTGGTGCGCAAGCTGGTGGAGATGGAGGTGCCCGAGGTCGCCGACGGCACCGTCGAGATCGTCGCTCTCGCCCGCGAGGCGGGGCACCGCACGAAGATGGCGGTGCGCTCGACCGTGCCCGGGGTCAACGCCAAGGGCGCCTGCATCGGCCCGATGGGCCAGCGGGTGCGCGCGGTGATGACCGAGCTGCACGGCGAGAAGATCGACATCGTCGACCACAGCGAGGACCCCGCGGTGTTCGTCGGGCACGCGCTGTCGCCGGCGCGGGTGAGCAGCGTGACGGTGGTCGACGCCGAGACCCGCTCCGCGCGGGTGGTCGTGCCCGACTACCAGCTCTCCCTCGCCATCGGCAAGGAGGGACAGAACGCCCGGCTCGCGGCCAAGCTCACCGGCTGGCGGATCGACATCCGCTCGGACGCCGAGCCCGTCGGCGAGGACGCCCCCGAGAGCGCCCCCGAGACCGCCCCCGAGACCACCCCCGAGAGCGCCCCCGAGGACCGGCCCGCAGGTTCCGATGCAGGCTCCGAGCACGAACAGCGGTAGACTGTCCGGGACCGGGCCGGAGGTCCGGCAGCCCCCTGCGTCATCGGCCCCTCAGCGGACCTGCGTCGGGTGCCGCCGGAAGGCCGACCGGTCGCGGTTGCTGCGTGTGGTGGCGGCCGGGAACGGGCTCACGACCCCCGAGGGGGCCGCGGTGCTGGTCCCCGACCCCCGGACCCGGCTCCCCGGACGAGGTGCGTGGTTGCACCCCGCGACGGAGTGCCTGGACCAGGCCGTGCGCCGCCGGGCGTTCGCCCGGGCCCTGCGCCTGCAGGTCCCGGTCGACCTCAGCGCGGTGCTCGACCACCTCGAGCAGCTGCCACCCAGCACCGAAGGCACCACCAGCACCACCACGTCCACCGTCGAGATCGGAAGCGGGTCAGCATCTGATGGGCACCCGATGAGCACCCAGCAATGAACGCCCCCCAGCACTAACCACGGTCCGCGCTGTTCCCAGCCGGACCGGGAACAGGACAGAAGTTGGCAAAGGTCCGGGTCTACGAGCTCGCCAAGGAGTTCGGGGTCGAGAGCAAGGTCGTGATGGCCAAGCTCACCGAGATGGGCGAGTTCGTCCGGTCGGCGTCGTCGACCATCGAGCCTCCCGTCGTCCGCAGGTTGAAGGACGCCTTCCCTGCCGGCGGGGACGCCCCCGCCACGCCGCCCGCGAAGAAGGCGGCCCCCAAGCCCGCCGCCCAGAAGGCGGCCCCTGCACCGGCACCCGAGGCGCCGGCCCCCGCGGCACCTGCGGCCGAGGCGCCCGCCGCCCCGGTCGAGGCGCCCGCGCCGGCCGCCGAGGCCCCGGCTCCCGCCGCGCCGTCCGCCGAGCCGGCAGCGCCGGCCGAGCGCCCGGCCGGGTCGGGTGGTGCGTCCGACGCCGAGCGTCCCGGACCGCGCCCGTCGGCGCGCCCGGGCAACAACCCGTTCGCGACCTCGCAGGGCATGCCCCGGCCCGGTCAGCGGCGCGAGCGCGAGGACGAGCCCGAGCGTCCGGCAGCCTCCGCCGGCGAGCGTCCGGGTGGTCCGCGGCCCGGTGCCGCGCGCCCGGGCAACAACCCGTTCGCGACCTCGCAGGGCATGCCGCGCCCCGGCCAGCGTCCCGCCCCGGGCGGCGACCGCCCGGGCGGCCCGCGCCCGCCCGCCGGCTCCGGCGGCCCGCGCCCCGGTGGTCCGCGCCCCAACCCGGGGATGATGCCCGGTCGGTCCACGGTGGGTCGACCGGGTGCTCCGGCCGGTCCCGGTGGCCCCGGCGGTCGTGGCCGTCCCGGCGGCGCCGGCGGTCCCGGTGCCGGTCGTCCCGGCGGCGGCGGTGGCGGCTTCGGCGGCGGCGGTGGCCGTCCCGGTGGTCCTCCCGGCGGCGGTGGTGGTTTCGGCAAGGGCAGCCGCGGTCGCGGCGGCACGCAGGGCGCCTTCGGGCGCGCCGGCGGTCGTCCGGTCCGTGGCCGCAAGTCCAAGCGCGCGAAGCGTCAGGAGTTCGACGCCCAGGCGCCGCCGTCGATGGCCGGCTCGAGCGTCCCGCACGGCGACGGCAGCACGGTCATCCGGATCCGTCGCGGCTCGTCGCTGAACGACTTCGCCGAGCGCATCGACGCCAACCCCGCGGCCCTGGTCACCGTGCTGATCCACCTCGGTGAGATGGCGACGGCCACCCAGTCCCTGGACGAGGACACCTTCCAGCTGCTCGGCACCGAGCTCGGGTACGACATCCAGCTGGTGTCCCCGGAGGACGAGGAGCGCGAGCTCTTCGGGTCGTTCAACATCGACCTCGAGGCCGAGGCGGAGGCGGAGAGCGACGAGGACCTGGAGTCCCGCCCGCCCGTCGTCACCGTCATGGGTCACGTCGACCACGGAAAGACCCGGCTGCTGGACGCCATCCGCCAGGCCGACGTCCTGTCGGGCGAGGCGGGCGGCATCACCCAGCACATCGGCGCGTACCAGGTGCGCACCGACCACGAGGGCGTCGAGCGGGCGATCACCTTCATCGACACCCCGGGCCACGAGGCGTTCACCGCCATGCGTGCCCGTGGTGCGAAGGTCACCGACATCGCGGTCCTGGTGGTGGCGGCCGACGACGGCGTGATGCCGCAGACGATCGAGGCGCTCAACCACGCCCAGGCGGCGGACGTCCCGATCGTGGTGGCGATCAACAAGATCGACGTCGAGGGCGCCAACCCGGACAAGGTCAAGCAGCAGCTCACCGAGTACAACCTCGTGGCCGAGGAGTACGGCGGCGAGACGATGTTCGTGCCGGTCTCGGCCAAGCAGGGTCAGAACATCGACCAGCTGCTGGACGCGATCCTGCTGACCGCCGACGCCGCGCTCGACCTGCGGGCGATCGCGGACAAGGACGCCCGTGGTGTGGCCATCGAGGCGCACCTGGACAAGGGCCGCGGCGCCACCGCCACGGTGCTGGTCCAGTCCGGCTCGCTGCGGATCGGCGACGCGATCGTCGCCGGTGCGGCGTACGGCCGCGTCCGGGCGATGCACGACGAGCACGGCGCGCCGGTCGAGGTGGCCGGTCCGTCGCGTCCGGTGATGGTGCTGGGCCTGCAGTCGGTGCCCGGCGCGGGCGACACGTTCATCGTCGCCCCCGACGACCGCACCGCACGGCAGATCGCCGACCGTCGCGAGGCCGCCGACCGCGCAGCGGTCCTGGCCAAGCGCCGCAAGCGGATCAGCCTCGAGGACCTCACCGAGGCGCTCGCGGCGGGCCGGGTCGAGACCCTCAACCTGATCATCAAGGGTGACGGTGCGGGTTCGGTCGAGGCGCTCGAGGAGTCGCTGCTGAAGATCGAGGTCGAGGGCGAGGTCGAGCTGCGGATCATCCACCGCGGCGTGGGTGCGATCACCCAGAACGACGTCAACCTGGCCACTGTCGACAACGCGATCGTGATCGGCTACAACGTGCGTCCCGCCGAGCGGGTCGCCGAGCTGGCCGACCGCGAGGGCGTCGACCTGCGGTTCTACTCGGTGATCTACAACGCCATCGAGGAGGTCGAGAGCGCGCTCAAGGGCATGCTCAAGCCGGAGTACGAGGAGGTGCAGCTCGGGACCGCCGAGGTGCGCGAGGTGTTCCGCTCCTCCAAGTTCGGCAACATCGCGGGCTGCCTGGTGCGCACCGGTGTCGTGCGACGCAACTCCAAGGCGCGCCTCGTGCGCGACGGCACGGTCGTGGGGGACAACCTCGCGATCGAGTCGCTGCGCCGGTTCAAGGACGACGCCACCGAGGTCCGCGACGGCTTCGAGTGCGGTATCGGCCTGGGGTCGTTCAACGACATCCGCGTCGACGACGTGATCGAGACGTACGAGATGCAGGAGAAGACCAGGGCCTGATCCAGGCACCAGGGACGGGCTCGGAGCCGCGCGGGAGGCCGCGCGGCACCGGGTCCGTCCGGGCACGCGGACCGTGCGGTGGACTCAGGACGCACGCAGCCGCGCAGGAGGAACAGTGGTGATCGGGTCCCTGCGGCTGGACGTGCTGCTCGGCGACGTCCACTCGCTGAAGCACAAGCGGGCGGTGCTGCGACCGCTGCTGGCCGAGCTGCGCCGGTTCGACGTCAGCGCGGCGGAGACGGGGTCGCAGGACCTGCACCGGCGGGCCGAGATCGGCGTCGCCGTGGCGGGGGGCGACCCGACCCACGTGCGGAACGTGCTGGAGCGGTGCGAGAGGCTGGTCGCCGCGAACCCCGAGAGCGAGCTGCTGCGGGCCCGGTTGCGGGTGTGGGACGACGAGGACGAGTGAGGGAGCAGGGCGATGAGTGACAAGGCGCGGGCCAGGAAGCTGGCCGACCGGATCAAGGTGATCGTCGCCGAGACCCTGGAGCGACGGGTCAAGGACCCACGGCTCGGCTTCATCACGGTCACCGACACCCGGGTCACCGGCGATCTGCAGCACGCCACGGTCTTCTACACCGTGCTCGGCGACGAGACCGAGAAGGCCGCCACCGCAGCGGCTCTGGAGAGCGCGAAGGGCAAGCTGCGCTCGGAGGTCGGCAAGGCGGTGGGCATCCGGCTGACGCCGTCGCTGGAGTTCGTCCCGGACGCCGTCCCGGAGAACGCGGCCTCGATCGCGGACCTGCTGGCCGTCGCGGCGGCCAAGGACGCCGAGGTGGCCGCGCTCGCGCAGGGCAAGACCTACGCCGGCGAGGCGGATCCCTACCGCCACCCCGAGCTCGACGACGTCGCGCCCGACGACGAGGACGACGACGACGACGAGGACGACGACGACTCGGACGACAGCGAGGACGACGAGGACGAGGACCGGGGGTGAGCGGTCCGCCCGCGGGCGGCCTGGTGCTGGTCGACAAGCCGGCCGGGTGGACCAGCCACGACGTCGTGGCCCGGGTGCGGCGGCTGGCCTCGACCCGGCGGGTCGGTCACGCGGGCACCCTCGACCCGATGGCCACCGGCGTCCTGGTGCTCGGCGTCGACCGCGCGACCAAGCTGCTCACCTACCTGGTGGGTTCGGACAAGACCTACACCGCGACGGTGCGTCTCGGGGTCGCGACGGTCACCGACGACGCCGAGGGCGAGCCCACCGCGGTGCGCGACGCCGCGGGCGTCGACGAGCGGGCCGTGCGCGCCGCGGTGGCGGGCCTGACCGGTCCGATCCAGCAGGTGCCGAGCGCCGTCAGCGCCATCAAGGTCGACGGCGTGCGGTCGTACGCACGAGTGCGGGCGGGGGAGGACGTCGAGCTCGCGGCCCGCCCGGTCACCGTCCACCGGTTCGAGGTGCACGGGCTGCGTCCCGCCGAGCACGAGGGCACGGCCGTGCTCGACCTCGACGTCGAGGTGGAGTGCACGTCGGGCACCTACGTGCGGGCGCTGGCGCGCGACCTCGGCGCCGCCCTCGGCGTCGGCGGTCACCTCACGGCGCTGCGGCGCACCCGGGTGGGGCCGTACGGGCTCGACCGGTGCCGCACCCTGGACCAGCTCGCCACCGACCTCGCGCTGCTCCCTGCCGCCGACGCCGCGCGGGCGGCGTTCCCCGTCCGCGAGCTGACGCCGGACGAGGCCACCGCGCTCTCGCACGGCAAGCGGCTGCCGTCCGCGGCGGACGTCGACGGACCCGTGGCGGCGCTGGCCCCCGACGGCACGCTGGTCGCGCTGCTGACCGAGCGGGCGGGGACGGCCCGGCCGGTGCTGGTGCTGGCCCCCGCCGGTTGACCCGCCGCTACGGCGTGTGACGACCCGCGTGCGAGGACGACCCTCGGTCCCTCGACCGGGTGATCTCCGGTAACTATCTACCGGAACGTACCGATATGTCCGATATAGCGGTAGGACTGTGGGCGGATGAGAGACCTCTCATCGCCGTCCACCACGGAGGTACCCACCGATGTCTGTCCGGAACCGACTGACAACCCGGCTGACGGCTCTGGCCGCCGGCACCCTGGTCGCCGGTGCGCTGCTCGGGAGCGCACCGACGACGGGCGCCGACGCCCCGGCCGCCCTCGCCGGCGCGCCGTCCGCCGCTGCCGGCTATGTCCCGGGCTCGGCCGACGACGCCCAGAACGCGCGGCTGCGAGCCCAGCTGGAGCGGGCGCTCGCCGCCCAGGGCGGTGAGCTGAAGCAGGGGCAGGGCGCCACGAACCAGGCCGTCACGACGGTCTACTACGACGCCTCGCAGGCGCCGTCGTTCGCCTACGAGATCGCCCAGTCCGCCTCGATCTGGAACTCCTCGGTGAGCAACGTGCGGCTGGTCGAGGGCAGCCCCGCGACGCTGGACTACTACGAGGGCAACGACCCCCGGGGCTCCTACGCCTACAGCGACGGCCACGGCAACGGGTACGTGTTCCTCGACTACGCGCAGAACCAGCAGTACGACTCGCTGCGGGTGACGAGCCACGAGACGGGCCACGTGCTGGGCCTGCCGGACACCTACTCCGGCCCGTGCAGCCAGCTGATGTCCGGCGGTGGACCCGGTCCGTCGTGCACCAACGCCTACCCGGACTCCACCGAGCGCGCGCAGGTGAACGCGCTGTGGGCCAACGGGTTCGTGCAGTCCGACCTGGGTCTGGCCGCCTTCGGCCGCTGACTCCCAGCCGCTCGGCCGACACGGCCCCTCGCACCTCGCGGTGCGGGGGGCCGTCGTCGTCGCGGTGGTCCTGCGGGGGTTTCAGGCCCGGCCGGCCGTGCTCTCCCGCACCACCAGCTCGTGCCCGACGACGACCTCGCGCGGAGGGCCGGTCTCGGTGCCCGCCGCCCGGGCGGCCAGCAGGTCCAGCGCGGTGTCCGCGATCCCGGCGAGGTCGGGGCGCACGGTCGTGAGCGACGGCACGCTGTAGGCGCCGTCCTCGATGTCGTCGAAGCCGGCGACCGCGACGTCCTGCGGCACCCGCACGCCGCGCACCGCCAGTGCCCGCAGCGCACCCAGGGCGAGCTCGTCGTTGAAGCAGAACAGTGCGTCCGGGGAGTCCGGCAGGTCGACCAACCAGGCCGCTGCTGCGGCACCGCTCGCACGGTCGAACTGGTCCACGCTCGCGACCAGGGCGGGATCGGCCTCGAGCCCGGCGTCGCGGTGCGCCTCGCGGTACCCCTGCAGGCGCAGGTGGGCGGTGCCCGCCCCGGCCCGGTCCTGGGCTCCGACGGCGGCCACCCGGCGCCGGCCGAGGGCGAGCAGGTGCGCCGTCGCCTCGCGGGCGGCGGTGACGTTGTCGATCGCCACGTGGTCGTCCGGGCCGTCGAAGACCCGCTCGCCGAGCAGCACGATCGGCACCGACGGACGGCGGCCCTCGAGGTCGGCCGCACCGAGGGCCAGCGGACTGAGCACCACGCCGTCGACCAGGTGGCCGGCCGGCCCGTCGAGCACGTCGACCTCGCGCTCGCGCAGCCCGTCGGTCTGCTCGATGAGCACGGTCCAGCCGTGCGGTGCGGCGGCGCGGATGGCGGCACGCGCCAGCGCGGAGAAGTACGGCGCGTCGAGCGCGGGAACTGCCAGCGCCACGACGCCCGTGCGGCCCTGCCGCAGCTGGCGGGCCGACAGGTTCGGGCGGTAGCCGAGCTCGGCCAGGCTGCGCTCGACCCGCTCCCGGGTGGACGGCGCGACCCGGACGGTGCCGCGCACCACGTTGGAGACGGTCTTGACCGAGACCCCGGCGTGCTCGGCGACCTCCTTCAGGCCCACCCGAGGACCACCGGCCGCACCCACCTCGCAGACGCTACCGGAGAACCGGTCGCGGACGGGGGGTGCCGATCCAGCACTTTACAACGTTGGAATATCCGGGTAGGAAAGGGCACATGGACCAAGCGAGGGTGCGGGTCTCCCCGGCGGACGTACGCGGTGAGGTGGACCGGCGGCTGTTCGGCTCGTTCGTCGAGCACATGGGACGGTGCGTGTACACCGGCGTGTACGAACCGGATCACCCCAGCGCCGGCCGCGACGGGTTCCGCGGCGACGTGAGCGAGCTCGTGCGCGAGCTCGGTCCCACCGTGCTGCGCTACCCCGGCGGCAACTTCGTCTCCAGCTACCGCTGGGAGGACGGCGTCGGCCCGCGGGAGGACCGGCCCACCCGCCTCGACCTCGCGTGGCGCTCGATCGAGCCGAACGACGTGGGGCTGGACGAGTTCGTGCCGTGGTCCCGCGCCGTCGGGGCCGAGCCGATGATGGCCGTCAACCTCGGGACCCGGGGTGTGCACGAGGCGATCGACGTGCTCGAGTACACCAACCACCCCGGCGGCACCTTCTGGTCCGACCTGCGCGCGGCGAACGGCCACAAGGAGCCGCACGACGTGCGGCTGTGGTGCCTGGGCAACGAGCTCGACGGCCCCTGGCAGATGGGCGCCAAGACCGCTCACGAGTACGGCCGGCTCGCTCACGAGACCGCCAAGGCGATGCGGATGGTCGACCCCCGGATCGAGCTCGTGGCGGTGGGCAGCTCCAACCACCAGATGCCCACCTTCGGGGAGTGGGAGCGCACCGTCCTGGAGCACACCTACGACCAGGTCGACCACCTGTCGCTGCACGCCTACTACGAGGAGCGCGACGGCGACCGGGCCAGCTTCCTCGCCAGCGCCGTCGACATGGACTCCTTCATCGAGGAGGTCGTCGCGATCGCCGACCAGGAGGGGGCCCGGCGCGGCTCGTCGAGACGGCTGACGCTGTCGTTCGACGAGTGGAACGTCTGGTACCAGTCGCGTTTCGTCGGTCAGACGAACCTGGACTGGACCTTCGCCCCGCACCTGATCGAGGACGACTACACCGCCGTCGACGCCGTGGTGGTCGGCAGCCTGATGATGTCGCTGCTCGAGCACAGCGACCGGGTGGCGATCGCCTGCCAGGCGCAGCTGGTGAACGTGATCGCCCCCATCCGCACCGAGCGGGGCGGGCCGGCGTGGCGCCAGAGCGCGTTCCACCCGTTCGCGCTGACCGCCCGGCACGCACGCGGCCACTCGCTGCGCACGACGGTCGACGCACCAGCGGTGGCCACGTCGCGCTACGACGCCGTGCCCGCCCTGCAGGTGACCGCCACCCACGACCCCGGCACCGGTGAGGCGTGCCTGCTGCTCGTGCACCGCGGGCAGGAGGCCGCGCTGCCCGTGCGCGTCGACCTCGACGGCTTCGGTGCCGACGCCCGGGTGCTCGAGCACGTCCTGCTGACCGGGGACGGCACCACCACCAACACCGCGCGGCGTCCGGACGCGGTCGTCCCGCAGCGGGTCGGTGGCACGTCCGTGCGCGACGGCGCCCTCGAGCTCGACCTCCCCCCCGCGTCCTGGTCGATGGTGCGCCTCGCCGTGCCCTCGGCCCGGACGGGCGACCCGACCTGACCGACCCGAGCGACCTGACCCACCCGATCCCACCCCTCGACCGACGCGAACCGATGGAGATGAGCGAGATGGCCGGCACCCGACGCCACGACGGCAGCAGCACCACCCTCTGGACCCCGAGCGGGCTCTCCCGCCGCGGGTTCCTCGGACTGGGAGGAGCCCTCGGGCTCGGCGCCGGCCTGGCCGCCTGCGGGGGAGGCGGCGGACCGGCGGCCCCGCAGGCGGAGGGCGACGGCGGGGCGAGCGGCTACGCGGGACCTGCGGTGACGCTGGCGTTCTGGAACGGCTTCACCGGCGGTGACGGCCCGATCATGCGCGAGATGACCGACGCCTTCAGCGCCGAGCAGGACAACATCGACGTCAAGATGACCACGATGGAGTGGGGCGACTACTACCAGAAGGTGCCCACCGCGGTGACCACCGGCAACGGTCCCGACGTCGGCATCATGCACGTGGACTCGTTGGCCACCAACGCCGCTCGCGGCGTGATCCAGCCGCTCGACGACGTCGCGGAGGCGCTCGGGTTCAAGGAGGAGGACTTCGCCGCTGAGGTGTGGAACGCGGGGATCTACGACGGGGCCCGCTACGGCATCCCGCTCGACGTCCACCCGCTCGGCATGTTCTACAACAAGACCGTGCTGGCGAGCGCGGGGCTCGACCCCGAGAGCCCGCCCCAGACCCTGGACGACTACACGGCGGCGCTCACCGAGCTCAAGGCCGCCGGTATCCAGGGTCACTGGGCCACGCCGTTCCAGTTCACCGGCGCCTTCCAGTTCCAGTCGCTGCTCTGGCAGTTCGGCGGAGACCTGTTCAACGAGGACGTCACCGAGGCGGCGTTCAACTCCGACGCGGGTGTCGAGGCGCTCACCTGGTACCGCGGACTGGTCGACCAGGGCTTCAGCCCGTCCGACGTGGGCCAGGACGCCGACAGCATCGCCTTCCAGAACGGTCAGGCCGCCTTCTGCTGGAACGGGATCTGGGCGATGAACTCCTACGCCGAGGTGTCCGGGCTGGAGTGGGGCGCCGCGCCGCTGCCGATGATCGGCGACCAGGCCGGCGCCTGGGCGGGCTCGCACCAGTTCGTCATCATGAAGCAGCGCAAGCCGGACCAGGACAAGCTCGACGCCGCGAAGGTCTTCATCAACCAGATCAGCCAGCAGTCGCTGGACTGGGCCGGCGGCGGCCAGGTGCCGGCGCGCAA
Source organism: uncultured Actinomycetota bacterium (assembly GCA_963825505.1). Lineage (GTDB taxonomy): Bacteria > Actinomycetota > Actinomycetes > Actinomycetales > CAWJMD01 > JBBQSN01. The sequence continues at coordinate 361,797 of CAWGTL010000004.1, read as the reverse complement.
GGAGGTCCGGGAGAGCGCCGACTTCGCCGCCCTCGAGGTGCAGTCGACCCTCGCCCAGCAGGTCGACGCCCTGCGGTTCCCGCCGCCGGTCGCCGGCGTGGGTGACGCGCTGGCACCGATGAACGAGGCCGTCAACCTCGCCGTGCTGGGCAAGGTCGAGCCGAAGGCGGCGCTCGACGACGCGGCGGCGCAGGCCGCGAAGATCCTGGAGGAGAACCGGAAGAAGTACGGGGGCTGACGGTGGCCGTTCTCTCCGAGGCCGGTCCGCAGCAGCGGCCGGCGCCGGCCGCCACCGGTGCGCAACGCCGTCGCTCGCCGAAGGCACCGGGACCGCTGACGCCGTACCTGTTCCTCGCGCCGTTCGCGCTGCTGTTCGTCACCTTCGTGCTCGGCCCAGCCCTCTACGGGATGTGGATCAGCCTGCACGAGTGGGACTACATGCTGCCCAACAAGCCGTTCGTCGGGCTGGAGAACTACAGCGACCTGTTCGACCGCGAGTCGGTGGTGTTCGCCGACTTCTGGCAGAGCATGCGCGCGACCGCCGTGTTCACCGTCGCGAGCGTGCCGCTGCTGGTGGTCGTCCCGCTCGGTGTGGCGCTGCTGCTGAACCGGGACTTCCGTGGACGCAACGTGTTCCGCGCGATCTACCTGGCGCCGTTCGTGCTCGGCATCGCCGTCGTCGGCGTGCTGTGGCGGTTCCTGCTCGACCGCAACATCGGGTTCGTCAACTACGTCCTCGGTTCGGTCGGTCTGCCGGACGACACGGCCTGGCTCACGTCGATGCCGTGGGCGTGGGTCTCGCTGGTGGTGCTCACGGTGTGGTGGACGATGGGCTTCAACGCGATCATCTACCTCGCCGGGTTGCAGGACGTGCCCCGCCAGCTCTACGAAGCAGCCCGCATCGACGGCGCCAGCCGCTGGCAGGAGTTCCGCTACGTCACCCTGCCGTCGCTGCGGCCGGTGATGCTGTTCGTGGTCACGATCACGATCCTGGCCTCCGCCAACATGTTCGGGCAGTCGTACCTGGTCACGCAGGGCGCTCCGGGCAACGAGACCCGCACCGCGATCATGTACATCGCGAACGAGGGGCTGCAGGGCTTCCGGATGGGCAACGCGGCGGCGATGAGCTACGTGCTGGCCCTCGTCCTGGCCGTGGTCGCCGTCGTCAACTTCCGACTCCTGCGGCCGAGGGACTGAGCCATGACCACCACGACCCCACGACCGACCGACGACCGCGTCGTCGTGCCACCTGCTCCGCGGGGCGGACGGACGTCGGCCGCCCTGGTCTACGTGGCGATGATCGGCCTCGGTCTCGTCGTCGTCGCGCCGTTGCTCTGGATGGTGACGACGTCGTTGCGCACCAACTCCGACGCCACCAGCCTGCCGCTGTCGTGGATCCCGCGGGAGCCGTCGCTGGACGGCTACACCGAGATCGTCACCGCCAACTCGGACGCGACGCCCGTGCTGCGCTGGTTCCTCAACAGCATGGTGGCGGCGACGGCGCACATGGTGCTGGTGCTGGTGGTCACCTCGCTCGCGGGATACGCGTTGGCGCGGATGGAGTTCCGCGGGAAGCGGGTCATCTTCTGGGCGATCATCCTGACCCTGTTCATCCCCGGCTTCGTCTTCCTCATCCCGAACTTCCTCATCGTCGACCGGCTCGGCTGGCTCGACACGCTGTGGGCGCTGATCGTCCCCGGCGCCGCAGGGGCGTTCGGCGTGTTCTTCTTCCGGCAGTTCTTCAGCGCCCTGCCCGTCGAGCTGGAGGAGGCGGCCCTGATCGACGGCGCGAACTACTGGCAGATCTTCCGCCGCATCATCGTGCCGCTCAGCAAGCCGGCGTTCGCCACGCTCGCGGTGCTGTCGTTCCTGGCCAACTGGAACGACTTCCTGTGGCCGGTCTACGTGCTCTTCAGTGCTGAGAACCTCACGCTGCCACCGGGCCTCAGCATCCTGCAAGGTGCCTACACCACCAACTACCCGGTGATCATGGCTGGCGCCGTGCTGGCCAGCGTCCCCGTCCTGGTCCTGTTCTTCTTCACCCAGCGCTGGGTGATCGAGGGTGTCGCGCAGAGCGGCCTGAAGGGTTGAGTCCCATGAGGAAGCTGCTGCCACTCGTCGTCCCCGCCGCCGCGGCCGCGCTCGTGCTGGGCGTGCTCCCGGCCTCCGCAGGCGCAGACGCCACCGCGAGCGCCACGACGAGTCTGACGAACCCGGTGACCAGCGAGATCGCCGACAGCTGGGCCGACCCGGCGGTGATCCGCGGCAAGGACGGCTGGTGGTACGCCTACGCCACCAGCGACCCGCTGCGCGAGGGCGACACCGTGATCGAGCCGATGCACGTGGCCCGCTCGCAGGACCTCGTCGACTGGGAGTACCTGGGCAACGTCTTCGACGAGGCCGCCGAGCCGTCGTGGGCCGACGACGACAGCTTCTTCTGGGCGCCCGACGTGCGCTACGTCGACGGCCGTTACCTGATGTACTACACGGCCACGAACACGCTCGTCTCCGACCAGGACTTCGACGTCGCGATCGGCGTGGCGACGGCGCCGACGCCGACCGGTCCCTGGACCGACTCCGGCGCACCGGTGATCGAGCCGGTCCCCTCGGGGAACGGCGACTACCTCGGCACCATCGACCCGGCGATGCTGACCGCACGCGACGGCACGCGGTACCTGTACTACGGCGGGTACTACGGCGGGATCTTCGCCACCGAGCTGTCCGACGACGGCCTGCGCCGGGTGGGTGAGCCGACCCGGGTGACGATCGACAACCGGTACGAGGGCGCGTACGTCGTCGAGCGCGACGGCTTCTACTACCTGACGGTCTCGGCGGCGAACTGCTGCGCCGGGCCGGCGACGGGGTACAGCGTCTTCGCCGGGCGCTCGACGAGCCCGACGGGCCCGTTCGTCGACCGCGACGGCATCTCCCTGCTGGACTCCCGCGTCGGTGGCACGGTCGTCGTCTCCCCGAACGGCAACCACTGGATCGGGACCGGCCACCACGCGTTCCTCACCGACGCCTCCGGCCAGGACTGGATGGCCTACCACGCGATCGACCGGCGCGATCCGTACCTGAACGGCACCGACGGCATCAACGAGCGCCCGATGCTGATCGACCGGCTGGACTGGGTCGACGGGTGGCCGACCGTGCGAGCCGGCGCCTGGGCGTCCGAGGGACCCGTGGCCCCGCCCGTCACCACCGGGCCGGTCGACGACGACTTCGACGCCGGCCTGCGCGCCCGCGACTGGCGCCGGATCGGCGGCGGCTGGGTCGAGCGCCGGGACCGCGACGCGGGCACGTACGTGCAGCGCACCCTCGCCGGACGCTCGCCGGGGATGCTCCTGGCCCGCGACCGGGTGCCGGGCGACCGCCGGTTGGAGGTCGACGTCCGCTCGCCGCGCGCCGTGGTCGGCGCCGTCGGCGGGACGGGCACCGCGGGCCTGGTGGTGCGGTGGAGCGGACCGCGCGACCACGTGGTCGCCGCCGTCGACGCGTCCCGCTCGCGGCTGGTCGTGGTCTCCACCCGCGCCGGGCGCGAGACCGTGGTGAGCGAGCCGTTGCCGGCGTCGTTCGACCCGACGACCTGGCACGTGCTCGCGGCGACCCTGCGCGGCGACGACCTCGTCGTCGACGTCACCGACGCCGGGCTGGGCGACCCCTACGCGGTGCTCGAGACCGCGCTGGCCCCGGCCAGGCGCGACACCGGCGTCGTGGGCGTCGTGGCGGACGACGGGCCGGTCGACCTCGACAACGTCCTGGCGGCGGGCCTGTCCGCCCCCGTCACCGAGCCGGTCGCGACGCCCCAGGTCGGCTCCCTCGACCCGGCGTACTCCGACGAGCTCGACGGCGAGCTGGCCGCCGGCACCACCTGGGTGCGCGAGGACCCGGACGCGCGGGTCGAGGACGGCGCGCTGGTGTGGCCGACCCAGGCCGCCGACCTGGTCGGCGGAGCGAACGACGCGGCGTTGCTGCTGCGCGAGGCGCCGCAGGGCGACTACGTGGTCGAGACCAGGTTGACCATCGACCTCGGCACGGGGACGGTGCGCAACTTCCAGCAGGGCGGGTTGGTCGCGTACGTCGACGACGACGAGTTCGTGCGGCTGTCGCACGTGGCGATCTGGAACACGCGCCAGACCGAGTTCGGCAAGGAGCTGCGCTACGACGGCGGCACCCGGTTCGGCGGGATGCTGGTCGGCACCCCCGCCGACACCACCTGGTTGCGGCTCGCGCACACGCTCGACCCCGAGAACGGCGAGCACGAGCTGCGTGCGGGAACCAGCCGCGACGGCGTGCACTGGACGTGGGGCGGCACCTGGACCCTGCCGGCCGGGACCGAGCCGCGGATCGGGCTGGTGTCGCACGGCGGGGACGCGCCGCAGGCGACGGCCCGGTTCGACTACCTGCGGGTCTACCGGTGAGAGGCCGGGCGGGCGCGGCGGTCGTGCTGGCCGCTGCCGCGCTCGCCCTGGGGGCGTGCTCCGCGGGCGGCGGGGACGCGACGACCGACGAGGAGGGTGCGCGCACCGTGGAGCAGGACCACCAGCAGGACGAGCAGCAGGAGCAGGCGGGCAGCAGGGACCGCGTGTTCGAGGAGAACTTCCCGGACCCGCACGTGATCGCCGCCGACGGCGCGTTCTACGCGTACGGGACGAACGGCGAGGGTGCGAACCTGCCGGTCCTGCGGTCGGACGACCTGCGTGCCTGGGAGCGCGTCGGCGACGGCCTCCCGCAGCTCGGGGCGTGGGCCACCACGGGGAGGACGTGGGCGCCCGAGGTGCTCGTCACCGACGACGGCCGCTACGTCGCCTACTACACCGCTGCCGGCCGCGAGAGCGGGCGGCAGTGCATCGGACGGGCTGTCGCGACCGACCCCGCCGGCCCGTTCGTCGACGACGCCGCCGCGCCGCTGGTGTGCCAGGCCGACGAGGGCGGGTCGATCGACGCCAGCCCCTTCCGCGACGCCGACGGCAGCCTGTACCTGTACTGGAAGAACGACGGCAACGCGATCGGCGCCGACACCTGGCTCTACGTGCAGCCGCTCACGCCGGACGGCCTGAGCCTCACCGGCGAGCCGACCCGGCTCCTGCAGCAGGACGCCGCCTGGGAGGGCGACCTGATCGAGGCGCCGTTCATGTGGCGCCACGCCGACGCGGTGACGGGCACGGACCAGCTGTTCCTGTTCTTCTCGGCCGACGACTACGGTTCGGCCGACTACGCCGTCGGGTACGCCCGCTGCGAGACCCCGGTCGGGCCGTGCGTCAAGGGCGAGGAGAACCCGGTGCTGACGTCGGCGGGCGAGGCCGCCGGACCGGGGCACAACAGCGTGGTGGAGGCCGACGGGAGGGCCTGGTTCGTCTACCACGCCTGGGCGCCGGACTCGATCGGGTCGACCTTCCCGGGCCGGACGATGTGGATCAGCGAGCTCGTCGTGGAGGACGGCGTGCCCGTCGTCCGCGGGCCCGCCTGAGTCCCGGACGGCACCCGACGGTCGACGACCGAGACGGCGGTGCCCGGCGAAGGGGGCGGGGTGCACCGCCCGTAGTCTGTGCGCCGTGGACCGGTGGACCAGCCTGGACGACGTGCCGTCAGGCCACGGCCCGTCGGTCGTGGCCATCGGCAACTTCGACGGCGTCCACCGCGGGCACCGCAGCGTGCTGGTGCGCCTGATCGAGGAGGCGCGCACCCGCTCGGCGCGGGCCGTCGCGATCACCTTCGACCCGCACCCGCTCGTGCTGCTGCACCCCGACCGCGCCCCCGAGCTGATCACCGGCGTCGCCACCAAGCTCGACCTGCTGGCCGCCACCGGCCTGGACGCCACGCTGGTGATGCCGTTCACCCGCGAGCTGGCCGCCATGACCCCCCGGGAGTTCGTCGAGGACGTGCTGGTCGCGCGCCTCGGCACCACCGCGGTCGTGGTCGGCCACGACATCCGGTTCGGCGTCCGCAACTCCGGCGACCTGGCCACCATGCAGCAGCTCGGCGCGGAGCTCGGGTTCGCCGTCGTCGTGCTCGACGACGTCACCGGCCCCGTGCACGGCGAGCCGTCCGACGGCCGCCGCTGGTCCTCGTCCTGGGTGCGCGAGCTGCTCGCCCGAGGTGACGTCGCGTCCGCCGCCGACGTTCTCGGGCGTCCGCACCGGGTGGTCGGTGAGGTCGTGCACGGCGACCACCGCGGCCGCGAGCTCGGCTACCCCACGGCCAACCTGTCGCCCGAGGCGACCGGCGCGGTGCCGCAGGACGGCGTCTACGCCGGCTGGCTCGTGCGGCTCGACCTCGACGACGAGGAGCCCGACCGGGCGCTGCCCGCGGCGATCTCGATCGGCACCAACCCGACCTTCGACGGCACCACCCGGCGGGTCGAGGCCTACGTCCTCGACCGCACCGACCTCGACCTCTACGGCGAGACCGTGGCGATCGAGCTGGTCGAGCGGCTCCGCGACACCGTCGCCTTCGCGGGCGTCGAGCCGCTGGTGGAGCAGATGCGGCGTGACGTCGAGCAGTGCCGCCAGGTGCTGTCGGTCGTCTCGCCCGGATGAGCGCCCCGGGCGAGCAGGCCGCCGGCGACGCGCGGGCGGCGGCCGAGCACTGGTTCCTGTCGCAGGGGCTCCCGTGGTTCGTCGACGCCGAGCACGACCGGGTCCAGCGGCTGCTCGTGCGCGGGCGGCTGACCCGGATCGTCCTGTTCGCGGCGCTGGTCGCCGTCGCGGTCGGCGTGGGGTCGGGCTTCCTGCTGCACCAGCCCTCGGGCGGACTCGCCGTCTCGACCACCGTCATCGGTCTGCTCCTGTTCGCGTGGTCGCTGCGCCGGCTGCGGTTCGGGCCGGTGCTCACCTGGGCGCTGCGCCGCACGCGCTCCCAGCTCGGCCTGCTGATCCCGCTGGTCACCCGGGCGCTGCCGCTGCTGCTGCTGTTCCTGGTCGTCATGTTCGTCAACACCGAGGTCTGGCAGGTCGCCTCGTCGCTGCCGGTCGGGGTGCTCTGGCTGACCGTGCTGCTGTTCGCCGGGCTCGCGGTGCTGTTCCTCGTCGCCCGGCTGCCCGAGGAGGTCGACCGCGTCGTCTCCGAGGTCGACGACGAGGACGACGGTCACGCGCTGCGCCGGGCCTGCCGCGGCACCCCGGTCGAGGACGCCTGCGACGGGCTGCTCGCCGGCCTGACCTCGGACCAGCGGGCCGCGCTCGGCGTGCCGCTCACCCGGCTGCAGCGGCTCAACCTGATGCTCGTGCTGCTCGTCGTGCAGGCCACCCAGGTGCTGCTGCTCGCGTTCGCCGTGTTCGCCTTCTTCACGCTGTTCGGGGTGGTGGCGATCCGACCCGAGATCGTCGAGTCCTGGCTGGGCACGGCGCCGACCGGCAACTCGCTGAGCACAGAGCTGGTGCAGGTGTCGATCTTCCTGGCCGCGTTCTCGGGCCTGTACTTCACCGTGTACGCCATCACCGACGAGACCTACCGGCGGCAGTTCTTCACCGAGATCACCACCGAGCTCGAGCACGCCGTCGGCGTCCGGGCGGTGTACGAGGCGCTGCGCTGACCGCTCGGCCGCACCGGCCTCAGGCGAGCGCGGCGCCCAGCTCCTGCACGATCTCGGCCAGCGCCTGCCGCGCGGCCGGTGCCGCGCCGGGGAACGTGAGGAACCCGTGCGGCACCCGCTCGTACCGCGTGTACCGGACGGGCACTCCCGCCGCCCGCAGCGCGTCGGCGTAGCGCTCGCCGTCGTCCTCGAGCGGGTCGTTGTCGGCGGTGATCACCAGCGCCGGCGCGACGCCCTCGAGGTCGGCGTGCAGCGGGCTCGCCGCGGGGTCGGCCGGGCCGAGGAGGGAGCCGCCGAGGTAGTGCTCGAGGAACCGGTCGATGTTGCGGCGGGGGAGCACCGGCGCGTGCGGCCGTGCGTGGATCGAGGGCGAGGCGAGGGTCAGGTCGACGGCGGGGTAGACCAGCGCCTGGTGCCGCAGCGGCGCGGTCGGGGCGTCCGGGCCGCCCGTCCGCAGCGCGTCGCGGTGCGCGATCGCGACCAGTGCCGCCAGGTTGCCGCCCGCGCTGTCGCCGGTGACGGCCACGCGGGTGGCGTCGCCGCCGACGTCGGACCCGTCGCGGGACAGGTGCCGCACCACCGCCCAGCAGTCGTCGAAGGCGGCGGGTGCCGGGTGCTCCGGTGCCAACCGGTAGTCGACCGAGACGACCACGGCGCCGAGCCGGGCGGCCAGGGTGCTGCACGACCAGTCGGACTGCTGCAGGTTGCCCAGCACCCAGCCACCACCGTGCAGGTTCACCACCACGGGCGCGCCGGCCGACGGCGCGCTGCCGTGCCGGTAGAGCCGCACGGGGACGCCGGCCACCGTGGTGCCGCTCGCACGCACGCCCGCCGCCCGCCCCCCGAGGACGGCGCGCGTGATCGGTGCCGGGTACTCGCGCGCCCGCACCCGCCGGATGGTCGCCAGGTCCATCCGCGCGACGTCGAAGCGTCCGAGGGCGTGCAGCGCGCGGGTGAAGGCCCGGGTCCGCAGGGGCAGGGGTCGGGAGGGGCGCACGCGCCCATCCGACCAGACCCGGTGCGCCGGGCTACCGTCGGGGACGTGCCCTCGGCCACCGCGCCCGCCCTGGCCGCCGCGCTGCGGTCGGCGGTCACCGGCTGGCTGTCCGTGCTCCCCGGGGACCAGCGCGCCCTGGCGCAGGACGCCGCGGGCGGCCAGGGCGCCGAGGTCCGGGAGTGGACCTACCTGCCGGGTCCGCGTCCGGGCCTGCGGCTGGCCGACATGGGCCCGTCCGGCCAGGAGGCGGCGCTGGCCGTGCTGGAGGTCGCGTGCTCGCCGTCCGGGGCCAGGACGGTGCGCGACGTGATGCGGCTCGACGGCGTGCTGCGGGTGCTGGAGGAGTCGCGCGGCCGGGCCGGGGTCGAGCGGCGGAACCCTGGCAGCTACTGGTGGCGCGTGCTCGGCGACCCCGGTGGCGACGGTCCCTGGCTGCTGCGGATCAGCGGTCACCACGTGGCCGTGCACGCCCGCGTCGTCGGCGACCGGGTGAGCGGCACGCCGAGCTTCCTGGGCGCCGACCCCGCCCGCGTCCCCGTGCCGGTGCCGGACGGTCCCCGCCCGGGGTACCGGACGCTGCCCGCCGAGCAGCTCCTCGGCCACGCCCTGCTCTCGTCCCTCGACGCCGACCAGCGGGCGGTGGCCGTCGTGGCGCCGCAGCCGCCGCCCGACCTCGGCACCCGGCACGACCCGCTCGCCGACCCGGCCGCGGTCCCGCGCGGGGTGCGGCACGACGCGCTCGACCCCGGCCAGGCTCGGTTGCTGGAGCTGCTCGTGCGGCGCCACCTCGACCGGCTGCCGCCCGCGCTCGCCGGCTCGGCCTGGAGCGCGCTGGTCGACGAGGGGCTGGCGGGTGCGACCTTCGCCTGGCAGGGCGGCTCGGGCGGCCCGGTGGCGGGCGCTCCCTACTACTACGCGGTGCGCGGGGAGTCGTTCCTGCTGGAGCACGACTGCGTCCAGAGCCGCGGCAACCACGTGCACGACGTCTGGCGCGACGTGCGCTCGGACTGGGGACGCGACGTGCTGGCCGAGCACCGTCGCGAGCAGCGGCACCCCTGACCGGTGCACCAGCCGCCGGATTGGGAGCACGGGCCGTGCGCTGGTAGCCTGACGGACGCCGTCAGATCGGCCGCGGACCCACAGTGCCCGGGTGGACATGCCCCGGAGCGCCGCGCAACGACCCACAGGGAGAACCAGTGCCGCTCGATGCCGCCACCAAGGCGAAGATCATGTCCGAGTACGCCACCGTCGAGGGCGACACGGGCTCTCCCGAGGTCCAGGTGGCGATGCTCACCCAGCGGATCAGGGACCTGACCGAGCACCTGCGGGAGCACAAGCACGACCACCACAGCCGTCGTGGTCTGCTCCTGCTGGTGGGTCAGCGCCGCCGGCTGCTGAAGTACCTCGCCAAGACGGACATCACCCGCTACCGCAAGCTCATCGAGCGGCTCGGCCTGCGTCGATGACCACCGGACGCGGTCACTCCCTGGGGGAGCGGCCGCGTCCTTCGCGTGGACGGCCCAGGTGGCCGTCCCCGCTGCACGCTCACAACTGAACCAGAGCACACACCAGGAGCGTCGGCCCCACGGCGGGCACGGGTCCTCGGTAGTGGCCCCCGGGTGGGCCGGCCTCGTGCCGCACCCGTCCCCGAGGGCCTCGATCGAAGACCGGTGCACCAGAAACCGGCCGGGACGCCTGCGCTCCGCTAGAGAATGGAGCAACCCTTCATGGAGGGTCCCGAGATCACCTTCGCCGAAGCCGTCATCGACAACGGCTCGTACGGCAAGCGCACCGTCCGCTTCGAGACGGGCCGGCTGGCCAAGCAGGCCGCCGGCTGCGTGTCCGCGTACCTCGACGACGACACGATGCTGCTGTCGGCCACCACGGCCGGCAAGCACCCCAAGGAGCACTTCGACTTCTTCCCGCTGACGGTCGACGTCGAGGAGCGGATGTACGCCGCGGGCAAGATCCCCGGCTCGTTCTTCCGTCGCGAGGGCCGCCCCTCGACCGACGCGATCCTCACCTGCCGCCTGATCGACCGGCCGCTGCGGCCCTCGTTCGTCTCCGGGCTGCGCAACGAGGTCCAGGTCGTCATCACCGTCCTGGCGCTGAACCCGCAGGACCCCTACGACGTCCTGGCGATCAACGCCGCGTCGCTGTCGACCCAGCTGTCCGGCCTGCCGTTCTCCGGTCCGATCGCGGGCGTCCGCGTCGCGCTGATCGACGGCCAGTGGGTCGCGTTCCCGACCTGGGACCAGCTCGAGAACGCCGTCTTCGACATGGTCGTCGCCGGCCGTGTCGTCGGCACCGGCGCGGACGCCGACGTCGCGATCATGATGGTCGAGGCAGAGGCCCCCGAGGGCGCCTGGAACCTGATCCAGTCCGGCGCCACCAAGCCCACCGAGGACGTCGTGGCCCAGGGCCTGGACGCCGCCAAGCCGTTCCTGAAGCAGCTGTGCGCCGCCCAGCAGGAGGTGGCCGACAAGGCCGCCAAGGAGACCCAGGAGTTCCCGCGGTACCTCGACTACCAGCAGGACGCCTACGACGCCGTCAAGGCCGAGGCCGCGGCCGACCTCGCGCAGGCGATCACCATCGCCGGCAAGCAGGAGCGCGAGGCGCGCCTGGACGAGATCAAGGCCGAGGTCAAGGGCCGGCTCGAGGACCGCTTCGACGGTCGCGAGAAGGAGATCTCCGCGGCGTTCCGCTCCCTCACCAAGGAGACCGTCCGCCAGCGCATGCTCCGCGACAAGATCCGCATGGACGGACGCGGCCCGGCCGACATCCGCACCCTGTCGGCCGAGGTCGAGGTGCTCCCACGCGTGCACGGCTCGGCGCTGTTCGAGCGCGGCGAGACCCAGATCATGGGCGTCACCACGCTGAACATGCTCCGGATGGAGCAGCAGCTCGACACGCTCTCGCCCGAGACGCGCAAGCGCTACATGCACAACTACAACTTCCCGCCGTACAGCACCGGCGAGACCGGCCGCGTGGGCTCGCCCAAGCGCCGCGAGATCGGCCACGGCGCGCTCGCCGAGCGGGCGCTCATGACCGTCCTGCCGAGCCGCGAGGAGTTCCCGTACGCGATCCGGCAGGTCTCCGAGGCGCTGAGCTCCAACGGCTCCACCTCGATGGGCTCGGTCTGCGCGTCCACCCTGTCGCTGCTCAACGCCGGTGTGCCGCTGCGCGCCCCGGTCGCCGGCATCGCGATGGGCCTGGTGTCCGACGAGGTCGACGGCGAGACGCAGTACATCGCGCTCACCGACATCCTGGGCGCCGAGGACGCGTTCGGCGACATGGACTTCAAGGTCGCCGGCACCCGCGAGTTCGTCACCGCCATCCAGCTCGACACCAAGCTCGACGGCATCCCCGCGTCGGTCCTCGGTGGCGCGCTGACCCAGGCCCGCGACGCCCGGCTGCACATCCTCGACGTCATGAACGAGGCGATCGACGCGCCGGACGAGATGAGCCAGTACGCCCCGCGCGTGATCTCGGTGCAGGTCCCGGTCGACAAGATCGGCGAGGTCATCGGCCCGAAGGGCAAGATGATCAACCAGATCCAGGAGGAGACCGGCGCGCAGATCTCCATCGAGGACGACGGCACCGTGTACATCGGTGCCACCGACGGCCCGTCGGCCGAGGCCGCGCGCACGATGGTCAACGCCATCGCCAACCCGCAGATGCCCGAGGTGGGCGAGCGGTACGTCGGCACCGTGGTGAAGACGACGAGCTTCGGCGCGTTCATCTCCCTCACCCCGGGCCGCGACGGCCTGCTGCACATCTCGCAGATCCGCAAGATGGTCGGCGGCAAGCGGATCGACGCCGTCGAGGACGTCCTGGGCGTGGGCCAGAAGGTCCAGGTCCAGATCGGCGAGATCGACCAGCGCGGCAAGCTCTCGCTGGTGCCGGTGCTCGACGAGGAGGCCGCTGCCGACGCGACCGCCACGGAGTCCGCGGACGCGAACGCCTGAGGGTGAGCAACCAGCTCCAGCCCGACGCCGTCGGGCAGGACGGGGCCGCGCGACCGGACGAGCAGTCCGGCCGCGTGCGCCGCACCGTCCTGCCCGGCGGCGTCCGGGTTCTGACCGAGCAGATGCCGGGCCTGCGCTCGGCCACCCTCGGCGCCTGGGTGGGTGTCGGCTCGCGCGACGAGACCAGCGGCCACCACGGGTCGACGCACTTCCTCGAGCACCTGCTGTTCAAGGGCACCACCCGGCGCAGCGCGTTCGACATCGCCGAGGCGTTCGACGCGGTCGGCGGCGAGGCGAACGCGGTCACCGGCAAGGAGCACACCTGCTACTTCGCGCGGGTGCTCGACAACGACCTGCCGATGGCCGTCGACGTGATCGGCGACATGGTCACCTCCGCGACGATCACCCCCGAGGACCTGGACGCCGAGCGCGGCGTCATCCTCGAGGAGCTCGCGATGAACGACGACGACCCGGCCGACGTCGCCCACGAGCGGTTCTCCGAGCAGGTGCTCGGCGGCCACCCCCTGGGCCGGCCGATCGGTGGCACCCCGGAGTCGATCCGCGCCGTCACGCGCGACGCCGTCTGGGACCACTACCAGCAGCACTACCGGCCCGCCGGCCTGGTCGTCACGGCCGCCGGCGGCGTCGACCACGACCGGCTCTGCGAGCAGGTGGTCGAGGCGCTGCGCCACGACGGCTGGCCCGTGGCCGACGGGGTGGAGCCGCTGGCGGCCCGCCCGGCCGGGGACGGCGGCGGCGGGCTCGAGCCCGTGGGTGCCGACGCCGGCACCGTCCTGACCGTCAGGCGCAGCACCGAGCAGGCGCACCTGCTCCTCGGCGGCCTGGGCATCTGCTCCACCGACCCGCGCCGGTACGCGATGTCGGTGCTCAACGCCGTCCTGGGCGGCGGCATGAGCAGCCGGTTGTTCCAGGAGGTGCGCGAGAAGCGCGGCCTGGCGTACTCGGTCTACTCGTTCTCGTCCGCCTACTCCGACTCCGGCTACTTCGGCATGTACGCCGGCTGCACCCCGGCCCGCGTCGGCGAGGTGATCGACCTGCTCACCAGCGAGTGGGCCCGGCTGTCCACCGACCTGGTCGACGACGCCGAGCTCGAGCGCGGCATCGGCCAGCTCAGCGGCGGCCTCGTGCTCGGCATGGAGGACACCGGTTCGCGGATGTCGCGGCTGGGCAAGGCCGAGCTGGTCTACGGCGAGTTCGTCAGCCTCGACGAGTCGCTGCGCCGGATCCGCGCCGTCACCGCCGAGCAGGTGCGCGACCTGGCCGCCGAGCTGTTCGCGCGGCCCCGCTCGCTCACCGTGGTCGGCCCGTTCGACGCCGACCCGGTCGACACCCTGCCCTGATCCGCGCTCTGGACCGCGCTCTGGTCCGCGCTCTGGACCGCGCCGTGGTCCGTCGGCGCACCGCTCAGGCGGCGTCGGCAGGGACGAGGTGGACCACGACGTAGGCGGGGCCCCCGTCGGCGTCCTGCACCAGCGACGAGCGCAGGTCGACCGTGACCACGTGGCCGTCGGCGTGCAGGAACCGCTTGCGGATGCTGTGGGTGGCCGTGCCACCGGTGAGCAGCTCCTCGGTGTTGCGCACGTCGGCCTCGGCGTCGTCGGGATGGGTGATGTCCTGGTAGCGCAGCGACATCAGCTCGTCGTTGCTGCGACCCACCATCTGCGCGAACACCTCGTTGGCCCGCAGGAACCAGCCGTCGAGGGTGTTGATCGCCATCCCGATCGGGGCGGCGTCGAAGACCGTCCGGAACCGCACCTCGGACGCCGCCAGGGCGTCCTGGCCGCGCTTGGCAGCGGTGGCGTCGACGCCCACCCACAGCACCTGCTCGCGGGGGCTGCCGTCGGCGGCCGGGCCGATCCGGCGGCGCTGGGTGGTGAGGCGCAGCCAGTGCGGGTGGCCGTCGCCGTGGTGCACCTGGACGGTGTGCTCGCCCTCCTCACCGATCTCGTCGACGACGTACGACTCGAGCCGGCGGCCCACCATCGCGGCGGGGGAGACCCCGAGCAGGGGGATGCTCCCGGCCGAGGCGTACCCGACGACGTGCTGGTCGTCGGTCACCACCACGAGCTCGTCGCGCTCGCCGATCCGCAGCGGCGGCGGCTGGACGGTGGTCAGCCCGTGCCGCACGCCGGTGACGGCCTCGACCAGCTCCGGCCCGGCCGGCACCGGCCGTCCGAACCACCATCCCTGCGCCCGGTCGCAGCCCATCGCGGTGAGCTGGCGGGCCTGCTCGGGCAGGGCCACCCCCTCGGCGCAGACCCGCTGCCCCAGCACGTGGGCGGTCTCGATGATCGACCGGACCAGCACGGCGTCGGTGAACGAGGCGTGCACGTGCTCGACGAACGAGCGGTCGATCTTCACGGTGTCGAGCGGGAGGTCGCGCAGCAGGCCGAGCGAGGACCACCCGGTGCCGAAGTCGTCGAGCGAGACCGTGCACCCGAGGTCGCGCAGGGCGGTCAGCCGCGCGGCCGCCTGCCCGGTGTCCTGCAGGGCCACCGTCTCGGTGACCTCCAGGCACAGCAGGCGCGGGTCCCAGCCCGTGCGGGCCAGCAGGTCGCGGACGTGCTCCACCAGCTCGTCGTCCCTCAGCTGGGCAGCAGAGACGTTGAGGCACAACGTGACGCGGTCGTCCGGGTCCGGGAAGAGGCGGACGAGATCGGCGACCGCCTGGTCGAGGACGAACCGCCCGAGCTCGCGGATCAGCGGGCCGCGCTCGGCCGCCTCGACGATCTCGGCCGGGGAGATCGGGGGGCCGGGGTCGTCGGCCGACCAGCGCACGAGCGCCTCCAGCCCCACCACCCGGCACGACGGCAGGTCGACGATGGGCTGGTGGTGCACCTGCAGCGTCCGGTCGTCGAGGGCCGCGCGGATGCGGCGCTCGACGTCGTCGGACCTGGGCGGGGCGTCCTCCACCCGCTCGCCCTGCTGCACGCTCCCGTCCACGTCCCGACGGCCTCCCTGCGCTCGAGCACGTCCCGCGCGCCCCGAGCGGCCGCGGGTCGCCCAGCATGGCAGACCCGTCCCGGGTCGTACGACGGGCGCACGGCGGTGACGCAGGTCATGGGGTGGTCGCGAGGGCCACGGTGCATACTGGCGGGTGCGGGCCGCACGGCCCGTGAGTGGCAGACACAGATCTGCGCGTGCTCCGGGGTCGGTGCAATTCCGAACCGGCGGTGACAGTCCGCGACCCGACCGCAGCCAGCGGCCGGTTGACCTGGTGGAACTCCAGGACCGACGGTGAGAGTCCGGATGGGAGGCAGCACGCCGAGGGTCGTCGTCGGCCGGTGCGGTGCACCGTCACGCAGGTGACGGCCCCGACCCGTCCGCACGCACGGCCGCTCGCCGACGTACCCCGGTGCCGCGCCCGAGCGGACGGAGGACCGGTGGGCACCCCCCAGCAGCCCGACGACGGCCCGGTCGTCCCCGCGCGCGCCGCCGTCCCCGCGCGCGCCGCCGCCCCCGTCTGGGCGGGCGAGCTGGCCGCGATGCGCCGCGCGATCGAGCTGGCCGCCGACCCCGCCGTCCGACCGGGAGCGAACCCCCGCGTCGGCTGCGTCCTGCTCGACGCCGGCGGTGTGGCCCGGGCGCACGGCCGGCACCGCGGCGCCGGCACCCCGCACGCCGAGGTCGACGCCCTCGCCGCCTGGGACCCCGGGCTCGGGTCGCCGGACACCGCCGTCGTCACCCTCGAGCCCTGCCGCCACACCGGCCGCACCGGTCCGTGCGCGCAGGCCCTGGTCGCCGCCGGCGTCCGGCGCGTGGTCGTCGGCGTCCTCGACCCGTCCGCCGAGGCCGGCGGGGGCGCCGAGGTGCTCCGCGCCGCCGGGGTCGAGGTCGTCACCGGCGTGCTCGAGGACGACGCCGCCGCGGTCGACCGCGCCTGGCTGGCCGCCGCGCGGCTCGGCCGTCCGCACGTCACCTGGAAGCTCTCGCCCACGCTCGACGGGCGCGTCGCCGCCGCCGACGGCACGGCGCGCTGGATCAGCTCGCCGCAGTCGCGCGCCGACGCGCACGCCCACCGCGCGCGGCTCGACGCGATCGTCGTGGGCACCGGCACGGTGCTGACCGACGACTGCCGGCTCACCGCCCGCGACCCCGGCGGGGCCGACCTGCCGCGCGAGCACCAGCCGCTGCGCGTCGTCGTGGGACGGCGCGAGATCCCCGCAGGCGCAGCCGTTCTCGACGACGCGGCACCCACCCTGCTGCTGGGCACCCACGACCCCGCCGAGGTGCTCACCGGGCTCTGGGACCGTGGCGTGAGGCGGGTGCTGGTCGAGGGCGGCCCGGTGCTCGCCGGTGCGTTCTGGCGCGCCGGGCTGGTCGACGAGGTCGTCGTCTACCTGGCCCCGGTCCTGCTCGGCGCCGGCCCCGCTGCGGTCGGCGACCTGGGCATCACCACCATCGACGACGCCGCGCGGCTCGACGTCGTCGACGTCGTGCGGACGGGGCCGGACCTGAGGATCACGGCGGTGCCGCGACGGCCCGCCACCGAGCAGATCGACGACGACCAGCAGGAGGTCGACTGATGTTCACCGGGATCGTGGAGGAGCTCGGCACCGTGGTGCGGCTCGAGCGCGACGGCGGCTCGGCCCGGCTCGTCGTGGAGGGGCCGCTGGTCACCTCCGACGCCGTGCACGGCGCGTCGATCGCCGTCAACGGCGTCTGCCTCACCGTGACCGACGAGACCCCGTCGGGCGGACGGTTCGCGGTGGACGTGATGGCCGAGACGCTGACCCGCACCTCGCTCGGTGGCCTCGCGGCCGGCGACCGGGTCAACCTGGAGCGCGCGATGCCGGCGGACGGCCGGTTCGGTGGCCACGTCGTGCAGGGCCACGTCGACGGCGTCGGCACGGTCGCGATCCGCGAGCCGGGCGACCGGTGGGAGCGGGTGCGGGTCGAGGTGCCGTCCGGCCTGGCGCGCTACCTGGTCGAGAAGGGCTCGGTGACCGTCGACGGCGTCTCGCTGACGGTCACGGCGGTGAGCGCGCCGGACGACGCGGCGGCCTGGTTCGAGGTCGGGCTGATCCCGACCACGCTCGCGCTGACGACGCTGGGCCGCGCCCGCGCGGGGGCGCCGGTGAACCTGGAGGTGGACGTGCTGGCCAAGTACGTCGAGCGGATCGCGGCGTTCGCCGCCGGTCGGCAGCAGCAGGAGGAGGTACGACGATGAGCGTCCGGGTGGATCCGATCGAGCACGCGGTCGCCGAGATCGCCGCGGGGAGGCCGGTCCTGGTCCTCGATGCCGCCGACCGCGAGGACGAGGGCGACCTGGTGATGGCCGCCGAGCACATCACCACGGCGTGGATGGCGTTCTTCGTCCGGCACGGGACCGGCTACGTGTGCGCGCCGATGGAGGACGACCGCGCCGACCACCTCGGGCTGCCGCTCATGGTGGCCCGCGGCGAGGAGTCGATGGGCACCGCGTTCACCGTCACCGTCGACGCGCGGCACGGCGTCGGCACCGGCATCAGCGCCGCCGACCGCGCCCGCACCGTGCGGCTGCTCGCCGACGGCGCGACCACGGCGTCCGACCTCGTGCGGCCCGGGCACGTCGCGCCGTTGCGCTCGCGCCGCGGCGGCGTGCTGGTGCGGCCCGGTCACACCGAGGCGGCGGTCGACCTCGCCCGGCTCGCGGGCTGCGCGCCGGTGGGGGTGATCGTCGAGCTGGTCGACGACGACGGCTCGATGCGGCGCGCGACGTCGTGCCGGGCGTTCGCCGACGAGCACGGCCTGGCGATGGTGACGATCGAGGACCTCGTGGCCCACCTCGGCGGCGACGCCGCGGCCGCGGGGGTGCCGTGGCGACCGGTGCTGAAGAGGGCTGCCTCGACCCGGCTGCCCACCCGCGCAGGCGACTTCACGGCGCACGGGTACCGCGACAGCGCCGGCACCGAGCACGTCGCGCTCGTGGTCGGCGACGTCACGGCCGCCGGTGGCGCCGAGCCGGTCCTCGTGCGGGTGCACTCGGAGTGCCTCACGGGCGACGTCCTGGGTTCGCTGCGGTGCGACTGCGGTCCGCAGCTCGAGGCCTCGCTCGTCGCCGTGCAGCGCGCCGGCCGCGGCGTCGTGGTCTACGTGCGCGGGCACGAGGGCCGCGGCATCGGTCTGGTGCCCAAGCTCGCGGCCTACGCGCTGCAGGACGCGGGGCGCGACACGGTCGACGCGAACACCGACCTCGGCCTGCCCGTCGACGCCCGCACCTACGTCTCCGCTGCAGCGGTTCTCGCGGACCTCGGGGTCGGGCCGGTGCGGCTGCTGACCAACAACCCGGCCAAGGTCGACGGCCTGGCCCGGTACGGCGTCGAGGTGGTGCGACGGGAGCCGCTGCTCGTGGAGCCCACCGACGACAGCCTGCGCTACCTGCGCGCCAAGCAGGAGCGGCTGGGTCACGACCTGCCGCACGTCCCGGTGTCCGCGGCCCGCGAGAGCCGCGTCGACCCGCTGCTGGAAGGGGTACGACCGTGAAGGACGGCGCGCCGGAGCTGGCCATGCCCTCGGCTGCCGGGATGCGGGTGGCCGTGGTCGCCGCGCAGTGGCACACCACCGTGATGGACGGGCTGCTCGCGGGTGCCGACCGGGCGCTGGCCGAGGCCGGGGCGGAGCAGGTCGTCGTCCGGGTGCCGGGCACGTTCGAGCTGCCGGTGGCCGCCTCCCGGCTGGCCCGTGGCGGCTTCGACGCGGTGGTGGCCCTCGGCGTGGTCGTCCGCGGCGGGACGCCGCACTTCGAGTACGTGTGCTCGGCGGCGACCACCGGCCTCACGCAGGTGGCGGTCGAGACCGGCGTCCCGGTCGGTTTCGGGGTGCTGACCTGCGACACCGACGCCCAGGCGCTCGACCGCGCCGGGCTGCCCGGGTCGTCCGAGGACAAGGGTTACGAGGCGGCCCAGGCGGCCGTGCTCACGGTGCTGGCGCTGCGGGGGGCCCTCCCCGGCTGAGGGGACCGAGGGGGCGAGCCCACGTGCGAGCCGGCTCAGTCCAGGTGGCGCACGCGGCTCCACAGCCGCGGCCACGGCGGCGCCGGGTCGCGGCACACGGCGACGGGTACGCCCTGCTCCTCGGACTCGACGCCGAGGCCGGCGTCGAGCCGCGTCACGACCTCGCAGGACGCGAACGAGGACTCCAGCGCGGCCAGCTGGTCGCCGACAACGACGACCACGGACGTGGTCGCGGGCGGGGGTCCGGCGTCGCCGAGCGCGTTGTGGCCGCTGTAGGGGGCGGGCAGACCGAGGGCCGGCCCGAACCGGTCGATCGCCCCCGCTTCGCCGTAGTTCGAGGTGAGCACGACGGCGTCGGCGCGGTCGCCCTCCGGCAGGCCGGCCCACACCCGCGCGACCTGCTCGGTGTACGCGGGCCAGCCCACCTGGTCGGCGGCCACCTGGTTCATCGCGGGGACGGGCGTGCGCCCGAGGACACCGAGCGGCAGCAGCGGCAGCGCGACCACGGCCGAGACCGCGGTGTTCAGCGCGAGCCCGGCCGCCACCGCCACCCGCCAGCCGCGCGAGCGGACGGTCAGGTCCGCGGCCGGGACGCACCCGGCCGCCACCAGGACGGCGAGCAGGCCGCTGGGGTAGTAGGGCTGGCTGCCGGCGAGCAGCGTGAGCACGACCAGGACCGGCAGGGCGACGCCGAGGAAGCGCGCCGGCCGCCAGTCCGGACGACGCCACAGCTGCACCAGCGCCGCGCCCCACAGCCCCACCAGCGGCGGACCCATCGCGATCAGGAGGAAGACCCAGGTCATCACCCTGACCTCGTCGGCGTTGCCCTGCGCCAGCGCCGCCCCCATCGCCAGCTGGGGCCAGCCGTGGGTGGCCTGGTACACCAGGTTCGGGGCCGCGAGCAGCGCCGCGAGCAGGCCACCGGCGGCCACGCCGCGCCCGAGCAGCACCCGGCCGCGGCCCGTGGTCACCAGGCCGACCGCCAGCGCGACCAGCAGCATCGCCACCAGCAGCTTGTTCCAGGTGCTGAGGCCGACGACCAGGCCGGTCCACACCCACCACCGCTGCTCCTCGCGGAGCACCGCCCGCAGCACCAGCAGGCAGACCAGGGGCCAGACCACGAGGTCGAGCGAGCTGGTCAGCAGCACGTGGCCGAACAGCAGGGTGACCGTGCCGCCGGCGACGGCGAGGGCGGCGAGCACCTGGGCCCGGACCGCGCCGCCGAGCTCGCGCGCCACCAGGGCCAGGACCACGACCGACGCCGCCGCGCACAGGGCCGCGGGGAGCCGGACCAGCCACGGTTCGTCGACCACGCCGGACAGGGTGCGCACGACGAAGGGGACCAGCGGCGGCTGGTCGAGGTACCCCCAGGCCGGGTCGAGCGCCCGGAAGTACAGCTCGTCGCGGTGCCAGCCGTACCGCTGGGCGGTGGCGACCAGGACGGCGAGGAGCGTCGCGGCGACGACGAGCACCGGTCGCCAGGCCGTCGGGTGGCGCAGCAGGCCGGGACCGGTGCGGTCGGCGGGGACGTCCACGGGGCCGAGCCTGCCACGCGTGGCACAGTTGCCGTCGTGACCTCGAGCGACCAGACCGCCCTGCCCTCCGCCGACGCCCTGCGCGACCTCGCGACCGACCGGCTGCGCCGGCTCGGGGCCCAGGTGCCCGCAGGCGAGCACGTGGTCCGGACGCCGGTCACCGGCACGGCACTGGCCGAGATCGCCTGGCACACCCCCGAGCAGGTCGACGAGGCGGTCAGGCGCGCCGCGGCGGCCTTCGAGCAGTGGCGCACGGTGCCGGCGCCGGTGCGCGGTGCCCTGGTGAAGCGGCTCGGCGAGCTGCTCACCGAGCACAAGGCCGACCTGGCCGACCTGGTGAGCCTGGAGGCGGGCAAGATCCGTTCCGAGGCGCTGGGCGAGGTGCAGGAGATGGTCGACGTCTGCGACTTCGCGGTCGGCCTGTCGCGCCAGCTCTACGGGCGCACGATGCCGTCGGAGCGACCGGGTCACCGGCTGAACGAGACCTGGCACCCGCTCGGTGTGGTCGGCGTGATCAGCGCCTTCAACTTCCCGGTGGCGGTCTGGTCGTGGAACACCGCGGTCGCGCTGGTGTGCGGCGACACCGTGGTGTGGAAGCCGTCCGAGGCCACGCCGCTGACCGCCCTCGGCTGCGCCGCCCTGCTCGACCGGGCCGCGCGCGACGTCGGCGCCCCCGAGCACCTCGGCCAGGTCGTCCTCGGCGCCGCCGACGTGGGGGAGCGGCTGGTCGACCACCACGACGTCGCGCTGGTCTCGGCCACCGGCTCGACCCGGATGGGCCGCGAGGTCGGCCCGCGGGTCGCCGCGCGCTTCGGCCGCTGCCTGCTCGAGCTCGGCGGCAACAACGCCGCCGTCGTGGCGCCGTCGGCCGACCTCGACCTCGCCGTGCGCGGCATCGTGTTCTCCGCGGCCGGCACGGCCGGCCAGCGCTGCACCACCCTGCGCCGGGTGGTCGCGCACTCCTCGGTGGTCGACGACCTCGTCGCGCGTCTGGTCGAGGTCTACCGCCGGCTCCCGGTCGGGGACCCGCTGGCCGAGGGCACGCTGGTGGGCCCGCTGGTCGGCGAGCGCGCCTGGACCGCGATGCAGGACGCGCTCGCCGCCGCCGCGGAGGCCGGCGGGAAGGTGCTCGTCGGCGGTGGCCGCCGGCTCGCCGACGCGGCGCCGGACGCCTACTACGCCGAGCCGGCCGTCGTGCGCGTGCCCGACCAGGGCGAGGTCGTCCGGACGGAGACCTTCGCACCGGTGCTGTACGTGCTGACCTACGACACCCTCGACGAGGCGATCGCGCTGAACAACGCGGTCCCGCAGGGCCTCTCGTCGAGCATCTTCACCCAGGACCAGGCCGAGGCCGAGCTGTTCGTCTCCGCCACCGGCTCGGACTGCGGCATCGCCAACGTCAACATCGGCACGTCCGGCGCCGAGATCGGCGGGGCGTTCGGCGGCGAGAAGGAGACCGGCGGCGGACGCGAGTCCGGCTCGGACTCCTGGAAGGCGTACATGCGCCGGATGACCACGACGGTCAACTACTCCGGCGAGCTGCCGCTGGCGCAGGGCGTCCGGTTCGAGGTCTGATCCCGGCCTGCGGGCACGCGGCTAGGGTTGCGGACGTGAGCGAGCGAACGCGGGTGGCGGTGCTGGGCGCCGCGGGGCGGATGGGGACCGCCGCGTGCGGCGCGGTCGAGGGTGCCGACGACCTCGAGCTCGTCGCTCGCGTCGACGCCGGTGACGACCCGCAGGCCGTGGTCGAGGCCGGAGCGCAGGTGGCGGTCGACTTCTCGGTGCCGGACGCCGCGCCGGTCAACGTCGCGTTCTGCGTCGCCCACGGGGTCCACGCCGTGGTCGGCACCACCGGGTGGACCGCCGAGCGCCTGGACGCCGTCCGCGCCGACCTCGCCGGACACCCGGAGGTCGGCGTCCTGATCGCACCGAACTTCGCGGTAGGCGCGGTGCTGGCGATGCGGTTCGCGGCCCTGGCGGCGCCGCACTTCGAGTCGGTCGAGGTGGTCGAGCTGCACCACCCGGACAAGGTCGACGCGCCGTCCGGCACCGCTCGGCACACCGCCGAGCAGGTGGCCGCCGCGCGTCGCGAGGCCGGGCTCGGCGACCCGCCGGACGCGACCACCTCCGCGCTCGACGGCGCCCGCGGCGCCCGCGTCGACGGCATCCCGGTGCACTCGGTGCGGCTGCGCGGCCTGGTGGCCCACGAGGAGATCCTGCTCGGCGGGCCGGGGGAGCAGCTCACCATCCGGCACGACTCGTTCGACCGGTCGTCGTTCATGCCCGGTGTGCTGCTCGGCGTGCGCACGGTGGCCTCGCGGCCCGGCCTGACCGTCGGGCTCGAGCACTACCTCGGTCTCTGAGGGCCCGGTCCCCGTTGCGCCCCAAGGTCCTCGCGCTCGTCCTGGTCGCCCTCTGCCTGCTGTACGCGGTGCTCGTCGGCCAGCGCGGATGGCTCCTCGTGACGTCGGGCGAGCCGGTCGGCGTCGCGCTGGGCGTGGCGCTGCTCGTTGTCCCGGTGCTGGTCGGCGCGGCGGTGCTGCGCGAGGTGCGGTTCGGCGCCGAGACCGAGCGGATGGCCAGGGTGCTCGAGGTCGAGGACGGTCTGCCCGTCGACGACCTGCCGCGCACGCCCGGCGGTCGCGTCGTGCGCGGCGCCGCCGACGAGGCCTTCGTCCGCTACCAGGCCGAGGCGGACGCCGCGCCCGACGACTGGCGCTCGTGGTTCCGGCTGTCCTGCGCCTACGACGCCGCCGGCGACCGCCGCCGGGCCCGCGCCGCGATGCGCCAGGCCGCCCGGATGCACGGCGCGCGCTGATGGACCTGCTCGCGGAGGCGGTGCGGGAGAACGCGTCCTGGTGCGCACTGGTGTGCGCGGCGCGGGGCGTCGAGGTGGTCGACGACGGCCGCGTGCAGGTCACCACCTCCGCGCCGCCGCCGTTCTACCCGGACGCGATGACGCTGGTCGCCGATGCCACGGCTCACGACGTGCTGGCCGTCGTGGGCGGCCGGCGACCGGTCGGCGTCAAGGACTCCTTCGCCCGGACGGACCTCGCCCCGGCGGGTCTCGTCCTGCTGTTCGAGGCGTCGTGGATCGGTCTGGACGGTGCGGCGCGAACGGGCGCAGCGGACGCGCGGGACCTGGGTGACGGTGGTCTCGGGCCCGACGTGGTGCTGCTCGAGGTCGCCCGCGACGGCACGGTCCTCGGCCGCGGGACGGCCCACCGCGACGGCGGCGTCATCGGCCTGTCGAACGTGGAGGCAGCCCGTGATGACGACCTCGGCGACCTCGTCCGGTCACTCGTGCACGGTGCACGCGACCGGCTCGGCGACTTGCCGGTCGTGGGGTACGAGCACGGAGCATCGCTGGAAGCGGTTGCGAGCGAAGGCTTCTCGCTCCTCGGCCCGCTGCGGGTCTGGGTCCGCGGCTAACCGGTCACCAGCGCCAGCCGCCGCCCGGCGAGGTCGACCCGCACCTGCTGGCCCCACGAGGGGGTCAGGTGGTCGCTCTCGATGCCGTCACCGAACACGACCAGGTCGTCGCCCTCGACCACGACGTCGAGGTGGTCGCCGGGACCGAGGACGCCGGCGGTCAACGACGTGCCGGTCGTCGCCGACGGCCACGCCTCGCGGACGAACCAGGCGAGGTCCTCCTCGGCAGGACCGGGGAGCCGTTCCCGCCCGCCACGCGCCCCGGCCAGGGAGGCGCACCAGCCGGTGGAGCCCGTCCCGGTGCCCACCACCAGCCCCGAGCTGGACTGCCGCTCGTCGCGGCCGCCCGGCACCAGCAGGCGGTACCGCGCGGACTGGTGCGTGCGGTGGCCGAGGTACACCTCGTTGAGCGCGAGCAGCTCCTGGCCGTCGTCGGCCCGAGCCCGCACCATCGCCCGCGGCTGCGTCGTCGCCTCCCCTCCGGCCACGGCGACGAGCAGAGCGCGGGCGTCCGCGGCCCGGTGCCGCACCAGCACACCGGGGTTCGTGCCGGGCTCGGGTTCGATGCCGACCACCGGCTGGCCGTCGAGGTACTTGGCCACGTTGGCCACCAGGCCGTCCTGCCCCACCGCGACCACGACGTCCTCGGGGGCGAAGGCGAACCGGTCGAGGTCCGCGCGCTCGACCGCACCGCGGCGCCAGTCGACCGGCACGGCCGCCGAGACGGCCGACAGGGCACGCTCGAGAGCGTCGTGGCGGTCGCGGACCTCGTCCAGCGAGCGGCCGCGGGTCCGCAGGAAGAACTCGGCCTGGCCGACGGTCCCGTGCCGGGCCAGCAGCCCGGTCAGCTCGGACGCCCGGTGCACCACGACCACGCGCGGTGCCAGCGTGCGGCGGGCCGCGGTGGTCACGACGACTCCCGGCCCGTGGGGAGCACCCGCCCGAGGAGACCGGTGACCAGGTCCGGGGTGACGGTGAGGCTGTCGACGCCGGCCACCGCCTCCGCGAGGTCGCGCAGCGCCAGCGCCCGCAGCAGCTCGGGGCCGGCGGCGGCCAGGGTCTCGTACGACGTCCGCTCGGCGTCGGCCCTGGCCGCGTCCAGCGCGCGGGCGGCGTCGGCGCGCGCGCCGGCCTCCACCCGGGTGCGTCCTGCGTCGGCCGCCGCCTCGATCCCTGCGCGCTCGGCCGCGGCCTGCGCCTGCACCTGCGCGGCCGCCGCCTGCTCCTGCGCGCGACGGCGCTCGGTGGCCCCCCGGCGGACGACGAGCTCCTCCTCGCGGGTGGCCAGCTCGACCTGGTTGGCCAGCTCGTTCTCGGCGATGGCGCGCTCCTGGTCGACCGCCTGGGCGCGCCGGGCATAGCTGGCCCGGTCGGCCTCGCCCTGGATGCGTTCGCGCTCAGGGGTCTTCAGCGCCCGCTCGACGTCCTTCTCCAGGCTCAACGAGACCACCCGCACGCCGAGGACGGCGATGCCGGTGCCCTCGAGCCGCGGTTCGGAGTCCAGGCCCACGGCGATCCGCGAACGGACCGCCTCGATGCCGTCGACCAGGGTCTCGGCGAGGGTGCGGGTCGCGACCGCCGTCACCGCGTGCTGCTGGGCGAGCTCGGTGAGCAGCGACGCGACGAGCTCGAGCGGCCGCGCGCGCCACAGGCCGGTGCGGGTGTCGACCGCGAAGTCGATCCGGCCGGCCGACGCCTCGGGGTCGGCGAAGCGGAACGTGACCGTGCCCTGGACGACGACGTCCTGGCGGTCGGAGGTCCAGGTGTGCACCAGCAGCGGGATCTCTCGGTCGTCGACGGGCACCTCGCTCACCACCGCGGACAGCGGCCGGAACCAGAACGCGGCCGAGGTGCCGCCGTGGCGCCGGCGACCGCCGGCGCTGTGCCGCACCCAGCCGGTCTCGGTGCTGCGCAGGTGACTCACGAACGGGTAGCGGCGGATCTCGGCCATGGTCGGCTCCTCAGCAGTCTGTTGTCGTGATGACAGCAAACCGCTGACGGAGATGGATGTCAAACTGACTATTGCCGTCCTGAGGCGGTGCGCGACACCTCCGCCGCGAGCGCCTCCAGCGGGCCGCGCGGCGGCAGCCCGGCCCGGCGGGCCGCGAGGTGCCACGTGGTGGCCACCGCGAGGGCGACGACGACCTGCACGACCCACACCGTCACGGCCTGCGACGCCGGGGCGGGTGACACCGAGTGCCGCACCGCCTCCACCACCACGTGCAGGGAGTAGAGCGTCAGCGTCATCGACCCCGCGGCGGCCAGGGGCAGGAGGACCTGCCGCGCCGTGGTGGACCGGGCGAGGAGCGTGGTGGCGCACAGCACCGCGAGCGCGCACCCCGCGGTGTGGAGCAGGTCGAGCGGCGTGCCGGAGTGCGGCCCGCTCGTGGCCAGCCACCACCAGCTGGTCGTGGGCGCGGCCCCGTACATCGAGGTCTGCAGAGCGAGGTCGAGGGACGGGTCGAGCGGCGCACCAGGTGGCACCACGAGCCGGTCGAGCACGCCCGGCAGGCCGAGCAGCACCGACGAGAGCACCTTCGCCGCGACGGCCACGGCCAGGCCTGCGGCGCCGACGAGAGCCACCCGGGTGTCCGGGCCGCGCTGCAGCCAGCCGCTGCGCCCGACGGCCAGGCCGAGCAGCAGGTACCCCGTCCACGTCAGCACGGGGTAGTAGCCGGTGACGAGCAGCTCGGTGACGAACGCGGACGGGTCGAGCAGGCCGAGCCAGCTCGGCACCGCGCCGGGGCCGGGCGGCAGGTGCGGGCGCCACAGCTGGCTCACCACCGGCGAGAGCACGAGCCACGCGCCGGCGAGCGGCCAGAGCACCCGGGCACCGAGTCCGAGGAAGGCGGTGGCCACGACGAACAGCGCGGCGTAGTTGACCAGGATCACCGCGATCGTGGTCGACACCGACCCCAGCGTGAGGCCGACCAGGGCGACGACCGCGGCCCGGGCGACCAGACCGCGGGCGGCGGACAGGTGCGCGTCCCCGCGCGGCGGCCGCTCCCGGCCGGACACCAGGGCGAGCGAGACACCGGCGAGCACCGCGAAGAGGGCGGACGCGCGCCCGCCGAACGCGAGCTGCAGCGGGTGCACCTCACCGCCCGTGGTCGCCGGGACGACGTGCACGGCCATCATCGCGAGCAGCGCCAGGCCCCGGGCGAGGTCGACACCCACCAGCCGGCGCGGGGCGGGTGGGGGCGACAGGGGCGCGGCGTGCGTCATCCCCACCCCAGCGCCCGCAGGCCGCCGGCCACGACCGCGCCGGCGACGACGACCACGACGAACGGCGCGCGCAGCACGAGCAGCACGGCGGCCACGGCCAGGGCGGGTAGCCGCGCGTCCACCACGAGCGAGCGGCCGTCGGCGACGGTCTGGGTCACGACCAGCGCCGCCAGCAGCCCGACGGTGACGGCTCCGGCGATCCCGGCCACGCGCTCGTCGTGCAGGAGGCGCTCGGGCAGCAGGTGGCCGGCGAGCTTGAAGCCGAAGCAGACGGCGCTGGCGACCAGCACCCAGGTCCAGAGCGTCACCGGACCACCTGCGTCCTGCGGCTGCGGGCGATCCGCCACCAGGCGACGGCCGCGGCGCCGGCTCCGGCGACCAGGACGGGGACGCCCGGCGGCGCGAGCGGGACGGCCACGGCGGCCAGGACGGCGCCGACCGCGCCGACCGCGCGCAGGTCGCCGGTGCGCAGCCGGGGCCAGAGCAGGCCGAGGAAGGCCGCGGCGGCGGCGCCGTCCAGGCCCCAGCGGCGCGGGTCGCCGAGCACGTCGCCGAGCAGGGCGCCGCCGAGGGTGGTGGCGTTCCACAGCACGAACACCGCGATGCCGGTGACCCAGAAACCGCGCCGCCGAGCGGGTTCCACCTCCTGGGCGAT
This sequence comes from uncultured Actinomycetota bacterium, assembly GCA_963825505.1. Lineage (GTDB taxonomy): Bacteria > Actinomycetota > Actinomycetes > Actinomycetales > CAWJMD01 > JBBQSN01. Next base: position 333,495 of record CAWGTL010000004.1, on the reverse strand, counting down.
GCCGACGGCGGTGGACTCGTCGATGGTGAGGTGGGCCGCGGCCAGCTGGCGGGCGCGGCTGCCCGACGACGGTCCGGAGACGCCGAGCATCGGCGCCACCTGCAGGCTGTAGATCGCGTTGCGCGCGCCGAGCAGGGCGGCGGCCGCCGTGGCCGCGACCCCGGCGCCGCCGGCCCCGACGACGCCGACGAACGCGAACTGGCTGCCGCCGGTGAACATCAGCAGGCTCAGCGCGCAGGCCTGCCAGACGTCGAGACCGGCGGCCACCGCCAGCGCGCCGAAGGAGATCCCGTAGACGCCGGTGGCCAGACCCACCGAGATGCCCTGCCGCGTGGCCGATCTCAGGTGCGAGGTCATCCGGTCCGGTCCGGCGTGCCCACGTCCGGCGTGCCCACGTCCGACCGGCTCACGTCCGAGCGGCCCGCGTCCGACGGGCTCACGGTGCCGGATCCAGCGCCGCGACGAGCCGCGCCTCGCGCAGCCCGTCGGCGCCGGGGACCTCCAGCTCGCGCCACGCGCCGTCCGGGCCGAAGCCGGCCGACTCGAGGAACGCGCGGCGGGCGGTGTCGACCACGGGGCACCACGCCGTGAGGACGGGCACCCCGGCGTCGCGAGCGAGGTCCGCGGCCGCCGAGAGCAGGCGCGAGCCGTGCCCACGGCGCTGGTGCGCCGGGTCGACGTGCAGGCCGACGAGCTCGCCGGTGTCGTCGGCGGCGAGGAAGCCGACGACGGTGCTGCCCGCGCACGCCACCAGCACGTGGTGGCCGCGGCTCGGGGGCGCCGTCACCGCACCGGACCAGGCGCCCGCCAGCGCAGCGGGGTCGAGCGCGTCGAGCACCTCGCGCGGCAGGTGGTCGGCGTAGGCGCTGCGCCACGACCGGGAGTGGACGGCGCCGACGGCGTCGAGGTCGCCCTCGGTGGCCGGGCGCACGGAGGCGTCCGCCCCGGCGGGGCCGAGCAGGTCGGGCGTCTCCACCTCGGCATCCTCTCAGCCGCCGAGGTCGCCGGCGCACGGCGTGCGGCCCGGCGGGTCCACGCGGCCCGCCCGGGTTACGGTGGGCGGGTGCTCGTCATCTTCGGGACCAAGGCGTACGTGACGGTGCTGGCCGTCCTCACCCTCGTCTGCCGGGTGTGCGGCAACCCGGCGGCGCAGCGGATCGAGAAGCGGGTCACGAAGTTCACGCTGTTCTTCATCCCCACCTTCGCGATCAGCACCCGCTACGCGGTGCAGTGCGCGATGTGCGCGGCCACCAGCCGGATCGAGCGGGACGAGGCCGAGCGGCTGGCCTCCGGACCGCCGTCGGACCTCAAGCGGGGGCTCGGCCAGGGCCAGCAGCACCCCTCCTAGGCTCGGTCGGGTGACCTCTCCCGTCCCCCTCTCTCCCGTCCCCTCTGTGCTCAGCACCACCTTCGAGGCCGTCCTGCTCGACCTCGACGGCACGCTGGTCGACTCCACCCCGGCGGTGCGGCGATCGTGGGCGCGGTGGGCGGCCGAGGAGGGCGTCGACCCGGATCGCCTGCTCGGGTTCCACGGCGTGCCGTCGGCCGCGATCGTCGCGGCCGTCGTCGGCGCCGACCGGACCGCCTCCGCCGCCGCGCGGATCGACGCGATCGAGCTGGCCGACACCGACGGGATCGTGCCGCTGCCCGGCGCGGTCGAGCTGCTCGCCGCGCTCCCGGCCGGGACGGCGGCCATCGCCACCTCGTGCGCCCTCGACCTGGCGCGGGTGCGGATCGCGGCGGCCGGGCTCCGGGCGCCGGAGGTGCTGGTCACGGCCGACATGGTCGAGCGCGGCAAGCCCGCGCCGGACCCGTACCTGCTGGCCGCCGAGCGGCTCGGCGTCGACCCGACCCGCTGCCTGGTGGTCGAGGACGCCCCGAACGGCCTGCGCGCCGCCCGGGCCGCCGGGTGCGCGACGCTCGCGGTCGTCACCACCACCCCCCGCGACGAGCTGGACGCCGACCTCGTGGTCGACGACCTGTCCGAGGTCGAGGTGGTGCCCGACGGCGACTCCGGCGGCGTGCGGCTGCGCCTGCGCGGTGACGTCGGTGCCGCTGGCTAGGCTCGCGACCGTGAACGACACCCCCGCCGCCGGTCATGAGGTCGTCTTCCGCTCCGACGTCGCCGTCGAGCTCGTCCGGTCCTCGGCGCAGGACGCCGACGTGCTGTTCGCGGCCCGGGTCTCCACCAAGGGCGAGTCCAGCCTGGAGGACGTCGACGCCGACGCGAGCCGGTCGAGCGGGCTGATCAACTACCTGATGCGCGACCGGCACGGCAGCCCGTTCGAGCACAACTCGATGACCTTCTACGTGCAGGCGCCGATCTTCGTGTTCCGCGAGTTCATGCGGCACCGGATCGCCTCCTACAACGAGGAGTCGGGCCGCTACCGCGAGCTGCGGCCCGTCTTCTACGTCCCGGGCCCGCAGCGCCGCCTCGTGCAGCAGGGCAAGCCGGGGTCCTACGAGTTCGTCGAGGGCACGCCGGAGCAGCACGAGCTGGTCGGCACCGAGACCCGCGCCGTCTGCGAGGCGGCGTACGCCTCGTACCAGCGGATGCTCGAGGCCGGCGTCGCGCGCGAGGTCGCCCGCATCGTGCTGCCGCTGACGATCTACTCCTCGATGTACGTGACGGTGAACGCGCGGTCGCTGATGAACTTCCTGTCGCTGCGCACCAAGCGCGACGACGCGCACTTCCCGTCGTTCCCGCAGCGCGAGATCGAGATGTGCGCCGAGAAGATGGAGCAGGCGTGGGCGGGCCTGATGCCGCTCACCCACGCGGCGTTCGAGAAGAACGGCCGGGTCGCGCCCTAGCGATCAGTCGACGAGGGCGGCCCAGCCCTTGGAGCGCTGGACGGCCGAGCGCCAGCGCCGGTAGCCGTGCTCGTCGCGCTCGCCCGGTTCGAACCGCCGGTCCAGCCGCCAGGTCTGCGCCACCTCGTCCTGCGAGGACCACAGCCCGGTGCCGAGGCCGGCGAGGAAGGCGGCGCCGAGCCCGGTGGTCTCCAGCACGGTGGGGCGCTCCACCGGCACCGCGAGCTGGTCGGCCTGCCACTGCATCAGCCAGTCGTTGCCGCTGGCGCCGCCGTCGACCCGCAGCACCGGAACCTGGTGGTCGATCGACCCGAGCACGTCGCGCACCTCGTAGGCGATCGCCTCCAGCGTCGCCCGCACCAGGTGGGCGCGCGTCGTCCCCCGGGTGATGCCGACGATGGTGCCGCGGGCCTGAGGGTCCCACTCCGGGGCACCCAGCCCGGTGAGCGCGGGGACGAACACCACGCCGCCGGTGTCGGGCACCGTCCTGGCGACCGCCTCGGTCTCGGCCGCCGAGCCGACGATCTGCAACCCGTCCCGCAGCCACTGCACCGCCGCGCCCGTGACGAAGATCGAGCCCTCCTGGGCGTAGGTGATCGCGCCGTCCGGCGCCATCCACGCCACCGTCGACAGCAGGCCGGTGCCGTCCTGGCCGAGCGGGGCGGGGACCGGGTCGGCGCCGGTGTTCACCAGCACGAACGAGCCGGTCCCGTAGGTGCACTTGGTGTCGCCCACCGCGAAGCAGGCCTGCCCGAACAGCGCCGCCTGCTGGTCGCCCGCGATCCCGGCGACGGGCACGTCGAGACCGAGGAAGGCGCCCGGGTCGGTGCGCGCGACCTCGCCCCAGCTCGGCACCACCTCGGGCAGCGCCTCGCGCGGGACGCCGAACAGCTCGCACAGCTCGTCCGACCACTGGCCGGTGCGCAGGTCGAGCAGCAGGGTCCGGGAGGCGTTGGACGCGTCGGTCGCGTGCCGCCGGCCGCCGGACAGCCGTGCCACCAGGTAGGAGTCGACGGTCCCGACGGCGAGGGAGCCGTCCTGCACGCCGGCCCAGGTGCGCTGGTCGTTCTCGGCCAGCCAGGTCAGCTTGGTGGCGGTGAAGTAGGGGTCGAGGCGCAGGCCGGTGAGCTCGGCGACCCGCTCCTCGTGGCCGTCCTCGCGCAACCGGGTGCAGATCCCGCTGCTGCGCCGGTCCTGCCAGACGATCGCGCGACGCGGGGACGACAGCGTGGAGCGGTCCCACACGACGGCGGTCTCGCGCTGGTCGGTGATCCCGACGGCGACCACCTCGACCGACCCGCCGGGGTCCGCGTCGGCCTCCTCCAGCGCGTCGCGGCACGCGGACAGCGTCGCCTGCCAGATCTCCTCGGGCTGGTGCTCCACCCAGCCCGGCCGCGGGAAGTGCTGGGGGAACTCCTGGTAGCCCTTGGCGAGGACGCCGCCGGTGTCGTCGACGACCAGCGCCGTGACCCCCGTCGTGCCCTCGTCGATGGCCAGGACGGCGCGACGGTGCTCAGGCATGGGCCGCACCCTAGTGCTGCTGCGGGTCGATATCGCGCAGGGTGATACTTGCGGCCGCCGACGCTGTCCGATATCACGCTGGGAGATGGTGGCGTCGACGAGAGGGGTAGGGGTGGACGACGACGCGCTCCGGGAGACCTCGCCGGCCGAGCTGCTCAAGCTGGCGCGCAGGCTGGCGCGGATGACCCAGGCCCAGCTCGCCGCCGCCGCGGGGCTCCCGCAGAGCGCCGTGTCGTCGTTCGAGAAGGGACGGCGGTCGCCCAGCCTGGACCAGCTGGCCCGGCTGGTCGCAGCGAGCGGCTGGACGCTGGACCTCGGGCTGACCCGTCCGGACCCCGCCGGTCTGAAGCTGGTCGGCCCGCTCGGTGCCCGTCTGCTCGAGATGCGCGAGGAGGTGGTCCGGCTGCTGCACGAGGCCGGTCTCGGGCGGATCTGGGTCGTGGGCGACGTCGCCCGCGGCGAGGAGACCGACGACCAGGACATCGAGCTGGTGGCGGAGGGCGCGGACGGACCCGGCGGGTCGCACTGGCTGGCCGTGGCCCATCTGAGCCTCTACCTGCCCAGGCCGGTGCGGCTGGAGGGGACGGCGGCGTGGACGGGTGCGGACGGGGAGCTGCTCGTCCCGCCGGACGCGGTCGAGCTGACGGCGCCGCGGCTCGGGCAGCGGGTCGCGCTGGTCACCGGGGCGAGCCGGGCGCGGGGGATCGGTGCCGCGGTCGTCCGCCGCCTGGTGGACGACGGGCTCGCGGTCCTCGTCCACGGCTGGGAGCCGCACGACGCCGAGCAGCCGTGGGGCGCCGACGAAGGCGGTGCCGCGCGGCTGGTGCGAGAGCTGCAGGCGGCGGGCCGGGCCGTGCAGCTCGTCGAGGCCGACCTCGCCGACCCGGCGACGCCCGCACGGCTGGTGCAGCACGCGGTCGAGGAGTTCGGGCGGGTCGACGTGCTCGTGGCGAACCACGCCCGCTCCAGCGAGGGTGCTCTCGCGGACGTGGCGGCCGAGGAGCTCGACCGCAGCTTCGCCGTCAACGCCCGGGCCACGGTGCTGCTGGTGCAGGCCCTGGCGGCGCGTGTCGGCGTCGACGGTGGCCGCGTGGTGCTGTTCACCTCCGGTCAGTACCACGGGGCCATGCCGGGTGAGCTGGCGTACGTGGCGTCCAAGGGCGCGGTGCACCAGCTGACGGCGAGCCTGGCGGTCGAGCTCGCGCCGCGTGGGGTGACCGTCAACTGCATCGACCCGGGGCCCACCGACACGGGCTGGGCCACCGACGCGGTGGCGGCGGCCGTGCGTGCCGCCTCGCCCTCAGGGCGGTGGGGGACGCCCGACGACGCGGCACGACTGGTGTCGTGGCTCGCGGGCCGCGACAGCGCCTGGGTCACCGGCCAGGTGATCGCCTCGGACGGCGGCTGGTCCTCCCGCTGACCGCGCGACCGTCAGCAGGTCAGACCCGGGGCTGGCCGATCGTGTCGAGGAGCTCGCCGAACCACGGCTCGGCCGTGTCGAACGGCTTGTGGCCGGCGACCCGGTCGAGCTCGATGGCCCGCAGCTCGCCGCCGCGCTCGAGGTCGTGGCCGACCAGGCCCGGCGTGCGGGCGAGGCCGCAGTCGACCGCGAGGTCGGTCATCTCCTTGATCAGCGCGAGGTCCTCGGGCCCGGCCGCCGCCGAACGGGAGAAGTAGCCGGACTTCTGCACCATCGTCTTGAGCGCCCCCAGCTGCTCGCCGAACGACCTGGCGAACCAGGCACCGGGGTTGATCGTGTCGAGCTTGACGTGCCCGAACGGGTCGCGCTGCACCTCGGCGCCGGACGCCTCGAGCTCGGCGACGATGTCGCTGACCCCGGCCCCCTCGGACAGGAAGATGTTGACGCAGCCGACCTGGTCCATGACGGCGCGCAGCCGCTCCGCCTCGGCGGCGAGGTCGACCTTCACCTCGGGCACGTAGACCGCGTGCACCGCCCAGCGCTGGGGGCTGAGCCCGATCGCCGGCACCCACTCCTGCTCGGCGTGCCAGGCCATGTAGTCGCGCGCCGCGGCCGCGGTGAGCCAGCCGCACGCCCGCCCCATCACCTCGTGCACGACGAGCATCCGCGGGTTCGACCCGTGCTCGGCCAGCACGTTGCGAGCGAACAGGGAGGCCTGCTGCGCAGCGGTGATCGCACCGAGGCTCTGCCGCACCGGGACGATGTCGTTGTCGATGGTCTTCGGCAGGCCCACCACGGTCAGGCCGTAGTCGTGCTCGTGCAGGTACGTGGCGAGATCGGCGGCGGTGGTGTTGGTGTCGTCGCCGCCGATGGTGTGCAGCACGTCGACCCCGTCGGCGCTCAGCTGCTCGGCCGCCACCTGCAGCGCGTCCTGCCCCTGCTGGATCAGCCCCTTCTCCACGCAGTCGGCCGTGTTCGTCAGCTTGACCCGGCTGTTGCCGATCGGCGACCCCCCGAACCGGTGCAGCACCCCCGCGCGGGCGCGGGTCTCCTCGTCGACGACGACCTTGTCGCCGGTGAGCAGCCCGTGGTACCCGTGCCGGTAGGCGATGATCTCGACGTCCGGGGCGAGCTCGGTGTACCGCTCGATCAGGCCGCCGACGGCGGACGACAGGCACGGGGCGAAGCCCCCGGCGGTGAGCAGCGCGACGCGACGGATGGTCATGGCGTCATCGTGCCCGCGTCCAGTGGCCGGACGCGAGCGCAACCGGATCCTGAGACGGTCCTACCCTGGAGCGGTGAGCACCGCGATCCCGCCCGCCGCCGTCACGTCCGCCGTGGCCACCCCCGAGGTCCTGGCGGGCCTGGACGCCTACCGCGCCCTGCCGGCGGCGCAGCAGCCCGCCTGGCCGGACCCCGAGGCGCTGCAGGCCGTGCGCGAGGAGCTCTCGTCGATGCCGCCGCTGGTGTTCGCCGGCGAGGCCGACCTGCTCCGCGCCCGACTCGGCGAGGCCGCCGCCGGCCGCGCGTTCCTGCTCCAGGGCGGGGACTGCGCCGAGACGTTCGCCGGCGCCACCGCCGACCAGATCCGCAACCGGATCAAGACCGTGCTGCAGATGGCCGTCGTCCTCACCTACGGCTCGTCGATGCCGGTGATCAAGATGGGCCGGATGGCAGGGCAGTTCGCCAAGCCACGCTCCAGCGACGACGAGACCCGCGACGGCGTCACGCTGCCGGCGTACCGCGGCGACGCCGTCAACGACTACGCGTTCACGCCCCGGTCGCGCACGCCGGACCCGCAGCGGCTGCTGCGGGCGTACCACACGGCCGCGTCGACGCTGAACCTGATCCGCGCCTTCACCACGGGCGGTTTCGCCGACCTGCGCCAGGTGCACGAGTGGAACAAGGGCTTCGCCGGCTCGGCCGCCAACGCGCGGTACGAGGCGCTGGCGGCGGAGATCGACCGCGCCATGCAGTTCATGGACGCCTGCGGCGCCGACTTCGACGCCCTGCGCACCGTGGAGTTCTTCTCCAGCCACGAGGCCCTGCTGCTCGACTACGAGCGGGCGATGACGCGGATCGACTCGCGCACCGGTGACCCGTACGACGTCTCGGCGCACTTCCTCTGGATCGGGGAGCGCACCCGCCAGCTCGACGGCGCCCACGTCGACCTCCTGTCGCGGGTCCGCAACCCGATCGGGGTCAAGCTCGGGCCGGGCACCTCGGCCGACGACGCCCTGGCGCTCATCGACCGGCTCGACCCCGCCCGCGAGCCCGGCCGGCTCACCTTCGTCACGCGGATGGGGGCAGAGAGGATCCGCGACGTCCTCCCCGGCCTCGCCGAGAAGGTGCAGGCGAGCGGTGCGCAGGTGCTCTGGGTCTGCGACCCGATGCACGGCAACACCTTCAGCTCCCCGAGCGGTTACAAGACCCGGCGCTTCGACGACGTCATCGACGAGGTGCGTGGCTTCTTCGAGGTGCACCGCGCGGTCGGCACCGTGCCGGGTGGCCTGCACGTCGAGCTCACCGGCGAGGACGTCACCGAGATCCTCGGCGGGTTCGAGGAGATCTCCGACGCCGACCTGTCCACGCGGTACGAGAGCCTGTGCGACCCGCGGCTGAACCACCAGCAGTCGCTCGAGCTCGCGTTCCTCGCCTCCGACATGCTGCGAGGCCGTTGACCTCATGCAGCCCAGCGGTCACCCGCCCCGCACGCCCGACGACCACCACGAGGTGATCGACCTCCGATCCGACACGCTGACCCGTCCCGGCGCCGCGATGCGCGAGGCGATGGCGTCCGCAGCCGTCGGGGACGACGTGTACGGCGAGGACCCCACCGTCAACGCGCTCGAGGAGCGGGTCGCGGGGCTGCTGGGCCACGAGGCCGGGCTCTGGTGCCCCACCGGGTCGCTCGCCAACGTCCTCGGCGTGCGGCTGCTCGTGGAACCGGGCCGAGAGCTGTTGTGCGACAGCCTCGCCCACGTGGTGCGGGCCGAGCTCGGTGCCCATGCGGTGACGTCCGGCGTCACGACGCGCACCTGGGCGTCGTCGGCACCCGGTGCGCCGGTGGGCCTGCTCGACCCCGAGCTGCCGCTCGCGATGGCGGTGCCGGACGGCGGCCCGTACCTGGTCTCCACGGCGGCGGTCGCGGTCGAGAACACCCACAACTTCGGTGGCGGGACGGTGCAGCCCCTCGCCGCGCTCCGGCGCCTGCGCGAGGGCACGGCGGATCTCGGCGTCGCGGTGCACCTCGACGGTGCCCGGCTGTGGAACGCGCACGTCGCCGACCGCGTCCCGCTCGAGGTCTACGGGTCGCTCGCCGACACCGTGTCGGTCTGCCTGTCCAAGGGTCTCGGTGCGCCGGTCGGTTCGGTGCTGGTCGCCTCGGCCGAGCGGATCGCCCGTGCCCGGGTGTGGCGCAAGCGGATGGGCGCGGGTCTGCGGCAGGTCGGGATCCTCGCTGCCGCAGGGCACTTCGCGCTCGATCACCACCTGGACCGGCTCGCCGTCGACCACCGCCGGGCGTTGCTCCTGGCCGAGGCCTGCGCGGCGGTGCTGCCGTCGGCGGTGGTGCCGGACCGGGTGCGGACGAACATCGTCGTGCTCGACCTCGCCCCAGCGGGGATCGAGGCGGCCGACGTCGTGACCGCCGCGGCCGTGGACGGCGTGCGGGTGTCGGCGATGGGCCGCCACGTGGTGCGCGCCGTCACCCACCTCGACCTCGACGACGCCGGTGCCGACCGCGCGGCGCAGGTGCTCGTCGACGTCCTCGCGTCTGCGCTCGACCGTGGAGGCGTCCCGGCGTGAGCCACGGTCCGAGCGACCCGTCGCGAAGGGTGCTGCCCCCCGGGCAGCGCCGGTCGGACGGCCTGCAGGTCAAGCACTACGGCCGGGTGCCGCGCCTGAACCTGGACACCTGGGACCTCACCGTCACCGGTGCGACCGCCGGCGGCGCGACCACCAGGCTGTCGCTGGACGAGGTGCGGGCGCTGCCGCGCGCCGAGGTCCGCGGCGACCTGCACTGCGCGTCGAAGTGGTCGGTCACGGACCTGCGCTGGGGCGGGGTGCCGGTGCGCGCCCTGCTCGACCGGGTGCCGCCCGCCGACGGCGTCACGCACGTGCTCGCGTGGGCCGAGTACGGCTACTCCGCCACGCTGCGGATCGAGGACGTCGCCAGCCCGCGGGCGCTGCTGGCCGACGAGCTCGACGGCGAGCCGCTGGCGCCCGAGCACGGCTGGCCGCTGCGACTGGTGGTTCCGCACCTGTACGGCTTCAAGGGTCCGAAGTGGTTGCGCGGCATCGAGTACCACCGGGGCCCGGTCCGCGGGTTCTGGGAGGAGCGCGGTTACCACCTCGTCGGCGACGCCTGGCGCGAGGAGCGGTACTCCTACCAGGAGTAGCGGTCTCCCCGGGTCACGGCGGGCAGTCGACGCGGTCGAACGGGGGTCCGTTGCGGGGGTCGGGGGTGACCCGCACGGTCGTGGGTGACGGGCACGGCGGCGTCGAGGGGAGCGACGGTGTGGGGGTGGGCCCCGGCTGGTCGTCGGGGACCGGCCGGGGCGGCTCGCGGTACCGCAGCGGGCCAGTGAATCGTGGGACCTCGTCCGTCGCCGGCTCGCCCGGGAGCTGGTCCAGCGGGAGCCGGGTCCAGGTGCCGTCCGTGCCGCGGACGAGCAGCCCGGTGACGTGCGCGGGCACGACGACGACCGGGCCGTACGGACCGTCGAGCACGATCACCGCCGCGACGTCGAGCGAGGGCTCCGAGCACCCGTCGTAGCGGTCGCGCAGGTCGTCGGCCTCCTCGCGCGGGAGGTCGTACTCGACCGTCCAGGTCCGGCCGCCGTCGGTGGTGCCCGCCACGGTCGTGGAGGTCGTGCCGACACCCGTCCAGCACCGGTCGGTGTCGGACCGCGAGCAGTACGGCACGGGCTCGCCGTCGTCGCCGCGTGGCAGCCGGGCCTCGTCGGTGCGCGACATCGCGAGCACCCGACCGCCGGCGTCGACGGTGACGCTGTCCCCCGACGGGCCCCCGACCACGACCCGGTCCTCGCGGACCGCGTCACCGCCGGCCCAGTCGCCCCGGACGACCGCAGCACCGGTGACCCCGTCAGGGGTGTAGCAGGACGTCGCCGCGGTCGTGACCACCGCGAGCGGGAGCACCACCGCTCCGAGCGCGACCCGGGCCCGCGCGCGCAGGCCCCGTGGCCGCTGGGTCCGGCGCGCCGCGATCCAGGCGAGGGCGAGCGCGGGGAGCGCGACCAGGTCAGTGGGGTCACGCAGGATCTCGGTCGTGACGCCGAAGGAGGTCCACAGGGCGTTCGCCGCGTCGGTCGCCCCCGGGACCGTCTTCACGAGCGCGAAGCCGAGCCCGGTGGCCACCAGCGCCGTCTCGCGCGGACGGGGGAGAGCGAGGCAGGCGAGGACGGTCGCGAGCAGGGCCGGCGCCGCGACGAGCCCGGCGACGTCGCTGAGCTTGCCCGTCACCGGTCCCGGGTGCGCCTGCTTGAGCACGTGGTCGTTGACCGCGAGGACGACCAGCGCCAGCACCGTCACCGGCGAGGCCAGCCACGCCAGCGCGGGGCGTACCCCCGACCACGCCCCGTCGTCCGGCTGCGCCGGGCCCCCGTCGGTCATCCCGTGATCATCGGGCAACGGCGTGGGCCGCGAGACTCGTTGCCGCAACAGGTGGATCACATCCCGGAGACGGTACGACCCGGACGGGACGGGCCGGGGCCGACGCGAGGTCGGCCACGGCCCGTCGGCCGGGCAGGCACGGATCAGGTGTTCTCCGGCGGCTCCTCGCCGCCACCGCCGCCACCGCCGTCACCCGGGGGCGTGACCGCACCGCAGTCGTCGCCCTTCTTGTACCCGCCGTTCCCGCCACCCGCGGGGTCGCTGTGCGGGTTGCCACGGCTGGAGTTGTGGCCGCAGTTGCCCCAGCCGTTGTCGCCGCCGTTGTCCGACGGAGCGACCGGGGTGACCGGTCCGCCCGGACGCTGCGGGACGCCGTTCGCGGCGACGGCCGACCCGGCTCCTCCTGCCGTCAGCGCGACCAGCAGGACGGTCGTGCAGAGTGCCTTGCGCATGCGGTGCCTCCCCCTACCTCGGTGATCCCCCGATCCCCCTGGTCATCGGCAGGACGCCGCCGCGGCACGAGCCGCCGCCGGGGTGAGGGGTGCTGCTCCACGTGGTCGACACCACCGGTGCCGAACGACCCGGACGGTCGTACCCCCACGCCGGACGGTCACGCTTCGCACCGATCGCCCGTATCGACCCCGGGCGCCAGGGTCGAGCGCGCGTCGGGCTCAGACCACGTTGATGGTGACGGTGCTGCCCTTGGGGGCCTGCGTACCGGCGCCGGGGTCGCTCGACAGCACGGTGCCGAAACCGTTCTGCACCAGCCGCCGGACCTCGACCTCGAAGCCGGCGTCGCGCAGGATCCGCGTGGCCTCCTCGACCTGCTTGCCGCGGACGGCAGGGACCTCGACCAGCGGCGGGCCCTTCGACACCACGAGCGCCACCGGGTCGCCCTTGAACAGCGTCCCGTCGGCCGGTGCCTGGCTGATCACCACCCCGGCGGTGACGGCCTCGCTGAACTCCTCGGTCACCTGCGGGACCAGACCGACGTCGGTGAGTGCCTTCTCGGCGGCGGCGCGCTCCTGCTCGACGACACCCGGGACGGGGACGGGCTCGCGGCCCCGGGAGACCACGACGACGACCTCGGACCCGCGCTTGACGGTGTCGCCCGCCGGGGGCACCTGGCTGATCACGAGCCCCTCCGCGACGGTCTCGCTGAAGGCCTGCTCGGGGTCCGGTGCGAGGGCGAGGTCGTCGGCCGCCAGCGCCGTGGTGGCGTCCTCGACGCTCAGGCCCGTGACGGCGGTCGCGGGCGTGAACTCGGTGCCGCGCGAGACCAGCACGGTGACGGTGGCGCCCTTGCGGACCTGCTCGCCCGCGGCGGGGTCGGTGCCCACCACGGTGCCGGCCGGGACCTGCTCGTCGTACTGCTCGGTGACGCGCATCCCGAGGCCGGCGTGGTCGAGCGTGCGCCGGGCCTCGTCGACGGTGCCCGTCACGGTCGGGGCGACCGTGTACGCACCGGGACCGGTGAGGAAGTACCAGCCCACGCCACCGCCGAGCACGGCGAGCACGAGCAGGACGACGAGGGTCCACAGGCCGCGCCGGCGACGGCGTCCGGACGGGCCGTAGCCCCAGTCGGCGGCGTCCGCGTTCTTCCGCGCGCCCACCGCGCCGATCTTGCCGACCGCGACCGCACCGACGGCACCGGTCCCGACGGCTCCGGTGGTGGGCGGCGCGGTTCGACCCCGGGGAGGCCGCGCCTGCTGGTCGAGCCCCAGCACCGGACCGACGACGCGGGTCGCGTGGTGGCTGTCGGTGGGCGTCGCCGCACCGTCCTCGTGCGCGCTCCCGTCGTCGGTGGGGGTCTCGGCCCGCCGCAGCCCGGCGCCGGCGGGCTCGCGGTCGAGCTCGGCCTCGCTGAGGCCCGCGTGCACCTCCCGGACCTCCTGGAGCAGCTCACGGGCGTCGACCGGGCGCTCGTCGGGGTCCGGCGCGGTGGCCCAGGTGACCAGGGAGTCCAGCTCGGCCGGGACGCCCGGGTCGATCTCGGTGGGTCCGGGCACCTGTCCGTGCACGTGCTGGTAGGCGACCTGGACCGGCACCTCCCCGGTGAAGGGCTGCCGGCCGGTGAGCATCTCGAACAGCACGATGCCCGCGGCGTAGACGTCGGCCCGCGCGTCGGCCACGCCGCGCAGCACCAGCTCGGGGGACAGGTACGCGGCGGTGCCCATCAGCAGCCCGGTGGTGGTACCGCTCTGCGACGTGCTCGCCGCGCGGGCCAGCCCGAAGTCGGCGACCTTGACCCGGCCGTCGTCGGTGAGCAGCACGTTCTCGGGCTTGACGTCGCGGTGGACGACCCCGGCCTTGTGCGCGGCGGCGAGCGCCTCGAGCAGCGGCTCGAGCACCCCGAGCGCCTGGCCGGCGGTGAGCGCGCCGGCCTCGTCGAGCAGGTCGCGCAGGGTGGTGCCGGGCACGTGCTCCATCACCAGGTAGACGACGTCGTCGTCGCGGCCCTGGTCGTAGACCGCGACCACGTTGTGGTGCGACATCCGCGCCGCCGACCGCGCCTCGCGGTTGAACCGGGCGACGAACTGCTCGTCGTCGGCGAGGTGCGGGTGCATCACCTTCACCGCGACCTCGCGGTCCAGCCGGGTGTCGGTGGCGAGGTACACGGTGGCCATGCCGCCCCGGGCGATCTTCTCCGTCACCACGTAGCGGCCGTCCAGGGCGCGGCCCACGACGTGGTCGGCCCACGTCCGCATGCCCTGGTTCATGCCGACGAGCATAAGGACGCCGCGGCCGTGCGCGCCGCAGGCTCGCCTCAGGGCGGCTCAGCGGTAGGTGGCCGCCAGCGTCTGGACGTTGGCCACGTAGCGGCGGGTGTCGGCGTACATCCCGTTCGTCCGCACCGACCTCAGCCCCTGGTAGTAGGCCGCGATCGCGGTGCCCTGGTCGCCGGCGGCCCGCAGGTTCGCCTTGAGGATCAGCACCCCCGCGAGGGCGTTGTCGTGGGGGTCGAGCAGGTCGAGCCGCCGGCCGGCCAGCTCCGAGGCCCACACGCCCGAGGAGGGGATCACCTGCATCGCGCCCACCGCGTTGGCGGGGGACACCGCCCGCATGTTGAAGCCCGACTCCTGGAAGGAGATCGCCTGGGCCAGCGCGGGGTCGACGCCGTTCGACCGGGCCGTGGCGGCGACGATCGCCTGCATCTGGCCGCGGCTGGGGACCGAGCGGGCGTCGAGGGCGTCCTTGTTCGCCTGCGCCGCGGCGACCGTGGCGGCCGGGTACGTGCGGCCGGCGAAGGTGTTGCCGATCGTGCTGCCGCCGGACGTGGATGGCACCGCGAGCCGCTGTCCGATCTGGATCCGGTCGGAGACACCGGGATTGGCTGCGCGCAGAGCGGACAGGGTCACGCCGGAGCGGGCGGCGACGTGCGACAGCGTGTCGCCGGACCGCACCGTGTAGGTCGACGTCGACCCCGTCGCCGTCGTCGCGCCGCTGCCCGAGGGGGCGGCCGCCGCGGAGCCGGCGCGAGCGGGCACCGAGATCCGCTGCCCCTCGCGGATGAAGCCGCGCGCGTCGAGCCCGTTGGCGGCGGTGAGGGCCGCCACCGTGGTGCCGGTGCGCAGGGCGATGTGGCCGAGCGTGTCGCCCCGGCGGACCGTGTAGCCGGTGCTGACCGGCGCTGCGGCGGTGGGACGGGCGCTGGTCGTGCCGGCGCCGGGCACCACCAGCACCTGGCCCTCGCGGATGAAGGCCCGCGAGTCCAGTCGGTTCGCGCTGATGATCGCGGCCTGGCTCACGCCGAGCCGCTGGGCGATGTGGCTCACCGTGTCGCCGGCGCGGACGCGGTAGGTCGTCTGCGCCGACCGCACGGGGGCGGCGAGGGTGACGGTCCGGACCAGCGCGGTGACGGGCACGGCACCCGCCGTCGCGGGGGCGGCAGCGGGCGCGGCACGGCGCGGTTCGTCGGTCGGGTCCGGCGCGGCGGTGTCCGCGGCGGCCGGGACGGCCTGCAGCGCGCAGGTGCCGAGCGCGGCGGCGAGGACGGCGGTGGTGCGGTGGCGGAGCGCGTGCTGCGACGTCATCGGCGGGGTCCTCGGTTCTGGCTCGTCGGGGGGTCGGGTCCGGCTGGGTCCGGTGGGACCTGGCGTCGGCGCGTCACTGCTGGTGCCGGAGTGACTGGTGTGACGAGTGGGAATGTACCCGAGTGAGCAGGCCCGGAGGCTACTCACAGTGATGTAATTCGTCGCGGTCGTGCGGCGACCGCCGTGGCGACGGGGTCCACGGTGACCGTGCGTCATCCGTTCGGCGCAGGTCGTGCGTGAGGGCTTCGTCCGGTGGTGGCAGGCTGTCCGCCGTGACCGACGACCACCCCACCGACGCCCCGGCCGGCACGACCGACCACCACGCCGATCACCCGACCGGCGACCCGGTCGCGGAGCCGTCCCAGCACGAGGCCGACCCGCTGCGCCGAGAGGTCGACGAGCTGGTCGGCCGGTGGTTGAGCGTCCCGGAGGTGGCCGACGTGCTCGGTGCCGACATCACCCGGGTGCGGTCGCTGCTCGACGACGGCGCCCTGCTCGCGGTGCGTCGTGGACGCCCCCGCGTGCTGAGCGTCCCCGCCGCGCTGGTGGAGCCCGAGCCGCTGCCGGGTCTGGCCGGCACCCTCACCCTGCTCGGCGACGCCGGCTACGACGACCTGGAGACGCTGCGCTGGTTGTTCAGCCCGCAGGCCACGCTCGACGGCGGCACCCCGGTGGAGCGGATGCGCGCGGGCCAGCGGGGCGAGATCCGGCGCCTGGCCCAGGCGCTCGCCTTCTGAGTCAGGCCGGGGCGAGCCGGGCCCGGAGACCGGCGCCGATCGTGGCGGCGGCCACGGCCGCGCGCCGCGGGCCGGGGACCCGCACCCGACGTCGCAGCACCGGGTACCCCTCGCGCCGCACCCGGTCGAGGATCTCGCCGTACAGCGTGGTCGCCGCCTGCACGCCGGGACGGGTGCGCGGGTCCAGCAGCGCGATGCCGGGGCGAGCGCGCGCGTACAGGTCGTGGCAGCGCTCGATCTCGCGCTCCAGCAGGTCGACGACAGCGCGCGGCGGCCGGGCGTCCGCGCCGGACGGCTGCGCACGCAGCGCCTCGAGGTCCTCGCGCACGAGCCCCGCGGCAGCGAGGTCCTGCGCCGGGAGGTACAGCCGGCCGCGGTCCAGGTCCTCGCCGACGTCGCGGACGAAGTTGGTGAGCTGGAACGCCTCACCGAGCAGGGCGGCGTACGGGGCGGCCTCCGCGAGAGGGACGCCTCGGGCGGTCCCGAGCACCGGCAGCATCATCAGGCCGACCACCCGCGCCGACCCCTCGACGTACTCCAGCAGGTCGTCGTACGTCTCGTACCCGGCCACCTCGAGGTCCATCAGCATCGAGGTCAGGAACGAGTCGACGAGCGCAGGGTCGAGGTCGTGCCGGCGCAGCGTCGCGAGCAGCGCCCGCACCGACGGGTCGTCGCTGCCAGCCGGACCCTCCGGCCGGCCGGCCGGCGCACCGTCGACGGCGGCGCGGGCGCCCGCGGCCCAGTCGCGCAGCAGCGCCGGGTCGGGGGTGGGGACGGCGTCGACGAGCTCGTCGGCGGTGCGGAAGAACCCGTAGAGCGACCACACCCACGGCCGCCGGTCCGGCGGCAGCAGCCAGGTGGCGAGGTAGTAGGTGCGCCCGTGCAGCGCGTGCAGCCGCCGGCAGTGCTCCACGTCGGCCCGCAGGCCCGGGTCGGTGATCCCGGCGGCGTCGAGGCAGCGGGCGCTGGTGCGGGGGAGCCGGGCGCCCGAGCCTGCCGACGAGGCGGTCGACGAGCCCGTCGGCGGGCCGGTCGGCGCGCCGGACGACGAGTCGGTCACGGCCAGGCCCGGGAGCGGTAGGCCGGGTCGGGCCCGGTGATCCGCTCGGCGGCCAGCCGGCCGCTGATGAGCACCATCGGCACGCCGACGCCCGGCGTCGTGCCGGACCCGGCCATCACGACGTTCTCGCCCCAGCGGTTGGACGGCCGGAACGGGCCGGTCTGGCCGAAGGTGTGCGCGGACGCGAAGGGCGTCCCGCCCTCCAGCCCGCGGGCCTGCCAGTCCAGGGGCGTGGTGACCTGCTCGACCTCGAGGTCGGTGCCGAGGTCGGTGAAGCCGCGGCTGCGCATCACCCCGAGGACGTGCCGCCGGTAGTGGCCCTCCACGTCCTCCCAGGCGATCGGGTCGCGGTGGTGCAGGTGCGGCGTCGGGGCGAGCAGCATCCAGCCGTGCTTCCCCTCGGGTGCGAGCAAGGGGTCCGAGACGGTCGGGACGCTGAGCAGCAGGCTCGGGTCGCTCATCAGCCGTCCCGCCCCGAGCTCGTCGAAGGTCTGCTCCCACGCGGACCCGAACGAGATGGTGTGGTGCCGGGCGCCGTCCGGCCCGGCCGGCGAGCCCGCGCCGCCGGCGTGCATCACCCAGCACGAGGGCGACAGCTCCAGGTCGCGCCGCAACGGGTCGCCGAGCAGCTCGCGCCGCGCCACCGGCAGGTCGGAGGTCACCACGAGGGCGTCGCAGGCGAACCGCTCCCCGTCGGCGGTGGTGACCGCCGTCACCCGGCTACCGCTCTGTTCGATGCCGATGACCTCTGTGCTGCAACGGATCTCGACGCCGTGGGCCGCTGCGGCCGCGGCCATCGCGGTGGGGATGGCGTGCATGCCGCCGCGAGGGAAGAACACGCCCTCCACCGAGTCCATGTAGGCGATGACGGCGTAGATCGCCAGGGCGCGTTGCGGCGCGACGCCCGCGTAGAGCGACTGGAACGAGAAGATGCGCCGCAGCCTGTCGTCCTGCAGGAAGCCGCCGACGGTCGGCGCGAGGCGGCGCATCCCGCCGGCCGCCACCAGCCGGGCCAGCGAGCCGGTGGCCAGGGTGGCGGGCGAGTCCATGTTGCGGTCGATGAAGTCGCGCATCTCGAGCCGGTACAGCTCGGACACGAAGTCGACGTAGCGCAGGTAGCCGGCGGCCTCCTCGGGCCCGCAGAGCTCCTCGACCTTCCATGCCATCTGCTCGGTGTCGGCGACGACGTCGAGGTGCGAGCCGTCGGCGAACCGCGCCTGGTAGATCGGGTCGACCGGCGCCATCGTGATCCACTCGTCGGGGTCCTCCCCGAGGGCGTCGAAGCAGTCCTGCACCAGCGCGGGCATCGTCAGCACGCTCGGGCCGGTGTCGAGACGGTAGGTGCCCGAGGCCGTCTCGGCCTTGATCAGGCCCGCGCGCCCGCCGACGACCGGCTCGCGCTCGAGCACGGTGACCGTGCGTCCCGCGCCGGCCAGCCGCATCGCGGCGCTGAGCCCCGACAGGCCGGCGCCGACGACGACGACGTGGTCGGTGCTGCCCTGGACGGTGCGGCTGCGCGAGGTGAGCAGGCGGGCGAGACCGGGCCGCACCGCTCAGGCCGCCCGACGGGTGGCGGTGCCGACCAGGTCGGCGAGGACGTCGGCAGCCGGCGGGACGAGGGGGGCGGAGGCGACCGCGCGGTGCGCGTCGTCGGCGAGGGCGGCGATCATCGCCTCGACCTCGCCCGCGGCGCCGGTGACGGTGAGCACCTCGCGGACCCGGTCGATCCCGTCGGCGTCGAGCGCGGGGTCGCCGACGAGGCGGTCGAGCAGGTCGCGCTGGGCCGGCGACGCCACGCGCCGCGCGAGCGCGAGGAGCACCGTGCGCTTGCCCTCCCGCAGGTCGTCGCCCGACGGCTTGCCCGTGACCTGCGGGTCGCCGAAGACGCCGAGCAGGTCGTCGCGGAGCTGGAACGCCTCGCCCACGGCACCGGCGTACACCGTGAGCGCGCCCACGAGGGCGTCCGACCCGCCGGCCAGGCGCGCGCCGAGGTGCAGCGGGTGCTCGACGGTGTAGTGCACGGTCTTCCACCGGATCACCCGGCGGGCGCTGTCGACCGCGTGCTGCGACGACCCCACCGGCCGGGCCTGCGTGAGGACGTCGAGGTACTGCCCGCCCATCAGCTGGGTCGACATCCGGTCGAAGACCTCGCGACCGGCGTTGCGGCGCACGGCGGGCAGGTCGGCGCTGGCCGCGGCGAGCAGCTCCGAGCTCCAGGACAGGCACAGGTCGCCGGCGAGGACGGCGGCCGCGGCACCGAACCGGTCGCTGTCGCCGTCCCAGCCGCCGTCGCGGTGCCGCGCCGCGAAGGCCCGGTGCGCGGCCGGCAGCCCGCGGCGGGTGTCCGACCCGTCGATGAGGTCGTCGTGCAGCAGCGCCGCGGCCTGGAACAGCTCGATTGCGGCGCCCACCTCGACCGCCTCCTCGGCGTCGTCGCCACCGGCGGCGCGCCAGCCCCAGTACGTGAAGGCCGCCCGGAGCCGCTTGCCCCCGGAGACCAGCCGGCTGACGGCGTCGACGAGCTCGGCGCACGCGGGGTCGATCTCGAGCAGCAGGCCCCGCTGGTGGGCGACCACGCGGTCCAGCACGTCCTGGACGCGGTCGCGCAGGCGCTCGCGATCCAGGGGGCCGACGTCCACGGGGTCAGCCTGCCAGCCGTCCTCACGTCGCGCGTGCCGGGGCTGTGCCGGGGCCTGTGGCGGGGGAGGTGGGACCGTCACCGGCGGATCGTCCCGCCGCTACGCTTGCTTAGGTATGCCTTCCCTCATGCGCGCTCCGTGGTGGCGGACGACGGTCGTCGTCGGCTCCGTCGCCGCGCTCGTGCTCGTGGTCGCGGCGAGCCTGGCGTGGGGCGCGCGCGACATCGACCTCGCCACCGTCCTGCAGGCGCTCCGGTCGCCGGTCGCCGGTGACAACGACCACCTGGTCGTGCAGGACCTGCGGATCCCGCGCACGCTCGTCGGCCTCGCGGGCGGCGCGGCACTGGGCGTCGCGGGGGCGCTGATGCAGGGGGTGACCCGCAACCCGATCGCCGACCCGGGCCTGCTCGGCGTCAACGCCGGCGCGTCCCTGCTCGTGGTGGCCGCGATCGCGTTCCTCGGCGTCACCGACGTCGGCGGCTACCTCTGGTTCGCCTTCGCCGGCGCCGCGATCGCCGCCGTGACGGTCCACGGCGCCTCCTCGCTCGGGTGGGAGGGCGTGACGCCGGTGAAGCTGGCGCTGGTGGGCGCGGCGTTCACCGCGGTGGCGACCTCGCTGGTCACCCTCGTGCTGCTCACCGACCTGCGGGCGCTGGACGAGTTCCGGTTCTGGCAGGTGGGCACGCTGCTGAGCCGGCCGCCGTCGCTGGTGCTCGCGCTGGTGCCGTTCCTGCTCACCGGGCTGGCGCTCGCGCTGGTCGCCTCTCCGATGCTCAACCTGATGGCTCTCGGCGACGACGTCGCCCGCGGCCTCGGGCAGAGCCTCGCGCTCGGCCGCGGGCTGTGCATGGTCGCCGTCGTCCTGCTCTGCGGGAGCGCCACTGCGCTCGTCGGCCCGATCGCCTTCGTCGGGCTGGTGGTGCCGCACGTCGTCCGCTTCCTGCTCGGCCCGGACTACCGCTGGATCGTGCCGCTGTCGGCCGTGCTGGGTCCGGCGCTGCTGCTGGCGGCCGACGTGCTCGGCCGGCTGGTCGCGCGACCCGCGGAGGTCGAGGCCGGCCTCGTCGTCGCCGTCGTCGGCGCGCCGGTCCTGGTGCTGCTGGTCCGCACCAGCAAGCAGGTGGCGTCGTGACCTCGCTGGTGGAGCAGGCACCGCCGACGCGGGTGCAGGTGGCGTCGGCGGGCATCGACCGGGCCCGGGTGCGCCGTCGCGGCCGCGCCGTGGCGACCGTCGCCGGGCTGCTCGTCGCCCTGGGCCTCGTGGGGGTGCTGGCGCTGGCGCTGGGCGACTACCGGCTGTCCGCCGGCCGGGTCGTCATCGCGCTGCTGGGCGGCGGCGAGCGCGTCGACGTGCTCGTCGTCCGCGGCCTGCGGCTGCCGCGGCTGGTGCTCGGGCTGCTGGTGGGCCTGGGCCTGGGGGCCGCGGGGGCGCTGTTCCAGTCCGTGCTGCGCAACCCGCTCGCGAGCCCCGACGTCATCGGCATCACCCAGGGAGCCAGCGCCGGTGCGGTCTGCGCGCTGCTGCTCGCGGGCGTCACCGGACCGCTGCTCCAGCTGTCCGCGCTGGCGGGCGGGCTGGTCGTCGGCCTCGTGCTCTACGCGGTCGCCTGGCGCGGCGGGATGGCCGGATACCGGTTCGTCCTGGCGGGCATCGGCGTCGCGTACGTGGCCACCGCCGTGGTCGGGTACGTCTTCACCCGCGCGCGGATCCAGGAGGCGCAGACCGCGCTGCAGTGGCTGTCCGGCAGCCTCGGGCAGGCGTCGTGGGAGCTCGACCGCCAGCTGGCGCTCGCGCTCGCGCTCACCCTGCCGCTCGCGGCGGCCGTCGGGCCGAGGCTGCAGGTGCTGCTGCTCGGCGACGACGGCGCCGCCGGGCTCGGCCTGCGCACCGAGCGGGTCCGGCTCACGGTGGTGCTGCTGGGCATCGTCCTGGCCTCGGTCGCCACCGCCGCGGCCGGGCCGGTCGCGTTCGTCGCCCTGATCGCCGCCCCGGTGGCTCGACGGCTGCTCGGCGGCGGGTCGCCCGCCGTCCTCACCTCGGCGCTGGCCGGCGCCGTGCTGGTCGCCGGGTCCGACGTCGTCGCCCAGCACCTGCTGCCGCTGGCCCAGGCCGTGCCCGTCGGGGTCGTCACCGGGGCCGTCGGCGGCCCGTACCTGATCTGGCTGCTCGCCACGCACCGTCGCACCACGGAGGACCCGGCATGACGACGACGACCGTCCCCGCGCCCCCCGACCTGCCCGCCCCGCGGCTGGCGGCGCACCGGCTGACCCTCGCCTACGACGGCCGCGCGGTCGTGCACGACGTGGACCTGGAGATCCGTCCCGGCGAGGTCACCGTCGTGGTCGGTGCCAACGGCTGCGGCAAGTCCACCCTGCTGCGCGGCCTCGGCCGCCTGCTGCGGCCGGTGTGCGGCCAGGTTCGCCTCGGCGACGCCGACATCACCGGGCTGCGGCCGCGGCAGGTGGCGGAGGTGATCGGCCTGCTGCCGCAGCAGCCGGTGGCGCCCGAGGGAATCACGGTGGGCGACCTGGTGGCGCGCGGCCGGTACCCCCACCAGGGGGTGTTCGCCCGGTCGTCGACCACCGACCGCGACGTCGTGGCCCGCGCGCTCGCCGCCACGGACACCCACGACCTCGCCGTCCGGCGGGTCGACGAGCTGTCCGGCGGTCAGCGCCAACGGGTCTGGATCGCCATGGTGCTGGCGCAGGACCCGCGGATCATGCTGCTCGACGAGCCGACCACGTACCTCGACATCGCGCACCAGGTCGACGTCCTCGACCTGCTCGACGTCCTCAACCGCGAGCACGGGACGACCGTGGTGATGGTGCTGCACGACCTCAACCTCGCGGCCCGGTACGCCCAGCACCTGGTGGTGATGTGCCGCGGCCGGGTGCTGGTCGAGGGGGCGCCCGCGGACGTGCTCACCGAGGAGGTCGTCCAGGAGGCGTTCGGCCTTGCCTGCCGCGTGGTGCCCGACCCCGTCACCGGGACGCCGCTGGTCGTGCCGGGTGACCGCCGCCTGCCGAGGGCGGCGCCCGCGGCAAGAGGTTAGGTTAGGCTCTACTAACTCAGCCCGCCGCCTGATCAGGAGCCACCGTGTCCCACCCCTCCACGAGCACCCGCTCGCGCACCCGTCGCGGCACCCGCGTCCTGGCTGCCGCCGTCGCGGCGCCGGTCGTCGCCGCCCTGCTGGCCGCCTGCGGCTCGGACGAGCCGACCAGCACCACCTCCTCCTCCGGGTCGGACGAGGGCTTCGCGCCCGTCACCGTCGAGCACGCCTTCGGCGCGACCACGATCGAGGAGCAGCCCGAGCGGGTGGCCACGTGGGGCTGGGGCTCCGCCGACGCCGCGATCGCCCTCGGCGTCGTCCCGGTCGCGATCCCGAAGCAGAGCTACGGCGCCGACGCCGAGGGCTACCTGCCGTGGATCACGCAGGCGATCGAGGCGACCGAGGGCGCCGAGGCGCCCGCGCTGCTCACCGACGGGGGCGCGCCCCCGTTCGAGGAGATCATCGCCGCCGCGCCGGACGTCATCCTCGCCGGCTACTCGGGCATCACCCAGGCCGACTACGACAAGCTCAGCCAGATCGCGCCGACCATCGCGTACCCGGACCAGCCGTGGGCGACCCCGTGGCGCGAGGTGATCACCACCGTCGGCGACGTGCTGGGCAAGTCCGACGAGGCGTCCTCGCTGCTCGAGGAGATCGACGCCACCGTGGCGCAGGCCGCGCGGGACCACCCGCAGTTCGAGGGCAAGACCATCGCCGCGGTCGCCGTCGACCCCACGACGTTCTACGTGTACCGGGGTGCCGACCCGCGGGTGCAGTTCCTGGAGGACCTCGGCTTCACCCTCGCCCCGAGCGTCGACGAGCTCGACACCGAGGAGACGACGTTCTACTACACGCTGTCGACCGAGCAGGTCGACCAGCTGACCTCGGACGTGCTGCTGTCGTACTCCGAGACCGCCGAGGACGCCGCCCGGGTGGCCTCCGCCCCGGAGCTGCAGGCGATGCAGCAGCTGCAGGAGGGCACCGTGGCGACGGTCGAGGGTGCGTCGCTGATCTCGTCGGTGTCGCCGCCCACCGCGCTGTCGCTGACCTGGGGCCTGGAGGACTTCGTGACCGCCCTCGACGCGGCCGTCGCGAACGTCCCCTGACCTCGTCCGGCACCGGCTCTGGCACCGCGGGAGCGACGCGGCCGCTGCCGGGTCGACCCGCCCGGCAGCGGCCGCACGGTGGACGTCCCGGCGAGGGGCGCGGAGCCGCACGTAGGCTGAACCGCATGGTCCACCGGACGAACGTGCTGCCGGGCGTCGAGGCGCCGACGGTGCGCGACCTGCTGGCCGCGGGCCACCAGTCGTTCTCGTTCGAGTTCTTCCCGCCCAAGGACGACGAGGGCGAGGCGGTGCTGTGGAACAGCATCCGGCGGCTGGAGGGGCTGTCGCCGACGTTCGTCTCGGTCACCTACGGCGCCGGCGGCTCGACCCGTGACCGCACGGCGCGGGTGACCCGGCGGATCGCCGCCGAGACCTCCCTCACGCCCGTGGCGCACCTGACCTGCGTGTCGGCCACCCGCGCCGAGGTGCGGCAGGTCGTCGGCCAGCACGTCGGCAACGGCGTGCGGAACATCCTGGCCCTGCGCGGCGACCCGCCGGGCGGCCCGGGAACGGCGTGGCAGCACACCGAGGGCGGCTTCCGGTACGCGGTCGAGCTGGTCGAGTTCCTCCAGGGGCTGGGCGACTTCAGCATCGGCGTGGCAGCCTCGCCCCACCAGCACGTCGAGAGCCCCGACCTGGAGCACGACGCCCGGGTGCTGGCCGCCAAGGTCGCGGCCGGTGCCGACTACGCGATCACCGACATGTTCTTCGAGCGCGACCGCTACCTGGAGCTGGTCGAGCGCGCCGCCCGGCACGGCGTCGAGATCCCGATCATCCCGGGCCTGATGCCGCTGACGAACCTGGGTCAGATCGAGCGCTTCAAGCTGCTCTCCGGCGCCGCCGTCCCCGGGTGGCTCGTGCAGCGGCTGATGGCGCACGCCGACGACAAGAAGGCGTTCCGCGCGGCCGGCCTCGAGGCGGCCACCGAGCTGGCCGCCGACCTGCTCGCCGCCGGCGCACCCGGGCTGCACTTCTACACGCTGAACCGGTCCACGGTCACCAGCGAGATCTACCGCACCCTCGAGCTCGGACCCCGCGTCCCCGTGGGCTCGGCGCCGGCGGGCTCGACGCCGTCCGTCCACCCACCGACAGGAACTGCTTCGTGAGCCACCGGTCCGTCACCGTCGTCGGATCCGGGACCGCCTCGGGCGCACCGGATCTCGCCGTCGTGCACCTGCGTGCCGATGCGCTGCGCCCGTCCGCCGCCGACGCGGTCGGCGCCGCCCAGGAGTGCGTCGACCGGGTCCGCGGCGCGTTGCGTGACGCCGTCGGCGACGACGTACCCGCCGAGTCGACGACGCTGTCGCTGCACGCCGAGGAGAGCTGGCACCCCGACCCGCGCACCGGCCAGAACGTGCGCCGGCGCAACGGTTTCCGCGCCGGTCACGGTCTGCGGCTCGCGGTGCGCGACGTGGGCTCGCTCGGCGCCGTGCTGACCGCCGTCCTCTCGGCCGGCGGCGACGACCTCGCGCTCGACCAGGTCGAGCACACGGTGGCCGATCCGTCCGCCCTGCGCGACCAGGCCCGGACCGCCGCCTGGGCCGACGCCCGCCACCGTGCCGAGCAGCACGCCGAGGCCGCGGGCAGCGAGCTGGGCGGCGTGGTCGAGGTGGTCGAGGGCGGCCCGTCCGGCGGCGGCGGCCCCGGACCCGTCCGCGCCTTCGAGGCGATGGACGCCGAGGTCTCGGTCGAGCCGGGCGGCGTCGACGTCGCCGTCCAGGTCCGGGTGACCTGGAAGCTGGGCTGAGGCGGCCCTGAACGGTCCCGGCGACGCGGACCGGTCCGGCGCAGGTCGCGCCGGCCGGAACGCGGCGTGGTCGCAGCAGCACGGCGGGCTGCAGCCGTCGCCGTTCGTCGCGGGCTGGTTGCGCGTCGTCGACGCGTCGGCTGCGCCCTTGGTGCGGCTCCGTGTGCCGGCCGACGCCGTCACGGTCGCTGGTGCCGCGGTCGCCTGCCTCGCCGTCCCCGCCGCGGCCGCCGGACGTCCGGTCCTGACCGGCGCCCTGGTGCTGGCGTCCGGGCTGCTGGACGGCCTCGACGGGGCGGTGGCGCGCGGGTCCGGGCGCGCCTCGGCCCGCGGGGCGTGGCTCGACCGTGCCGCCGACCGCGTCGGCGAGCTCGCGGCCGCGGTCGCCCTCGTGCTCCTCGGTGCGCCGTGGTGGGCCGCGGCGGCGGCCGTCGCCCTCGGTGCCGCGATGGAGGTCGCGCGCACGCTCGACCGCCGGCGGGGACGGCCGGAACGTCCGGCGACGGTGGGCGAGCGACCCACCAGGGTGCTGGTGGCCGGCATGTTCGCCGTGGCGGCCGGTGCCACCGCGGGGTGGACGGCCGCGTGGTCGGACCTGCCGTGGGCGGGCCTCGGCGCCGCGGTGTGGGCGCTCGCCGGGGCCGTGGGCCTCGTGCAGCTGGTGTCGAGGTCAGGCGGGGCCGACGAGCCCGGCGACGATCTCCGCTGACAGCCCCACCATCGGCAGCCCCCCGCCGGGGTGCGTCGAGCCACCCACGAGGAACAGGCCGTCGACGGGACCGGCGTTGGCCGGGCGGCGCAGCGGGCCCAGCCCGCCGTGCGTGGCGGTGCCGTAGATCGAGCCGCCGACGTCGCCGGCCCGCCGGGCCAGGTCGGCCGGCGTCTGCCAGCTGCGGGTGACGACGCGGTCGCGCACGTCGGTACCGCGCTCGGCGAGGACGGCGAGCACCCGGTCGGCGTAGGCCGGGGCCAGACCCTCTGCGTCCCAGTCGATCCCGCAGCTCGGGCGGCTGGGCAGGTGCGGGGGCGCGTTGACCAGCACGCTGACCGCCTCGTGGTCGTCGTCGGGGGCGTCGCCCCCGCGGTGCAGGTACAGCGTCGGGTCGGCCACCGGTCTCGGGCGGTCGTGGTGCGTCCCGGTGCCGAAGAGCGCGTCGAACTCCGCGTCGTAGTCGGGCCCGAACAGCACGTTGTGCCGCTCGAGACCCGGTGTGCGGCCCCGCAGCCCGAGCAGCAGCAGGAAGCCGGACGACGACGGCCGCTGCCTGCGCACGGCCGCGAGCGCGCGTCCCGCCCTCCGCCCCGTCAGCAGGTCGCGGTACAGCACGTGGGCGTCGACGGCCGAGACCACGACGTCGGCGCGGACCTCCTCGCCGTCCGCGAGCCGCACGCCACGCACCCGACCGCCCTCGACGAGCACCTCCTCGACCTCCGCCGACGTCCGCACCTCGGCGCCCAGCTGCGCGGCGCGCCGGGCGGTCTCGACCGCGAGCCGGTGCACACCGCCCACCACGGCCCAGGCACCGAACGCCTGCTCGACGAAGGGCACGGCGGCGAGGGCGGCCGGTGCCCGGCGCGGGTCGGACCCGGAGTAGGTGGCGTACCGGTCGAGCAGGGTGCGCAGGTGCGGCTCGCGCAGGTGCTGCTCGCCCACCGCGCGCAGCGACCGGTGCGGCGCGACGGTGCGCAGGGCACCGCGTCCCCGAGCCAGGGACGGGACCGCCCGGAGCCCCTGGAGCGGCACGGTGAGGAAGCTGTCGCGCGTGGCCTGCCAGATCTCGCCGCCGCGAGCGAGCAGGTCGAGCCACTGCTCGCCGCTGCCGGCCCCGAGGGCGTCGTCGAGGGCCGCCCCGATCCGGGCGCGGGAGGCGTTGGGCATGTCGAGCCGGGTGCCGTCGGCGAAGGTGTAGCGGCACACCGGGTCGACCGGCACCAGCTCGAGGCACTCCTCGAGCGCCGGTCCGGTGGTGGCGAACAGGTCGCGGTACACCGCCGGCAACGTCACCAGCGTCGGCCCCAGGTCCCAGGCGAAGCCGTCCAGCTCCGTGCGAGCCGCCTTGCCGCCCACCGCGTCCGAGCGTTCGAGCACCACGACGTCGTGCTTCGACGCCCGCAGCCGGACGGCCGTCGCGAGGCCGGCCATCCCGCCGCCGACGACCACCACGCGCGCCATCAGCGGTGCCCTCCGACGGTGGCAGGCGGGTCGACCGGCAGCGTGCGGCCCTTCCAGGTGAGCGAGCCGTCGGACCGGCCGCGCCACGAGCGCCGGACCAGCAGGGCCCACGCCACCACCGACGCCGGGTGGCTCCAGGCGTCGGCGACGCGCCCGCCGGTGCGGTGCGCCACGAGCACCCGACCGACGACGGCCGCTGCGTAACCGGCTGCGCCCCATCGCGAGCCGCGCAGCGCAGCGAGCGGCGGCAGCACGTAGACGACGCCGGCGAGGCCGACCAGGGCCGCCGCGCCGGCAGGGTGGCCCGTGGCCGACCACAGCGACTTCGCCCAGCCCTCGACCAGGTCGTCGAGGTCGTCGTACATCCGGCAGGTCGCCAGCCCCGTCCCGTCCGCGACGCCTCCGCGGCCCCCGACCGCCTTGACCCGTCGCACGAGCGCGACGTCGTCGAGCACCTCGGAGCGGACCGCCGCGTGCCCGCCGGCGCGACGGTACGTCACGGCGTCGACGGCCATCAGCTGGCCGTTGGCCGCGCTCAGCGACGGCCGGGGGGTCCGCTCGGCCAGGCGCAGCGGCAGCAGGCTCGCCCACGACCACTGCAGCAGCGGCTGGACCAGACGCTCGGCCGCGGTCCCCGCGATCTGCCGCGGGTACGGGCTGACCAGGTCGAGGTCGTGACGACGCAGCAGGTCGACGGTCGCCGCGACCGCGTGCGGCTCGAGCCGCACGTCCGCGTCGACGAAGACCAGCACCGAGCCGGTGGCCTGCGCCGCGAGGCGGTCGCAGGCGGCGGCCTTGCCGAGCCACCCCGGCGCGGGGCCCGAGCCGGTGACGACGCGCACCCTCGGGTCGTGCGCGGCGGCGCGGTCGGCCACCTCGCGGGTGCGATCGGTGCTCGCGTCGTCGAGGACGACCACCTCGAGGTCGCTCGACCCCCGTCTGCGTGCGCAGGTCGGCCAGCAGCTGTCCGATCCGGGCCTCCTCGTCGCGCGCAGGCACCAGGACGCTCACCCGCTCGCGGACCGCCGGCGGGCGCTCGACGGGCCGCCGGAGCAGGGCGAGGTTGACCGCGGAGTGCGCCGTCACCAGGGCCGCGGCCACCGACCCGGCGCGCACGAGGGTCCGCAGGACGCCGGACGCGCGGGTCACGGGGTGCGGCCCTGGTCGCGAGGGCGCCGGACCGTACGCAGCAGCGCGGGCGCGACCACCGGCGCCATCACCACGAGCCCCCACGCGGCGGCGCCCGGCCGGCCGAGCCACACGGCCAGCGCGAGCGCGGAACCGAGCCAGGTCCAGGCGAGGACGAGAGCGGGCGCGGGGTCGAGCCGGTCGGTCGCGGTGCGCGGCACCACGCGGTCGAGCACGGCCGCGACCAGGAGGCCACCCAGCAGCCAGCCCGCCAGGTTCGTCAGCGGGATGCCGTCCATCCCCGGCAGGTGCGGGTCGGGGAAGGTCCAGGCCCAGTGGCCCGCGTCGACCATCTGCGGGTCGAGGTAGAGGTCCCAGCCCGCGAGCCCCACCGCCGTCGCGGGGACCGCCAGCGCAGGCCGGCGCGCGCAGGTGACCCGGGCCGCGAGCAGCAGCGGGTAGGCGAGCATCGTCCACGCCAGCGGCACGAGCAGGGGGACGCCGAGGAGCTCGGGACCGAGGGTGCCCGTGTAGTCGTAGCGACCGAACGGGTAGCCGGTGCGGACCCCGACCGCCTCGAGGAGCAGGCTGGTGACGCCCACTCCGACGAGCACGGCGATCGCGGTCCGGGCGCCGTGCACCACCGCGGCGTGCGCGAGGGCGGCGGCCACGGCGACGAGCACCGTCGCGATCGTGAGCAGGCGCAGCGGCTCGCCGTCCAGCAGGGGGTAGGGCACCTGCACCAGCACGACCAGCGCCGCGAGGCCGAGGGGGACGAGCCTGGCCCCGTGCCCGCGCGGGCCGGCGGCCACCGCGGCAGGGCTGCTCACGGCGTCGAGTCTAGGTGCCGGGTCCGGACGCCGACCGTGGCCCCGGCCGAAGCGCACGGGCGCTCCGGCTCAGAGCAGCAACAGCTCGGTCTGCCGGCCGTCCAGGTACGTGACCTCGCCGCCGGCGAGCGCGATGCCCTGCTCCAGCGCCATCCGCACCACCTGCCCGTCCCACTCCGGCACGGCGGTGCGGACGCAGAGCTCGAGCGCCCACACGGTGTGGTCGCGCACGACGAGCGCGCCGGT
This sequence comes from uncultured Actinomycetota bacterium, assembly GCA_963825505.1. GTDB lineage: Bacteria > Actinomycetota > Actinomycetes > Actinomycetales > CAWJMD01 > JBBQSN01. The sequence goes on along the minus strand of CAWGTL010000004.1, from coordinate 303,359 downwards.
GCCCGGGACGCCGGACTGGCTGTCCCACAGACCGATCGCCGGCCCGGCGCCGTGCCCGTGGTAGCCCACGGGGTGCGAGTAGACGTCCCCGTCGATTCCCTCCGCCGCCGCCGCGGCCCGCGCGGCGGCGAGCACCTGGTCGCCCGTGCGTCCGACGACGAGCGCCTCGGTGGTCAGGTCCTGCATCCGGTTGCCGACCCGGAGCGAGTCGACGAGGCCGGCGGGTGCCGCTGTCTCGCCCGGCCGCAGGACGTAGGCGTTGCGCTGGGTGTCGGTGTGCAGGCCGAGGCTGAGCAGGCCGACGTCGCAGTGCAGCAGGTCGCCCGGCTCGATCGGTGCGTCGCCCGGGACGCCTCCGGACGGCAGCCCGCGCTCGTCGAGCAGCGGCAGACCGGCGCGCTGGGCCAGCACCGACGGCTGGAACCACGGCTCGACGCCGAGGTCGTGGAACCGCTGCCGGATCCACCACGCGACGTCGTCAGCCGCCGTGGTGCCGGGCGCGATCACACCGCGCGAGAACGCCTCGGCGATCACCTCGTGCGCCAGGCGGTTGAGGTGGTGGGCTGCCTCGATCTCCTCGGGCAGGCGGGTCTCGAGCCAGCCGATCGCGAGGTCCTCGGCCGGGACGAGCCGGTCGGCGAGCGCTCCGAGCGCGGCGGCGAGCAGCCGGTGCTCGGTGGCCGAGAGACCGTCGGCGAGAGCGGTCGTCTCGGAGACGTCGATGCCGATCCGCGCAGGATCCCAGCCCTCGAGCAGGCTGCGCAGCGCCTCGTGCTGCGACCCGCCGTCGGCGTCCCAGGCCGGCTCGTAGTCGCCGACGACGTAGCGGGTGAGGCTGCGGCCCTCGACCCCGTCCGCGGTGCGGCGGAAGGCGAGCACCGTGCGCCGCCGGGCCGAGAGCCACTGCGCGGGCAGCAGGCTCGCGAGCACGGGGTCCTCGTTGTACTCGCGGCCCACGACCACCCAGGCGTCGACGCCGGCGCGGTCCATCAGACCGGGCAGGAGGTCGCGCAGCCGGGTACGCAGCCACCCGTCGCGGACCTGCGCCTGCTCGCGCAGGGCGAGCGGGACGGTCGACAGGTCGGTCACGGATCGGGCGCTGGTCAGGCGCTGCTCGCGCCGGTGCTCTCGCGGGACGCCGTCCGTCCGCGACGGTCCCTGCGCCAGGCCAGGATCCGGCGCATCAGCACGATGACCACGGTCATCCCGACGAACAGCAGGATCGCCGCGATGCCGGCCGCGATCCACGGCGCGACGATGGCCAGCGAGATGACCGAGGCGACCGCGGCGTCCTCGCCGACGGAGACCGCGACGTTGCTCGCCGGCTCCGGCGAGGTGTTCACCGCGGCGCGCAGCCCGGCCTTGACGGCGTGGCTCGCGAGGGCCGTGGCGCCGCCGGCGGTGGCCGCGACGGCCTGCTCGAACGACGAGGCGTCGCCCGCGATGAGCGCACCCAGCGCCGCCCCGACGGCCGGCCTGATCACGGTGTGGACGGCGTCCCAGGTGCTGTCGACGTACGGCACCTTGTCGGCGACGACGTCGACGAGGAACAGCACGCCCGCGATCACCAGGACGTCGGTGCGCTGCAACGCGTCCGGGATCTGCGCGAGCTCGAAGACGCGGTCCGCCCCGCCGAGGATCAGCACCACGAGGTAGGCGTTGATCCCGCTGGCCCAGCCGGACGTGAAGACCCACGGCAGCAGCTCCACCGCTTCCCCCTCTCGCCGGCGCCCGCTGCGCGGGCGTCGCCACCATCCTACGGGGAGACGGCCTCCGGGCCCGGGGACGCGAACGGGACGGGCCGGCCGTCGAGCGTCCCGCGGGCGTCGACGACCGCGAACCGCGCGAACAGCTCCTCGCCGAACCACCGCTCCTGCCGGCTGCGCCGGGCGACGGCCACGTGCGCGGACGAGCGGTGCGCGAACCCGCGCAGGTGCGCGTCGTCGTCCCAGAGCGAGAAGGTGCCGAGCAGCCCCGTCGGGCGCTCGCCGACGCCCATCGCGAACCGCAGGCCGTCGGCGGCCGCCAGCTCGCTCGCGACGGCGGGCACGTCCGTCCGGAACCGGCGGGCCGAGGCGCCGCGCACCCGGGCCCGGGTGAGGGCCGCGACCGGACCCGTGAGCGACCCAGGGGCCGGCGGGTCGGCGTCGGGCCCGAACGGCGCCTGTCCCGCCCAGCGGCCACGGGTGCCGACCGGACGCAGCTGCAGCCGCGCGCGCTCGTCGGCGATGGCGTCCCAGCCGCGGACCGTGCGCAGGGCGTCGGCACCGGCGGCGGCGTGCTCGTCCGGCCAGCAGGTGAGCAGCGCCCAGCGGTGCAGGTCGGCGTCGCCGAGCCCGAAGCCGTCGCCCGCTGTGCCGAGCAGCTGCCAGAACGACGCCCCGCTGCGGCGCAGGTGCACCCGGTCCACCCCCATCCGCAGCATCGCCACCGCCGGACGCCGGACCCGCCACACGTGCAGCAGCACCGTAGGGGCGGCGTCGGAGGTCACGGGACGACCCTCGCACGCCGGCTGCGGCGGCGCGGTCCGAGGGGCGCCGAGCGCGAGTGCCCGCCGATCTGAGTACTCCCGGACGGACGACCTGAGTACCGGAACCGGGCCGGCGCGCGCGGTGCCACGGGCACCCTGTCCGGCATGACGCCGACGCCCTCCGCCAGCGCGCCCTCCGCCGCCCCCGGCCCTGCCGCCACCCCCAGCCCTGTCTCCGACCTGGTCGCCGCCACCCCGGACTCGCGCGACCGCTGGGTCGACGCGCTGCGGGTCGGATCGCTGCTCGTGGTCGTGCTCGGTCACTGGCTGATGGGGGCGCTGACGCCGCAGGGACAGGTGACCAACGTGCTCGCCCAGGTCCCGGCGCTGCAGCCGGTCACCTGGGTGCTCCAGGTGATGCCGTTGTTCTTCCTGGTCGGTGGGGTGGCGCACGCCCACGCCCTGGCCTCGGCGGGGGACGTGCCGGGCACGTCCCGCGGGCGGTACGCCGCGTTCGTGCGCGCCCGCTCGGGCCGGCTGCTGCGGCCCACCGCCGCCTTCCTCGTCGTCTGGGTCGTGCTGGCGGTGCTCGCGCACCTGAGCGGGCTCGCGGCCGGGCCGTCCGGCGACCTGGTCGCCGCGGTGCTGGCGCTGTCGACCCAGCTGCTGTGGTTCGTCGGCATCTACCTCGGCGTGGCCGCCCTCGCGCCGGCCACCCACGCCTGGCACCGGCGCTCGCCGGCGGGTGCGGTGGTGACCCTCGGGGTCGGCGCCGTGGTCGTCGACCTCGTGCGGTTCAGCACCGGCGAGACCCTGGTGGGCACGCTGAACTTCGCGCTGGTGTGGCTCGCCCTGCACCAGCTCGGCTACTGCTGGAAGGACGGGCTCCTCACCCGGCGGGTCGCGGTGGCGATGGTCGCCGGCGGGTTGGGCGGACTCGTCCTGGCCGTCACGGTCGGCCCGTACCCGGTGAGCATGGTCGGCGTCCCCGGCGAGGCGATCTCCAACATGGCGCCGCCCACCGTCGCGCTGCTGTGCCAGGGCGTCGCGATCTGCGGTGCGGCGGTGCTGCTGCGCGGCCCGATGACGACGGTGCTCGCGCGCCCGCGGGTCTGGCGGGTCGTCGTGGTCGCCGGTGCGACGGCGATGACGGCGTTCCTCTGGCACCTCGGTGCGCTGATGCTGGTGATGCTCGGCACGCGGCTGGCGGGGTTCGACCTGCCGGAGCCCGGCACCTCGACGTGGTGGCTGACGCGGCCGGTGTGGGTCGCCGTGCTCGTGGCCCCGACCGTCGTCCTGGTGGTGGTGATGCGCCGCTTCGACGCGCCGCGGGCGACGTCACGCGACCCGTTCGCGGAGACCAGGTCCTGGACCGGCGCGCTCGCCGCCGCCGGGGCGTTCGTCACCGTCGCCGGCGTGATGATGGTGTCGGTCACCGGCGTCGACCTCGTCGGTGGCCGCGACCGCGTCTTCCTCACCCTGACCGTCACGCCGGGTCTCGCCCTGGCCGTGCTCGGTACCGGTCTGGCGGCCACGTGGGTGGCGCGACCGAGGCGTCAGGTCACCTCGACCGGCTGACCTGCCGTGATCCGCAGCAGCTCGTCGTAGTGGGTGGGGAACACCGCCTTCGGGTGCCCTGCGGCCGCCCAGATCTGCTCGTGCTGGGCGAGGGTGACGTCGACGTAGGTGTCCAGCGGTTGGCTGTGCCCGACGGGTGCGACCCCGCCGATGGCGAAACCCGTTGCCTGCCGGACGAGCTCGGGGTCGGCCCGGTCGAGCGCCTCGACCCCGAGGCGGTCGGCGAGCCGCGGGGCGTTGACCTGGTGGGCGCCGCTGGTGAGCACCAGCACCGCACGCCTGCCGTGGTGCTGGTCCGGGACGGCGAACACCAGCGAGTTCGCGATCGCGCCGACCTCCACGCCCAGCTGTGCGGCGGCCTGGGCCGCCGTGCGGGCGTGCTCGTCCAGGACCCTCACCGCGCCCAGGGCGCCCAGGGCGAGCAGGCACTCGTGGACGCGCACGACCGCCGGGTGCGACGCGACACCGGGCGTCGCGGGCTCCGCCACGCCGGTCGTCGCGGGCTCCGCGACGACCGGTCGGTCCGCCGCCGGCGTCGTCGACATGGCCGGAGCGTAGTGCTCAGGACACCCGCAGGGCGATGGCGAACGCCGCTGTCGCGAGGAGGCACCCGGCAGCGCGCACGTGGTTCCAGCGGGTCCACTCCCGCAGGTAGGTCTCCCACAGCGCCAGCCCCTCGGGCGTCGTGGGGTCGCCCGCGACCAGCCGGTTGTTGCGCGGTACGTGGTAGCCCGCGGTCAGCCCGACCGACGTGACGAGGTACGACGCCGTGCCGATCAGCGACCACGTCGTCACCGCCCCGGCGTCGAGCAGGCTCACCAGCGCGGCCACGAGCGCCACCAGCGCCGTGCCGACGAAGACCGCCAGGAACAGCGGTCGCACGATGACGACGTTGATCCGCTGCATCGCCGCCATCGCTGCCGGCCCGGGCTCGGTGCCGAGCGCCGGCATGACCGCCACCGAGAACGCGAAGAACAACCCCGCCATCAGCCCGGAACCGAGGAGCGACAGCAGCAGGAGCACGGTGAGCAGCACGGCCACGTTGTAGCGCAGATCCTCGACGGGCGGGACCCGTCCGGCGTCGTCGTCGTCGCCGCCGCCGGTGCCGGCGCCGTCGTCGTCGCCGTCGTCGTCGTCGCCGTCGTGCCGGTGCCGGTGCCGCTGTGGTGTCGGTGGTGCCGGGGCGTGGTCTACGTCCGCGGGTGGGGTCGAGGTCGCGGCGGGCCGACGTCGAGCGCGAGCCGGACCTGTTCGGTCGCCCGGCGGACGGTGGTCCGGTCGTGGACTCGCCTGGCCGGGAGCCACCCGGTGCGGGAGACGGTCCGGCGCGTGCGCAGCAGCACGTGGGGGACGCCCTCGTGCATCCGCACCTCGACGGTGCCGGCGTGCACCGCGGTGTGGTGGGCCGGGCAGAGCAGGACCAGGTTGCCCAGGTCGGTGGGACCGCCTCGGTGCCAGGGCACCACGTGGTGGGCGTCGCACCACGACGGCGGTCGGCCGCAGGCCGGGACCACGCACCCGAGGTCGCGGGCCGCCAGGGCGCGCCGCTGGGACGGCGTGGCGAGCCGCACCGACCGGCCCAGGTCGAGCACCGCGCCGGACGGCGCCGTCAGCACGCGGTGCAGGGCCGCGTCGCAGACCACCCGCTCGAGCGTCGCCGGGTCGATCGCACCCGTCTGCTCGCAGTGCGCACGGCCGGCCCGTCCACGTCTGCGGCGGTCGGTCTCGGACAGTGCGGCCAGCTGCTCCGTCGTGGTGTGGACGACCACGCGGGGCGGCTCGCCGGCGCGGGTCCCACCGCGCGCCATCGCTGCCGTGGCGACCAGGCCGAGCGCGTCGGCGCGTCGCTGGGACGGCGTCCGGGTGTCCCACGTCAGCAGGTCGCCGTCCTCGGTGCGCAGGGCGGGCCCGGGGGCGCTGAAGTACTCGATCGCCGCCTTGACCGTCGCGCCGGTGAGCGGGTCGAGCTGCCCGTGGACGACGACCATCCCGGTGCTGTCGACGACGACGTCGAGGCGGCGGCGCAGGTGCGCGTCGGGGTCGAAGCCGCGCTCGGTGCGGGCGGGGTCGAGGCGGTCGAGCAGCTCGGCGGCCAGGTTCTCGCAGCCACGTGGGGGGTGCCGCACGCTGACGTCGAGGAAGAAGTCGTCGACCACCGGCGCGGCCAGCCGCCGCAGCCGCGCGGGCACCTTGTCCATCGTGCGCACCGCGAGGTCGACGTGCGCCCGGGACACCTCACCGCGCGCGAGCGCCGTCGCCATGCCGGGGAGGGTCCCGCGGTCGTGGCCCGCCACCGGGTCGAGGGCCGCCTCGGCGTCGGTCGCACGCGCCGCGGCGACGTCGGCCCTCGCCCGGGCCGCTCCCGTGCCGAGCTCGGTCGCCAGCAGCCCGTGCAACGTCGTGGCGCCGAGCTCGGCGAGGCCCCCAGCACCGACGGCAGGGGCGTCGAGCGCGCGCACGAGACGGAGCCGCACCGCCTCCAGCTGCCGCCCCATCACCTCGACCTGCCTCAGCGCATCGAGCCGCTCGCGCGGACCCGTGCCGGGCAGCGGCTCCACCAGCAGGCCCTCGACAGCAGCGCCGGCGCGAGCGAGCGCATCACCCAGCACACCTCCGCCGCCGCTGCTCGACATCATGAGACGAACATACGTTCGACCACCGACACCCGTCTGCGCAGCGGCCCTCTCCGCTGGGAACGCCCAAGGGGTCGGGCCGCTTGTCGGTGCCGGCTGCTCTGATGTGACCGCCGGTGCGAGTGACTGTCCGAGGGGGCGGTCGCACGGCCGGTACGGAGGTCGTCGCGGAGTCGTCCGAGAGCCCGTCGAGGGGTTGACGGGTGGTCGGAGCCGCGGTGTACATTCGCGGTGTTCGAACACGTGTTCGAACACGGAGCCTCGGTGCAGGTGTCGCGACCGCACCGTCGCAGGGACAGGCCGGGAGGGTCGATCTCGACCCCGATCCTCCCGGCCGATCCCGTCCACACCCGCTCCGCTGCTCGTCACGCCGAAGCCAGGCGGAGCCCGACGTCCGAGGAGGACCCGATGACCCGCGGCTACGACGACACCGTCCACGTGCGGCTGGCCGACGGGCCACGGGCGGACGGTCGTGACGCGCCGTCGCAGTTCCTCTGGCGCGGGCGGCTGTACCTCGTCGACGAGGTGCTCGGTTACTGGCGGGAGCGCCAGGCCTGGTGGTCGCTCGACGCCGCCGCCGCCGTCCACGGCGCGGGGGAGACCGGAGCCGCCTCCGCAGGTCCGCGGCCGGGGGCCGGAGCCCGGGCAGCCGTCGTCGGCGCCGACCGCGAGGTCTGGCGCGTCGAGGCGACCGCCGGGCGCTGGGCCAGCCGCGGCGTCTACCACCTGGCGCGCGACGCCGCGTCGCCCGCCGCCACGCCCCGGCAGGGCGCCAGCGGCACCTGGCGCCTGCTCCAGGTGTGCGACTGACACAGCGCGAGCACGTCTGCGCGAGCGCGAGAGAACCCCGCCGTCCGAGAGGAGCCCCCGATGAGTCCCCAGCTGCTGCACCGTCCGCGCACGAGCCCGTCCGCGAGCGCGCCCGCGCCGGCGGCCGCCGTCGAGCTGCTGCTGCGGTCCGACGCCGGCCTGCGCGCGGCCCGCGCCACCGACGACGCGGGGGAGCGCTACGTCGCCGCCCACCTCGCCGCCCTGCGCGCGGCCGCCGCGGTGCTGGCCGTCCGCGGTCGGCCCCGTCGCGGCTCCACGCTCAACGTCTGGGACGTGCTGCCGCGGGTCGCGCCCGAGCTGGCCGAGTGGGCGGTGTTCTTCGCCTCCGGCGCCCGGCGCCGCGCAGCCGTGGAGGCCGGGCTGGCCGGTGCGGTGAGCGCCCGCCAGGCCGACGACCTCGTCCGCGACGCCTCCGCGTTCGCTGACCTCGTCGCCGACCTGCTCGGCGTGCTCCCGGCCACGGCGCACCCGGCCTGACCGGGTCGCGCCGGGCGCCGGGTCCACGACGCCGTGGGACCGCCGGGCGCGACCAGTCCGACTGTGCTGCAACGGTCGTCGTATAGCAGGGAGGGGGGAGATGAGCTTCACGCACCTGCACGTCGCGTCCGGCTACTCGTTGCAGTACGGCGCGTCGAGCCCCGACGCCCTGGTGGAGCGTGCCGCCGGGCTGGACCTCGGGTCGCTCTCGCTGACCGACCGCGACGGCCTCTACGGCGCCATCCGCTTCGCCACGGCGTGCAGCGCCGCCGGCATCACCCCGCTGCTCGGCGTCGACCTCGCCGTCGAGCCCACCGGGCTCCTCGCCGGCGTCCCGTCCTGGGCCGACCCGGCCGAGGACGCGGCCCGCCGAGCCGGCCGCGGCACGCCCGCCCGCGGCGGAGGCGTCGTCGACCCGCGCCACCCGCGCGTCACCGTCCTCGCGCACTCGGCAGCCACCGCCTCCGCGGCACCCGACCTGCTCGCCCGTCCCGGCGTCGCGTCCCCGGACCCCGGGCCGTCCGGCCACGGCAGCGCGGCGGTCGCACCGGGCTGGTCGGCACTGTGCCGACTGGTGTCCGCCACGCACCTGCGCGGCGAGCGGGGTGCGCCGGTCACCACCCCGGTGCTCGTCGCCCGCCACGCCCGCGGCGAGCACCTGCTGCCCGGCCCGCTGCGCGACGGCCTGCCGGGCGAGCCGAGCCGCCCGGCCCGGCCGCTCGCAGCGAGCGGCAGCAGGGTCCAGCCCGAGCTGGTCGACGTCCTGCCCGAGCCGGGCGCGCTCACCGTCCTGCTCGGGCCGTCGTCCGAGCTCGGTCGGGCCCTGCTCGCCCGCCGCGTCGACCTGGCCCGGGCGGTGCTCGCCCAGTGGTACGACCTGCTGCCGCTGGGCGCGCTCGCCGTCGAGGTGGTGTGCCACGAGGGCCCCGACGACACGCCGGGCAGCCTCGCCCACGCCGCCCGGATGCTCGGCTTCGCCCGCGACGTCGGCGTACCGGCCGTGCTGTCCGCGGCCGTCCGGTACGCCACGGCCGACGGCGCCGCGACGGCCGACGTGCTCGATGCCGCACGGCGTCTGGTGCCGCTGGGCACCCGGCACCTCGACCGCACCACCGCGGCCGGCTACCTCGCCGGCACAGCGGAGATGGCCGCGACCGCGCAGCGGGTCGCCACCGCGGCCGGGCTGGGCGCAGACGGCGCGCGCGACCTGCTGCGCGGCACCGAGCAGGTGGCCGACCGGTGCCGGCTCGACCCCGGCCGCGACCTCGGCATCGGCGCCGTGCACCTGCCCGAGCCCGACCTCGTCACCCGCGGGAGGGCCCGCACCCACAGCGAGGCCGACGCCGTGCTGCGCGCGCGGTGCGAGGCCGGGATCGGACGTCGCTACCCGGGGGCGTCCGACCGGCACCTCGAGACCGTGCGCCGCCGGCTCGACGACGAGCTCGCGACCATCGCCTCGCTCGGCTACCCCACCTACTTCCTCACCGTCGCCGAGGTCTGCGACCTGATCAGGGACCGCGGCGTGCGGGTCGCTGCCCGCGGCTCCGGCGCCGGCAGCCTGGTCAACCACCTCGTCGGCATCAGCGGGGTCGACCCGGTCGAGCACGGCCTGCTGATGGAGCGGTTCTGCACGCCGCTGCGCGCCGAGCTGCCCGACATCGACATCGACGTCGAGTCCGACCGGCGCACCGAGATCTACGAGTGGGTGCTCGAGCGGTTCGGCGGCGAGCGGGTCAGCTGCGTGTCGATGATGGACACCTACCGGGTGCGCCACGCCGTCCGAGACGCCGGCGCGGCGCTCGGCCTGCCGCCCTCGGAGATCGACGCCATCGCCACCGCGTTCCCGCACATCCGCGCCAGGGACGCCCGCAGCGCCCTGCGCGAGCTGCCCGAGCTGCGGCGCTCCGGCCTCGGGCACGAGCGCTTCGACCTGCTGTTCGACCTGGTCGAGCGGCTCGACGCCCTGCCCCGGCACATCGCCCTGCACCCGTGCGGGGTGCTGCTCAGCAACGCGACCCTGCTCGACCGCACGCCGGTCGAGGCCAGCTGGCAGGGCTTCCCGATGAGCCAGTTCGACAAGGACGACGTCGAGGTCCTCGGCCTGCTCAAGCTCGACGTGCTCGGCATCCGGATGCAGTCCGCGATGGCCTACGCCCTCGACGAGGTCGAGCGGGTCGACGGCGCCGACGCCGGCGCCGCCGGCGAGCACGCGCCCGACGCCGCCTACCTCGACCCCGGCACCGGACGGATCGACCTCGACGCCGTGCCGCTCGACGACGAGGCGACGTTCCGGCTGGTCCGCTCGACCCGCACCCTCGGCTGCTTCCAGATCGAGTCGCCCGGCCAGCGCGAGCTCGTCGGCAAGTTCGCCCCGCAGGCGTTCTCCGACCTGGTGATCGACATCTCGCTGTTCCGTCCGGGGCCGGTGAAGTCGGACATGATCAGCCCCTTCCTGCGCGCCCGGCAGGGCTGGGACGACGTCCGCTACCTGCACGACACCCTGATCCCGGCGCTGGAGGAGACCCACGGGGTCGTGGTCTTCCACGAGCAGGTGATCAAGATCGTCCACGTCGTCGCCGGGGTCCGGCTCGACGAGGCCGACGAGGTGCGGCGCCGGATGGGCACGCCCGCGGGCCAGGCCGAGGTCGAGCCGTGGCTGCGCGAGCGCGCCGCCGAGCGCGGGTACCCGGCCGCCGACGTCCAGCGGATCTGGGAGGTGCTGAGGTCGTTCGCGTCGTTCGGGTTCTGCAAGGCGCACGCGGCCGCGTTCGCCGTGCCGACCTACCAGTCGGCCTGGCTCAAGGCGCACCACCCGGCGGCCTTCCTCGCCGGCGTCCTGACCCACGACCCCGGCATGTACCCCAAGCGGCTGATCCTCGACGACGCCCGCACCCTCGGCATCACGGTGCTCGGCCTCGACGTCAACGCCTCCGGCGCCACCTACCGGGTCGAGAAGGTGGCCGACGCCCGCAGCCGCGCCGGCGACGGCGACCGGCCCAACCGCGGCAGCCTCGAGCCGCTGCCGGGCACGGGTCTTCGTCTCGACGCCGGCGTGCCGGACGCGAGCGGCTACGGCATCCGGCTGTCGCTGGCCGACGTCAAGGGCATCAGCGCGGCCGAGGTGGAGCGGGTCGTGGCCGGGCAGCCGTACCGATCGCTCGCCGACCTCTGGCACCGGGCCCGGCCCAGCCGGCCGGTCGCCGAGCGGCTCGTGCTCACCGGCGCCCTCGACGCGCTGCACGGCCTCGGCAGCACCCTGCCGGTGCGGCCGCGGCACCACCTGACACGCCGCGACCTGCTGCTCCAGGTGGCCGACCTCGACGGCTGGTCGCGCTCGCTCGCCGTCGGGGCACGACGGGCGGGGCTCGCACCCCGTCGCGGTCGTCCCGCCGGGCGCGAGGTCGCCCACGCCGAGACCCTGGAGCAGGGCCTGCGGCCGGACGGCGGACGGCGCGCCGCGCCGGAGGCCACCGCACCGGGCGGCGTGCCCGTGCGGGTCGTCCAGGGCGGGGTGCGCGAGGCGGCGGCGCGGCAGTCGCAGGCGCCGGCCGCCGTCACCGCGGCGGCCGACCAGCAGGTGCAGACCACGCTCGACCTCGGCGACGCGCCCGAGCAGGCCGTCCCGAGCGGGCTGCCCGAGATGACCGGAGCCGAGATGCTGCGTGCCGAGCTCGAGGTGCTGGGCCTCGACGCCAGCCGGCACGTGGTGCAGTACTACGTCCCCCTGCTGCGCGCGCTCGGCGCCACCCCCGCGCGCGACCTGATGCAGCGCCGGAGCCGCAGCGAGGTGCTGGTGGCCGGCGTCAAGGTCGCCACCCAGACCCCGCCCATCCGGTCCGGCCGCCGGGTCGTCTTCCTCACCCTGGACGACTCCACCGGTCCCGCCGACGCCACGTTCTTCGAGGACGCCCAGGGGCCGTACGCCGCGACGGTGTTCGGCTCCTGGTTGCTTGTCGTCCGCGGGGAGCTGCGCCGCACCGGCCCGCGCGGGGTGTCGCTGCGTGCCACCGGCGCGTGGGAGCTGCCGGTGCTCTGGGACGCCTGGGTCGACGGCGGGCTCGACGCCGTCCACGCCGTGATGGCCTGCGCGCAGGAACCGGCCGGGTTCGTCCGCGACGACGGTCCGGCCCGGGTGCCCGGCACGGTCCGCGACGACGGCGACGACCGCGGCCCGGCCGACGCGCAGGGTCCCGAGGCCGAGCGCGCGGAGGCGGCCCGGCGGCGGCTCGCCGTCGCCGCCCGCACCGGTGCACCGCCACCGCTCGAGAGCGGCGAGCCGGGTGGCCGCCCCGCGCAGGCGCCGGTCCGGCAGCCGGCGGCGACCGCCGCGCGCACGCCGGACGTCGAGCCACGCCGGCGCCGGGTGCTGGTGCACGTCAGCGGGTTCAAGCAGTCCCCGTACGCCGACGTGCGTCCGGCCGGGGACGACGTCCGTGCCACCCGCGGGCAGGTGCAGCAGTCCGAGGCCGACGCCGAGCAGCGCCGCCTCCGCCGGGCGGCACCGCGGATGCTGTGGCACTCCAGCCCCGGCAGCTCGGGCCGGTGACCGGCTCGGCGGGTCACGACGGCCGTACCCCGTCACTAGGCTGGACCGCGTGGACCACCCGCCCGTGCTCGCCGCCGGCATCGACCGGTTGCTCGCGCAGTGCGGTCCAGCCGCCGACACCTCCTCGAGCGAGGCCGACACCGGCGTCCCTGCCGCGGCCCTGGCGCGCGACGTCCTCGACCTCGGAGGCGGAACCGGTGGCCAAGCGGTCCGGCTCGCGACCGCGGGCCACCGCGTCACCGTCGTCGACCCCAGCCCCGACGCGCTGGCCGCGCTGGCGCGTCGCGCGGCCGAGAACGGCGTGGCCGACCGGCTGCGCGGGGTGCAGGGAGACGCGGAGAACCTCGCCGAGCTCGTCGCGGCCGGCAGCGTCGACCTCGTCCTGTGCCACGGCGTGCTCGAGGTCGTCGACGACCCGGCGCAGGCGCTGGTCGCCGCCCGCGAGGCGCTGCGGCCGGGGGGCCGGCTCAGCCTCGTGGTGGCGCAGCGTCACGCCGCCGTCCTCGCGCGGGTCGCCTCCGGTCACCTGCGCGCGGCCACGCACGTGCTCACCGACCCCGACGGCCGGTGGGGCCCCGGCGACCCGCTCCTGCGCCGGTTCGACCTCGACGGCGTCACCGCCCTGCTGGAGGGCAGCGGCTTCCAGGTGCTCGCGGCGGAGGGGCTGCGGGTCTTCACCGATCTCGTCCCGCGGTCCGCGCTCGCCGAGGAGGGCGGCGCCGAGACCCTGCTGCTGCGGCTGGAGCAGCTGGCCGCCAGCAGCGAGGCGTTCCTCGACGTCGCGGCCCAGCTCCACGTGCACGCCGCCCACGGTGCCCGCCACGGCTGACCGGGGATCGTCATGAGCCGCGACCAGCTCGGACGCACCGGCGGCTGGCTCGACGGCCGCCGCGAGGGCCAGGGGCTCGGCACCGACGACACCGGGTGCACGGTGCTGCACGTCGACATGGACGCCTTCTACGCCTCGGTCGAGCTGATCGACCGGCCGGAGCTGCGCGGTCAGCCGGTGATCGTGGGCGCGGGCGGCGGCCGGGGCGTGGTGCTGTCGGCCACCTACGAGGCGCGGCGGATGGGCGTCCACTCGGCGATGCCGATGGCCCGGGCGCGGCGGCTGTGCCCGTCCGCCCACGTGATCGCCCCGGACCACGCGCGCTACTCCGAGGTGTCGAGGAACGTGATGGAGGTGTTCCGCTCCGTCACCCCCGAGGTCGAGCCGCTCAGCCTCGACGAGGCGTTCCTCGACGTCTCCGGTGCCGTGCGCCGGCTCGGCAGCCCCACCGAGATCGCCCAGCGCATCCGCGCGCAGGTGGAGCACGAGCAGCGGATCACCTGCTCGGTCGGGGTGGCGTCCACCAAGTTCGTCGCGAAGCTCGCGTCGTCGCGGTGCAAGCCGGACGGGCTCCTGGTCGTCCCCGCCGCGCAGACGATCGAGTACCTGCACCCGCTGCCCGTCGGTGCCCTGTGGGGTGTGGGGGAGAAGACCGCCGAGCAGCTGCACCGGCTCGGTCTGCGCACCGTCGGCGAGATCGCGCACACCCCCCGCGCCACCCTCGTCCGCGCCCTGGGCCGGGCCTCCGGCACCCACCTCCACGAGCTCGCCTGGGGACGCGACACCCGCGCCGTGGTGCGCGAGGTCGCCGAGAAGAGCATCGGCGCAGAGGAGACCTTCGGCACCGACGTCGACGACCCGCAGGTGGTGCTGCGCGAGCTGCTGCGTCTCAGCGAGCGCACGGCCCGGCGGCTGCGTCGCGCGGGGATGTCCGGGCGCACGGTGGCGCTCAAGGTGCGGTTCGCGGACTTCACCACGATCACCCGCTCGCGCACGCTGCCCCAGACCACCGACGTGGCCCGCGAGGTCTACGCCACGGCGCGCGGCCTCTACGAGGCACTGCACCTCGAGCGGGCCCGGATCCGGCTCGTCGGTGTCCGGGTCGAGGGCCTGGTCGAGGCCGGCGGCCAGCACCGCCAGCTGATGCTCGACGAGCGTCCGCAGGGGTGGCGCGAGGCCGAGCAGGCCGGTGACCGCGCGGTGGCCAGGTTCGGGTCGCACAGCGTGCGTCCGGCCTCGCTGCTGGAGCGGGGAGACGGCTCCCGTCGGCCCCGGTCACCGCGCCAGGAGGGTCCGCGCGAGGACGGTGACGCACCGCCCGCGCTCTGACCGGTGAGCGGCCGGACGCCCCCTCGTCGGGCCCGCGACGGAACCGCCGGAGGGGGCCGCTCGTTGCCCTTTCGGGGCCGGTCGTCCACGGGCTGCGGGGTTCGGGTTTCACTCCGCACGGTGGCGACCTACCATGAGGGCAACACCCGGCGCGAACCGCAGGTGCGCACGACTCCAGGAGGCACCGTGCCACTGTCCGACCACGAGGAGCAGCTGCTCTCGCAGATGGAGCAGCAGCTCCTGCAGGACGACCCGAAGTTCGCCTCCGCCATGCGCGGTTCCAGCCGCGGCCCCCGCGCCGGGCACCGGATGGTCCTCGGTGGCCTCGGCGTCGTCGCCGGCCTCGGGCTGCTCGTGCTGGCCGTGACGTCCCAGATCATCTGGCTCGCGATCCCGGGCTTCCTGGTGATGCTCGGCGGCGCCACCTACGCGTTCTCCCGCCCGAAGGCCGCCTCCGCCGGACCGGTCGGCGTCGTGGCCGAGGACGGCAGCACCCGCCCCCGTCGTCGCGGCAGCCGGCAGGCCGCAGCCGGCAGCGGTCGCGGTTTCATGGAGCGGCTCGAGGAGCGCTGGGAGCGCCGTCGCGGCGAGTGGCGCTGACCGCCCCTCCCGACCGACGCCTCACCCGTCGCTGAACCACCGCTGGGCAGGGAGCCTGCTCCGGCCGGGTGACGCACACCACCGGCGTTCCCACCAGGTCGTCAAGGTGCGCCCGCACCGTGCCGAAACGCCCCTATGCACGCAGAGGTGTCGACGGCGCGCAGCGCCCTCGCGGGGTGGCTGTGCCCCACGGAGATGGCCCGGATGCGGTTCGTGGACATGAACGACCGCGTCCGCACGGCCCGTCGCATCCAGGGTGCCACCCTCGGCGCCGCCAGCCTGCTCGCCTCGTTCTGGTACGGGCCCTGGCTCGCGATCCTCGTCCTGGCCTCGGTGACCGTGCTGGTCGTCCTGGAGAAGGTCTCGCGGCGCACGACGCACCCCGAGGTCCCGGCGTTCCTCAGCCTGTGGGCGCTCGCGGCGATCCTCGCCCTGGGCGCCCTCGGTACCGGCGGCGCCACCAGTCCGATGCTCGTGACCCTGGCGGTCCCGACGCTGATGCTGGCGGCGCGGTACCGCAAGGAGGTCGTCGTCGTCGGCGTCGTCGTGGTGCTGCTGATGTCGGTGGCCGTCGTGCTCGGCGCCCAGCGGCTCGCCCCGCCGCCCACCACCCCGCCTGTCGTCGGCGTCGCGATGTACCTCGCGGTGATGGCCAGCCTGGTCGCGGTGGCGGTCACGCTGCAGTCGGCCGAGATGGCCTCTCGCGGCGACGCCGTCGTCGACCAGCTGACCGGCCTGTTCAACCGCAAGGCCCTGCACGGGCGCTTCACCGAAGCGGCCGCCCAGGCCAAGCTGATCGGCGCGCCCGTCTCGCTCATCATGTGCGACCTCGACCACTTCAAGCGGGTCAACGACGAGCACGGCCACGACGTCGGCGACGTCGTCCTGCGCGAGGTCGCCTACCGGATGCGCCGCACCCTGCGGGTGTTCGACATGGTCTACCGGCTCGGCGGCGAGGAGTTCCTCGTCCTGCTGCCCGGCCAGACCGAGGAGCAGTCGATGGTCGTCGCCGACCGGATGCTCGCCGACATGCGGTCCGAGCTGGTCGCCGGGCTGCCCATCACGATGTCGGCCGGCGTCGCCGCGCTGCCGCCCGAGGCCGTGGACTTCGACGAGCTGCTCAAGGCCGCGGACCTCGCGCTCTACGCCGCCAAGCGGGCCGGCCGCGACCGCGCCTGCGCCGCGTCCGAGGTCCCGACGCCCACCTTCGCCTGACGCCGCCGGAGGACCGACCGACGCTCAGCCGCGCGGTCGCCGCCGGCTGAACCGGCTCGTGACCGTGCGGTCCCACCGGTCCGCGGCGAGCCCGAACCGCTGCAGCGCGGTCCGCAGGTGGGCGGTGCCGGAGCGCGGCACGAGCCGGGCCCGCCAGGTGTCGCCGTCCGGGCGCTGCTCGCCGACGGCACGCACGACCACCCGGACGTCGTGCCGCAGCCCGTGGTCGCTCAGCTGGTCGCCCGTGCCCGCCTGCGTCGACAGCAGGGCCGGCGGCGCGTCCAGGTCGAGGACCGCCAGCGGTGCGTCGTCGCGTGCCGGTGCCCGTCGTAGCAGGCCGGTGCCGGGCGGCGGTGCGTACCGCTGCCGTTCCACCGAGCGCGCGATCCGGCGCATCGAGGTGGTCGCCTCGGCGCCGAGCCCGTCGGTGACGACCTCGGTCGCCTGCCGGACGGTGAGCGCGGCGGGCACGTGCAGGCCGCGGTCACCGAGCTCCTCGACGAGCGTCGTCCAGGCCACCTCGGCCCGGGCGGCCGGGGTGGTCGCCCTCGACCAGCGCCGTCGCCGGACCACGACGGCGGTCACCGCCGGGGCGGCCAGCACCGCGAGCACCAGGAGCAGCGCGACGACGACCCGCCAGGGGATCGCGCGCAGGACGGTGAGCAGGTCGCGGTCGGTGGTGGCGCCCCCGCCCTCGGCGTCGCGCGGCGCGGTGGGCGCGTTCGCCGACGCGGACGTGGACGGCGCGGCCGTCGTCGGTGCCTCGGTGGGCTCGGGACCGGTGGGGGCGGCCCAGCCGGGCACGGTGCCCGCCCGGGTCGCCGGGGTCGGCTCGAACCGCATCCACCCGACGCCCTCGAAGTACAGCTCGGGCCAGGCGTGGGCGTCCTGCTGCGACACCCGGTAGGTGCCGGGCTCGACCTGCTCGCCGGGCAGCCACCCGACGGCCACCCGGGCGGGGATGCCGAGCGAGCGGGCCATCAGCGCCATCGCCGAGGCGAAGTGGACGCAGTACCCGCTGCGGCGGTCGAGGAAGTCGGCGACCGCGGAGGAGCCGTTCTCCGGCGGGGCGTCCAGCGAGTAGGAGAAGCCGCCGCCGCTGCGGAACCAGCTCTGCAGCCGTGTGGCCTGGTCGAGCTGGGTGCCCTCGCCGGCCACCGTCAGCGCCGTGCTCGCGATGGTCTCGGGCGTCCCGGCGGGCAGCGACGTCCAGCGGGTGACGATGTCCGCCGGGGCCGGTCCGGCGGCGGCGAGCACCTCCGGGTCCGGCTCGACCAGCAGGTGCAGCACGGAGTAGCGCAGGCCCTCGGTGGTCTGCACGTCGTCGCCGACGACGTTGAGGGTGGTCTCGTCGTAGAGCCAGTTGCCGATGATGTCGATCCGGGTCGGCGGGTAGGGCGTGGGGAGCCAGCCCTGCCGCAGCGCGTCGATCCGGATCGAGGTACGGGCCTGGGTCGCGCCCGCAGACGCGGCCAGGCCGGGCGGGGCCGGGAAGCTCCCGGCGGCGCGCTGGTCGCGGTCGATGTCGCCGTAGGTGGGCTGCCAGGTGTCGCCGTCGAAGGAGTCGACCGTCACCAGCCGCAGCGGGTCGGGCGTGGGGTCCTCGGTCGTGTACTCCAGCACCGTGACGTCGTCGTTGGCGGTGAGGTCGTCGCGCAGCGACAGGATCGGGTTGAGCACGGCGATCGTCCCGTCGCCGGGGCCGTTGCCGGGCAGGTTGCCCGCCGGCAGCAGGCTCTCCGAGAGCCCTGGCACCAGCGCCGGCACCACCACGGCCGCGGCGAGGGCGAGCGCGCCGACCCTGCGGCCGGTGGCCGACAACGAGGCGCGCTCCTCCACGTCGCCGGAGCCCGAGCTGCCCACGACGCGACCCCAGCGCGAGACCCGTTCCTGGGCGTCGGACGCCACCAGGATCAGGTAGCCGGCCGCGGCGAGCACGAACCACCACCACGGCAGCCCGCTGCGCACCAGCGCCGTGGGGACGCAGTAGACGGCGAGCAGGGCCAGCCCGGCGACGGCGGGGCGCCGCAGCACCACGGCCACGAGGTCGACGGTCCACCACACCAGGGCCAGACCGGCGACGACGACCATCCGCAGGCCGGGCGTCGCCGGTGCCGGCGCCGCCGACGACGCGATCGTCTCGCCGCCCTGCACGGCGAGGTCGACGAACCGCTGCACCGTCTCGGTGCCCGGCAGCAGGCCGAGGAACGCCTCCGGCAGCGCGTAGACCCAGGTGAGGGCCAGCGCCGACGCGAGCAGGCCCGCCACCGCGCCGGCGCTGTCGCCGAGGAGGCGGTGGGCGGCCGCGGCGGCGAGCGACCCGAGCACCAGCACGACGCCCAGCTCGACCAGCCAGACCACGCCGTCGACGAGCGGGAAGAAGGTGGTGGCCGACAGCAGCACGGCCAGCAGCGCCACCAGCCGAGCGCGCACGGGCCGGGTCACGACCGCACCCCGCCGCCGGCCACGCCGCTGCTCTGCCGGGCCGCGTGCCGGGCCACGAGCCGCTCCCACGCGTGCGGGACGCTCGTGCGGGCGTCGACCTCGATGCAGGACCAGCCGCCGACCTCGAGGGTGCCGACCGCCTTCCCCCGCGCGGTGTCGATCTCACCGGCCCGTCGCGGGGGGAGCACGGCCCACGACGTCGTGCGCAGCACCAGGGCGACGCCGGTGGTGCCCTGCTTGGCCAGCGCCGCGAGCGGGTGCGCCTCCCCGGGGCCGATCTCGCCGAGCAGCGCGACCACGAGCCCGTCACCACCGGCGCGGGCCAGCAGCGAGGTGGCCGCCGGCAGCTCGCCGGGGCCGCCGAGCTCGATCACGGCCAGCCGGTCGAGCAGCGCCCCGACGCCGCCGACGTGCTCGCGGCCGGTCCAGCCGGTCTCGAGGTCGTCGCTCACCAGGCGCACGCCGTAGCCGGCGTCGACCAGCAGGTGGCAGACCGAGGCCGCCGCGCTGACCAGCCACTCGAACGAGGACGCCGGGCCCTCTCCGCGGTGCCCGACGGCGCGGCGGTCGATCAGGACGGTGGCCTGCATCTGGTGCGGCTGCTCGTCGCGGCGCACCATCAGCTCGCCGCGGCGGGCCGTGCTGCGCCAGTGCACGCGGCGCAGGTCGTCGCCGTAGCGGTACTCCCGGGTGGCCAGGTCGTGCTCGCCGGACGCGGCGGCGGTGCGGATCACCGAGTCGCCCGCGCCCCGCCAGCTGCCCGCCGCGCGCAGCGGGAGCAGCGGGTGCACCCGCGGGACCACGACGAGCGGGTCGGTGGCCGTGAACGAGCGTCCGACCTCGCACATGCCGAACGGGTCGGTGAGCCGCAGCCGCACGGGCCCGATCTCCCAGCGGCCGCGGACCTCGCTGCGCAGCGTGTACGACACCGCCGCCCGCCGTCCCGGGTCGAGCCGGTCGACGACGAACCGCGGGCGGGCGCCGAGGACGTAGGGCAGCTGCTCCTCGGCGAGGAGCACGCCGGTGGGCAGGCCGGACAGGTTCGCCAGCTCGAGCCGCACCGACGCCGACGTGCCGGCGTTGACGCGGCCGGGGGAGACGGTGCGGGCCAGCTGCACGCGGTAGCGCGCCCGGGCCACGACCAGCACGCTCACCAGCGGGACGGCCACGAGCAGGACGGCCACGCGCAGGAGGTCGCGCTGGCCGAGCACCACCGAGCAGGCGGCGGTGGCGACCCCCGCGGCGAGGAACGCGCGGCCGCGCAGGGTCAGGCCGGACAGGGCGGCCGGGATGGCGCTGACGTCGAGCCGCTTGGCGCGCTGGCCCGTGCGCGGGTCGACCGCGCCCGCGCCGGAGGGGGCGCCGGGGTAGCCGGGCCTCGCGGGCGGCTGGGCACCGCGCGGAGCGCTCGCCCGGGGGTCCATCGCCGTCCTCGCGGTCAGCGCGCGCCGGCCGGCACCGGGACGCGGGCCAGCACCTCGGTGAGGACGTCGTCGACCGAGCGCCGCGCGAGCTGGGCGTCGGCCGTGGGGAGCAGGCGGTGCGACAGCACGGTGCCGGAGAGCTGCTTGAGGTCGTCCGGCAGGACGTGGTCGCGGCCGTCGAGAGCGGCCTGCGCCTGGCCGAGCCGCAGCAGCTGCAGGCTGGCGCGCGGGCTGGCGCCGAGCCGCAGGTCCGGGTGCTGGCGGGTGGCCGTCACCAGGTCGACGAGGTACTGCTTCACGGCGGGGGAGGCGTGCACGCCCTTGACCACCTCGATCAGGGAGCGGACGGTGGCGGCGTCGGCCACCGGCTCCAGCGCGTCGAGCGGGTCGGACTCGTCGCGCGAGTCGAGCATGTCGATCTCGGACGACGACGACGGGTACCCCATGGACAGGCGGGCCATGAACCGGTCGCGCTGGGCCTCGGGCAGCGGGTAGGTGCCCTCCATCTCGATCGGGTTCTGCGTCGCGACCACGATGAACGGCGGCTCGAGGAAGTACGTGATGCCGTCGACGGTGACCTGGCGCTCCTCCATGCACTCCAGCAGCGCGGACTGGGTCTTCGGGGAGGCGCGGTTGATCTCGTCGCCCACCACCACGTTGGCGAAGACCGCGCCCGGCTTGAACTCGAAGTCGCGGGTCTCCTGGTTGTAGATCGAGACGCCGGTGATGTCGCTGGGCAGCAGGTCCGGGGTGAACTGGATCCGGCGCACGGAGCAGTCGATCGAGCGCGCCAGCGCCTTGGCCAGCATGGTCTTGCCCACGCCGGGCACGTCCTCGACCAGCAGGTGGCCCTGGGCCAGCAGGACGGCGATGGCGGTGCGCACCACCGCGGTCTTGCCCTCGATCACCGACTCGATCGCCGACTGGACCTCGCCGGCGGTCGCCGCCAGGTCGTCCAGCGTCGTGGGCGCTGTCCCGGTCGTCGTCACGCCTGGTTCCTCCAGCTGGTCGGCCCTGTTCGGCTGATGTCGGTGACCACCGGTCGGGCGGTCCGGATCTGCTGCAGGTGACGGTACGCGACGCCGCCGCCGGGGGGGAGGCGGATGCCAACCCGTGATCCGCGGGCGCGAGGCCCCCTCCACATCGCCCCACCGGCACCACCTCGTCCCGCCCGGGACCGCGCCGGGAGGCGGCTCGCTGGTCGGCCTGAGCACGCGGACGACGTCTCTGGCTGTCGCCCGGCCCGGGAAGGACCTGCTCGGTGACCGTGGGGGCCACCTGGTCCTCCACCCGCCCTCCACCCCGCTCCACCGATCTGACCTGCGACGACGCCTCAAGTCCGGGGACGACATGGCCGAAGACGCATTGACCGTGGAGTGAAGTGGGGTAATGTGGAGGACGTTGGAGCGCAGGGGGGCTCCGACCGGACAGAGGGGAGGGGCGCCGGTGTTCCTCGGCACGCACTCCCCGCGTCTGGACGACAAGGGCCGGCTGATCCTCCCGGCGAAGTTCCGCGACCAGCTGGCCCCCGGCCTGGTCGTGACCCGTGGACAGGAGCGGTGCCTGTACGTGTTCACCTCCGCCGAGTTCGCGCGGATGCACGAGCAGCTGCGCCAGGCGCCGACCGCCAGCAAGCAGGCCCGCGACTACCTGCGGGTGCTGCTGTCCGGCGCCTACGACGAGCTGCCCGACAAGCAGGGCCGGATCACCATCCCGGCCCAGCTGCGCACCTACGCCCACCTCGACCGCGACGTCACCGTCATCGGTGCCGGCTCGCGGGTCGAGATCTGGGACGCCCCGGCCTGGGAGACCTACCTGTCCGAGCAGGAGAACGCCTTCGCCACGACCGCGGAGGAGGTGGTCCCCGGCCTGTTCTGACCACCACCGCACCTCGGGCCACCAGCACGACCGCCCGCCGTCCGTCCGACCCGGTCTCCAGCCGACCGCCTGTCCTGGCGCACCTTCCCCGGTGCCAGGGCGCGCGGACGGAGGGAGACCAGGCCGGACGGGCCTCGCCCAGGACCTCGCCGGACGCGACCCGGCGACGACTGCGACCCCCCTTCCCCCACACGCGCACGTCCCACTTCCCCCGCGCCGTGGACCCCGGGCAGCCGCCCGGACCGACGGCGCACCCGCACCACGTGAAGGGTCGAGATGTCCCCCGATGCCGCAGCGCGCCACGTGCCCGTGCTGCTCGACCGCTGCGTCGCGCTGCTCGCGCCCGCGCTCGAGGAGCCCGGAGCGGTCGTCGTCGACGCCACCCTCGGCATGGGCGGCCACAGCGAGGCGCTGCTGCGGCGCTGCCCGCGGGCGCGCCTGGTCGGCATCGACCGCGACCCGCAGGCGATCGAGCTGGCCGGCCGCCGGCTCGCGGTCTTCGGCGAGCGCGTGAGCCTCGTGCACGCCGTCTACGACGAGATCGAGCAGGTGCTCGCCGGTCTCGGGCTGCCGGCGGTGCAGGGCGTGCTGCTCGACCTCGGGGTCTCCTCGCTCCAGCTGGACGAGACCGACCGCGGCTTCTCCTACAGCCACGACGCGCCGCTGGACATGCGGATGGACCAGTCCCGCGGCCGCACCGCCGCCGACGTGCTCAACACCTACCCGGCGGCCGACCTGGCCCGGATCCTGCGCAGCTACGGCGAGGAGCGGTTCGCCCGCCGGATCGCCGACGCCGTCGTGCGCGAGCGCGCCGCAGCCCCGTTCACCACCAGCGCGCGCCTGGTCGACCTGGTCCGCGCCAGCGTCCCGGCCGCCACCCGGCGCACCGGCGGCAACCCCGCCAAGCGCACCTTCCAGGCGCTGCGGATCGAGGTCAACGGCGAGCTCGAGGCGCTCGAGCGCGCCCTGCCGGCGGCCGTGCGCGCCCTCGCCGTCGGCGGGCGCGTCGTCGTGATGTCGTACCACTCGCTCGAGGACCGCCTCACCAAGCAGGTGCTCGCCGCCCGCACCACCAGCACCGCGCCGCTGGGCCTGCCCGTCGAGCTGCCGGAGCACGCCCCGACCTTCCGCCTGCTCACCCGGGGCGCCGAGACCGCGCCCGCGCCGGAGCAGGAGACCAACCCGCGGGCCGCCTCGGTGCGCCTGCGTGCGGCCGAGCGGCTGCGTCCGGACGAGGTGGCGGCGTGAGCCCGGCAGCCGCCGCCCGCGCCCGGGTGGCGTCCGCCGTCCGCCGTGCGCGCCCGGCCACCCCCGCGCCGCGCCCCCGGCTCACCCTGCTCGCCCCGCCCGCGTCCACGCGCCTGCGGCTGCCGTTCGCCGCGCTCTGCGCCGCCGTCCTGGTGGCCAGCCTGCTCGGCGTGCTCGTCATCAACATCGTGCTGTCACGCGGTGCGTACACCGAGCACGTCCTGGAGAGCCGGCAGGTGCAGCTCACCGAGGACGAGCAGGACCTCAGCGAGCAGCTCGCCGTCCGGGCCTCGCCGGCCGTGCTGTCCGACCGCGCCCGCGACCTCGGGATGGTCCCCAACGTCAACCCGGCCTTCATCCGGATGAGCGACGGCACCGTGCTCGGTTCCCCGGCCCCGGCCGACGCCGGCACCGCCCCGGCTGCGGCGTCCATCCCTGCCGCCGGGCTCGACGTCGTGCCGCAGGCGCCGGCCACCGCCGAGCAGGCCGCCCAGGCCGAGGCCGCCCGGATCCGGGCCGAGGCCGACCGCGCCGCCGCGGCTCAGGCCGCGGCCGGGACGGGTGCGGCCGGGACGGGTGACTCCGCCGGCACCGCGCCGGTCGACCCGGCCGCCCCGCCCGTCGGCGACGGCGCCGTCGGCGTGGGCGGCGGCGGGACGGCGGCCACGCCGTGACCCTCACCGGCCCCACCCGCCGGCCCTCCCGGCCCAAGGCCCCCCAGCGCGGCGCGACCACGGGCACCGGGTCGCGGACGGCCTCAGGTCGCGCGCCGTCGCCACGACGCGCGCCCGACGCGCGGGGGAAGGCCACCGGCGCGAAGGCGTCGGGCGCGGGGAAGGCGTCGAGCGCCCGGACCGCGTCCCGGGGGGCCGTCCCCGCGCCGCGGCGGGCACCGGCCGCCGCACCGCCCGCCGCGCGCGGCCGTCCCCACCCGCGTCCGGTCCGCCACGACCGCCGCGCGCGCGGCTTCGTGCTGCTCGTCCTGGTGGTGCTCAGCCTGTTCGCGGCCCGGCTCGTGCAGATGCAGGGACTGGACGCCTCGACCCTGGCGAGCGAGGCCCTCGGCAACCGGCTGGTCACCACCACGCTGGTGGCCGACCGCGGACAGATCACCGACGCCGACGGCGTGGTGCTGGCCTCCAACGTCGAGCGTCGCAACATCACCGTCGACCAGACCCTGGTGCCGGTGTACACCGGCAGCGAGCACGGCGGCGGTGGCACCGGCGTCGAGGGCGCGGCGGCCGACATCGCCGCCATCACCGGGCAGGACGAGGCGACGGTGCGGTACGCCCTCACGGGCGACTCCAGGTTCGCCTACGTGGCCAAGGGCGTCACGCCCGAGACGTGGCGGGAGATCCAGCAGCTGCGGGTGCCGGGCCTCTACGGCGAGAAGACCAGCGTGCGGTCGTACCCGGCGGGCGCGGTCGCGGGCAACCTGCTCGGCTTCACCGGGGCCGACGGCGCGGGGCAGGCGGGTATCGAGGGCAGCCTCGACGACGTCCTGGCCGGCACCGACGGCTCGCGCAACTTCGAGCGCGGCCGCGACGGCCAGATGATCCCCACCGGCGACATGGCCGAGCAGCCGGCGGTCGACGGTCGCAACGTCCGCCTGACGATCGACCGCGACCTGCAGTGGTACGCCCAGCAGTCGGTGACGGCCCAGGTGGCGGCGTCCAGGGCCGAGTGGGGTGCGGCGATCGCGATCGAGGTGGAGACCGGCAACATCCTGGCGCTCGCCGAGTCGCCGTCGGTCGACCCCAACGACCCGGGCGCCTCCGACGCCGCGGACCGCGGCTCCCGCGCGCTGTCGGACGTGTTCGAGCCCGGCTCCACCGCCAAGGTCGTCACCGCGGCCGCGGTGCTCGAGGAGGGGCTGGTCACGCCGACCACCCAGTTCGAGGTGCCCTACCGCTACACGACCGAGAACGGGCAGACCTTCAAGGACTCCCACGAGCACGGCGTCCAGAAGCGCACCTTCGCGGGCGTGCTCGCGGAGTCGTCCAACACCGGCACGGTGCAGGCCGGCCAGATGCTCACCAAGCAGCAGCGCCACGACTACCTCACCCGGTTCGGCATCGGGCAGCCGAGCGGGCTCGAGTTCCCCGGCGAGAGCAGGGGCATCCTGGCCCAGCCGGACGACTGGGACGGTCGCCAGCAGTTCGCGATCCTCTTCGGCCAGGGCGTGTCCACCAACGCGCTGCAGGCGGCGAACGTCTTCGCCACGATCGGCAACGACGGCGTGCGGATGACCCCGCGGCTGGTCGACGGCGTCGCCGGCGACGACGGGCTGTTCGACGAGGCGCCGGCATCCCGGGCCACGCAGGTGGTGAGCCCGGAGACGGCCGCCGCGGTGCGCACGATGCTGGAGAGCGCGGTCGACGAGGGCACCGGCGGCAACGCCGCGATCCCCGGCTACCGGATCGCCGGCAAGACGGGTACCGCCCAGGCGCCCGGTCCGGGCGGGTACAGCGGCTACACCGGCTCGTTCATCGGCATGGCGCCCGCCGACGACCCGAAGATCGTCGTGGCCGTGGTGATCCAGCGGCCCACCAACGGGTACTACGGCGGGACGGTGGCCGCGCCGGTGTTCAAGGACGTCATGTCGTTCGCGCTGCAGGACCTCGGCATCCCCCCCACGGGGACCCGGGCCACGCCGTACCCGCTCACGTGGGAGTGAGTAGCCTCGACGCCGTGCCCGCCGCTCCGCCCGACCCCGTCACGACGGGTCCGGTGGCCGCCGCGGCCGGTCCTCCGCGGCCGCTGGCCGTCCCGGGGGTGAGGCTGTCGGCGATCGCGTCCGCCGCCGGTGGCGAGGTGCGCGCGGACGCGTCCGGACCGGCGGCGTCCGACCCCGTCCTGAGCGGGGTCACCCACGACTCGCGGGCGGTGCGTCCCGGTGACCTCTACGCCGCGCTGCCGGGTTCGACCGTGCACGGCGCCCGGTTCGTCGACCAGGTGGTGCGGCAGGGCGCCGTGGCCGTCCTCACCGACCCGGTGGGCCTCGACCTGCTCGGCGGGACCGCCGGCGTGCCGCTGCTCGTCGCACCCGACCCGCGCGGGGTGCTGGGCGAGGTGGCGGCCGAGGTCTACGGCCGGCCAGCCGACGACCTGGTGATGCTCGGCATCACCGGGACGAACGGGAAGACCACCACCTGCTACCTGCTCGAGTCGGCGCTGAGGGCGTCCGGCCGCACCACCGGGCTGGTGGGCACGGTCGAGACCCGGATCGCCGACCGGCGGGTGCCGAGCGTGCGCACCACCCCGGAGTCGACCGACCTGCAGGCGCTGCTCGCCGTGATGCGCGAGCAGCAGGTCGACGCGTGCGCGATGGAGGTCTCGAGCCACGCCCTCGCGCTGCACCGGGTCGACGGGATCCGTTACGACGTCGCGGGTTTCACGAACCTGAGCCAGGACCACCTCGACTTCCACCCCGACCTCGAGCACTACTACGCCGCCAAGGCCTCGCTGTTCGTCCCGCAGCGGTGCGAGCAGGCCGTCGTCTGCGTCGACGACGCGTGGGGCCGCCGCCTGGCCGGTGACGCGCGCGCCGCCGGGGTGCCGGTCGTGACGGTCGCGACCCCGGCCTGCGACGACCCGTCGGCCCCCGCCGACCACCGGGCGGAGCAGCTCGCGCCGGCCGCGGACGGCGCGGGGACGACCTTCGTGCTCCGGTCCGCGACCGGCGCCGCCGGTGCCGCGGCCGCCGACGGCTGGGCGCTCACCAGCCCGCTCCCGGGCGAGTTCAACGTCGCCAACACCGCCGTCGCCGCGCTCGTCCTCACCCTCGCCGGGCTGGGCGCCGACGAGGTCTCCGCCGGCCTGGCCGGCGCTGCCGGCGTCCCCGGTCGGATGCAGGTCGTGCCCGCCCCGGTCCACGACCCGGCCGCGCCGCTGGCGGTGGTCGACTACGCCCACACCCCGCGGGCGGTCGCGGTGGCGCTGCGCGCGCTCCGGCGGCGCACGAGCGGGCCGCTGGTCGTCGTGCTCGGTGCCGGCGGCGACCGCGACCCGGGCAAGCGGGCTGCGATGGGCGCCGCGGCGGCGCAGGAGGCCGACGTCGTCGTCGTCACCGACGACAACCCGCGCTCGGAGGACCCCGCCGCCATCCGCGCGGCCGTCCTCGTCGGCGCGCGGGAGGCAGCCGCCGCCCAGGGCGGCAGGACGGTCACCGTGCTCGAGGTCGCGGACCGCGCCGAGGCGGTCGCGGCGGCGCTCGACCACGCGCGGGCCGCGGCGGGCGGCACCCTGCTGGTGGCCGGCAAGGGGCACGAGACCGGTCAGGAGGTCGCCGGCACGGTGCACCCGTTCGACGACCGCGAGGTGCTCGAGCGGCTGCTCGCCGGCGCGGGCACCGCGGGCGGTGCCCGGTGATCCCGCTGACACTGCACGAGGTGGTCACCGCCACCGCCGGGCGCCTCGTCCTGCCGCCCGGCACGTCCCCGGCCGAGGCCGAGGCGCTGGTCGTCGACGGCCCGGTCGTCACCGACTCGCGGCTGTGCGGCCCCGGCGGGCTGTACGTCGCCCGTGCCGGGGAGCACGCCGACGGCCACGACTTCGTCGGCGCCGCCCACGCCGCGGGTGCGGTGGCTGCGCTGGTGCAGCGCGAGGTCGACGTCCCGGTGGCGCAGCTCGTGGTCGACGACACCGAGACCGCCTTCGGGCTGCTCGCGCGCGACGTCGTCGAGGCCGCGGGGCACGACCTCACCGTCGTCGCCGTCACCGGCTCGTCCGGCAAGACCAGCACCAAGGACCTGATGGCGCACGTGCTGGCCGGCCTGGGTCCCACGGTCGCCGCGCAGGAGTCCTACAACTCCGAGATCGGTGTGCCGCTCACGGTCTGCCGCACCGGGCCCGGCACCCGGTACCTCGTCGTCGAGATGGGGGCGCGTGGCGCCGGCCACCTCGAGTACCTCTGCACCATCGCGCCGCCGGACGTCTCGGTGGTGCTCAACGTCGGGTGGGCGCACGCGGGCGAGTTCGGCTCGGTCGAGGCGGTCCAGGCCGCCAAGTCCGAGCTGGTGCAGGCGCTCACGCCCGAGGGCACCGCCGTGCTCAACCTCGACGACCACCGCGTGGCCGCGATGCGCGAGCACGCCGACCGGGTCGGCGCGCGCGTGGTCGGGACGGGTCTGGTCGCCGCCTCCGGCGCCCAGGTGCGTGCTGACCACGTCGTCCTGGACGACGAGGGACGCGCGTCGTTCGAGCTGGTGAGCGAGCTGCCCGAGGCGTCCGGACGCGCACCGGTGAGCCTCGGGCTGCACGGCGAGCACCACGTCGCCAACGCCCTGTCGGCCGCCGCCGTCGCGCTCCTGCTCGGCGGCACCGTCGAGCAGGTGGCAGACCTGCTGACCTCCGCGCGCGCCTCGAGCCGCTGGCGGATGGAGGTCACCCACCGCGCGGACGGCGTCACGGTCGTCAACGACGCCTACAACGCCAACCCCGACTCGATGCGCGCCGCGCTCAAGGCGCTGGTGCAGATGCGCCGTCCGGAGGGTCGCACCTGGGCCGTGCTCGGCGGCATGCTCGAGCTCGGTGACGAGTCGGTGCGCCTGCACGACGAGCTCGGCCGGCTGGCCGTCCGGCTCGACGTCTCCCGCGTCGTCGCCGTGGGGGAGGGCGCGCGGCCGATCCACACCGGCGCGGTGATGGAGGGCTCGTGGGGGGAGGAGTCGGTGTGGGTCGCCGACGCCGAGGCCGCCCTCGAGCTGCTGCGCGCCGAGCTGCGCGCCGGTGACGTCGTGCTGCTGAAGTCCTCTCGCGACAGCGGGCTGCGCTGGCTCGGGGAGCGTGTCGCCGCCGACGCGGCCCCGGCTGCTGCCACTGTGGAGGCCGTGCACGAGCAGGGGGCCGACGCGCCCTCCCACCCGGCGTCCGGGGCCGAGGAGGGCGACCGATGAGGGCCGTCCTCACCTCGGCGGCGGTGGCCCTGGTCCTGACCCTGTTCGGCACCCCGCTGTACATCCGGTTCCTGGTGCGCCGCGGCTACGGCCAGTTCATCCGCGACGACGGACCCACGTCGCACCACACCAAGCGCGGCACGCCCACGATGGGCGGCGCGGTCATCATCCTGGCCACCCTCGGCGCCTACGGCGTCGCGCACCTGGTCACCGGCGCCCCGATGACGATGTCGGCCGTCCTCGTCCTGTTCCTCATGACCGGGCTGGGTGTCGTCGGCTTCCTCGACGACTTCATCAAGATCTCCCGGCAGCGCAGCCTCGGCCTGCGGTCGGTGCCCAAGCTGATCGGGCAGTCCGTCGTGGCCGTCGTCTTCGCCGTGATGGCGCTGCAGTTCCCGAACGAGCAGTACCGCACACCGGCCTCCACCAACATCTCGGTGGTCCGCGACACCGCGATCGACCTCGCGTTCGCCGGACCCGTCCTCGGGCTGCTGCTGTTCGTCCTCTGGGCGCAGGTGATCGTGGCGGCGGCCAGCAACGGCGTGAACCTCACCGACGGCCTCGACGGGCTCGCCACCGGCGCGGCCACGATGGTGGCCGGGGCGTTCGTCATCATCGGGATCTGGGAGTCCGGGCAGTCCTGCCAGGTGATCGCCGTCGCCGGACCCAACTGCTACGAGGTGCGCGACCCGCTCGACCTGGCCGTCGTCGCCGCCGCCGTCATGGGGGCGTGCTTCGGCTTCCTGTGGTGGAACGCCTCTCCCGCCAAGATCTTCATGGGCGACACCGGCTCGCTCGCGCTCGGCGGCGTCCTGGCCGGCCTGGCCATCACCACCCGCACCGAGCTGCTGCTCGTGGTGCTCGCCGGCCTGTTCGTCATCATCACGCTGTCGGTGATGATCCAGGTCGGCTTCTTCAAGCTCACCCGCAGACGGGTGTTCCGGATGGCCCCGCTGCAGCACCACTTCGAGCTCGCGGGCTGGGCCGAGGTGACGATCGTCATCCGGTTCTGGATCGTGGCAGGGCTGTTCGTCGCCCTCGGGCTGGGCCTGTTCTACGCCGAGTGGGTCGTCGCGCAGTGAGGGACGTCGCCGCCCTCGACCACGCCGACGCGGACTGGAACGGGCTGCGGGTGGTGGTGGCGGGGCTCGGGATCTCGGGCTTCGCGGCGGCGGACGCGATGCTGCAGCGGGGGGCGGCGGTGGTGGTCGTCGACGACCGGACGACGGCCGACCCCGGGCACGGGGAGCAGATCGCGCGCGACGCCGAGCTCGTCGACGTCCTCGGCGGCACCACGCTGCTCGGGCCCGGGTCGTCGGCGTCGCTGCCGGCGGTGGCCGGACGCCCGCCGGACGTCGTCGTCACCTCGCCGGGCTGGCGGCCGGACAACCCGCTGCTCGCCGGGGCGGCGGCGGCCGGCGTCCCGGTGTGGGGCGAGGTCGAGCTCGCGTGGCGGCTGCGCCGGCGCACCGGCGCCGCCCCGTGGCTCACCCTCACGGGCACCAACGGCAAGACCACCGCGGTGAAGATGCTCGAGGCGATGCTGCTCGCGTCCGGGCGCCGGGCGCTCGCCGTCGGCAACGTCGGCACGCCGCTCCTGCACGCGGTCGTCGACCCGCAGGGGTACGACGTCCTCGCGGTCGAGCTGTCCAGCTTCCAGCTGCACTGGTCGCACTCGCTGCGCCCGCAGGCCAGCGCCTGCCTGAACCTCGCGCCGGACCACGTCGACTGGCACGGCTCGTACGAGGCGTACCGCGACGCCAAGGCGAAGGTGTACGCGAACACCGAACGGGCCTGCGTCTACAACGTCCAGGACCCCGTCACCGAGCAGATGGTGCGAGAGGCCGACGTCGTCGACGGCGCCCGCGCCATCGGGTTCACCACCGGCGTCCCCGGCCTGTCGATGCTCGGCGTGGTCGACGACGTCCTGTGCGACCGCGCCTTCGTGGCCGAGCGGCAGCACGCCGCCGTCGAGCTCGCGACCCTCGACGACCTGCGGCACGCCGGCGGTGGCGTGGTCGCCCCGCACACCGTCTCGAACGCCCTCGCGGCGGCGGCTCTCGCTCGCGCTCACGGGGTCTCGACCCTCGCGGTGCGGGACGGCCTGTGGGGCATGCGACCTGAGCCGCACCGGATCGCGACGGTGGCCACGGCCGAGCGCGTCACGTGGGTCGACGACTCCAAGGCCACCAACCCGCACGCGGCCGCGGCGTCGCTGCGCGCCTTCGACGACGTCGTCTGGGTGGCAGGCGGCCTGGCGAAGGGCGCGACCTACGAGGACCTGGTGCGGCAGAACGCGTCTCGGCTCCGCGCGGTCGTCCTGATCGGGGTCGACCGCCAGCCGCTGCGCGAGGCTCTTTCACGACACGCGCCGGATGTCCCGGTCGTCGAGGTGGAGCACGCCGAGACTGAGGGCATGTCCGTCGCCGACACCGTGATGGCTCGCGCCGTCGACGCCTCCGCCCGCCTCGCGCGGCCCGGCGACGTCGTGCTGCTCGCGCCCGCCTCGGCGTCGATGGACCAGTTCGTGTCGTACGGGCACCGCGGCGACGCCTTCGCGCGGGCCGTGCACGCCCACCTCGACGACCTGCAGGCGCTGTTCGACGACGACCCGGACGCCGACCCGGGTCCCCACGGGCCGCAGGACGGGCCCGACCGCCCGTCCGGGACGGACCGCTGATGGCCGCCACCACCCCGGTGCAGGGAGCCGGGGTCGGCGTCCGCGCGACCGTCGGACGGCTGGGGGAGCGCCTCTCCCGCTGGGAGACACCGGCCACCAGCTACTACCTCCTGCTCGGCGCCGTCCTGGCCCTGGTCGTCTTCGGTCTGGTGATGGTGCTCTCGTCGTCGTCGGTCGAGTCCATCGCCGACAGCGGCTCGGCGTTCTCGGTGTTCTGGCGGCAGGCGGTCTTCGCGGGCATCGGCCTGGTGGTGATGTGGTGGGCGTCCCGCCGCTCGATCGCCTTCTGGCGCAGGATCGCCTGGCCGCTGATCGGCCTCGCCGTGCTCGGGCAGCTGCTCGTCTTCACCCCGATCGGCGTGCCGGTGGGCGGCAACCTCAACTGGGTCGAGGTCGCCGGCGTCCGGGCGCAGCCGTCGGAGGCCGCGAAGGTGGCGCTCGTGGTGTGGTGCGGCGTGGTGCTCGCGGCCAAGGCGCCGTTGCTGCACCGGTGGCAGCACGTCGTGATGCCGGTCGGACTGGTGGCGGGCGTCGTGCTCGGCCTGGTGCTGCTCGGCCACGACCTCGGCACCGGTGCGGTGATGATGATCGTGGTCGCGGTGATGCTCGTGGTCGCCGGGGTGCGCTTCCGGCTGCTGCTCCTGGCCGCGGTTGCGGGCGCCGGCGCCGCTGCCGCCCTGGTGCTGTCCTCGCGCAACCGGATGGAGCGCGTCGGCACCTGGTTCACCGGCGAGTGCGCCGACATCTACAGCACCTGCTGGCAGTCCACCCACGGCACCTGGGCGCTCGCGTCCGGCGGGTGGTGGGGCGTCGGCCTGGGCGCGAGCCGCGAGAAGTGGTCGTGGCTGCCCGAGGCCCACAACGACTTCATCTACGCGATCATCGGCGAGGAGCTCGGGCTGCCCGGCACGCTGGTCGTCCTGGCCCTGCTCGCCGTGATCGCCGTCGCCGGCCTGCGCGTGGTGCTGCGGCACGACGACCTCTTCGTGAAGATCGCCACGAGCGGCGTGCTCGCGTGGGTGGTCGGCCAGGGCATGGTCAACATCGCCGTCGTCCTCGGTCTCCTGCCCGTCATCGGGGTCCCGCTGCCGCTGGTCTCCGCCGGCGGCTCGGCCCTGATCACGACCCTGGCCGCCCTCGGTCTCGTGCTGTCGTTCGCGCGGCAGGAGCCCGGCGCCGACGACGCCCTCGCGGCCCGCGCCGGCGTGGTCCGGCGGTCGCTGGCGGTCGTCGGCTCCCGCGGGTCAGCCGGTCGGGGGAGCGACGCCCGGAGCCGTCGGTGACCGCGCCCCGCGCCGCGGCGTCCGGGGACGCCCTGTCGGTGCTGCTCGCCGGCGGCGGGTCCGCGGGCCACGTCAGCCCGATGCTCGCGCTGGCCGACGCCCTCGTCCGCCGCGACCCCGCGACCCGGATCACGGCCCTCGGCACGGCCGAGGGGCTGGAGGCCCGGCTCGTCCCGCAGCGCGGGTACCGGCTGGTCACGGTCGCGAAGGTGCCGCTGCCGCGTCGTCCGGGGCTCGACCTGCTCCGCGTGCCGGGACGGCTCAAGGGCGCGGTCGACGCCGCCGCGCGGGCCATCACCGAGGCGGACGCGGACGTCGTGGTCGGCATGGGCGGCTACGTCAGCCCGCCGGCGTACCTCGCTGCGCGCCGGCTCGGCGTCCCGATCGTCGTGCACGAGCAGAACACCCGCGCCGGGGTGGCGAACCGCCTGGGCGCGCGCCTGACCCGGTTCGTCGCCGTCACCTTCGAGGGCACCCGCCTGCGGCACGCGGTGCGGCTCGGCATGCCCCTGCGGCGCGAGATCTCCCGGCTCGACCGCGCCGCCCTGCGGGCCGAGGCGCGTCGCCACTTCGACCTCGACCCGGACGCCCCCACGCTGCTGGTGACCGGCGGCTCGCTCGGTGCCCAGCGCCTGAACGAGTCGGCGCGCGCGGCCGGGCCCGACCTGCTCGCAGCCGGCGCCGGCGTCCTGCACCTCACCGGTGACGGCAAGGCCGTCGACGAACCCGCTGCACCGCAAGGGGTCTCGGCTCGCTACGTGGTCCGGGAGTACAGCGACCGGATGGATCTCGCCTACGCCGCAGCCGATCTCGTGCTGTGCCGGGCTGGTGCGAGCACGGTCTGCGAGGTCACCACCGTCGGTCTGCCTGCCGTGTACGTGCCGCTGCCGATCGGCAACGGGGAGCAGCGGCTCAACGCCCAGCCCGTGGTGGCGGCCGGCGGCGGCCTGCTCGTCGACAACGCGGACCTCACCGCCGACTGGCTGCGCGCCACGGTGGTGCCGCTGCTCACCGACCCGCGCCGCCTGGGACCCATGGGTGACGCAGCCCGCGGCACCGCCGTGCTCGACGCCGACGAGCGTCTCGCCGACCTGGTCCACGAGGCGGCTGCCTCGGCGCGATCGAGCCGGGCGGGTGCGTCGTGACCGCGGCCTTCGACCTCGACGCGCGGATCCCGCCGGCCCACCGGCTCGCGCCCGTGCACTTCCTCGGCATCGGCGGCATCGGCATGTCCGGCATCGCGCGGATCATGCTCGCCCGCGGTCTCGAGGTCTCGGGCAGCGACGCCAAGGACGTCCCCGTGATGGCGGCGCTGCGGGCGGTCGGAGCGCGCGCCGAGGTCGGCTTCGACCCCGCGCGCCTCGACGGCGTCCGCACGGTCGTGGCGTCCTCGGCGATCCGCCACGACAACGTCGAGCTCGCCCGGGCCCGCGAGACCGGCACCACGGTGCTGCACCGCTCCCAGGCGCTGCAGTCGTTGCTGCTCGGGCACCGCGCGGTCGCGGTGGCCGGGACCAACGGCAAGACCACCACGTCCTCGATGCTCACCGTGCTGCTCCAGCACGCCGGCCTCGACCCCTCGTTCGCCCTGGGTGGCGAGCTGGTGGGGGCGGGGACGAACGGGCACCAGGGCAGCGGTGAGGTCTTCGTCGCTGAGGCCGACGAGTCCGACTCCTCCTTCCTCGTCTACACCCCCGAGGTCTCGGTCGTCACCAACGTCCAGGCCGATCACCTCGACCACTACGGCACGGCCGAGAAGGTGGTCGAGGCGTTCGAGCGGTTCGCCGACCGCCTCGGCGACGACGGCACGCTGGTCGCCTGCGCCGACGACCCCGGGTCGGCCGCGCTGGCCCGGCGCAGCCAGGAGCTCGGTCGCCGGGTGCTCACCTACGGCACCGATCCCACGTCCACCGTGCAGGTGCACGACGTCCGGTTCGTCGAGGGACGCTCGCGGTTCGCGCTGCTCGACACCACGCTCGGGCGCGGCGCCCACCGCGAGGGCGCGAGCCCGGACGCCGGGCCGACCACCGAGGTCTGGCTGCAGGTGCCCGGGCACCACAACGTGCTCAACGCGGCCGGCGCCTACACCGCCGCCCGTGCCCTGGGCGTGCCGGGCGGCGCGGCCCGCGAGGGACTGGCGGCGTTCACCGGCACCCGGCGCCGGTTCGAGGGCCGCGGCGAGGTCGGCGGCGTGCGGGTCTACGACGACTACGCGCACAACCCCGCCAAGGTGGCCGCCGCGGTGGCCACCGGTCGGCAGGTGGCCGGCAGCGGCAGGCTGCTCGTGGTCTTCCAGCCTCACCTGTACAGCCGCACGCTGGACTTCGCGGCCGAGTTCGGCGCGGCGCTGTCGGGCGCCGACGAGGTCGTCGTCATGGACGTCTACGCCGCCCGGGAGGACCCCGTCCCCGGGGTCACCGGGGCGCTGGTCGCCGACCGCGTCGCGCTGCCCGCCGAGCAGGTGGCCTACGTCCCGAGCTGGTCGGCGGCGCCGGCCGAGGTCGTGCGCCGGGCCCGCCCGGGCGACCTCGTCCTCACCGTCGGCGCCGGCGACGTCACGATGGTGGCCCGCGAGGTCCTCACCCTGCTCCGCCAGGGCACCCCCGGCCCGCGACGCGCCGAGGTGACCCCGTGAGCGAGCGAACCAGAAGGCGCAGCACCCCGGTCACGAGGAACGAGCCGTGACCCCGCGCCCCACCCAACCGGTCCGCCGGCCGCGCAGCGAGCCCGCCCCCGAGGCTGCTCCCGAGACCGCACCGAGGGCCGCACCGAGGGCCGCACCGAAGGCCGCATCGAAGGCTCCGCCGAAGGCCGCTCGGACGGTCGCCGCGGGACCGGTGCGGACCGGCCGGCCCGTGCGACCGCTCGCACGCGCCACCGGCCCGGTCGCGACCGCCTCGACCGTCCCCGCGCGCACCGGTGGTGACACCGAGGAGATCCCCGTGGTCCCGGCGGTGCTCCCCGCGACCGCGACCGCGGACCGCACCCCTGCCCTGCACGCCCTGTACCGCGCACGGGTGTCGACCGGGTCGGTCCGGCGCTTCGCCGAGCGGGCCCGCCGGCGGCGCTGGCTCACCTGGCGGCCGGTCGCGGTCGCCGCGGGCGTCCTCGCGCTGCTGGTCCTGATCGGCTGGGTGGTGTGGTTCTCGCCCCTGCTCGCCGCACGCGAGGTCCAGCTCGTGGGTGCCCAGCGCGTCACCCAGGAGGAGGTCGAGGCGCTGGTGGCGCCCGAGCTCGGGCGCCCGCTCTCGCGGCTGGACGCCGACGCGGTGCGCGAGCGGGTCGAGCAGCTGCCGGAGGTGGCCTCGGCGCAGGTGCTGCGGGTGTGGCCGTCCACCGTCGAGGTGCGGGTGAACGAACGGGTGCCGGTCGCCGCCGTGCCGTCCGGGAGGTCGTTCTCCCTCGTCGACGCCGACGGCGTGCAGGTCGAGGCGGTCGCCGAGGCCCCGGCCGGGCTGCCCGTCGTCAGCGCCGAGACGGTCGCGGCCGGCGACGACGCGCTGCTCGCCGCTGCCAGGGTGCTCCAGGCCCTCCCGCCGGAGCTCGGCTCGCAGGTCACCGGCACCACCGCCGGGACGCCGGACTCGGTCGTCCTGACCCTCGCGTCCGGCGCCCAGGTGGTGTGGGGGAGCCCGGACGACTCCGAGCGCAAGGTGCGGGTGCTCCAGGTGCTGCTCGCCACCCCCGCCGGGGTCTACGACGTCTCGGCCCCCGGCACGCCCGTCACCCGCTGACGACGCGGGACCGGGCACGTGACCCACGAGAACCGAACTCGCTGACGCGCGGCGTGTCTGCGCCGATCTCGGCGTCCGCGCGCCTACCTTCTGTGTCGTCAGCAGGTTGACATAACTATAACCCTCTAGTTGAGGGTGAAGGTCTCCGGACCCCCGCAGCGCACCCCCCGACCCCCAGCACCAGGAAGAGGACACGACGTGGCAGCACCGCAGAACTACCTGGCGGTCATCAAGGTCGTCGGCATCGGCGGCGGCGGTGTCAACGCCGTCAACCGGATGATCGAGGTCGGCCTGAAGGGCGTCGAGTTCATCGCGATCAACACCGACGCGCAGGCACTGCTGATGAGCGACGCCGACGTCAAGCTCGACGTCGGCCGCGAGCTCACCCGCGGCCTCGGCGCCGGCGCCGACCCCGAGGTCGGCAAGAAGGCCGCCGAGGACCACGCGGAGGAGATCGAGGAGGTGCTCAAGGGCGCCGACATGGTCTTCGTCACCGCCGGCGAGGGCGGCGGCACCGGCACCGGCGGCGCACCCGTCGTCGCGCGGATCGCCCGCGGGCTCGGCGCCCTGACCATCGGCGTGGTCACCCGACCGTTCACCTTCGAGGGCCGTCGCCGCGCGACCCAGGCCGACACCGGCATCGACGGACTGCGCGACGAGGTCGACACCCTGATCGTCATCCCGAACGACCGGCTGCTGTCGATCAGCGACCGCGGTGTCTCGGTCATGGACGCCTTCCGCGCCGCGGACCAGGTGCTGCTGTCCGGCGTCCAGGGCATCTCCGACCTCATCACCACCCCCGGCCTGGTCAACGTCGACTTCGCCGACGTGAAGTCGGTGATGCAGGGCGCGGGCTCGGCCCTGATGGGCATCGGCTCGGCCCGCGGCGAGGACCGCGCGGTGCAGGCCGCCGAGCTGGCGATCTCCTCGCCGCTGCTCGAGGCGAGCATCGACGGCGCCCACGGCGTGCTGCTGTCCTTCCAGGGCGGTTCGGACCTCGGCCTGTTCGAGATCAACGAGGCCGCCCGCCTGGTGCAGGAGGCCGCCCACCCCGAGGCCAACATCATCTTCGGCACCGTGATCGACGACGCCCTCGGCGACGAGGTGCGGGTGACGGTGATCGCGGCCGGCTTCGACAACGGCGCGCCGACACGCCGCCGCGACGACCGGGCCCTCGGCCAGGTCAGCGGACGGGCGCAGGCGCAGCAGGCGCGCACCGGCGTCCCGTCGCAGGCCGCCGCACCCGCGCCGACCTCCCCCGTGGAGCCCGCCACGGCTCCCGAGCGGGTCGTCCCGCTCGCGGAGGCCGAGAACGGTGCGGAGAACGGTGCCGAGAACGGCGCGGGGGCACAGGCCCAGCCGGTGCAGCCGTACGCGTCCACCCGCCCGCTCGACCTGGACCGCGAGCCGGCCCGGCGGGGGGCCCCGCGGGCGGTCGCGTTCGACGACGACGACCTGGACGTGCCCGACTTCCTGAAGTGACCGCGCGCCCCGGCCCGGCCGGTCCCGGCACCGCCGGGCCGTGGTGGACTGGGGCCGTGCCGAACGACCCGACCGGGCCCCGCGACCTCCTCTGGTGGTCGCGGGGCCCCGTCGCGTCCGGGGGGTCGCGGGTGCTGCTCGGGCTCACCGGGCGCGGGGGACCGCCCGAGCCGGTCGACGACCGGTACGGCGCCGACAACCTCGGCCTGCACGTCGGCGACGACCCCGAGCGGGTGCGCGCGAGCCGCCGGAGGCTGGCTGCGCGGCTGGACGTCACGCCCGACCGGCTGTTCCTGGCCGATCAGGTGCACGGCACGGAGGTGGCCGTCGCCGACGAACCGTGGGGCGAGGCCGTCCCGGCCGCCGACGTCCTGGTCACCCGCACCCCCGGCACGGCGCTCGCGGTGATGGTGGCGGACTGCGTGCCCGTCCTGCTCGCCGACCCCGCGGCCGGCGTGGTCGGTGTCGCGCACGCCGGTAGAGCCGGGATGGCCGCCGGGGTCGTCGGCGCCGCCGTCACCGCCCTGCGCGACCTGGGCGCCACGGCGCTGCAGGCGGTCGTCGGGCCCTCGGTCTGCGCCCGCTGCTACGAGGTCCCCGCCGCCCTGCGCGACGACGTGGCCGCGGCGGTCCCGGTGGCCGCGTCGGTGTCGGCGGCAGGCACGCCCGCGGTCGACGTCGCCGCAGGCGTGCTGCAGCAGCTGCACGAGGCCAGGGTGCCGGTGGAGCTGGTACGCGGCTGCACGGTCGAGCGGCCGGACCTGTTCTCGCACCGGCGCGACGGCACCACCGGACGCTTCGCGGGCGTGGTCGCGCTGCACGGCACCGTCGCCCGGGGCGCGCGGTGACCACGGGCGGCGACCGGTCCGCGGAGCTCGCCGGCGCGCTGGCCACCGTCCGCGAGCGGATCGGGGCGGCGTGCGCGGCCGCGCAGCGCGACCCCTCCGAGGTGACCCTCGTCGTGGTCACCAAGACCTACCCGCTGTCGGACGTGCGGCTGCTGGCCGAGCTCGGGGTCCGCGACGTGGGGGAGGCCCGGGTCGCCGAAGGGGGCGAGAAGGCACAGGGCTGCACCGACCTCGATCTGGTGTGGCACGCGATCGGCCAGGTGCAGACCAAGAAGGCGAACGCGCTGGCCCGGTGGGCCGACCTCGTCCACTCCGTCGACCGCGAGCGCCTCGTCACGGCCCTCGGACGCGGTGCCGAGCTCGCCGGTCGCGAGCTCGACGTGCTCGTCCAGGTGAGCCTCGACGGCGACCCCTCTCGCGGCGGGGTCCCGGTGCCGGAGGTGCTGGCGCTCGCCGAGACCGTCTCCGGCACAACGGGTCTGCACCTGCGGGGCGTGATGGCGGTGGCACCTCTCGGGGCCGAGCCCGGCGTCTCGTTCGCACGGCTCCGCCAGGTGGCCGACGACGTCCGAGCCGAACACCCCGCGGCACAGCTGATCTCGGCCGGCATGAGCGGCGACCTCGAGGCGGCCGTCGAGCACGGCGCGACACACCTGCGTGTCGGCACCGCGGTCCTCGGATCGCGCCCTCCCCTCGGGTAGCGTCGATCACGTCATGATCGTCGGTCCCCGCGACCGGGGTGGGGCACGACTGGAGGAGTCACCGATGGGCGGTCTGCGCAACGCCATGGTCTACCTGGGCCTGGCCGAGG
This sequence comes from uncultured Actinomycetota bacterium, assembly GCA_963825505.1. GTDB lineage: Bacteria > Actinomycetota > Actinomycetes > Actinomycetales > CAWJMD01 > JBBQSN01. Next base: position 263,121 of record CAWGTL010000004.1, on the reverse strand, counting down.
ACGACCAGAACCCGCACGCCTACGACGAGTACGAGACCGAGGCGCCTGCGGCGAAGGCCGACGACGTCGCGGAGGAGCGAGGTGCCCCCGTGACCCACATCAAGCGCGACCGCGGTCCGCAGCGCGTGGTCTCCGAGCCGGTCGGCGGCGAGCTGACCCGGATCTCGACGATCCACCCGCGCACCTACAACGACGCCAAGACGATCGGAGAGTCCTTCCGCGAGGGCGTGCCGGTGATCATGAACCTCACCGACATGGACGACTCCGACGCCAAGCGGCTGGTCGACTTCAGCGCCGGGCTGGTGTTCGGCCTGCGCGGCTCGATCGAGCGCGTGACGAGCAAGGTGTTCCTGCTCTCGCCGGCACACGTGGAGGTCACCGCCCCCGCGGCGCCGGCCCAGCGCACCGCCGTCCAGAGCGGGTTCTTCAACCAGAGCTGACGGTCCCGGTCCTGTCCGCCCAGTTCCTGCCGGCCCAGCCGCAGACCGTAGGCTGCTGACGTGGCCCTGTTCCTCGTCCTGCTCTACTACGTGCTCTGGATCTTCTTCGTCCTGATGATCGCGCGCCTGGTGCTCGACGTCATCCAGTCCTTCTCGCCGCAGTGGCGGCCGCGAGGGGCCGTGCTCCTGCTGGCCGAGGTCGTGTACACGCCGACCGACCCGCCGCTCAAGGCGTTGCGGTCGGTGCTGCCGCCGCTGTCGATCGGTCAGATCCGGCTCGACCTCGCCTTCCTCGTCATCATGCTGGTGACGGTCGTGGCGATGAACGTCGTCGGGAACGCCGCGCAGGCGGCTGCCTAGCGGCCGCGCCCACCGCTCGGACGGGCCGCCTGCACCGGCCCTGCTCGTCCGCTAACGTTGCCGCTGGATCCCGGCTGGTCGGGGTCACGCGGTCCGAACATCGCTATGAGGTGACCACATGGCTCTGACGCCAGATGACGTTGTCAACAAGACCTTCCAGCCCACGAAGTTCCGTGAGGGGTACGACCAGGACGAGGTCGACGACTTCCTCGACGAGGTCGTCAACACCCTGCGTGCGCTGCAGACCGAGAACGACGAGCTGAAGGCCAAGCTGTCGGCGTGCGAGAACCGGGTGGGCGAGCTCACCCGTGCCGGCGCAGCCGCAGGTTCCGCCCCGGTGATGGCCAAGGCCGTCGAGCCGGAGCCCGAGCCGGAGCCCGAGCCGCGAGCCGGAGCCGGAGCCCCAGCCCCAGCCCGAGCCCGAGCCCGTCGTGGCGCAGCCGGTGATCCCGGCCGCCCAGGCGCCCGCACCGGCCGCGTCGATGGCCGTCCCCGGTGCCGGCCCCGAGGCCGCCACCGGCATGCTCGCGCTGGCCCAGAAGCTGCACGACGAGCACGTCCGCAGCGGTGAGGAGAAGCGCGACCAGCTGATCGGCGAGGCCAAGGAGCAGGCCGACCGGCTGGTGCGCGAGGCCGAGACGAAGAAGTCGCAGACCCTCGGTGCGCTCGAGCAGGAGCGTTCGCTCCTGGAGCGCAAGATCGACGAGCTGCGCGGCTTCGAGCGGGAGTACCGCACCCGGCTGAAGTCCTACCTCGAGACCCAGCTCAAGGACCTCGAGAACAAGGGCAGCCTGGCGCCCGGACGTCCGGGCGAGGGCGGCGGTCTGCAGGGCGTCTGACCCAGCTCCACCGGTGCCGGCCGACCAGCCGGCCGCACCACCCGCACCACCCCACGCAGCGCGTGGACGACGGGGCGGCGACCACGGGTCGCCGCCCCGCCGTCGTGCGTGCGGTGCCTCCCGGCGCGTCGCACGTCGCACGCCCGCCCCGCGCCCCCTATCCTTCGCGGCACGACGAGCGGGCCACTGCGCCCGGAGGAGGCCGACCCATGGCGGCGACGGCAGCACGGCGCGGCAGCACGCGGACCTCTGCGGCGGCGACGACCACCGCGACGACGAGGTCGGCGACCAAGGCCGCGTCGAGGAAGTCGGCGGCGAAGAAGGCGGCACCGGCCACGGCGGCGGCGACGAAGGCCGCGTCGAAGAAGTCGGCGGCGAAGAAGACGGCACCGGGCACGGCGGCGGCGACGAAGGCCGCGCCGAAGAAGGCCGCTCCGGCGAAGAAGGCCGCTCCCGCGAGGAAGACCACTCCCGCGAAGGCGTCGGCGAAGAAGACCGCTCCCGCGAAGGCGTCGGCGAAGAAGGCCGCGCCGGCGCAAGGCGGCCGGCGAAGAAGGCCGCGCCGGCCAAGGCGGCCGCGAAGAAGGCGGCGCCGGCCAAGGCGGCCGCGAAGAAGGCGGCGCCGGCCAAGACGGCCGCGAAGAAGGCCGCGCCGGCCAGGGTCGCGACGAAGAAGACCGCGACGAAGAAGACCGCGACGAAGAAGACCGCGCCGGCCAAGGCGGCCGCGAAGAAGACCGCGACGACGAAGACCGCGACGACGAAGACCGCGACGACGAAGACCGCGACGAAGAAGACCGCGCGTCCGCGACGCCCGCAGCGCGAAGCTCGCCGTCCGCTCCAACGAGAGCCCCTGGACCAAGACCGAGCTCAAGGCCGTGCGGGCCGAGCTGACCGCCGACATCGACCGGCTGAACGCCGAGCTCGCGGTGGCCGACGACCAGATCGCCGAGCTGATCCGCGACGCCGGCGACGTCGCGGGCGACGACCAGGCCGACACCGGCAGCAAGGCGTTCGAGCGCGAGCACGGGATCTCGCTGGCCAACAACGCCCGTGAGCTGCTGGCGCAGAACGCCCGGGCGCTGGCCCGGATCGACGACGGCACCTACGGCTCGTGCGAGTCGTGCGGCAACCCGATCGGCAAGGGCCGCCTGCAGGCGTTCCCGCGCGCCACCTTGTGCGTCACGTGCAAGCAGGAGCAGGAGCGGCACTGACCGGAGCGGCACTGACCGGAGCGGCACTGACCGCGCGCTGAGGCGCCGCCGGGAGCGTGCGGGCGGGAGCACCCCCGTCCGCGTGGGAGGCTTGACCCACGATGCCCACCGACGACCCCGCGGCGCGCGAGAGCGCGGGAACCGCCCCGCCCGCCGCGGACGCACCGGACCCGAGCACCTTCGAGCGCGGCCCGGCCGATCGGGTCGACCCCTCGCGCCGTCGCCGGCTGGTGCTCGTGCTGGTGGTGGTCTGCGTCCTCGGTTACGCCGCCGACCAGGTCACCAAGTGGCTCGCGCTGGAGCACCTGGACCGGTCCGAGGTCGTGCCCCTCGTCGACGGCTGGCTCGGGCTGCGGCTGCTGTTCAACCCCGGCGCCGCGTTCTCGCTCGGAGAGGGCACCACCTGGCTGTTCACCGCGGTCGCGGTCGTCGTGGTCGTCGTCATCGTCCGGGTGTCGCGACGGCTGGGCAGCCTGCGCTGGGCTCTCGCGCTCGGGCTGCTGCTGTCCGGCGCGCTCGGCAACCTCACCGACCGGCTGCTGCGCGAGCCCGGCTTCGCCCGCGGCCACGTCATCGACTTCATCGCCTACCGCGACTGGTTCGTGGGCAACGTCGCCGACATCTGGATCGTCGGCGCGGCCGCGGCGATCGCGCTGCTCGGACTGGTCGGAGTCGGCCCCGACGGCACCCGTGAGGGCACCACGACCGAGGTACCACCCGCCGAGGAGGAGACCCGTGGCTGAGACCCGCACCCTGCCCGTCCCGGACGGACTGGACGGCGACCGGGTCGACGCCGGCCTGTCCCGGATGCTCGGGCTGTCGCGCTCGGTGGTGGCGGCGCTCGCGGCCGACGGCGCGATCCGGGTCGACGGGCGTATCGCCGGCAAGTCCGACCGCCTGGTGGCCGGCGGGTGGGTCGAGGTCGACCTGCCCGACCCGCGCGGGCCGGTCGAGCTCGTCGCCGAGCTGGTCGACGGCCTGCGCGTGGTGCACGACGACGACGACATCGTGGTCGTCGACAAGCCGGTCGGGGTGGCGGCGCACCCGAGCCCCGGGTGGAGCGGGCCGACGGTGATCGGCGGGCTCGCGGGCGTCGGCTACCGGATCTCCACCAGCGGTGCCGCGGAGCGTCAGGGGATCGTGCACCGCCTCGACGTCGGCACGTCCGGTCTGATGGTCGTGGCCAAGAGCGAGCACGCGTACACCGCCCTCAAGCGCGCCTTCAAGGAGCGCACGGTCGAGAAGGTCTACCACGCGGTCGTGCAGGGCCTGCCCGACCCGGTGAGCGGGACGATCGACGCCCCGATCGGACGGCACCCGTCCTCGGACTGGAAGTGGGCCGTGACGACCGCCGGCAAGCCCAGCATCACCCACTACGAGCTGCTCGAGGCGTTCCGCTCCGCCAGCCTCGTCGAGGTGCACCTGGAGACCGGCCGCACCCACCAGATCCGGGTGCACTTCTCCGCGCTGCGCCACCCGTGCGTCGGCGACCTCACCTACGGCGCCGACCCGACCCTGTCGGCCCGGCTCGGGCTCTCCCGGCAGTGGCTGCACGCCCGCCGGCTCGGCTTCGAGCACCCTGGCACGGGGCAGCACGTGGAGTACTCCAGCGACTACCCCGACGACCTCGCCACCGCGCTGGAGCGACTGCGCGAGCAGTGACGGCCCGACCGCACCGGTGGCACGTCAGGCGGTGGGCAGCACCACGGTCCCGGCCGCGTCCAGCGGGTGCCGGAGCAGGTGCAGCAGCGACATGCCCAGGCCGTAGGTGTGCACCCGGGCCACGGGCTCGATCCGCACGAAGCACGCCTCCTCACGCTCCAGCTCGCCGTGCCCGGTCACGGCGTCGAGGCGCCCGGCCGCCGCGAGCGCGCTGATCTCGTCGTCGTCGCGGGCCAGCAGGGTCGCCCTGGCCTGGAACTGGATCGACGACGGCGGCCCGACCGGCAGCCGGCGCACCGGGATGCTGATGCCGACGTACGGGTTCGCCCCGATGTTGCGGGCCTTGCGGCTGCCGGTGTCGGTCGAGACGTAGAGCGTGGTGCCGACGGCGGCGTACAGGACGGTCGCGGAGTGCGGTCGCCCGGCCGCGGAGACGGTGGCGAGGTGGGCGACCGTGCGGCGCCCGATCAGCCGGAGGAGCCGGGCTGGGGAGAGGGTGGTGGAGGGGGCTGTCGAAGAGACGGTGCCAGGTCCGTGGTCCTGCTGCGTCGTGGTCATGGACCGAGTGAAGCGCTCCGTACCCGAGACGATCCATGGTCCTGCGGCTCGTCCGCACGTCTGAGCGTCCACGACCGGCGCTGCGAGGTATCCTCGGCCGGTGGACACGCTGGCCGCCTTCCTCGACGGGCCGCGTGCGCGCGGCGCGTTCGTCCTGCGCGCCGTGCTCGACCCGCCGTGGGGCCTGCGGGTCGAGGACGAGGCGCCGCTGACGCTGGTCGCGGTCGTCCGGGGCCGTCTCTGGGTGGTGCTCGACGACGGCCGCCGCCAGGCGGTCGAAGCAGGCGACGTGGCCCTGCTGTCCGGGCCCGCTCCGTACACCGTGGCCGACGACCCGGGCACCGCGCCGATGGGCGTCGTCGGACCGGACCAGGTGGCACGCACGCCGGAGGGGATCGACCTGTGCGACGCGATGCGCCTCGGCGGGCGCAGCTGGGGGACCGGTCCGGACGGCGAGTGCGTGCTGATGATCGGCACCTACGAGCGCACCGACGCCGTGGGGCGCCGGCTCCTGGACGCGCTGCCGCCCCTGGCGGTCGTGCGGCGGCACGACTGGAGGGCCTCGCTGCTCGACCTGCTCGAGCAGGAGTCGATGCAGGAGGCGCCCGGCCAGGACGCCGTCGTCGACCGGCTCCTCGACCTGGTCCTGGTGTCGGTGGTCCGGGCGTGGCTCGCGCGGCCCGACACCGACACCCCGACCTGGTACGCCGCGTACTCCGACCCGGTGGTCGGACGGGTGCTGCGGCTCATCGAGTCCTCGCCCGAGCGCGCCTGGACGGTGGCGTCGCTGGCCGCCGAGGTGGGCCTGTCGCGGGCCGCGTTCGCGCGTCGCTTCGCCGCGGTCGCCGGCGAGCCGCCGATGTCGTACCTGACGCAGTGGCGGCTCAACCTGGCCGCCGACCTGCTCACCGAGCCCGGGTCGACCCTCGACGCCGTGGCCCGGCGGGTGGGCTACAGCAGCGGGCTCGCGCTCAGCGTGGCGTTCAAGCGCGAGCGCGGGATCACCCCGCGCGACCACCGGTCGCGCGCCCGCTCCCTCACCACGCCCGAGCTCGCGCCGGCGGCGTCCGCACGCGCCGGCTGAGCCTCGCGCGGGCCGCCGCCGGCCGGCCGCCGGGCGGGTCCGGGCCGGACACGCCGGGGGACACGCCGGGCCGACCTGCGACCCGGCCACCGGTCCGCGGAACCGTCGGTGCCGCGACCTAGACTCATCTCCTCAGCAACGGCCACCGGGCCGTCCTCGGACGGTGCGGACCTTCCCCGGTCGTCCGCCGCCGCGCACGCACGAGGAGGCCGCCCGACCATGCCGTCCGGCTCGTCCCAGCAGTTCGTCCACCTGCACAACCACACCGAGTACTCGATGCTCGACGGTGCGGCGCGGGTCGGCGACCTGTTCGAGGAGGCCGCGCGGATGGGGATGCCGGCCCTGGCCACCACCGACCACGGCTACGTCTTCGGGGCGTACGAGTTCTGGAAGCAGTCCCAGCAGCACGGCGTGAAGCCGATCATCGGCGCCGAGGCCTACGTCACCCCCGGCACGCACCGCACCGACCGCACCCGCGTCACCTACGGCGACGGCGGGCGCGACGACGTCTCCTCCCGCGGCCTGTACACGCACATGACCCTGCTGGCCGAGAACAACGGCGGCATGCACAACCTGTTCCGGATGTCGTCGCAAGCCAGCCTCGACGCCGTCTACGCCAAGTTCCCGCGGCTCGACCGCGAGCTGCTCCAGACCTACAGCGGCGGCCTGATCGGCACCACGGGCTGCGTCAGCGGCGAGGTGCAGACCCGGCTGCGCCAGGGCCAGTACGACAAGGCGCTCGAGGCCGCGGCCGACCTGCGCGACATCTTCGGGGCCGGCAACTACTTCGCCGAGGTGATGGACCACGGCCTGGAGTTCGAGCGCCGCACCCACGAGGACCTGCTGCGGATCGCCAGGGACCTCGGCCTGCCGGTCGTGGCCACCAACGACCTGCACTACACCCGGGCCGAGGACGCCACGGCGCACGCGGCGCTGCTCTGCGTCCAGTCCGGCTCCACCCTGGCCGACCCCGACCGGTTCAAGTTCGACGCCGACGAGTTCTACCTCAAGAGCCCGGCGCAGATGCGCGAGATCTGGCGCGACCTGCCCGAGGCGTGCGACAACACGCTGCTCATCGCCGAGCGGTGCGAGGTCACCTTCACCGAGGGCGAGGGGCGCTTCATGCCCCGGTTCGAGTGCCCCGAGGGCGAGGACGAGCGGTCCTGGTTCATCAAGGAGGTCGACCGCGGCCTGGCGGTGCGCTACCCCGACGGCGTCCCCGCCGACGTGCGCGCCCAGGCCGACTTCGAGACCGAGGTCATCGTCTCGAAGGGTTACGCGGGCTACTTCCTCGTCGTGGCCGACTTCATCAACTGGGCCAAGGAGAACGGCATCCGGGTCGGGCCCGGCCGCGGCTCCGGCGCCGGGTCGATGTGCGCGTACGCGATGCGGATCACTGACCTCGACCCGCTGCAGCACGGCCTGATCTTCGAGCGGTTCCTCAACCCCGAGCGCATGTCGATGCCCGACTTCGACGTCGACTTCGACGAGCGCCGCCGGGGCGAGGTCATCCGCTACGTCACCGAGAAGTACGGCGACGACCGCGTGGCGATGATCGTCACCTACGGCACGATCAAGGCCAAGCAGGCGGTCAAGGACTCCTCCCGGGTGCTCGGGTTCCCGTTCGCGATGGGGGAGAAGATCACCAAGGCGATGCCGCCGGCGGTGATGGGCAAGGACGTCCCGCTGTCCGGGATCTTCGACCCCGAGCACAAGCGCTACAAGGAGGCCGGGGAGTTCCGGGCCCTGCACGCCGAGGACCCCGAGGTCGCCAAGGTGGTCGAGACCGCGCGCGGGCTCGAGGGGCTGAAGCGGCAGTGGGGCGTGCACGCCGCGGGCGTGATCATGTCGAGCGAGCCGCTGCTCGACGTCATCCCGATCATGCGCCGGCTGCAGGACGGCCAGGTCATCACCCAGTTCGACTACCCGACGTGCGAGGCGCTCGGGCTGGTCAAGATGGACTTCCTCGGCCTGCGCAACCTCACCATCCTCGACGACGCGCTGAAGAACGTGCAGGCCAACCGCGGGGTCGAGATCGACCTCGACGCGCTGTCCAAGGACCCCACCGACGAGAACACCTACGCCCTGCTCGGACGCGGTGACACCCTCGGCGTCTTCCAGTTCGACGGCGGCCCGATGCGCCAGCTGCTTCGGCTGATGAAGCCGGACAACTTCGAGGACATCTCGGCCGTCGGCGCGCTGTACCGCCCGGGTCCGATGGGGGCGAACTCGCACACCAACTACGCGCTGCGCAAGAACAAGCAGCAGGAGGTCGAGTACCCGCACCGCGAGCTCGCGCAGGCGCTCGAGCCCATCCTCGGCACCACCTTCGGCCTGATCGTGTACCAGGAACAGGTCATGGAGATCGCGCAGAAGCTGGCCGGGTACACGCTCGGCAAGGCCGACATGCTGCGCCGGGCGATGGGCAAGAAGAAGCGCGAGGTGCTCGACGCCGAGTACGTGGGCTTCGAGGCCGGGATGCTCGAGAACGGCTTCAGCGCCGCGTCGATCAAGGCGCTGTGGGACGTCCTGGTGCCGTTCTCCGACTACGCCTTCAACAAGGCGCACTCCGCGGCGTACGGACTGGTCTCGTACTGGACCGCGTACCTCAAGGCGAACTTCAAGGCCGAGTACATGGCCGCCCTGCTCACCTCGGTGGGCGACGACAAGGACAAGTCCGCGCTGTACCTCGGCGAGTGCCGTCGGATGCAGGTCACCGTCCTGCCGCCCGACGTCAACGCCTCGATCGGGGTGTTCGCCGCGGTCGGCGACGAGGTCCGGTTCGGCCTGGCCGCCATCCGCAACGTCGGCCACAACGTGGTCGAGGCGATCGTGCGCACCCGCGAGGAGAAGGGCTCCTTCACCTCCTTCGAGGACTTCCTGCGCAAGGTGCCGGCCGTGGTCTGCAACAAGCGGACGATCGAGTCGCTGGTCAAGGCGGGCGCGTTCGACTCCCTCGGCCACACCCGCCGCGGCCTGGCAGCGGTGCACGAGATCTACGTCGACGCCCTGGTCGAGGAGAAGAAGCAGGAGGCGATCGGGCAGGACTCGCTGTTCGGCGGCCTCGACGACGACAGCGGCGTCCAGCTGGCCACCCTGCCGCCGATCCCCGACCTGGAGTGGGACAAGCGGTTCAAGCTCGCCAGCGAGCGCGAGATGCTCGGGCTCTACGTGTCCGACCACCCGCTGCTCGGCGTCGAGCACGTGCTCGCCTCGGCTGCCGACACCTCGATCGCCAACCTGCTCGCCGACGAGTCGCGCCCCGACGGCAGCACGGTCACGATCGCCGGGATGATCACCGGTGTCACCCGGAAGATGACCAAGGCCGGCTCCACCTGGGCGATCGCGCAGGTCGAGGACCTCGCGGGCTCGATCGAGGTGCTGTTCTTCCCGCAGACGTACCAGACCGTCTCGCACGAGCTGCGCGAGGACCAGGTGGTCGTGGTGCGCGGCCGGCTGAACCGGCGCGACGACGTCCCCGCGGTCAACGCCCAGGAGATGAGCCTGCCCGACGTCTCGGAGGGTCCGCGTGGTCCGGTGGTCATCTCGATGCCCACGGCCCGGTGCACCGAGCCGATGGTGGCCCGGCTCAAGGACGTCCTCGGCACCCACCCCGGCGTCACCGACGTCCACCTGCGCCTCACCCAGCACGACAGGTCCACCCTGATGAAGCTGCCCGACGCGCTGCGCGTCACCGCGTCACCGGCCCTGTTCGGCGACCTCAAGGCACTGCTCGGCCCGGGCTGCCTTGTCTGAGCCGGTCCCTGCGGGCAGCACCGTCGTGGCCGTGCCGCCGGCGTCCGGGTCGCCGGCACGCCGTCGGCGGGTGCCTGGCTGGTTCGGGGCCCCGGCAGGGCTGCTGCTGCTGGCCGTCGCCGTCGCCGTCACCTGGTGGGCGCTGGTGCCCGACACCCCGGTGCTCGCCGAGGACGACCTGGTCGCCTCGCCCGGCCCGTCCGACGACGTCCTGGCCTCCGCCGACGGCGCCTTCGCGGCCCTGTGCCTGGTGGCCGGCGTCCTGGTCGCGCTCGTCCTGCTCGTGCGCGCCGGCGACAGGCTGCTGCGGTGGGCCTCGGTGTCGCTGGCCGGGGGAGCGCTGGCCGCCGTGGTGGCCTGGCAGCTCGGCCGCCTGATCGGTCCGGCGTCCATCGCGGCCCAACGCGAGGCCGGCGTCGAGGTGCTGCACGCCCCGCTCGACCTCACCACCCCCCTGGTGGTCCTGCTCTGGCCCGGCGCCACCGCCTGCGTGCTGTTCGTCGGCCTGCTCGGCTGGCTGCTGGTCAAGCCGCCGACCGGCGACTGAGCCGAGCCTCAGGTCAGAGAGCCGCGACGGGTGCGACGGTCGCGGCGGTGAGCCGCACCAGGTCGGCCGGTGCGAGCTCGACGTCGACCCCGCGCCGTCCGGCACTGACCAGCACGGTCGGCAGGTCGAGGGCGCTGACGTCGACGACGGTCGGGAGCCGCTTGCGCTGCCCGAGCGGGCTGATCCCGCCCACGACGTACCCGGTAGCCCGCTCGGCCGCCGCAGGATCGGCCATCCGCGCCCTCTTCCCGCCGGCGGCCGCGGCGACCGCCTTGAGGTCCAGCTGCGCCGTGACCGGACAGATCGCCACGACCAGGCGGCCGTCGACGTCCGCGAGCAGGGTCTTGAACACCGTCGCGGGGTCGACCCCCAGCGCCGCAGCGGCCTCCAGGCCGTAGCCACCCGCTGCCGCCGTGCTCCCCTGGTCGTGGTCGTAGGAGCGGACCACGTGGGCCACGCCGGCCCTCTCCAGCGCCCGCGTCGCCGGGGTCATCGTCACGCGCCCACCCTCGCACGCGGGCGGCGCACCGGGTCAGGACAGGCTCGCGGGCTCCCAGCCGCCCTGCTGCGGCAGCGCCCGCAGCGCGCTGACCAGCGTCCGCTCGCGGCGCAGCAGCCGCAGCTCGGCCCGCAGCCGGCGGGCGGTGTCCGGCTGCTCGAGCAGGCTCTGGCGGTCCGACACCTCGAGGACCATCCCGGCGGCCACCAGGTACGACAGCACCCTCGGTGCGGACGGCAGCTCGGGCGGGTCCAGGCCCAGCTCGTCGCGGTACCGGGCGTAGGCCGCGGCGACCCTGTCGGCCGTGGCGTCGACGTCGACGTCGTCGCCCTCGGTGTCCTCCAGCGCGGTGACGAGACCGGTGAGGTAGGGCGTGCCCGCCGCGTCGTCCACCCCGTGAAGCCGGAACCGGACGGCACCGCTGGTGACCAGCGCGACCGTCCCGTCCTCGTTCTCGGTGACGTGCCGGACCACCGCGGTGGTGCCGATCTCGTGCAGCGCCTGTGCGGCGCCCTCGCCCACCTCGTGCCCGGCCTTGATGGCGACCACCCCGAACACCCGCTCGTTCTCGGGCTTGTCCATCAGGTCCGCCACGAGCGCGCGGTAGCGCGGCTCGAACACGTTGAGCGGCAGGACGAGCCCCGGCACCAGCACGGTGCCCAGCGGGAACAGGGCCAACCTCTGCACACAGCCGACGGTAGACCCGCCGTCGCTGCCGGGCGAGCTATCCGGGCAGGACGGGATCCGCGTGTCGTAGCATAGTGCTTGCTTTATATAACGACAGTGACGATAGAAAGGATCTCGTGCACGCGTTCGACGTCCTCGGCGACCCGGTCCGACGCCGCCTGCTGGAGCTGCTGGCGGACGGCGAGACCACAGCGGGCGACCTCACCGACCAGGTGGTGGCCGAGTTCGGCATCACCCAGCCCGCGGTCTCCCGGCACCTGCGGGTACTGCGCGAGAACGGGTTCGCCGTCGCCCGGGCCGAGGGGACCCGCCGGGTCTACGCGGTGCGCACCGCGCCGCTCGAGGAGGTCGACGCGTGGCTGGACCGCTACCGGCACTTCTGGCGCGGTCGGGTCGCCGCGCTGGAGACCGAGATCGCCCGTGGGCGCCGGACGCGCGACGTGCGTGGCGCCGACCGAGTCGACACGACCGACACCGAGCACGACCGGGACCAGGAGGACCGATGACGGGGACGAGCGACGAGCTGCTCGTGGTGCTGACCGGACGGGCCGACGCCGCCACCGCTCGGCTGGAGCACACCTTCCGCACCGACGCCGACGACCTCTGGCGCGCGGTGAGCGAGCCGGAGCGGGTGAGCCGGTGGATGGCGCCGACCACGCTGGACGGCCCACCCGCCGTCGGTGCGCGCTACACGATCGACTTCGGCGCCGACCAGCGCACGACCGGCGCGGTGGTGCGGTGCGAGGCGCCGAGGCGGCTGGAGGTCACCTGGGAGCTCCCGGGCGAGCCCGACTCCGTCGTGCGGCTGGAGGTGCGGCCCGCCGACGGCGGCGCCGTGCTCGTCCTGGAGCACCTGCGTCTGCCCGCCGGCCAGGCCACCGGTCACGCTGCCGGCTGGCAGGCGCACCTCGCCACCCTCGCGGCCCAGGTCGAGGACCGTGCGGAGCCCGACTGGGACGAGCTGTTCGGCCGGCTGTGGCCTGCCTACCGGGCCGCGTACCCCGACCTGCCCTGAGCGCCAGGGGTCTGGCGAGGTCGCGGGCCTGCGTCCCGGTCACCGGTCGGCGCCGCGCCCGTACCCTGGACGGGTGATGCGCTACCTGGACCTGCGCGGCCGCGAGCTCGACGCCCGCGAGCTGCGAGGGCACCTGCCGCGGGCCGTGCTCGACGTCGAGGCGGCGGTGGAGCAGATCCGGCCGGTCGTCGACGACGTCCGCCGTCGGGGGGCGGCCGCTCTCCGCGACGCCTCCGAGCGCTTCGACGGCGTGCGCCCGGACGAGCTGCGGGTGCCGGCGCAGGCGCTCGCGGACGCGCTCGAGGCGCTCGACCCGGTCGTCCGCGCCGCGCTGGAGGAGTCGATCCGGCGGGCCCGGATGGTGCACGCCGACCAGCGCCGCACCGACCACACCACCCACGTCGCCGACGGCGGCACCGTCACCGAGCGGTGGGTCCCGGTCGGCCGCGTGGGTCTCTACGTGCCCGGGGGCCTGGCCGTGTACCCGTCGAGCGTGGTGATGAACGTCGTCCCCGCGCAGGAGGCCGGGGTGGCCGAGCTGGCCGTCGCGTCCCCGCCGCAGAAGGACTTCGGCGGTCTGCCGCACCCCACGATCCTCGCGGCGTGCGCCCTCCTCGGCGTCGAGGAGGTCTACGCGGTCGGTGGCGCGCAGGCGGTGGCGATGTTCGCCCACGGTGCGCGCGAGACCGACGGACCCCGTGCGGGAGAACGGGTCTGCGCGCCCGTCGACGTCGTCACCGGCCCGGGGAACGCCTACGTGACCGCCGCCAAGCGGCTGGTGATGGGGCTGGTCGGTATCGACTCCGAGGCCGGCGTCACCGAGATCGCCGTCCTGGCCGACGACACCGCCGACCCCGTGCACGTCGCCGCCGACCTGATCAGCCAGGCCGAGCACCACCCGGACGCCGCCTGCGTCCTGGTGACGGCCTCGTTCGCGCTCGCCGAGCAGGTGCAGGCCGAGCTGGTGCAGCGGGTCTCGGTGACCAAGCACACCGAGCGGGTGCAGACCGCGCTCGGCGGGCCGCAGTCGGCGGTCGTGCTGGTCGACGACCTCGACGCTGGGCTCACCGTCGTCGACGCCTACGCGGCCGAGCACCTCGAGATCCAGACCGCCGACGCCGCCGCGGTGGCGGCGCGGGTGCGCAACGCCGGCGCGATCTTCGTGGGTCCGTTCGCACCGGTCTCGCTCGGCGACTACTGCGCCGGCTCCAACCACGTCCTGCCCACCGGCGGGTGCGCCTGCCACTCCAGCGGGCTGTCGGTGCAGACCTTCCTGCGCGGCATCCACGTCGTCGACTACTCCCGTGCCGCGCTCGCGGAGGTGGCCGACCACGTCGTCGCGCTCGCCAGCGCGGAGGACCTGCCCGCTCACGGCGAGGCCGTCACCGCGCGCTTCGAGTGACACCGGTCCGGGTGCGGCCGGGGGATCCGTCCGCCCGCACCCGGTGCCGGCAGACCTGACGATGGCACGTCGGCGCGCGTCGCCAGCGTGGTCGTCCACAGGTCCGGTGCCGCCCGCGCGGTGTCCACGGGACGGGACCCGGTGTCCACGGACAGGACGCCCGGACGACCGCCGCGACCCGCTCCCTAGACTCGTGCGGTGAGCACGAGCGACCGGCTGCCGCTGCGCGACGACCTGCGCGGGCGGGAGCCGTACGGGGCGCCGCAGATCGACGTCCCGGTGCGGCTCAACACGAACGAGAGCTCGTACGCCGTGCCGGCCGAGGTGGTCGACGAGGTGACGCGCGCGGTGACGGCCGAGGCGTCCGGCCTCAACCGGTACCCCGACCGCGAGCACACCGCGTTGCGCGAGGACCTCGCGGCGTACCTGACCCGCACCACGGGTTGTCCGGTCGACGCCGACCGGGTGTGGGCGGCCAACGGGTCGAACGAGGTCCTCCAGCACCTCGCGCTCGCGTTCGGCGGACCGGGCCGCACCGCAGCGGGTTTCACGCCCGCCTACTCGATGCACCCGATCATCGCGACGGGCGTCGGGATGCGTTGGGTCGACGGTCCGCGGCGCGACGACTTCGCGCTCGACGCCGACGACGTCGCGGCGTTCGTCGAGGCCGAGCGGCCTGACGTCGTCTTCCTCTGCTCGCCCAACAACCCGACCGGCACCGCGCTCGACCTCGCGCTGGTGGAGCGGGTGCACGACGTCGCCCCCGGGTTGGTGGTGGTCGACGAGGCGTACGCCGAGTTCGCCAGACCCGGTACGGCGTCGGCGATCTCGTTGCTCCCAGGACGCCCTCGGCTCGTCGTCACGCGCACCATGAGCAAGGCGTTCGCACTCGCCGGGGCGCGGCTCGGTTACCTCGCCGGTGACGAGGAGCTGTGCCGCGCACTGCGACTGGTGCGGCTGCCGTACCACCTGTCGAGCATCACCCAGGCGGTCGCGCGCGCCGCGCTCGCGCACGTCGACCGGTTGCTCGGCACCGTCGAGGCGATCAAGGACCAGCGCGACCGCCTGGTGCGCGAGCTCACCGCGATCGACCTCCACCCGGTCCCCAGCGACGCGAACTTCGTCCTGTTCGGCGGGCTCGACGACGAGAGAGCCACCTGGCGAGGGCTTCTCGAGCACGGCGTGCTGGTGCGCGACGTCGGCATCGCCGGCCACCTGCGGGTCACTGCCGGCACCCCGGAGGAGACCACCGCGTTCCTCGACGCGCTGGCTGCCACACTGGGACGCACCACCAGCAGCCCCATCCCCACCAGCGCCACCGACCGGCAGGAGAGCCGATGAGCCGCACCGCGCGGATCGAGAGGACGACGGGCGAGTCCGCCGTGGTCGTCGAGGTCGACCTCGACGGCACCGGCACCGCCCGGGTGGGCACGGGTGTCGGCTTCTACGACCACATGCTGACGGCGTTCGCGCGCCACTCGCTGATCGACCTCCTGGTCGAGTCGCAGGGCGACACCCACGTCGACGCCCACCACGTGGTGGAGGACACCGCGATCGTGCTCGGCCAGGCGCTGCGCGAGGCCCTCGGCGACAAGCAGGGCGTGTCCCGTTTCGGCGACGCCACCGTGCCGCTCGACGAGTGCCTGGTGCAGGCCGTGGTCGACGTCTCCGGGCGCCCGTACTGCGTGCACACCGGTGAGCCGGAGGGGCAGCCGTACGCGCTCATCGGCGGTGGCGGTGGCGGCGTGCCCTACGCGGGGTCACTCACCCAGCACGTCTTCGAGACCCTCGCCTTCCACGCCGGGATCGCCCTCCACGTCCGGGTGCTGTCCGGCCGCGACCCGCACCACCTCGTCGAGACCCAGTTCAAGGCGGTGGCGCGCGCGCTGCGCGCGGCGGTCGCGCTCGACCCGCGGGTGCAGGGGGTGCCCAGCACCAAGGGCGCGCTGTGACCGCGCCGGGCAGCACGTGAGCGACCCGGACGGCGGGCCCGCCGCGTCGGCCCCACCGGTCCGCCGTCTGCTCGTGGTGCCGTCGCCCGACCCGGTCCGCCTCGCCCGGGCCTGCGCCGGTCTGGGTGCCGACGGGCAGGTCGTCCCGGCCGACGGGATCTGCGTGGTCGTGCTCGACGACGCCGTCGACGTCGAGGCGGTCGTCCCGCGGTTGTCGCGCGTCCTCGGCAGGGCCCCGGTGCTCCTGCTGCGCTCCGGCGGCGGGCAGGTCGAGGCCCGGCGCTGGGCCCGCGGCGCCGTCACCGACGCGCCCCAGGCGGGACTGCTGGTGGCCACGCTGCCCGACGTCGTCTCCAGCCTGCTGGTCGGCGCCCTCGACCCGGCGCAGGCCCCCGGCTCGGTGCGCACGGGCCTGCGTCCGAAGCCGGTCGGCGCCGGCGCCGGCGGCCCGCCCCCCGACCCCGGCCGGCCCGCCCGCCGCCGCCGCACCGACCGGGCGGCCGCCTCCGTCGTCGCCGTCGTCGCGCTGCTGCTCGCCGCTGTCGAGGGCGCCCGCGCCGCCACCGCCGACGGCAGCTGGATCGTCGTGGTCCTGGCCCTGCTCGTGGCGGTCGGCATGGGCGTGCTGGCGGTGCGACTGCGACCGCGAGCCACCGCCTCGCCCGAGGACCGCCCGCTCGTCTC
Source organism: uncultured Actinomycetota bacterium (assembly GCA_963825505.1). Lineage (GTDB taxonomy): Bacteria > Actinomycetota > Actinomycetes > Actinomycetales > CAWJMD01 > JBBQSN01. The sequence goes on along the minus strand of CAWGTL010000004.1, from coordinate 246,422 downwards.
GCCCGAGGACGGCCCGCTCGCCTCGCCCGAGGACGGCCCGCCCGTCCCGCCCTCGTAGGCTGGTCGTCGTGCCCTCCCCGTCCCGCGTGGTCGTCCTCGACTACGGCTTCGGCAACGTGCGCTCGGCCGTCCGGGCGCTGGAGAAGGTCGGGGCGCAGGTCGAGCTGACGGCGGACCGCCGGGCCGCCGAGGACGCCGACGGGCTGGTCGTCCCGGGCGTCGGCGCGTTCGAGGCCTGCATGACCGGGCTGCGCGCGGTCCGCGGCGACCAGGTGGTCGACCGGCGGCTGGCCGGCGGGCGCCCGGTGCTGGGCATCTGCGTCGGCATGCAGGTGATGTTCGGCGAGGGCGTCGAGCACGGCCGTCGCACCGAGGGGCTCGGTGAGTGGCCCGGCACCGTCGAGCCGCTCCGGGCACCGGTGGTGCCGCACATGGGGTGGAACACCGTCGAGGTGCCAGAGGGCTCCAGGCTGTTCGCCGGCCTCGAGGACGCCCGCTTCTACTTCGTCCACTCCTACGGCGTGCAGCGCTGGGAGCTCGACGTCAGCGGCTCGTCGCTGCGGGCGCCGCTGGTCACGTGGTCCGAGCACGGCGGCCGGTTCGTCGCCGCCGTCGAGAACGGCCCGCTGTCGGCGACCCAGTTCCACCCCGAGAAGTCCGGCGACGCCGGGCTCGAGCTTCTCCGCGCCTGGGTCGGGTCGCTGTCGTGAGCGGGACCCCGCGGTGAGCAAGGAGCGCGCTCGTCGGCGCGAGGCCCGCGAGGCCGAGCAGGCGCGCCGGGCCACCGCGCACGCGGGCAGGCGGCGCCGCGCGCAGGCCCGCCGACGCGTGGTCGGTGCCGTCGCTCCGCCCGCACGCCGCCGTCCGCGCGCCGACTCGGTGCTGCGGCGGCGGCGGCGCCGCCAGGACCTCGCGCTGCTCGCCGTCCTGCTGATCCTCAACGCACTGCTGTGGACGCAGGTCCTCGACTGGAAGTGGCGCGCCGTGGCAGCGGTGCTGTCGCTGCTGCTCTGGCCGCTCCTCGTCATCCTCGTCTTCGACCGGAGGCCCTCCGCGTGACCACCGCCACCACCGCCCGGCTCCAGCTGCTGCCCGCCGTCGACGTCGCCGACGGCCAGGCCGTCCGGCTCGTCCAGGGCGAGGCGGGCACCGAGACCCGTTACGGCGCACCGCTCGACGCCGCGCTGTCGTTCCAGGAGCAGGGCGCCGAGTGGATCCACCTGGTCGACCTCGACGCCGCGTTCGGGCGGGGGAGCAACGCCATCCTGCTGGCCGAGGTGGTCGGCACGCTCGACGTCGACGTCGAGCTGTCCGGCGGCATCCGCGACGACGCCTCGCTCGAGCGGGCGCTGGCCACCGGGTGCCGCAGGGTCAACCTCGGCACGGCGGCGCTGGAGGACCCCGCCTGGACCGCCGACGTCGTGGCGCGCCACGGTGACCGGATCGCGGTCGGGCTCGACGTCCGCGGCACCACCCTGGCGGCGCGCGGCTGGACGCAGGAGGGCGGCGACCTGTGGGAGACCCTGGAGCGCCTGGACCGCGACGGCTGCGCCCGGTACGTGCTGACCGACGTGTCGCGCGACGGCACGTTGACGGGGCCGAACACCGTTCTGCTGCAGGAGTTCTGCACGCGGACCGATCGGCCCGTCGTCGCGTCCGGCGGGGTGTCGACACTCGACGACCTGGTGGCCCTGCGTCGTCTCGTCCCGGACGGCGTCGAGGGTGCGATCGTCGGGAAGGCGCTCTACGCAGGCGCTTTCACGCTCACCGAGGCCCTCGCCACCGCCGGCGGTGCGCGTGGCTGACCGCATCCGCAGGGTCTCCGGCGGCGGTCCGTACGAGGACGTCACGGGCTACAGCCGCGCCGTGGTGGTCGACGGGCGGGTCCTGGTCGCCGGGAGCACCTCCGCCGTCGACGGCGACGTCCTCCACCCGGGGGACGCCAGGGCGCAGGCGCTGGAAGCCTTCGGCGTCGTCGGCCGGGCGCTGGAGCGGGCCGGCACCGACCTGCGGCACGTCGTGCGCACCCGGATGTACGTGGTCGGGCCCGAGCACTGCGACGCCGTGGCGTCCGCCCACCGCGAGGTGATGGACGACGTGCGCCCGGCCGCGACGATGGTCTGCGTGGCCGCCCTGGTGCACCCCGACATGCTGGTCGAGATCGAGGCGGAGGCGGTCCTGCCCGCGACCGACGAGCCGTGACCGGGCTGCTGTCGCCCCAGCAGTTCCCCGGCGACGACGGCTCGGCCGACCCCGACCTCGCCGCGGCCCTGGCCGGCGGCGACGTCGAGGCGGTGGTGGCCGCCCTGGGCGGCGCGCGCGTGATGGTGCCCGTGGTGGCCGTGCTGGGGGAGTCGGGGCAGAGCAGCCTCACCGGGCTGGCCACCGACAAGAGCGCCGACATGGCGCTGGTGACGCTCACCGCCCCGGACGGTCGGCAGGCGCTCCCGGTGTTCAGCAGCACCGCCGCGCTCGCCGCCTGGGACGACCGGGCCCGCCCGGTGCCGGTCCACGCCCGCCGGGCGGCGCTGTCGGCCGTCGACGACGGCTGCCAGCTGCTGGTGGTCGACCCCGGTGGCGCCGGCGTGCTGGTGCCGCGCCCCGCCCTGTGGGCGCTGGCCCAGGACCACCCCTGGGTCCCGTCACCGCGCCACCCGCAGGTGGCCGCGGCGGTCGCCGGGATCGCCGCCGCCGAGCCGGACGTCGCCTCCGCCGCGGCCGAGCCCGGCCGCCGGGCCGAGCTGGCCGTCGTCCTCGCCGTCCGGCCCGGGCTGTCGCGCGAGCGGCTCGACGCCCTGACCGCCCGCGTGGGCCGGACCCTCGCCGCCTCGCAGCACGTCGCCGACCACGTCGACTCGCTCGAGCTGCGGGTCGTCCCCGCCTGACCGCACCCGCGTGGCTGGCCGATCGGCGCACCGGCGGCAGCCGATCGGCGGACCGCGGGACCTGCGCGGGTGCACCAGGGTCGGGGCATGGCGGTGATCGAGGCGCGCGACCTGCGCAAGAGCTACGGCAGCACCCGCGCGGTCGACGGCGTCGACCTCGACGTCCACGAGGGCGAGGTGGTCGGCGTCCTCGGTCCGAACGGCGCGGGCAAGACGACGACGGTGGAGATGCTGGCCGGGCTGCGGACGCCGGACTCCGGCACCGCCACCGTGGCCGGCCTCGTCCCCTGGCGCGACCGCGACGCGCTGACCCGGGTGCTCGGCGTCCAGCTCCAGAGCGCGGGGCTGCAGGCCCGCCTGACCGTCCGCGAGGCGGTGACGCTGTTCGCCGCCTCCACGACGACCCGCTGGCAGTCGATCCGCTGGTCGACCGGCTCGGCCTCGGACCCTGCGCGTCGACCCGGTACGACGACCTGTCCGGCGGCCAGAAGCAGCGGCTCGCGATCGCGCTCGCGCTGGTCGGGCGACCGCGGGTGGTGCTGCTGGACGAGCTCAGCACGGGCCTGGACCCGGAGGCGCGCCGCGGCACCTGGGAGCTGGTCGAGGACGTCCGCGCCTCGGGCACGACGGTCGTCCTCGTCACGCACCTGATGGAGGAGGCCGAGCGGCTCTGCGACCGGGTCGTGCTGGTCGCGGGCGGCCGGGTGGTCGCCGAGGGCACGCCGGACGACGTGGTCCGCGGCAGCGGCGCCCCGACCGTGATGACGTTCCGCACCGAGGAGCCGCCGGATGCCTGTGCGCTGGAGGCGATCCCGGGCGTCCGCTCGGTCCGCCTGCACGGTGCGCAGGTCGAGGTGCAGGCGGACGACGACGGCGTCGCCGGCGTGCTGACCCACCTGCACGCCGCCGGCACCGTGCCGCCGGCGAGCTGGTGGTGGAGTCCGCGCCGGGCGCCGGCACCGCCGTCATGCTGCGGGTGCCGGTGGCCCGTGGCTGACGGCCCCGAGGTGGTGCGCGTCGTGGTCGTCGACGACCACCCGGTGGTGCGTGACGGACTGCGCGGCATGCTCTCGGCCGCCGGCGGCCTGGAGGTGGTGGGCGAGGCGGCCGACGGCGTCGAGGCGCTCGCGGTGGCGCGTCGCACCCGTCCGGACGTGGTGCTGATGGACCTGCGGATGCCCGGCGGCGACGGCGTGACCGCGACGGCCGCGCTGCGGCGCACGCCCGCCGAGGGCGCACCGGCCCCCCAGGTGCTGGTGCTCACCACCTACGCCACCGCCCGCGAGGTCCACGCCGCCCTCGAGGCCGGCGCCATCGGGTACGTCCTCAAGGACGCCCCGCGGGACGAGCTGTTCGCGGCCGTGCGGGCGGCGGCACGGGGCGAGTCGGTGCTGTCCGCGGCGGCCGCCACGCAGGTGGTCAGCCGGCTGCGGGGCGAGCCGGAGTCCGAGCTCACCGAGCGCGAGCTCGCGGTGCTGGAGCTGGTGGCCCGCGGCACGGCGAACCGGGTGATCGCCTCCACGCTGTTCGTCAGCGAGGCGACCGTGAAGACCCACCTCGCGCACGTCTTCGCCAAGCTCGGCGTCGTGGACCGCGCGGCGGCGGTGGCCGCCGGCTACGAGCGCGGCCTGCTGGGCTGAGGTCCCTCAGGAGACCGCGCCGGTGAGCCGCTCGCCCGGGCCCTGGCCCGGCGGGTCGGGGACGACCGAGGCCTCCCGGAACGCCAGCTGGAGCGAGCGCAGCCCGTCGCGCAGCGCCCGGGCGTGCTGGTTGCCGAGGTCCGGCGCGGCCGCCGTGACCAGCCCGGCGAGCGCCTGGATGAGCACCCGCGCCTCGGCCAGGTCGCGGTGCTCCTCGGCCTGCGGCCCCTCCTCGAGACCGCAGCGCACGGCAGCGGCGCTCATCATGTGCACGGCCGCGGTGGTGATCACCTCGACCGCGGTGACGTCGGCGATGTCCCGGGCCGCGCCCGCCGCCAGGCCGTCGAGGTCCGGGCCCGGGTCGGCACCGAGGTCGGCGGGGTCGTCGCGATTGGGTTCGTCCGTGCTCATTGCTGTACCCTGGCACGCAGACCGACCAGGCTCGACAGCCGCCTCCCCGGGGCGGCACCAGGGCCTGGTGCGCGAAGCGGAGATCCTCTCCCACCCGCTGCCACCGTCTGGTCCGCCTCCCCGGCGGGCCGCAGGTGGCCGGGTCCTGGTCACCGGGTCGGCTCGTCCGTCCCGGAAGCCCGCCGGGCGTCCTTCGTGGACGACCCGGTCGGTACCGACCACCGAGGCCTTCGTCGAGCGACCGCCGACGGGGGCCTTTCCCGTCGCCGGCGGCACCCGTACGTGACGACAGGAGCAGCACATCAGCGAGCCCCGCATCAACGAGCGGATCCGCGTCCCGGAGGTCCGCCTCGTCGGCCCCGCCGGCGAGCAGGTCGGGATCGTCCGCGTCGAGGACGCCCTGCGACTGGCCCAGGAGGCCGACCTCGACCTCGTCGAGGTCGCGCCCAACGAGCGTCCGCCCGTCTGCAAGCTCATGGACTTCGGCAAGTTCAAGTACGAGGCCGACATGAAGGCGCGCGACGCGCGCAAGAACCAGGCCAACACCGTTCTGAAGACGATCCGGCTCCGGCTGAAGATCGACCCGCACGACTACGCGACCAAGCGCGCCCAGGCGGAGAAGTTCCTCTCCGGCGGCGACAAGGTCAAGGTCCTGATCATGTTCCGCGGACGCGAGCAGTCCCGCCCCGAGATGGGTTACCGGCTGCTGCAGCGGATCGCGGCCGACCTGGGCGAGCTCGGCTTCGTCGAGAGCTCGCCGCTGCAGGACGGTCGCAACATGGTGATGGTCCTCGGCCCGCACAAGAAGAAGGCCGACGCCAAGGCGGCCACCGCACCCCGGGCCGGCAGCAGCAAGGCCCGGCGCCGTGAGCGCGACGCGGGTCCGAGCGAGGACGGCGGGACGCCGGCCGAGCAGCCCGCGGCCGAGCAGCCGGCGGACGAGGCGACCTCGACCGCGAGCTAGCCGCGGTCCGGTCCCGGGTACCACCCCAGCACGACCGCACACCAGCGCCACCGAGCACCACACACCGACCCACGAGGAGAGCGGCAGCCATGCCGAAGAACAAGACGCACAGCGGCACCAAGAAGCGGTTCCGCCTGACCGGCACCGGCAAGGTCATGCGCCAGTCGGCGATGGACGTCCACAAGATGGAGTCCAAGTCCAGCAGCCACCGCCGCCGGCTCGAGATCGACCAGCCGGTCGCCGCCGCCGACGTCAAGAAGATCAAGCGGCTCCTCGGCAAGTGAGCTGACCGACCCACGGGCGGGCGGGGACGACCCCGACCGCCCACCGACCAGAACGACCTGAGGAGCACCACGTGGCACGCGTGAAGAGGGCGGTCAACGCCCACAAGAAGCGCCGGGAGACTCTCGAGCGCGCCAGCGGCTACCGCGGGCAGCGGTCCCGCCTGTACCGCAAGGCGAAGGAGCAGGTCACCCACTCCCTCGTCTACAGCTACCGCGACCGGAAGAAGCGCAAGGGCGACTTCCGTCGGCTGTGGATCCAGCGCATCAACGCCGCAGCGCGCGCGAACGGCATGACCTACAACCGCTTCATCCAGGGCCTGAACCTGGCCGGCATCGAGGTCGACCGCCGCATGCTGGCCGAGATGGCCGTCAACGACGCCGCCGCGTTCGCGGTGCTCGTCAAGACCGCCCAGGACGCCCTGCCGGCGACCCCGGCCAAGGCCGAGAGCGCGGCCTGACGCACACCCCCCAGGGCGCCCGCACGGACGAGCCGCTGACCAACCCCCGCGCAGAGCGGGTGCGGACGGTGGCCCGCCTGTCCGGGCGTCCTGCGCGTCGTCGGGCCGGCCTGTTCCTCGCCGAGGGGCCGCAGGCGGTCCGCGAGGCCGTCCCCGCCGGCGCGGTGCGCGACCTGTACGCCACCGACGACGCGATCGCGCGCCACCACGACATCGTGGTGGCCGCGCAGGCGGCCGGGGTGCCGGTGCGGCGGTGCACCGAGGAGGTGCTCGCCGCGATGGCCGACACGGTGACGCCGCAGGGCCTGCTGGCCGTCTGCACCCTCACCGACCGCCCGCTCGCCGACGTCCTGGCCCCCGCCACGCGCCTGGTCGCGGTGCTGGCGCACGTCCGCGACCCCGGCAACGCCGGCACGGTGCTGCGCGCCGCCGACGCCGCGGGCGCCGGCGCGGTCGTCCTCACCGACGCCAGCGTCGACCCGTACAACCCCAAGTGCGTGCGGTCGACGGCCGGGTCGCTGTTCCATCTCGACGTCGTGACCGGCCCGACCCTGGCCGAGACGGTGGAGGCGCTGCACGCCGGCGGCCTGACCGTGCTGGCGGCCGACGGCGCCGGTACCGACGACCTCGACGACCTGCAGGACCTCGCCCACGCCGGCCGCGGACCCCTGGTCGGGCGGGTCGCGTGGGTGTTCGGCAACGAGGCGTGGGGGCTCCCGGAGGCCGACCGCGCGCTCGCCGACCACGTGGTGCGGGTGCCCGTCCACGGCCGCGCCGAGAGCCTCAACCTGGCCACCGCCGCCACCGTGTGCCTCTACGCCACGGCACGCGCGCACCGTTCCCGGACCTGATCAGCCGCTCGCGGCCCGCCCGGCCACGGCTACAGTCCGGCCATGGCCGAGATCCCCACGCCCCCGGGCGCGCTGATCAGCCGGCACCACCATCCCGACGGCATCGTCGTCGCGGGCCCGGACGCGGTCGTCCTCGGCAGCAACAAGGCGGCGACCCGCTGCACCGGGTTGACCGAGGACGCCATGGTCGGCCACGACGTCCGCGAGCTGCTCCCGTTCCAGGACACCAGCGGACGCCGCTACTGGGACGCCACCGACCCCTGGGGCGGGATCGCCACCCGCACCGGGCACCGCGAGCGGCTGCTGCTCCTCCCGGGCGGCCGCGAGCTCCTCGTCACCGCCTCCTACGTCCGCGAGGAGCACCTCGGCCCGGTCGACCGCGTGGTGATCGCCCTGCGCGACACCGAGTCGCGGCGCCGGGCCGAGACCGACCACGCCGGGCTGATCTCCACCGTCGCGCACGAGCTGCGCTCGCCGTTGACGTCGGTGAAGGGCTTCAGCTCCACCCTGCTGCGCCGGTGGGACCGGTTCAGCGACGAGCAGAAGCAGCTGATGCTGCAGACGATCGAGGCCGACGCCGACCGCGTCACCCGGCTGATCACCGAGCTGCTCGACATCTCCCGCATCGACGCCGGCCGGCTCGAGGTGCGCAAGCAGCCCGTCGACGTCGCGGCCGCCGTCCGCGGCCAGGTCGAGCGGGCGCTCGCCGCCGGCAACGGGGACTCGCCGTCCGCGGAGTGGTTCGTGGTCGACGTCGAGCCCGACCTTCCCGAGGTGTGGGCCGACCCGGACCGGCTCGAGCAGATCCTCGCGAACCTGATCGAGAACGGACGGCGGCACGGGCGGGTCCCCGTGCACGTGCACGTCGGCGTCGACCCGGACTCGCCCGGGGAGGAGCCAGGCGTGGCCGTCGTGGTCGAGGACTCCGGCGACGGCATCCCCGAGGCCGACATCCCGCTGGTGTTCAGCAAGTTCTGGCGCGGTTCCAAGCGCGGCGGCACCGGTCTCGGGCTGTACGTCGTCCGCGGCCTGGTCGAGGCGCACGAGGGCCGGATGACCGTCGGCCGGTCCCGCCACGGCGGCGCGCTGTTCCGGTTCACCCTCCCGGGCGGCGAGCCTGCTCACATGCGCTGACGAACACCTGCGCCGGAGGCGGACCCTCCCTCCTAGACTCTGCTCCCATGTCCGCCCCGAACTCCTCCTACGACCCCGTCGAGGTCGCCGCGCTCTCCCCGGAGGCGGTCGAGACCGCCGTGGCCGAGGCGCTCGAGGCGTTCGCGGCGGCCACCTCCCTGGACGAGCTGAAGGCGGCGCGGCTGGCGCACGACGGCGACCGCAGCGCCCTGGCGCTGGCCAACCGCGAGATCGGCGCGCTGCCACCGGCCGCGCGAGCCGAGGCCGGTGCCCGCGTGGGCAGGGCCAGGGGCACGGTGCGGCAGGCGATCGCGGCCCGGCACGAGGTGCTGGAGGCCGAGCGCGACGCCCGCGTCCTCGTCGAGGAGGCCGTCGACGTCACGATGCCGGTCGAACGCCACCCGGCCGGTACCCGGCACCCGCTCACCGCGCTGATGGAACGGATCGGCGACGTCTTCGTGGGCATGGGCTGGGAGGTCGCCGACGGTCCCGAGGTCGAGGCCGAGTGGTTCAACTTCGACGCCCTGAACTTCCTGCCCGACCACCCGGCGCGGCAGATGCAGGACACCTTCTTCGTCGACCCGCCCGGGTCGGGCCTGGTGCTGCGCACGCACACCTCGCCGGTGCAGGCGCGCACGCTGCTGGAGCGCGACCTGCCGGTGTACGTCGTGGTGCCGGGCAAGACGTTCCGCACCGACGAGCTCGACGCCACCCACACCCCGGTCTTCCACCAGGTCGAGGGCCTGGCGGTCGACAGGGGCCTGACGATGGCCAACCTCAAGGGCACCCTCGACCACTTCGCCTCGGTGATCATCGGCGAGGGCGTCACCACCCGGCTGCGGCCCTCGTTCTTCCCGTTCACCGAGCCGAGCGCCGAGATGGACCTGCGCTGCTTCGTCTGCGGCGGCGAGGACCCGGTCTGCCGGTCCTGCAAGGGCACCGGGTGGATCGAGTGGGGTGGTTGCGGGATGGTCAACCCGGCGGTGCTGAGGGCCTGCGGGGTCGACCCCGAGGTCTACTCCGGGTTCGCGTTCGGCATGGGCGTCGAGCGCACGCTGATGTTCCGCAACGGCGTGGCCGACATGCGGGAGATGGTCGAGGGCGACGTGCGCTTCAACGCCCAGTTCGGTGCGCAGAACGGGATGGAGGGCTGATGCGCGTCCCCCTGACGTGGCTCGCCGAGACGGTCGACACCGGCGGCGCCACGCCCGAGGAGGTCGCCGCCTCGCTCGTGCGGGTCGGTCTCGAGGAGGAGGGCCTGCACCGCGGCGACGTGGCCGGCCCGGTCGTCGTCGGACGCGTGCTGAGCATCGAGAAGGAGCCGCAGAAGAACGGGAAGACGATCAGCTGGTGCACCGTCGACGTCGGGCCGCAGCACGCGGCCCCGGACGGCGGGCCGCGCGGGATCGTCTGCGGAGCGCACAACTTCGAGGTCGGCGACCTGGTCGTGGTGTCGCTCCCCGGTGCCGTCCTGGCGGGCGGGTTCGAGATCGCCGCCCGCAAGACCTACGGCCACGTCTCCGACGGCATGATCTGCTCCGCCGCCGAGCTCGGCCTCGGCGACGACCACAGCGGGATCATCGTGCTGACCCGGCTCGGCCTCGACCTCGAGGGTGTGGGGCCGGGTGACGACGCGGTCTCCCTGCTCGGGCTCGACCAGGCCACGGTCGAGGTCAACGTCACGCCCGACCGCGGCTACTGCTTCAGCGTCCGCGGCATCGCGCGCGAGTACGGCCACGCCACCGGGCGCGACGCCACGTTCCGCGACCCCGCCGACGTCGAGGTGCCTGCCGCCACCGACGACGCCTACCCGGTGCGGGTCGTCGACGACGCCCCGGTGAACGGCCGGGCCGGCTGCGACCGGTTCGTCGGACGCGTCGTGCGCGGCATCGATCCCGCGGCGCCGTCGCCGTTCTGGCTGCGGCGGCGGCTGCAGCAGGCCGGGATGCGGCCCATCTCGCTGGCCGTCGACGTCACCAACTACGTGATGCTCGGCGTCGGGCAGCCGCTCCACGCCTACGACCTCGGCACCCTCGACCCCGCCGGGATCCTGGTCCGGCGCGCTCGCGAGGGGGAGAAGCTCACGACGCTGGACGGCACGGTGCGCGACCTGCACCCGCAGGACCTGCTCATCACCGACGGCCCCGACGGCGACCGGGTGATCGGCCTGGCCGGCGTGATGGGTGGTGCCGACACCGAGGTCGGTCCCGGCACCACCGACGTGCTCGTCGAGGCCGCGCACTTCGACGGCACCTCGATCGCCCGCACGGCGCGGCGGCACAAGCTGCCCAGCGAGGCGAGCAAGCGGTTCGAGCGCGGGGTCGACCCCCGGCTGCAGGCCGCCGCGGCCGAGCTGGCGGTGCGCCTCCTCGTCGAGCACGGGGGAGGGGTGGCCGGCCCGGTCGGCGACCTCGACCAGGTGCCCGCGCGGACGCGCGTGGAGATGGACGTCGACCTGCCGTCGCGCCTGGTCGGGGTGGAGTACGACGTCACCACCGTGGTCGGCAGGTTGCGCGAGATCGGTTGCGACGTCGAACAGGTCGGCGACCGGGTGTCCGTGCAGCCGCCGAGCTGGCGACCCGACCTCGTCGTCGGCGCCGACCTCGTCGAGGAGATCGCCCGGCTCGAGGGCTACGCGGCGATCCCCTCGGTCCTTCCCGTGGCGCCGCCCGGTCGCGGGCTCACCCGTGCGCAGCGCGCCCGACGCGCGGCGGGCCGCGCCCTGTCCGAGGCCGGCTGGGACGAGGTGCTGAGCTACCCGTTCGTGGCGGCGTCGGCGCACGACGACCTCGGCCTCGACGCCGACGACCCGCGCCGTTCGATGCTGCGGCTGGTCAACCCGCTGTCCGACGAGCAGCCGTTCCTGCGCTCCGACGTGCTGTCCACCCTGCTGGTGTCGTTGCGGCGCAACGTCTCCCGCGGCACCACCGACGCACGGCTGTACGAGATCGGCATGGTCACCCGCCCGTCCCGGGCTCCGCAGGTCGGCGACGCGCCCGTGCTCGGCGTCGACGGCCGACCGTCCGACGACGAGCTCGCCCGGCTGGTCGCCGCGGTGCCGCCGCAGCCGGTGCGGGTGGCCGGCGTCGCCACCGGTCACCGCGACCCCGCCGGGTGGTGGGGGCCGGGCCGACCGGTCGACCACGCCGACGCGATCGAGGCCGCCCTGCGGGTGGCCCGGGCGCTCGGCGTCGACGTGCGGGTCTCGGCCGACCAGCACACGCCCTGGCACCCCGGCCGCTGCGCACGGCTCTCGCTGACCGACGGCACGCTGGTCGGGCACGCGGGTGAGCTGCACCCCAAGGTCTGCGAGGCCACCGGGGTGCCGCCGCGCACGGTCGCGTTCGAGATCGACCTCGACGTCCTCACGCTCGCGGCGGGCACGCCCGTGCAGGCCGGGCCGGTGAGCTCGCACCCCGTGGTGAAGGAGGACGTCGCCCTGGTCGTCGCGGCGGAGGTCGCGGCCGGCTCGGTGCGCGACGCGCTGCGCGAGGGCGGCGGCGAGCTGCTCGAGGACGTGCGCCTGTTCGACGTGTACACCGGCGAGCAGGTGGGCGAGGGGCGCAAGAGCCTGGCGTTCGCGCTGCGGATGCGCGCGCCCGACCGCACCCTCACCGCCGAGGAGTCCGCGCAGGTCCGCCGGGCCGCCGTCGCCCTGGCTGCCGAGCGGTGCGGGGCCGTCCTGCGCGGCGAGGAGGCGTGACCGCTCCGTCTCGCACCGCGCTGGTCACCGGTGCCGCTCGCGGCATCGGCCTCGCGCTCGCGGGCGGCCTGGTCGACGCCGGCCTGTCCGTCGTGCTGCTGGTGCGCGACGCCGAGGCCGGTGAGCGGGCGGCCGCGACGCTGCGGCCCCGGCTCGCCGAGGGCGCACGCTGCGTCGTCGTGGCGGCCGACGTCACCGACGCCGCCCAGGTGGCCGCTGCGGCGGTGCGGGCGCAGGAGGCGGTCGGGACCGTCGACCTCCTGGTCAACAACGCCGGCGTGATCGAGCCGCACGAGGTGCCCGCCTGGGAGGAGGACCCGGCCACCTGGCGCACGGTGGTCGAGGCCGACCTGCTCGGGCCGTTCCACTGCGTGCGCGCCCTCGTGCCCCCCATGCTCGGGGCCGGTGGGGGTCGGGTGGTCAACCTCTCGTCCGGCGCCGGCGCCGACGACCGTCCGGTGTACTCCGCCTACTGCGCCGCCAAGGCCGGGCTGTTCCGCCTCACGGGCAACCTGCACCTGGCCGGTCACGGTCTCGGGCTACGCGCCTTCGACGTCTCGCCCGGAGTCGTGCGCACCGACATGACGGGCTCGATGGCGGTGCACGACGACCGCACCGAGTGGACGCCCGTCGCCTCGGTGGTCGACCTCGTCGTCGCGGTCGCCGGGGGTGGTCTCGACGCGTGGTCCGGGCGCTACCTGCGCGCGGGTGTCGATACCACGGCGTCCCTCGCGGCCGCGGCCGACGACCTGGACGACCGCGCCCGCCGCCTGCGGGTGGTGCCGACGGGGACGAGCGACCCCGCCGTCTGACCCCGCCACCCCTGCGACCACGACCTCAGGTCGCAGCGACGGCCCGGGTGCGAGCCGTTGCGCGCCCGGACCTCTGGACGCACACTGGCGGGACGGAGGTCCGCCGGTGTACCTGGTCCTGTACGTGGTCGTCGCGGTGGCGCTCATGGTCGTCCTCGACCTGGTCTACGCCGCCGTTCGCTGGTTCGTGTCCGGCACCGCACCCTTCCCGTTCCGCGGGCTGGCCGCCTGGATCGACGAGCGCCGCGACCGGCGCCGCCCCCGACCGGAGCCGATCCCGCCGGTGCTGCTCGGCCTGGAGCTGCGCCGCCTCGGCGACGAGGTCCGCCGGATCACCGACAGCGACCTGCCCGCCAAGGGGCTGCGGATCACCGCCTGCACCGCCGCCTACGACGACACCCTGCTCAAGGCCTGCCGTAGTCTCGGCGTGAGCGTCCCGGAGGGGCCGGTGCCGCTCGGCGCCAGCCGACGGTTCGAGGCCGAGGCCGCGCTGGTGGCGGCCGGGTTCGAGTGGTGACCTGACCGAGCCCGAAACTCGCATGATCATGCAGATGCATGTATGATCATGCACATGCAGACGGTGGCGGTCGCAGGGGCGAGCGGGTACGCGGGCGGCGAGGTGCTGCGCCTGCTGCTCGGGCACCCGGAGCTCGAGGTCGGTGCGGTCACCGCCCACGGCTCGGCCGGCAGCCGGGTCGGCGAGCACCACCCCCACCTGGTGCCGCTGGCCGACCGCGAGCTGGTGCCGACCTCGGCCGCCACCCTCGTCGGTCACGACGTCGTCGTCCTGGCCCTGCCGCACGGTGCCGGCGGGCCGCTCGCGGCCGAGCTCGACCCCGCCACCCTCGTGGTCGACGTCTCGGCCGACCACCGGCTCGCCGATCCCGCCGCGTGGACCGCCTTCTACGGCGGCGACCACCCGGGCACCTGGCCGTACGGGCTGCCCGAGCTCCCGCTCGCGGGCGGGGGACGGCAGCGCGAGCAGCTCGTCGGCACCCGACGGGTCGCTGTCCCCGGCTGCTACCCGACCGCGGTCAGCCTCGCGCTCGCACCCGGCCTGGCCGCCGGCGTGGTCGAGCCCGCCGACCTGGTCGTCGTCGCGGCCTCCGGCACCTCCGGCGCGGGACGGTCGCTGAAGCCGCACCTGCTCGGCTCCGAGGTGATGGGGTCGATGTCGCCGTACGGGGTGGGCGGTGGTCACCGGCACGTCCCGGAGATCGAGCAGAACCTCACCGCCGCAGCAGGTCCGGCGCCGGGCCAGGTCACCGTCTCGTTCACGCCCACGCTGGCGCCGATGCCTCGCGGCATCCTCGCCACCTGCACGGCGCGCCTGGCCGCCGGCGCCTCGGCCGCGTCGGTCCGCGACGCCTGGGTCTCCGCCTACGCCGACGAGCCGTTCGTCCGGGTCCTGCCCGAGGGCAGCTGGCCGCGCACCGCCGACACCCTGGGAGCCAACACCGTGCACCTGCAGCTGGCCGTCGACGAGCGGGCGGGCCGCGTGGTCGTGGTCGCCGCCGTCGACAACCTGACCAAGGGCACCGCGGGGGCCGCCGTGCAGTGCACGAACCTGGCGCTCGGGCTCCCTGAGGCCACCGGCCTCACCACGGTGGGGTTGGCCCCGTGAGCGACGTACCGGTGACCCCGGCGCCGCCGACTCGCACCTGGACCCTGGCCGAGCACGGCGAGCCGGTCTCGGTCGTGCGGCTGCCCGCCGCCACCGCGCTGCCCGACTGGGCCGACGGCGAGCCGCTGATCAGCGTCACCTGGACCCGCGACGAGACGAGCATCGTCTGCCCGTCGCGCAGCATCCCGGACGCGATGCCGGGCTCGGTGATCGGCCCGTACGTGGTCTTCCAGGTCGCGGGGGTCCTCGACCACACCCTCACCGGCGTGCTGGCCTCCCTGCTCTCGCCGCTCGCCGAGGCGGAGATCCCCATCCTCACCGTGGCCACCTACGACACGGACTGGATCCTCGTCCCGGCCCAGCACTCGGCCGCCGCGGCCGCGTGCTGGACCGGCGCCGGCCACGAGGTGATCGAAGCATGAGCGTTACTGCGGCCAAGGGGTTTTCCGCGTCGGGGGTCACGGCCGGGCTCAAGCCGAGCGGACGCCCCGACGTCGCGCTCGTCGTCGGCACCGGCCCACGCGACGTCGCCGCCGCCGTCTACACGACCAACCGGTGCAAGGCGAACCCCGTCCTGTGGAGCGAGCAGGTCACGGCCGACGGCCGTGCGCGGGCCGTCGTGCTCAACTCCGGTGGTGCCAACTGCTACACCGGCCCGGACGGTTTCGCGACCACCCACCGCACCGCCGAGCTGGTCGCCGACCTGGTCGGCACCGGGGCCTCCGACGTCGTGGTCTGCTCCACGGGGCTGATCGGCCTGCCGCTGCCGGCGGAGCAGCTGCTCGAGGGCGTCCGCGCCGCGCACGCCGCGCTCTCCGGCGACGGCGGAGCCGTTGCGGCAGAGGCGATCATGACCACCGACACGGTGCCGAAGCAGGCTGTGGCGCACGGCGACGGGTTCGTCGTCGGCGGCATGGCCAAGGGGGCCGGCATGCTGGCGCCCGCGCTGGCGACGATGCTCGTCGTCCTCACCACCGACGCCGACGTCGACGGCGCGACCTGCGACGCCGCCCTGCGTGCGGCCACGCGGGTCACCTTCGACCGGCTCGACTCCGACGGGTGCATGTCCACCAACGACACCGTCGTCCTGCTGGCGGGCGGGGCGTCGGGCACCTCACCGTCGCCGGACGCGTTCACGGCAGCGGTGACCGCCGTGTGCCACGACCTCGCCCAGCAGCTCATGCGCGACGCCGAGGGGTCCGAGCACGACATCGCGGTCGAGGTGGTCGGCGCCGCCTCGGAGACCGACGCCGTCGACGTCGGGCGCTCGGTGGCGCGCAGCAACCTGTTCAAGTGCGCCGTGTTCGGCCGCGACCCGAACTGGGGCCGCGTCCTGGCCGCCATCGGCACCACCACCGCCGCGTTCGACCCGTTCGACCTCGACGTCTCGCTCAACGGCGTCGAGGTCTGCCGGTCGTCGATCCCGGGCGAGGACGCCGCGGGCGTCGACCTCACCGGGCGCGACGTGCACGTCCGGATCGACCTCAAGAGCGGGGAGGCCACCGCCACCGTGTGGACCAACGACCTCACGAACGCGTACGTCCACGAGAACAGCGCGTACTCGACGTGACCGGCGACCCGGGGACCACCCCGACCGGTGCCGCGCGGTGGGGGACGACCCGCCCGATGCGGCCCGACGACCCCGCGCGCGACGCGATGCTCGCCGAGGTCTTCACCGACGCCCTGCCGTGGCTCAAGGAGTTCCACGGCCAGGTCGTCGTGATCAAGTACGGCGGCAACGCCATGGTCGACGACACCCTCAAGCGGGCCTTCGCCGACGACATGGTCTTCCTGCGGCACTGCGGGATCCGCCCCGTGGTCGTGCACGGCGGCGGGCCGCAGGTCTCGTCGATGCTCGGCCGCCTGGGCATCGAGAGCGAGTTCCGTGGCGGCCTACGCGTCACCACCGCGGAGTCCGTCGACGTCGTCCGGATGGTGCTCGTCGGCCAGGTCGGCCGTGAGCTGGTCGGCCTGATCAACGCGCACGGCCCGCACGCCGTGGGGCTGTCCGGCGAGGACGCCGGGCTCTTCCGGGCGGAGCGCACGCGGCCGCTCGTCGACGGCGAGCCGGTCGACGTCGGTCTCGTCGGCGACGTCGTCGAGGTGGAGCCGGCCGCCGTGCTCGACCTCGTCGCCGCCGGGCGGATCCCGGTGGTCTCGACCGTGGCACCCGACGCCACCGGCCAGGTGCTCAACGTCAACGCCGACACCGCCGCCGCGGCGCTCGCCGTCGCACTGGGCGCCGCCAAGCTGGTCGTGCTCACCGACGTCGACGGCCTCTACTCCGACTGGCCGGACCGCTCCACGCTGGTGCAGCAGATCGACGCCGACGAGCTGGAAGGCGTCCTGCCGCAGATCGACTCGGGAATGGCCCCGAAGATGGCCGCGTGCCTGAGGGCGGTGCGCGGCGGCGTGCCGCGCGCCAGCGTGATCGACGGCCGCCTGCCGCACGCGTTGCTGCTGGAGATGCTCACCAGCGACGGCACCGGGACGATGGTGGTCCCGTGAGCGCGCTCAGCAGCGCCACCGGCGGCAGCGGTGCCGAGGTGACCGCGCGGTACCAGGGCGCGCTGATGAGCACCTTCGGCACACCGCAGCGGGTGCTCGTGCGCGGTGACGGCTGCGAGGTCTGGGACGCCGACGGCCGCCGCTACCTCGATCTGCTCGCAGGGATCGCCGTCAACGCGTTGGGCCACGCCCACCCCGCGCTCGTCGGCGCCGTCACCGCTCAGCTGTCGACGCTCGGCCACGTCTCCAACTTCTTCGCCACCGGTCCGCAGGTGGCGCTGGCCGAGCGCCTCCTCGACCTGCTGGAGGCCCCCGAGGGATCGCGGGTCTTCCTGTGCAACAGCGGCACCGAGGCGGTGGAGGCGGCGTTCAAGATGGCCAGGCGCACCGGCCGCACCGGTGTCGTCGCGGCCGAGGACGCCTTCCACGGCCGCACCATGGGCGCGCTCGCCCTCACCCACAAGCCGGCGTACCGCGAGCCCTTCGAGCCGCTGCCGGGCGGCGTCGTGCACGTCCCCTTCGGCGACGCCGACGCGCTCGACACCGCCGTCGACGACATGGTGTCCGCGGTCGTCCTCGAACCGGTCCAGGGCGAGGGTGGGGTCGTCACGCCACCGCCTGGTTACCTCGCGGCAGCGCGCGAGATCACCTCTGCCGCAGGAGCCCTGCTCGTGCTCGACGAGGTGCAGACGGGTGTCGGTCGAACTGGTGCGTGGTTCGCCCACCAGCACCCCCACGTCGGTGGCACGACCGCCGGCGGCACGGTGGTGCCCGACGTCGTGACCCTCGCCAAGGGGCTGGGCGGCGGCTTCCCGGTCGGGGCGGTCGTGGGTCTCGGCGAGCGGGCCGGCAGCCTGCTCGGCCCCGGCGACCACGGCAGCACGTTCGGCGGCAACCCGGTCGCCTGCGCGGCGGCCCTGGCGACCCTGCACGTCATCGACCGCGACGGGCTGGTCGACCACGCCCGCGCCCTCGGTGCGGCGTGGCGCGAGGACCTCTCGGCGGCGCATCCCCTGGTCACCTCCGTCGGCGGCGAGGGGCTGCTGCTCGGCGTGCGGCTCGCGCAGCCTGTGGCGGCGGCGCTGGCCGCCGCCGCGCTGGACGCAGGGTTCGTCGTCAACGCGGTCGGACCTGCGACCATCCGGCTGGCACCGCCGCTGGTGCTGACCCGCGACCAGGCCGACTCGTTCACCACCGCGCTGCCGGCGCTGTGCGAGGCGGCCCTGCGGACCACGGGTCGGACGACAGAGCGCACGAGCGACGGAGGCGACCGATGAGCACCGACGGCACCGCGACCACGACCGGCCCCCGCCACTTCCTGCGCGACGACGACCTCTCGCCCGCCGAGCAGGCCGAGGTGCTGGCCCTGGCCGCACGGCTCAAGGCCGACCGCTTCGCCGAGCGCCCGCTCGAAGGGCCCCAGGCCGTGGCGGTGCTCTTCGACAAGCCGTCCACCCGCACCCGGGTCTCGTTCAGCGTGGGTGTCGCCGAGCTCGGCGGGTACCCGCTGGTGATCGACGCCCTCGGCACCCAGATGGGCCGCGGGGAGCCGGTCGCCGACACCGCACGGGTGCTCGACCGCCAGGTGCAGGCGATCGTGTGGCGGACCTTCGCCCAGGCCCGGATGCGAGGAGATGGCCGCGGCCAGCCGGGTTCCGGTCGTCAACGCGCTCACCGACGAGTTCCACCCGTGCCAGATCCTCGCCGACCTCCAGACCGTGGTGGAGCACAAGGGCGCCACGGCGGGACTCACGCTCGCCTACCTCGGCGACGGCGCCAACAACATGGCGCACTCCTACCTGCTGGGCGGCGCGACGGCCGGCATGCACGTCCGGGTCGTCACTCCCTCCACCCACCAGCCGGACCCGGCGTTCGTCGCCGATGCCGCGCGGGTCGCGGCGACCACCGGTGGCTCGGTGCTCGTCACGGACGACCCGGTGGCAGGTGCCCGTGGAGCCGACGTGCTGGCCACCGACACCTGGGTGTCGATGGGGCACGAGCTCGAGAAGGACTCCCGCTCGGGCACCGCGAGCCCGTTCGCGCCGTACGCCGTCGACGCCGCGTGCCTGGCCCGCGCCGCCGACGACGTGATCGTGCTGCACTGCCTGCCGGCGTACCGCGGGCTGGAGATCTCGGCCGACGTCATCGACGGCCCGCACTCGGTCGTGTGGGACGAGGCGGAGAACCGCCTGCACGCCCAGAAGGCGCTGCTGGTGTGGTTGCTCGCCAGGTCGAGGGGCACCGAGTGACGGCCCCCGCCACGAAGACCGCCCGGCACGCCCGCATCGTCGAGCTGCTCGGCCACCACGCCGTGCGCTCCCAGCCGGAGCTGGCCACCCTGCTGGCCGCCGAGGGCGTCGCGGTCACCCAGGCCACGCTCTCGCGCGACCTCGTCGAGCTCGGCGCGAGCAAGGTCCGGTCCGCCGACCACGGGCTGGTCTACGCGGTGCCCTCGTTCGGCGGCGACCGCACGCCGCACCCGGCGATGGCGCCGGAGCACCTCGACGCGCGGCTGGCCCGGCTGTGCGAGGAGCTCCTGGTCAGTGCCGAGTCGAGCGCCAACCTCGTCGTCCTGCGCACGCCTCCTGGCGCGGCCCAGTTCCTCGCCTCGGCCGTCGACCAGTCCGTCCTCCCCAGCGTGCTCGGCACGATCGCGGGAGACGACACCGTCCTGGTCATCGGGCGCGAACCCGCCGGGGGCGCGACCTCTCGCCGACCGCTTCCTCGCCCTGGCCTCCGGCCGGGACGGCGACCGCCCCACCCACCACGTGAAGGAGCTCCCGTGAACGAGCGAAGCGAGCGAACCAGACGGCACAGTGCACCTGCCACGGCGAGGCACGAGCCGTGAGCAAGGTCCTGACGTCGTTGCCGACCGGCGAGCGCGTGGGGATCGCCTTCTCCGGCGGTCTCGACACCTCGGTCGCCGTCGCGTGGATGCGCGAGAAGGGCGCGGTGCCCTGCACGTACACGGCCGACATCGGCCAGTACGACGAGCCCGACATCGCGTCGGTCCCCGGTCGCGCCACCGAGTACGGCGCAGAGCTGGCCCGGCTGGTCGACTGCAAGCAGGCCCTCGTCGAGGCCGGGCTCGCCGCCATGGCCTGCGGCGCCTTCCACATCCGGTCCGGCGGTCGCGTCTACTTCAACACCACGCCGCTCGGGCGCGCGGTGACGGGAACCCTCCTGGTGCGCGCGATGCACGAGGACGGCGTCGACATCTGGGGTGACGGCTCGACCTTCAAGGGCAACGACATCGAGCGCTTCTACCGCTACGGGCTGCTCGCCAACCCGTCGCTGCGGATCTACAAGCCGTGGCTCGACCGCGACTTCGTCGCCGAGCTCGGTGGCCGGGCCGAGATGAGCCAGTGGCTCACCCAGCACGACCTGCCCTACCGCGACAGCGCCGAGAAGGCGTACTCCACCGACGCCAACCTCTGGGGTGCGACGCACGAGGCGAAGACGCTCGAGCACCTCGACGTCTCGCTCGAGATCGTCCAGCCGATCATGGGCGTGCGGTTCTGGGACCCCGAGGTCGACATCGAGACCGAGGACGTCACCGTCCGGTTCGAGCGCGGGCGCCCGGTCGCCATCAACGGCACCACCTTCACCGACCCGGTCGCGCTGGTGCACGAGGCCAACACCGTCGGCGGCCGGCACGGGCTCGGCATGAGCGACCAGATCGAGAACCGGATCATCGAGGCCAAGTCGCGCGGCGTCTACGAGGCGCCGGGGATGGCCCTGCTGTGGGCCTGCTACGAGCGGCTGCTCAACGCGGTGCACAACGAGGACACCATCGCCACCTACCACGCGCAGGGACGCCGGCTCGGACGCCTTCTCTACGAGGGGCGTTGGCTCGACCCGCAGTCGCTTGATGCTGCAGGAGTCGATCCAGCGCTGGATCGCCTCCGTCGTCACCGGCGAGGTGACGCTGCGGCTGCGGCGGGGCGAGGACTACACGGTGCTGCGCACCGAGGGCCCCGCGCTCTCCTACCACCCGGACAAGCTGTCGATGGAGCGCACCGAGAACGCCGCGTTCGGGCCGTCCGACCGGATCGGGCAGCTGACGATGCGCAACCTCGACATCGCAGACTCCCGGGCGCTGCTCGAGCTCTACGCCGACCAGCCGCTCGACCAGGGACAGGTGCTGGTCGAGAACGGCACCCTCTTCGGCGCGTTGCCGGCCGGCGGGGCGGACCGGATCACGGCGAACCCGGCCGTCCTCGGTGACGAGGAGCTCGCCCTCGAGAACGCGGCGATGGAAGTCGGGACCGACTGATGGCGTCCGGCGCCACCCCGTCCGGCGCGCTCTGGGGCGGCCGGTTCAGCGGCGGTCCCGCCGACGCGCTCGCCGCGTTGTCGAAGAGCACCCACTTCGACTGGCGGCTGGCCCGCCACGACATCGAGGGCTCCCGGGCCCACGCCCGCGTCCTGCACGCCGCCGGCCTGCTCGACGACGACGCCCTCGCCGGCATGCTCGACGCGCTGGACCGGCTCGACGCCGACGTCGCGTCGGGCGCCTTCGTCGCCGCCGACACCGACGAGGACGTGCACGGCGCGCTCGAGCGGGGCCTGCTGGAGCGCGCAGGCGACGACCTCGGCGGGCGTCTGCGCGCCGGACGGTCGCGCAACGACCAGATCGCCACGCTGGTGCGGATGTACCTGCGCGAGAACGCCCGTCGTGTCGCCGGGGGAGTGCTCGACGTCGTCCAGGCGCTCGTCGACCAGGCGTCGGCGCACCCTGGTGCCCCGATGCCGGGGCGCACCCACCTGCAGCACGCCCAGCCGGTGCTGCTGGCCCACCACCTGCTCGCGCACGCCTGGCCGCTGCTGCGTGACGTCGACCGGCTGCGCGACTGGGACGCGCGCGCGGCGGTCTCCCCCTACGGGTCCGGCGCCCTCGCCGGGTCCTCGCTCGGCCTCGACCCGGCGGCTGTCGCCGCCGACCTCGGGTTCGACCGGCCGGTCGAGAACTCGATCGACGGCACGGCCGCGCGCGACGTCGTCGCCGAGTTCGCCTTCGTCGCGGCGATGGTCGGGGTCGACCTGTCGCGGATCAGCGAGGAGGTGATCGTCTGGGCCACCAAGGAGTTCTCCTTCGTCACCCTCGACGACGCCTACTCCACGGGGTCGTCGATCATGCCGCAGAAGAAGAACCCCGACGTCGCCGAGCTGGCGCGCGGCAAGGCCGGCCGGTTGATCGGCGACCTCACCGGACTGCTCGCGACCCTCAAGGGCCTCCCGCTCGCGTACAACCGCGACCTGCAGGAGGACAAGGAACCCGTCTTCGACGCCGTCGACACCCTCGAGGTGCTGCTCCCGGCCGTGGCCGGGATGGTCGCGACGCTCACCTTCCGCACCGACCGGATGGCCGAGCTCGCGCCGCAGGGCTTCGCGCTCGCCACCGACGTCGCCGAGTGGCTCGTCCGCCAGGGCACCCCGTTCCGGGTCGCGCACGAGCTCGCCGGCGCCTGCGTCCGGGCCTGCGAGGAGCGCGGCGTCGAGCTGTGGGACCTCACCGACGACGACCTCGCCGCCATCCACCCGGCGCTGACGCCCGGCGTCCGCGAGGTGCTCACCGTCGAGGGGTCGCTCGCCAGCCGTGACGGCGTCGGCGGCACCGCACCGGTCCGCGTGGCCGAGCAGCTCGAGCAGGCGCGTGCCGCGCTCGCCGCCGCGCGCCTCTGGGCCGGCTGACCCGAACCGGTGCGGACGGCCGTCAGCGAAGCGAGGGAGCCTGGGGAGCCGGCCGCAACCAGACCGACAGCGAGGTCGGGCGCAGCGCGGTGTCCACGACCGCCACGAGCTCCGACTGCAGGGCCGCGACGTCGAGCTCGTGCCGGACGGTGCCGGCGAACGCGTCCAGCGTCCCGCGGGCGTCGTACCGGCTGCGGTAGAAGCGCTTGTCCACCAGGGTCTGCAGGCGCCGGCGCAACGGCCCGAACAGGCCGGCGACGGCGAGCGTCGACACCGCGACCGACAGCCCGTCGGCGCGGCCACCGACCGCACGCACCAGGACCCCGGTGACCAGCACCCCGCTGACGTAGACCACGGTGAGCGCCGCGGTCATCGCGCCGTAGACCAGCGCCGTCCTGATGATGACGTCGATCCCGTACAGCCGGTGCCGCAGCATCGCGTACCCGATCGACAGCGGGATGAGCGCGAACGACCCGAGCGCGAGCACACCCAGGCGGTCCAGCCAGACCTCGTCGAGCCAGCCGGTGATCGACAGCACCATCAGCGAGACGTAGGAGATCGCGGTGAGGCCCGACCCGGCGGCCAGCCACTTGAGCTGCAGCCGCTCGAGGCCCCGCGAGCGCCGGAACCGCACCACCTCGCTGGCCGCGGACGCCAGGACCGACGCGAGCAGCAGGACCACCGCGCCGTACCCGACGCCGTCCACCACCCCCGCGAGCGCCGGCACGCCCCAGGGGTTCTCCACGTCGGGCATCCCGGCGTCGTCCAGCCCGCCGGGCGACAGGATCCCCGTGGGCACGAGCAGCACCAGAGCCACCCCCGACGCCCACGCGACCGGCCGCCAGCGCCTCGAGGGCAGGTGGCCGTCCGGGAAGAGCAGGAGCAGGAAGGTGCCCATCAGCCCGACGGCCGGCACCCAGGTCACGGTGTTGATCGCGAGAGCGAGCTCGGGTGCGGGCAACGAGCCGGGGTGGCTGACCAGCCCGTGCACGCCGTACTCGGACAGCAGCAGGAACCAGGCCCAGGAGTGCGCCACCCCGAGCAGCAGCCAGCCGACCGGGTTGCGGGGGTCCCGGGCCGCCACGGGGGCACCGACCAGCGCGAAGACCAGGTACGTCAGCACGAGCGGGTCGATCGTCTCGATCCCAGGACGGTCGACGCCGAGATTGCGCACGCCCAGGACGAGGCCGGCGGCGTACACGACCGCGAAGACGGCGAACGCCACCCACGCCAGCCGCCGGCCGGTCCGCGCGCTCATCCGGTCATGGTGCTCTCCCCTCCGTCCACCAAGCGTTACGGAAGCCCGGGTGTCGCCCTTGCCCTGGCTGTCCCGCCTCGACAGACTTCGGCGCAGGGACCCGCGACGGCGCGGGCCACGGAGGTGATCGCACGTGGGACGGACCCCGACGTCCGGACGGCCGGCACGATGAGCGCCGCGGAGGGCATCGGCCATGCCCGCAGCCTGGTCGCGGACATGCGACGCACCGTGCAGGGTCTGGCGGCCCAGTACGGCGAGACCGTCGACATCCACCGGCTCAAGGACGACGTCGCGCGCCTGGCGGCCGACCTGAACCTGCTCGCGAGCGCGTCGCCGCGCACCCCCGGCGGCCCGGCCGAGGTGGTCTACATCCCCGACGACGACTACGCCGACGACTTCTGGGCCGAGGCCGACGACGAGGGCCTCGGCGCCCAGGGCCGCGGGTGAGCGCGCCCCCGACGTCCGGGGTCGGCGCCCCGGGCCGCGCCCGGATCGCCGCGAAGACGCTGAGGACGGACCGCTACTGGGTCCAGCCCCTCGTCACCGTCGTGCTGTTCAGCCTCTGGCTCGGCTACGGCCTGGCGCGTACCGCCACGCAGAAGCACTACTTCGTGCCGGAGTACGAGTACCTCACCCCGTTCGCCTCGCCCTGCGTGAGCGCGTCCTGCGTCGAGGGGTCCTCGCACCTCGGGGTCTGGTTCGGGGAGTTCCCGCCGCTGGTGCCGCTCGCGATCGTGACGCTGCCGTTCCTGCTGCTGTTCCGGCTGACCTGCTACTACTACCGCAAGGCGTACTACCGGTCGTTCTGGCTGTCGCCGCCCGCCTGCGCGGTGGCCGAGCCGCACCAGGAGTACAGCGGCGAGACGCGGTTCCCCCTCGTCGTCCAGAACCTGCACCGCTACTTCTTCTACGCGGCCATCCTGATCTCCCTGCTCAACACCTACGACGCCCTCCGGGCCTTCCACGGCAGCGACGGCGGGTTCGGGATGGGCCTCGGGACGCTCGTGCTGCTCACCAACGTCGTGCTGCTGTGGCTGTACACGTTCTCGTGCCACTCCTGCCGCAGCCTGGTGGGCGGCCGGCTCAAGCACTTCAGCAAGCACCCGGTGAGGTACAAGGCGTGGCAGTGGGTCTCGAAGCTGAACGAGCGGCACATGCAGTTCGCGTGGGTCACGCTCGCGAGCCTCGTGCTCACCGACCTCTACGTGTGGATGGTCGCGAGCGGCACGATCACCGACCTGCGCTTCATCAACTAGCGGAAGGGTTCCCGGCAACGACGTGAGCGACCTGGAGCAGCACGACTACGACGTCCTGGTGATCGGTGCGGGTGGCGCCGGCCTGCGGGCGGCCATCGAGGCCCGGGAGCAGGGGCTGCGCACGGCGATCATCTGCAAGTCGTTGTTCGGCAAGGCGCACACCGTCATGGCCGAAGGTGGCATCGCGGCGTCGATGGGCAACGTCAACTCCAAGGACAGCTGGCAGGTCCACTTCCGCGACACGATGCGCGGCGGCAAGTTCCTCAACAACCCGCGGATGGCCGAGCTGCACGCGCAGGAGGCACCGCAACGGGTCTGGGAGCTGGAGACCTACGGCGCCCTGTTCGACCGGACCCCCGACGGCCGTATCTCTCAGCGCAACTTCGGCGGGCACGAGTACCCCCGTCTCGCCCACGTCGGTGACCGCACCGGTCTCGAGCTCATCCGCACGCTCCAGCAGAAGATCGTGTCGCTCCAGCAGGACGACCTCGCCGAGACCGGCGACCTGGACGCGCGGCTGAAGGTCTTCGCCGAGCTGACCATCACCGACCTCCTGCTCGACGGCGAGCGGGTCAGCGGCGCCGTCGGCTACTGGCGCGAGTCCGGCCGGTTCGTCGTCTTCCGCGCCCCGGCCGTCATCCTCGCCACCGGGGGCATCGGCAAGTCCTTCAAGGTCACCTCCAACTCCTGGGAGTACACCGGCGACGGCCTCGGGCTGGCTCTGCGCGCCGGCGCGAGCATCCTCAACATGGAGTTCATCCAGTTCCACCCCACCGGCATGGTCTGGCCACCCTCGGTCAAGGGCATCCTCGTCACCGAGTCGGTGCGCGGCGACGGCGGCGTCCTGCGCAACTCCGAGGGCAAGCGCTTCATGTTCGACCACGTCCCCGAGGTCTTCCGCACCCAGTACGCGGAGTCCGAGGAGGAGGCCGACCGCTGGTACGACGACCCGGAGAACAACAAGCGGCCGCCCGAGCTGCTGCCGCGCGACGAGGTCGCGCGCGCGATCAACACCGAGGTCAAGGAGGGACGCGGGTCGCCCCACGGTGGCGTCTTCCTCGACGTCTCCACCCGGCTCCCGGCCGAGACGATCATCAAGAAGCTCCCGTCGATGCACCACCAGTTCAAGGAGCTGGCCGACGTCGACATCACGGCTGAGCCGATGGAGGTCGGACCCACCTGCCACTACGTGATGGGCGGGGTCGAGGTCGACGCCGACACCGCGGCTGCCACCGTGCCCGGGCTGTTCGCGGCCGGTGAGGTCGCCGGCGGCATGCACGGGTCGAACCGGCTCGGCGGCAACAGCCTCTCCGACCTGCTCGTCTTCGGCCGGCGTGCCGGCACCGGCGCGGCCGACTACCTGCGGACGCTGGACGAGCGGCCGCGGGTGCACGAGGACCACATCACGAAGGCCACCCGGCGTGCCGTCGCCTGCTTCGGCCCGCCGGCCGACGGCGCGAAGGCCGAGAACCCGTACACGGTGCACACCGACCTGCAGCAGACGATGAACGACCTGGTCGGCATCATCCGCCGCGAGGGCGAGATCCGGCAGGCGCTCGAGCGGCTGGACGAGCTCGAGGAGCGCGCGGCCCGGGTCTCGGTCGAGGGGCACCGGCAGTTCAACCCGGGCTGGCACCTCGCGCTCGACCTGCAGAACATGGTGCTCGTCTCGCGCTGCGTGGCGATGGCGGCGCTCGAGCGCACGGAGAGCCGCGGCGGCCACACCCGCGAGGACCACCCGGCGATGGACCCCACCTGGCGCGGCGTGAACCTGGTCTGCCGCCTCGCCCCCAAGGGGCAGGTCGCCCTGACCCGCCAGGAGGTGCCCGCGATCCGCGAGGACCTGCTCGACCTGTTCGAGGACTCCGAGCTGGGCAAGTACCTCAGCCCCGAGGAGCTGACCTCCCGCGGCCACGGCGCGGCAGCGACCGCGGCGACCCAGGCGACCGAGGGGGAGGACCGATGAGCTACCCGGCGAGCTTCCGGGTCTGGCGCGGCGACGTCTCCGACGGCGAGCTGCAGGACTTCACCGTCGAGGTGAACGAGGGCGAGGTCGTCCTCGACATCATCCACCGGCTCCAGGCGACGCAGACGCCTGACCTGGCGGTGCGGTGGAACTGCAAGGCCGGCAAGTGCGGGTCGTGCAGCGCCGAGGTCAACGGCCGGCCGCGGCTGCTCTGCATGACCCGGATGAGCACCTTCACCGAGGAGGAGGTCATCACCGTCACCCCGATGCGGGCGTTCCCGGTGATCAAGGACCTCGTCACCGACGTGTCGTTCAACTACGCGAAGGCGCGCGAGATCCCCTCGTTCGCGCCGCCGGCGGGTTTCGAACCCGGCGAGTACCGGATGGCGCAGGTCGACGTCGAGCGCTCGCAGGAGTTCCGCAAGTGCATCGAGTGCTTCCTGTGCCAGGACACCTGCCACGTGGTGCGCGACCACGAGGAGAACAAGGCCTCGTTCGCCGGCCCGCGGTTCCTGATGCGGATCGCCGAGCTCGAGATGCACCCGCTCGACGCCCTCGACCGGCGGGAGGCGGCGCAGGACGAGCACGGCCTCGGGTACTGCAACATCACCAAGTGCTGCACCGAGGTCTGCCCCGAGCACATCAAGATCACCGACAACGCCCTGATCCCGATGAAGGAGCGCGTCGTCGACCGCAAGTACGACCCGCTGGTGTGGCTGGGCTCGAAGATCCGCCGCCGGTCGGACGGCTGAGCGAGCCCGGGCCCGATCCGCTGACCCGGCTCCTCGAGCGGCCGGTGCTGCGGGTGGCCCCGCGGCTGCTCGGCGCCCTGGTCCGGCACACCACCGCGGACGGCGAGGTCGTGGTCCGGATCACCGAGGTCGAGGCGTACGCCGGGCAGGACGACCCCGGTTCCCACGCGTTCCGCGGACCCACCCCGCGCACGGCCGTCATGTTCGGGCCACCGGGTCGGCTCTACGTGTACTTCAGCTACGGCATGCACTGGTGCGCCAACGTCGTCACCGGGCCGGACGGGCACGCGTCGGCGGTCCTGCTGCGGGCCGGCGAGGTGGTGGCCGGGCACGAGCTGGCCCGGAAGCGGCGCGGCGCGGCGCGCACCGACCGCGACCTCGCCCGCGGCCCCGCCCGGCTGGCGCAGGCGCTCGGTCTCACCGGCGCCGAGGACGGCGTCGACCTGCGCACGTCCGCGGTGCGCCTCGAACCGCGCTCGCGCTCGCTCCCGGTCGCGCGGCTGCGGACCGGTCCCCGCGTGGGGGTCGCCGGCGCCGGGGGCGACCACGCCCGGTTCCCGTGGCGGTTCTGGGTGGCCGACGAACCGACGGTGTCGGTGTACCGGCCCTCGGTCCCGCGGGGCGAACCGCGTCGCCGGTGACCACGGGCATCGGGCAGGCTGGGACGCGCAGCGGCCGCACCCGGCGGACCGCGCCGACCGAGAGGCAGGACCGGTGACCGACATCCTCGACGAGCTGCAGTGGCGCGGGCTGGTGGCGCAGACCACCGACGAGGCCGCGCTGCGCGAGGCACTCGCCGACGGGCTCACCGTCTACTGCGGCTTCGACCCCACGGCGCCGTCCCTGCACTTCGGCAACCTGGTGCAGCTGGTGGTGCTGCGGCACCTGCAGCGTGCCGGGCACCGCGTGATCTGCCTGGTCGGCGGGTCCACCGGGCTGATCGGCGACCCGCGACCCACGTCGGAGCGGGTCCTGAGGTCCAAGGAGCAGACCGCCGACTGGGTGGCCCGCATCGCCGACCAGGTGCGGCCGTTCCTCGACTTCGACGGCGACAACCCGGCCGTGATGGTCAACAACCTGGACTGGACCGCGCCGATCTCCGCGCTCGACTTCCTGCGCGACATCGGCAAGCACTTCCGGGTGAACCAGATGGTCAAGAAGGACGCCGTGGCGGCGCGGCTGAACAGCGACGAGGGGATCAGCTACACCGAGTTCAGCTACCAGATCCTGCAGGGGCTCGACTACCTCGAGCTGTTCCGCAGCCACGGCTGCACCTTGCAGACGGGCGGCAACGACCAGTGGGGCAACCTCACCGCCGGCGTCGACCTGATCCACAAGGTGGAGGGCGCCTCGGTCCACCTGCTCACCACGCCCCTGGTCACGGACGCGGCCGGCAACAAGTTCGGCAAGTCCGAGGGCAACGCCGTGTGGCTGGGCGCCGACCTGACCAGTCCCTACGCCTTCTTCCAGTACTGGCTGAACGTCGAGGACGCCTCGGTGCTCCAGCTGCTGCGGATCTTCACCGACCGCGACCGCGACGAGATCGCCGCCCTCGAGCAGGAGGTGGCCGAGCGCCCGTTCGCTCGCGAGGCGCAGCGCACCCTGGCCCGCGACGTCACGGCCCTGGTGCACGGACGGGACGCGACCGAGGCCGTCGAGGCGGCCAGCCGGGCGCTGTTCGGGCAGGGCGAGCTCGCCGACCTGGACGAGCAGACGCTCACCGACGCGGCAGCCGAGCTCCCGCGCGCCTCGGCGGGCGCGGCCGACCTGGCCGTGGTCGACCTGCTGGTGGCCACCGGGCTGGCGGCGAGCCGCTCCGCCGCGCGCCGCACCGTGGGGGAGGGCGGGGCGTACGTCAACAACGTCAAGGTCTCGGACGGCGACGCCGTCCTCACCGCGTCCGACCTGCTGCACGGACGGTGGGTGCTGCTGCGGCGCGGTCGGCGCACGCTGGCGGCGGTCGAGGTGACGCTGTGACCGGGGCCACACCGCCGCCGTGACCCGAGGCGACGAGCCCCCCACCGCCGACCTGGACGGAGCCCGCCCGAGAACCGTTGTGTGCGTGCGGGTCTCGTCCTCGGAGGCCTGGACGCCCGTCGATTTGACTCCGTCTCGCGGGCCCCCGTAATGTTCTCGACGTCAGCCCGGCAGGGAGGAACGGACACCGACGAGGTGGCCGGTCCCACGGGCAGGACCCCGGATCTCTCCAGAGCCGAGACGCGGTCATCACGACCACGGAGCGGTGCTAGAGTTGCGGGCCGGCCGAGAGGCTCCGGAGCACTGCCAGGCGGAGACGCCAGGGAGTTTGACGGACGCGGAACGGACGGGTAAGTTTGCAGGGTTGCCCCGACTACAGGCCCTCTCAAGGGCCCTCATCGGTGCGCGTCCGCTCCTTGAGAACTCAACAGCGTGCCAAAAGTCAATGCCAAAACCCCGTCGTGGGTGGGCAGTGAAGCCGGCGTCTGTCGGTGCAGCTCCCAGTCCACGCGGAAATTCCTTTGGTATGACAGAAGATCAGTTATGTAACACTACATAGCTAGCGAGATTCTGCTCAGCCAAGGACCAAATAACGACACGACTCGTCGTGTCACTTCGTGTAAAGTCGGTTGCCCGGTTCGCCGGGTCTAACCAGATGACATCAACGGAGAGTTTGATCCTGGCTCAGGACGAACGCTGGCGGCGTGCTTAACACATGCAAGTCGAACGGTGACGCTGGAGCTTGCTCCAGCTGATCAGTGGCGAACGGGTGAGTAACACGTGAGCAACCTGCCCTTGACTCTGGGATAACCCCGGGAAACCGGAGCTAATACCGGATACGAACCGCATAGGCATCTGCGCGGTTGGAAAGATTTATCGGTCAAGGATGGGCTCGCGGCCTATCAGCTTGTTGGTGGGGTAACGGCCCACCAAGGCGACGACGGGTAGCCGGCCTGAGAGGGCGACCGGCCACACTGGGACTGAGACACGGCCCAGACTCCTACGGGAGGCAGCAGTGGGGAATATTGCACAATGGGCGAAAGCCTGATGCAGCGACGCCGCGTGAGGGATGAAGGCCTTCGGGTTGTAAACCTCTTTCAGCAGGGAAGAAGCGAAAGTGACGGTACCTGCAGAAGAAGCACCGGCTAACTACGTGCCAGCAGCCGCGGTAATACGTAGGGTGCAAGCGTTGTCCGGAATTATTGGGCGTAAAGAGCTCGTAGGCGGTCTGTCGCGTCTGCTGTGAAAACCTAGGGCTTAACCCTGGGCCTGCAGTGGGTACGGGCAGACTAGAGTGCGGTAGGGGAGACTGGAATTCCTGGTGTAGCGGTGAAATGCGCAGATATCAGGAGGAACACCGGTGGCGAAGGCGGGTCTCTGGGCCGTAACTGACGCTGAGGAGCGAAAGCATGGGTAGCGAACAGGATTAGATACCCTGGTAGTCCATGCCGTAAACGTTGGGCGCTAGGTGTGGGGCTCATTCCACGAGTTCCGTGCCGCAGCAAACGCATTAAGCGCCCCGCCTGGGGAGTACGGCCGCAAGGCTAAAACTCAAAGGAATTGACGGGGCCCCGCACAAGCGGCGGAGCATGCGGATTAATTCGATGCAACGCGAAGAACCTTACCAAGGCTTGACATGCAGGGAAATCTCACAGAGATGTGAGGTCCGCAAGGGTCCTGCGCAGGTGGTGCATGGTTGTCGTCAGCTCGTGTCGTGAGATGTTGGGTTAAGTCCCGCAACGAGCGCAACCCTCGTCTTATGTTGCCAGCGGATAATGCCGGGGACTCATAAGAGACTGCCGGGGTCAACTCGGAGGAAGGTGGGGATGACGTCAAATCATCATGCCCCTTATGTCTTGGGCTTCACGCATGCTACAATGGCTGGTACAAAGGGCTGCGAGACCGCAAGGTGGAGCGAATCCCAAAAAGCCAGTCTCAGTTCGGATTGGGGTCTGCAACTCGACCCCATGAAGTCGGAGTCGCTAGTAATCGCAGATCAGCAACGCTGCGGTGAATACGTTCCCGGGGCTTGTACACACCGCCCGTCACGTCATGAAAGTCGGTAACACCCGAAGCCAGTGGCCCAACCCCTTGTGGGAGGGAGCTGTCGAAGGTGGGACTGGCGATTAGGACGAAGTCGTAACAAGGTAGCCGTACCGGAAGGTGCGGCTGGATCACCTCCTTTCTAAGGAGCATCTGGCGCCGGTTCGCCGGCGTCCAGGCCCACGCTCGAGCCGTCTGTGCTCGAGGTGGAGCTCAAGGGTGGAACATTGACTAGTTGGCAGTCGCTGACGCGAATCTCCTGAGTACGAACGAATCCTTTCGAGGGTTCACCCGGAAACCGGAGAGGAACGTGAGGGGCTGCCTCGGCGCGCTGTTGGGTCCTGAGGGAGCGGGCATTGAGCCTGACCTTCTGGCACGGATCGACCCCACGGACGAACCAGCTGCTCCTCGAGCAGCCAGGCGCCGGGTAGAGGATCGAGACCGCCCGTAGCTTGAGAACTGCACAGTGGACGCGAGCATCTTTGATATCTGTAGCCAAGTTTTTAAGGGCATACGGTGGATGCCTTGGCACCAGGAGCCGATGAAGGACGTAGGAGCCTGCGATAAGCCTCGGGGAGTTGGCAACCGAACTGTGATCCGAGGATTTCCGAATGGGGAAACCCGGCTGGATTCATCTCCAGTCACCCACGCCTGAACACATAGGGCGTGCGGAGGGAACGAGGGGAAGTGAAACATCTCAGTACCCTCAGGAAGAGAAAGCAAAAGCGATTCCGTGAGTAGTGGCGAGCGAAAGCGGAAGAGGCCAAACCGTACACGTGTGATAGCTGGTAGGCGTTGCGTGTACGGGGTTGTGGGACCTATCCGACCGGACTACCAACCGGTCAGGGAGTCAAAAATGCGCGTCATAGTCGAAGGGCATTGAAAGGCCCGGCACAGAGGGTGCTACCCCCGTAGACGAAATGGCGCGCACTCCCGATGGGGATCCCAAGTAGTACGGGGCCCGAGAAATCCCGTACGAATCTGGGGGGACCACCCCCTAAGCCTAAATACTCCCTGGTGACCGATAGCGGACAAGTACCGTGAGGGAAAGGTGAAAAGTACCCCGGGAGGGGAGTGAAATAGTACCTGAAACCGTGTGCCTACAAGCCGTTGGAGCCGGATCTTCGGATCGGGTGACAGCGTGCCTTTTGAAGAATGAGCCTGCGAGTTAGTGCTCAGTGGCGAGGTTAACCCGTGTGGGGAAGCCGTAGCGAAAGCGAGTCCGAATAGGGCGATTGAGTCGCTGGGTCTAGACCCGAAGCGGAGTGATCTACCCATGGCCAGGTTGAAGCGCGGGTAAGACCGCGTGGAGGACCGAACCCACCAGGGTTGAAAACCTGGGGGATGAGCTGTGGGTAGGGGTGAAAGGCCAATCAAACTCCGTGATAGCTGGTTCTCCCCGAAATGCATTTAGGTGCAGCGTCACGTGTTTCTTGCCGGAGGTAGAGCTACTGGATGGCTAATGGGCCCTACAAGGTTACTGACGTCAGCCAAACTCCGAATGCCGGTAAGTGAGAGCGTGGCAGTGAGACTGCGGGGGATAAGCTCCGTAGTCGAGAGGGAAACAGCCCAGAACACCGGCTAAGGCCCCCAAGCGTGTGCTAAGTGGGAAAGGATGTGGAGTTGCACAGACAACCAGGAGGTTGGCTTAGAAGCAGCCACCCTTGAAAGAGTGCGTAATAGCTCACTGGTCAAGTGATTCCGCGCCGACAATGTAGCGGGGCTCAAGCACACCGCCGAAGCCGTGTCATTCACACATGAGCCAGGCCTTCGTGGTCCAGGCGTGTGGATGGGTAGGGGAGCGTCGTGTGGCGAGTGAAGCGGCGGGGTAACCCAGCCGTGGACGCCACACGAGTGAGAATGCAGGCATGAGTAGCGAAAGACGGGTGAGAAACCCGTCCGCCGAATGACCAAGGGTTCCAGGGCCAGGTTAATCCGCCCTGGGTAAGTCGGGACCTAAGGCGAGGCCGACAGGCGTAGTCGATGGACAACGGGTTGATATTCCCGTACCGGCGAAGAACCGCCCATGCCGAACCCGGTGATGCTAAGCGCCTGAAGCTCGTGAGTCCTTCGGGACGATCGAGTGGAGCGCGCGACCCGAACCGGTAGTAGGCAAGCGTATTAACAGGGGTGACGCAGGAAGGTAGCCCAGCGGCGCGATGGTTGTCGCCGTCTAAGGATGTAGGCCGAGGGATAGGCAAATCCGTCTCTCATCAAGGCTGAGATCTGACAGGTAGTGCGAATGCACGAAATGGGTGATCCTATGCTGCCAAGAAAAGCCTCGGCGCGAGGTTCTAGCCGCCCGTACCCCAAACCGACTCAGGTGGTCAGGTAGAGAATACCAAGGCGATCGAGTGAATCGTGGTTAAGGAACTCGGCAAAATGCCCCCGTAACTTCGGGAGAAGGGGGGCCTGAGACGTGACGGCACTTGCTGCCCGAGCGTTTGAAGGCCGCAGAGACCAGGGAGAAGCGACTGTTTACTAAAAACACAGGTCCGTGCGAAGTCGCAAGACGATGTATACGGACTGACGCCTGCCCGGTGCTGGAACGTTAAGGGGACGGGTTAGCCGCAAGGCGAAGCTCAGAACTTAAGCGCCAGTAAACGGCGGTGGTAACTATAACCATCCTAAGGTAGCGAAATTCCTTGTCGGGTAAGTTCCGACCTGCACGAATGGCGTAACGACTTCTCCGCTGTCTCAACCGCGAACTCGGCGAAATTGCACTACGAGTAAAGATGCTCGTTACGCGCAGCAGGACGGAAAGACCCCGGGACCTTTACTATAGCTTGGTATTGGTGTTCGGTGCGGCTTGTGTAGGATAGGTGGGAGACTGTGAAGTCGGCACGCCAGTGTCGGTGGAGTCAACGTTGAAATACCACTCTGGTCGCTCTGGATATCTAACCTCGGTCCGTGATCCGGATCAGGGACAGTGCCTGGTGGGTAGTTTAACTGGGGCGGTTGCCTCCTAAAGAGTAACGGAGGCGCTCAAAGGTTCCCTCAGCCTGGTTGGCAATCAGGTGTCGAGTGTAAGTGCACAAGGGAGCTTGACTGTGAGACTGACAAGTCGAGCAGGGACGAAAGTCGGAACTAGTGACCCTCTCGTGGTTTGTGGAAACGCGAGGGCTCAACGGATAAAAGGTACCCCGGGGATAACAGGCTGATCTTGCCCAAGAGTCCATATCGACGGCATGGTTTGGCACCTCGATGTCGGCTCGTCGCATCCTGGGGCTGGAGTCGGTCCCAAGGGTTGGGCTGTTCGCCCATTAAAGCGGTACGCGAGCTGGGTTTAGAACGTCGTGAGACAGTTCGGTCCCTATCCGCTGCGCGCGCAGGAAACTTGAGAAGGGCTGTCCTTAGTACGAGAGGACCGGGACGGACGAACCTCTGGTGTGCCAGTTGTTCCGCCAGGAGCACGGCTGGTTAGCTACGTTCGGGAGGGATAACCGCTGAAAGCATCTAAGCGGGAAGCCTGCTTCAAGATGAGGTTTCCATGGGGCTTGCCCCGAGAGGCTCCCAGCTAGACTACTGGGTTGATAGGCCGGATGTGGAAGCGAGGACTAAAGACTCGTGAAGCTGACCGGTACTAATAAGCCGATAACTTGACTACATATTCTTGCTTGCGTCCACTGTGCGGTTCCCGAGATGCGGTCGATCCCGACCCTGACATCTCCATAGAGTTTCGGCGGTCATAGCGTTGGGGAAACGCCCGGCTCCATTCCGAACCCGGAAGCTAAGCCCAACTGCGCCGATGGTACTGCGAGGGGGACCTCGTGGGAGAGTAGGACGCCGCCGGACATTCTTTCGATGACGCCCATCCCTTCGGGGATGGGCGTCATCGCATTTTGCGTTGTGGGTCGTTGCCGCCGAGCCGGCCACCACGCGTGATCTCCAGGGTTCCCGGACCACCCGCCGACAGGAAGGATCGCTGCCATGGCTGGACAGGACGGCGACGACCGCGAACGACGTCAGGGTGCACGGCGCCCCTCCAGCGGCGGTGCAGCCGGCGGCGGGGCGCGTCCTACCCGCGGCGGGTCCCCGCGGGCCGGTTCACCCGGTCGCGGCGCCGGCCGCCCCGACCGTGGCGATGGCTCCGGTCGCTCCGGTGGCTCCGGCCGCCCCGAGCGCCCCCGTGGCTCCGGCCGCCCCGAGCGCTCCGGTGGCTCCGGTCGTCCTGACCGCGCCGCACCTGGTCGTCCCGAGCGCTCCGGGGGAGGGGTTCGTCCGGACCGTGCAGCCGGTGGAGACCGCCCCGATCGAGGTTCCTCCGGTCGTCCTGATCGTGGTGGGGGCGCTGGTCGGCCGGAGCGATCCGGCGGATGGAGTCGCCCGGACCGCGCGCCTGGGTCCGGTCGCCCTGATCGTGCCGGGGGTGCTGGTCGGCCGGAGCGCTCGGGTGGGTGGAGTCGCCCCGATCGCGCGCCCGGTTCCGGTCGCCCTGATCGTGCCGGCGGCTCCGGGCGCCCGGAGCGCTCGGGCTCGGGTCGTCCTGATCGTGCCGGCGGTGCCGGTCGGCCTGATCGTCCTGGTGGCGCCGGTCGCGGTTCCGGGTACGCAGGCGATCGCTCCGGCGGGCGTCCCGACCGCGCTGGCGGCGGCCGTCCGGACCGTGCGCGGGGCCAGCGTCCGGACCGTGCGGGTGGCTCGCGTCCGGACCGTGCGGGTGGCTCGCGTCCGGACCGTGCGGGTGGCTCGCGTCCGGACCGGGGTGCGGGCGGACCGTCGTCCGCCCGAGGGAGCTCGTCGGGTCGAGGACAAGGCACCGCGCCGGGTCGAGCCTGCGCTGCCGTCCGACGTCACCGGTGACGAGCTGGACCGCCAGGTCCGCGGTGAGCTGGGCACCCTGTCGAAGGACAACGCGACGATCGTCGCGCGTCACCTGGTGATGGTCGCCCGGCTCATGGACGAGGACCCCGAGCTGGCCTACGAGCACGCCGTCGCTGCTCAGCACCGGGCCGGCCGGGTCGGTCTCGTCCGCGAGGCGGCGGGACTGGCCGCCTACCAGGTCGGGCGCTACGACGACGCGCTGCGCGAGCTGCGCACCGCCCGTCGGCTGACCGGGTCGTCCGAGCACCTGCCGGTGATGGCCGACTGCGAGCGCGGGCTCGGCCGTCCGGAGCGCGCGCTCGACCTGGCGTCGTCGCCCGAGGCGAGCCGGCTCGACCGGGCGGGGCAGCTCGAGATGCTCATCGTCGCCGCGGGTGCGCGCGGCGACCTGGGCCAGCACGACGCCGCCGTGGTGATGCTCCAGGTCGCCGAGCTGGACGTGCCGCCCCGCGCCGGGTCGGGCCCGGCCCGGCAGGCGCGTGCCCGGCTGATGTCGGCGTACGCCGACGCGCTGGCCGCGGCCGGCCGCGACGACGAGGCGGCCACCTGGCTGGAGAAGGCCGCCGACGCCGACCTCGATGGCAGCACGGGCGCGGCCGAGCGGCTCGGGCGGGTCGACGACGGCGAGATCTACGACCTGCTCGAGGACGACGACTCCGACGACCACCTGGACGGTGCCGACGAGCAGCCCGAGGAGCAGGACCCCGCCGAGGTCCGGGACGACCGCGCGTGAGCTCACCCACCCTGCTGAGCGGCTACGACGCGTTGCTGCTCGACCTCGACGGGGTCGTGTACGTGGGTCCGTCGGCCGTGCCGCGTGCGGTGCCGGCGCTCACCGCCGCGGCCGCCGAGGTACGGCTGGCCTACGTCACCAACAACGCCTCGCGTCCGGCGGCCGACGTCGCGGCCCACCTGCGCGAGCTGGGCCTGGCCGTCACCGACGACCAGGTGGTCACCTCGGCGCAGGTGGCCGCCGCGATGGTGCTGCGCGAGCACGGTGCCGGCGCGCGCGTCCTGCCGGTGGGTGGTCCGGGCGTCCGGATCGCGCTGGAGGCCGCCGGACTGGTCGCGGTCGACAGCGCGGACGACGGACCCCGAGCGGTGGTGCAGGGCTACGGTCCCGAGGTCGGCTGGGCCGACCTCGCCGAGGCCACGTACGCCGTCCGCGCCGGTGCCTGGTGGGTGGCCACCAACTGCGACCTGACCATCCCGACCGCGCGCGGGATAGCCCCCGGCAACGGGACGCTGGTGGCGGCGGTCCGGACCGCGTCCGGGGCCGAGCCCGCCGTGGCGGGCAAGCCCGGACCGGTGGCCTTCACCGAGGCGGCCGCGGCGGTGGGCAGCAGCCGGCCGCTGGTGGTCGGCGACCGGATCGACACCGACATCGAGGGCGCGGTGGCCGCACGAATGGACAGCCTGCTGGTCCTCACCGGCGTCCACGGGCTCGCCGACCTGGTCGGCCTCGGACCGCGGTCGCGGCCCACGTTCGTCGCCGCCGACCTCGACGGGCTGCAGCGGCCCGCGCTCACCGTGACCCTCGATGACGGCACCGCCCGGTGCGGCGACGACGTCGTCCGGGTCGAGGGGGAGCGGGTCGAGACGACGTCGGTGCACGACCCGCTCGCCGCGGCGTGGGCCGGCGTCTCGCTGCTGTGGGACCGTTCCGACGCGGGCGCGGCGGTGGAGCCGGGAGAAGCTCTGCGCGCGCTGCTGGAACGCCGTCCGGCGAGCCACGACGCAGACCGGTAGCGTGGTCCGGTCGTCGTCGACGACACCGCCGGGAGCCTCCCGGCGCGCAGGTCTCACGGCTGGAGCAGCGATGCTGGACGGTCTCAAGGGCTACGTGGCCCTGGTCAGCGGGCTCACCGAGGCCACCGCCGCCAAGGCGCGCGAGGTGGCCACCGCTCTGCTGGCGCAGGGTGGCGTGCAGGGCGTGCCGGCGGGTGCGTCCGCGATGGCCACCCAGATCGCCGGGCTCGCCGAGGACCTCCTGGTCACCGCCCGCGACAACCGCGGCGTGCTGATGGAGGTCGTCCGGGCCGAGGCCGAGCGCGCCGTCGCCTCGCTCGGGGTCATCACCGCCGCCGAGGCCGACGCCCTGCGCAAGCGGATCTCCGATCTCGAGATCGAGCTGGCCTCCGAGCGTGCCCGGCCGCTGCCCACCTCGCGCCCGGTGCCGACGACGGCGAAGCCGCCGACGGCACCCGCGACGAAGAAGGCCACCGCGAAGAAGACGGCAGTGAGGAAGGCCACCGCGAAGAAGGCCACCGCCGAAGAAGGCCACCGCCAAGAAGGCCACCGCCAAGAAGGCCACCGCCAAGAAGGCCACCGCGACGAAGACCACCGCGAAGAAGACGGCGCGCACGACCCCGACCCCCGGAGACCGCACCGGTGAGTGAGCACACCCCCGACCTCCCGCAGCGACCCTCCGCATCCTCCAGCAGCGTCGTCGACGGCGCGTTCGAGCCCACCGGCGACGCCGCCGTCGACGCCGCTCTCGCCGACCTGGCCGCCACCGGCCCCGGCCTCGAGCCGGCCGAGCAGCTCCCGGTGCTGATCGCCGTCCACGAGGCGCTGCAGCAGCGGCTGTCGTCCACCGAGGTCTGAGCGTGGCGCGGCGGCTGCGCCTGGACGCCGAGCTGGTGCGCCGCGGGCTGGCCCGCAGCCGCCAGCAGGCGGCCGAGCTCGTGGCCGCGGGCCGGGTGAGCGTGCGTGGGCAGGTGGCGACGAAGCCGGCGACCCAGGTCGAGACCTCGGACGCGCTGGTCGTGGCCGAGGCGAGCACCGGGCCGCAGTACGTCAGCCGCGGCGCGCACAAGCTGGTCGGCGCGCTCGACGCCTTCGACGTGCCGGTGCAGGGGCGGCGCTGCCTCGACGCCGGCGCGTCGACCGGTGGCTTCAGCGACGTCCTGCTGCGCCGCGGCGCGGGGCACGTGGTGGCGGTCGACGTCGGCTACGGCCAGCTCGCGTGGTCGGTGCGGTCCGACGAGCGGGTCACGGTGCTGGACCGCACGAACGTGCGGATGCTGACGCCCGAGCAGGTGGCGCCCGCTCCCGACCTGGTGGTCGCCGACCTGTCCTTCATCTCCCTGACCCTCGTGCTGCCGGCGCTCGCCGCGTGCTCCTCGCCCGAGGCCGACCTGGTGCTGATGGTGAAGCCGCAGTTCGAGGTGGGCCGCGAGCGCCTGGGCTCCGGTGGCGTCGTGCGCGACCCGGCGCTGCGGGCGCAGGCGGTGGTCGACGTCGCCGAGTCGGCCCGGCGGGCGGGGCTCGCCGTCCACGGGTGCGTGGCCAGCCCCCTGCCCGGGCCGAGCGGCAACGTCGAGTACTTCCTGTGGCTGCGGCACGCGGGGGACGACCCGGCGTCCGCGCCCGACCCGGGTACGGTGAGCGAGCTGGTCGCCACGGCCGTGGCGCAGGGGCCGACGGGAGCGCAGCCATGACCACGAGCACGCCGCTGCGGCGCGTCCTCGTCCTGGCGCACACCGGCCGGCCGCAGGCGGTCAGCGCCGCCACCGAGCTGCTGCAGCAGATGTCCGAGGCCGGGATCTGCCCGGTGATGCTCGCCAGCGAGGCGGCCGACATCCCGCACGAGCTGGAGCTCGACACCGTGGAGCACCCGGACGAGGTCGTCGACGACGTCGAGCTCGTCGTCGTGCTCGGCGGCGACGGCACGATCCTGCGCGCGTCAGAGGTGGTGCGAGGTCGCGATGTCGCGCTGCTCGGCGTGAACCTCGGCCACGTGGGTTTCCTCGCCGAGATCGAGCGCGAGGACATCGCCGGCACGGTCGGGCGCATCGCGGCGCGCGACTTCGAGGTCGAGGAGCGGATGACCCTCGACGTCGTCGTCAGCGTCGGCCGCGACGGCGACCGCACGGAGATCGCGCGCACCTTCGCGGTCAACGAGGCCACGGTCGAGAAGGCCAGCCGGGAGCGGATGCTCGAGGTCGTCACCGAGGTCGACGGCCGGCCCGTGTCGACGATCGGCTGCGACGGCGTCGTGATGGCCACGCCTACCGGGTCCACCGCGTACGCGTTCTCCGCCGGCGGCCCGGTGGTCTGGCCCGAGGTCGAGGCGCTGCTGATGGTGCCGATCAGCGCCCACGCGCTGTTCTCCCGCCCGCTGGTCGTCGCCCCCACGTCGGTGCTCGCGGTCGAGGTCGTCGACCGGGCCGGCTCCGGTGTGCTCTGGTGCGACGGCCGGCGCACCCTCGAGCTGCCACCCGGTGCGCGGATCGAGGTCCGCCGCGGGAGCGAGCCGCTCCGGCTCGCCCGGCTCAACACCGGCCCGTTCACCGACCGCCTCGTCGCCAAGTTCCAGCTGCCCGTCACCGGGTGGCGCGGCCCCGTCGACGCGTGAGAGCTCCCGAGAGGACGCCGTGCTCGAGGAGATGAGGATCACCGACCTCGGGGTGATCAGCCAGGCCGTGGTCGAGCTCGGCCCCGGCCTGAGCGTGCTCACCGGCGAGACCGGAGCGGGCAAGACGATGGTGGTCACCGGGCTCGGGCTGCTCCTGGGTGGCCGGGCCGACACCGGCGCCGTCCGCTCGGGGGCGGCGTCCGCCCGTGTCGAGGGCCGCTTCGTCGTGCCGTCGGCGGGCGCCGTGGCCGCCCGGGCGGTCGAGGCCGGCGCCGACCTGGACGACCTCGGCGACGGCGTCCACGAGCTGATCGCCTCGCGGGTGGTGGCCGCCACCGGCCGCGGCCGCGCCCACCTCGGCGGCTGTGCCGTCCCGGTCTCGGTGCTGAGCGAGCTCGCCGACGACCTGGTGGCCGTGCACGGCCAGTCCGAGCAGGTGCTGCTGCGCTCGCCGACCCGCCAGCGCGAGACCGTCGACCGGTTCGGGGGCGTGGCGCTGGCCGAGGAGCTCGCCGGCTACGAGCAGGCGTGGACCGCATTCGCAGCGGTCGACGCCGAGCTGGCCGAGATCACCACGCGGGCGCGCGAGCGTCGGCAGGAGGCCGAGCTGCTGCGCGCCGGCCTGGCCGAGGTCGAGCGGGTCGCACCGCAGCCGGGGGAGGACGAGGAGCTGCGGGCCCTGACCCAGCGCCTGGAGCACGCCGAGGAGCTGCGCTCGGCCTCCGGCGAGGCGCACCGGGCGCTCGCCGGCGACGCCGACGAGGTCGCCGCCGCTGACGGCAGCCACGTCGTGGCCCTCGTGGAGCAGGCCCGCCGAGCCCTCGAGCAGGTCTCCGACCACGACGACCAGCTCGCCGCGCTGGCGACTCGGGTGGCCGAGATCGGTTACCTCGCAGCCGATCTCGCGGCCGACCTCACGTCGTACCTGCAGGAGGTCGAAGCCGACCCCGCGCGCCTGGCCCACGTGCACGAGCGGCGGTCCGAGCTCACCGGGCTCACCCGCCGGTTCGGCGAGGACGTCCCCGCCGTGCTCACCTGGGCGCAGGCGTCGTCGCGCCGCCTGCTCGAGCTCGACGGCGACGACGACCGGGTCGAGGAGCTCACGGCGCGGCACCGCGAGCTCGACGCCGACCTGGACGCCCGCGCCGCCCGGCTCTCCGACCTGCGCCGGGAGGCCGGCGACCGCCTCTGCGCCGCGGTGCAGGACGAGCTCGCGGCGCTGGCGATGCCGTCCGCGCGGCTGCAGGTCGACGTGGAGCCCCGTCCGCGCGGCCCGCACGGCGCGGACGAGGTGACGCTGCTGCTGGCTCCGCACTCCGGCGCCGACCCACGCCCGCTCGCCCGGGGCGCCTCCGGCGGCGAGCTGTCGCGGGTGATGCTGGCGCTCGAGGTCGCGCTCGCCGGGTCGGACCCCGTCCCGACGTTCGTCTTCGACGAGGTCGACGCCGGAGTCGGCGGCGCGGCGGCGGTCGAGATCGGCCGGCGGCTCGCGGCCCTGGCCCGCACCGCGCAGGTCGTCGTCGTCACGCACCTGCCGCAGGTGGCGGCGTTCGCCGACACCCACCTGGTGGTGCGCAAGGCCGACGACGGGCAGGTCACCGACAGCGGGGTGCACCGGGTCGAGGGTGAGGACCGCGTGCGCGAGCTGGCCCGGATGCTGGCCGGGCAGCAGGAGTCGGTCTCCGCACGCGACCACGCGGCCGAGCTGCTCGAGCAGGCCGGGC
This sequence comes from uncultured Actinomycetota bacterium, assembly GCA_963825505.1. Taxonomy (GTDB): domain Bacteria; phylum Actinomycetota; class Actinomycetes; order Actinomycetales; family CAWJMD01; genus JBBQSN01. The sequence goes on along the minus strand of CAWGTL010000004.1, from coordinate 203,294 downwards.
AGGGCTGACCACCTCCGTGCGCGCCTGTGCGCGGGCTCACCCCACCCGGGCGGTCCGGGTGCTCGGTCCGGGCACCGGCACGTGGGACGATGACCGACGATGAGACGAAGCCTGTTCGGACGCCGGTCGGTGCGCTCCGTGCTGCCCGGTGCCACCGGACCGGTGCGGGTCGACCCCCGCACCAAGGACCTCACCAAGCGGCTGCAGCCCGGCGACATCGCGGTCATCAACCACGTCGACATCGACCAGGTGGCCGCCGACGCGCTCGTCGCCAAGAAGCCGTCCGCCATCGTCAACGCCGCACCGAGCACCAGCGGGCGCTACCCGAACCGCGGGCCGGTGATCATCCTCGAGGCCGGGATCCCGCTGGTCGACGGCGTCGGCACCGCGGTGATGACCGCGCTCGAGGAGGGCAAGGTCGCGCGGGTCGACGGCAACGCCCTGTTCGTCGGCGAGACCAAGGTGGCCGAGGGGGTCGAGCAGACCGACGCCACCGTCGAGGCCTCGCAGCAGGAGGCCCGCGCAGGGCTCGCCGTGCAGATGGAGGCGTTCGCCGCCAACACCATGGAGTACCTGCGCAAGGAGCGCGACCTGCTCCTGGACGGTGTCGGCGTCCCGGACATCACCACCGACCTGGACGGCAAGCAGGTCCTCATCGTGGTGCGCGGGTACCACTACAAGGAGGACATCGCGACGCTGCGGTCGTACATCCGCGAGTACCGGCCGGTGCTGATCGGCGTCGACGGCGGCGCCGACGCGCTGCTCGAGGCCGGCTACCAGCCGAGCCTGATCGTCGGCGACATGGACTCGGTCTCCGACGCCGCGCTCAGGTGCGGCGCCGAGATCGTCGTGCACGCCTACCGCGACGGCAAGGCGCCGGGGCTGGAGCGGGTCGAGGCCCTCGGCGTCACGCCGGTCGTCTTCCCCGCCACCGGCACCAGCGAGGACGTCGCGATGCTGCTGGCCGACGACAAGGGCGCCGAGCTGATCGTGGCCGTCGGCACGCACGCGACCCTCGTGGAGTTCCTGGACAAGGGCCGCTCGGGGATGGCGAGCACGTTCCTCACCCGGCTGCGGGTCGGTGGCAAGCTGGTCGACGCCAAGGGCGTCTCGCGGCTGTACCGGCAGCGGATCTCCAACGTGCAGCTCGCGCTGCTCGTGCTGGCCGGTCTGCTCGCGCTGGGAGTCGCCCTGGGTTCCACCGCAGCCGGGCAGACCTTCTACGCGCTCGCCGGCGGGTGGGTGCACGACGCCGTGCGCGTGGTGGGCGACTGGTTCGGCGACCTGCTCGGCGGCCGCGGGGAGCGCTCGCCATGAGCCCTGCCGGCCGCGCCGTCCGCCCCCTGCCGCCCTGCTCCCCTGTGAGGACCACCGTGAGGACCCCGAACCGATGATCGACTTCCGCTACCACCTGGTCTCGCTGGTGTCGGTCTTCATGGCGCTCGCGATCGGCGTCGTCCTGGGCGCGGGGCCGCTGAAGGAGTCGCTCGGCGACACCCTCACCAGCCAGGTGCAGGCGCTGCGCACCGACAAGGAGGCGCTGCAGCAGGCCGTCGACAACCGCGACGCCGAGCTCGCAGGCATGGACGAGGTCATCACCACCCTCGGCACCTCGCTGCTGCCGCAGCAGCTGGAGGGCCGCACGGTCGCCCTGATCACGCTGCCCGGGGCCGAGCAGGAGTCGATCGACCCGCTCCTCACCGACCTGGAGACCGCAGGCGCTCAGGTGAGCACCACCGTCGCCGTGCAGCCGCGCTGGACCGACCCGGCCGAGGCGCCGTTCCGCTCCGAGCTCGCCGGCCAGCTGGTGACCTACCTCGACCCGCCGCCGGACGCCACCACCGGCACCGACGGCGAGCTGGCGGTGCTGCTCGCGCGCGCGGTGGTCACCACCCAGGGCGGCGGCGACCGCGAGGCCTCGCTCGCCCAGGCGCTGGACGGCCTGGTCGCCGGCGAGCTCGTCACCGTCTCCGAGGAGTCCCCGCTGCGGGCCGACCTCGCCCTGGTGGTCGCCGGACCGCCCACCGACTCGGTGGGTGCCGACGACCCGGAGTGGGTGCAGGCCGCCAACGCCTCCTACCTGACGCTGCTCGCCCAGCTCGACGCCGAGGGAGACGGCACGGTCGTCGTCGCGCCGCGCAGCTCGGACGCGCCCGAGGGCCTGCTGTCGGAGGTGCGCGCCGACGGCTCGCTCAACGAGGTCGTGTCGTCGGTCGACACCGTCGGCTCGCCGGCCGGCCGGTTGTCGACCGTCCTGGCGCTGCGCGAGCAGGGTGAGGACCGCGCAGGCCAGTACGGGACGGGCGAGAGCGCCCAGGCGGCCGCCCCGGCCTACAGCCCACCGTCCACGCAGGAGACGCCCGGCAGCGAGCCCACCGGCACCGCCACCGGGGACGGCTGATGCCCGGTCCGGGCGGCGGGCAGGCGCGCCGGTCGTCGGCAGCCGCCCTCACCGGGGCCGTCGGAGGCGCCGTGGCCGGTGCGGTCGGCTCGGCCGCGGCCTGGGCGGCGCGCGAACGCGCGCCGGGCGGGGCCACGCGCTGGGGACGGACGAACCACCGCGGTGACCAGGTCACCTTGTGGGAGGGGCCGTCGTGGGCCGTGGGCGCCACGACGGGGCTGCTGACGGCGCCAGGTCTCCCGGGGCGGGTACGAGCGGCGGCCGTCCTGGCCACCGTCGGCGCCGCCGCCTTCGGGGCCGTCGACGACCTCGCCGAGCGGGGCTCGTCCAAGGGGCTGCGTGGTCACCTCGGCTCGCTCGCCCGCGGCGAGCTCACCACCGGTGCGCTGAAGATCCTGGGCATCGGCGGCACCGGGGTGCTGGCGGCCGCGGCCCTGATGGAGCGCCCGCCGGAGCGCGGCGTGCTCGCTCACCTGGCCGACGTCGTCGTCGCCGGCGGCGTCGTCGCCGGCACGGCCAACCTGCTCAACCTGCTCGACCTGCGTCCCGGACGGGTGCTCAAGATCGCCCTCGCGGCAGCGCCGGTGGCCTCCGGCGGATCACCTGCGGCCGTGCTCCAGGCGGTGTCGGTGGGGGCGGCCGCACCCCTGCTCCGGCCTGACCTCGGCGAGCGGTCGATGCTCGGCGACTGCGGCGCCAACGCGGTCGGCGCGCTCCTGGGCGTCAGTGCGGTGGTCGCCACCGCACCGGGGCCGCGCGGGTCCGCGACCCGCGGGCTGCTGCTGGGCGGGCTGATCGGCCTGACCCTGCTCAGCGAGAAGGTGAGCTTCACCCGGCTGATCGAGGGCACCCCGGTGCTGCGCGAGCTCGACGCCCTCGGACGGCGTCCGCCCGCCTCCCGGTCGTGAGCCCCGGCTCGCGGCGCGCGCTCGGTGTGGCCGGCGGGATCGCCGGCGGCGCCGCGGTCTTCGCGGGCATCACCCTGCTGGCACGCGCGGCCGGCTTCGGTCGGTGGCTGGTGTTCTCCGGCTCGGTGTCGGCGCAGTGCGTCGGCAACGCCTACTCGACCGCCAACCAGCTGCCCAACGTGCTGTTCGAGGTGGTGGCGGGTGGCGCGCTCGCCGGGGCCGTCGTGCCGCTGCTGGCCGGCCCGCTGTCGCGGTCGCTGGCGCCGGGGGCCGGTCCCGAGCACCGGGCCGAGGTCGACCGCACGGCGTCGGCGCTGCTCACCTGGGCGGTCGCCGTGCTCACCCCGCTCGCGCTGCTCGTGGCGCTGCTCGCCGGTCCGCTCGTGCGCCTCACGGGCGTCGGCGATGGTTGCGACGGCGCCACCGCGCTGGCGGCCCGGATGCTCGTCGTGTTCTCCCCGCAGGTGGTGCTGTACGGGGTGGGCGTCGTGCTCGCCGGCGTGCTCACGGCGCACCGGCGGCTGGTGTGGCCGGCGCTCGGCCCGCTGCTGTCGTCGCTGGTGGTGATGGGGGCGTACCTGGTGTTCGCGCGCACCGCCCAGGGTGCCCGCGACGACGCGCTGGCGCTGCCCGGTGCGGCGGAGGCGTGGCTGGCGTGGGGGACGACCGCCGGTGTCGTGGTGATGACGCTGCCGATGCTGTGGCCCGTGCGCTCGGCCGGCGTGCGGCTGCGTCCCACCTTCGCGTTCCCGCCCGGCGTGGCGCGCCGGGCGCTCGCGCTCGCCGGCGCCGGCGTGGTGACGCTGCTGGCCCAGCAGGCCAGCGTGGTCGCGGTGCTGCTGCTGGCGAACGGGCCGGGGACCACCGCCACCCTCAACGTGTTCCAGTACACCCAGGCGGTGTACCTGCTGCCGTACGCGCTGCTCGCCGTGCCGCTGGCCACCAGCGCCTTCCCGCGCCTGGCCGAGCGCGCGGCTGCGCCACGACACCGAGGGCTTCGCGGCCACCGCCGCCTGGACCACCCGCGCGATCCTGCTGGTCTCGTCGGCGGGCGCGGCGGTGCTGGTGGCGGTCGCTGTGCCCGTGGCGTCGTTCTTCGGGCACCTCGACCGGGGCGAGGTGGCCGAGATGGCTCCCGCCCTGGTGGCGATGGCGCCGGGTCTGGTGGGCTTCGCGCTCGTCGCCCACGTCGGACGGGCGCTGTACGCCCTCGAGCGCGGTCGGGCCGCCGCGACGGCGACGGTCGCCGGGTGGCTCGCCGTGGTGGTGGCGATGGTCGCCCTGGCCCTGGTGGTGCCTCGCCCGGCGGACGTCGCCGTGGCCCTCGGCGGCGGCACGAGCATCGGCATGACGGTGGCCGGCGTCGCGCTCGTGCTCGCGCTGCGTCGGTGCGCCGGCCCGGCCGCGCTCGACGGGCTCGCGCGCACCCTCCTGGGGACGGGCGCCGCCGCGCTGGTCGCCGGCGCGGCCGGGTGGTGGGTCTCGACCCGGTTCACCGAGGCCTGGGGTGGCGGCCTGGCCGGCGCGGTGCTGGCCGGGGCCGCCGCCGCGCTCGTGACGGCCATCGTGCTCGGCCTCGCGCTGCTCGTGCTCGACCGCCCGAGCGTGCAGGCGGCCACCCGTCTCCTGCGGCGTGGCAAGAGGCCATCGGATCCGGTGACGACGGAGAGGCAGTGATCGTGAGAGTCATTCTGGTGCAGGGCACCTCGGCCGGGGGTGTCGGACGCCACGTCGCCGCGCTGGCGTCCGGGCTGGTCGCGCGCGGGCACGACGTCGTGGTCGGCGCACCTCCGGAGGCGTGGGACGCCTTCGACCTGCAGAGCACCGGCGCGACCTTCGCACCCGTCGACATCCGCGACCGACCACGGCCAGAGGACCGCCAGGCGGTCGCGCTGCTGCGGGGCCTCGCCGACCAGGCCGACGTCGTGCACGCGCACGGGTTGCGCGCGGGGGCCCTCGCGGCGCTGGCGGGCGGGCGCCGCCCGACCACGCCGCTCGTGGTCACGCTGCACAACCTGCCCGTCGGCGGGCTGAGGGTGCGGGCGACGTCCGGTGTGCTGGAGCGGCTGGTGGCCAGGCGCGCGGCCGCCGTCCTGGGCGTGAGCGGCGACCTCGTGGCGCGGATGGACGAGCGCGGCGCGGGGCGGACCGCCCGCGCGCTGGTGCCGTCGCCGCCCGGCGCGCCGCCGAGCGGCACGCGCGAGGAGGTGCGCGAGCGGGTGCGGGCCGAGCTGGGCCTGTCGCCGGCGCAGCTGCTGGTGGTGACCGTGGCGCGACTGGCGCCGCAGAAGGGCTACCCGTTCTGGTTCGACGCCGTCGCGCGGCTCGCGCAGTCGCACCGCGGCGACTTCGTGGCGGCGGTCGCGGGCGACGGTCCGCTGCGTCAGGAGCTCGAGCGACGGATCACCACCGAGCAGCTGCCCGTGCGGCTGCTGGGCCACCGGTCCGACGCCACCGACCTGCTGACGGCCGCTGACGTGGCGGTCAGCCCGAGCGTCTGGGAGGGCCAGCCGCTCGGCGTGCAGGAGGCGCTGCGCCTCGGTGCCCCGCTGGTGGCCACCGACGTGGGCGGCACCGGCGAGGTCACCGGCGACGCCGCCGTGCTCGTGCCCTACGGCGACGCGCCGGCCCTCGCCTCGGCCGTCGCCCGGCTGCTCGACGACCCGGCCGGCCGCGAGCACTACCGTCGCCGGGGGCTCGAGCGCGCCGCCACCCTGCCCACGGACGACGACGCCGTGGAGCAGGTGCTGGGTCTGTACGCCGAGGTCCGGGCGTCCGCCGGCTGAACCCGCGTGACCGAGGGGTGGGACGCGGCACGTCGTCTGCAGCGTGTCCGGCGTGGACGACCGCTGGCGGTGGGGCTGCTGCTATCGTCGAGGTCCGTGGTGGAGCGGACTTTCGGCCAGTCGGCCAGGCAGGGCGGGTCCGCAGCGACCCGCCACATCTTCGTCACCGGTGGGGTGGCCTCGTCCCTGGGCAAGGGACTGACGGCCTCCAGCCTGGGGCACCTCCTGCGGGCGCGGGGGTTGCGGGTCTCGATGCAGAAGCTCGACCCGTACCTCAACGTCGACCCCGGGACGATGAACCCGTTCCAGCACGGCGAGGTGTACGTCACCGACGACGGCGCCGAGACCGACCTCGACATCGGCCACTACGAGCGCTTCCTCGGCGAGAACCTGGACGCCTCGGCGAACGTCACCACCGGGCAGGTGTACTCGGAGGTGATCGCCAAGGAGCGGCGCGGGGAGTACCTCGGCGACACCGTCCAGGTGATTCCGCACATCACCAACGAGATCAAGCGACGGATGCGGCTGCAGGCCGACACGCCGGGACCCCACGGCGCCCCGGACGTCATCATCACCGAGGTCGGCGGCACGGTCGGCGACATCGAGTCGCTGCCGTTCCTCGAGGCCGCCCGGCAGGTGCGCCAGGACGTCGGCCGCGACAGCTGCTTCTTCGTCCACGTCTCGCTGGTGCCGTACATCGGGCCGTCCGGCGAGCTGAAGACCAAGCCCACCCAGCACTCGGTGGCGGCGCTGCGCTCGATCGGCATCCAGCCCGATGCCATCGTGCTGCGCTGCGACCGCGACCTGCCGGAGAGCATCAAGCGCAAGATCGCGCTGATGTGCGACGTCGACTTCGAGGCCGTCGCCACCGCCAAGGACGCGCCGTCGATCTACGACATCCCGAAGGTCCTGCACTCCGAGGGGCTCGACGCCTACCTCGTCCGACGGCTGGACCTGCCGTTCCGCGACGTGGACTGGACGGCCTGGGACGACCTGCTGCGGCGCGTGCACCGTCCGGCCCACGAGGTCGAGGTGGCGCTGGTCGGCAAGTACATCGACCTGCCCGACGCCTACCTGTCGGTCACCGAGGCGCTGCGCGCCGGCGGGTTCGACCAGGACGCCCGGGTGCGGATCCGCTGGGTCGCGTCCGACACCTGCGCCACCCCCGAGGGCGCGCGCAAGGAGCTCGGTGGTGTCGACGCCGTCTGCGTGCCAGGAGGTTTCGGCGTCCGCGGCATCGAGGGCAAGCTCGGCGCGCTGAGGTGGGCCCGCGAGAACCAGGTGCCCACGCTCGGGCTCTGCCTCGGGCTGCAGTGCATGGTGATCGAGTACGCCCGCGACGTCGTCGGCCTGGCCGACGCGTCGTCGTCGGAGTTCGACCCCGGCACCGAGCACCCCGTGATCGCGACGATGGACGAGCAGAAGTCGATCGTCGCCGGCGACGGCGACATGGGCGGCACCATGCGCCTCGGTCTGTACCCCGCCACGCTGACGCCGGGTTCGGTCGTCGCCACGGCGTACGGCAGCGAGCGCGTGTCCGAGCGCCACCGCCACCGCTACGAGGTCAACAACGAGTACCGCGAGCAGCTCGAGGCGGCGGGACTGGTCGTCTCCGGCGAGTCGCCCGACCGGCAGCTGGTGGAGTTCGTCGAGCTGCCGCGCGAGGTGCACCCGTACTACGTCTCGACGCAGGCGCACCCGGAGTTCCTGTCCCGTCCCGGCAGGGCGCACCCGCTGTTCAGCGGCCTGGTGGCCGCGGGTCTGGAGCGGCAGCGGGAGGAGCGGCTGATCGAGGTCGAGACTGCCCCGGGACCCCTCGACCAGGTCGACGTCGACCAGGCCGCTGCCCCTGCTCAGGTCTGAGACCGTCTACGTGGCAACGCTCTTCAGCGGTGGCGACCAGCTGGCGCCGCGACCTGTCGTCGCGACCGAGGTCGTGCACCACGGCCTGATCTGGGACGTCGTGCGCGACACCGTCGACCTCGGCGAGGCCGGCACCGTGCGCCGCGAGTACGTGCAGCACCCCGGGGCGGTCGGCGTGCTCGCGCTCGACGGGCAGGGACGGGTGCTGATGGTGCGCCAGTACCGGCACCCCGTCGGCATGGAGCTGTGGGAGCTGCCGGCCGGCCTGCTCGACGTGCCGGGGGAGCCGCCCGTCGGCGCCGCGCAGCGCGAGCTGGCCGAGGAGGTCGACCTGGTCGCCGGACGCTGGGACGTGCTGGTCGACTGGTTCAACTCCCCGGGCGGCATGGACGAGGCGATCCGGGTGTTCGTGGCGCGCGACCTGTCGCCGGTGCCGGACGACCAGCGGCACGAGCGCGAGCACGAGGAGCGCGACATGGTCGCCGAGTGGGTGCACCTCGACGACGCGCGCGCCGCCGTGCTCGCGGGGCGGGTGCACAACCCGACCGCCGTGGCGGGAGTGCTCGCGGCGTGCGCCGCGCGCGACGGCGGGTGGACGACGCTGCGCCCGGCCGACGCGCCGTGGCCGGAGCACAAGTCGTACCGCTGACGTCACGGCCGAAGCGGAGTAGGTTGGTCTGCTGGGTAGACCACCATCGGCGATGGAGGGTCCATGCGCCTGCACGTGAGACACGCGGTCGCGGTCGCTGTGACAGCCCTCCTCGTGACGTCGCCGGTCGGCGCTGCGGCACCGGCGGCCGCCGTCGACTCGACAGTCGCCTGGAGCGGCCCGGTCACCGGCCGCTCGCTGACCGTCCCGGGAGCGCAGGGGGGCAACTCCGTCTACGTCGTGGCCAGCTTCCGGTTGTGGATCCCGTCAGGAGGCACCTGGCACGTCGAGTCCGCCGTGACCGCGACCGGGGTCCCCAGGGCGTCGGCCCCCGGCTCCATCTACGGTCGTGCGGGCATCACGCACGGCGTCGAGTGCGGTCCGGACCGACGCGGGGCCGACGGCCGGCTGACGACGAGGTCGGCCTACGGCCTCACCGGTCGCAACCTCGTGTACGACCAGCGTCACGCGATGACGGTCCGCACCCTCTGGACCGCTGAGCGAGGTGCCAACAGGTGCCAGGTGATCATCTTCCTGGGCCGCGACGACCTCGCCGTGACCGGGAAGACGGTCCGCCTCGAGGGTGGCTACCTCCGACTGGTCGGGAGGGGACTGGACAACGCGGCGTCGGTGGTCGCGTTCGGGCAGCCGCAGACGGTCAGCACCGGTCTGGTCGCCCACCGTTTCCTGGGTCCCGGGACACCCACGATCACAGCGCCGAACTTCGAGGTGTCCGCCTACCGAGCCCCGCCGACGCTCGTGATCGCGGGAAACTCTGCGCTGAGGCCCGCCGTCACACACCTGGACGTCATCGGCGACGGGTACGTCACGAACTGCTACACGTGGACGAACCTGGTCACACCGGACTCTCACCTGCCCCCCTGCCGGGTGGTGAACGGGACGGTGGCCACGGCCTCGGTCTACGACTTCTCCATGGTCGTCCAGCAGTTCCACGCCGACGGCGCCCTGTGCCGGCAGACGACGAGCGCGCCCCGTCGGCAGAGCACCACTGGTGCAGTACACCACCAGGAACTGCGGACCCACGTGATCGTGGCGATCGACCCGACCTGCACCAGTCGGACGTTCAGGACCAAGCTGTTCGTCCGCTGGCTCAGCGGGAACACCTTCTTCGTGGAGGCGGGGCACTACCTCAGCCACATCTCGATCCGACCGATGTCGTCCTAGCACAGGGCTTGTGAAGCACGCGGCCGATCTCGGCCGCGATGACGTGATGCGGCTGCCCGGCGTCGCGCCACTCCTGGAGGGTGCCTCAGCCCTTGGCGTCGGACCAGCGGCGTACCACCGCGACATCGGCCACGAACCGCACGCCGGCGTCGGTCCACCGCGCCGCGGTGCTGCGCAGGTCGTCGACCACGGCGGTGCGAAGGTGCTCGGCGGCGTCGTCGCGCACGTGCAGCAGCAGCTCGTCGTGCAGGCACAGCACCACCTCGCCGGTGCCCTCCGACCGCAGCCGGGCGCGGACGGTGGCCGTCCAGGCCTTGAACAGCTCGGCGGCCGACCCCTGCACGACGGCGTTGCGCGCGAACCGCCCTCGCGCCGCGAGGACGGACTGGTGGGCACGCACGGCGTCCGGCCCGGCGTCGGGTGCGAGCGGGTCGACGTGCCACATCCGCACCCGTCGTCCGGTCCAGGTGCGCACGTCACGACCCGCCCTGCCGTCGTTGTGCGCGGACTGCAGGAACCGCATCGCGGTGGGGTAGGTGCGCTCCATGTCGCGCAGGGCGTCGGCCGCTGTCCCCGACGTCTGGCCGTACATCGCCGCGAGCACGGCGACCTTGGCCACAGGCCGTTCGCAGCCCAGCGCCGTGGCGACGTCGGCGTAGAGGTCGTCGGACGCGGCGGCACGCGCGAGGTCCCGGTCGCGCGAGATCGCTGCGAGGACACGGGGTTCGACCTGGCCGAGGTCGGCGCGCACGAGCAGGTGACCGGGCTCGGCCAGCACCGCGGGCCGCAGCTCACGTGGCATCGAGTGCAGGCCGGCGGATGCGGTCATCCGCCCGGCGCCGCCGTCGCTGCCCGTCCAGGTGCCGCGCAGCCGGCCGTCGGAGCCGAGGTGGTGGTCGAGCCAGCGGTAGCCGTAGGTGGTGGCGATCCGCTCTCCCTTGCGCCACTGCAGCAGCGCGTCGACGAGCGGGTGCGTGCCGGCCAGCTGCTCCAGCCGCCACGACCGGGTGTCGGGCAGGTCGAAACCGTTGCGGCGCAACAGCTCCTTCACCTGCAGGGGGCTGCGCAGGTCGACGGGGGAGTCGTCGGGCACGGTGTCGAGCACGAGCCGGTCGCGCTCCGCCCGGATCCGGCGTTCGTCGGCCTCGTCCGTCGGGCGGCGACCGGCGACCTCGCCGATCAGCCGCTCGGCCTCCCGCAGGTCGACGGGGAGTCCGGTGGCGCCGAGCTCGACCGCGACCAGGTCGGCCGCCGACTCGGCGTACACCCCGTGCAGCGCGCTGCCACGCGCCGGGACCCCGCGCACCTCCTCGAGCTGGAGCGCGGCCACCTCGAGGGCGAGGGCGGCCCAGCGGCGGGCTCGGTGCGGGGTGCTGCCCCACGCGCCGGCCGCCCAGTCGGGCCGCAGGTGCCCGTCGGGCCGCACCGGTTCGTCGGGTGCTCCGTCGTCGTCCGACGACGGAGCGGCGGCGCCCCAGGCGGAGGCGTCGGCACCGAGCAGGTCGAGCTGCCCCGAGCGGGGCGCCGTGGACACGGCGAGCCCGCGCACGTGGCACCACACGTCGGCCGGATCGGCGCGGTGCCCGCCCTGCAGCACCCGGTGCACGGCGGCGAGGTCCCAGCAGCGTCCGAGCCGCAGACCGGGGTCGACGCCCAGCAGCGGGCCGAGGACGGACGCAGCCGACCACCAGGTCCACCGCGGTGCCGCCTCGGCGTCGAGCCGGGCGAGCTCCGCGGGCGCCTGCGCGAGCGGGACCAGGGCGCCGGTGCCGTCGGACCGCACCAGCGCCACGGACCCGCCCCCCAGCGCCAGGGCGACCTGCTCGCCGGTGCGCAGCCCCTCGACCACCACCAGGTCGCCGGCGTCGCTCAGGCCAGCCAGCGGTCCAGGCACGCGATCGCGGCCGGGTACGCGTCGAGGCGGTTGGTCCGCTTGGCCAGGCCGTGCCCCTCGTCGCCGTAGACGCGCAGCTCGCACTCCAGTCCGTTGGCGCGCACCGCGGCGGCCACCTGCTCGGCCTCCGACAGCGGTACCCGGGGGTCGTTGGCGCCGTGGATGACGAACAGCGGGGCCCGCACGCGGTCGATCCGCGGCAGGGGCGAGGCGGCCTCGAGCATCTCCCGGTCGGTGTCGAGCCGACCGTACTCGCGCTCGCGGAAGGCCCGGCGGTACGGCGAGGTGTTCTCCAGGAACGTCACGAGCGAGGAGATCCCGACGATGTCGACCCCCGCCGCCCACAGCTCGGGCTGGAAGGTGAGCCCGGCCAGGACCATGTAGCCGCCGTACGACCCTCCCCACAGCGCGGCGCGGGCCGGGTCGTGGCCGATGGTGCCGAGGAACGCGTGGACGGCGGCGAGGTCGGCCACCGAGTCGAGCCGCAGCGGGCCGTCGTCGAGGGAGTACCACCGCCGGCCGTAACCCGTGGAGCCGCGGACGTTGGGCACCAGCACGGCGTGGCCGGCGGCGGCGAGCGACTGGACGACCGGGTTGAAGGTGCGGACCGACTGGCCCTCCGGGCCGCCGTGGACGACCACCACGGCCGAGCCGGTGGCGCCCGCGCCCGGCGGGTACGCGAAGCACGGGACCCGCTCGCCGTCCGGGGTCGGGACGCGGTGCGACTGCGGCAGCGCCGGGGGAGCGGGCAGGTCGTCGGCCGAGTCGGTGAGCGCCGCGACCTCGCCGGTGGCGGCGTCGAGGAGGAGGACGTCACCGGGCACGCCCGGGGAGGCGAACGACAGCACGACCGAGGTGGAGTCCCGCGACCACACCGGCTCGGGGAGCATGTACGCGACGACCCCGGCGGCGGGCGTCCCGGCCCCGGGCAGGTCGACCGCGTGCACGACGCGCCCGGTGCTGGGGTCGTGGAGCGCGAGGCGCGACTCGCCGTCGACCAGGGTCTCGGCGAGCAGCAGCGAGCCGTCGGGTGCCAACCAGCCGGAGACGTCCCACTCGTCGTGCGCGACGACGGGGGTGAACCGGTCGGTGCGCAGGTCGTGGCGGCCGAGCAGGGTGGTGCCGAAGTCGCGGTCGGTGGCGTACAGCAGGGCCTGGGAGTCCGGCGTCCACGACAGGCGCTCGTGCCGGCCCGGCTCGTCCGGGTCGGTGAGCGGGCGGGGCGCGGTGGGCTCCTCGCCGGCGACCGGCACCGCGGCCAGCACCAGGTGGGTGCTCATCGGCAGCAGCGAGGTGAGGGCGAGGGCGAGGCGCGTGCCGTCGGGGGACAGCCGACCTGCCGACACCATGCCGCCACCGGTCCACACGGCGACGTCGTCACCGGTGCCGAGGTGGCGCACGTGCACGTCGAAGTCGACGCGGTTGCGCCCGTTGTGCGCGTAGACCAGGTGCTCGCCCTGCAGGTGCAGGACGACGTGCATGACCCCCACGGCGCGCAGCAGCGGGGTGAGGTCGTCGAGGCCCGCCGGACGACCGAGCGAGGTCACGTGGTCGACCTCCAGCACCGACAGCTGCGCGTTCTCGTCGCCGCCGGCGTCGTGCGAGACCAGGACGGCGCGCCGGCCGGGCAGCCAGCGCCCCGTCACCGCGCCGGGCAGGTCGGTGAGGCGGGTGCCGGCGCCGTCGGCGAGCTCGACCAGCTGGACGGTGCCGGTGTCGTCGTGCCCCGCCAGGACCCGGCCCTGCTCGTCGACGTCGAACGCGCGCCAGGCGCGCACCTCGAGCCAGCGGGCGGTGGCGCCCTCGGGCGGGGTGGTCTGGGCGTCGTCCATGCGCGTCACCCTGTCACGGGGGGCCGACGTCGCCGTGGCGGCCCCGGCCGGGTGCGCCGGGGGTGCGACAGGCGCGGCAGCCGGGCATGATCGCCGGGACGGCTCCGGCGCGACGCGCCGGCCCGGCAGGAAGCTCGGGACCCACGAACCACGGAGGCAGACCGGCATGGCCGACAAGGACCTGGTGCCCGCCGCGGGCGAACCCGACGAGGGCTCGCGCCTCGAGCGCACCGCGACATCCCTGGTGACGCGGCTGGTCGACGCGGGCATCGACGGCGTCGGCCCGCTCGACCCCGCCGCCCAGTCGGCGCAGGCGGCCCTCGCGCGCGCCGGATCGGCGGACGCGGCCGTCGAGCAGATCGTCGCCACCCACCTCAAGCTCGCCGCCGCTGGCGGGTTCGTCACCGGGCTCGGTGGTTTCATCACCCTGCCGGTGGCGCTGCCGGCCAACGTCGTCGGCTTCTACGGCATCGCCACGCGGATGGTCGCGAGCATCGCCCACCTGCGCGGCTACGACCTGGACCGCCCCGAGGTACGCAGCGCCGTGCTCCTGACCCTGGTGGGGGCCGACGCCCGCAGCATCCTGGCCAAGAGCGGGGTCTCACCGACGGGCCGGATAGCAGACCTGGCGCTGCAGCGGCTGCCCGGCCCGGCGCTGATGGTGCTCAACAAGGGCATCGGGTTCAACCTGCTCAGCCAGCTGGGCAAGAAGGGCCTGTCGCGGCTCGGGCGGGGGCTGCCGCTGATCGGCGGGGTCGTCGGCGGCGGCCTGGACTACTGGCTGCTGCGCAAGATCGCCGACGGCGCGCGGCGCGAGTTCGTGCCGCGTTGACCGCGAGGGCGGGAACCGCCGCCGACCGCACAGCGGGAACCCACGGGACGTCCCGGACGTCTTCCCTGGTGCCGATCGAGGAGGGGCAGTGAAGAGGATCTCAGCGTTCGCCGCGCTCTGGCAGGCGGTGCGCGGTCAGCGTCGTGCCGACGCGCCGCCCGTCAGCGAGCAGCTGATGGCGCTGCCGCGGCTGGTGATGATGACCGTGCGCGGCACCTACCCCGGGCTCGAACGCAGCCGCCTGCTGATGATGGGGCTCGCGCTCGCGTACGTCGTGAGCCCGGTCGACGTCATGCCCGAGGCGCTGATGCTGCTCGCCGGCCTCGGCGACGACGCGTTCGTGCTGACCTGGCTCGCCGGCGCCGTGCTGGTGGAGACCGAGCGCTTCCTGGCGTGGGAGGGCTCGCCCGCCGCCGCCCACGGCCCGGAGGGCGTCGTCCCCGGCCAGGTGCTCTGACCCGCCCGACCTGATCCACCGGCGCTGACGGGGGCGGTGCGCGTCCCGCCGTCCACAGGGCGGCCGTCGCGCCGTCCGTCCACAACCGGGCGTCGTGCGTGGCCGTGAGGTCGCCGCGCTCGGGCAGCGTCCGGGCCATGAGAAGCGACCCCACGGGCATCGTCGTCACCGAGCCGCGCGACCTGGTCGCGCTGGTGCCGTACCGGCTGGGGTTCGTCCCCGCCGACTCCCTGGTGCTGGTCGCCCTGCGCGACCCCGGCTCCGAGGTCGGTCTGGTGCTGCGGGTCGACCTCGCCGACGTCCTGCGGAACGGGGCCGACGGGCTCGAGCAGCTCGCGACGCACCTGGCCGACGACGGCGCCCGGCGCGCGGTCGCCGTGGTCTACGACGACGACCCCGGAGCGGGCGTCCCGTGGCTGCCGGTGCTCGACCACGTGCTCGAGCGCTGCGGCGTCGACCTGCTCGACTGCTGGCACGTCGGCCCGCGCAGGTTCCGGTCGCTGCTGTGCGCGGGCCAGGGGTGCTGCCCGCCGGACGGCTGGCCCGTGTCCGACCTGCAGTCCGCCACCGTGAGCGCGCAGATGGTCGCGCTCGGGGTGAGCCCCGCGGCGAGCAGGTCCGAGCTGCTGCCCGACCTGCGGCCGGTGGCTCCCGCGGTGCGCCGGCGGGTGGCGGCACGCGTGCGACGCACCCCGGTGCCGCACGGGCCGTCGGCCCGGGTCGCCTGCCTGCACGCCTGGCTGCGGGTCGTCGGCGCACCGGCCGTCGCCGAGGAGCGCGACCTGGCCCTGGCGCTGGTGGGTCTGGGCGAGCCGGTCGTCCGCGACGCGGTGGTGCTGACCTGCACCCCGGACGGGCGGGCCGCGGCGGAGGAGCTGGTGCTCACCGGCGGCACCGGGGCGGGCGACGCGCTCGACGCGCTCTTCGACGTCACGGGCGAGGGACCCGTGCCCTCGCCGGACCGCGACCAGCTGGTCGCCGCCTCGCGCGCGCTGGCGCTGCTGGCCCGGTACGCCCAGGGGCCCCGCCGTGCCGACCCGCTGGCCGTGATGGCCTGGGTGGCCTGGTGGCAGGGCGACGGCGCCCAGGGGCTCGACCTGTCCGAGCTCGCGCTGCGCAGCCGGCGCGACCACTCGCTGGCGCTGCTCGTGCACCAGGCGCTCCGGGCCGCCACCCCACCCGGTTGGGTCCGGGCGCAGCGGCGGGCCGTGCTGCGGTCGGTGCCGCCGGGGGAGCGACCGGGCTGATCGTCTCGGATGCTGCACACGCCGTCTCGGAAAGTGAGACGGCGGCGGGACGTCTTGCCGCTGGTCGCAGGGCCTGCCTACCCTGGACGCAGGTCATGAGCGCCAGCGCCAAGCCCCGGCTCGCTGGCCGGCAACCCTCCTCCGCGGTGGGGTGCCCCGGGTGATGACCCGGCCCGTCGGCGTCGTCGGCGGGCAAGCGCGGGCCCGGCAGGTGGGCCCCACGAGCTGGAGGCACCCCGCCATGCACCGTCGCTGTCGCCGCTGAGGTCCCTGCGGGACCGGTCCGCGTCCGCGCCCACCGTCCCGCCGGCCGTCCTGGCCACGCCGCCACGTCGCGGCACCTCTTCGAGCACCACCCCCCAGCACCACCCCCGAGCACGACACCCCCAGCGGCACCTCCGGCCCCGGTCGCACCAGCGCCCCCGGGCCCAGGACGGCTCCGCCGCACCCGAGACCGCAGGAGGCACGAGCACATGAGCACCGGATGGTCCTTCGAGACCCGTCAGATCCACGCCGGCCAGGCCGCCGACCCCACCACGAACGCCCGCGCGCTGCCGATCTACCAGACCACCTCGTACGTCTTCGACGACACCCGTCACGCCGAGAACCTGTTCGCCCTGGGCGAGTTCGGCAACATCTACACCCGGCTGATGAACCCGACCACGGACGTGGTGGAGCAGCGGATCGCCGACCTCGAGGGCGGCGTGGGCGCGCTGCTGCTGGCGTCCGGCCAGTCGGCCGAGACCATCGCGCTGCTCAACCTGGCAGAAGCGGGCGACCACATCGTGGCGAGCCCGAGCCTGTACGGCGGCACGTACAACCTGCTGCACCACACGCTCCCGAAGCTCGGCATCACGACCACGTTCGTCGAGGACCCGGACGACCTGGACTCCTGGCGCGCCGCCGCGCGCGAGAACACCAAGGCGTTCTTCGCGGAGACGATCTCGAACCCCAAGCAGGACGTGCTCGACATCGAGGGCGTGGCAGCGGTGGCGCACGAGATCGGCGTGCCGCTGGTGGTCGACAACACCGTCGCCACGCCGTACCTCATCCGCCCGCTGGAGTGGGGGGCCGACGTGGTGGTGCACTCGGCCACGAAGTACCTCGGCGGCCACGGCACCGCGATCGCCGGCGTCATCGTCGACGGCGGGACGTTCGACTTCGCGCAGCACGCCGACCGGTTCCCGCAGTACAACACCCCGGACCCGAGCTATCACGGCCTCACCTACGGCAAGGACCTCGGCGTCGGAAGCGCCCTCGGTGCGAACCTCGCCTACATCCTCAAGGCCCGGGTCCAGCTGCTGCGCGACCTCGGACCCGCCGCCTCGCCGTTCAACGCCTTCCTCATCGCCCAGGGGCTGGAGACGCTCAGTCTGCGGATCGAGCGGCACGTCCAGAACGCCACGGCGGTGGCCACCTGGCTGGAGGCGCGTGACGAGGTGCGCTCGGTCGCGTACGCGGGGCTGGCCTCCAGCCCGTGGAAGGCGCAGGCGGACAAGTACGCCCCGCGCGGCGCCGGAGCGGTGCTGGCCTTCGACATCGACGGCGGCGCCGAGGCGGCGAAGCGGTTCGTCGACGGGCTCACCCTGCACAGCCACGTGGCCAACATCGGCGACGTGCGCTCGCTGGTGATCCACCCGGCGTCCACGACGCACAGCCAGCTCACCGTCGAGGAGCAGGCCGCGGCGGGGGTGACCCCCGGGCTGGTGCGCCTGGCCGTGGGGCTGGAGCACGTCGACGACATCCTCGCCGACCTCGAGGCCGGCTTCACCGCCGCCAAGGCCGAGCTCCCGGTGGCCGACGTCCCGGTGGCCGACGACACGGCGCCGTCGCCGTCGTCGTCGCAGGTCCCGGTGTCCCCGGAGGCGTGAGCCACGTGCCGCACGACCAGCAGCCGCCGTCGCGCGCCTGGCGCGAGGGCGACGACCCCGGCCGGCGGCAGTTCGCCGACCTGGGCGACCCTCGCGCTGGACAGCGGCGCGCGGCTGCCGGGCGTGCGGCTGGCGTACGAGACCTGGGGGACGCCGTCCCCGGCGCGTGACAACGCCGTCCTGGTCCTGCACGCCCTCACCGGCGACAGCCACGTCACCGGTCCCGCCGGCCCGGGGCACCCGACCCCGGGCTGGTGGGACGGCCTGATCGGACCGGGCGCCGCCATCGACACCGACCGGTGGTTCGTCGTCGCCCCCAACGTCCTCGGCGGCTGCCAGGGCAGCACCGGTCCGTCGAGCCCGGCGCCCGACGGACGGCCGTGGGGGAGCCGGTTCCCGTTCGTCACCACCCGCGACCAGGTACGGGCCGAGACCGCCCTCGCGGACGCGCTCGGCATCGGCACGTTCCAGCTCGTCCTGGGTGGGTCGATGGGCGGGATGAGGGCCCTGGAGTGGGCCGTCGAGGTCCCCGACCGGGTCGAGCGGCTGATGGTGCTGGCCTCCACGGCGGCGGCCTCGGGCGACCAGATCGCCTGGTGCTCCCCGCAGCTCGACGCGATCCGGTCCGACCCGGGGTGGCTCGGCGGCGACTACCACGACGTCGGTGACGGCACCGGCCCGGTGGCGGGCCTCGCGGTGGCGCGCCAGATCGCCCACGCCACCTACCGCAGCGCCGCCGAGCTCGACCTGCGATTCGGACGCTCCGGCCAGGCCGGCGACCGGCCCGAGGTCGGGGACGGCCGGTACGCCGTGGAGTCCTACCTGCGGCACCACGGCGGCAAGCTGGCCCGCCGGTTCGACGCCGGCTCGTACGTGGTGCTCACCGAGGCGATGAGCTCCCACGACGTCGGACGCGACCGCGGCGGCGTCGCGGCCGCCCTCGGGCGGGTGACCGCCCGCACGGTGGTCGTGGGCGTCGACAGCGACCGGCTCTACCCGTTGCGCCAGTCCGAGGAGATCGCCGCCGGCGTCCCCGGGTGCGACGGGGTCGAGGTGATCAGCTCCCCGTACGGGCACGACGGCTTCCTGATCGAGACCGAGGCGGTCGCGGCGCTGGTGCACGACCTGCTGCCGAGCTGCCGGGAGCCCGCCGCCGGTTGACCGGCCGGTGGGCGCTCAGCCCGGCTGCGACAGCAGGTCGGCCAGGCGCGCCCGCAGCCCCGGCCACGCGTCCGCGAACGCCGGGTGGAGCTCGAGGTCGGCCACGGCTGCGAGCGGCGTCCAGTCCAGCCGCACCGACTCGGGGTTGGTCACCGCCACCGAGTCCCCGCTGCCGCTGAGCCGCGCCAGCACGGTGGTGTAGGTCCAGTCGACGTGCTCGGTGGTGGTCACGGTGCCGAGGACGTCGACGTCGTCGGCCAGCACACCGGCCTCCTCGCGGGCCTCCCGCAGGGCCGCGGCCACGGCGTCCTCGTGGCTGTCGGCGGCGCCGCCCGGCAGCGCCCAGGTGCCGCCCTGGTGCGTCCACGGCGCCCGCAGCTGGAGCAGCACGCGACCCTCACCGTCCGCCGCGCCCTCGGCCGTCCTGTGCAGCAGGAGCCCCGCGGCCCCGAACCGGCCCCAGTGGCGACGCCCGCACCGGCACGCCACCCAGCCGCTGCCGTCGTCCGTGCCCACGGTCGGGAGGCTACGGCCCGCACGTCGGCCGGCCGATCGCGGGCCACCGGGTCCGGCGGTCGCGCGGCCCGGTGGACGCGCCGTCCTGACCCGCGACGGACGTGCTCGACTCCGGTAGCGTCCGGGTGCGGCATCCGCCGTGTGCTGTCGTCGCGAGGAGGCAACGATGTCGATCGTCGTCGGGTACGTCGCCACCAAGGAGGGCAAGGCCGCCCTGCGCGCCGCCTCGGCCGAGGCGAGGTTGCGCAACGCCCGTCTGGTCGTCATCAACAGCAACCGCGGCGGCAAGGACCTCGACCGCGACGAGGCGGCCCGCTACGAGGCCGAGCTGGATGCCGTCCGGCAGTCCCTCACCGACGCCGGCGTCGAGCACGAGGTGCGCCAGCTCGTCCGCGGCGTCGAACCCGCCGAGGACCTGGTGAAGGTGGCCGAGGAGACCTCGGCCGAGCTGATCGTGATCGGCCTGCGGCGCCGCACCCCGGTCGGCAAGCTCATCCTCGGCTCCAACGCCCAGCGGATCCTGCTCGACGCCCCCTGCGCGGTGCTGGCGGTCAAGGCCGACGAGTCCTGACCGCGCGGCCCGCGAGGCCGGCGCACGCGGGTGAAACGCCCGCGGACGAGGTTTGGTCCGGTCCCGTCCCGGGCACGTGTCACAATGGAGTGCTTGACCAGACCCCTGCCGCCGCATGCCCTCATCCGTCCAGAACCGGGCATCTTCGGGGTCGTTCGAGCGTTGTGATCATCTGTAAGCCGTACCCGCTGGCCGGGCCCGCGCCCACCGCGCTACCCGGAGCCACCCCCCAGCACGACGAAAGGCAGTCTGTGTCGGTCGCGAACCCCCGCCCCCTCCCTTCCGAGTTCTCCCACCCCGCGCTGCAGGACCTCCTGCGCTCCGGTCGCACCCGCGGCACGGTGCGGGCGAGCGAGCTGCGGGCCGCGTGCGAGGACGCCCAGGTCCCGATGGCGCGGATGCGCCCGGTCCTGCGTGCGCTCGACGACGCCGGCGTCCAGGTGGAGGTCGACGTCGTGGGGCGCTCGGACCGCGCGGCCGCTGCCACCGCGTCGAAGACCTCGAGCACCACCGTGGCCACGAAGAAGGCCGCGGTGAAGAAGGCCACCACCGCCAAGACCGCCCCCGCCGAAGAAGGCGGCGCCGGCCAAGAAGGCCGCGACCAAGCCGCTCAAGGCCGTCGCCGAGCCCGTCGTCGACACCGAGCCCGCCGTGGAGGCCGAGCCCGAGACCGTCGAGGCCGCGCCGGCGAAGAAGGCCGCGGCGAAGAAGGCACCGGCGAAGAAGGCTCCCGCCAAGAAGGCCGCCACCAAGGCCACCGCGAAGGCGTCGTCCGAGACCGCGTCCGACGAGGTCGAGGAGGAGGCCGAGGAGACCGAGACCCCCGCGGCCGCTGCCGGTGCCACCACCGAGACCAAGGACGAGTCGTTCACCCTGGCCGACGACGACGAGGAGGACGCGCCCGCCGTCCAGGTCGCCACGGCCGGCGCCACCGCCGACCCGGTCAAGGACTACCTCAAGCAGATCGGCAAGGTCGCGCTGCTGAACGCCGGCGAGGAGGTCGAGCTCGCCAAGCGGATCGAGGCCGGCCTGTTCGCCGAGGAGAAGCTCAACTCCGGCGCCAAGCTCAGCCCCACCGCACGGCGCGAGCTCGAGTGGATCGCGCACGACGGGCGGATGGGCAAGAACCACCTGCTCGAGGCCAACCTGCGCCTGGTGGTGTCGCTGGCCAAGCGCTACACCGGCCGCGGCATGCAGTTCCTGGACCTCATCCAGGAGGGCAACCTCGGCCTGATCCGCGCGGTCGAGAAGTTCGACTACACCAAGGGCTTCAAGTTCTCCACGTACGCGACGTGGTGGATCCGCCAGGCGATCACCCGCGCGATGGCCGACCAGGCCCGCACCATCCGCATCCCGGTGCACATGGTCGAGGTCATCAACAAGCTGGCCCGGGTCCAGCGTCAGATGCTCCAGGACCTGGGCCGCGAGCCCACCCCGGAGGAGCTCGCCAAGGAGCTCGACATGACGCCGGAGAAGGTCGTGGAGGTGCAGAAGTACGGCCGTGAGCCGATCTCGCTGCACACCCCGCTCGGCGAGGACGGCGACAGCGAGTTCGGCGACCTGATCGAGGACTCCGAGGCGGTCGTCCCGGCCGACGCCGTGTCGTTCACGCTGCTCCAGGAGCAGCTGCACTCGGTGCTCGACACCCTGTCCGAGCGCGAGGCGGGCGTGGTCTCCATGCGTTTCGGCCTCACCGACGGCCAGCCGAAGACGCTGGACGAGATCGGCAAGGTCTACGGGGTGACGCGCGAGCGGATCCGCCAGATCGAGTCCAAGACGATGAGCAAGCTGCGCCACCCGTCGCGCTCGCAGGTCCTGCGCGACTACCTGGACTGAGCCGCCACCCCTTCGGTGGCCGTACTTCGTTGGACTAGTCGTCCCTTCGCGGGGCCTGAAGGGACAACTACTCCAACGCAACTCGCGCGGACGGGCGCATCAGGGACGATTCGGCTGCGCGATCGGGCACCCCGTACCCAGCAGGGCCCGCCGGTGACAACCGGCGGGCCCTCCTGCGCGTGAGGCAGGTGACGGCGCGGCCGCGACGTCGCCCCGACGACGAGGAGGTCGTCATGTCCCGTTCCTTCGTCCGCACCCTCCCGCTCACCGCGCTCGGCGTCGCGGTCGGGGTGCTGGTCGCGCTGGCGCCCGGTGCCGCGCAGGCGGCACCGTTCTGCGGCCAGGTCTGGGGCTCGCTCCCCGAGACCGACGCCCGGATGGGTGCCGATCCCGTCGACGGCGTCCGCGCCGGACGGCACGCCTGCTTCGACCGGCTCGTCGTCGACGTCCACGGCGACGTGGCCGGCTACGACGTGCGCTACGTGCCGGTGGTCGCGCGCGACGGGTCGGGGTTCACGGTGCCGCTGCGCGGTGCCGCCGACCTGCAGGTCGTGGTGAGGTCGTCCGTCGTCGACGCCCTCGGTCACGTGCACTGGGACCCTTCGCCGCAGGCCGAGCTGGTCGACGTGCGCGGCTGGTCCACGTTCCGGCAGGTCGCCTACGCCGGCTGCTTCGAGGGCCAGACCACGATCGGGCTCGGCGTGCGGGCCCGGCTGCCGTTCCGCGTCTTCGCCCTGGACGGACCGGGGGAGGG
This sequence comes from uncultured Actinomycetota bacterium, assembly GCA_963825505.1. Lineage (GTDB taxonomy): Bacteria > Actinomycetota > Actinomycetes > Actinomycetales > CAWJMD01 > JBBQSN01. Next base: position 180,531 of record CAWGTL010000004.1, on the reverse strand, counting down.
CTCGCGGCTCGTCATCGACGTCGCCCACCGCTGGTGACGTCCATCAGCCGGTGACCTCGCTCAGCCGCCCGGGGTGGCGTCGCGGTAGACCAGCCGCCGCAGCGCCGCCTCGGCCGGCCCGCGCCGGCCCCGCCGGGCGAGCGCGTCGGCGGCCACGACGGTGAGCAGCCACCCGACCGCGGCCACGGCCGCCATCGACCAGCTCGACAGGTGGCGGCCCAGGCCGAGGCCCCACGCCGCGAGCAGCGGTGCGCAGATCACCGACTGGGCCAGGTACCCCGACAGCGAGCGCTCGCCCAGGGCGCGCAGTGCCGTGGCCGCCCGTCCGGGCCCGGTGGACCGGGACGCGAGCCGGTGCGCCAGCAGGGCGAAGCACGCGACGTAGCCGATCCCGGCGAACATCCCGGTCGTGGCGTGGACGGGGAACAGCGCCCAGGAGACGGCGTCCGGCACGTCGAGGACGCCGAGGTGGTCCAGCGCGCCCGGCAGCCCGCCGAGCCACCCGACGGCCACACCGCCCACGGCGACCCGCCGCAGCAGGGGCAGGCGCCGCTCCGGCTCCTCGAGCACGCGGTGCCGGCCGGCCTGGAAGGCGAGCAGCACGACCAGCGGGATCACGAGCGTGAGCGCCCCCTGCAGGCCCAGCAGGATGCCCCACGTGGTGAGCCGGTCGCCGACCGACGCGAGGTAGTCCGGGTTCGCGATGGCGTTGCCCACGTCGGGACCGCTGCCGGCCTCCTCGACCGTCAGCACCCCGCTCACCGAGACCGCGGCGAGGACGACGAGCGCCGTGCCCACGAGCATCAGCACCAGCAGCACGACCGACCAGACCCGCAGGGTGATCTCGCGGCGCCGCAGGAACAGCCAGCAGGTGACCAGTCCCACGAGGCCGTAGATGCCCAGGATGTCGCCCTCCCACAGCAGCGCCGCGTGGACGAGCCCGAAGGCGACGAGCCACCAGTGCCGACGGCGCAGCAACCTGCGCACCAGCGGTTCGGGGGTGCCGGCAGCCTGCTGGCGGCCGGCGAGCTGGACGATCCCGTACCCGAACAGGAAGGCGAACATCGGGTAGGTCCGCAGGTCGACGGTCACCATCATCACGGCCTGGACGGCCCGGTCGGCCACCGAGCCCGACGTCGGGTGGCCGAAGACCATCCCGTGGTCGAGGCCCCAGAGGTAGTACGGGGTGTTCGCCAGGACGATGAGCAGCAGCATCGCGCCCCGGGCCAGGTCGGGGGCCAGGGCGCGCTCGCGGGTGGTCGCGGGTCCGCGTCCGGCCGTCAGCGTCGACGTGCTCTCCATGGGCCGATCCTGCCCCGCCGGGCACCGCGGCGGATCTGCCCACCGGCCGACAGCGGGGTCCACCGGTCGACGGACCGATGGCCGAAGGTCGAGGCGCAGGCTCAGCCGGCGGCGCCCTGCCAGACGGCGACGCCCCAGACGGCGGCGGCCATCAGCGCCGCCCCGAGCTCGACCAGGATGCCGAGACCGACCGCGCCGAGGGCGGTGAGCGAGGACCTGCGGGCGGCCCGCCAGTCACCCAGCCGGCGGTACTCCATCGCCGCCAGCCCGACCACGAAGCCGAGGACGAGGCCGACGACCGGCACCAGGAAGAAGCCCGGGATCGCCACCAGCCCGCCGACCAGCAGCGAGCTGTTCGGCACCTCCGAGCGCACCATCACCCGGCCGGCCGTGAGGTACTTCAGCACGGCCCCGCCGGCGATGAGCACGACGACGGCCAGCAGCACGAGCCACCCGGCGGTGGTCTGGACGACCAGGGCCCACACCAGCACAGCGGCTGCGATCAGCAGACCGCCGGGCAGCACGGGCAGCAGCGTCCCGAGGACGCCCACGAAGATCGCGATGGCGCAGATCAGCGTGATGTCGTTGCGCAGGGCGTCCACGCCCGAACTCTAGGGCGCACGCACGACGCCCCCGGCGGGCGGGGCCGCTGCGGCCTCGCACCCCGGGGGCGTGCGTCGGTGGTGCTGGTGGGTCTGGTGGTGCTGTGCGTCCGGTCAGTCCATCGAGGACGTGGTGGCCTCGGCGGTCAGCCGGTCGGTCTCGTCGGTGATCGCGGCGTCGAGCTCGCGCAGCTTCGCGTCGTGGGCCCGGCCGTGGTGGGCGCAGAACAGCAGCTCTCCGCCGGAACCGAGCACGACGCGGACGTACGCCTGCGCCCCGCACCGGTCGCAACGGTCCATCGCGGTGAGGGGGGTGGCGAGGGTGGTGGTCACGTCGTCCCTTCCCGTGCTCTGCTGGGTGTTCTCAGAAGTCCTATCGGCAGTCATCACTGTCAGTTCAACCATCAGACCACACCGGATCGTTCCCGATACTCAGGACCTCCCGCGTTCGCCCAGCGCGTAGCCGAATCGTTGTGACGGCGGTCACCCGCACGGGTGCGCGGGAGTCAGGGCGGACGGCGGGCCGAGGGTGGGCGGCGTGCCGCGGAGAGGGCGTCGCGGCCCGCGGTTAGTCTCGGGGAGTGGCAGCGAGCACCGGTGCCGGGACGCGCTCCGCGCCCCCGGCGAAGTCCGACCCCCAGGCCTACACGGCCCGGCACCTGTCGGTGCTGGAGGGCCTCGAGGCCGTCCGCAAGCGGCCGGGCATGTACATCGGGTCCACCGACTCGCGCGGTCTCATGCACTGCCTCTGGGAGATCATCGACAACGCCGTCGACGAGGCGCTCGACCAGCACGCGTCGCAGATCCTGGTCCTGCTCCACCCCGACGCCTCGGTCGAGGTGCACGACGACGGCCGCGGCATCCCGGTCGACGCCGAGCCCAAGACGGGGCTGTCCGGCGTCGAGGTCGTCTTCACCAAGCTGCACGCCGGCGGCAAGTTCGGCGGCGGCTCCTACGCGGCGTCGGGCGGCCTGCACGGCGTGGGCGCCTCGGTGGTCAACGCGCTGTCGGCGCGGCTCGACGTCGAGGTCGACCGAGGCGGCAAGACGTACGCCATGAGCTTCCGGCGCGGCGAGCCCGGCATCTTCGAGGACCCCGCGTCCGGGCCCGCTCCCACGTCCCCCTTCACGCCGTTCGTCGTCGGCTCCGAGCTGCGCGTGGTCGGGCGCGCCAAGAAGGGCGTCACCGGCACCCGGATCCGCTACTGGGCCGACCGCCAGGTCTTCACCGCCGACGCCGGCTTCACCTACGACGAGCTCGTCACCCGGATCCGGCAGACCTCGTTCCTGGTCCCGGGCCTGCGCCTGACGGTGCGCGACGAGCGCGGCCTGCCCGGCACCCCCGGCGAGCACGGTCCGCACGAGGAGGTGTTCGTCCACGAGGGCGGCATCGGCGAGTTCGTCGAGCACCTCGCCGTCGACGCCCCGGTCACCGACGTGTGGCGCCTGCACGGCACCGGCCACTTCCACGAGACGGTCCCGGTGCTCGACGCGATGGGCCACCTCGAGCCCACCGAGGTCGAGCGCGAGTGCGTGGTCGACGTCGCCCTGCGCTGGGGCACCGGCTACGACACCACGGTGCGCTCGTTCGTCAACATCATCGCCACGCCCAAGGGCGGCACCCACGTGTCCGGCTTCGAGACCTCCTTGCTGAAGACCTTCCGCAAGACGGTGGAGGCGAACGCGCGGCGGCTGAAGGCCGGCAACGACAAGCTCGAGAAGGACGACGTCCTCGCCGGTCTCACCGCCGTGCTCACCGTCCGGCTGGCCGAGCCGCAGTTCGAGGGCCAGACCAAGGAGGTGCTCGGCACCTCGGCGGTGCGGGGCATCGTCTCCCGCGTGGTCGAGCGCGAGCTCGCCGCCCTGCTGGGTTCCACCAAGCGCGGCGAGAAGCAGCAGGCGGCCCTGCTGCTCGAGAAGGTCGTCGCCGAGATGAAGGCGCGGATCAGCGCCCGGGTCCACAAGGAGACCCAGCGACGCAAGAACGCCCTGGAGACCTCGTCCCTGCCGGCGAAGCTGGCCGACTGCCGCAGCGACGACGTCGGGCGGTCCGAGCTGTTCATCGTCGAGGGCGACAGCGCGCTCGGCACGGCCAAGCTCGCGCGGTCCTCGGACTTCCAGGCGCTGCTGCCGATCCGCGGCAAGATCCTCAACGTCCAGAAGGCGTCGGTCACCGACATGCTGAAGAACGCCGAGTGCGCGGCGATCATCCAGGTGATCGGGGCCGGGTCCGGGCGCTCGTTCGACCTGGAGTCGGCCCGCTACGGCAAGGTCGTGCTGATGACCGACGCCGACGTCGACGGCGCCCACATCCGCACCCTCCTGCTCACGCTGATGTTCCGGTACATGCGGCCGCTGGTCGACGCCGGTCGGGTGTACGCGGCCGTGCCGCCGCTGCACCGGGTCGAGGTGATCGGCGCGGGCCGGGCCAAGAACGAGCTGGTCTACACCTACTCCGAGGCCGAGCTGCACGCGTTGCTGAAGAAGCTGGCGAAGTCCGGGAAGCGCTACAAGGAGCCGATCCAGCGCTACAAGGGCCTCGGCGAGATGGACGCCGACCAGCTGGCCGAGACCACGATGGACCCGCGCCACCGGACCCTGCGCCGGGTCGGCGTCGGCGACGCCGAGAACGCCGAGCGGGTGTTCGAGCTGCTGATGGGCAACGACGTCGCCCCGCGCAAGGACTTCATCGTCGAGGGCGCCGGCGACCTCGATCGCGACCGCATCGACGCCTGACCCCCCCGGACGGCTGACCGGAGCAGCACCAGACCGTCTCGGCGTGCCCGGTTGTGCCCGGCTCGTCCCGGGTGGACAGTGACCCGCAGCGCCTCGAGCCGGACGGGCGCCGACGAGGGGAGCTCCGATGGCGGACCTGGACGAGCCGACCGGTGGTGGCACCGCCACGCAGGTGCAGGACCAGCCCGAGCTGAAGCGGGTGATGGGGCCGAAGCTCCTCCTGCTGTTCATCGTCGGCGACATCCTGGGCACCGGGATCTACGCGCTCACCGGCCAGGTGGCCGCCGAGGTCGGCGGTGCCGCCTGGGTGCCGTTCCTGGTCGCGTTCGGCGTCGCCCTGCTCACCGCGTTCAGCTACCTGGAGCTGGTCACCAAGTACCCGCAGGCGGCCGGCGCGGCGCTCTACACGCACAAGGCGTTCGGGATCCACTTCGTCACCTTCATCATCGCCTTCACCGTCATGTGCTCCGGCATCACCTCGGCCTCCACCGCCTCGAGGGCGTTCGCGGCGAACCTCGCCAAGGGCCTCGGCATCTCCGAGCCCGAGCCGGCCCTCATCCTCGGCGTCGCGCTCGGCTTCATGGCCTTGGTCATGCTGGTGAACTTCCGCGGGGTCGGCGAGAGCGTCAAGGCGAACGTCGTGCTCACGCTGGTCGAGCTGTCCGGTCTGGCGCTGGTCATCGTGGTCGGGGTCTTCGCGATCACCGCGGGCCGCGCCGACTGGTCGCAGGTGGTGGCCTTCGACACCCCGGACGACAAGAACGTCTTCCTCGCCGTCACGACCGCGACGTCGTTGGCGTTCTTCGCGATGGTGGGTTTCGAGGACTCGGTGAACATGGCCGAGGAGACCAAGGAGCCCTCGAGGATCTTCCCGCGGGTGATGTTCACGGGCCTGACGATCACCGGCATCATCTACGTGCTGGTGTCGATCTGCGCCGTCGCACTGGTGCCGCTCGGCGAGCTCGCCGGCAGCGACACGCCGCTGGTCTCGGTGGTGGAGGCGGGGGCGCCGGGCTTCCCGACGACCGACATCCTGCCGTTCATCTCGATGTTCGCCGTCGCGAACTCCGCGCTGATCAACATGCTGATGGCCAGCCGCCTGCTCTACGGCATGGCCAAGCAGGAGGTGTTGCCGCCGCCGCTGGCACGGGTCCACCCGACCCGGCGTACCCCGTGGGTGGCGATCCTGTTCACCACCGCGCTCGCGTTCGGCCTGATCACCTACGTCTCGTTCGCCAGCGACGACGCGATCTCGCTGCTCGGCGGCACCACCTCGCTGCTGCTCCTGGCGGTCTTCGCGGTGGTGAACGTGGCCGTCCTGAAGCTGCGCGGCAACCGGGTCGACCACGACCACTTCGTCACCCCGACCGTGCTGCCGGTCCTGGGCGCGGTCGTCTGCGTCTTCCTCGTCACCCCGCTGTCGGGCCGGCCGGTCGACCAGTACCAGATCGCGGGCGCCCTGCTGGTGCTCGGCGTCGTGCTCTGGGCGATCACCTGGTTCGTCAACCGCGCCGTGTACGCGAAGCGGACGTTCATGCGCGACCCCACCGACCTGTCGGGCTGACCTCGGCGACCGATTGTCGATGGCGGGAGCGGTGGCGGGCTGGATAGCGTCGCGGGCGTGGACCGACCTGCCCTGCCCCCGCCCGCCCTCGGCCTGACCTGGCGACCGCTCACCCCCGACGACGTCCCGGCGTGGCACGGCCTGCAGCAGGCGATCGAGGTGGCCGACGACGCCACCGAGCGCTACGACACCGACGACCTGCTCGAGGAGCTGACCGTCGGCTCGCACAAGGACCCGGCCCTCGACTCCCTGGTGGGTCTGGACGCCGACGGCGTGCCGCGCGCGTTCGGGCACAACAACCTGCTGCCGGGCGAGTCGCTGCGCCGCGCCTACCTGTGGGGCGGGGTGCACCCGCAGTGGCGCGGACGGGGGATCGGCCGCGAGCTGCTGCGCTGGCAGGCCGACCAGGCGCGCTGGGCGTGGGCGCAGCAGGAGCGCGACGGCGCCCCGTCCACGCCGTGGCGGCTGGTGGTGAGCCACCCCGAGCGGCTGACGGCGAACAACGCGCTGGCGCGACGGCTCGGGTTCACGGCGGTGCGGTGGTTCCACGACATGGTGCGTGAGCTCACCACCGAGGGCGCACCGTCGGTGCCGGAGCTGGCGGTCGAGGAGCCGCTGGTGCTGGTGCCCTGGACCGCCGACCTCGACGAGGCCGTGCGGCTCGCGCACAACGAGGCGTTCGCCGGCCACTGGGGCTCCCAGCCCCGCGACGAGGAGGCCTGGCAGCAGTGGGGGATCGGGCACAAGAACGCCCGGCGCGACTGGTCGTTCGTCGTCCTGGACCCCACCCGCGAGGAGGACGGACACCCGGCGGTCGCCGCCTACACGCTCTCCAACGCCTACACCCAGGACTGGGCGGCGCAGGGTTACACCCAGGGTTGGACCGGCCTGCTCGGCGTCCGCCCCGACTGGCGCGGACGACGGCTCGCCCCCGCGCTGCTCGCCGCCGCGATGCGCGCGTTCGCCGCCGACGGCATGCAGAAGGCGGGCCTCGACGTCGACACCGGCAACGCCTCGGGCGCGCTGCGCCTGTACGAGGGCATGGGCTACCGGGTGGAGCACACCTCGGTGACGTGGGCGGTCGACGGGGACGGGCCGTGCTGACCGGCGAGCAGGTGACGCTCCGGGCGCGCACGGCCGAGGACGCCGACGTCCTGTACGGGCTCGCTGCCGACCTGGACTCGTGGGAGGAGCGCGGCCCGCAGCCGCCCCGCGCGCTGACGAGGGAGCGCTACGACGAGCGCCACGCCTCGGCGCAGATCGCAGGGGGGACCGACCAGGTCTTCGTGATCGAGCACGACGGGGAGGTCGTCGGCCAGTGCGAGCTGTTCGACGTCGACCCGCTGGCGCGCACCGCCGAGGTCGGGATCGCCCTGCTCGCGCAGGCCCGCGGCCGGGGGCTCGGCACCGACGCCCTGCGGGTGCTGGTGGGGTTCGCGTTCACCCGGCTGAACCTGCGCCGGGTGCACCTGACGACCCTCGCGGACAACGCCGGCGCCCTCGCGAGCTACCGCAAGGTGGGGTTCGTCGAGGAGGGCCGTCGCCGCGAGAGCGCCTGGGTACGAGGGCGTTACGCGGACGAGGTCGTGATGGGCCTGCTCCGCTCGGAACTCTGACGCGGCACCGGCGGGCGACCGCAGGATCGCGGACGCCCGCCGGGGCCGGTCAGGTCCGAGCCGACGTCGGAGCCGGCGTCAGGGCAGCTTGTCGCCACCCGGGCCGAAGCCGCGGTTGTCGGCGTGCAGGTGGCCGTCGCGGCCACGGTGCAGCGTCTCGGGCAGGTGCTCCTCGCCACGCACCCGGTCCTTGATGCCGCTGCCGGCGGCGCGGGTGGCGGCACCGACCTTCTCGGCCACCACGGGCGCCTTCTCGGCGATGGTCTGCTTGGCGACCTCGACCTTCTGCTGCACCGGGTCGCTCGACCACACCTGCTGGGCGCGCTCCCTGATCTGCTCGTAGCGCTTCTGCCCGGCGCGGGTGCCGAGGACGTAGCCGGCGGCGACGCCGGCGGCGAACGCGATCCTCTTCATGGTCCTGCCTCTCGTCGGGGATCCTCTACTGAACCAGAGGCCGGCCCCGGGCGCGCGACGAGCGGCGGGTCAGCCGACCGCGTGCAGCGGCTGCGCCAGCGGCGTGCCGGAACCGTCGCGCCGGCCGGTCGCCGCCGGCAGGTCGACCGGGCTCCCGGAGGACGCCGTACCCCGTGCCGGGGCGGTCCCGACCCACGCGAGCGAGAGCTGGTCCTCACCGCGCAGGAACCGGTGGCAGCGCACCCCGCCCGTCCCGCGGCCCTTCGCCGGGTACTCGGTGAGCGGCGTGACCTTGGCGGTGCCCGCCTCCGTGCCCGGCAGCGCCGACGACGAGCCGGCGACCGTGACCACGACGTCGTCGGCGCCCGGGACGACGACGCCGAAGAAGACCGCTCGGGCGCCACCGGCGAGCCGGACCCCGGCCATCCCGCCGGCCGAGCGGCCCTGCGGCCGCACCGCGGACGCGGCGAACCGGAGCAGCTGGGCGTCCGATGTGACGAACACGAGCTCGGCCGAGTCGGCCTGTGCCGCAGCGAGATCGACGGCTCCGACGACCTCGTCGCCGTCCTTGAGCGAGACGACCTCCCAGGCGTCCCTGCCGGGACGGTCGGGGACGACGCGCTTCACCACGCCGGAAGCGGTGCCGAGCGCGAGCCCGGCCTCGACCTCGGTGAGCGAGGTGAGGGCGACCACGCGCTCGCCGGCCTCGAGCGTCACGTACTCGCTGAGCGGACCACCTCCCGCGAGGGACACCGGGCCGGCGGTGGGCGGCACGGCGGGGATGTCGACCACGCCGAGCCGCAGCACGCGCCCGGCCGAGGTGACCACCCCGACCTGACCACGGGCGGTGGCCAGGACGCGCGACGCGACGACGTCGTGCGCCGCGCGTTCGCCGGGCGCGGGCGGCTCGGGCGCCTGCGCTCCGGCGGTGCGCGCCAGGAGCCCGGTGGCCGACAGCAGCACCCAGCAGGGGTCGTCGCTGACCTCGAGCGGCGCCGCGGCGGCGCGGGTCGCGGTCTGCCCGGAGCCCTCCAGCAGCACCGTGCGGCGCGGCGTCCCGTAGGTCTTCGCCACCTGCGCGAGCTCGTCGGAGACCACCGACCGCAGCCGGCCCTCGTCCCCGAGGATCTCCTCGAGCCGTGCGATCTCGGCCACGAGCTCGTCGCGCTCGGACTCCAGCTCGACCCGGGAGAACCGCGTCAGCCGCCGCAGCCGCAGCTCGAGGATGTACTCCGCCTGCGGCTGGGACAGGTCGAACACCTGGATCAGCCGCGCCCTCGCCGCCTCGGCGTCGTCGCTGGCCCGGATCACCTGGATCACCTCGTCGATGTCGAGGATCGCCACCAGGAGACCCTCGACCAGGTGCAGGCGCTCGCGCCGCTTCGCCAGCCGGTGCGCGGTGCGGCGGCGGACGACGTCGAGCCGGTGCGCGACGTAGACCTGGAGCAGCTCCTTGAGGCCGAGCGTGCGCGGCTGCCCCTCGACCAGGCAGACGTTGTTGATGCCGAACGAGTCCTCCATCGGCGTGAGCCGGTAGAGCTGCTCCAGCACGGCGTCGGGGTTGAAGCCGGTCTTCACCTCGATCACCAGCCGGAGCCCGTGGCTGCGGTCGGTGAGGTCGGTGACCGCCGAGACGCCCTGCAGCTTCTTGGCCTGGACGGCGTCCTTGATCTTCTCGATCACCTTCTCCGGCCCGACGGTGTACGGCAGCTCGGTGACGACGATGCCCTTGCGGCGCGCTGTGATGCTCTCGACCCGGGTGGTGGCGCGGGTGCGGAAGGTCCCGCGTCCGGTGGCGTACGCCTCGCGGATGCCGTCGAGCCCGACGATCTTGCCGCCGGTGGGCAGGTCGGGGCCGGGGACGAAGCGCATCAGCGCCTCGAGGGTGGCGTCGGGGTGGGTGATGAGGTGCCGGGCGGCCGAGATCACCTCGACCAGGTTGTGCGGCGCCATGTTGGTGGCCATGCCGACCGCGATGCCCGAGGCGCCGTTGACCAGCAGGTTCGGGAACGCCGCCGGCAGCACGTCGGGCTGGGTCAGCTGGTTGTCGTAGTTGGGGACGAAGTCGACGACGTCCTCGTCGAGCCCGCCGGTCATCTCCAGGGCGGCCGGGGCCAGGCGGGCCTCGGTGTAGCGGGGAGCCGCCGGGCCGTCGTCGAGCGAGCCGAAGTTGCCGTGGCCGTCGACGAGCGGCAGCCGCAGCGAGAACGGCTGCGCCATCCGCACCAGGGCGTCGTAGATCGCGGCGTCGCCGTGCGGGTGGAGCTTGCCCATCACCTCGCCGACCACGCGCGAGCACTTCACGTGCCCGCGGTCCGGGCGCAGGCCCATGTCCGCCATCGAGTACAGGATCCGCCGCTGCACGGGCTTGAGCCCGTCCCGCGCGTCCGGGAGCGCCCGCGAGTAGATGACCGAGTAGGCGTACTCGAGGAACGAGTCCTGCATCTCGCTCGAGACGTCGACGTCGACGACGTGCTCGGTGAAGTCCTGCGGGGGAGGGGGAGGGGTGGAGCGACGGGCCATGGGGCGATTCTCCCCGAGCGGGGGCACGGGCCCGCGACCGCCACGCGGGAGGCCGTTGACAGCGGCGTGAGAGCGCTACCACGATCAGCCCACCAGCCCAGACCCCCGGAGGCCCCCGATGCCCGTCGACGACGCCGGCGCACGCCCGCTCACCACCCGCCGCGCCGTCCTCGCGGCGGCCCTCGCCGGGGCCGGTGCCACCGGTCTCGGCCTGCTCGCCGGTCCGGCGGCCGCCGCCGCGGGCACGCCCGGCCCCGGACGCGAGCACCTCCGTGCGGCGCGCGCTCGGCTTCCTGGGCACCGCCGCCGACGGCTACCCCGCGAGCAACCCGGGCGTGCGCCTGGCCCAGAGCTACGCCGACGAGCTGGGCCTGTTCAGCACGGCCTTCGTCTACGACAACGCGCTCGCCGTCTGCGCGCACCTGTCGGCCGGCAAGATCGCCCGCGCCCGCCAGCTCGGCGACGGGCTGCTGTACGCGATGGACCACGACCCGGCCTACTCCGACGGACGGCTGCGCCAGGCCTACAACGTCGGGCCGTACGTCTTCTACGACGGCAACCCGCAGCCCCACGGCTTCGTGCTGCCCGACGGCGGTGCGAACGTCGGGTCCCAGTTCGGGTTCCTCGGTACCGCGGTGGGCGACATGGCCTGGCCCGGCATCGCCCTCGCGCAGCTCTACACCGCCACCCGCGGCGCGCGGTACCTGCGCGGTGCGCTGCGGATCGCGGACTGGATCGTCGACAACGCCTACAGCGAGACGCCCCTCGGCGGCTACCAGTTCGGTGTGAACGGCGCGAACGAGAAGGTGAGCGCCTGGTCGACCGAGCACAACATCGACGTGCTCGGCTTCTTCACGTTGCTGCGCCAGGCGACCCGCGACCGCCGCTGGGACGGGCTGGCAGCGCACGCGGGGGAGTTCGTCGACCGGATGTACGACCCGGCCGGCGGCTGGTTCTGGACCGGCAGCGACGACGGCACCACCATCAACACCGACCCGGTCCCGCTCGACCCGCAGACCTGGGGCTGGCTGGTGCTGCGCGACGAGCGCGCGTCCGGGGCGCTCGACTGGGTCGACTCCGCACTGCGTACCACCGACGTCGGTGGTGCCGCGCCCACGAGCCAGCTGCCGCAGGGGTTCTCGGTCGACGGCGTCACCTTCAGCACCGACAGCCTCACCTCGACGGCGCAGTACAACGGGATCACCGTGCACCCCGACGGCGTCTGGCTCGAGGGCACCGGCCAGCTCGTGTGCGCCTGGCAGGACCGGCGCGCGGCCGGCGACCGCTCGCGGGTCGAGCACCAGCTCGTGGAGGTGCGGGCCGTGCAGGCGACGATCGGTCAGGGCCAGCACCTGGGCGGCACCGTGCTGCCGCCGGCGTCCGGGGTCGTGGCCGCCTCCTCGCTCATCGACAGCGGCTTCGGGTTCGGGTACTTCCAGGTGCAGCACGTGGGCGCGACCAGCTGGTACGTGATGGGCGCGCTCGGCACCAACCCTTACCAGCGCAACGGGCTGCGGTAGACCGCGGCGTCGCCGGCGCGCGGGACGGCGGTGACCTACCGCTCGCCGGCGGGCTCGCCCCCGGTGCTCGACCGGCCGCGGCGGTAGGGCGCGCCGAACCGGCCGGCGTGCGCCACCTGCTCGGGTTCGCGCCGGCCGCGTCGCAGGCTCGGGCTCCTGCGGTCCGCGGCCGCGTGCCCGACGCTCACGACGCCGACGGGGGAGCGGTCGGCCGGGACGCCGAACGCCGCCCGCACGGTGTCGTGGTGCTCGGGCGGCACCCCGAAGAAGCAGGACCCGAGTCCCTCGTCGACCGCCGTGAGGAGCATCAGCAGGGCTGCCATCCCGGTGTCGACGTCCCAGTAGGGCACCGGCCAGCGCGCCTCGTCGCGGTCGGTCCAGCCCTTGTCCGGCTCGGCGTACCGGTCGAGGTAGGCGTCCTTGTGGCTGAGGCAGACCACCAGCAGGGGCGCGCTCATGAGGCCACGCAGCCAGCTCCCGGGGTCGGTGGCGGGCTCGGTCGTGCTGCGCCAGAACAGATCCCGCTCCTGCGAGGTCTCGAGGACGAGGAAGTCCCAGCCCTGGCTGAAGCCGGCGGACGGCGACCGCACGGCGTGCTCCAGCAGCCGGTCGACCACGTCGGGCGGCACGGGCCGGTCGGGGTCGTAGGCGCGCACCATCCGCCGTCGCCTGATCGCGTCGCGCAGCTCCATCCGGCCACCCTCGCACGCCTGCGAGGGCACCGTCCGCGACGGGCGGATCACCCGGACAGCCGCACATCGTCCGAAACCACCGCGAGAGGTCCGTCCCGGACCCTACGGTGCTCGCCGACGGGGGGACACCGGGTCCTTCCGCGCGCTCCGCGAGGGACCCCACCTGATGGACTCGATCTACCTGCTCACCGTCGTGCTCGTCGCCCTGGGGGGCCTCGGCTGCCTGGTCATCGCGGCGACCGGCTTCCGGGGCGCCAACCGCCTGACCAACGGCGTGATCGCGCTGGTCTGCTTCGCCTACGTCGGCTACATCCTGTTCTCGACCGGCGACGTGTGGGTCTTCCCGCTCGCGGCCCTGCTGCCGCTCGGCGCCATCGTCAAGGCGTTCAGGAGCCCGCAGGTCCGCACGGCCTGACCACCCGCGCACGACGGTCACCGGGCAGCCCGCGGCGAGGCCGTAGGCTGCCCGGATGGCCGATCCGGCAGCCCCGAGCCCCGCGGGCGCAGCCGGGGCCGGCTACCCCGAGCACTGGGCGGCGGACGTCGTCCTGCGCGACGGCGGCACCGCCCACCTGCGCCCGATCCGGGCCGAGGACGCCGAGGCGCTGCAGGCCTTCCACCTCGCGCAGTCGCCGGAGTCGACCTACCTGCGCTTCTTCGCCCCGATGCCGCGGTTGTCCGACCGCGACCTCGAGCGGTTCACCCACGTCGACCACGTCGACCGGGTGGCGATCGTCGCCCTGGTCGGCGACCACATCGTCGGGGTCGGCCGCTTCGACCGCACCGACCCGCGGGTGGCCGAGGTCGCCTTCAACATCTCCGACCACCACCAGGGTCGCGGGTTGGGCTCGGTCCTGCTCGAGCACCTCGCGGCGGCCGCCCTCGAGCGCGGCATCCAGCGGTTCGAGGCCGAGGTCCTCCCGCAGAACCGCAAGATGGTCGGCGTCTTCCGCGACGCCGGGTACGAGGTGAGCAACCGCTACGACGACGGCGTGATCTCGCTGGCCTTCGACATCGACCCCACGGCGCGCTCGATGGCGGTGATGGCCGCGCGCGAGCACCGGGCCGAGGCCGCCAGCCTGTCGGGCCTGCTGCACCCGCGGTCGGTCGCGGTCATCGGCGCGAGCAGCACCGAGGGGACCATCGGCGAGGCGCTCGTCTCGGACCTGCTCGCGGGCGGCTTCACCGGTGAGGTGTACCCGGTGAACCCCTCCGCCGAGGCGATCGCCGGCCTCACCGCCTACCCGGACGTCACGGCCGTCGGCGCCCCCGTCGACCTCGCCGTGATCGCGGTGCCCGCGGCCGCCGTGCAGGACGTGCTCGGCCAGTGCGCGGAGGCGGGCGTGCGCGGCGTCGTCGTGGTCTCCGGCGGCTTCGCCGAGCGCGGGGAGGAGGGCGCCCGGTTGCAGCGCGAGCTGGTGAGCAGCGCGCGGGCCCAGGGCATGCGGGTCGTCGGCCCGAACTCGTTCGGGTTGCTCAACACCGACGAGGCCGTGCGGCTCAACGCCTCCCTGTCACCCGACCTGCCGGCGGCGGGGCGGCTCGGGCTGTTCAGCCAGTCCGGCGCCCTCGGCGTCGCGGTGCTGGCGGCCGCCGGTCGTCGCGGGCTCGGCCTGTCGGTGTTCGTCTCCGCCGGCAACCGCGCCGACGTGTCCGGCAACGACCTGCTGCAGTTCTGGGAGGACGACCCCCGCACCGACGTCGTCTGCCTGTACCTCGAGAGCGTCGGCAACCCGCGCAAGTTCTCCCGCGTCGCGCGCCGGATCTCCCGGGTCAAGCCGGTCGTGGTCGTGAAGTCCGGGACGAGCGGGTACGGCGTGCCCGCCGGGCACGTGGTGCGCGAGTCGCACGCGCCGCGCGAGGCCTTCGACGCGATGCTGCGCCAGGCGGGTGTCGTGCGCACCGAGAACATCCACCAGATGTTCGACGTCGCCCAGCTGCTCGTGCACCAGCCGCTCCCGGCCGGGCGTCGGATCGGCGTCGTCACGAACTCCGACGCGCTCGCCTCGTTGGTGGCCGACGCGCTCAGCAGCTGGGACCTCGAGCTCGCCGGCGACCCCCTCACCGTCGCCACCGAGGCCGACGCCGCCACGTTCGCAGCGGCTCTGCGGCAGGCGTTCTCGAACCCCGACGCCGACGCCGTGGTCGCCAGCTTCATCCCCCCGATCGCGGCGGTCGACACCGAGCTGGTCGAGCAGGTGGCCGCGGTGTCGGCCGAGTCCGACAAGACGACGCTGGCGTGCTTCGTCGGGCTGCGGGAGCTGACGCACGAGGGCATGCGGGGCACCCGGACCGTCCCCGCGTTCCCCACCCCCGAGGACGCCGTGCGCGCCCTGGCCGCCGTCACGAGGTACGCGGAGTGGCGCCGGCGCGAGCAGGGCACGTCCGTGGAGCCGCAGGGGTGCGACCTGCTGGCCGCCCGGATCGTGGTGGAGGAGGCCCTGGCCCGGTCCGGCCCCGGCACCGAGCCCGTCACGCTCGGCCCCGACGAGGTCCGGGCCCTGCTCGCGGCGTACGGCATCGAGATCTGGCCCACCGAGCACGCCGTCACGGTCGACGACGCGGTCGCCGCCGCGGACCGGGTCGGGTGGCCGGTCGCGGTGAAGTACGCCGACAAGCGGCTGCGCGAGCGCCGAGACGTCATGGGCGCCCGGCTCGACGTGCCGGACGAGGCGGCGCTGCGGCACGACCTCGCGGGGATGATCACCGGCACCGACGACCCGGGCCTGGCCGCGGGCTTCCTCGTGCAGCCGATGGCGCCGAGCGGTGTGCCCGTGGTGATCACGTCGATGGAGGACCCGCTGTTCGGGCCGATCGTCTCCTTCGGCCTCGCCGGCGACGCCGTCGACCTGCTCGGCGACGTCGCCCACCGGATCCCGCCGCTCACCGACGTCGACGTCCACGACCTGGTGCGGTCGGTCAAGGCGTCCCCGCGGCTGTTCGGGTACCGCGGCACCCCCGAGCTCGACGTCGCGGGGCTCGAGGACCTGCTCGCCCGGGTCTCGGTGCTGGCCGACGAGCTCCCCGAGGTCGTCGAGCTGCGTCTGGACCCCGTCGTCGTGGGCCAGCAGCGGCTCTCGCCGCTGTGGGCGGGGGTGCGGCTCTCGCGTCCGCCGGACCGGCGCGACACCGGCACCCGGCGCGCGCTGTGAGCGCGCGGCGCGGGGCTGGAAGGATGCGGGCATGAACCGTCGTGCCGAGCCGGACGCCCTGCCCGCCGAGGTGAGGACCGGGATCGAGCGCGCCGGGTACTACCCGGCGCTGGTGCAGCAGGTCGTCGCCACCGCTCTCGGGGGCGAGCCCGTCCGGGCCCACCTCGTGCACCAGGAGACGACCTTCGACGCGCAGGAGGTGCGGCGGCACGTCACCGTGCTCGTCGTCACCGGCACCCGCCTCGTGGTCGCGCACGTCGACGACCACGGCCCGGACGAGGTCTCGCCCACCGCCTACGCGAGCGCCTCCACCGAGGCCGTGCCGCTGCACGCCGTGCGCACCGTCGTCCTCCAGCACGTCGTCGCCGAGCCGATGGCGCACCAGGCGGGCACCTCGCCCGACGAGCTGAGCCTGACCGTGGGCTGGGGCTCGGTGCAGCGGCTCGACCTCGAGCCGGCCGGGTGCTCGGACCCCAGCTGCGAGGCCGACCACGGCTACACCGGCACCATGTCCGGCGACGACATCGTGGTGCGGGTCTCGAGCGCGGCGGAGGGGGTCGACGCCGTCGCCGACGCGCTGTCCTTCGCGCGCGAGCTGTCGCGCGCCACCGGAGCGGCGGGCGCCGCCCGCGCGCCGGCGTGACCTCGACCTCGGGGGATCTCGCGCAGGCACCGACGGGGTCCGCCTCGCTCGCCGAGGTGCTGCCGGCGGTCGCCCGCGCGATGGACCTGGTCGTCGACGACGCGGTCGAGCCGACCTGGTCGCTGCCCGCGGCGAACCGGGTCGTGGTCGTCCTGGTCGACGGCCTCGGCGACACTCTGCTGGCGCGGCGCGCGTCGTACGCCCCCTACCTGACCTCGCTGCGCGCCGCCGGGCGCGGGCTGGCGGCCGGATACCCCTCGACCACCGCCACCTCGATGGGCACCTTCGGCACCGGCACCCTCGCCGGCACCCACGGGCTCGTCGGGTACCAGGTGCTCGACCCCGGCACCGACCGGCTGCTGAACGAGCTGAGCTGGGAGGACGGACCCGATCCGCGGGTCTGGCAGCCGCGACGCACCCTGTTCGAGCAGGTGGCCGCGCAGGGCGTCGAGGTCGTCCAGATCGGTCCCGGGTTCTTCCACGGGTCCGGCCTCACCGAGGCCGCGCTCCGCGGGGCGCGGTTCGTGGCGGCGGGCACGCTCGACGCGCGGGTCGACGCCGCCGCGGCGGCCGTCCGCTCGGCCCCGCGCACGCTGGTCTACGTCTACTGGGGCGACGTCGACAAGGTCGGGCACGTCGACGGCTGCAGGTCCTACGCCTGGTGCGACGAGCTCTCCGCGGTCGACCTCGCGGTCCGCTCGCTCGCGGCGCGCCTGCCCTCCGACGCGCTGCTGGTCGTCACCGCCGACCACGGGATGGTCGACGTGCCCGACGGCGCCCGCCTCGACCTCGCCGCCGGGTCCGCGCTCGAGCGCTCGCTCGCCGAGGGCGTGCGCCTCACCGGCGGAGAGCCGCGTGCGCCGATGCTCTACTGCGAGCCCGGCCAGGTCGAGGCGGTGCTGGCCCGCTGGCGCGCGGAGCTGCCCGACTTCGACGTCCTGGCGCGCGACGAGGCGGTCGACGCCGGCTGGTTCGGCCCTGTCGGCGAGCTCGCCCTGGCTCGGCTCGGCGACGTCGTGGTCGCCTCGCGCGGCGACCGCAGCGTCCACGACTCCCGGGTGCAGCGACCCGAGCTGCTCGCCCTGGTCGGCATGCACGGCAGCCGCACCGCCGACGAGGTGGCGATCCCGTTGCTGGTGCGCCCGCCCGGACGCTGAGAGCTGCCGTACGGCAGGATGGTCGCCCGTGGCAGAGCTGGTCTTCTTCTCCGGGACGATGGACTGCGGCAAGTCGACCCTGGCGCTGCAGATGGACCACAACCACGCCGCCGCGGGCCGCGGCGGCCTGATCTTCACCAGGTACGACCGGGCCGGCGAGGCGGTCCTGTCCAGCCGGCTCGGCCTGCGCACCGAGGCCCTCGAGGTCACCGACGCCACCGACTTCTGGGCCGAGGTGACCCGCCGCCGGATGGCGGGCGGCCGGGTCGACTACCTGGTCTGCGACGAGGCGCAGTTCTACTCGCCGGAGCAGGTCGAGGAGCTGGCCAGGATCGTCGACGACCTCGGCGTCGACGTGTTCGCGTTCGGCATCACCTCGGACTTCCGCACCCAGCTGTTCCCGGGGTCCCAGCGGCTGGTCGAGCTCGCCGACAAGGTGCAGGTGCTGCAGGTGGCGGCGCTGTGCTGGTGCGGCGCCCGCGCCACCCACAACGCCCGCACGCTCGACGGCGTGATGGTCGTCGAGGGCGCCCAGGTGGTGGTCGGCGACGTCGACGAGGATGCCGGCGAGATCGGCTACGAGACGCTCTGCCGCCGCCACCACATGCGCCGGATGACCGCGCACGCCGCGCGGGCGGCGGCGATGTCGCCCGACGTGCTGCCCTTCGACCTCGACGTCTGCGCCCTGCCCCCTGGACCGAGCGGCCCGGACGACGCGCAGCAGACGCCCGGGCCCTGATCCGGGGTCGTCAGTCCTTCCTGGCGCCGAAGACGATGTCGTCCCAGCTGGGGACGCTGGCGCGGCGCTGCTTGCCGCGGGAGCGGGCCTGGCGCCGGGAGACCGGGGCGGCGTCGTCGTCCGACCCGGCAGCGGCGTCCTGGGTGAGGTCGATCTCGTCGGCGACGACGGCCTCGTCGACGGCCTCGTCGTGCGCCTGCGCGGAGACCGGCTCGGGGAGGGCGAGGATCTCGGCGTCGGTGGCCTCGTCGGGGCGGGACGCCGGGGGGTGGGCGGCCGGCGGCGGGGCGTCGGCGCCCTCGAGGAGCTCGTCGACCAGGTCGCCCTGCTCGGGCTCGCCCTCGCCGTCGAGGACGGGCTGGCGCTTGCCGCGGCGGCCGCGCAGGGCGTCGAGGAGGTCGACGGTGCGGTCGCGAGGCGTGGCCTCGCGGGTGCTCGGACGCACGCCGCCGTCGGCCTCGACGTCGTAGACCTTCTCCTGGACCTTGACGGCGCTGAGCCGGCGGGCCCCGGCGCCGAGCGGGCCCTCCTGCTCGGTGCGGGCGGTGAGCCAGCGGGCCTCGTCGTCCATGGGCTCGAGGTGGGCCGCACCGGGGTCGAACCGCCACTGGCCCGCGCGGGCGCGGCCGCCGGCGGCGAACGAGACCTGCACCACCCAGGAACCGGTGTCCTCGCGCCAGGCGTCCCACTCGCGCTCGCCGACGACGCCGCGGGCGCCGAGCCGCTGGGAGACCAGTGCCTCCAGCGAGACGGCGGTCGAGCCCGTGCGCTGCACCGCGGTGGCCCGCGCGCGCTGGGCCACGTGCTCGCGCTCGGCCATCACCGGGCCCTCGTAGCGCAGCACGTGCTCGAGCGGCAGGCCGGAGGCCTCGGCCAGCTCCTGCGCGCTCATGCCGCCGCGGATACGGCGCTGGATCTCCTTGGGCCGCAACGACCCGTCGATCGCGATCTGCAGCTGCCCCAGTCGCGCCCGGTCGCGGCGCACGGCCGCCCGCAGCGGTTCGTCGATGGCCAGCAGGTACCTGCCGCCGTCGGGGCCGGCCAGCACCAGGTGCTCGCCGTCGTCGTGCACGCCGACGAGCTCGACGTCGTCCATGTGCCACTCCCTCGGTCTCGTGCGGCCACTGTAGGCCCGCGACGGGCCGTGCCCGTGGACGCCGGGCCGGGTGGCGCGCTGGCGTAGCGTTCGCCCGTGCCGTTGATCGTCCTGGACCTCGTGGGCGTCTTCGTCTTCGCCCTCTCCGGCGGTCTCGCGGCGGTCCGGCAGCGCTTCGACCTGTTCGGAGTGCTGGTCCTGGCGTGCTGCGCCGGGCTGGGCGGCGGCGTGATGCGCGACGTGCTGATCGGGGCCGTCCCCCCGGTCGGCATCAGCGACCCGCGCCTCATCGGCGCGTGCTGCGCCGCGGGCCTGGTGACGTTCTGGCTGCACCCGCGGGTCGACGCCGTGCGCCGCGCGATCCTCGTGCTCGACGCCGCGGGCCTCGGCATCTTCGTCGTCGCGGGGACGCTCAAGGCGCTCGAGCTGGGCGCGCCGGTGGTGGCGGCGGTGCTGGTCGGCATGATCACCGGCATCGGCGGCGGCGTCGTCCGCGACCTGCTGACGAACCGGGTGCCGGAGGTGCTCGCGCAGACCGAGCTCTACGCGACGCCGGCCCTGCTCGGCGCGATCGTGTACGCCCTGCTCTGGAAGGCCGACCTCGGTGGCGTGCCGGCCGCGGCCGGCGTGGTGCTGCTGGTGTTCCTCACTCGCGTGTTCGCCCTGCGGTTCAAGGTCACCGCGCCCGTCCCGCGCTCCTGACCGGGTGCGACGATGCACCCATGACCGGCCCCCTCCCGTACGACGTCCTGGTGCTGCTGTCCTTCGGGGGTCCGGAGGGTCAGGACGACGTCGTGCCGTTCCTGCGCAACGTGACCCGCGGCCGGAACATCCCGGACGAGCGGCTCGAGGCCGTGGGCGAGCACTACCGGATGTTCGGCGGGCGCAGCCCGATCAACGACCAGAACCGCGACCTGCTGGCCGCGCTGCGCACCGAGCTCGACGGCCGCGGCATCGACCTCCCGGTGGTGTGGGGCAACCGCAACTGGGCGCCGTACCTGGTGGACACCCTGCGCGAGGCGCACGAGGCCGGGGCGCGGCGCGCTCTCGTCCTCACCACCAGCGCCTACTCCTCCTACTCCGGGTGCCGGCAGTACCGGGAGGACCTGGCCGACGCGCTGACGGCGCTGGCTGCCGAGGGGCGGACCCTCGAGGTCGACCAGGTCCGCCGCTACGGCGGGACGAGCGGCTTCGTGGAGGCCAACGCGGACGCCGTCCGGGCGGCCCTGGACGCGGCCCGGACCGCCGGCGACGACGACGAGCCGCGGCTGGTGTTCGTGACCCACTCGGTGCCCACCGCGATGGACGACGCCTCCGGGCCGGACGGGCACGCCTACGTGGCCCAGCACGAGGGCGTCGCGGCGGCCGTCGCCTCGCGGGCGGGGGTGAGGACGTACGACCTGGTCTACTGCAGCCGGTCCGGGCCGCCGGCCCAGCCGTGGCTCGAGCCCGACGTCAACGACCACCTCGAGGGTCTCGCCGGCCGCGGGACGCGGGCGGTGGTCCTGGCGCCGATCGGGTTCGTCAGCGACCACATGGAGGTCGTCTACGACCTCGACACCGAGGCCGCAGCCACCTGCGAGCGGCTCGGTCTGCGGATGCAGCGGGCGGCCACCGTGGGCACCGACCCCGGCTTCGTCCGCGCGCTGGTGGACCTGGTCGCCCAGCGCTGCGGCCTCGGGCCGGGGCCGACCCTGGACGCGCCGGGGTTGCCGTCGGTGCACGACGTGTGCCCGGTGGGGTGCTGCCGGAACCTGCGCGGTGACCGCCCCGCAGCGTGCGGCGCCGACTGGGAGCAGCCGGCGGTGGCGGACGCGTGAACCCGTCCACGCCGACCCCCGACGCCTCGGCCCCGGACGCCACCGAGCGGGCCGAGCGGGCCGAGCTGGCGGATCTGGCCGAGCGGGCGGCGCGGGCCGCCGGTGACCTGGTCCGTGACGGCCGTCCCGACCAGGTCAGGGTCGAGGCCACCAAGACCAGCCCCGTCGACGTCGTCACCGCGATGGACACCGCGGCCGAGGCGCTGGTGCTCGAGCGGCTGCTCGGCGAGCGTCCCGACGACGGCGTGCTCGGCGAGGAGGGTGGCCTGCGGGCCGGCACCAGCGGGCTGACCTGGGTGGTCGACCCGATCGACGGCACCGTCAACTACCTCTACGGCATCCCGGCGTACTCGGTGAGCGTGGCGGTGGTGCGCGGCCAGCCCGAGCCGTCGGGCTGGGAGGTGCTCGCCGGGTGCGTGCACAACCCGTCGACCGGCGAGACCTGGACCGCCTCGGCCGGGGGCGGTGCGCGCCTCGACGGCCGCCCGCTCGCGGGTCCGGCCGACGTCGACCTGGCGACCGCGCTGGTCGGTACCGGGTTCGGCTACCTGGCCGAGCGACGCCGGCACCAGGCGGCGGTGGTCGCCGCCCTGCTGCCGCAGGTGCGCGACATCCGCCGGATGGGCTCGGCCGCGCTGGACCTGTGCGCGGTCGCGAGCGGCCGGCTGGACGCCTACTTCGAGCGCGGGCTGCAGCCGTGGGACCAGGCGGCCGGTGTGCTGGTGGCGCGCGAGGCGGGTGCCCGGGTGACCGGGCCGCGCGGGCTGCACCCGGGCGAGGAGCTCGTCGTGGCCGCGGCGCCGCGGCTGCACGGCGAGCTGGCCCGTCTCCTGGACGAGCTCGGGGCGGACCGCGACGGGCCCTGAGGCGTCGGTGCCGTGGTCAGCGGGCCATCGCGTCGCGGGCGGCGGTGTCCTGGGGCACGTCCAGGACGATGGGGCCGGTGGGGGACGGTTCGCCCTCGGGCAGGGACAGCTCGGTGGGGACGCCGTGGCGGGCCAGCTCCTCGCCCACCAGGGGCAGCTCGACGCCGTGGTCGTCGGCCAGGCGCGCGAGCGACTGCAGCTCGCCGACGCGGACCTCCACGAGGTAGTCGTCGCCGCCGGCGGCGGCCTCCCGCAGGGAGGCGATCGCCTCCTCGGCCCGGCCGGTGAGCTCGGTCGTGAACTCGCTCATGACACCTCGCCTTCCTGTTCCGTCGCGCGGCGGGTGACCCGCCGCTCCCCGGACGAACCGGACAAGTCGCTGGGTCGCCTCGACGCCCGCACCCTACGCGACGCCCCGACCGGCGGTCTGCGTCCTGCCGCGACGTAGGGCCGTCCGGGGTGCCTCGGGCACCGTCCGTGGTGGTCCGGGCGGACCGCCGCCCAGCACCCGGTCGTCCTGCCCGGGCTCGCTGGTGCGCCGACGCGTGGACCGGAGGTGCGCAGCGGGACGCCGTGGTGCACAATCCTGCGCGCGACCCGTGCTCGGCCCGATGACGTGCCCCGCCCTCCCCGGGCACAAAACCGGGGTCTGCGGCGTTCACACGGAGCCCCGCCCGTCCGCGGGCGAGCAGCACCGACGACCGCACCACGTGCACGACCTGCACGACCCCCACCGCACCACCCGGTGCGACGACACACCCCGGAGCGTGAAACACCCCATGGCGACCGACTACGACGCGCCCCGCAAGACCGATGACGAGCTGAACGAGGACTCCCTCGAGGAGCTGAAGGCACGGCGCGCCGACAAGAACTCGGGCAAGGTCGACGAGGACGAGGCCGAGGCGGCCGAGGGCTTCGAGCTGCCCGGTGCCGACCTCAGCAACGAGGAGCTCTCCGTCCGGGTGCTGCCGCGCCAGGCCGACGAGTTCACCTGCAGCAGCTGCTTCCTGGTGCACCACCGCAGCCAGCTGGCGTCGGACAAGAACGGCCAGGCGATCTGCAAGGAGTGCGCCGCCTGACGTCTCGGGTCGGCCCGACCCACCGGGACGACCCGACCGGTCCGGAGCCGGGCCGCCCTGTCCTACGCGTCGTCGCCCGTGCCGGGCGGCGGCGCGTCGTCGTGCCCGCGCGCGGACCCGATGGCCCGGGCGAGCTCCTCGGGACGCCGGGTCGACACCAGCCAGTAGGGGGTGGGGTCCTGCTCGTCGAGCACCTGCACCCGGACCATCGGCTGCACCCAGCCCCGCAGCAGCAGGAAGGCGCGAGCGTCGAGACCGGGCCCACGGGCGTGCCGGGCGTCGGTGTCGCGCAGCGGCTCGGCGGTGCCGAGGAGCGCGACCGGGATCCGCGCCGGCCCCGCCACCAGCTCCCCGCCCGCGACGCGCACCGGCGCGGAGGCGAGCACGAGGCCGGTGACGACGACCGTGAGCACGACCACGACGGCCACCACGGCGGCCGTCACGCCCACCGGCAGCAGCGAGGCGGCGACCAGGACGCCGAGCAGGGGCACCACGAGCCAGGTGCCCGGCGACGGCCAGAGCCGCTCGTCGTGCAGCGGGGAGGGGGTACCCGTCGGGTCCATGCGTCCAGCGTGGCACCACTAGAGTCGAGGACCGTGAGCGCCCCTCCCGAGGCCGCCGCCACCACGGTGGACGTCGCGGTCCAGATGCTCGACCCGGACCTCCCGCTGCCCTCGTACGCGCACCCGGGCGACGCCGGAGCCGACCTGGTGGCCCGCGAGGACGCCCGGCTCGCGCCCGGTGGCGGACGCGCGACGGTGGCCACCGGCGTGGCGCTGGCGCTGCCGGAGGGTTTCGTCGCGCTGGTGCACCCGCGCTCGGGGCTCGCGTCCCGGCACGGGGTGACGGTGCTGAACGGCCCGGGCACGGTCGACGCCGGCTACCGCGGGGAGATCAAGGTCACCCTGCTCAACACCGATCCCGACCAGGAGTTCACCGTCCGGCGGGGCGACCGGATCGCCCAGCTGGTCGTCCAGCGGGTCGAGCACGCCCGGTTCGAGGCGGTGGCTCCCGACCAGGAGCTGCCCGCCTCGGTCCGCGGGGCCGGAGGTCACGGCTCCACCGGCGGGTTCGGCCCGGTCGAGCCCGGCCCCGACAGCCGGCAGCAGCAGCACGTGGGAGGACGGATCTGATGGCGTGGTTCAAGCGCAACCGGGACCAGGACGCGGCGCAGGTCGACGACGTCGACGGCACCGAGGTCGCGCCGGACGCCGAGCCGGACGGCACCGACGTCGAGGACGCCGACGAGGTCGACGAGCAGGCCGAGCAGGCGCGGACCGCGGCCGAGCACGACCGCCGCGAGCACGGCCCGTTCGACCTGTCCGAGACCGACGAGGACGACGGCGCCGAACGGATCGACCTCGGCGCCCTGCGGCTGCCGGGCCGCGACGGCATGGAGCTGCGCCTGGAGATCGAGGACAAGACCCAGCGGGTGATCGCGGTGACGATCGCCCTCGGCGGCTCCACCCTCCAGCTGCAGGCCTTCGCCGCCCCTCGCACCCTCGGCGTCTGGGACGACATCCGCGCCGAGATCGGTGCGCAGGTCACCAAGCAGGGCGGCACCGCCGACGAGGTGCCGGGGGTGTTCGGGCGGGAGCTGATCGCCCGCATCCCGGTGCGGACCGCCGACGGGCGCACCGGCCACCAGGCCAGCCGGTTCGTCGGGGTCGACGGCCCGCGCTGGTTCCTGCGCGGAGTGTTCGGCGGCCCGGCCTCGCACGACCACGACGCCGCCGCGCCGCTCGAGGACCTCCTGCGCTCCAGCGTGGTGGTGCGCGGCACGGAGGCGATGGCCCCGCGCGACCTGCTGCCGCTGACGCTGCCGGCGGCCGCGCGGCCCGCGACGCCGGGCGCGGTCGCGGCGGGTGGCGCCGCCGTCGCGACGTCCGGGACCGGCACGGACGACGGCACGGACGACGCCGCTGCGGACCGGACCGACCCGGACGACCTCGCGCCGTTCGAGCGCGGCCCCGAGATCACCGAGCGCCGCTGAGGTGGCCGGTCTCGGCAGCCACCCGATCCGCCCCGCCACCGGGGCCGAGCGGACGTACCCTGGACAGGTGAGCGGTGACGGCGACGGCGGACTGCGGTCGGTGCTGCGCCGGCTGACCCGGTCCCAGACCCAGGCCGACGCCGTGGAGGAGCAGGAACGCTCCCGCCGCCTCGGCGGGACCCCGTGCAGCGAGCTGACCGGCCGGCGCCGCGTGCGCCTGGCCGGTTCGCTGCGCAGCGTCACGCTGCGTCCTCGCGCGGGCGTCCCCGCGCTGGAGGCCGAGCTGTTCGACGGCACCGGCTCGGTCGTGCTGATCTGGCTCGGACGCCGCGAGATCGTCGGCATCGACGCCGGCCGCCAGGTGCGGGTCGAGGGCCTGGTGTCGTGCTCCGAGGGCCGCAAGGTCATGTACAACCCGACCTACGAGCTCACCGCGGGGTCGAGCGCGTGACACCTGAGGACGGCGCGCCCCTGACCCGTCGGGCGGCGCGAGAGGCTCGGCGCGCCGCCGAGCGGGCCGCGGCCGACGGCACGGCGCCGAACGGCGCTGCGAACGGGGCACCGGACGGCGCGGCGGACGGTTCCGCGGCCGTGGCACGTCGCGCCGGCTGGCAGCCGCCCCTGCGCGACGAGGAGTGGTTCGGCACCGGGGAGCGCGAGGACTCCGAGGACTCCGGGGGCACCGCAGGCACCGCAGGCACCGCAGGCACCGCAGGCACCGCAGGCACCGCAGGCACCGCTCCCGGCCCCGTGCCGGCCGCCGCCCCCGGGCGCGTCGACGAGTCCCCGGCCGCGCCGGTGCCCCCGCCCCCTGCGCCCCCGGGTCCGCTGGTCCGGGAGCCGGCCGGCGACCGCGACGACGACGTCGTGGAGGAGCTGGTCGACGAGCTCCCCGCGGACGCGCCCGCGGCGGTCGCGGGTCGGCGCCGCGCCGGCGGCCTCGCCCAGGCGGGGGCCGAGGACTTCTCCCTGGCGCAGGCGATCGGCGGCGTCCGCGGCGCGGCGGAGACCCTCGTCCCCGGCGTGCTGTTCGTCCTCACCTACACGCTGCTGCGCGACCTCACGATCGCGCTCGCGGTGTCGGTCGGCGCGGCGCTGCTCGCGATCGTGCTGCGCGTCCTGACCCGCTCGGCGCCGAGCCAGGCGCTGTCCGGGGCGGCCGGGGTCGCGATCTGCGCCGGGTTCGCGCTGGTCTCCGGCGAGGCCCGCAACTTCTACCTGCCCGGCTTCCTGCTCAACGTCGGCTACGGGCTGCTGTGCCTGGTCTCGACGCTGCCGTTGCGCCGGTTCCGCCTCCCCGGCACCCAGCGGCACGTCGGCCCCGGGCCGTATCCGGTGATCGGCCTGCTGCTCGGGCCGCTCACCGGCGAGGGTCTGGCGTGGCGCCGGGTGCCGGCGCGGCTCAGGGTCTACCAGCGCGTCACGTGGCTGTGGGCCGGTTTCTTCCTGCTCCGCCTGATCGTGCAGGTGCCGCTCTACCTCGCCGACCTGGTGGGTGCGCTCGGTGCCGCCCGGCTCGCGATGGGGCCGCCGGCGTTCGCGCTGATGGTGTGGGTGAGCTGGCTGCTGCTGCGGGCGGTCCCGCGTGCCGTCCCCCACCAGGTCGAGGAGCCGGCCGACGCGGACGAGCGGCACTGACGGGGACGCTCAGTCCCCGGGCTGACCCGCCGGCTGCGAGGCGGGCCCCGAGCCCGGGCTGAGCAGCGCCTTGAGGTCGGCCTCGAACTCCGGCGCGGCGATGATCAGCAGCTCGTCGTGGGCCTCGAGCACGTCGTCGTCGCTCGGCGCGATGGGCCGCTCCTCGCGGATGATCGCGACCAGCACCGTGTCGGGCGACCAGTCGACGTCGCCCACGCGGGTGCCGACCAGAGCCGAGTCGTCGGGCAGGGTGAACTCCAGCATGTTCGCCTGACCCTGCTGGAAGGTGAAGATCCGCACCAGGTCGCCGATCGAGACGGCCTCCTCGACCAGCGCCGTCATCAGCCGCGGGGTGGAGACGGCGACGTCGACGCCCCACGCCTCACCGAACATCCACTCGTTCTTGGGGTTGTTGACGCGCGCGACCGTGCGCGGGACGCCGTACTCGGTCTTGGCGAGCAGCGACAGCACCAGGTTGGCCTTGTCGTCGCCGGTGGCGGCCACCACGACGTCGGCGTCCTCCAGCCCGGCCTCGGACAGCGAGTCGACCTCGCAGGCGTCGGCCAGCAGCCAGTCGGCGTCGGGCACCGAGGAGTGCTTCATCGCCTCCGGGGACTTGTCGACGAGCAGCACCTGGTGCCCGTTGCCCAGCAGCTCGCGGGCGATGGATCGGCCCACGCTGCCGGCCCCTGCGATGACGACGCGCACGTCAGCTCCTGCCTCAGTCCTGGTCCGGCGGACGCGTCAGCCGGCGCTCGAGCTCCGGGACGGCGTCGACGGGCGCGAGCAGGTGGACGACGTCGCCCTCCTGGTACACGGTCTCGGTCGTCGGGATGACGCCCTTGCCGAGCCGGGTGATGAAGGCGACCCGGGCGCCGGTCTGGGTCTCCAGGTCGCGCAGCGGCCGTCCCACCCAGGAGGTCGCCACCGGGTACTCGGCCATCTGCACGTTGCCGCTGGCGTCGGTGAACACCGGCGCTGAGCCGTGGGGGAGCAGCCGGCGCAGCATCTGGTCCGCGGCCCACGAGACCGTCGCGACCGTGGGGATGCCCAGGCGCTGGTAGACCTCGGCGCGGCCCGGGTCGTAGATGCGCGCCACCACGTTCGAGACGCCGAAGGTCTCGCGAGCCACGCGCGCCGCGAGGATGTTCGAGTTGTCGCCGCTGGACACGGCGGCGAACGCGTAGGCGTGCTCGGTGTCGGCCTCGGTGAGGGTGTCTCGGTCGAAGCCGACGCCGGTGACCGTGGTGCCCTCGAAGCCCGCGCCGAGCCGGCGGAACGCGTCCGGGTTCTGGTCGATCACGGCCACGGTGTGCCCTCGGTGCTGCAGCGAGCGGGCGAGTGTCGCCCCGACGCGGCCGCAGCCCATGATCACGAAGTGCACGGCGGGAACGCTACACGCCGAGCCCCGCCCCCGAGCGCCCACCGCTGTGCCTAGCATGGTCGTTCGTGGGCACCCCCGGGACGCGTGACTCGTGAGCGAGCGGAGCGAGCGAACCGTCGAACACAGCGTGCTCCTCGCGGCGAGGTACGAGCCGTGAGCCTGGCCGACGGCGTCAAGCGCGTCCTGGTCGGGCGGCCGTTCCGCAGCGACCGGCTGGGGGAGACGCTGCTGCCGAAGCGGCTCGCGCTGCCGGTGTTCGCCTCGGACGCGCTGTCGTCGGTGGCGTACGCGCCGAACGAGATCTTCCTGACGCTCGCCGTGGCCGGTGTGTCGGCGTACGCGTTCTCGTGGCAGATCGGGCTCGTCGTCGCGCTGGTGATGGCCGTCGTCGTCCTGTCCTACCGCCAGAACGTGCACGCCTACCCCTCCGGCGGCGGCGACTACGAGGTCGCGACGGTCAACCTCGGACCCCGGGCCGGGCTGACGGTCGCGAGCGCGCTGCTGGTCGACTACGTCCTCACCGTCGCGGTGTCCATCTCCTCGGCCTCGCAGTACGCCGCCTCCATCGTGCCGGCCATCCGGGGGCACGAGGCCGCTGTCGCCGTGGCCGCGGTGGTGCTGCTCACCGCGATGAACCTCCGGGGCGTCCGCGAGTCCGGCTTCTGGTTCGCCATCCCCACCTACGTGTTCATGGTCGCCATCCTCGGGATGGCCGCGGTGGGGACGATCCGCTCGCTCACCGGGACGCTGCCCGCCGCCGAGAGCGCGCGGTTCGCGACCGAGGTCCAGCCGGCGTTCGACGGCGGCCTGATGACCCTGGCCGGGGCGTTCCTGCTGCTGCGCGCGTTCTCCTCCGGCTGCGCGGCCCTCACCGGGGTCGAGGCGATCAGCAACGGGGTGCCGGCGTTCAAGAAGCCCAAGAGCGCCAACGCCGCGGCCACCCTCGCGATGCTCGGCGCGCTCGCGATCACGATGATCATGTCGATCCTGCTGCTGGCGCGGAAGGCGGGTGTGGTCTACGTCGACGAGGTGCACCCCGAGCGCGAGCTGACCCTCGGCGGGCAGCTCGGCGAGGCGATCGGCGGGGGCACGGTCCGGTTCGCCGACGGCACCGAGTACCACCAGTCGCCCATCATCGGGCAGCTCGCTCGCAGCATCTTCGACTTCGCCTCACCTCTGGTGTGGCTCGTCGTGGTCGCCACCGGCGTCATCCTCGTGCTGGCCGCCAACACCGCCTTCAACGGCTTCCCGGTGCTCGGGTCGATCCTCGCCCGCGACGGCTACCTGCCGCGCCAGCTGCACACCCGCGGCGACCGGCTCGCCTTCAGCAACGGCATCATCGGCCTCGCCCTCGCGGCCGTCGTGCTGATCGTCGCGTTCGACGCCGAGGTCTCCCGGCTCATCCAGCTCTACATCGTCGGCGTCTTCGTGTCGTTCACGATGAGCCAGACCGGCATGGTCCGGCACTGGTCCCGTCACCTGCGGCTCGAGACCGATCCCAGGGCGCGGGCCAGGATGCAGCGCTCGCGGGTGATCAACAGCGTGGGCCTGGCGATGACGGGAACCGTCCTGGTGGTCGTCCTCGTCACCAAGTTCCTGCTCGGTGCGTGGATCGCGATCCTGGCGATGATGGCGCTGTTCGTGCTGATGCGGGCCATCCGCACCCACTACGACCACGTCTCGGCCGAGCTCGACCTGTCCCAGATCGACCCGGCCAAGGCGCGGGCGCTGCCGTCGCGGGTGCACGCGATCGTCCTGGTCTCCAAGGTCCACCTGCCGACGATGCGCGCCCTCGCGTACGCCCGCGCCGCCCGCGCGTCGACCCTCGAGGCGATCACCGTCGACGTCGACCCCGAGGCCACCGAGGCGCTGAGGAAGCGGTGGGAGGAGCTCGACCTGCCGGTGCCGCTGAAGGCCCTGCACTCGCCGTACCGCGAGATCACGCGCCCGATCCTGCGGTACGTGAAGCGGATCCGCCGGGTCAGCCCGCGCGACCTCGTGGTCGTCTACGTGCCCGAGTACGTGGTGGGCCACTGGTGGGAGCAGGTGCTGCACAACCAGAGCGCGCTGCGGCTGAAGTCCGCGCTGCACTTCACCCCGGGCGTGGTCGTGGCGAGCGTGCCGTGGCAGCTGCAGTCCTCGATCGGCGCCGAGGAGCGGATGGGCGACCTGCTCGCCGACGACGCCCCCGGCGACGTCCGCAAGGGGCTCGCGGAGGACCCGGTCCCGCCACCGCCCGCGACGCCGCCGTCGTGAGGGTGTCGTGAGCGAGCAGGTGGGGCTGGAGGTCGGCGAGGAGGTCCAGGTCGAGGTCGGGCCGGTGGCCCACGGCGGCCACTGCGTGGCCCGGCACGAGGGCAAGGTGCTGTTCGTCCGCCATGCGCTGCCCGGCGAGCAGGTCCGTGTCCGCATCACCAGCGGGTCTGTGGCGCAACGGTTCTGGCGTGCCGACGTGATGGAGGTCCTCGAGCCCTCACCCGACCGCGTGGACCCGCCGTGCCCCTGGGCGGCACCGGGGCTGTGCGGCGGCTGCGACTGGCAGCACGCCTCCCTGCCGGCCCAGCGCGACCTCAAGACCGCCGTCGTGCGCGAGCAGCTCGACCGGCTCGGCGGCGTCGAGGTCGACGTCGAGGTCGAGCAGGTGCCCGTCCCCGGACGGGGCGACGACGGCCTCGCCTGGCGCACCCGGGTGCAGTACGCGGTCGACGCCTCCGGCCGCGCCGGTCTGCACGAGCACCGCTCGCACCGCGTGGTGGGCATCGACCGGTGCCGTATCGCCGCCGACGACGTCCAGGCGCTCGACGTGCCCGGGCTGCGCTGGCCCGGCGTCGAGGGCGTCGAGGCGGTCGCCTCCGGCTCCGGCGAGCGGGCCGTGGTGGTCGTCCCGCTCGGTCGGCGCGACCCGCGGGTCAGCGGGCTCCCCGACGGCACGGCGGTCGTCCTCGCCCGTCCGGGGGAGAAGAAGACGGTCCGCGTCCGGGGCCGGGCCTGGCTGTCCGAGCCCGTCGACCTGCCCGGCGGCGAGATGCCGTTCCGGGTGAGCGCGGCGGGGTTCTGGCAGGTGCACCCCCGCGCCGCCGCGACCCTCGCCGACGTCGTGCACGAGTACGCCGCGGCGCGTGAGGGCGAGACCGCCCTCGACCTCTACTCCGGCGTGGGGCTGTTCACCGCCGTGCTCGCCGAGGCGGTCGGTACAGCCGGGACGGTGGTGTCGGTGGAGTCCGACGGCCAGGCGGTGCGCGACGCCCGCCGCAACCTGCACGCCCACCCGCACGTGCGGATCGAGCACGGACGCACCCAGGCGGTCCTGGACCACCTGCGCGCCTCCGGCGAGGTCGAGCACGCCGACGTCGTGGTGCTCGACCCGCCGCGCTCCGGCGCCGGCCGCGCCGTCGTCGACCAGGTCGTCGGCCTGCGGCCCCGTGCGGTGGTCTACGTGGCCTGCGACCCCGCCGCCCTCGGCCGCGACACCGGCCTGCTCGCCGAGCGCGGCTACCTCCTCGACGCCCTGCGTGCCTTCGACCTGTTCCCGATGACCCACCACGTGGAGTGCGTGGCCCGGTTCGTGCCCGACCCCGGGGCCGGGCCCGCGCACTGAGCGCTCCGCGTCCCGCAGTGACAGGCTGGGACGGAGGCACTAGTATCTTGACGTCAAGATACTTTCGCGACGACGACGAGGAGCGAGCGTGAGCCAGGACAGCTTCGGCGCCAAGGGGGCCCTCCAGGTGGGGGACGAGTCCTACGAGATCTTCCGGCTCTCCGAGGTCGACGGCGCCGACAAGCTGCCGTTCAGCCTCAAGGTGCTGCTGGAGAACCTCCTGCGTACCGAGGACGGCGCCAACATCACCGCCGACCACGTCCGCGCGCTCGCCGGCTGGGACGCCGACGCCGAGCCCGACACCGAGATCCAGTTCACGCCGGCCCGCGTGATCATGCAGGACTTCACCGGCGTGCCGTGCGTCGTCGACCTCGCCACCATGCGCGAGGCCGTCGCCGAGCTGGGCGGCGACCCGACGAAGATCAACCCCCTGTCGCCGGCCGAGCTGGTCATCGACCACTCGGTGATCATCGACGTCTTCGGCCGCGAGGACGCCTTCCGCCGCAACGTCGAGATCGAGTACGAGCGCAACGGCGAGCGGTACCAGTTCCTGCGCTGGGGCCAGGGCGCGTTCGACGACTTCAAGGTCGTCCCGCCCGGCACCGGCATCGTGCACCAGGTCAACATCGAGCACCTGGCCCAGGTGGTCTTCCTGCGCAACGGTGTCGCGTACCCGGACACCTGCGTCGGCACCGACTCGCACACCACGATGGTCAACGGCCTCGGCGTGCTGGGCTGGGGCGTCGGCGGCATCGAGGCCGAGGCCGCGATGCTCGGCCAGCCGGTCTCGATGCTCATCCCGCGCGTGGTCGGCTTCAAGCTCACCGGCGAGATCCCCACCGGCGCCACGGCCACCGACGTCGTCCTCACGATCACCGAGATGCTGCGCAAGCACGGCGTGGTCGGCAAGTTCGTGGAGTTCTACGGCGAGGGCGTCGCCGCGGTGCCGCTGGCCAACCGCGCCACGATCGGCAACATGAGCCCCGAGTTCGGTTCCACCGCAGCGATCTTCCCGATCGACGACGTCACGGTCGAGTACCTGCGTCTCACCGGTCGCTCCGACCAGCAGGTCGCCCTGGTCGAGGCGTACGCCAAGGAGCAGGGCCTGTGGCACGACGCCTCGACGGAGGCGAAGTACTCCGAGTACATCGAGCTCGACCTGTCCACGGTCGTCCCGTCGATCGCGGGGCCGAAGCGCCCGCAGGACCGCGTCTCGCTCAGCGCCGCGAAGGAGGGGTTCCGCGAGGTGCTGCCGGACTACGCCAAGGGCGGGCACGTGGCGCCGTCCAACGGCGGAAGCTTCCCGGCCAGCGACCCGTCCGCACCCGACAGCGACAACGAGGACGGCGGCTCCGCGCCGGAGCACTCCGACGGCACCGGCCGCGCCTCGAACCCGGTCACGGTCTCGCTCGACGGCCAGGAGGTCGAGATCGACCACGGCTCGGTCGTGATCGCCTCGATCACCAGCTGCACCAACACCTCCAACCCCTCGGTGATGGTCGGCGCGGGCCTGCTCGCGAAGAAGGCGGTCGAGAAGGGCCTGCAGCGCAAGCCCTGGGTCAAGACCTCGCTCGCCCCCGGCAGCAAGGTGGTCACCAACTACTACGACAAGTCCGGGCTGACGCCGTACCTGGAGAAGCTCGGCTACCACCTGGTCGGGTACGGCTGCACCACCTGCATCGGCAACTCCGGCCCGATCATCGACGAGGTCTCCGCGGCGGTGCAGCAGAACGACCTCGCTGTCGTCTCGGTGCTGTCCGGCAACCGCAACTTCGAGGGCCGGATCAACCCGGACGTGAAGATGAACTACCTCGCGTCGCCGCCGCTGGTGATCGCGTACGCGCTCGCCGGCACGATGGACTTCGACTTCGAGTCCGACCCGCTCGGGCAGGACACCGACGGGAACGACGTGTTCCTGCGCGACATCTGGCCGACCCCGGCCGAGGTCGAGCAGACCATCGCCGGCGCGATCAGCCAGGACATGTTCACCGACGACTACGCCGACGTGTTCGCCGGCGACGAGCGGTGGCAGTCGCTGCCGACCCCGGAGGGTGACACCTTCGCGTGGGACCCCGAGTCCACCTACGTGCGCAAGCCCCCGTACTTCGACGGCATGGCCAAGGAGCCGTCGCCGGTGCAGGACATCAGCGGCGCCAAGGTGCTCCTGCGGCTGGGCGACTCGGTCACCACCGACCACATCAGCCCGGCCGGCGCGATCAAGGCCGACAGCCCGGCAGGGAAGTACCTGGCCGAGCACGGTGTCGAGCGCAAGGACTTCAACTCCTACGGCTCGCGGCGCGGCAACCACGAGGTGATGATCCGCGGCACGTTCGCCAACATCCGGCTGCGCAACCAGCTGCTCGACGGCGTGGAGGGCGGTTACACCCGCGACTTCACGCAGGGCGGCGAGCAGTCCAGCGTGTACGACGCCGCGCAGCACTACGCCGAGGCGGCCACCCCGCTGGTGATCCTGTCCGGCAAGGAGTACGGCTCGGGCTCGAGCCGCGACTGGGCGGCCAAGGGCACCGCGCTGCTGGGGGTCAAGGCCGTGATCGCCGAGTCGTACGAGCGGATCCACCGCTCGAACCTGATCGGCATGGGCGTGCTGCCGCTGCAGTACCCGCAGGGCGAGACGGCGGAGTCGCTCGGGCTCGACGGCACCGAGACCTTCGACGTCAGCGGCGTCACCGCGATGAACGACGGGCCCACGCCGCGCACCGTCAAGGTCACGGCCACCAAGGACGGCGGCGCACCGGTCGAGTTCGACGCCGTGGTGCGGATCGACACCCCCGGCGAGGCCGACTACTACCGCAACGGCGGGATCCTGCAGTACGTCCTCAGGTCGCTCGTCGGCTGAGGTTCGCGGGACGACATGACGAGGCCCCGACCGGGGAGGGGGACCGGTCGGGGCCTCGTCGTCCGCCCGCAGGGCGGGCTGTCCGGTGTCAGCCCTTCTCGGCGCCCTCGGCGGTGCTCATGATCTGCCGCTGGAAGAAGAAGAACAGCACGGCGACGGGGATCGTCATCAGCAGCGCGGCCGCCATCTTCAGCGGGAACTGCTGGGCCTGACCCTGCCCGCCGGCGGCCAACGTCGCGACACCCTTGGTGAGCGTGTAGAGCTCGGGGCTCTGCGCCGACACCACGAAGTGCGACAGCTCGTTCCACGAGCCCTGGAACGACAGGATCACCAGCGTGATGACGGCCGGCCGCGCCATCGGCAGCACCACGGACCAGAAGATGCGGAGCGTGCCGGCGCCGTCGACCCGGGCCGCCTCCTCCACGCTCACGGGCAGCGACTCGAAGAAGTTCTTCATGATGAAGACGCCCGCGGCGTCGGCCAGCAGCGGGACGATCATCCCGGCGTAGCTGTCGTACATGCCGAGCTGGTTGAGCACGAGGAACTTCGGGATGAGCAGCACCACCGCGGGCACCGCCATCACCGCCACGATCCCGGCGTACACCAGGCCGCGGCCACGGAACGTCAACCGTGCCAACGCGTACCCCGCCGCCGAGCAGAGGAGCACCCGGCCCGCCGTCACGAAGAGGGTGACGATCGCCGAGTTCATCGCCCACGTCGGGAACGGCAGGTTGCTCGCGAACAGCCGGTCGTACGCCGCGTAGGTGATCGTGGCGGGGATCAGCGAGGTCGGGTTGGCGGTCGCGTCGCCGTCGGCCTTGAAGGACGTCGCGATCTGGATGAGGAACGGGAAGATGTAGACCACGGCGATCGCGACGAGGAGCGCGTAGGTGATCGCCGTAGCGACTCCGGGCCCTCGCGACCGCTTCCGAGGCGTGCCCGTGTCCGGGACCGTCCCGTCGGACGGCGTGACGGGCTGGACGGTCGAGCCTGTCACCGTGCCGCTCATCGGCTGGCTCCCCGTTGCGAAGGATCGGCGTAGGTGCCGTCGGACAGGCGGAACCGCTTGCGGCGCGGCACGACCGTGCGCTCGCGCAGCACCCACCTCTGGAAGGCGGCGAGCGCGATGATGATGAAGAACAGGATGAAGGCGATGGCGGCGCCCTGGCCCCAGTTCTGGGACAGGAACGAGGTCGTGTACGACAGGTACGCGGGCGTGACGGTGGTCTTCGCGGGAGCGCCCTGGGTGCCCACGTAGACGAGGTCGAACACCTGCCACGTCCCGATCAACCCGAGGGTCAGGACGGTGAACAGGGTGGGCCGCAGCATGGGCACCGTGATCAGCCGGAACCGCTGCCACCCGGTGGCGCCGTCGACCATGGCCGCCTCCTCGACCTCGCCGGAGATGTTCTGCAGGGCGGCGAGGAAGAGCAGCATGAACGTGCCGGACGTGGTGAAGACCGACAGGAGCACGAGCGCGCTCATCGCCACGCTCGGGCCGGCCAACCACTCCCACCACGAGATGGACAGGAACCGTTGGTCGGTGAGCGCCGCGGGGCCCTGGTCGACCCCGAAGGTCCCGAGCAGCACGTGCAGCACTCCGCGCGGGTCGGCGAACCAGTTCGGCCCGTTGATGCCCAACCAGCCCAGCGCCTTGTTGACCGCGCCCGAGCCGGCGAACAGGAAGGTGAAGATCAGCACGATCGCCACCGAGCTCGTGACCGAGGGGAAGTAGAACGCGGTGCGGAAGAACCCGCGGCCGCGCAGCACCTTGCGGTTGACCAGGACGGCCAGGGCGAGCGAGAGCGCGGTCTGCAGCGGGACGACGAGCACGACGTACCAGAAGTTGTTCCGCATGGCCGTGCCGAAGTCGCGCGCCTGCAGCCCGCCCTCGGAGGTCAGGACGTTGGAGTAGTTGTCGCCGCCGACGAAGCCGACGTCGCCGCCGAACGGCGACCCCCGACCGTTCCAGTCGCTGACGCTGACCCACGCCGCCATCAGCACCGGGATGACCAGGAACAGCGCGAGCAGCACCAGAGCCGGGAGGGTGAAGAGCCAGCCGGCGACGGTCTGCCCGCCCCGGGACGCCGAGGCGCCCCGGGGACGGGAGGAGACGGTGCGTGACGTCACGAGCTGCCCAGCACGGCCTCGAGGTTGGCCTGGGCGGACTCCAGGATCGTCGCCGGCTCCGCGGTCGCCAGCGCCTCGAGCTGGGCGTTCAGGTCGGCGAGCACGTCGGCGATGCCCTCGTTGTTCGGGATCGCCTCGGCGTAGTCGGCGGCGTCGATGAACGCGGCGTCGTCCGGGAACTCCGAGCGGTAGGAGTCGGCGGCCGACTGCACAGACGGCATCACCCCGAACGCGGTGGCGAACTCCATCTGCTGGTCGGCCGAGGTCATGTACTCCACGAACTCCTTGGCAGCCTCCTTGTTCTCGCTGTCGGCGGCGATGCCCCAGCAGTTGGTGAACGTCAGCGTGCCCTGGCCCTCCGGGCCCTCGGGCAGCGGCGCGAAGACCGCGTCGACGTCCGGGAAGTCGTTCGTCAGGGCGCCCTTGATCCAGTTGCCCTCGATCGTCATCGCGGCCTTGCCGCTGCCGAACGCCTCGCCGCCCCAGCCGGCGTCGACCTCGGACGCCCACTTGTAGGTGCCCTCGTCGTGCATCGACTTCACGTAGTCGAGCGCCTCGACGTTGGCCTCGCTGTCGGCCGCGGCTGCGCCGTCCGCCACCAGGCCGCCGCCGGCCTGGGCCATGAAGGCGCCCAGGCGCTGGTACTCGGTGCTGGTGCTCAGACCGACCTGGCTGCCGGTGGTGAGCGTCTTGGCGACCGTGCGCAGCTCCTCCCACGTGCTGGGGATGTCGTCGTCGGTGAGACCCGCCGCGGTCCAGGCGTCCTGGTTGATCACCAGCGCGAGGGTGGAGAAGTCCTTGGGCGCGCAGTAGTACGTGCCGTCGACCGTGAACGCCTCCTTGAGGTTCGGGTAGAAGTCGTCGGCGTTCTCCATGTCCTCGGCGTACGCCTCGATCGAGCCGTTGGAGGCGTAGCTGGCAACGAGGTCGGAGCTGACGTAGAACACGTCGGGCGGCGAGCCGGCGGCGAAGCCCTGGCTGAGCTGCTGGTTGAGGTCCTGGGCGGCGACGACCTCGGCGGTGTTGCCGCTCTCCTCGGCCCAGGCGTCGGCCGCAGCGGTGACGGCGTCGGTCTCGGCGGGACCGCTCGACCCGATGAGGACCTCGAGCGAGGCCGGGCCTGCGGCGGAGGAGCTCTCGTCCGAGCCGCCCCCGTCACCCTCGTCGAAACCGCTTCCGCCGCAGGCGGACAGGGCGAGGGTGGCAGCGGCGACGAGGCCCAGCGTCGCTCTCGTGCGGTGCGTGCGGTTCATGCTCGTTCTCCTCGGTTCCGGCCGGCGGGGGCCGGCTCGTGGGTGGTGGTGGCGGGGGTCTGGGTGGAGCTCCGGACGGTCAGCGTCGGGGCGAGCAGGACGTGCTGGGGGGCCTCGGCCCGCTCGCCGATCACCTCGAGCACCTGCTCGAGGCACGCGGCGGCGGCAGGGACCACGGGCTGGGCGACGCTGGTCAGGCCGACGGCCCTGGCCACCGGGGTGTCGTCGAACCCGGTGACCGACACCCGGTCGCCCGCGGCGAGGGCGCCGAGCGCGAGCGAGTCGCTCGCGCACACCAGCGCGGTCGGCGGATCGGGCCGGGACACCAGCGCCTCGGCCGCGGCGCGACCCTGCGGCACGCCGTCCTCGACGAACGCCTGCAGCCCGCGGGCGGCGGGCAGGCCGGCGGCCCGCACGGCAGCGCGCCAGCCGTCGCGGCGGTCGTCGCCGACGCCGGAACCGCTCGGCCAGCCGACGAAACCGATCCGCCGGTGCCCGAGGGCGACGAGGTGCTCGACCGCCGCACGCGTCCCGGCCGCGCCGTCGACGTCGACCCACGAGTGGTGCTGGTCCGCCGCGCCCCAGGGCCGGCCGAAGGTCGAGAACGGGACGCCGCGCTCGGCCAGCCAGGCCGTGCGGGGGTCGCCGTGGTGGGTGCTGGTGAGCAGGAAGCCGTCGGCCTCGCCGGTGTCGAGGAGCTCGGAGTACGAGGCGATCTCGCGCTCGTCGTCGTCGGCGGTGAACAGCACGACCCGGTAGTCGCGCTCCTGCGCGGCGTCGACCACGGCGTGCAGGAAGCGGTCGAGCACCGCGCCGTTGATGCCGCCACGGTCGGGTTCGAGCCGCAGTCCGAGCAGCATCGAGCGGCGGGTGCGCATCTGCTGGGCCGCGCGGGACCGCCGGTACCCGAGCTCGTCGATCACCTCGCGCACGCGCTGCGCGGTGTCGGGACGCACCAGGTGGGGGGAGTTCAGGACGTTCGAGACCGTCTGCCGGCTCACCCGGGCGCGCTCGGCGACGGTGTCGAGGGTGTGCCTCGCTGCCACGCGCACCTCCGTCGCTGCGCCGGGGCGGCCAGCAACAGGGGCTGTTCTGTCCGCCCGTGGTCTGATTGGATCGATCAAATCACGTGGTCGGAGCCTGTCCCCCCGACGCGCACCTGTCAAGATGTGGCCGCCGAGACGCCCCAGCCGGAGGAACCGAGAAATGAGCCAGGACGTCCGCGCGACCCTGCACCGGCCGCCCCTCCAGCCCGCGCTGCACGACCTCGTGCTGTGCCTGCGCGCCCCCACCGTGGTGGCCTCGGGCACCGACGGCCAGCTGCGGGGCACCGGCGCCCAGGGCCTCCTGCACGCCGACGTGCGCGCCCTGTCGACCGCGGTGCTGACGGTGGACGGCGAGGAGCCGGAGCCGGTCTCGAGCGCCCGCACCGGACCGGGCACCGCGCGCTTCACCGGTCTCCTGCGCCATCTCGGCGACCCCGTCCCGGACCCGACGGTGCGGCTGGACCGGCTCCGGACGGTGACGCCGGGTCGGGTGCACGAGCGGTTCCTGCTCTCCTCCACGGCCTCTGGACCCGTGCCGGTACGGGTGGAGCTCGCCCTCGCGTCCGACCACGTCTCGATGGACCTGGTCAAGCAGGGTCACGCGGGCGCCCCCGTCCCCGCGCGGCTCGTCGACGGGGTGCTGCGGTGGGAGGCCGACGGCGTCGCCACCGTCGTCCGGGCGCCCGGTGCCGAGCTCGGCGGCGGCGGCGGGGGAGCCGTGGCGACCTGGACCGCGACGATCGGCCCGCGAGCGGTGGTGGAGCTCTCGTGGGAGATCGAGGTGACCGACACCGGTGGCGTGGTCGGGCCGGCGCCCGCGCCGGCGTCGCTCGCGACGGCGCCGTCGGTCCGGGCCGACGACCGGCGGCTGGCCCGCTGGGTCGAGGCCTCCCTGGCCGACCTCGACGCGCTGCGGATGGTGCGCACCGGCTTCCCCGACGACGCGTTCGCCGGCGCCGGGAGCGCCCTGGTACCTCACCCTGTTCGGCCGCGACAGCATCTGGGCGGCGCGGATGGCGCTGCCGCTCGGCACCGACCTGGCCGGCGGCACGCTGCGCACCCTGGCCGGCCTGCAGGGCACCGTCGACGACGTCCCGTCCCAGCAGCAGCCGGGCAAGATCATGCACGAGCTGCGCCGGGCGGAGACCGTGATCGGGGAGACCGGGACGCACCTGCCACCGGTCTACTACGGCACCGTCGACGCCACGCCGCTGTTCGTCTGCCTCCTGCACGACGCGTGGCGCTGGGGGATGCCCGAGGACGAGGTCCGGGCCCTCCTGCCGGCCGCCCGGGCGGCGCTGGACTGGGTCGTGCGCTGGGGCGACGCCGACGGCGACGGCCTGCTCGAGTACGTCGACACCGAGGGCACCGGGCTGGCGAACCAGGGCTGGAAGGACAGCGGCGACTCGGTGCGCTTCGCGGACGGGCGCCTGGCGACCGCGCCGATCGCGCTCGCCGAGGTGCAGGGGTACGCCCACGAGGCGCTCCTGCACGGCGCCGACCTGCTGGCCGCGTTCGGTGACGACGACGTGGCGGGCTACCGCGAGGTCGCCGCCCGCCTCCGGCAGCGGTTCGCCGACGCCTTCTGGGTCGACGGCGACGGCGGACGCTACCCGGCCCTGGCGCTGGACGCCGACAAGGCCAGGGTCGACGCCGTCGCGAGCAACATGGGCCACCTGCCGGGCACCGGCCTGCTCGACCCCGACGACGAGGTGCTCGTCGCCGAGGTCCTCGCCCGCGACGACAACGACTCCGGGCTCGGCCTGCGCACCATGTCGTCGAGGTCCGGCGGGTACGCGCCGCTCAGCTACCACTGCGGCTCGGTGTGGCCGCACGACACGGCCATCACGCTGCTCGCGCTCTCGCGCGCAGGCCTGGGCGGCCGCGGCGCGGGTCTGCTCACCGGCCTGGTCGAGGCCGCCGAGGCGTTCGGCTACCGGCTGCCCGAGCTGTGGTCCGGTGACGCCCTCAGCGAGGTCGGCCGGCCCGTGCCGTACCCCGCCGCGTGCCACCCGCAGGCGTGGTCGGTCACGTCGGCGGTCGCCGTCGTGCAGGTCCTGCTCGGGCTGCAGGTCGACGTCCCGGCGGGGGTCGCGACGCTGCGCCCTCTGCGCCCGAGCCCGGTCGGCGCGCTGCGGGTCGAGGGACTGGTCGTCGCAGGCGAGCCCTGCACGGTGGAGATCGACGCCGCCGGCGAGGTGGTGGCGGCCGAGGGCGCCGGCTTGCGGTGGGTCGTCGGCTGACCTCCGGGTCCGGTACGTCCCGTGGTGCACCCGGTGCTCTTGACGTGCACCCGGCGGCGCTGCTTTGTTTCGACTCGTGAAGGCAAGGGCGCCGGGGTCACCGTCATCGCTTCGACTCGCGAACCGTGAGCGGGTGGTCTCGGTCCTGCGCCTGCACGGCCAGCTCACCCAGGCCGACGTCGCCCGCAAGACCGGGCTGTCGGCCGCCACCGTCTCCACCATCGTGCGCGAGCTGACCGGGTCGGGCCGGGTGGAGGTGCTGGCCGACGGCGCAGGCCGACGCGGCCGCGTGGTGGGGCTGGCCCGCGAGAACGGGCTGGTCGTCGGGATCGGCGTCGGGCACACCCACGTGCGGGTCGCGGTGTCCGACCTGGCGCACCAGGTGCTGGGGGAGCGGGTGGTGGCCCTGGACGCCGACGCGTCGGTCGACGCCGTCGTCACCGCGTCGCGCGCCCTCGGCGACGAGCTGCTCACCGAGCACGGGCAGGACCACGGGCAGCGCGTCCTCGGCGTCGGGGTGGCCGTCCCCGGTCCGCTGGACGAGCGCACCCACCGCGTCGAGGGCGAGACGATCCTGCCCGGGTGGGCCGGGGCCGACCTGCGGGCCCGCTTCCAGCAGGCGTGGGAGGTCCCCGTCCTGATCGAGAACGACGCCAACGTCGGCGCCCTCGGCGAGGTCGCCTGGGGCGCGGCCCGCGGACGGCGGCACGCGATCTACCTCAAGGTCGCCTCCGGGGTCGGGGCCGGTCTCGTGCTCGACGGCCGTCTCTACCGGGGGGCGCACGGGACGGCCGGCGAGATCGGCCACGTCACGGTCGACGAGACGGGGACGATCTGCCGCTGCGGCAACCGCGGCTGCCTCGAGACGGTCGCCGGCAGCGGCCACCTGCTCAGCCTGCTCGCCCCCACGCAGGGCGCGCTCGACGCCGAGCAGATGGTGGCGCGGGCGGTGGCCGGCGACGCCGGCTGCCGACGGGTGGTGGCCGACGCCGGGCACGCCATCGGGCTCGCGGTCGGACAGCTGTGCAACGTGCTCAACCCGGAGGTCGTCGTGGTGGGCGGCCAGCTCGCCGAGGCGGGCGAGCTGCTGCTCGGCCCGGTGCGGTCCGCCGTGGAGCGGATGGGCAAGCCGGGCACCCTCGGACGCGTCGAGATCCTGCCCAGCCGGCTGGGCCGGCGCGCCGAGACCCTGGGGGCGCTCGCCCTGGTGCTGTCGTCGACCCTGCCGACGGTCGAGCCGGTCCCCGTCCAGGCGTAGGTCGCGACCCGTCATCCTGGTGACGTGGACGCCGCCTACACCCCGCCCGGCTGGCCGGCCGAGGTGCCGCCGCCGGGAACGCCCGGCTGGGAGCGCCGTGCCACCGCGTGGCTGCTGGACCTGTGCCCGCCGGACTACCGCGGCCACGCCGTCCTGCTGCGCCACCCGCTGCTGCTCGTGCGGCTGACCGCGCGGCTCGTGGCGGCCCAGGCCGCCGGGACGCAGAGCGCCCGGGCCGCGCTGCGCGCCGACCTGGCCGGCTACCTCCCCTCGGCCGTGGTGGCCGAGGGCCTGGACGTCCTGGACGCCGAGCAGGAGCGGCTCGCCGCCGCGAGCACCGCCGTCCAGCTGGTGGAGCGGGCGCTGCGCGGGCAGGTGTACGTCCCCCGGCTGTGACGGGCGCGTCGGCGAGGCCACGCCTGCACCGGACCTGCACACGCTCTGCGCCCTCCGAGGGGACCGCGATCGGCCGCCCCGCCTAGAATCGGGTGGCACGGGGCTGTCCGCCGACTGCCCCGACCACCGCCGAGAGGACGCACGTGAGCTTGCTGGAGGGCATCACGGGCCCCGCCGCGCTCCGCCGGCTCCCCGCCGACCAGCTGCCGGCCCTGGCCCAGGAGATCCGGACCTTCCTGATCGAGTCGATCAGCCGCACCGGCGGCCACCTCGGGCCGAACCTCGGCGTGGTCGAGCTCACCATGGCGCTGCACCGCGTGTTCGAGTCCCCGCGCGACGCGATCGTGTTCGACACCGGGCACCAGTCCTACGTCCACAAGCTGCTCACCGGGCGGCACGACTTCTCCGGGCTGCGCACCCGCGGCGGGATGTCGGGCTACCCGAGCCGGGCCGAGTCCGAGCACGACGTCGTCGAGAGCTCGCACGCGTCGTCGTCCCTGTCGTGGGCCGACGGGATCGCCAAGGGCCGCGCGCTGCAGGGCGAGACCGACCGCACCACGGTGGCCGTCATCGGCGACGGCGCCCTCACCGGCGGCATGGCCTGGGAGGCCCTGAACAACATCGCCACCGGCCACGACCGGCGGCTGGTGATCGTGGTCAACGACAACGAGCGCTCCTACGCGCCGACCATCGGCGGCCTGGCCCACCACCTCGCCACC
This sequence comes from uncultured Actinomycetota bacterium, assembly GCA_963825505.1. Classification (GTDB taxonomy): domain Bacteria; phylum Actinomycetota; class Actinomycetes; order Actinomycetales; family CAWJMD01; genus JBBQSN01. Next base: position 136,496 of record CAWGTL010000004.1, on the reverse strand, counting down.
CTGCGCACCACCCGCGGCTACGAGCGCTTCCTCGAGTGGGGCAAGAGCACGCTGCAGCGCAGCGGTCCCCCCGGCCGGCTCGCGTTCGAGGCGCTGCACGGCGTGAAGAAGGGCATCAAGGACGTCGTCGCGCCCCAGGGCATGTTCGAGGACCTCGGCCTGAAGTACATCGGCCCGGTCGACGGCCACGACGTGCAGGTGATGGAACGCGCTCTGCGGCAGGCGAAGTCGTACGGCGGCCCGGTCATCGTCCACGCCATCACGGTGAAGGGCAAGGGCTACCCGCCGGCGATCGCGGACGTGGCCGACCAGTTCCACGCCGTCGGCGTGATCGACCCCGAGACCGGGGTCCCGGTGTCGGGCTCCGGCCGCACGTGGACCTCCGAGTTCGCCGACGAGCTGGTCCGGATCGGGCACCGCCGCGACGACGTCGTCGCCATCACGGCGGCGATGATGATCCCCACCGGGCTGCACCGCTTCGCGGCCGAGTTCCCCTCTCGCGTCTTCGACGTCGGCATCGCCGAGCAGCACGCGGTCACCAGCGCCGCCGGCCTGGCCTTCACCGGCCTGCACCCCGTGGTGGCGGTCTACGCCACGTTCCTCAACCGCGCCTTCGACCAGGTGCTCATGGACGTCGCCCTGCACCGCGCCGGCGTCACCTTCGTGCTCGACCGGGCCGGCGTCACCGGGCCGGACGGCGCCAGCCACCACGGCATGTGGGACCTGTCGGTGCTGCAGGTGGTGCCCGGCGTGCGGGTGGCCGCCCCCCGCGACGCCACCCGGCTCGTGGAGGAGCTGGGCGAGGCGGTCGAGGTCGCCGACGCCCCCACCGTGCTGCGGATCGCCCGCGACTCCGTGCCGGACGACATCCCCGCCCTGGAGCGGGTCGGCGGCGTCGACGTCCTGGCACGCGGCGACGGCAACGACGTGCTCGTGGTGTCGGTCGGCTCACTGGCCATGATGGCGCTCGAGGTCGCCAAGCGCCTTGCCGCGCAAGGGATCTCGGCCACGGTGGTTGATCCGCGCTGGGTGCTCCCGGTCGATCCCGCCCTGCTCGACCTCGTCCGCGCGCACCGGCTGGTGGTCACGGTCGAGGACGGCGTGCGGGTCGGCGGCGTGGGCGCCCGGCTGGCGCAGGAGATGCGCGACCTGGGGGTCGCCGTGCCGCTGCACGACGTCGGCATCCCGTGCGCGTTCCACGACCACGGCTCGCGCCAGGAGGTGCTCGAGGAGATCGGGCTCACCGCGCGGACGGTGGCCCGCGACGTCGCCGCCCGGGTGGCGCGTCTCGACGACCGCCCGGGGCACGTCCTCACCTGATCCGGCGGCCTGCCGACCTGGCCGGCCCGGCCTTTGCAGGACCCGAACACGGCGCTCACCGGCGCCGGACGTCGCCCGCCGACCCTTCGAGGACCGCCGGCGACCCGCGCCGGCCCACGAAGGAGCCCACCGTGCGCACCACCACCCTGCTGACCCCCCTGCTGGCCTCCGTGCTCGCCTCCGCCGTCGTGGTGGGGGCCGGCGCCGCCACCGCCTCCGCCGAGACGCCGTCGTCGTCCGCGACCCGCAACCCGGACGGCTCGGTGACGGTCACCGTCCCGGCGGAGAAGGTCGAGAGGTTCTGCACCGAGACCGGACCGAAGGTCCTCGAGCGGGGCGAGGCGTGGGTGGAGCGCGTCCGCGGCGACGCCGGGACCGCCGGGTCCGTGGCGTGGATGCGCGCCGCGGCCGACCGGGCGCAGGACGCCGGCCGCGACCGCGTCGCCGACCGGCTGCGCGAGCGGGCCGACCGGGCCGAGCGGCGCGTCGACCAGGTGGTCGGGCGCACCGACCGCGTGCGGCAGCGGATGACCGCGTTCTGCACCGGCCGGCCCTGAGCCGCTGGCATCATCGCCACCGTGACGTCGCAGCCCGGCAGGGGCGTGGTCCTGGTGGCCGAGGACGACCCGGCCATCAGCGACGTCGTCACCCTCTACCTGCGCCGCGACGGCTTCTCGCCGATCGTGGTCCGCGACGGCGTGACGGCACTGGCCGCCGTGCGCCGGGAGCGGCCCGTCGCGGTCCTGCTCGACGTCGGGCTCCCCGGCAGCGACGGCCTCGAGGTGCTGCGCCGCCTGCGTGCCGAGGGCGACGCGACCCCGGTGCTGCTGGTGACGGCGCGCGACGACGAGGTCGACCGCGTCCTCGGCCTCGAGCTGGGCGCGGACGACTACGTCACCAAGCCGTTCAGCCCGCGCGAGCTGGTGGCCCGGGTGCGCGCGGTGCTGCGGCGCTCGGCCGGACCCGCACCGTCCGACGTGCTCGTCGTCGGTGACGTGGTGGTCGACGTCGGCGCCCGCCGGGTGCACGTCGCCGGCTCCGAGGTGTCGCTCACCACCACCGAGTTCGAGCTCCTCGCCCACCTCGCGCGTCGACCCGGTCAGGTGCACACCCGCGAGCAGCTGCTCAGCGCGGTGTGGGGGTACGCGGCCGCCGCCGGGACCCGCACGGTCGACGTCCACGTCGCCCAGCTGCGGGCGAAGCTCGGTGCAGGGCAACCGGTCCGCACCGTCAGGGGCGTCGGCTACGCGGTCGAGGCACCCCGGTGAGCGACGCCGTGCGCGGCTCGTCTCTCGCCGTGCGGATCGCGCTGGTCTGCGCCGGCGCGGCGGTGGTGGGCGCCCTGGTGTCCGGGCTGCTCGCGGCCAGGCTCGTCACCGCGGCGGCGCGCGAGGCCGGCCGCGACGCCCTCGCCGCCCAGACCGCGCTCGTGGCCGGCCAGCTCGACCGCGCGGACGGACGTCCCCGTGCCACCGAGCGGGTGCTCCAGGCGCTCGGCGACCAGGGGATCGAGGCCGTCGTCGTGGACGACGGGCGGGCCACCGGCGCGGCGGTCGACGTCCTGCGTACGTCCGACGTGACGAGGGTGGCCGGGGGACAGATGGTCTCGACGACGCGCCGCGCCGACGCCGGCACCTACCTGGTGGAGGGTCGGCCGACCTCGGCCGGGCAGGGCGTGCTGCTCGTGCAGGAGGCCGAACGGGCCTCCGGCGACGTCTCGCGCCGGCTCGCCGCGCGGGTGGCGTTCGCCGCCGTCGTCGGTGCCGCGGTGGCGGTCGCCGCCGGCGCGAGCCTGGCCTGGTGGGTCGCCCGCCCGCTGCGCGCAGCGGCCGGGGCCGTCGGTCGCCTGCGTTCCGGGCACCGCGACGTCCGGGTGCGGGTGGAGGGTCCGAAGGAGGCGGCCGTCCTGGCGGCCGCCGTGAACGACCTCGCCGACGACCTGGCCCGCAGCGAGGCCCGCGAGAGGGAGTTCCTGCTGTCGGTCTCGCACGACCTGCGGACCCCGCTCACCGCCGTGACCGGCGCCGCCGAGGCGCTCGCCGACGGCGTGGTCGACGACCCCGCCGAGGTCCGCCGCTACGGTGCGCTGGTGGCCGAGCAGGCGCGCCGCCTGGACAGGATGGTGCAGGACCTGCTCGATCTCGCCCGGCTCGGCGCCCACGACCTGCCGCTCGACCTGCTGCCCGTCGACCTCGGCGCGCTGGTGCGGACCACGGCCGACGGCTGGCGCGACAGGGCGGCCACGGTCGGTGCGCGCTGCGAGGTGGAGGTCGGGACGGGTTCGCTCACGGTGGTCACCGATGCCTCACGCGTGCGCCAGGTGCTGGACAGCCTGTGCGACAACGCGTTCCGGCACGTCGACGCCGGTGGAGTGGTGGTGCTCGCGGCCAGGGGCGCCCCCGCCGGCGTCGTCCTGGAGGTGCGCGACGACGGCCCGGGGCTCGACCCGGACGACTACCCGGTGGCGTTCGAGCGAGGTGTCCTCGCCGAGAGGCACCGGTCGCGCCGCCCGGGCGGTGCGGGAGTGGGCCTGTCGCTCGTGCGCGCCCTGGTCACGCGGCTGGGCGGTCGGGCGGAGGCCGGGCCGGCGCCCGAGGGCGGAGCCTGCCTGCGGGTGGTGCTGCCGCCGTCGGCTCAGGTGTGACGCAGCAGGGCGGCGCTCGCGCGGTCGGTGAGGTCGATCCGCTCCGGAGCGAGCACCATCTCGTCGGCCGTCACCAGCACGGGCCGGGACAGCCCCCGCTCGAGCTCGTCGGTGGCCGACCACGCGGCCTGCACGAAGGCCGGGTCGATCCGTGCCAGGTCGTACCAGCCCCGGGAGCGCATGGGGACGGCCACGGCGCGCATGCCCGACCCGTCGGAGCGGGCGAGGTGGCTGCGCAGGACGTGCGTGGTGAGCAGGGTGGGCACGTCGACGCCGCCGACCGGGCGGAGCACCAGCTGGTTGTCGGTGACCGCCGCCGGGCGACGCGTCCCGTGGGAGTCGCGACGCAGCCGGTCCACGAGCAGCCGACCCATCGTCGAGGCGTGCGCGACCAGGCCGGGCCACCAGACCCGCACCGGGACGCCGGCGGTGCGCACCAGCGACGGCGGCACCGGCACCAGCTCGTCGGGGTCGTCGAGCGCACCGAGCAGGCCGATGCCGCACTCCAGCGCGCCACCCATCGGCCGGTGCAGCGTCCAGCCCGCGCCGGGGTGCGCCGCGTGGTCGGAGGGCAGGGCGAGCAGCCGGGCGGAGCCGCGCAGCACCTCCACCGCGTCGTCGCCCAGCGCAGCGGCGCGGGCGTGCAGCCGCAGGGTGCGCGAGAGACGGTGCTGCGCGAGGGGACCGGGACCTGTACCCGCAGCCTGCGACAGCTCGTCCCACGTGACGTGGGTCGGCCGCGCGCCGTGGACCACGACGCCGTCGTCGGTGGGCTCGAGGTCCACGTCGTCCAGGACGCTCACGGCCAGCACGGCCCGCCGCAGGCGCACGTGGCGCCGGCTGCCGGGGGCGGGCGTGGACGTCATCCCGCCACCGTAGAGGCGTCGGCGCGGCCGGTCCCGACCACGCGGACGAGGTGACCCGGACGGGTGAGAGGCCACCCGTCCGCCTGCTCCCGGTGGGCGACGGGCACCCACCCCGTCGGACCAGGTTGTGGTGTCCGACGACATGACGCGGTGCGGTGGCACGGCCCTACCGTCCGAACCGGTCGAACCCGGCCAGGGTCACGCACACCGCTCTCGACGAGGAGACACCATGTCCCGCCAGCACGTCCGGACCCCCGGCGCCCGTCCCTCCCTGCGCGGTCCCTCCCTGCGCCGCTCCACGCTGCGCCGGGTCGTGCCGGTCCTGGCCGTCGGCCTGGTGGCCGTCCTCGCCTCCTGCGGCGCCCCAGGTGCTCCCGGCGCGGCGTCGTCCGACGAGGGTTCCGAGGAGTCCGGCGGCGCCCCGATCGAGGTCGGGCTGGTGTACTCCAAGACGGGGCCGCTGGCCTCCTACGGCGCGCAGTACCTCGCCGGGTTCGAGGCGGGGCTCGACCACGCCACGGACGGGACCGGTGAGGTCGACGGGCGCACCATCGAGGTCACCGAGGCCGACGACGCCGGTGACCCCGCCAAGGCGGTGGCCGCCGCCACCGACCTGATCGGCCAGGGCACGCAGGTGATCGCCGGCTCGACCGCCTCCGGCGTGGGCCTCCAGGTGGCACCGCTGGCCGCGGAGAACGACGTCCTGTTCATCTCCGGCCCGGCCGCCACCGACGGCCTCACCGGCGTCAACGACTACACCTTCCGCTCCGGGCGGCAGACCTACCAGGACATCCTCACCGCGGCCTCCTTCCTCGAGGACGTGGAGGGCAAGACCGTCACGGTCTTCGCGCAGGACAACGCCTTCGGCCAGGCGAACGCCGCGGCCGTGACCGCCGTGCTCGGCGCGGAGGGCGCCACCGTGACGCCGCTGCTGGTGAACCCGACCGGCCACCGACCTCACCCCGTTCGCGCGGCAAGCCGCCGACGCCGCCCCCGACCTGCTGTTCGTGGCCTGGGCCGGCGCCAACGCGGCCCAGATGTGGGGCTCGCTGGAGCAGCAGGGCGTGTTCGCGTCGTCGACCGTGGTCACCGGCCTCGACATCAAGCCGAGCTGGTCGGCCTTCGGGGCCTCCTCGGCCGAGATCAGCTTCCTGTCGCACTTCTTCGACGGCGCCTCGGACACCGAGGCGTACCAGGCCCTCGCGACGCACCTGGAGGAGAACGGCCAGGAGGTCGACCTGTTCACCAACGACGGCTTCGTGGCGGCCCAGATGATCGTGCACGCGCTGAGCGAATCGCCGGACGACGTCGACGGCATGATCACGGCGCTGGAGGGCTGGACCTTCGACGGGACCGAAGGGGCCGATGGAGATCCGGGCCGAGGACCACGCGCTGCTGCAGCCGATGTTCCAGGTGTCGCTCGACGGCGAGACCGCCTCGCTGGTGGGCACGCTCGACCCCGCCGACGTCGCGCCGCCCGTCGCCGCCGCCCCGTGACGGCCGACGTCACCGCGTCGCCGGTCCCGTCCGGGACGCCGGCCGAGGTGGTGCTCGCCGCCCGCGGCCTGGGCTGGACGCGTCGGCGGCGCGGTGATCGTCGAGCGACGTCGACCTTGAGCTGCACCGTGGCGAGCTGCTCGCGCGTCATCGGGCCGAACGGCGCCGGGAAGTCGACGTTGCTGCAACCTGCTCTCGGGCGTCACCCGGCCGACCGCCGGCACCGTGCAGCTCGGTGGGCGTGACGTCACCCGGCACGGCGTCGCACGCCGGGCACGTGCGGGTCTGGGCCGGACGTTCCAGACCTCCTCGCTGTTCGACGGGCTCAGCGCCACCGAGAACGTGCGGCTGGCCGTGCAGAGCCGCGGTCGGGCGCCCGCTGTCGGTGCTGCGACGGGCGGGCACCGCGTCGGAGCTGGCCGAGGTCGCGGGCCTGCTCGAGCGGGTGCGGATGACCCACCGCGCCGGACGCACGGCGGGCGAGCTCTCCCACGGCGACAGGCGCAAGCTCGAGGTGGCGGTGCGCTGGCGCGGCGGCCGGCCGCTGCTGCTGCTCGACGAGCCGGTGGCCGGCGTCTCGATGGAGGACGTGCCCGACCTGGTCGACCTGGTCGGGCAGCCTGGCCGACGACGGCGTCTCGGTCGTGATGGTGGAGCACCACATGGACGTCGTGCTCGGTCTGGCCGACCGGGTCGCGGTGCTGCACCACGGCCGGCTGCTGGCGGTCGGCACGCCGAGCGAGGTCACCGCCGACCCGACGGTGCAGCAGGCGTACCTGGGGGAGGGTCTGTGACCGGACCTGTCACGAGCGCGGCGCAGAGCGGTGACTGCACCGACGCGTCCACCGACCGCCCGCTCCTGCAGGTCGCCGACCTGCACGTGCACCTGGGGCGCTCGCACGTGCTGCAGGGCGTCGGCTTCGACGTGCGCCCGGGCGGCGTGACGGCCCTGCTCGGACGCAACGGCGTCGGCAAGACCACCACGGTCAAGGCGGTGCTCGGCCTCGTGGACCGTCGCGGCCGGGTGCTGCTCGAGGGTCGGGACGTCTCGACCGCGCGGACGCCGTCGATCGTCCGCAGCGGGGTGGGCTACGTGCCCGAGGACCGCGAGTCTTCGCCGGGCTCACCGTGGAGGAGAACCTGCGGCTCGCCGAGCAGCCTGGCGGCGTGCCCGACTACGACCTGGTGCACGAGCTCTTCCCCGAGCTGCGCGAGCGCCGCCGCCAGCGCGCCGGGACGCTGTCCGGCGGGCAGCAGCAGATGGTGGCCCTGGGCCGGGTGCTGCTCGGGCGCAACAGGCTGCTGCTGGTCGACGAGCCGACGAAGGGCCTGGCGCCGCGGCTGGTGGGTGAGGTGGCCGAGGCGCTCGCTCGGGTGGCCGAGCGCACTACCGGTGCTGCTGGTCGAGCAGAACCTCGCGGTCGTCCGCCGGCTCGCGCGCGACGTCGTGGTGCTCGACGGCGGCCGGGTCGTGCACACCGGACCGGCGGCCGACCTGCTGGAGGACCCCGCGCTCACCACCGATCTGCTCGGGGTGGGCGGGCGCGCGGTGCGGCGCCGCCGTCCGGGCCAGGACACCACCGAGGGGGGCCCGTCGTGAGCACCCTCGTCCTGCTGCTCGCCACCGGTCTCGGCCTCGGCGCGCTGTACTTCCTGGTCGCCTCCGGCCTGTCGCCTCATCTTCGGCCTGATGGACGTGCTCAACTTCGCGCACGGCGCCTTCCTGACCGCCGGTGCCTACGCCGCCTGGTGGGCCACCGACCACCTGCCCGGCGCCGGGCCGAGCGGCACCGGCTTCGTCGTGGCCGCCGGGTTCGGCGTGGCGGTCGGTGCCGTGCTCGGCGCGGTGGTCGAGCTGACGCTGATCCGCCCGCTGTACAAGCGGCACATCGAGCAGGTGCTCGTCACCGTCGGGCTGGGCCTCGCCGGGGTCGCGCTGCTGCAGGGGATCTGGGGCTCCGACCCGCGGCCGTTCCCTCGTCCGGATGGGCTGCCGGTACGACGTCGATCGCCGGGCGCCACCGTGCCCAACGACCGCTTCCTGCTGCTCGCCGCGGCCGTGGTGGTGCTGCTCGTGCTGGTCGCGGTGCTGCGGTTCACCCGGATCGGGCTGTGATCCGGGCCGGCGTCGAGAACCGGTCGATGGTCGACGGCGCTCGGCATCGACGTGCGGCAGGCGTTCACGCTGGTCTTCGCGATCGGCGGTGGCGCAGCGGCGCTCGGCGGCGTGCTCGGCGTCGGTGTACTTCGGCCCGGTCGTCACCGGGGCAGGGGACGTCGCTGCTGATCTTCGCGTTCATCGTCGTCGTCATCGGCGGCATGGGCTCGCTGACGGGCACCGCGGTCGCGTCCGTCGTGGTCGGGCTCGTGCAGCAGTTCGGCGAACTACTACGGCGCCTCGGGCGTGGGCGACTTCTGCGGTCGTCCTGCTGCTCGCGCTGGTGCTGCTCGTGCGGCCCGGCGGGCTCGCCGGGAGGGACCGCGCATGCCTGAGACCACCACGGCCGCGGCACAGGTCGCGGAGCCGGCGCCCGCCGCGACCGTCCGTGCCCGGCGGCCGGCGCCCGCTGCGCCGCCTCGTCGGTGCGGTCGTCCCGCTCGTGCTGCTGGCCGTGCTGGCCTACCTGCCGTACGTGCCCGTCACCGTGCCCGGCCTGCTCGACGGACCGCGTCAACGGCCCGGGCGTCGATGCAGCTGCTGGCGCTCTGCCTGGTCTTCGGCGGCATCGCGCCGGCTACGACCTGCTCTTCGGCCGCACCGGTCTGCTCTCGTTCGGGCACGCGCTGTTCGTCGCCGCCGGCGCCTACGGGGCGGGCATCGCCATGACCCACGCTCGGTCTGCCGGTCTGCTGCCGGCGCTGCTGCTGGCCCTCGGCCTGGCGGCGTGGTGCTCGCCCTGGTCGTCGGCTCGGTCGTCGCTGCGGGTCGGCGGCATCGCGTTCGCGATGGTCACGCTCGCGTTCGCCCAGGCCGACCGCGATCGCTGGTGCAGCGCAACCCCGGCGGCCTGGACCGGTGGCGAGGAGGGCCTCGCCGCTCGGCCGAGCGATGGTGCCCGACCTGCTGCTCGGCGTGCTCAACGCCGCCGTACCTGTACTGGCTCGCGCTGGCCTACCTCGCGGTCTGCTGGGCCGTCGTGCGCCTGGCTGGCGCGGACCCGCGACCGGTCACGCGTGGGCTGCGGCTGCGCGAGAACGAGCGACCGCGTCGCGGTGCTCGGGTCTCGACCGTACCGGGCTTCAAGCTCGGCGCCTTCGTCGTCGGCGGTGCGCGCTCGGCGCCGCTCGGCGGCGTGGTGCACCTCGCTGGTCACCGGCGGCGTCAACCCGCACACCGCGTCGTCCGAGCTCACCCTGTCGCTGCTGGTGATGGTCGTGCTCGGCGGCGCCGGGCACCCGGTGGGGCGCCGTCATCGGCGGCATGCTCTACACCTACCTCGACAACCGGCTGGTCGAGCTGGCGTCCGCTCCGGCCGTGCAGGACCTCCCGGCGGTCCTGCGGGTTCCGCTGTCCCAGCCGCTGTTCGTCCTCGGCGCCGTGTTCGTCCGTGGTCGTGTACTTCGCCCCGGGCGGGCTCGCCGGGCTCGTCCGCGGACGTGGCAGGCGTGCGCCCGAGGTCGCGGGGGAGACTGGCTGACGTGGCACCCACCGAGCAGGTGGCGGTCGACGGCGGCGAGCTCGCCGTCCACCGCCTGTCCGAGCCGTCCGCCACCCCGGTGCTCGCGGTGCACGGCATCACCGCGAACGGCCTGTCCTGGCAGCGGTTCGCCGCCGCAGCCGGGCCACGTGCCACCGTCTGGGCGCCGGACCTGCGCGGACGAGCCGCGTCACGCGGGGTCGGCGGGCCGTTCGGGCTCAGCGCGCACGCCGACGACCTGGTGCGGGTGCTCGACCACCTCGGGCTCGACCGCGCGGTCGTCGTCGGCCACTCGATGGGCGCGTTCGTCACGGCGCTGCTCGCAGCACGGCACCCGGACCGCGTCGCGCGGGCCGTCCTCGTGGACGGCGGGTTCGCCTTCCCGCCACCGCCTGCCCAGTCACCGGATGACGTCGACGCCATGCTGCGGGCCGTGCTCGGTCCTGCGATGCAACGGCTCTCGATGACGTTCGGGTCGTTCGAGGAGTACCTCGCGTTCTTCGGGCTGCATCCCGCCCTCGGTCCGGCGCTGGCCGGTCCCGCGGGCGACGACGTGCGCGACTACCTGCGGCACGACCTGGTCGAGGACGGCGCGGGGTCCTGGCGCTCGTCGTGCGTGCTGGACGCCGTCCGCGCCGACGGTGCCGGCGTGCTGCTGGATGCCGAGGCGCACGCCGCTGGCGCCACCGCCGCGCGGTCCGGCGTCCCCGTGACGCTCCTGCGGGCCGCGCGAGGTCTGGTCGACGAGCCCCAGGGCCTCTACGACGAGCAGCGGGTCGCGGCGCTCGCGCTTCCCGACGCGGTCGAGGTCGTGGCGGTGCCCGACGTCAACCACTACACCGTGCTCCTCGACGCCCACGCGGTCGACGCCGTCGTCGCAGCGGCGCTGGACCGGCCGCCGGTCTAGCCTCCGAGCACCTCGCGCAGCCGCAGCGCCAGCTGGAGCTCGAGCACGTGGTCGGGCGCCTGCCAGTCCTCGCCGATGAGGGCGCGGACGCGGTCCAGCCGCTGGGTCACGGTGTTGACGTGCACGTGCAGGGCGGTCGCCGCGTGCCGGGGCGAGCCGCCCGCGCGGAAGTACTCCTCCAGGGTGCGCACCAGCTCGGTGCCGCGGGCGGCGTCGTAGTCGAGCACCGGGCCGAGCTGGGTGCGCAGGTAGCCGGCCACGTCGGGGTGCTCGCCGACCACGAGACCGGCGAACCCGAGGTCGGCAGCCGCGGCGCCCCGGCCGGGGGTGCCGAGGGCCACCAGCGCCTGGCTGGTGCGGCGGGCCTCGCTCCACGCTGCCAGCAGCCCCTGGGTCGGCACCAGCGGCCCGGCGGCTCCGACCGTCACCGGCACCGTGCGGCTGAGCCGTTGCGCGAGACCGGCCGCCGTGGCCGACGGTCCGCCCTGGGCCGCGGGGGACGACGTGGGGACGAGCAGCACGACCTCACCCCGGTGCACGGCGACCAGACCCTGCCCGGCCAGGACCGACGAGGCCGACAGCGCGAGCGACCGCACCGACGCCGGGTCCACCTGGCAGACGGCCACGAGGTGCTCCTCGGACAGGGTCACCCCGAGCAGGGCGGCCCGCTCGGCCAGGGCGAGGTGCTCGGTGCCGGACGACCCGTCGTGGGCGAGCAGGTCCGACAGCAGGTCGGTGCGCACCCGCTGCTGGGCCTCGGCCGCCTGCCGGCGGAACAGCAGCACGAGCGCGGCCACCACGGCCGCGCGCTCGACCATCCGGCGCTCCCCGCCGTCGAGCGGCGCCGGCGTCCCGAGCACCAGCGTCCCGAGCCGTTCGCCGGACGCCGTGGCGGGGACCGCCGCGACGCCGCCACCGTCCGCGAGCCGGCCCGTGCTGACGCTGGCGCGCACCACCTCGTGGGCCGCCAGCGGGTCGGCGTCGGCGGGCTCGCCGGCGGCGGGGGCGTCGCCGTGGGCCGAGGTGCGCCGGCCGTCGGCGTCGAGGACGACGACCCAGCCGCCCAGCAGATCGCGCAGCACCGCCGCCACGTCCTCGACGCCGCCGCCCTCGAGCACCACGCCGGCGAACCGGTCGTGGGCCTCGGCGGCCTTGGAGATGCTCGCCGACGACGACTGCGCCTCGTCCAGCGCCTGGGCCTGGACGAGCGACACCGCGGCCAGCGCGGCGAGGTTGCCGAGCAGGGCCACCTCGTCGGCACCGAAGGAACGCCGGACGCGGTCGGAGGCGAACAGCACGCCGACGAACTGGTCGTCGACCAGCAGGGGCACGCCGCAGATCGCGATCAGCCCCTCCTCGCCCACCGCGGAGTCGATCTCGCCGGTGTGGCGGAAGCGCTGGTCGTGCGGGTAGTCGTCGGTCCACCACGGCTGCCGGGTCTGCGCGACCAGGCCGCCGAGGCCGGCGCCGAGCGGCAGCCGCACCTGCTGGAAGGCGGCCGACACCGAGCCGGCGGTGGCCCGCATCAGGGTGTCGCCGACCTCGGGGTCGTAGAGCGTCAGGTACGCGGTGTCGGTGCCGAGCAGGCTGCGCGCCCGCCGCACGATCGCGTCGAGGACACCGCCCGGGTCGCTCGTCGTGGCGAGCTCCCGGGCGGTGTCGACGAGCGCGGCCAGCTCGCTCTCGCGCCGCCGGCGGCTGTCGAGCAGGTCCTTGATCCGCACCGCCAGGGCGCGGGCGGTCTGGCCGTCCTGCGGGTCGTCCCCGACCAGCGCGATGGCCTGCTCCTCGACCACGTGCGCCGGGGCGTCGTCGGCCAGGGCGCGCAGCAGGTCGAGCGCGCGGGCGGGAAGGGACATGGCCCCGATCCTGCCAGCGGGGACGGGGCCGGTGCCCGGGAGCGCGCTCAGCCGGCCAGCTCCTTCTGGCGGGCGCCCCCGCCGGAGCGGAGGCCGTCGTCGGCCGCCAGGTCGCGGTGCCGCGTCTCGGAGTAGGAGGCCACGGCCACCACGGAGACCACCCCGGCCGCCGCCACGTAGGCGGCGATCAGCCAGCCGTTCCCGCTGACGCCGAGCAGGTAGGTGGCGATCAGCGGGGCCAGCCCGCCGGCGAGCACCGAGGCCAGCTGGTACCCGAGCGAGGTGCCGGAGTAGCGGACCTTGGTGCCGAACAGCTCGGAGAAGAAGGCCGCCTGCGGGCCGTACATCGCGCCGTGGAACAGCAGGCCGACGACGACCGCCAGGGCCGTGAGCGGGAAGCTGCGGGTGTCGACCAGCGCGAAGAACGCGAACGCCCAGACCGACACGCCCACGGCGCCGACGAGGTACACCGGACGACGGCCGAAGCGGTCAGAGAGCGCGCCCCACACCGGGATGGTCACGAAGTGCACGACCGCGCCGATCAGCACCGCGCCGAGGACGAACGAGGTGTCGGTCTCGTACCGCGCGACCAGGTAGCTCGTGATGACGATGGTGAAGATGTAGTACGAGACGTTCTCGGCGAAGCGCGCACCCATCGCGGTGAGCACCTCGCGGGGGTACTGGCGCAGCACCTGGACCACCGGCATCTTGTCGGGCACGGCGCCGACCTCCGCGGCGCGCTCGGCGGCGCGGGCCTGGGCCTCGCGGAACACCGGCGACTCCTCCACCTGGAGCCGGACGTAGAGCCCGATCAGCACCAGCACGCCGCTCATCAGGAACGGGATCCGCCAGCCCCACGACAGGAACGCCTCGTCGGACTGCACCAGCGCGAGCAGGGCGAGCAGGCCGTTCGCGAGCAGCTGCCCACCAGGAGCGCCGGCCTGGGGCCACGACGCCCAGAACCCGCGCCGGGCCGGGTCGCCGTGCTCGGAGACGATGAGCACCGCGCCGCCCCACTCGCCGCCCAGGGCGAAGCCCTGCAGCAGGCGCAGCAGCACGAGCAGCGACAGCGGCCAGGTTGCCGATGCTGTCGAAGCCCGGCAGCAGGCCGATGGCGAAGGTCGACACGCCCATCAGCATCAGGCTCAGCACGAGCAGCTTCTTGCGCCCGATCCGGTCGCCGAAGTGGCCGAAGACGATGCCGCCGACGGGACGGGCGATGAAGCCGACCGCGAACGTGGCGAACGACTTCAGGGTGCCGTCGGGGTCGCCCGGGAAGAACACCGTGGGGAACACCACGGCGGCCGCCACGCCGTAGAGGAAGTAGTCGTACCACTCGACGGTGGTGCCGACCAGGCTGGCGGCGACGACCTTGCGGATCGGGCTGCGGGGCGGGTCGCTCGGGTGGGTGGTGCTCGGGTGGGTGGCGCTCACGGTGATCAGCTCCGTCGCTGTCGGGGGCGGGGGAGGAGAAGGACTCTCGGGTCCGGGGTGTCGGTTGGGGAGGCGGTCTCAGTGCGCGGTCCAGCCTCCGTCCATCGGGAAGGACGCCCCCGTCACCGACGCCGTCCCGGGTCCGCACAGCCAGGCCACCAGCGCCGCCACCTCCTCCGGCTCGACCAGCCGCTTCACCGCGACCGGGGCGAGCATCACCTGCTCCAGCACCTCGTCGGCGCTGATGCCGTGGGCGGCCGCCTGGTCGTCGACCTGCTTCTCGACCAGCGGCGTGCGCACGTACGCGGGGTTGACGCAGTTGCTCGTCACCCCGTGCTCGGCGCCCTCGAGCGCGATCACCTTCGACAGGCCCTCGAGCCCGTGCTTGGCGGTGACGTAGGCGGACTTGTAGGCGCTGGCGCGCAGGCCGTGCACGCTCGAGACGTTGACGACCCGGCCCCAGCCCTGCGCGTACATGTGCGGCAGCGTCAGGCGGGCGAGCCGGAACGGCGCCTCGAGCATCACCCGCAGGATCAGCGAGAACCGGTCGGTGGGGAACTCGTGCACCGGCGCCACGTGCTGCAGCCCGGCGTTGTTGACCAGGACGTCGACCTCGTGCGGCAGCCGGTCGACCTCGTCGAGCACGGACAGGTCGCAGATGACGGGGACGATCCCGTCGGTCCCCGCGGCGAGCCGCTCCAGGCCCTCGGCGTCGAGGTCGACGGCGTGGACCTTGGCGCCGGCACCGGCGAGCGTGCGGGCCACGGCCAGGCCGATGCCGCTCGCGGCGCCGGTGACCAGCGCGGTGCGTCCGGACAGGTCCGGTACGGCCCCGGTCGCGGGGGTGGGCGTCGTCGTCACGGGAGCCGACGGTAGGCCCGTCGGCCCGGCCCGGACGGTGTGGTGCGCCACCACACTTGCGCCCGGGGTCGTGGTGCGCGGGCCTGCCCGGGCACCACGACCTCACGCAGGCACGGACGCCACCCCGGGGGCGTGGAAGCGACGGCCGACGACGCGCTCGCTGACGCCGGTGCGGTCGAGGTACGGCGTGATGCCGCCGAGGTGGAACGGCCACCCGGCGCCGAGCACCATGCACAGGTCGATGTCCTGCGCCTCCGCCACGACGCCCTCGTCGAGCATCAGCCCGATCTCCTGCGCCACGGCCGACAGCGCGCGGTCGCGCACCTGCTCCTCGGTCTGCGGGGTGTCGCCGACCGTCAGCAACGCCTTGGTCTCGTCGTCCAGGAACGGCCGGCCCTGGTCGTCCCAGGACCAGAAGCCCGGCTTGCCGGCGTCGACGATCGCCTTCAGGTTCTGCGACACCCCGAACCGCTCCGGGAACGCGGCGTGCAGGGTCTCACCGGTGTGCAGCGCGACAGCCGGGCCGACGAGCTGCACCAGGACGAACGGCGACATCGGCAGGCCGAGCGGGGCCAGAGCGCGGTCGGCGACCTCCACCGGCGTGCCGTCCTCGGTGGAGGCGATGACCTCGCCGAGGAACCGGGTGAGCAGCCGGTTCACCACGAACGCCGGGGCGTCCTTCACCAGCACGCACGACTTCTTCAGCGTCTTGCCGACGGCGAAAGCCGTTGCCAGTGCGGCGTCGTCGGTGCGCTCGCCCTTGACGACCTCGAGCAGCGGCAGCACCGCCACCGGGTTGAAGAAGTGGAAGCCCACGACCCGCTCGGGGTGCTCGAGCTTCGAGGCCATCTCGGTGACCGACAGCGACGAGGTGTTGGTGGCGAGCACGCACTCCGGGGTGACGACGGCCTCGACCTCGGCGAACACCTGCTGCTTGACCGACATCTCCTCGAACACGGCCTCGATGACGAAGTCGGCGTCGGCGAAGCCCGCCTTCGAGGTCGAGCCGGTGACCAGCGACTTGAGCCGGTTGGCGGCGTCGGGGGAGACGCGCTTCTTGCCCAGCAGCTTGTCGACCTCGGCGTGCACGTAGCCCACGCCCTTGTCGACGCGCGACTGGTCGAGGTCGGTCATCACGACCGGCACGCCGAGCCGGCGAGCGAACAGCAGGGCGAGCTGGGACGCCATCAGGCCCGCGCCCACGACGCCGACCTTGGTGACCGGGCGGGCGAGCGCCTTGTCCGGAGCACCGACCGGGCGCTTGGCCCGACGCTGCACGAGGTCGAAGGCGTAGATGCCGGAACGGAACTCGTCGCTCATGATGAGGTCGGCGAGGGCGTCGTCCTCGGCGGCGAACCCGGCGTCGCGGTCGGCGGTGCGGCCGCTCTCCACCAGGTCGATCGCGCGCGCCGGGGCCGGTGCGGCGCCGTTGAGCTTGGCCTTCACGAAGCCCCGTGCGCCGGCGACGGCGGTGGCCCACGCGTCGGCGTCGGCGGTGTGGTCGTGCCTCTCCACCACCGTGGCGCCGCTCACGACCGACGCAGCCCAGCGCAGCGACTGCTCGAGGAAGTCCGCCGGCTCGAGCATCACGTCGGCGATGCCCAGCGCGAACGCCTGCGCCCCCTTGAGCATCCGGTTCTGGTTGAGCGCGTTGCTCACCATCACCTCGAGCGCGCCGGCCGGGCCGATCAGGCGGGGGAGCAGGTACGTGCCGCCCCACCCGGGCACGAGCCCGAGGAAGCACTCGGGCAGTGCGACGGCCGGCACGGACGACGAGATCGTCCGGTAGGTGCAGTGCAGGGCGACCTCGACACCGCCGCCCATCGCCGCGCCGTTGACGAACGCGAACGACGGCACGGCGAGCTCGCCGAGGCGGCGGAGCTGGTCGTGGCCGAGCCGGGCGACGGCGAGTGCCTGCTCGCGGCTGGTGAGGGTGCCGACGTCCTTGAGGTCGGCACCGACGCCGAAGATGAACGGCTTGCCCGTGATGCCCACGGCGGCGAGCTCGCCGGCAGCCACCCGCGGCTCGATCGCGTCGAGCGCGTCGCGCAGGCGCAGCAGGCCGTTCGGGCCGTAGGTGGTCGGCTTGGTGTGGTCGAAGCCGTTGTCCATCGTGATCAGCGCCATCGTCCCGGCGGCCGAGCCGTCGGGTGCGGTGAGGGCGACGTCGCGCACGTGGAACGACGTGACCCGCTCGTCCGGGGCGCCGGCGGCGAGGTCCTCGGGCGTGACGGCGGTGGTGGTCGTGGTCATCAGGAGTCCTCTCGCGAGTCGGAGCCGTAGTCGGCGTGGTGCGGGTTCTCCCAGATCACGGCGCCACCCATGCCGATGCCGATGCACATCGCCGTGAGTCCGTAACGGACAGAGGGGTTCTCGGCGAAGTGCGCGGCCAGCTGGGTCATCAGCCGCACGCCGGACGACGCCAGCGGGTGGCCGGTGGCGATCGCGCCGCCCCACGGGTTGACCCGCTCGTCGTCCTGGTCGATGCCGAAGTGGTCGAGGAACGCGAGTACCTGCACGGCGAACGCCTCGTTCAGCTCGAACAGGCCGATGTCCTCGATCGACAGGCCGGCCTGGCGCAGCGCCTTCTCGGTGGCGGGCACCGGGCCGATGCCCATCACCTCGGGCTCGACGCCCACGAACGAGTACGCCACGAGCCGCATCTTCGCGCCGAGGCCGAGCTCGTCAGCCGTCTCCTGCGAGGCCAGCAGGCACGCGGTGGCGCCGTCGTTGAGACCGGCTGCGTTGCCCGCCGTCACGTTGCCGTGCGGGCGGAACGGGGTCTTCAGCGAGGTGAGGTCGTCGATCGTGGTGCCGGGCCGCGGCGGCTCGTCGACGGTGGCCAGGCCCCAGCCCTTCTCGGCCGAGCGGACGGCGGTGGCGACCAGGTCGGGCTGGATCTTCCCGTTCGCGTAGGCCTTCTCGAGCTTGGTCTGGCTGCCCACCGCGAACTCGTCGCAGCGCTGCTTGGTGATCGCGGGGAACCGGTCGTGCAGGTTCTCGGCGGTGGAGCCCATGACGAGCGCGGACGGGTCGACCAGCTTCTCGGACACGATCCGCGGGTTGGGGTCGACGCCCTCGCCCATCGGGTGCCTGCCCATGTGCTCGACGCCGCCGGCGATGGCGACGTCGTACGCACCGAAGGCGATGCCGCTGGCGGTGGTGGTCACCGCGGTCATCGCGCCCGCGCACATGCGGTCGATCGAGAACCCGGGGACGGTCTTGGGCAGCCCCGACAGCAGCGCCGTCAGGCGGCCCAGGGTCAGGCCCTGGTCGCCGATCTGGGTGGTGGCGGCGATCGCCACCTCGTCGACGCGCTCGGGCGGCAGGTTCGGGTTGCGGCGCACCAGCTCGCGCACGCAGTTGATGACCAGGTCGTCGGCCCGGGTCTCGGCGTAGACGCCCTTGGGGCCGGCCTTGCCGAACGGGGTGCGGACGCCGTCGACGAACACGACGTCGTGGGCGGTACGGGGCACGCGGGTCTCCTTCGTCCGGCCGGGCTGTCGACGCCATGCTACCCGTCGGTAACTTCGACGCGCACCGGGCCGGGGCGTGGTGCCCGTCACGACCGCGGCGCCGGGTCAGCCCGTCGCCACGTCGTACCGCAGCACGAGCACGTCGCCGTCGAGGCGCTCGACGTCGCGCAGCGGGTCAGGCGTCGGCCGCCTCCGGGGCCGCCACGGGCTCGCGACCGGGCTGCTCGCGCCGGGCCATCCAGTAGAACGGCAGCGCGAGCGCCTGCACGGCGCCGCTGAGGACGAAGGTGAGCGGGTAGCCGCTGACGTCGCCGACCCGACCCATCACCGGCTGGACGACCACGCCGCCGGACGAGGACAGCAGCGAGTCGAACGACAGCACCGTGGCCCGCTGCTGCGAGGGGATCATCCCGTTGAGGTAGGCCTGCCGCACCGGCAGGACGGTGGCGCCGGTCAGCGCCCACACGACCATGGAGACCAGCACGAGCACCAGGTTCGGGACCAGGCCGACCACCACGAGCGAGGCGGCAGCGACCGCGGTGCCGACGAGCAGCACGGTCGTCGGGCGCGGCACGAGCCGTCGCACCCGCGGTGCCAGGACGCCGCCCAGGATCTGCGCGCCCGCCACGGCCGCGGCGGCGAGCCCCGCGAAGCCGTAGGCGGTCGGGTCGCCGTAGAGCTCGAGCAGGTAGGGCTGCAGGGCGTAGAACGCGTACACGCCGACGCCGCCGACGAACGGCGAGGTGAGCATCAGCCACCGCACGGGACGGTTGCGCAGGCCGTGCTCCACCGACGCGTCCAGCAGGCCGCGCATCGCGGGCAGCGTCTTGGCGGTGCGGTCGGGGGTGAAGCCGAGGTCGTGCATGAAGATCGCCGCGACCACCACCGTCACCAGCAGCAGGCCGACCCGGACGACGAACGGCACACCGAGGTTCGTGGCCTGGGCGATGACGCCGCCGAGCACCGAGCCGCCGAGCATCGCGGCACCGGTGACGGCCTGGCCGCGGCCGAACACGGTGGTGAGGTCGCCCGCGTACCCGGTGGCGGTGAGGGCGTCGACGAGCCAGGCCTCGACCGCGCCGGAGAAGAACGTGAACCCCAGGCCGATGCCGACCGACGAGATCGCCCACGCCCAGAACGGCGCCTCCACCCACCAGAGCAGCACGTAGACGCCGGTGGTGGCCGCCAGCGTCAGAGCACCCAGCAGGAACGACAGACGACGCCCGCGCAGGTCGGCCACGACGCCCGTGGGGATCTCGAACAGCATCATCCCCGCGGTGAAGAACGCGTTGGCGGCGAACGCCTCGAGGTTCGACAGGCCGGCGTCGAGCAGGAACAGGGTGTTGATGCCCCAGATCAGCGAGGCCGACAGCGTCGTGAGGAGCGTCAGGCCGAGGTAGGTGGCCTGGACCCGGCGGGCCGTGCTGATGCGGGCCTCACCGGGTCGCGTCGTCACGCCCCCAGCAACGCCTCTCCCCAGTAGCCCTGTTCCCCGACCCCGGGCGGGACCGCGTACAGGCCGGAGCCGGTGTGCTTGAGGTACTCCATCAGGCCGTCCTGGCGGGCCAGCAGCGTCTGCACGGGGATGAACGCCGTGCGCGGGTCGCGCTGGTAGGCCAGGAAGAACAGGCCGGCGTCGAGGTGTCCGAGCGAGTCGGCGCCGTCGACGAAGTTGAAGCCGCGGCGCAGCATCTGCGCCCCACCGTGCTGCGACGGGTGCGCCAGCCGCACGTGCGAGGACACCGGCAGGTCCTTCGGCACCACCGGGTCGAACTCCTTGCGCCGGCCGAGCGGAGCGCCCTCGCCCTTGTCGCGACCGACCAGCGTCTCCTGCTCGCCGAGGGGAGTGCGGTCCCAGGTCTCGATCAGCATCGAGATCCGGCGGGCCACCAGGTACGAGCCGCCGGCCATCCACGCCTCGTCCGGCGAGGCGGCGTCGTCCTGCGCCGACCCACACGTGCTCGTCGAGGGTGGCTGTGTCGTCCCCGGACGGGTTGGCCGTGCCGTCCTTGAACCCGAACAGGTTCCGCGGCGTCGGCTGCGAGCGGTCGGTGGAGGCCGCCTTGCCGTAGCCGAGCTGGGCCCAGCGGATCGCCGCGCGCCCGGCCGCGATGCGCGACAGGTTGCGGATCGCGTGCACCGCGACCTGCGGGTCGTCGGCGCAGGCCTGGACGACGAGGTCGCCGTCGCTGCGCACCGGGTCGATGACGTCGCCGGGGAAGTGGGGGAGGTCCACCAGCGCCTCGGGGCGTCGCGCGGCGAGCCCGAACCGGTCGTCGAACAGCGACGCCCCGAAGCCGACAGTGAGGGTCAGCCGGTGCGCGGTGACGTCGAGCGCCTCACCGGTGTCGTCCGGAGGGGCGAGCGGGGAGCCGCCGACGGCGCCGTCACCGACCGGGCGCCCGGCGGTGAGCTCGCGGGCGGCGACGGTCCAGTCCTGCAGCAGCGAGCGCAGCCCGTCGACGTCCGAGGCGGTGACGTCGAACGCGGCGAAGTGCAGGTGCGCCTGCACCGACGTGGCGACGCCGGCCTGGTGGGCGCCGTGGAACGGCACCACCGGCTCGGACCGGCCGGGCGTGCCGGTGTCGCCCCGGGCGCCGGCGACGGCACCCACGGAGACCGCGGCCACCCCGGCCGCCCCGACGCCGAGAGCACCGAGCAGACCGCGGCGGCTGACGTCCTTGCCGGTCACCGGACGCCTCAGCCGGCCGCCGCCGCGGCGAGCTGCGACAGCGGCTCGCCCAGCGCGTCGACGGCGCGGGCCAGCTCCTGCCGCTGCGGCTCGGCGACGGTGTCGTAGGAGACGAAGGTGTCGCCACCGGTGCTGTGCACGGCGAGCGCCCCGGCGCAGGCGGCGAACTGCTCGTCGAGGGTGGTGGCGAGCTCGGGGTCGTTCTCCTCCACCAGCGGACGGAGCACGTCGAACGCCTTCTGCGCGCCCTGGAGGTTGCCGTGGAAGTCGACCAGGTCGGTGTGCGAGAAGGCCTCCTCCTCGCCGGTGATCTTCCCGGTGGCCACCTCGTCGAGCAGCTCCTTGGCGCCGTTGCCGATCGAGGCCGGCGTCATCGCCGCGTTGGGCGTGCGCTGGGCCAGCTCCTCCACGTCGGCGAGCAGCTGCTCGGCGACCGGCACCATCGCGGCGAGGTCCTCGTCCTCCCACAGCGCCTTCTCGATCCGGTGCCAGCCGGTGAACTCGTCGCCGGGCTCGAGGTCGGCCTCGCGGGCGTCGATCCGCGGGTCGAGGTCGCCGAAGCTCTCGGCGACGGGCTCGATCGACTCCCACGGCAGCCGTGACGGCGCGTACAGCAGCCTTGGCCTGCTCGCGGTCGCCGGCCTCGAGGGCGACCAGCAGGCCCTGGACCAGGCCGGGCAGCTTGTCGGCCTCGCCCTGCACGTACTCGCGGTAGTCGGCGACGGCCTGCTCGGCCAGCGGGTCGACCTCGACCTCCTCGGTGGGCGCGGCCACGACCACGCCGGTGCGGATGCCGTCACCGACCATGCCCGGCTTGCAGGCGACCTCGTAGTCGCCCTCGGTGAGGTCGACGGTGAGCTCGTAGCTGGTGCCCGGGCCGATGTTCTCCTTCTCGGTGACGATCCGGTCGCCGTCGGCGTACACGTACACCTCGTTGACCTGGCTGCCCGAGTTGGTGATCTCGAAGGTGGTGATGCCGGCGGCGAGGTCGGTGCGCGAGAGCTCGCAGGCGTCGTCGGTGGCCTCGATCGTCACGGGCGCGTCGACGTCGCCGGTGGAGGCCGCCGGCTCGGGGTCCGAGGAGCAGGCCGACACGACGAGGGCGGACGCGAGCAGGACGAGCGGGCTCGCCCAGCGGGCAGGGGTGCGCATGGGGTGTTCTCTCCGGGTGGTGCAGCGCTCAGGCGCTGGCGGTGGTGGTGGCCGGCGCCGCGGCGGCGACCGGGGCGGGTGCCGACGTCCTCGGACGGCGGAAGAACAGCGTCATCATCACGGCGACGTACGCGACCCAGACGACCGCCTCGAGCCAGGTGGTGGCGGGCGAGAAGTTGAAGATCCCCTTGAGCAGGGTGCCGTACCAGCTCGCGGGCGGGATCTGGGCGGAGACGTCGAACGCCAGGGCGTTCAGGCCGGGCAGGAACCGCGCCTCCTGCAGGTCGTGGACGCCGTAGGCCAGCACGCCGGCGGCCACGACGATGAGCGCGGCACCGGTCCAGGTGAAGAACGTCGACAGGTCGATCCGCAGCGCGCCGCGGTACAGCAGGTAACCGACCACCACCGCCAGCACGAGGCCGACCGAGGCACCGACCAGCGGCACCCAGCCACCGCCGGTGGACTGCGCGGCGGCCCACAGGATCACGGCGGTCTCCAGGCCCTCGCGGCCGACCGCGAGGAAGGCGGTGCCCGTCACGGCCCAGGACCCGATCGTCAGGGCGGTGTCGAGGCGCCCGCGCAGCTCGCCCGCGATCGAGCGGGCGGCCTTCTTCATCCACAGGATCATCCAGGTGACGAAGGCGACGGCGACGATCGACAGCGTCCCGCCGAACAGCTCCTGCTCCTCGAACGTCATGTTCCGCGAGGTGAAGGTGATGACGGCCCAGAGGCCGATGCTGGCGGCGACGGCGGCGACGACCCCGGTCCAGACGTACCGGAGCTGGTCGCGGCGGCCGCTCTTGACGAGGTACGCCACGAGGATGCCGACGACGATGCTCGCCTCGAGGCCCTCGCGCAGGCCGATCAGCAGGTTGCCGAGCACTGGCGGTGCCCTTCCGTGCGGTGGCGGCCGTCCGGTGCGGGCGGCGGAGCAGAGGTTAGCCTACCCTCAGGCAGCGACGGAAACGCGGCCGGAGGGCCGGTCGGTGGGGGCTCAGCCAGCAGGAGCGGGCGGCGGCACGAACGCGGCCGCCAGCGGACCGGCCACCAGCCCCACCTGCCACGGCCGGGCGCCGGCCTCGGCGAGCGCCGCCCCGATCCCGTCCGCCGAGACGTCCTGCGGCGGGCGCCAGCACAGCCGGCGCAGCAGGTCGGGGGTGAGCAGGTTCTCCACCGGCATCCGGTGCTGCTCGGCCAGCGCCGTGATCGCCTCGCGGCAGCGGGTCAGCCGCGCGGCCGCCTCGGGGTCGCGGTCCTTCCACGCCCGCGGCGGCGGGGGGCCGTCGCCCGGCAGGGCGTTCGGGGGCAGGTCGCCGTCGGGGAGCCGGCGCCCGCGCTCGATCGCCCCGAGCCAGCGGTGCGCCTGGCGGCGGTTGGACGGTCCGGAGAACACCGGCAGCGCGGTCAGCTGCTCGGGGCTGGTGGGCACGACGCTGGCGGCGTTGACCAGCGCGCGGTCGGGGAGCACGCGCCCGGGGGCCACGTCGCGCCGCTCGGCCACGCGTTCGCGCTCGAGCCAGAGCTCGCGCAGCACGGCGAGGCCGCGCCGGCTGCGGATCTGGTGCATGCCGGACGTGCGGCGCCACGGGTCCTGGCGCGGGGCGGGCGGCCTGGCGTCGCGGACGGCGGCGAACTCCTCGCGGGCCCAGCCGAGCTTGCCCTGCTCCGCGAGCAGGCCGGCGACGGCGTCGCGCAGGTCGAGCAGGACCTCGACGTCGAGCGCGGCGTAGCTGAGCCACGACGGCGGCATCGGTCGGGTGGACCAGTCGACCGCGGAGTGCTCCTTGGCGAGCTGCCAGCCGAGCAGCTGCTCGACCACCGAGGCCAGGCCCACCTTCTCGAGCCCGGCCAGCCGGGCGCCGAGCTCGGTGTCGAACAGCTCGCCGCCGGGACGCAGGCCCACCTCGGCCAGGCACGGCAGGTCCTGGGACGCCGAGTGCAGCACCCACTCCGCCGTGCCGAGGGCCTCGCCCACCGGCGACAGGTCGGGCAGGGGGACGGGGTCGATCAACCAGGTGCCGGCGCCCTCGCGCCGCAGCTGCACCAGGAAGGCGCGCTGGCCGTAGCGGTAGCCGGACGCCCGCTCGGCGTCCACGGCCACCGGGCCGTCGGCCGCCGCGAGCGCCTCGGCTGCCTCGGTGAGCCGGTCGGGGGTGGTGACGACGTCGGGGACGCCGTCGCGCGGCGCGGTGAGCGGCCGGGCGGCGGGTTCGTCCTGCGACCCCTCCTCGGACCGGTCGTCGAGGTCGTCGGGCATGGCACCACCGTATTGCGTGGGGATGCGTGGACCGGCGGACCCCTGGTCCGCCCGCGTGGTGATCGGTTCCGGCGCTGTCAGCGGATGACGCCGGCTCGCATCGCGAGCACGACCATCTCGGCGCGGTCGCCGGTGCCGAGCTTGCGCGCGATCCGCGCCAGGTGCGACTTCACCGTCAGCGCGGACAGGCCGAGCCGCTCGCCGACGTCGCGGTTGGAGTGGCCCTCGGCCACCAGCTGCAGGACCTCGAGCTCGCGCTGCGACATCCCGGCCAGCGTGCCCGAGGGCGCGGCGGCCGACTGCTGCGGCGCGGAGCGGGTGACCAGGAAGCAGCGCACACCGGCCGCTGCGGATGCACGCACCACGGCGGCGTCCTCACCGGAGGACAGCACGACCACGCGCTGCCAGCCGGCGGCACGCAGCTCGCGGGCCAGCGAGATGCCGGACCCGTCGGACAGCGCCGCCTCGACGATGCAGATCTCTCCCGGCCGCCCGGCCGCCGCCCTGCGCGCCTGCGCGACCGAGCTGGCACCCAGCACGTCCGTGGCACCGAGTGCGCGCAGGATCCGGACCGCGGCGTCCCGTGCTGCCGGGCTCTGCACGGTCACCAGCGCGGTGTACCTGCCCGTGCGAACGGGCGCAGCGCCGCTCGTGCGCTCCACCATCGTTGTCACCCCATGCCTCCTCGACGCGGTTCGACGACCTCCTGCATCCCCCTATCGGCCCAGGTGCCTACCGACTGTAGGGCCGAAGGCGTCCTGCGTCCCGGCCAGTGGGATTTCGGGCGCGACGGCGCGCGCCGGGGAGCGTGCCGGTGCTCAGCGCAGGCCGCGTCGGAGGGCGCTGACGCCCTCGGGCAGCGGCGGCAGGCCGGCGACGGTCCCGAGCAGGGCCGCCCAGCCCTGCAGGTGCGCCTGGACGCCGCCGCGGATCAGCCCGTCCGGGTCGTCGGCCGTCCAGGACGCCCGGATCTCCAGCTCGACGGTGGGGGGACGTTCGGCGAGGGTGCCGTGGCAGTCCGACAGCACCCGGGTGACGGTGCCGCCGAGCGCGCCCGCGTCGGCCCCGGCGGCCTCGAGGCAGTCGGTGAGCCACGACCAGCCGACGTCGCTGAGCAGGGGGTCGGACGCCAGCTCGGGCTCCAGCGCCGCGCGGACGTAGCTGACCACGCGCATCGTGCCCTGCCAGGCCTCCTGGCCGGCCGGGTCGTGCAGCAGCACGAACCGCCCGCTCGCCACCTCCGGCCCGTCCGGGCCGTCGACGCCGTCGACCTCGGCCGACAGCGCAACCGAGTGCGGGGCGATCCGCTGCGGGGCGGGGACCTCGACCAACCGGACCTCGGGCCGCAACCGGGCGTGGCGCAGCTGCTCGACCGCCTCCGTGAAGGCGGCGGGAGCTCCCGCCGGCATCTGCGTCACCGCCACCCCGGCAGCGTACGTCCGCGCCACGCCGCCGGGCCGCTGCTGCGACCCGGCGCGTCGCCCCTGATCCGTGCCCGCACCGACGGCTCCTAGGGTGGGCCGGTGAGCGATGCCGCCGGCCCCGGGCTGGCCCTGCTGTCCTCCGGTCTGTGGGGCAGCGCCGACTTCTTCGGGGGCCTGATGTCGCGCCGGCTGCCCGCGATCGCCGTGGTGGCCTGGTCGCAGACGTCCGGGCTCGTGCTCGGGCTGGTCGTCGCCACCGTCACCGGCGCGTGGGGCGACCCCGCGGGCTGGCTCCCGTGGGCGGTGCTCGCCGGGGTGAGCGGCGCCCTCGGGCTGGTCGCGTTCTACGCGGCGCTGGCGTCCGGGACGATGGGCGTGGTCTCGCCGATCGCGGCGCTCGGCGCCGTGGTGCCGGTGCTGGCCGGCGTGGTGGCCGGGGAGCAGCCCACCGGTCTGCAGACCGCGGGCATCGTCGTGGCCCTGCTCGGCGCGGTGCTCGCGAGCGGGCCCGAGCTGCGAGCCGCACGCGGTGGGGCCGCAGGTGGTGGCGGCGCTCGCGCGCGCTCGGTGCTGCTGGCAGCCCTCGCCGCGGTGGCGTTCGGGGTGGCGCTGCTCGCGATCGGTCGCGGCGCCGAGCACTCCACGGTGATGACGCTGGTGGGGATGCGGTCGACGAGCGTCGCGGGGTTCGCCGTGCTGGCGCTGGTGCTGCGCTCGGTGGGCGGGGTGCGGCCGCGAGACCTGCCCGCGCTGGCCGCGGTCGGTGCGTGCGACCTGGCCGCCAACCTCGCCTTCGGCGTGGCCTCGACCCTCGGCCTGCTCAGCATCACCGCCGTGCTGGGCTCGCTCTACCCGGTGGCCACCGTGCTGCTGGCCCTGCTCGTCCTGAAGGAGCGGCTGCTGCCGGTGCAGTGGGCGGGTGTCGGCGCCGCGCTCGTCGGTGTCGCGCTCATCGCCTCCTGAGGCGGCTCCGCACCGGTCTGGGACGATGGAGCCCGTGACCCATCCCGCCCCGACGACCACCGCCACCCCCGCCGCGCCGAGCAGCAGCGCGTTCCTGGCGGCCTGCCGCGGGGAGGTGCCCGCGCACCACCCGGTGTGGTTCATGCGCCAGGCCGGGCGCTCGCTGCCGGAGTACCGCGAGGTGCGGCGCGGGATCCCGATGCTCGAGGCCTGCGCGGACCCCGACCTGGTCACCGAGATCACCCTGCAGCCGGTGCGGCGGCACGGCGTCGACGCCGCCGTCCTCTACTCCGACATCGTCGTGCCGCTGCGCGCGGCCGGTGTCGACGTCGACATCGTGCCCGGCACCGGCCCGGTGCTCGGCCGCCCGGTGCGCACCGCCGCCGACGTCGAGGCCCTGCCCGACCTCGACCCGCTCGCGCTGGCGCCGGTGGCCCAGGCGGTGCGACAGCTGGTCGGCGAGCTGGGCGGCACCCCGCTCGTCGGCTTCGCCGGCGCGCCCTACACGCTGGCCAGCTACCTCGTGGAGGGCGGGCCGAGCAAGAACCACGAGAACACCAAGGCCCTGATGTACGGCGACCCCGGTCTGTGGGCCGAGCTGATGCGCCGCGTCGTCGCGCTGACCATCACCTTCCTGCGCGTGCAGGCCGAGGCCGGCGCGGGTGCGCTCCAGCTGTTCGACTCCTGGGTCGGCGCCCTGCCCGAGGCCGCCTACCGCCGCCACGTGATGCCGCACTCGGCGGCCGTCCTGGCCGGCGTGGCCGACCTCGGCGTCCCGCGGATCCACTTCGGGGTCGGCACCGGCGAGCTCCTCGCCGCGATGGGCGAGGCCGGCGCAGAGGTCGTCGGCGTCGACTTCCGGGTCCCGCTCGACGAGGCCGCCCGGCGGGTGGGCCCGCACCGGTCGCTGCAGGGCAACCTCGACCCGGCCCTCCTGCTCGCCCCGTGGGACGTCGTGCAGGAGCAGGTGCTCGCCATGCTCGCGGCCGGGCGTGCCGCCCGCGGTCACGTCGCCAACCTCGGGCACGGCGTGCTGCCGGAGACCGATCCCGACGTCCTGACCCGGGTCGTCGACCTCGTGCACGCGGTGCCGGTCGACCGCTGAGCGGCTACCGCTCGTCGTCCGGACGCGGCGGCGCCGGGAGCGGCGGGCCGGCGCGGCGTCGGGCGACGGACGCGGCGCGGGCGCCCGGACCGGGCCGTGGCCCAGCCCGCCGGCGGCCCGGCCGGGGCCAGGACCGGCGGACGGTTCGCGCGGCGGCGGCGCGTCAGCCGGTAGACCGGGTAGCCGATCAGCACGGCGACCACCGCGAACGGCAGGACCGCGCCGACGACGGTGAGCAGCACGCCGACGCTGGCCTGCAGCGCGTTCCACCCGGCGCGCAGCCCGCCGAGGAAGCCTGCCGTCGAGGCCACCTGCTCGGTGCGCTCGCGGGTCTGCAGGACGGCGGTCACGGTCGCGCGGTCGCTCTGGCCCTCGACGCTGGCCAGCCGCGACTTCAGCGACTCCAGCTCGGTGGTGCGGGTGTTCACCTCGTTCTCGAGCAGGACGATGTCCTGCAGCGACGTCGCCCGCTCGAGCAGCTCCTGCGCCTGCTCGACGGCCTTGGTCTGCGACTCGATCCGGCTCTCGAGGTCGACCAGCGTGGTCTCGACGCTCGTGCTGGACGTCCACCGCCCGGTCTCGGTGCCGAGCGCGGCGATCTCGTTCACCGTCTCCTCGGCGGCCTCCGGCGGCACCCGAAGCACCAGGCGGGCCTCGCCGGGCGAGGCGATCACGACCGGCGAGACGTCGACCCCCTCGATGCCGCCACCGTCCGAGCCGTAGGAGGAGGACCCCAGGTCGTCGTAGGTCTGCGACAGCCCGAGGCTCTCGTCGGTGACCTCGCCGCCGTTGGCGGCGGCCAGGTCGCGCACCTGCTGGGCGCTGCGCGACAGGTCGTCGACCTCGACCGTCACCTGGGAGCGGGTGATCTTGCGCTCCGGGACGGTGACCGCCGACCCGGAACCGGAGCCCGCGTCGGATCCGGAGCCCGACCCGGCGTCCTCGTCGACGGCCGCGCCACCCCCGCCACCGGCGGCCGGCGCCCCGGCGTCGGCGCCCGACGTCGCGGAGTCGCTTGCCCCTCCGCACCCGGCGAGCAGCAACCCGGCGAGGCAGGCGACGGCGAGCCGGGTGGAGGCCGTGCGGGCCCGGGTGCTGGTCATGGTTCCCCCTGCTGGTGGCGGGCGGTCCGCCGTCGTGGCGGTCCGGTGGGCGGTCAGGGCTCCGACGGCCCGGCGTCGACCGAGGTTCCCGTCCCGGTGCCGCCGGACGGGTCGCGATCCGGTCACGAAGGCGTACCGACCTGGCACGCGGCCGCGGGGCGGGGGTTGCGAGACTGGCGCCATGCCCGCCACGCCGACCGTCGCCGTCGTGGGTGGCGGCGTCAGCGGTCTGGTCGCCGCGTGGCGGCTGCACCTGGGCGGCGTGCGGGTGGTGGTGCTGGAGCAGGGGCCGCGCACCGGCGGCGTGCTCCGCCGCGGTGAGGTCGGCGGCGTGACGGTCGACCTCGGCGCCGAGTCGCTGCTGGCCCGCCGCCCCGAGGCGCTCGACCTCGCGGTCGAGCTCGGCCTCGGCGACGACGTCGTGCACCCGGCCACGTCGCGGGCGGCGGTCTGGTCGCGCGGCGCGCTGCACCCGATGCCCACCGGGACGGTGATGGGGGTGCCGTCCGACGCCTCCGTGCTCGCCGGGCTGCTGACCGCCGACGAGGTGCGCCGGGCGTCGGCCGAGGAGGTCGCCGGGCCGGTCGCGGACGACGTCGACGTCGCACAGGTCGTGGCGCACCGGCTGGGTCAGGCGGTGGTCGACCGGCTGGTCGACCCGCTGCTCGGCGGCGTCTACGCCGGTCGGGCCGAGCGGCTCTCGCTGCGTGCGACCCTCCCGGCGCTGTGGCCGGCGGCCCGCGACGGCCGGCCGCTCGGCGAGGCGGTCGCTGCGGCCGCGGCCGCGGGGGCGACGACCGCCGGACCGGTGTTCGCGGGTCTTCGTGGTGGTGTCGGACGGCTGGCCGAGGTGCTGGTCGAGCGGTTGCGGGCCGGCGGTGTCGAGGTGCGCACCGGGCGCGTGCGTGCAGGGCCTCTCGGTCGACGCGACCGGCGTGACCCTGACCCTCGGCCCGGCCGGACGCGGGCCGTCGGTGCGCGCCGACGGCGTGGTGCTCGCGGCGCCGGCGCCGGCGGCGTCCCGGCTGCTGGCCCCGCTCCTGCCCGCCGCAGGTGCCCGGCTCGGCGACGTGCGGGTCGCCTCGCTCGCCCTCGTCACGGCGGTGCTGCCCGCCGGCACGCTCGACGCCGTCGCGCAGGGCCTGTCCGGGGTGCTGGTGCCCGCCGTCGAGGATCGTCTGGTCAAGGCGATGACGTTCTCCTCGCGCAAGTGGGACTGGGTGCGCGAGGAGGCCGGCGGACGGGACGTGCTCCGGCTGTCCGTGGGCCGGGCGGGTGAGGAGCCCACGCTCCAGCGCGGCGACCCGGACCTGCTGACGGCCGCGCTCGGCGACGCGGCCGACCTGCTCGACGTGCCGCTGGAGCCGGAGGCCGCGCTGGTCACCCGGTGGGGCGGTGGCCTGCCGCAGTACGACGTCGGTCACCTCGACCTGGTGGCCGACGTGCGGGCGCAGGTCGCGACGCTGCGGCGGGTCGCGCTGGCCGGGTCGGTGTGGGACGGCGTCGGCGTGCCCGCGTGCGTCGCCACCGCCTCCGCCGCGGCGACGCAGCTGCTCGCGCGCCTCTAGGAGTCGCCGCCGCCCGCGCCCGTGGTGGCCTTGTCGGCGTACCGCGAGTGCAGGTGCACCGGCTCGGACGCCTCTCCGCCACGGCTGCCCTGGCGCCGCTTGTAGGCGAGGTTGATCGCCTCCACCGCGATCGCGAACGCGATCGGCCCGTAGATGAGCGGCTTGTCGATGTGCACGTCGAAGCCCTCGGCCACCAGCGTCGAGCCGATCAGCACCAGGAAGCTCAGCGCGAGGATCTTCACCGTCGGGTGCTTGTCGACGAAGTCGCTGATCCGGCCGGCGACGAACATCATCAGGCCGATGGAGAGCACGACCGCCGCGATCATCACCGGCAGCTCGTCGACCATGCCGACCGCGGTGATCACCGAGTCGAGCGAGAAGACCAGGTCGACCAGGATGATCTGGACGATGATCGCGGCGAACGTCGCCGACTTCCCGCTGCCGCCGCCGTGGTCCTCCTCGCCCTCGAGCTTGGCGTGGATCTCGGTGACCGCCTTGTAGATCAGGAACAGTCCGCCGGCGAGCAGGATCAGGTCGCGGCCGGAGAACTGCAGCACCTCGGCGTCGCCGATGCGGATCCACGGGTCGGTGAGACCGACGATCCAGGACGCGAAGAACAGCAGCACGATCCGCATGATCATCGCGAGCGAGAGCCCGACGATCCTGGCCCGGCGCCGCTGCGACTCCGGCAGCCGGTTGGTGAGGATCGAGATGAACACGACGTTGTCGATCCCGAGGACGAGCTCGAGGACGAACAGGGTCAGGAAGGCGGCCCAGATCTCGGGGCTCGTCAGGAGGTCCACGCGCGGGATCGTCGCACACGCCGATGAGGCGAAGACGAGAACGACGCCATCCGGCAGGGGGCCGTCGGGACCGCGAGACCGCCCGCGCGACAATGGACCCATGGCGTCGAAGGCACGGGAGATCAACGAGACGATCCGCTACACGATGTGGTCGGTGTTCCGGTCCGCGTCGGCGCTCGGCGACGACCGGGCCGCGGCGGCCGCCGAGGTCGATGCCCTCGTCGCGGAGCTCGCGTCGGACGGCCTGGAGGTGCGCGGGTGGTACGACGTCGCCGGCCTGCGCGGCGACGCCGACCTGATGGTGTGGTGGCACGCGGCCGACGTCGAGACCGTCCAGTCCGCCTACCACCGGCTGCGCCGCACCGCTCTTGGCCGGCACCTCGAGCCGGTCTGGTCGCAGGTGGCGCTGCACCGTCCCGCCGAGTTCAACAAGGGCCACGTGCCGGCCTTCATGGCGGGGGAGGAGGCACGCGGGTACGTGTGCGTCTACCCGTTCGTGCGGTCCTACGACTGGTACCTGCTGCCCGACCAGGAGCGGCGCGACCTGCTGGTTGAGCACGGCAAGGCGGCCCGCGGCTACCCCGACGTGCGCGCCAACACCGTCGCCTCGTTCGCCCTCGGTGACTACGAGTGGATCCTCGCCTTCGAGGCCGACGAGCTGCACCGCATCGTCGACCTGATGCGCGACCTGCGCGCCACCGACGCCCGCCGGCACGTGCGCGAGGAGATCCCGTTCTTCACCGGCCCGCGCGTCGAGGTGGCCGACCTGGTCGACCGCCTGCCCTGACGGGCTTCAGTCGCGGGGAGCTGCGCTCCACGCGAGCGGGGTGCCGTGCAGGGGCGCGGTGACCCAGTCGGCGTGCGCCGTCCCGGTGGAGCGGTCGAGCCGGACCCTGACCGAGTGCGGCGTCTCCAGGAACGTCAGGACGACGTGCAGGCCGTCCTCGCGCCATGCGCCGGTGGTCGCCACCGGGACGCGGGTGGCCGAGGACGCGTCCTCGGTCGTGGCCCAGCCGCTCGTGCCCAGCTCGACGTCGAGGGTCTCGCCCGCCTCGTCGAGGTGGAGCCACCACCCGCCGTCACGCCGGTGGACGACGACCTGCTCCAGCCGGTGCGGACCGTCCGGGCCGGTGGTGGCCGTGAAAGCAGTCTCGTCCCAGGCCTCCTCGTCGTCAGGCTTAGGGTCGCCCACCACGAGCGGCAGCTCCAGGGCAGCCAGCCGCGCCGCGATGTGCGTCGTCCGCGGCGGCGTCGTCGAGCGGGACGTCGCCGAACGCGGGCAGCAGGTGCTCCCACATGGCGTCGAGCACGGCCTGCATGTCGTTCGAGGCGCCGGTGACGGCCACGACGACGTCGTGCTCGGGCAGCACGACGCAGTACTGGCCGTAGGCGCCGTCGCCGCGGTAGCCGTGCCGGGCGCCCCAGAACTGGAAGCCGTAGCCCTGCGCCCAGTCGATCTTGTCCTCGCCGGCCGTCGAGACCTGCGGCGTGGTGGCCTCGCGGACCCACTCGGGCGCCAGCACCTGCTCGTCGCCCCAGCGCCCTTCCTGCAGGTGCAGCAGCCCGAGCCGCGCGATGTCCTCGGTACGGCCGTGCAGGCCGCTGAACCCGAGGTCGCGTCCGACGGGGAGCTGGTTCCACCGCACCTCGCCGATCCCGAGGGGATCGAGCAGCCGCGGCCGCAGGTACCCGGTGAGCGTCGTGCCGGTGACCTGCTGCAGCACCGTGGCGATCGTGTAGGTGCAGGACTGGTTGTAGGCGAACCGGGTGCCGGGCTCGCCGTCCGGCGCCAGCCGCAGGAACGCACGGACGGGCTCCTCGCGGTCGGCAGGCAGGACGTCGTCCCAGGTGTCCCAGGTGTGGCCGCTGGCCATTGCCGCCAGGTGCCGCAGGCGAGGGTCGTGGGCGATGTCGTCGGCGGCCAGCTGCGGCAGGTGCTGCAGCACGGAGTCGTCGAGCCCGACCAGCCCTTCGGCCACCGCGAGTCCCAGCGCCGCGGAGGTGAACGACTTGCTGAGCGAGTAGAGCAGGTGCAGCCGCTCGGACGTGTACGGCGCCCACCAGCCCTCGGCGACGACGTGCCCGTGGCGCAGCACCATCAGCGAGTGCAGCTCGACGTCGGGGTGCACCTCGACCGCGTCGAGGAACCCTGCGACGCCCTTCGCGTCGACGCCCTGCTCGCTCGGGGTCGAGCGGGGGAGGGCGCTGCCGGCGGTCGGGCTCACGACGCCGGCTCACGCCGCATCGGCACGTGCGGGATGCCGTCGTCGAGGTACTCGTCGCCGACGACCTCGAAACCCCTTGCTGCGTAGAACTTCTGGACGTACGTCTGCGCATCGAGCACCAGCGGGCGCTGCCCGTGCTCGTCGACGACGCGGTCCATCAGCAGCCCGCCGAGGCCCTGCCCTCGTGCGTCCTTGCGCGTCACCACGCGACCGACCCGTCCGGAGCCGTCCGGCTCGGCCAGCAGCCGCAGGTACGACGTGGGGCCGCCGTCGTCGGCCGTCCACCAGTGCTCCGTGCCGGGCTCGAGGTCCCGGCCGTCGATCTCCGGGTAGGGGCACTCCTGCTCGACGACGAACACGTCGACGCGCAGGCGCAGCAGGTCGTGCAGCGTCCGGGCATCGAGCTCTGCGGCGCAGACGCGACGGACCTCAGGCATCCGGGACCTGGGTGAGCGCGATGCCGTTGATGCAGAACCGCTGGTCCGTCGGGGTGTCGAACCCCTC
Source organism: uncultured Actinomycetota bacterium (assembly GCA_963825505.1). Classification (GTDB taxonomy): domain Bacteria; phylum Actinomycetota; class Actinomycetes; order Actinomycetales; family CAWJMD01; genus JBBQSN01. The sequence continues at coordinate 102,198 of CAWGTL010000004.1, read as the reverse complement.
GCCCTCGAACACGTGCCCGAGGTGGGAGCCGCAGGTGGCGCAGCGCACCTCGACGCGCTTGGTGCCCATGGAGAAGTCCTCGATGTACTCGACCCGGTCCTCGGCCAGCGGGGCGTAGAACGCCGGCCAGCCGCAGTGCGCGTCGAACTTGGTCTCGCTGCGGAACAGCTCGGTGCCGCAGGCGCGGCACGAGTAGGCGGCGACGGTCGTGTCGTGCTCGATCGGGCTGCTGCCCGGGCGCTCGGTGCCGGCCTGGCGCAGCACCTGGTACTCCTGCGCCGACAGCTCCTCCCGCCACTGCTCGTCGGACTTGCTGACGCGGTACTCCCGCCCGGTGGATTCCATGCCCCCAGCCTCGCACGACCCCCCGGTAGCGTGCCCCTCGGCGACCCACGAGGGGCGGAGGCGCGGATGGCGAAGAGCGTGGCGGCGCAGGTGGCCGTCGGCGAGCGAGAGGTGAGGGTGTCGAGCCCGGACCGCGTGGTCTTCGAGGAGACCGACCGGACGGCGGCGGTCACCAAGCTCGAGGTGTGCGAGTACTTCGCCGCCGTCGGCGAGGTGATGATGGGCAGCATCGGGCAGCGGCCCACCGCGATGGAGCGCTGGCCCGACGGGTGGCGCGAGGGGATGCGGCTGGCGACCGGCCCGCAGGACCGTGACGCGGACGGCTTCTACCAGAAGCGGCTTCCCCGGGGAGCGCCCGACTTCGTCGAGACGGTGCGCATCACCTTCCCCAGCGGGCGCACGGCCGACGAGCTCTGCCCGACCGAGCCCGCCTCGCTGGTCTGGGCCGCGCAGATGGGTGCGCTGACCTTCCACCCCTGGCCGGTGCGGCGGCCCGACGTCGACCACCCGGACGAGCTCCGCATCGACCTCGACCCGCAGCCCGGCACCTCGTTCGCCGACGCGCAGCGGGTCGCCGACGTCACCCGCGAGCTGCTCGAGGAGCTCGGGCTGCGCGGGTACCCCAAGACCAGCGGCAACAGGGGCATCCACGTCTACGTGCGGATCCAGCCGCGGTGGACCTTCGACGAGGTCCGGCACGCCGCGATCGGGCTCGGTCGCGAGCTCGAGCGCCGCGACGGGGGCGTGACGACGGCGTGGTGGAAGGAGGAGCGCGGCACCCGCCTGTTCCTGGACTACAACCAGAACCTGCGCGACCGGACGATCGCGAGCGCGTGGAGCATCCGCGCCCGCCCCGGTGCGCCGGTCAGCACGCCGATGTCGTGGCCGGACCTCGCGCAGGTCGACGACCCCCGTGGTTTCCACCTGCGGTCGGTGCCGGAGTACCTGTCCGGGGGCGACCCGTGGGCGGGGATGGACGACGAGGCGTTCTCGATCGAGCCGCTCCTGGCTCTGTGGGAGTCGCTCCCCGGCGGTGAGCTGAACTGGCCCCCCGACTACCCCAAGCAGCCCGGCGAGCCGCCGCGGGTGCAGCCGAGCAAGAAGGTGGCCAGCCACTGGGACGACGACGGCAACCGCATCGACGCTCCGTGAAACGACCCGGGGTCCCGCTGCGTCCTACGCAGGAGAGACCCACCACCGACCCGGAGGTCCCCGTGCACGCAGCCCCACGTCCCGTCCTCGCCGCGGTGCTGGCCGTCGGGCTCCTGCTGGTGGCGGGGTGTGGCCAGGACGCGCCGACGACCACGCCCCCGAGCGCGTCGTCCCCATCCACCACCACCGCCCCGTCGCCCGACCCCTCGCCGACCACCGCCGAGCCGGGCGCCCCCGCGCCGGAGGACGCCGAGGAGGCGATGGCGACCGTCGACGCCTGGCTGGCCACCATCGCCACGGGAGACGGCGAGCAGGTGCTCGCCGGGCTCGGCCCGCTCTCGCTCACCGCCGTCGAGGCGATGGGCGGTATCGAGACACTGATGCCCGGCCTGTCCGAGGGGATGGCGACCTTCGCCCAGCCGGGGCTGGAGCGCTCGGCGGTCCCGGTGCCGGGCAACGGCGGTTCGTGGCTCGTCACGTACGCCGGCGAGGTCGAGGCGGAGGGCACGACGTCGTGGAACGCGCACTCCTGGCTGGTGACGCGCGGTGAGGGGCCGCCCCGGGTCGAGACCTTCAGCTCGCCGCCGCCCGAGGTGCTGGCGCCCACCGACCCGACCGCCGCGCAGCCCGACGAGATGGTCACCGTCACCCTCCCGGCCGGCGGCGAGGTCGTCGCCGTCCTCGACGGCACGACGCTGCTGCCGGGCTCGCTGGTCGAGGGGATCGACGGTGACCAGGTGAAGGTGAGCGCCGCCCTGGAGGACGGCCTGCCGTCCGGGAAGCACGTGATCACGGTGGCCGTCGTGCCGCAGACCGGCGCGGCCGGGCCGTGGGCCACGACGGCGGTGCCGTTCGAGGTCGGCTGAGGGGTGGATAGCCTGGCGCCATGACGGACAGCGACCTGGTGCCCGACGGCGACGTGGTGCCCGACAGCGACCTGGTGGTCGTGCTCACGGAGGAGGCGCTCGGGGACGACGACGCCGCGCGGATCACGGCGCTCCACCCCGACGACACCCTCGCCTACCGGGTGCTGGTGCCCGCCGACACCGAGCGCAACCTGCTCGTCGACGTGCTCGACCACCTCAGCCTGTTCGACCTGCGCGCGGCGGTCGACGAGCTGCGGCACGAGCCCGACCCCGCCACGGCCCGGGCCGGCGCGCAGCAGGCGCTGTCCGGGTCGCTGGCCGCGCTGCGCGCCGCCGGCGCCGAGGCCGACGGCGAGGTCACCGAGGACGACCCGCTGCCCGCCCTCGAGCAGGCCGTCGCCGCGCACCGCGCCCGTGAGGTCGTGGTGGTCACCCGCCCGCACGCGGTGGAGGACACGTTCCACACCGACTGGGCCTCGCGCGCCCGCGAGCGGCTCGGCGTGCCCGTGCTGCACGTCTACGCGGGGACGACCTTCCTCGGCTGAGCCGGCGCGCGCGGGAACAATCCTGACAAGCCGCACCAAGGTGCGGTGCTTGACCACATCGGGCCGAGTCGGGCGCTGTCGCAACTACTTTCGCGAAGAGGCTGGCGATGGCGTGGGATCAGGAGGAGCATCCTGGGACCACCACGTCGATCGCGGGCAGCCGCGCTGTGAGGTGAACCGGGATGTCAGAGCCCTGGCAGGAGCCGTCCGAGGACGACGCCCCCGACTGGAGGGCGGCCGAGTTCGGCGACGACGACTACCTCGACGACGACACGGTCGCCGAGATGGTCGTCGAGGTCGCGGACGGGACGCAGCGGGACGCGCCCGACGACGACCAGGGGTGGGCCGCGGAGACCGGCGAGCAGTCGTTCCGGGGCGGTGACTCCTGATGGGGATGACACGCAGCCAGCTGACGGTCATCGCCGAGCGCACCGGCTTCCCGGTGAAGGCCGCCTGGGTCGGCGGGCACGGCCCGATGGGTCAGGTCCTCGGCGTGATGATGCACCACACCGCCACCCCCGACTCCGCCCCCGGCGACTACCCGAGCCTGGGGGTCGTCACCAAGGGGCGACCGGGGCTGAGCGGTCCGCTGTGCAACTTCGGCCTCGGCCGGTCGGGCACGATCTACCTGGTCACCGAGGGTCGCGCCTTCCACGCCGGTACCGGTCACTGGAAGGGCGTCCGGGCCGGCAACACCCACTTCCTCGGGATCGAGGCCGAGAACGCGGGCAAGGGCGGTCCGTGGCCGGCCCAGCAGCTGGACGCCTACCAGCGGCTCGTCGCGTCCATCCTGCACGCCCTGGGCCGCGACACGAACTGGGACATCCGGCACGGGACGTGGGCCCTACCTGATGGTCGCAAGGTGGACACGAAGGGCTTCGTGATGAAGGACTTCGACGCCCGCGTCAAGCAGATGCTCGCCGCGCCGGCGACGATCAACCGCAACACCTGAGGCCGCAAGCAGGACGCCCCGCCGGACCGACGGTCCGGCAGGGCGCTGCGTGGTGGTGGAACCGGTTCTCAGCGCCCGACGACCTCGATCTGGGCGAACGCCGCGTCACCGACGACCGAGCGGATCCAGTCGTGCGCGGCCCGGGGTGTCGACGCGGTAGCTGAAGTCCGTCGCGCGGCCGTAGGAGTTCAGGCCGAACGAGGGGACGGCCACGACGTCGTTCGAGGTGTAGCCGCCGTACGACAGGCCGTAGCCGCTGGCCGTGGACACCACGTCCTGCAGCCCCCGCCGGTGTCGAGGCCGTCGGGGAAACCGACCTCGGCGAGCGACCCGTGCTCCGGCAGCGCGATCGGCTGGTCGAGCACCACGATCTCCAGGTCCTTGATCTCCGGGAGACCGGCGACGTCGTCGTAGCCCCAGCTGCCCGTCTCGTCGGACGTCGCGCAGACCACACCCAGCGTGCCGGCGGCGCAGGCGTCCGGGTAGCCCGTCACCGGGTCGGTCGGTCTCGGGGTCGTGGTTCACCCCGGCGTCCTGCTGGAAGGACACGACGGCGGTCTCGACGCCCCTGGGTCCCCTGAGCGTGGACCCCGTGTCGGCCGTCGCCTGCCGTCGTCGCAAGATCCACCGGCTCCGGACCCGCACCGTCGGCCCGGACGGGCAGACTGGCGGCATGGACCTGCCCGTCATGCCGCCCGTGAAACCCATGCTGGCCAAGCCGGTCAAGGCGATCCCGCCGGACATGATGTACGAGCCCAAGTGGGACGGCTTCCGTTCGATCGTCTTCCGCGACGGCGACGAGGTCGTGATCGGCAGCCGCAACGAGAAGCCGCTCACGCGCTACTTCCCCGACGTCGTCGCCGCCGTGCTCGAGCACTTCCCGGACCGTGCGGTGGTCGACGGCGAGATCATCGTCGCCGACACCGCCGGCAACCGGCTGGAGTTCGAGGCGCTGCAGCAGCGCATCCACCCGGCCGACAGCCGGGTGCGGATGCTCGCCGAGCAGACCCCCGCGAGCTTCGTCGCCTTCGACCTGCTCGCGCTCGGCGACGACGACCTCACCGGCCGGGCGCAGCACGAGCGCCGGGCGGCGTTGGAGGCGGCCCTCGGGCCGGCCGCCGCCGACCCCTCCGCCCGCGTGCACGTCACGCCGCTCACCCGCGACGTCGAGGAGGCGCAGCGCTGGTTCGAGCAGTTCGAGGGCGCCGGGCTCGACGGCCTGATCGCCAAGCCGCTCGACATCGCCTACCAGCCCGACAAGCGCGTCATGTGGAAGATCAAGCACGAGCGCACCGCCGACTGCGTGCTCGCCGGCTACCGGGTGCACAAGTCCGGCCCGGACGCCGTGGGCTCGCTCCTGCTCGGGCTGTTCGACGAGCGCGGCGTGCTGTCGTCGGTGGGGGTGTGCGGCGCGTTCTCGATGGCCCGGCGCAAGGAGCTCATGGTCGAGCTCCAGCCGCTGGTCACCGAGCTCGAGGGCCACCCCTGGAACTGGGCGGCGCACGCAGGCGGCGAGCGCACCCCTCGCCGCAACGAGGGCAGCCGGTGGAACGGCGGCAAGGACCTGTCGTTCGTCCCGCTGCGCCCGGAGCGGGTGCTCGAGGTGAAGTACGACTACATGGAGGGCGCCAGGTTCCGGCACGTGGCGCAGTTCGTGCGCTGGCGCCCCGACCGCGACCCCGAGAGCTGCACCTACGACCAGCTCGAGCGGCCCGTCACGTTCGACCTCGCCGAGGTGCTCGGCACCCGGGTGACATGATCGGTCCCGTGACCGGCAACGAGCGCAGCCCGCGGCGTCCGGGCTGGCGGGCGCTCGCCGGCGTGCTCGGCGTGGCCGGCGCGCTGCACCTGGTGGCCCCGGCGCCGTACGACTCGCTCATCCCGAAGCGCCTCGGTGCCCCACGGCCATGGGTCTACGGCTCCGGCGTGGCCGAGATCGCCTGCGCGGCGGCGCTGGTCGTCCCGCGCACCCGCCGGCTCGGTGCGCTCGCCAGCGCGGCGCTGTTCCTCGGCGTGTTCCCGGGCAACGTGACGATGGCCGCCCGCGCGGTCCGCTCGCCCCGGGCGAGCACCCGCACGAAGGTGCTCACGCTCACGCGGCTGCCGCTCCAGGTGCCCCTGGTCGTCTGGGCGCTCGACGTCGCCGGCGACGCACCCGCTCCGGAGGGCCGCCGGTGAGCACCCACAAGCACCCCGTGGCGCGCGCTGCGGCGATCAGCGCGGCCGTCGGCGGCGGAGCGGTCGTCGTCGCCGGCGCAGCGGTCTCCGGCGCGGCCGCGTACTTCGCCCGCCGGGTGGTCACCCCCGACCGGGTCAAGGCCGACGACGTCGTGGTGCGCAGCGTCGGAGCGGGCACGGTCACCCTCGCCGCGACGCCGGAGACCACGTCGCCGGGCCGGTACGGGTTGTGGCTCAGCCGCGGTCAGGGCCACGTGCGGCTCGGTGAGATCCTCGAGAAGGACCTGCGCGCCGGGACGGTCACCCGGCGGGTCGAGGCGGTCGAGCAGGGCAAGCTGCTCCCGGGCCCGGCGCGCTGGAACCAGTACTACTACACCGGCACGCCTACGTCCGCCCTCGGCCTGCGCCACGAGGACGTCGAGATCGTCTCCGACGCAGGGCCTCTGCCCACCTGGTACGTCCCGCCGCCCAAGGACGTCAAGCGCCGCGACGTGTGGGCGGTCCTCGTCCACGGTCGAGGCGCCACCCGCGAGGAGTGCCTGCGGGCGGTGCCGCTGCTCAACCGCCTGGGCATGCCGATCCTCGTACCCAGCTACCGCAACGACCCCGAGGGCCCGAGCACCGACGGCGGCCGGCTCAGCCTCGGCGACACCGAGTGGCAGGACGTCGAAGCCGCGGTGCTGCACGCGCTCGAGCACGGTGCCTCGCAGGTGGTGCTGTTCGGGTGGTCGATGGGCGGAGCGATCGTCCTGCAGCACGTCTCCCGTTCGTGGACCGCCGACCGGGTGCGGGCGCTCGTGCTCGACTCGCCGGTGATCGACTGGAAGGACGTGCTGGAGCACCACGCGCAGATGAACCGGCTGCCGCTGCCGATCAGCCGGCTCGGGCTGATGATGATGGCCGACAAGGCCTGGCGTCGCGTCGTCGGCACCGACGCCCCGGTCGACCTGCGCCGCCTCGACTGGGTCACCCGCGCCGCCGAGCTGCGGCTGCCCGTCCTGCTCGTGCACAGCGACGACGACGAGTTCGTCCCGTCCGGTCCGTCCCGCCGGCTGGCCCAGGCCCGTCCGGACCTCGTGACCTTCGTGTCGTTCCCGCACGCCCGGCACTGCCGGGAGTGGAACACCGACCCCGACCGCTGGGAGCGGGAGGTGGCGCGGTTCCTGCTCCAGCACCTGTGAGCACGCACGACCCGTCGGTCCTGCCCGACGACCTGCCCGTCCCGGTCGACGACGGTGCCGCCGATCACCTGCCCGGCCTGGCGGTGCCCGACCTCGCCCTCGCCTCCACCACCGGCCAGGTCGTCTCCGTGCGTGACCGTCCGGCGCCCGCACCGTCCTGTTCCTCTACCCGCGCACGGGGAGGCCGGGTGTCGACGCGCTGCCCGGGTGGGACGACATCCCCGGTGCTCGCGGCCGCACCTGCCGTACCCGCTGCTGTCCGACCCCGACCTCCGGCTCGCCGACGCCCTGCGCCTGCCGACCTTCGAGACGGCCGGTCGGCGGCTCTACGCGCGCCAGACGCTGGTGCTCCGGTACGACCTGGTCGAGCACGTGTTCTACCCGGCGTTCCCGCCGGACGGGCACGTCGCCGAGGTCCTCGCCTGGTTGCGGGAGCACCCCTGACGATCAGACCCTCACCCAGCGGGCCAGCAGGGTGCCGTCGTCCTCGACCAGGTGGGCGAGCCGCCACGGGCCCTCGGCGTGCACCGGCGGACCGGACACCACCCGGCCCGCGTCGCCGCCCACGACCACGGGCGAGGTGGTGAGACAGAGCTCGTCGACGACCCCCGCCTCGAGCCAGCGGCCGAGCAGCGACGGACCTCCCTCGATGAGCACCCGGCGCAGTCCGAGTCCGGAGAGCGAGTCGAGAGCCGTTGCGGCGTCGACGGTCTCGTCGCCGGCCAGCAGGACGCAGTCGTCGCCGAGAGCCGACCGCAGGCGCCGGAGGCGGCCGGCGTCGGTGCTCGAGGCCGCCAGGACGACGACCCGCCAACCGGAGTCGTCGCGTCCCGGTGCCTCGAGGAGCCGGTCGGGCACCTCGCCCGACGCCGTGACGACGGCGAGACAGGGCTGCGGCGCCTGCCCTGCCTCCTCGCGCCGCTCTCCGTCCTCCGCCTTGGCCCTGGGACGCGAGTACCCCTCTGCCCGGACGGTTCCCGCGCCAGCGACGACCACGTCGGCGAGCCCGCGGAGGACGGAGAAGACCCGCTTGTCTGCCGGCGAGCCGATCGACCCGGAGAGCCCGTCGTCGCCGCTCACCGCGCCGTCGAGGGTCGACACCATGTTGGCCCGCACCCAGCCGCGGTGAGGGACGGGGTCGGGGTAGGCGTAGAGGTCGACGAGCGCGTCGCGGTCGAGGTCGTGCCCGGCCGCGCGCAGCTCGCGCATCAGAGCCCGGCCTTCTCCCGCACCTGGCGCTTGATCCGGCCGAGCATGCCCGCCATCCCGCGCAGCCGCAGCAGGCTCACGGCGTCGGCCAGCGAGAGGCGGTCGGACAGGTCGTCCGGCACCGCGACGACCTCGCCCGCCGTCATGCCGGCGAGCCCCTCGGCCAGGATGCCCGCGAAGCCGCGCGTCGTCGGCGCCTCCGCCGGCGCCTGGAAGAACAGCCGCACGGGGGCGTCCGCACCGGTGCCGTCGACCTCGGTGGCCAGGAAGATCGGGGACTGGCACTCCGGCACCGGCTCGAGGAGCTCGGGGTGCTCGGTGTACCGCTCGGGGAGCGCGGGCAGCTCGCGGCTGAAGTCGAGCAGCAGCTGCAGGCGGTCCGGCACGCCCATCGCGGCGAAGTCGTCGGCGATCTCCTGCAGCGCCGGGGGCAGGGCGACGTCGCTCACCGCGACGGCACCTCGCCGGGCTCCTCGCCCTTGACGATGGGGACCCGCACGACGTTGCCCCACTCGGTCCACGAGCCGTCGTAGTTGCGCACCTTCTCGAACCCGAGCAGGTGGGTCAGGACGAACCAGGTGTGGCTCGACCGCTCGCCGATGCGGCAGTAGGCGACGACGTCGTCGCTCGGGGACAGGCCCTTCTCGCCCTGGTAGATCGCCTCGAGCTCGTCGCGCCGCTTGAACGTGCCGTCCTCGGCGGCGGCGCGGGCCCACGGCACCGACTGCGCGCCGGGGATGTGCCCGCCGCGCAGCGCGCCCTCCTCGGGGTAGGCCGGCATGTGCGTGCGGGCGCCGGTGTACTCCTCGGGGGACCGGACGTCGACCATCGGCTTGCCGAGGTGCGCCTTCACGTCGTCGAGGAACGCGCGGATCGAGGCGTCGTCGCGCTCGACGACGGGGTACTCGACGGCTGCGGGTGACGGGACGTCGGTGGTGTACTCGCGGCCCTCGGCCTCCCACTTGGTACGCCCGCCGTCGAGCAGCCGGACGTCCTCGTGGCCGAACAGGGTGAACACCCAGAGCGCGTAGGCCGCCCACCAGTTGTTCTTGTCGCCGTAGATCACCACCGTGGTGTCGCGGCCGATGCCCTTGCCGCCCACCAGCCGGGCGAAGCCCTCGCCGTCGACGTAGTCGCGGGTGACGGGGTCGTTGAGGTCGAGGTGCCAGTCGACCTTGACGGCACCCTCGATGTGGCCGGTCTCGTAGAGGAGCACGTCCTCGTCGCTCTCGACGACCGCGAGGCGCTCGTCGCCGAGGTGGTCCGCCAGCCACTGGGTGCTGACGAGGCGCTCGGGGTGGGCGTAGGCGGCGAACGCCGGGTCGGTGTCGACGGGAAGGGTCACGACAGGTCCTCCGGGACGTCGGTGGTGGGACCTCCTGATCCTCCCACCAGCCCGGGGACGGCCTCCCGCAGGGCCTCCTCGAGGTCGGAGCGTGCCGCCGCCGTGGCGGTGCCGGCCTGGTGCGTCAGGTCGGCCACGAGCTCGGGGTCGCCGGGGGCGCCGTCCTGGGCGAGCTCGCGCAGGCGTGCTCCCACCAGGTGCAGGTCCTGCAGGTCACCGAGCGCGGTCTGCAGCCGGCGGGCGGTCGCCGCCACCGGGCCGGCGGTGAGATCGCCCGACTGGTGCGCCACCTCGGCGGTGTAACGGAGCCGTTTCGCCGCCTTTCGGACGTCGTGCCACCGGGTGTCGACCGCCGGGTCGCTCCGCGATCGGCGGGCGCGGGCGACCCGGCGGTGCAGGCGCTCGTGCTCGGTGGCCCTCGTGCCGCCGAGTCCTGGCGCCGCCGCCGCGGACGCGTCCGGTCCCCACACCGACGACGAGGCCACCGCCGCCACCTGGTCGGCGAGCGACACCAGGCCGGTGCGGGCACGGTCGACGGCGCCGTCGCTCGCACCGGCGGGCCCGAGGAGCCGGAGCGCCCGGTCCAGGCGCGGCTGCGGCCACGCCTGCTCGGCCGCCCAGCCACGCACGACGTCCTCGACGACCTCGGCGTCGCGCGCCGCGGACAGGTCGCGGCCCAGGTCCCTCGCCCGTCCGGCGACCTGCACGACGTGGTCGTGCTGCGTGGGCGAGAACAGGTCGAGGTGGGCCAGCAGCACGCTGCGGGTGCGGCGGCACGCCACCCGGGCGTCGTGGACGTCGCCGTCGGCCACGGCCCAGTGCAGCGCCGACACCTGCTCGAGCAGGTAGTCGCGCACGGCGGCGGCCGCGCTCCCCGCCCCCGCCCTGTCGCCCGCGGCGCCGTCGCCGGGTCGGACCTCCATCCGCGGAACCGTACGCCGCGAGGGCGTGCCGTGGGGCCGAGCGCCGCCCTCGTGACCCGGACGCCGGACCCGGCCGTGCTCCGAGCGGGGTCACTAGGCTCGGCGCTCGTGGCTGCGTCCCCGTCCCGGCTGGTCGACCGCGACCCCGTCGTGCCCCGGGACCGGCTGATCGCCGACCTCGTACCGCCGCCGCACTTCGCCTCGGTGTCGTTCGACGACTACCTGCCCGACCCCGCGCAACCGAGTCAGCAGGCCGCGGTCGACGTCCTGCGGGCGTTCGCCGCGGCCGAGCCGGCAGCCGGCCGGCTTCGGCGGTTGTTGCGCCGGTCGGCACCGGAAACGCGTCCGGGGGTCTACCTCGACGGCGGCTTCGGCGTGGGCAAGACGCACCTGCTCGCCGCGCTCTGGCACGCGGTGCCCGGGCCGAAGGCGTTCGGCACGTTCGTCGAGTACACGAACCTGGTGGGGGCGTTGGGCTTCCGGTCTGCCGTCGACGCGTTGTCGGCGAACCGGCTGGTCTGCATCGACGAGTTCGAGCTCGACGATCCTGGCGACACCGTGCTGATGGCGCGGCTCCTGCGCGAGCTGGCGGACGCCGGTGTGCGGCTCGCGGCCACCTCGAACACGCTGCCGGACGCCCTCGGGGAGGGTCGCTTCGCCGCCGACGACTTCCTGCGCGAGATCCAGGCGGTGGCGGGCCACTTCGACGTGCTGCGCATCGACGGCGAGGACTACCGGCACCGCGGCAACCCGGTGCCACCGGAGCCGCTGGCGGACGACGAGCTCACTGGTCTTGGCGCTCGTGGCGGCGTAGCGCACGACGACTTCGGTTCGTTGACAACGTATCTCGCCCGGGTGCATCCGAGTCGCTACGGCGCGCTGCTCGACGACGTGCAGGTGGCGCTGTGGTCCCGGGTCGAGCAGGTCACCGACCAGAACGTGGGGCTCCGGCTGGTGGCGCTCGTGGACCGGATGTACGACCGCGACGTCGTGGTGCGGTCGTCCGGCGCGCGGCTCGACGCGTTGTTCAGCGACGAGATGCTCGCGGGTGGTTACCGGAAGAAGTACCGCCGCGCCCTCTCGAGGCTGACCGCCATGGCACGCTCAGAATTACCCATTTCGGACCGCTGAGACCCACCTAGGCCCGCGCGGGGAGCCCATTGGGCTCACGCTCAGGTAGCAGGAATCTCGGGCGTCGCCACGGGCGGCGGCTGAGTCGAATCGAGTACAGCGAAATGGTTGTTCCGGAGGGCTGATAGGAGTAGGATCGAACACGTGTTCGATGACGCTCCGACCCCTGTCGCGACGATGGTCGCCGACGTGCGCACGCTCGAGGTGGCTGGTGACGATGCTGGGCGCGTGGAGCAGATCCGGGAGCTGGAGGAGTTGAAGCGGGCGGCCTCGGCGGCGCAGGCCCGGGTCACGGCCGAGCTGGTGGTCTCGCAGCGGGCCGCGCAGGTCGCGGCCGGGGTGCCGAACCAGCGGGCCCACCGTGGGGTGGGCGAGCAGGTGGCGCTGGCGCGGGGTGAGTCCCCGCACCGAGGTGGCAGGTTCGTCGGGATGGCCACGGCGCTGGTGCACGAGATGCCCTGCACGATGGCGGCTCTGAGCGACGGTCGGATCACCGAGTGGGCAGCGACCTGCCTGGTCCGCGAGACCGCCGTGCTGCAGGCGCACGACCGGGCCGAGGTCGACACCCGGCTGGAGACGATGCTGAACGAGGCGGGGACCTCGGAGGGGACGCTGGTCCGGGCCGCCAAGGGCCTGGCGCAGAAGCTCGACCCGCAGTCGGCGGTGGCACGAGCCGCCAAGGCCGAGGCCGACCGCACCGTCACGATCCGACCCGCGCCGGACACGATGGTCTACCTCACCGCGCTGGTGCCGGTGGCCGAGGGCGTGGCGTGCTTCGCGGCGCTGCGGCAGGACGCCGCCCGCGCCGCCGCCACCGGAGACCCCCGCTCACGCGGGCAGGTGATGGCCGACGCGTTCGTCGCCAGGGTCACCGGCCGCGACCCGCTCACCGAGCCCGTGCCCGTGCACGTCGACCTGGTGATGACCGACACCACCCTGCTCGGCCACGGCGGCGCCTCGGCCACGGTCCACGCCCGCGGCCAGGTCCCCGTCCCGATCCCCGGCCTGATCGCCCGCACCCTGGTCACCCGCGCCGGTGCGGCCGGGCGGGCCTGGCTCCGCCGGCTCTACACCACCCCCGACCGCACCGCCCTGGTCGCGATGGACTCCCGCTCCCGCCGCTTCCCCGACGGACTGGCCCACCTGGTCCGGCTCTCCGACCAGTCCTGCCGCACCCCGTGGTGCGACGCCCCGATCGCCGAGACCGACCACGTCGAGGACTACGCCGACGACGGCCCCACCGCACGCGAGAACGCCCAAGGCCTCTGCCGCCGCTGCAACCTCGCCAAACAAGCACCGGGCTGGTCGGCGCAACGAGATCCCGACGGCACCGTCACCACCACCACCCCGACCGGCCACACCTACACCTCACACCCACCACCGGTCCTCGGCCACCCATCGACGACCAGCAGTACCGAACCGGTCGTCCAGCTCAACCACGCGATGCTCGCGTGGCACCGCCGCACGGCCTGACAGCGATAGGAGCGTCAGGCGACCCGCACGACCGCGGCCGACGGGCCGGGCAGCGTCACGCCGTCCGGGCCGAGCATCGCGCCGTCCCACGCCGCGAGAGTGGCGGTCGCGGTGACGTCGAGCGGGACGGTGACCGGGTCGCTCGAGAGGTTGAGCACCACCCGCAGCGCGCCGCGGCGCACCACGAACCACCCCGCCGCCTCGTCGTGCTCGACCTCGACCCGGTCGAGCCGGTCGTCGCGCAGGTCGTCCTCGCGGCGGCGCAGCGAGACCAGCTCGCGGTGCCACGCCAGCAGCCGCTGGTGCGGCTGCGCGGCGATCTCCTCCCAGTCGAGCACCGAGGCGTCGCGGGTCGCGTGGTCCTGCGGGTCGGGCACCTCCGCGGCCCAGCCGTGCTCGGCGAACTCGCGCCGCCGGCCCTCGCGGATCGACTCCGCCAGGTCCGGCTCGCCGTGGTCGGTGAAGAACTGCCACGGCGTCACCGAGCCCCACTCCTCGCCCATGAACAGCATCGGCGTGAACGGCGAGGTCAGCGTCAGCGCGGCGGCCACCGCCAGCACGCCGGGGGAGAGGTTCTGCGACGGCCGGTCGCCCACCGCCCGGTTGCCCACCTGGTCGTGGTCGCTGGTGTACGCCAGGAAGGCGTGCCCGCCCACGGCGGAGCGGTCCACCGGGGCGCCCCAGTCGGCGTCGCGGAAGGTGGATCGGCCGCCGTCGTGGAAGAACACCGACGTGAGCACCTTGGCCAGCGTCGTGTACTCGCCGAAGTCGACGTAGTAGCCCTGCCGCTCACCGGTCGTCAGCGCGTGCACCGCGTGGTGGAAGTCGTCGTTCCACTGCGCCGTCATGCCCAGCCCGCCGTCGGCGGTGGGCGTCACCATCCGCGCGTCGTTGAGGTCGGACTCGGCGACCAGCCCGAGCGGCCGCCCGAGCTCAGCAGCGAGAGACGCCGTCTCGTCCGACAGCTGGGCGAGCAGGTGGGTTTCCGAGTCGTCGACGAGCGCGTGCACGGCGTCGAGCCGCAGGGCGTCGACGTGGAAGTCACGGAACCAGCGCAGCGCGTTGTCGACCACGAACCGGCGCACCTGCTCGCTGCCGTCGTCGTCGAGGTTCACCGCCTGGCCCCACGGCGTGTGGTGCTTGTCGGTGAAGTACGGACCGAAGCCGTGCAGGTAGTTCCCGCTCGGTCCGAGGTGGTTGTAGACCACGTCGAGGCAGACCGCGAGACCGCGCCCGTGGCACGCGTCGACGAACCGCTGCAGGGCCTCCGGACCGCCGTACGGCTCGTGCACCGCGTACAGGTCCACGCCGTCGTAGCCCCAGCCCCACCGGCCCGGGAAGGCTGCCACCGGCATCAGCGAGACGACGTCGACCCCGAGCTGCACCAGGTGGTCGAGCCGGGCGACGGCGGAGTCCAGCGTCCCCTCGTCGGTGAAGGTCCCGACGTGCAGCTCGTAGAACACCGCCCCGCGCACGTCGCGACCCGTCCACGAGCCGTCGTCCCACCGGTGCAGCGAGGGGTCGAAGACCCGGCTGGGCCCGTGCACGCCGTCGGGCTGCCACGCCGACCGGGGGTCGGGCACCGGGTCGGCGCCGTCGAGGGAGTACCAGTAGTCGGTCCCGTGCCCGGCGTCGGCGACGTCGGCGCTCCACCAGCCGTCGTCGCCGCGCGTCATCGTCACCCGCTCGGACGTGGCGGGCAGGACGAGCTCGACGGACGTGGGAGAAGGAGCCCAGACGGAGAAGGAGTGCACCTGCCCCAGTTTAGGACGCCGGTCCGGCCTCGGCCTGCTCGACGTCGGCTGCCCACCAGGTGCGCCAGGTGCGCTCCACCTCGGCGAACGCGGCATCGTCGAGACCGAAGGTGCTGACGATCACCATCGACGCGGACGGGCTGTCCGCCGCCACGACGAGGCCCGGCCCGTACGCCTCGGCCGTCACGCCCGTCTGGTGCTCGGTGCGGAACCAGGTCGTGCCGGAGACGGGCGGCTCCGCGATCACGGCCGGGTCGCCGACGGCGAGCCCGTCGAGGCCGAGCAGCTCGCGCGCACCGGCGGCCGAGGGTCCCGAGGCGAGGAACACGGTGCGCCTGCCGTGCCCGCGCTGCCGCTCCACGGCGAACCGAAGCTGCGCCAGGAACGACACCCAGCCCTGGGTGATGTCGTCGTACATCGCGTCCCAGTCCGGGTCGATGCCCTTCGGGCCGCGCGTGATGCGCACGACGGTGCCGGCGTCGTCCTCGCGCAGGTCGAACCGGTCGCCGTGCTCGAACGACCCGGGAGCGGCGCCGCCCTTGGTCTCCAGCACGTAGGGACGGTCGCCCTCGCGCGCACCGTGCCCGTAGATGAGCGCGATCTCCTCGTCCAGGCCCGGGTCGTCCCATCCGTGCCAGCGGGCGATCAGCGCGGGGTCGCGCAGGTGCTCCCACACGGTCGCGACCGGAGCGGCGACGGTGACCTCGATCGAGACGTCGTCGCCGTCCTGCAGCACTCGGACGGGTTCGGTCTGGGGGACGTCGTTCACGGTGCCTCCTGGTGGCGGGGTCGGGGTGCGGGGTGGCCGCCGGCGACGACGCGGTAGCGCCGTCCGCCGGGGGAGTGGAAGCGCCGGGTGACCTCGGCGACGGCCTCGGCGAGGGCGTCGGTGTACGCGTGCAGCTCAGCCGGCTGCGCGAGGGCGACCTCGGTCTCCAGCGTGAAGGTCAGCAACCGCCGGCCGCGCGCGTCGGAGGCGGCCTGCATCCGGGTCACGTCGCGCACGACGTCGGCGGCGGTGGCGACGAGGTGCTCTGCCGCGTGCCGGTCGCGCCGTGCCACACCGGACGTCGCCGACCCCGCGGCGGGCACCACGTCCGGGTCGACGACGAAGGTGGTGGCGCTGCGGCGCAGCACGCGCTCGGTGAAGCCGCGTCGCTGCCGCAGCTCGGCCAGCTCGACCAGCCCGGCCTGCTCGAGCACCCGCAGGTGGTACCCGACCTTCTGCCGCGCGAGCCCGAGCCGGGCGGCCAGCACCGTCGCCGACGCGGGCTCGGTCAGCGCGTCGAGCAGCCGGCGGCGCAGGGGTGACAACGCCGCGAGCAGGCGGTCGGGGTCGTCGACCAGCGCCACCTGCGCCGCGCGCGCCGTCGCGTCCTGGTTGGCCATGCCCTGACCGTGCCATTGGACAAACGAAGTTGTCAATACGTCAGCCAGGCATGAACTCCTCCTGCTCGGACTCCTCGCCCTGCCAGAGCTCGAACGTCTGCATCAGCCAGAACCCGAGGAAGCCGGCGATCAGCACCGCCTCGAGCCAGAACACCCACTCGGCCAGACCACCTCCGGCCAGCACGCCGACGACCGCAGCCGCGGCGAGCATCACCAGGAACCCGACCGAGTACCGGTTGAGCAGGTGGGACCGCACGGACCGGCCGCTGTGAGCCGCTCGCCGGCGGGCCAGGGCCAGGGCGTTCAGCACCACCACGGCGACGACGCCGGCGAACAGCGAGATCGCCGCGGTGTTGTGGCCGTAGCAGGTGAACTGGTCCGGGAACCCGATGAAGAACACCGCGAGGCCGACGTAGACGAGCACCGAGGCGCCCAGCGCGATCCGGCTGGCCGTGGTGCGCACGGACCGCTCGTCGGGCGGCACGAGGAACAGCGCGACCACGAACGCGACGAGTCCCGCGGCCAGGATCGCCCAGGTGTTGTTGGTGATGGCGTCCGTGACCTCCTTCGCGAGATCGTCCGGGACGCAGTCGGTCTCGGGTCTGGTGGGCACGAAGGCGACGAAGAACGCCAGGAACCCGGCCGCGTTGAGCAGCACGTCCTCCAGGTCGCTGCGGCCCCGGTGCACGATCAGGCAGGTGCCGATCGCGCACAGGGCCGCCACGAACACCGACCGCACCGGTGTGTAGTAGTACGCGCTGATCGACTGCTCCAGCTCGCCGTCGTCGGCGACGATCTGCAGCAGCAGGGCGCCTCCGAGCATCAGCACCAGCAGCACCATCGCGAGCCGCAGGTAGCGGTAGGTGCGCAGGACGTCGTACGCGCTGTCGTGCTCCTGCGGCATGGCGGCCTCCCGACGACGTCCCCGCGCGGCCGATCATCCTCCCGCCCGGTTCGACGGGCCAGGGGTGCACCGGGCACGTCTGTCACGTCCGCCGCCCCGTTCCCGTCGAGCAGGCGGACGCACAGTGCGCAGGACACCAGGAGGAGAACCCGTGCCCAGGATCAACACCGACCCGACCACCTTCGCCCGCCGGCCGTCGCTCGGCACCCGGCTGCTGCTGCGCGCCGGGCGGTCGATGATGGGCCGCGACACCGACACCCTCGGCGCGATGGCGCACCGACCAGGGGTCCTCGTGCCGTGGGCGATGCTCGAGACCGGGGCGCAGCGTGCCCGGTCGGTGCTGCCCGAGCACCTCCCGGAGCTCGTCACGTTCGTGGTCTCGTGCCGGCTCGGCTGCTCGTGGTGCATCGACTTCGGCGCGAGCCGGTGGGAGCAGCAGGGGCTCGACCCGGCGGTGCTCCGCCACGCGGTGACCTGGCGCGACGCGCCAGGCCACGTCTTCGACGCGGCGACCCGGGCGGCGTTCGCCTACGCCGAGGCGATCTCGGCCGACCCGGTGGAGGTCGACGGCGAGATGGTGGCCGACCTGGTGGGCCACTTCGGCGAGGCCGGCGTGGTCGAGCTGACGTTCTGGGCCGCGCTGGAGAACATGCGCGGACGCTTCAACTCGGCGCTCGGCATCACCTCGCAGGGCTTCAGCTCCGGCGACGCGTGCTCGCTGGCGATGGTGGGCCGCGAGGACGCTCAGCCGGCGTCGAGCTCGCGGTAGCGCTCCACCTTGTCGGGTGCGAGGACCGCGTGCACGGCCTGCACGACGCCGTCGTGGACGGTGAACGCGTAGACCCCGACCGCGGCGGTGCGCGGCTTGCTCGAGCCGTTGTGGACGACGAAGCCCGCCTGCCCGTTCACCAGGACGGCCCGGAACGAGACCAGGTCCCACTCGGCGATCCGCGCCAGCCCGGCCAGGAAGCGCGCCACCTCCTCGGCGCCGTCGAGGCGGCGGCCGGCGGCGGTGACCCGGCCGGCGTGGTCGGCCACCAGGGCGACGTCGGGCGCGAGCAGCGCCGCGATCCGCTCGGGGTCGCCGGACACCAGGGCCTGCTGCAGCTCGCCGAGCACCCGTTGCTGCTCGCTCAGGTGCGACGGCGGCGGCAGCGCGGCCTCGTGCAGCCGTCGGCGGCCGCGGACGGCGTGCTGCCGCGCCGCCTCGACGGAGACGTCGAGCACCTGGGCGACCTGGTCGAACGGCAGGTCGAGCGCGTCGTGCAGCACCACCGCCACCCGCTGCTCCGGCGAGAGCCGGTCGAGCACGACGAGGAAAGCCATCCGCACCGACTCGCCCAGCTCGGCCAGCTCGGCGGGGTCGTCCGTGCGCGCACCGAGGGGTGTGCCGTCCCAGTCGTGCAGCAGCGGCTCGGGGAGCCAGGGGCCGACGTACTGCTCGCGGCGGACCCGGGCCGATCTGAGCAGGTCGAGCGCGGCTCGGCTGACCACCGTGGTGAGCCAGGCTGCGGGGGAGCGGATCTCGTCCGCGTGCGCGGCGAACCGGGGCCACACGTCGGACACGACGTCCTCGGCGTCGGCCCAGCTGCTGGTCAGGCGGTAGGCGATGCCGAGCAGCCGCCGGCGCTCGTGCTCGAACACGCGCGCGGCCTCGTCGGGCGTGGTGGTCACGGGCGCACCTCCTCACGACTCCGACGGGACGGACGTCCCCATCGTGACAGGGCCGGGCTGCGGTCACAGGTCTAGGGTCGGCCCGTGGCGAAGACACCGGGAGACGCAGCGCAGGAGGTCGCCGAGGCGGCGGTCGAGAAGGCGCAGGAGGTGGCCGACAAGTCCGAGACCCTGGCCCCGTCGGCGCTGGCCGACGAGCTGGCCGTGGACGGCGGCTTCCGGCTCGCGGACGTCGACACCCGGGGCACACCGGGTTTCGACGGCGACAAGGCAGCGGGCAGAGCCGCTCTGCTCGCCGGCACGGAACAGCTCTCGGGACTGCAGGAGCGCCTGTTCGCCGAGGGGACGGCCGGTGGCAGACGCTCGGTGCTGCTGGTGGTGCAGGGGATGGACACCTCCGGCAAGGGCGGCATCATGCGCCACGTGGTGGGGGCGGTCGACCCGCAGGGCGTGCACGTGCGCTCGTTCAAGGCCCCCACCGAGGAGGAGCGCGCGCACGACTTCCTCTGGCGGATCGAGAAGGCGCTGCCCGCACCGGGTCTCATCGGCGTCTTCGACCGGTCGCACTACGAGGACGTCCTCATCGCCCGCGTGCGCTCGCTCGCCCCGGCAGAGGCGGTGGAGGAGCGGTACGAGCAGATCAACGACTTCGAGCGCCGGCTCGCCGAGCAGGGCACCACGGTCGTCAAGGTGATGCTGCACGTGTCCGACAAGGAGCAGAAGGAGCGGCTCGCCGAGCGGCTCGACCGTCCGGACAAGTACTGGAAGTACAACCCCGGCGACGTCGACGAGCGGCTCCTGTGGGACGCCTACCAGGAGGCGTACCAGATCGCGCTCACCCGCTGCTCGACGCGCGCCGCCCGGTGGCACGTCGTCCCCGCCGACCGCAAGTGGTACGCACGCTGGGCGGTGCAGCAGCTGCTGCTCGACACCCTCACCGGGCTCGACCCGCAGTGGCCACCCGCCGACTTCGACGTCGAGGCCGAGAAGGCCCGGCTCGCCGCCAGCTGAGGCGCACCGTCCCGCACCTCACAGCAGGTCGGCGAGCAGGTCCGCCGCCTTCGCCGCGCCGTCAGCGGCCACAGGTCGATAGCTGACCTCACGACCGATCTCCGCCAGCACCACCTCGGCCAGCGCGTCGGGACGGCAGGCGTCCTCGTAGTCGAGGTGGCGGCCCGCGCCGTAGCGGTCGAGGCGGTGCCGCACGTGCAGGTTCTGCTCGAAGTGGTGCCGCAGCGGGACCCGCACGAACGGACGTCCGGTGGCAGTCAGCTCCATGCACGTGGTGAGCCCGCCCTGCACCACCGCCAGGTCGCTGGCGGCGAGGTGGCGGTGCAGCTCCGGCACGTGCCCGACCACGCGCGCCCCGCGCCGCCGGGGGAGCGAGCGCGGGTCGATGCGCGGGCCGGCGACCACCACGAACCGCACGTCGGGGTCCTGACGGCGCACCAGCGGCACGGCGTCGAGCACCCGCTGGAGCAGGTGGTGCCCGACCCCGGACCCGCCCACCGCCACCACGCAGACCCTCTCGTCGTCCCGGTAGCCCAGCTCGGCCCGCAGCGCCTCGCGGTCGGGCAGGTCGGCCGGGTCGAAACCCGTGACGTAGCCGGGGAAGTCGTAGTGGTCCCGGGTCCAGTCGCGGATCGACGGCAGCCCCGGTCCGAAGGTGTCCGGCACGACGTCATCGAGGTCGCCGACGAAGACCGAGCGGTCGCGCACCCAGCGGAAACGCTCCCGCTGCTCGAGCATCTGCGCGTTGTGGTCGGCCGTCAGGCGCACCTCCTCCGGATCGGCACCGGGCATCGGCAGCCAGCCGACGAAGTCGGTCATCCACGCGAACGCGAACCGCTTGAGCGACGGGTTCTCGTGCAGCAGGTGGTCGACGTCCCAGGCCTCGTCGCCCACCACGAGGTCGTACGGCGTCTCGCGCACCACCTCGTCGAAGACCATGAAGTTGTTGACGAGCACCTCGTCCATGCCGCGGACGGCGTCGAAGGCGTGCAGGTCGTGCTCGTCGGCCACGGCCTCCACGTGCGCGGACTCCGAGAGCAGCGAGCGTGAGGCCGGGTGCACCCGTTCGCCGACCGCCTCGAGCGCCGCCGTGACGGGGTGCTGGGCGAGCCAGTCGACCTGCACGTCCGGGTGCCGCTCGCGCAGCGCGGCGGCGACCGCGACGTCGCGGCGGGCGTGGCCCAGCCCGATGGGCGAGGACAGGTAGAGCACCCGGCGTGGTCGGTGCCGGGCCGACGGACGGGGTCTCTCGGACGACGGCTCCGGCGGGTTCACCCGGTCGACGAACTCGGCCAGCAGGTGGTTGACCGCCACCGGGTCGCGGGCGAGCGGCCCGTGCCCGGAGCCCTCCATCAGCACCAGCGTGCCGCCGGTGAGCTCGGCGAGGCGGCGGCCGATCTCGGGCGGGCTGATGCGGTCGTCCGTGCCGTGCACGACGACCACGGGACAGCGCACCCGGGCGCACAGCTCCGCGGCGTCCGCGGTCACGGCGCCGTCGAGGCCGATGGTCGCGGCGGTGGTGTCGACCAGCACCTGCGGGGTCGTCTCGCGGGCCCACCCGATGCAGTCCTCGATCTGCTGGGTGGAGTGCGGCTCGGGGAACATCTGGCCGAAGAAGAACGCGAAGAAGTCCTCGGCGCCGCCGTCGACCCAGTGGTGCCGGTTGTACTTCTCCCAGCCCTGCGGGTCGCGCACCGGCCGGGCCCAGCCCTCCCGGAGCCGTTGCGGCGCACCGGCGGCGAACCCCGGGGAGGAACCGATGAGGAACAGCCCGAGGACCCGGTCGGGATGGTCGGCCGCCACGCCGAGCGACCACGCGGCCCCGCGGGACAGGGCGACCAGCACCGCCTGCTCGGTGCCGGTCGCCGCCATCACCGCGAGCGTGTCGGCCACCCACCGGTCGTGGCCGTAGGCCGCCGGACCCGCCGGGCGCCCCGACGCCCCGGACCCGCGACCGTCGAAGGTGACGACCCGGTGGTGCCGGGCCAGGAACGGCACCTGGGCCTTCCAGAACCGGGAGTGGATGATCGACCAGGTCGGCATCAGCAGCACCGTCGTGGGCCCGTCGCCGAAGACCTCCCAGGCGATCTCGACGCCGTCGGGCGCCACCACCGTGCCGGACCGGTCCGGCTGCCTCCCACGCGGCGACGGCTGCACGGCGTCCATGGTGCTCCTCACCTCAGGGCCGCACCTCGTAGACCGTGTTGAACGGCGTGCCGGCGACGGCGGAGAAGCGGGTGAAGCCCGCGGCCGTCACGACGTCGCGCAGCCGGGCCGGACCCGCCTGGGTCCCGATCGCCAGGCCGACGTCCTGCGACAGCGAGGCGGGGGTGCACAGCAGGGTGGAGAAGCCGTAGTACGCCCGTCCGATCGGGTGCAGGTTGTCCTCGACCCGGTCCGCCGCTGCGGGTTCCACCAGCATCCAGGTGCCGTCGGGCGCGAGCACCTCGCGGACGCGGCGGGCCGCGCCCACCGGGTCGCCCATGTCGTGCAGCGCGTCGAACGTGGTCACCAGGTCGAACGGCCCGTCGCCGAAGGTCTGGGCCGACGCCGTGACGAACCGGGTCCGGTCCCCGACACCGGCCCGCTCGGCCCGCTGGCGGGCGACCTCGACCGAGGCGTCGTGGTAGTCCGACCCGACGAACGTCGAGGCGGGGAACGCCTGCGCCATCAGGATCGTGGACGCGCCGTGCCCGCAGCCGATGTCGGCCACCCGGGCGCCGGCACGCAGCCGGTCGCCGACGCCCTCGAGCGCCGGCAGCCACTCCGCCACGAGGTGCGCGTGGTACCCCGGGCGGAAGAAGCGCTCGCACCCGACGTGCACGTCGCTCACGTGCTCGTGCCAGCCGTAGCCGGACCCGCTGCGGGCCGCCTCCACGACGTGGTCGGAGTCGTGCACGGTGCCGAGCGCGATCTGGAAGAAGCCGGGCAGGAACGCCGGGCTGTCCTCGTCGGTGAGGGCGACGGCCTGCTCGGGCCGCAGCAGGTAGGTGCCGCTCGCGGGGTCGTACTCCACGTAGCCGCCGGCGGCCTGCGCGTTGAGCCACTCCCGTGCGTACGGCTCACCCGTGCCGGTGTCGTCGGCCAGGCGCGACGGGGTCGTCGGCCCGGACGCGGCCATCGCCCGGTAGTACCCGAGCCGGTCGCCCATGACGACCAGCGCGGTGTTGAGCGTGGCGCCCACCTCGTCCACCGCCTTGAGCACGAACGCCATCAGGCGGTCCGGGTCGACGGCGTCGGCCGTCGGCGCGTCCTCGGGTCGGTTCTGCAGCTCGGTCATCGGTCCGTCCTCCTCGTCCGGGCCGCGCCGGGCGGCGCGGACCTCGATGCCGCGGACGCTAGGGACGCGAGGACCACCGACGCATCAGGTGACCCCCCTAGACTGCGCCGGTGCTGGTGGGACGCGAGCACGAGCAGCAGGTGGTCGACCGGCTCCTGGCCGCCGCCCGGGTCGGCGGCAGCGGCGTGCTGCTGGTGACCGGCGAGCCCGGGATCGGCAAGAGCGCGGTGCTGGCCGACGCGCGGTCGCGGGCGTCCGGGATGCGCGTGGTCGAGGTGGGCGGCTCACCCTCGGAGCAGGAGGTGCCGTTCGCCGGGCTGCACCAGCTCTGCGCTCCCTTCACCGACCTCCTGCCCCGGCTCCCGGCCCCGCAGCAGGAGGCCCTCGGTGTCGCGCTGCGCACCCGGTCGGGCCCGAGCCCGGACCGGTTCGGGGTCGGGGTGGCCACCCTCGGCCTGCTCAGCAGGGCGGCCGACGACCAGCCCCTGCTGGTCCTGGTCGACGACGCCCACCTGCTCGACCGGCCGTCCGCCGAGGCGATCGCGTTCGCGCTGCGGCGGCTGGTCAACGACCGGGTGGCCGTGCTGGTGGCGCTGCGGGCCGGCGAGCCGTCCCCGTTGGCCGACTCGGGGCTCGCTCCGCTGGCGCTGGCCGGCCTGTCCGTCGGCGCGGCGGCGTCGCTGGTCGGCCCCGCCGTCGGTCGCGACCGGGTGGCCGTGCTGCACCGCGCCACCGCCGGCAACCCGCTCGCGCTGCTCGAGCTCGCCGAGCGCCCCGACGACCTGCGCGGCCTGGAGGCCGGCGTCCCGGTGCCGCTCGCGCAGGGTCTGCAGGACGCCTTCGCGGCGCGGTCGGCCGGGCTGCCGGACGGCACGCAGCAGGTGCTGCTGCTCGCGGCCGCGGGCACCCGGGACCTCGCCCTGCTGGACCGGGCCTGCCGGCCGTACGGTCTCGACGTCGGCGACCTCGTGCACGCCGAGCGTGCCGGGCTGGTGCGGGTCGGCGCCGGCGTCGTCGCGTTCCGGCACCCGCTCGTGCGCGCAGCCGTCCACGGGGCAGCCGACCCGGCACGTCGGCGCTGGGCCCACGGCGCGCTGGCCGACGCGCTCGGCGAGGTGCAGCGGGTCACGCCGTCCGCGGCCGTGGGGAACCGCCGCGCCTGGCACCTGGCCGAGGCGACCCCGGGCCCGGACGAGTCGGTCGCGGTGGTGCTCGTGGGCACCGCGGCCGACGCGGAGGACCGCGGCGCCCACGCGGTGGCGGCGTCGGTGCTGGAGCGGGCAGCGGCGCTCTCCCCGGAGCCGGGTGACCGCACGGCCCGCGCTCTGGCGGCTGCCGGGCAGGCCTGGCTCGCGGGCCAGCCGGCCCGGGCGACGACGCTGCTGGACCGGCTGCCGGACGGCCTCACCGCGGAGCAGTCGGTGCGGGTCAGCGAGCTGCGCGGTGCGGTGGAGGCGCGCTGCGGCTCGCTGCCTGCTGCCCGCGACACCCTCCTCGCCGGTGCGACCCAGGCAGCCAGGACCGACCCCGACCGTGCGGTGCTCCTCCTCGCCGACACGGTGCACGCCTGCTTCTACCTCGGCGACACCGCGACCGCGCTCGCGGTGGCAGGACGCGTGGTCGACCTCGTGGGTCCCTCGACCGCCGACCCGGTCCGCCGGGTCGGCCTCACCGCTGCGGGCGTGGCCCACGTCCTGGCGGGGCACGGCGACCGGGGGGCCGAGCTCGTGCGGGCCGGCCTCGCGGTGCCGGTCGGCGACGGTCCCGAGGACCCGCTGCGCGTGCACTGGCCGGTGCTCGGACCGATGTTCCTGCGCGAGGGCACCGCACGCGAGCAGCTCGGTGCGGTGGTGGGACGGCTGCGGGTGCGGGCGGCGTCGGCGCACCTCGCCCTGCTGATCGGCACCGTCGCCCGCGACGACGCGGCCACCGACCGCTGGGCCGACGCCGAAGCCGGCTACCTCGAGGCGGCCCGCCTGGCCCACGAGCTCGGGCAGACCACCGACGCCGCCATGGCGCAGGCCGGGCTGGCCTGGCTCCTGGCGCGACGGGGGGACGAGGAGCACGCGCGGCAGGCGGCAGCCAGGGCGCGGGAGCTGGGCGAGCGCCACTCGGTGCACCTCGCCCGGGTGTGGGCGGCGTTCGCGCTGGGCGACCTGGAGTCCGGGGCCGGGCGGCCCCAGGAGGCGGAGCAGCACTACACCGGTCTGGTCGCGCTGCTCGACCGGCTGGGCGTCGCCGACCCGGACCTGTCACCCGTCCCCGAGCTGGTGGAGACCTGGCTCGGCACCGGCCGGCAGGAGCAGGCCCACGCGCTCGCGGTGGGGTTCCTCCCGCGGGCGCTGGACAAGGGCCAGCCGTGGGCGCTGGCCCGCGCCCACCGCGCGGTCGGTACCAGCGGGCCGGACGGCGTGGACGAGGAGCACTTCGACGGCGGCGCTGAACCACCACTCCCGCACCGCCGACGTCTACGAGCTCGCCCGCACCCGGCTGGCGTTCGGCGCGCGGCTGCGGCGCGACCGGCGGCCGGCCGACGCGCGCCCGCTGCTCGAGGCGGCGGTGCAGGCCTTCGACCGGCTCGGGGCGAGACCGTGGGCCGACCGCGCGGCCGGCGAGCTGCGCGCCACCGGCCGCACCGTGCGCCGGCGCGGTGCCGGGCCGGTGGAGCAGCTGACCCCGCAGGAGCGGCAGACCGCCCAGGCGGTGGCGGCCGGTCGCACGACGAGGGAGGCCGCCGCGGCGCTGTTCCTCAGCCCGAAGACGGTCGAGTTCCACCTGCGCAACGTGTACATCAAGCTCGGCATCCACTCGCGCGAGGAGCTCGCGCGGGCGATGGCCGATCAGGTCTAGGCGCGCAGCAGCAGGGCCACGGGCAGGTCGACGAGGACGTCGGCGATCCGCGCGGCGAGCCCGCCGTCGAACGTGCGACCGGTCAGCACGTCGGTCCAGACTCCCTCCGGCAGCGCGACCGTGTGCTCGCCCCACCCGCCGAGGTCGGCCAGCTCGCGGCCGAGCCGGGTGGCCAGGGTGACGACCCGGGCGCCGTCGGACCCGTTGCGGGAGAACGCCACCAGGTGCCCGGTCGTCGTGGGGAGCGGGGTGTAGCCGGCGCCCTCGTCGACGAAGGCGTCCGGGTGGTCGCGGCGCACCCGCAGCGCACGGGAGGTGACGAGCAGCTTCTCGTCGTCGACGTGCTCGGGCCGCGCGCCCTGGTCGAGCCGGGCCAGCCGGCGGGCGCGCAACGCGAGGTCGACCGGCCGGCGGTTGTCCGGGTCGACCAGCGAGGAGTCGACCAGCTCGGTGCCCTGGTAGACGTCGGGGACGCCCGGCATCGTGAGCTGCACCAGCTTCTGGCCGAGCAGCCCCACCCTGGCGAGGTCGGCGGTCGAGCGGACGAACGCCCGGACACCGTCGACCAGCTCGTCCGAGGCGAGGACGCCCGTGGCGAAGGAGGCGACCGCCTCCTCGTACGGCTCGTCGACCGCGGTCCAGGTGGTGCGGAGCTTGGCCTCGCGCACCGCCTTGGTGAGGTACTGCTGCAGCCGCTCCTCGGCGAGCGGGCGGTCGTCCACGTGGTCCCAGGTGGCCACCAGGGTCTGCCAGACGAGGTACTCGGTGGGTCCGTCGAGCAGCGTCGACCGCAGGGGTGCGGACGCGGTGTGCCAGCCGCGCACCGCGGTGTCCCACTCGGACGGCACCTCGGACAGCACGGCGAGCCGGGCCCGGGCGTCCTCGGCCCGCTTGGTGTCGTGCGTCGAGAGCGTCGTCATCGCCGTGGGCCAGTGGCCGAGCAGGCGCTCGCTGAACGCGTGCAGCTGCTCGGGCGAGACGCCGAACCGGTCCGGGTCGCCGCCCACCTCGTTGAGCCCGGCCAGGCGGAACGAGCGGTAGAACGCGGTGTCCTCGATCCCCTTGGCCATCACCGGGCCGCAGGTCTGCTGGAACCGCACGACCAGCTCGGCGCGGTCGGCGTCGCCGCTGCGTCCGGCGCTGCCGGCCTCGCGCCCGAGCACGAGGTCGCGGACGAGGTCGAGGGTCTCGTGCACGTCCTCGGGCAGGTGGGTGCGGGCCACCTCGGCCGCCCGCTCGACCACGGCGACCTCGGCGGGCGGTGCGGTCTCGCCGGGCACGACGTACGCCCGGTAGCGGTCGAACGCCACGAGCAGCTCGGCGAGGGAGGCTTCCAGTCCGCGCCGGGTGTGGTCGCGCAGCCGGATGTCGGCCGCGGTGACCTGCACCAGCAGCTCGACCAGCCGGTGCACCTCGGCGTAGAGCGACCCCGCGACGATCTCGTGCTTGGCGCGGGTGACCACGTGGTGCATGTCCCGGAGCAGGTCGGGGTCGCCGTCGGCGAAGTCGGACCAGGTGGCCTGCAGCGCACCGGCTGCGGACGGCTGCACGAACAGGCCGCCCACCCGGGCGAGGGCGTCGTAGCCGGTGGTCCCCGAGCACGGCCAGTCCTCCGGCAGCGTCTCCTCGCCCTCGAGGATCTTCTCGACGACGACCCACGACCCCCCGGACGCGTCGGCGAGCCGGCGCAGGTACTCGCGGGGGTCGGCCAGGCCGTCCGGGTGGTCGATCCGCAGGCCGTCCAGCGAGCCGGCCTCGACGAGGTCGAGCAGCAGCCGGTGGGTGGCCTCGAACACCTCGGGGTCCTCGACCCGGACGGCCGCCAGCGTGCCGACGTCGAAGAAGCGCCGGTAGTTCAGCTCGCTGTCACCGACCTTCCAGTGCGCGAGCCGGTACCACTGCCGGTCGACGAGGTCGGCCAGCGGCAGGTGCTCGGTGCCGGGACGGACGGGGAACTCGTGCTCGAAGTAGCGCAGCACCGGCTCGTCGCCGGAGTGGTCGACCTCGAGCTCGCCCGCGGCCAGCACCTGGCCGATCCGGGAGCCGAGCACCGGCATCAGGATCGACCGGACGCCCTCGTCGCCGGGGTCGACGGCCGGGGACGTGAACCGCGTCGCACCCCAGTCGACGTCGAACCAGCTCGCGAACGGGGACGACGGACCCTCGCGCAGCACCGCCCACAGCGGCGCGTTCAGCCGCACCGGGACCGGCACGGTCATGTGGTTCGGCACGACGTCTGCGACGACCCGCACGCCGGCCGCGTGCAGCTGCTCCACCATCGCCTCGAACCCCTCGCGGCCGCCGGCGTCCGGCGACAGCCGGGTGTGGTCGAGCACGTCGTAGCCGTGCGTCGAGCCGGGCGTCGCCGCCAGCACCGGCGAGAGGTAGGCGTGCGTGACCCCGAGGGCCGCCAGGTAGTCGGCGGCCGCGCCCACGTCGGCGAAGGTCTGCTCGCCGCTCACCTGCAGCCGGTACGTCGACGTCGGCACCGGCCGGCCGGCCGCGGGACGGTGGGACGGCGCGCGGTGCGGCTCGGTCACGTCCGGTCGCCCTCCGCCGCCTCGTTCTCCGCCGCCTCGTTCTCCGCGGCGGTGGCCATCGCCACCCGAGCGGGGTCCAGCGTGGGCACCGACGCCGCGGCCTCGAGCTCCCCGGCCGATCCGGTGCTGTTGCGCTGCCGCGTCAGCACGACGGTGCTGCGCGACGAGCACACCACCTCGTCGTCGGAGGGGAACTCGTCGCCGCCCGAGAGATGCTCGGCGGTGTCGAAGACGACGAGCCAGGACTGGCCGTACTCGGCCGGGGGCAGCGTGAACGACATCCGCTCGTCGTGGCCGTTGAACAGGATGAGGAACGAGTCGTCGACGACGCGCTGCCCGCGCGGGTCGGGCTCGGGGATGGCCTCGCCGTTGAGGAAGACCATGAGCGAACGCGCGTAGCCGTTGCGCCAGTGCTCCTCGCCCATGTGCTCGCCGGTGGGCGTGAACCAGGCGATGTCGCCGAGCTCGGACTCGCCGCCGTGGTCGGCGCTGCCGGCGAAGAACCGGCGGCGGCGGAAGACCGGGTGCTGCTGGCGCAGCTTCACGACCGACTGCGTGAAGGTGAGCATCGAGCGCGCCTCGTCGTCGAGCTCCCAGTCCATCCACGACAGCTCGTTGTCCTGGCAGTACACGTTGTTGTTGCCCTGCTGGCTGCGGCCGATCTCGTCGCCGTGGGCGATCATCGGCACGCCCTGGCTGAGCAGCAGCGTGGTCATCAGGTTGCGCGTCTGACGGTGCCGCAGCTTCAGGATCGCCGGGTCGTCGGTCTCGCCCTCGGCCCCGCAGTTCCAGGAGCGGTTGTGGCTCTCGCCGTCGTTGCCGCCCTCACCGTTGGCGTCGTTGTGCTTCTCGTTGTAGGACACCAGGTCCCGCATCGTGAAGCCGTCGTGGGCGGTGACGAAGTTGATGCTCGCGATCGGGCGGCGGCCGTCGTCCTGGTAGAGGTCGGACGAGCCGGTGATGCGCGAGGCGAACTCGCCGAGCGTGGCCGGCTCCCCGCGCCAGAAGTCGCGGACGATGTCGCGGTAGCTGCCGTTCCACTCGGTCCACAGCGGCGGGAAGCCGCCCACCTGGTAGCCGCCGTCGCCGAGGTCCCACGGCTCGGCGATCAGCTTCACCTGGGAGATCACCGGGTCCTGCTGCACGAGGTCGAAGAACGCGCTGAGCCGGTCGACCTCGTGGAACTGGCGGGCCAGGGTGGCGGCGAGGTCGAACCGGAAGCCGTCGACGTGCATGTCGAGCACCCAGTACCGCAGCGAGTCCATGATCAGCTGCAGCACGTGCGGGTGCCGCATCAGCAGGCTGTTGCCGGTGCCGGTGGTGTCGTAGTAGTGCTGCGGCTCGTCGTCGACCAGGCGGTAGTAGGCGGTGTTGTCGATGCCGCGGAAGCACAGCGTGGGCCCGTTGTGGTTGCCCTCGGCGGTGTGGTTGTAGACGACGTCGAGGATGACCTCGATGTCGGCGGCGTGGAGCGCCTTGACCATCGCCTTGAACTCCTGCACCTGCTGCCCGCGGGTGCCGTTGGAGGAGTAGGCGTTGTGAGGGGCGAAGAAGCCGATCGTGTTGTAGCCCCAGTAGTTCGCGAGGCCCTTCTCCTGCAGGTGGGTGTCCTGCACGAACTGGTGGACGGGCATCAGCTCGATGGCCGTGACGCCGAGGCCCCTGAGGTGCTCGATCATCGCCGGGTGGCCGATGCCGGCGTAGGTGCCGCGGATCTCGTCCGGGATGCCGGGGTGGGTCTGGGTGAGGCCCTTGACGTGCGCCTCGTAGATGACGCTCTGGTGGTACTCGTGCCGCGGGAGGCGGTCGTCGGCCCAGTCGAAGAACGGGTTGATGACGACGGAGAGCATCGTGTGGCCCAGGCTGTCGGCGGTGTTCTGCTCGTCCGGGTCGTCGAACTTGTACGAGAACAGCGACGGGTCGCCGTCGACCTGGCCGTCCACGGCCTTGGCGTACGGGTCGAGCAGCAGCTTCGAGGGGTCGCAGCGCAGCCCCTTCGTCGGCTCGTACGGGCCGTGCACGCGGTACCCGTAGCGCTGGCCCGGCTGCACCGACGGCAGGTACACGTGCCAGACGAAGCCGTCGACCTCGGTGAGCTCGACGCACTCCTCGGTCCCGTCGTCGGCCACGAGGCACAGGACGACCTTGTCGGCGACCTCCGAGAAGAGGGCGAAGTTGGTGCCGGTCCCGTCGTAGGTGGCGCCGAGGGGGTAGGGCTTGCCCGGCCAGATCTGCACGCGTTGCTCCAGTGGTTCGGTGAGGTGGGTTGCGCGACGCTGCGCAGGTACGGCTTGGACCGAGGATGACTCAGACGGCGACGGAGCGCTCGACGATCTCGCGGGTGGTGCGCTCGCCGACCGGGAGCGTGCCGAGGCAGGACCCGCCCTGGCGCTCGACCCGGGTGGCCAGGAAGGCGTCGGCGACCTTGCGTGTGCTGAACCTCACCAGGAGGCTCGCCTGCAGCGCCACGGCGAGCCGCTCGACCAGCCAGCGGGCCGCGCCGGTGACCGACGCGGGGTCGGCGGCCATCTCGGACGCGGCCGAGCGGATGGTGCCGCTCACCTCGTCGAGCACGGCATCGAGCCGTTTGGAGGCGCCGCGCGCGGCGTGCAGCTCGGCGACGACCGCGTCGAGGGAGTCCGGGTGCTGGGCGAGGGCGCGCAGGACGTCGAGCGCGATGACGTTGCCCGAGCCCTCCCAGATCGAGTTGAGCGGGGACTCGCGGAACAGCCGCGCCATCGCGTTCTCCTCCACGTAGCCGTTGCCGCCGAGGCACTCCAGCGCCTCGGCGAGCACCACGGGGGAGCGCTTGCAGACCCAGTACTTGCCGACCGCCACGCCGATCCGCAGCAGGGCCTTCTCGCCGCTGTCACCGGCCGCGGCGGCGTCGGCGGCCGCGGCCAGGCGCAGGCCGAGCACGGTGGCGGCCTCGGACTCGATCGCGAGGTCGGCCAGCACGTTGGACATGAGCGGGGTGTCGACCAGCACGCTGCCGAAGGCGGTGCGGTGGCGGGCGTGGTGCACGGCCCGGACCAGCCCCGCGCGCATCGTGGCTGCCGAACCCACCACGCAGTCGAGTCGCGTGGCGCTGACCATCTGCAGGATCGTGCGCAGGCCGTCGCCCTCGCCGCCGAGCCGCACGCCCCAGGTGCCGTCGAGCTCGACCTCGCTGGAGGCGTTCGAGCGGTTGCCGAGCTTGTCCTTGAGCCGCTGCAGGTGCCAGGGGTTGCGGGAGCCGTCCTCGAGCACGCGGGGGACGACGAAGCAGGTCAGCGGGCCGGTGGCCGAGCCCGCCCGCGCCAGCACGAGGAACAGGTCGCTCATCGGCGCCGAGCAGAACCACTTGTGGCCGGTGAGGCGATAGCCCTCGCCACCGGCGAGGGGACCGCCGGCGGTGCGCACGGCCACCGTGGTCGTGCCGGACAGGTCGGACCCGCCCTGCTTCTCGGTCATCCCCATCCCGGCGAGGGCGCCGGCCTTGTCAGCGGCCCGGCGCAGCCCGGGGTCGTAGTCGGTGGACGCCAGCCGCGGCACCCACAGGTCGGCGAGCACGGGGTCGGCACGCAGGGCGGGGACGGCGGCCCCCGTCATCGACAGCGGGCACACGTGCCCGGCGTCGACCTGGCTCCACAGCAGCATCGCCGCGGACCGGGCGACGTGGGCACCGGTGCCGGGGTCGGCCGACCACGCGCCGCCCCCCAGGCCGTGCTCGACCCCCACGCGCATCAGCTGGTGGTACGCCGGGTGGTACTCGACCTCGTCGAGCCGGTTGCCGCGCGGGTCGTGCGTGCGCAGCACGGGGTGGTGGCGCTCGGCCTGCTCGCCCCACGCACGGGCCTTGGCGCTTCCGGCCAGCTCGCCCAGCTCGGCCAGCCGGGAGGCCTGGGCACCCGCACCGTGGCGCTCGACGGCCTCGCGCAGGACGGCGTCGCCGTCCCACAGCGAGGTGGTGTGCTGGTCGGACAGCGCGGGGACCTGGTTGGTCACCAGGTGGGTGGCGGGCACCGGGCCACGGTAGTGCCCTCCGGGACGCCAGGTGACGCCCGCCCGCGTGCCGGGACGCGCCTCGAGGCACCCGTCGCTACCGTGAGGCGGTGGCCGTGACCGGTGCGTCGTCGAGGTCCGTGCGGGCCGCCCGGCGAGGTCTCGGGGCGCTCGGCCGGCGCGCTCCCGTGCGCGTCGTCGTGGCGCTCGTCACCCGCACCGTCGCGGTCTGCCTGCGGTACCGGGTGACGGGCCTGGCGGCCGAGGCGGGGTTCTTCGCGCTGCTGTCGATGCCGCCCCTGGTGCTGGGGCTCGCCGGCTCGGCGGCGTGGATCGGCTCCCGGCTCGGCACCGACACCGCGCTGCAGCTGAAGAACGGGCTGCGCGAGTACCTCTCGCCGTTCCTCACCGACGACGTCGTCAACACCGTGATCGTCCCCACGCTGGAGGACGCGCTCGACCGTCCGCGGTACGACCTGATCTCGATCGGGTTCGTGCTGTCGCTGTGGTCCGGCTCGCGGGCGCTGAACGTCTACCTCGACACGATCTCGATCATGTACGGGCTGGGGGGCCACCGCAGCATCGTGCGCACCCGGCTGCTGTCGTTCTCGATCTACCTGCTGGTGCTGGTGCTCGGGGCGGTGACGCTGCCGCTGGTGCTGGTGGGCCCGACCCTGATCGGGCGGGTGCTGCCGGCACCGGTGGACTGGCTGCTCGTCGCCTACTGGCCGCTGGTGACGCTGCTCGGCGTCGCCCTGCTCACCACGCTGTACCACGTCAGCGTCCCGCTGCGGACGTCGTGGCGGCGCGACGTCCCGGGGGCCCTGGTGGCGCTGGTGATCTGGGTCCTCGCCAGCGCGCTGCTGCGGGCGGCGCTCAGCGTGGCCGTGCCCGGCACCGGCACGCAGACGGCGAGCCTGTCGATCTACGGACCGCTCACCACGCCGATCGTCGTGCTGGTGTGGCTCTACCTGCTCGCCATCGCGGTGCTGATCGGCGCGGCGCTCAACGCCGTGGTCGACGAGACGTGGCCCAACGGGGCGCGGTCGGCGGCGCGCCGGGAAGCCGCTCTGCGCACGACCGCTCCCGCGGGCACGCTCACGCCGGTGCGCGACGCCGAGGCCGAGCAGGACCTGCACGCGCGCTGGACCAGCCGGTACGGGCTGGGTGCCGCCGCGGCCCTCACGCCGGGCCGCTCGGACCGGCCGGGCGACGGTCCCGACGACGACCCGGCCGCAAATCCGCGTGACGGGCGGGACGGCTCGACCTAGCCTCGTCGTGCACGGGCCGGCACCGCCGGCCCCGACGGTCCCGGGACCTCCGACGGAGGCAGGGGCGAGGAGGTGGCTCCGATGAGCGCGCACCAGGTGACGCACGCCCGCACCCCCCTGCCTGCCGACACCGAAGGACCCCGACGTGACCGACCGCGCGACCCCCGTCACCCCTGCTGACCCCGACCGCCCCGCCTGCGCCCCGCCCCGGCTCGCCCTGCTGCACGGGGCCGGCTGGGACGACTCCTGGGACGACTCCTGGGAGGACCACGTGACCGCCACCCTCCACGCGCTGCCCACCGCGCGCCCGCCGCTCGAGCCCGGACGCGTGCTGCGTGCCGACCGGGGCGCGTGCGAGGTGCTCACCGGTGCCGGCCCGCTCCTGGTGGAGTGGGGCGCGCGCCTGGCCCGCCAGGTCGACGACGACCCGTCCAGCACGCCCTCGGCGGGCGACTGGGTGCTCGTCGAGCCCGCCGACCCCGTCCTCGGGACGCCACCCACGGTGCAGGACGTGCTCCCGCGCCGCACCGCCGTCGTGCGGCTGCAGGTGGGGAAGAGCTCGCACGGGCAGGTGCTGGCCGCCAACGCCGACGTCGTCGCCGTGGTCGAGGCGATGCACCCAGACCCCGACACCGGGCGGATCGAGCGCCTGCTCGCCCTGGCCTGGGCCTCCGGCGCCACGCCCGTGGTGGTGCTCACCAAGGCCGACCTGGCCGCCGACCCGCAGGCGGTCGTCGACGAGATGGCCGAGAGCGCGCCGGGCGTGCTCGTGCTCGCGACCTCGACGCACGACGACGTCGGCCTCGAAACGTTGCGAGACATGCTCTCCCGCGGGCAGACGATCGCGTTCCTCGGTGCCTCCGGCGTCGGCAAGTCGACCCTGCTGAACGCCCTGGCAGGGCGTGAGGTGATGCGCACCCAGGAGCTCGGGACGATGAACAAGGGCCGGCACACCACCGTCACCCGCGAGCTGCACCTCGTACCCGGCGGTGGCGCCCTGATCGACACCCCCGGGATGCGCTCGATCGGGCTGTCCGGCGCCGAGGACCTCGACGAGGTGTTCCCCGAGGTCGAGGCGCTCGCCGACCGGTGCCGGTTCCGCGACTGCACCCACGAGGTCGAGCCCGGGTGCGCGGTGCTGGCGGCCGTCGAGGACGGCACCCTGTCCGAGCGCCGGATGCAGAGCTACCGCAAGCTGTTGCGCGAGCAGGAGTTCCAGGCCGCGCGGGTCGATGCGCGGGTGGCCGCCCAGCGGGCGCAACGGTGGAAGCAGCTCCGGTCCGGCGTGCGCGAGCGGCAGAAGCTCGAGGGACGCAAGGGCCGCCCCTGATCGGTCAGCCGACGACGGTGAAGGTCGCCACCAGCTGGTCCTCGGGCCGCGACGACCGACCCACCCGCAGCTCGAAGGCACCCGGCTCGACCACGCGGCACCCGTCGGCGTCGACCACGCTGCAGGCGCTGACCGGCACCTCCAGCGCCACCGAGTCCGACGCCCCCGGGTCGATCGCCACCTGGCGGAGGGCCTTGAGCTCCTGGTCGGCCCAGCTGGCCGAGGTGACGGTGTCGCTGACGTAGGCCTGCACGGTCTCGAGCACCGGGCGGCTGCCGGTGTTCGTCAGCGTCACGGTCGCGCGCACGGTGCCGTCGGCGCCCAGCGCGGTCTCGACGAGGGTCAGGTCGGCGTACTCCACCGTGCTGTACGACAGTCCCTCGCCGAAGGCGAAGGCCGGCCGCTGGGTGAGGTCGGCGTACCTCGTGCCGTGCTGGCCGCGCACCTGGTTGTAGTAGGTCGGCTGCTGCCCGGCGTGCCGGGCGAACGAGATCGGCAGCCGGCCGCTGGGCTCGACCTGGCCGAGCAGCACCTCCGCGACCGCACGTCCGCCCTGCATCCCGGGGCTCGCCACCCACAGCAGGGCCGCGGCCTCGAGGGCGCTCGCGGGCAGGGCCAGGGGCTTGGACGCCATCAGCACCACCACGAGCGGCGTGCCCGTCGTGGCCAGGGCGTCGAGCAGCGCGACCTGTCCGCCGACCAGCTCCAGCGTCGCGGTCGAGCGGCCCTCGCCGACCAGCTCGATCCGGTCGCCGACCACCGCGACGACCACGTCGGCCTCGCGTGCCGTCGCGACGGCCTCGGCCAGCAGGTCGTCGTCGGTCGGTGCCGGTACCACCACCTGCGGACGGGGCTGCCCGTCCGGGAACAGCTCGCCTTCGGGATCGGCTGCGAGGGTGAGGATCTCGGCGCCCCGTGCGTCCGACACCGTCCACCCCTCCGGCACCAGGTCGCGCAGCCCGCCCAGGACGGTGGTGATCAGGTCGCGCGGCTGGCCGTCGGGAAGCCAGTCGGCCTGGCCCGAGCTGCCGGCCCAGTCGCCCAGCTGGGTCTGGGCGTCGTCGGCCAGTGGTCCCACGACCGCCACGCGCCGCGCGGGTCCGTCCGCCGGCAGCGGGAGGGTCCCGTCGTTGCGCAGCAGCACCACCGAGCGACGGGCGACCTCGAGGTTGAGCTCCGCGTGCTCGGCCGAGCCGATCACCAGCCGCTGGCGCTCGACGTCGGGCCGGCGGACGTCCTCGAACAGCCCGAGCTCCATCTTCACCGTGAGGATGCGCCCGACCGCGGGGTCGAGGTCGGCCTCGGTCAGCAGGCCCTGGTCGACGGCGTCGAGCGCGCCGGCGAAGAACTGCGGCGTCGTCATCACCAGGTCGTTGCCGGCCAGGACCGCGGCCGCGGCGGCGTGCGCGTGGTCCGGCTGGACCTTCTGCTCCCAGACCATCCGGCCGACGTTGTCCCAGTCGGTGACCAGCATCCCGCCGTAGCCCCACTCGCCGCGCAGGACGTCGTCGAGCAGCCAGCCGTTGACGGTGATGGGGACCCCGTCCATCGTCTGGTAGCCGAGCATGAAGGTGCGGCAGCCGGCGCGGGCGACCCGCTCGAACGGGGGCAGGAACCAGGCGCGCAGCTTGCGCCGGGAGATGTCGGCCTCGCTGGCGTCCCGCCCGCCCTGGGTCTCGGAGTACCCGGCGAAGTGCTTGGCGCAGGCCAGGATCGCGGTCGGGTCGGTGAGCCCCTCGCCCTGGTAGCCGCGGACCATCGCCGCGGCGAGCTCGCCGATGAGGTGCGGGTCCTCGCCGAAGGTCTCGCCCACGCGGCCCCACCGCAGGTCGCGGGCGATGCAGAGCACGGGGGAGAAGGTCCAGTGCACGCCGGTGGACGAGACCTCGACCGCGGTGGCGCGGGCGACGCGTTCGAGCAGGTCCGGGTCCCAGCTCGCTGCCATCGCCAGCTGGGTCGGGTAGATGGTGGCGCCCTCGAAGAAGGAGTGGCCGTGGATGCAGTCCTCGCCGACGAGCAGCGGGATCCGCAGCCGGGTGCGGTCGGTGAGGTCGTGCGCCTGCCGCAGCCGCTCGGGCGAGGCGTGCAGCACCGACCCGACCGTCTTGTCGACCACGACGTCCTCGAGGTCGCCCCGGGCGTCGAGCTGCAGCATCTGTCCGACCTTCTCGCGCAACGTCATCCGGCCGAGCAGGTCGGCGACGCGGTCCCGGACGGGGGTGTGCGGGTCGAGGTACGCGAGGGTGTCGGGCACGACGATTCCTCCGGAGGTCGACGGCGGGCGGCAGGGCCCCGGCCAGCCTAGGTTGGCCGCTGGGTCTGCGGGGTGGGGACCTCGCGGTGGTGCAGGCGGCCGCCCGTGGGACCTGGACCGCTCTCCGCCCGTGGTGCGCTCGGTGCTCGGGCCGGGCGCCGTGATGCAGGCGCGTGCCGTCGTCGAGGACGGCGTCCTGGTCGAGGCCGTCGTGGTCGGCCGGTGGTCGGTGCGGCCGCACCGTCGAGGAACCCGCGGGACGAGGACCTCACCCTGGTGGGACGCGGCAGCAGGGTCGCCCGTCGCTCGCAGGTCCTCTCAGGACGGGCCGGGCATCTCGAGCAGCTCGCACACCTCGATCGCGTTGCCGGGCACCATCAGGTGCGGGTGGCCGTCGAGCATCGCGGTGAGTGCCTCGGTGGACCCGGCCTCCATCAGCGAGTAGCCGCCGATGAAGCCGGAGGCCGTCGGGCCGTCACCCACGGTCGCCACGGTCTGGGTGGGCGAGCCCATGTCCGTGATGGCCGCCCCGGCCTTGCCGCCCCACACCGTCCAGGCGTCCATGCCCGCCTGCGCCTGCTCCGGGGTGGCGCCGGACATCTGGTCGGCGGCCGAGACGGGGGAACGGTAGAGCAGCAGGTACTTCGTCATCGAGGACCTCCGGTGGTGTCGTCCCGAGCATCTATTTTGACCAGGATCAAATTACTCCCGGCTCGCGTCGCGCTGCAAGGATGGATCGGTGACGAGTCCGGGTGCGGCGGGTGACCTCCAGGCCACCATCGACGCCCTGGCCTCCCCGGTCCGCCGCGAGATCCTCTGGATGCTGTGGGACGGCGAGCGGCCGGCCGGTGAGATCGCGGCGGCATGCCACCTCACGGCCGGCACCGTGTCGACCCACCTCGCGGCACTGCGCCGGGCGGGACTGGTGACCGTGCGGGCCGAGGGCACCTTCCGCCACTACCGGCTCGACCGGACGGCGATGGAGTCGGCGCTGCCGCTGCTGGCCAGTGCGGACAGCAAGTGGACGGTCGCCGACGACATCCCCGAGCGGGCGCTGGCCAGTGCCGCCCTGGAGCAGTGGGTGTCCGTCCACGTCGACACCGTTCTCGACCAGGCCGCGGCCTACGAGTCGTTCGCCGACGGCGACCGCTACTCGGCGTGGCTGGGTGTCCCGGTCGCCATCGAGGAGGGGCGGTTCAGCACCGAGCTGGAGTGGGGTACCCGCGTGCGCGGTCGCTACGAGGTGCTCGCGCCGCCGGACCTCATCGCGATGCGCTGGGACTTCGACGACGACCAGACCCCCGTGCCCGGACGGCAGCTGGTCGGCTACCTGCGCTTCCTCCCGGTCCAGGACGGGTGCCGGGTGGAGGTCCACCAGGAGGCCCAGGACGCCCGGCAGGCGCAGTTCCTCACCGCCGCCTGGTCGATGGTCCTCGGCCGTCTCAAGGAGCACGCCGACCTGCACCGCCGGACCACGCGCCGCCGCCGGCCCAAGCACCCCGGCCAGAGCCGGTGAGCACCGGCTCCGGGAGCCCTGCGGATCATCGAGCAGAAGGGCCCCTGAGCTGCGTCTCCGCAGGTCAGGGGCCTCTTCGGCTGGTGGGCGATACTGGGTTCGAACCAGTGACCTCTTCCGTGTCAAGGAAGCGCGCTACCGCTGCGCCAATCGCCCGTGGTTGCACCGTGGTGCAGGTGGTGCGTCCGAGGTGGTGACGGGATTTGAACCCGTGTAGACGGCTTTGCAGGCCGTTGCCTCGCCTCTCGGCCACACCACCGTGAGACCGACTGCCAGGCCTGGAGGTGCTCCAGGTGCAGTGCCTCCGAGCGGACGACGGGATTCGAACCCGCGACCCTCACCTTGGCAAGGTGATGCTCTACCACTGAGCCACGTCCGCGCGCATGCCGTGACCCCGGGGTCTCGGTGTGCGACGTGAACGATAACCGAGTCGGTCACGGGGAGTCCAACCGGTACCCCCGGCGCCACCGGAGCGTCACGGGACGGCGCTCGCGGACAGGTCCGAGCACTCCCGCACCTGGTCCCAGTAGGCCAGACCTGCGAGCGCGTCGTCACCGGTCTGCACCACCGGCAGGCCGGTGTCGGCGATCCGCATCGGGGTCCAGCGGGCGTCGACCGTGGTACGTCCCTCCAGGGTGAGGGTGAGCACGCCGGTGGTGATCGACACCTCGCTGTTCGACCGCCACCAGACGAAGTTGCCCAGCCCGTAGGAGACGTACACGCTGCCCGGCCCCTCGACCCCCTCGGCCGCGCGGTCGACCGGGAACCAGCCGGCGCCCTGCAGCTCGTGCGCGTGCGCGCCGACCACGACGTCGGCGCCGGCGAGCGCGAGCTGTCGGGTCAGCGTGCGCTGGCGGTCGTTCGGGCAGGCCTCGTAGTCGGTGCCCCAGTGCAGGTAGACCACCACGACGTCGGCGGTCTGCCGGGCCGCGGCGACCGCGGCCAGCAGCCGCTCCGGCTCGAGCGCGGAGGCGACGCCGGGGGAGTCGTCGTCAGCCGTCCACGCCTGCGTGGTGCGGTCCGGGTGCTGGTCGGCGCCGATCACCGCCACCTGCGTGCCGCGGACGTCGAGCACGGCCGGCGTGAACGCCTGCTCCGCGTCGGCACCGATCCCCACGACCGGGAGCGGGCTGCGCCCGATGGCGGCGAGGGTGTCCTCGAGGCCGTCCCGGCCGTAGTCGACGCCGTGGTTGTTGGCCATCGTCAGGACGTCGACGCCCGCCGCGGGGAAGGCCGCGAGCATCTCCTCCGGCACCCGGAAGTGGAACTGCTTGGGTTCGGGCACGCCGCGCTCGGTGATCGCGGCCTCGAGGTTCAGGACGGTGACGTCGGCGGCCGACAGCTGCGGTGCGATCGACAGCAGAGCGGTCGCCGGGTCGGCGCGCAGCGGCTCGAGCCGGCCCTCGAAGTGCACGTCGCCAGCGAACGAGAGGGTGACGCGCGGCGGTCCGGTGGGGGTCGGCGAGGGGCTCGGCGCCGCGCTCGTGGCGGTCGTCGACGCCGGCGGCGCGGATGACGTGCGAGGGGTTTGTCGATCCTCGGCCGCGCACGCCACGAGCAGGCAGCCGAGCGAGACGGCGGCCGCCAGAGACAGGACGCGGGTCACCCTCGGACGCTACCGGTACGGTCACCCGGTGCCGATCGAGGAGCCGGTGCCGATCGAGCAGCCGGTGGCGCGGGGTCGCACGGAGCCGGCGGCCTGGTGGGGCGGGCGCCTGCTCACCGAGCTGGTCGAGGTCGCCGACCTCGGCGTCGACCCGTCCGCGCTCGACCGCCCCGCACCCGGGACCTGGGTCGTGGTCATCCCGTTCGAGGGCGCCGGGCACGCCTACCGGTTCGCCACCGCGGTGCTGGGACCGCCGCCTGAGCCGACGGCTCCTTGGACGGGGCCGACCGGTCCGTGGGCCACCTCCCTCGACGGCCCCGCCTACCGGGGCGGCGTGCAGCGTGTGCGCGAGCTCGTGCGCGAGGGCGAGGTCTACCAGGTGAACCTGTGCCGGGTGCTGTCCGCGGCGCTCGGCCCGGACGCCGACCCGTGGGCGCTCGCGGCCGTCCTCGCGCGCGGCAACCCGGCTCCCTACGCGGGCGTGCTCGACACCGCCGACGGCTGGGTCGTGTCGGCATCGCCGGAGCTGTTCCTGCGCCGCGCAGGCGATCTCGTCACCAGCGCTCCGATCAAGGGGACGGCCGTCACGGCCGAGCAGATGCTCGACAAGGACGTCGCCGAGAACGTGATGATCACCGACCTGGTGCGCAACGACCTGTCGCACGTGTGCCGCCCGGGCACGGTGCGGGTCGACGCCCTGCTGGAGGAGCAGCAGCACCCCGGACTCGTTCACCTGGTCTCCACCGTGTCGGGACGGCTGCGCGACGGGGTCGGCTGGCGCGGGCTGATCGACGCCGCCGGTCCGCCGGGCTCGGTGTCGGGTGCGCCGAAGTCAACGGCGCTGCAGGCGATCTCGGCGCTCGAGCCGGTGGAGCGCGGGCCCTACTGCGGTGGCCTCGGCTGGATCGACGCCACGACGGGCGACGGCGAGCTCGCTGTGGGCATCCGCACCTTCTGGTGGACGCCCGAGGACGGCGGCGTGCTCCGCTTCGGCACGGGCGCCGGCATCACGTGGGGCTCGGACCCGCAGGGCGAGTGGGACGAGACGGTGCTCAAGGCGTCCCGGCTGGTGGGTCTGGCGTCCAGGCGTCCGGACTAGGTTGGACGCCATGAGCCAGGACGTCGTGGTGTGGCTGGACGGCCGGGTGCTGGCGCCCGAGGAGGCGCGCGTCCCGGCCCTCGACCACGGGCTGACGGTGGGCGACGGCGTGTTCGAGACCTGCAAGGTCACGCCCGCAGGCGCTTTCGCGCTCACCCGGCACCTGCGCCGGCTCGGGCGGTCCTGCGCCGGTCTCGGCATCGAGCCGCCGGCCGACGACCTGGTGCGTGCCGCGATCGACGACGTGCTGTCCGCGCGTCCGCTCGACCGCGGGCGGCTGCGGATCACCTGGACCGCGGGTCCCGGCCCGCTCGGATCCGACCGCACACCGGGGGCGGGGACGCTGGTGGTGGCGACGGCGCCCGCCCCCGCGTGGGCCGACGGGGCGCGGGCGGTGCTGGTGCCGTGGGTGCGCAACGAGCGCAGCGCCACCGCCGGGCTCAAGACGACGTCGTACGCCGAGAACGTCGTGGCGCTGGGCCGTGCTCACGCCGAGGGCGGTTCGGAGGCGCTGTTCGCCAACACCCGCGGGGAGCTGTGCGAGGGCACCGGCTCGAACGTGGTCGTGGTGGTCGACGACGCGCTGGTGACGCCGCCGCTGTCGTCCGGGTGCCTCGCGGGCATCACCCGCGAGCTGCTGCTGGAGTGGGCCGCCGACGAGGGCCTGCCCCTGCGCGAGGCCGTCCTGCCGGTCGAGGTGCTGGACTCCACCCCGGCGGCGGCGCTGACGTCGTCGACCCGTGACGTGCAGGCCCTCGGCGGGATCGGTGCTCGCGACCTGCCCGGTCACGACCTCGTGCACGCGGCCGCCGCGGTGTTCGCTCGACGGGCGGCGCTGGACGTCGACCCGTAGGCGGGGCCCAGCACCCCACGAGGGGTCAGGCGAGCAGCTCCTCGAGGGCGGCGTCGAGGTCGAGGACGGTGTGCTCGCGGCCGCGCGGCAGGACGCTCTCGCACAGCTCGACGAACGCGCGGACCTCCTCGGCGTCGGCCTCGAGCTCGGCCGCGCCGTCGGGGGAGGCCAGGCCGATGACGAGCACGTCCCGGCCGTCGTGGCGGTGCGGGCGGACCGTGACGTCGCCGTCGCCGAGGGGCTGGTCGA
This sequence comes from uncultured Actinomycetota bacterium, assembly GCA_963825505.1. Lineage (GTDB taxonomy): Bacteria > Actinomycetota > Actinomycetes > Actinomycetales > CAWJMD01 > JBBQSN01. Next base: position 59,334 of record CAWGTL010000004.1, on the reverse strand, counting down.
GACCGTCGGCCAGCAGGTCGCGGGCGAACACCCAGGTGACCTCCTCGTCCGGGCCCTGGAAGGCGACGCTCACGGCGTACGGGTCGTCGACGCAGTACCGCAGGTAGACCGGGAGCGGGAGCGACTGCTGGCTGGGGACCTGGAGACGCAGCTCCATCGGCACGGCCACGGCGGCTCGCGGGGTCAGGCTCACGGAATCTCTCCCTGTGCGATCGGGGTGTGGGATCTCCACGTCGAAGAGGTACCCGGCGCCCGGTGGGTGGAAACCTGACGCTGCGTGATCGGGGGATGAAATGCACGCAATGACCGTTCCAAACAGCGCAAAACGGACAGAAGATCGCGGTCCGTCACCCGGCTCGCTACGCCCTGTGGGGGAGTCGTCACCGTCCGCACACGGACGGACCACGCCCGGCGTCACCCGCGCGGCCCCGAGGCCCCCGTCACCCCGGGTGCCCGAGGCGGGCGACGCCTACGCTGAGGTCATGGACGCCCCCGGCACCCGCGAGCGGGACGACGCCGTGGCCGGACCGCGGGACCCCGCACGCGACGCGGTCCCGCCGCCGCCGCGCGCCGAGCGCCCGATCGGCACCGACGACGGCCTCGACGGCCCGGACCGGTTCGCCGACCAGAACGCGACCGTCGACGCCCACGAGGACCGGTGGGCGTGGCGCCGCCGGATCAAGGCCGACCCCGCGATGCGGCGGGTGTACCGCGGCGTCGTCGGCTTCATCGGGATCGCGCTGATGGTGCTCGCCGCCACGATCGGGTGGCTGCCCGGTCCGGCCGGCATCCCGCTGTTCCTGCTCGGTCTGGCGATCCTGGCCAGCGAGTTCGAGTGGGCGCACCGGCTGCTCCAGCGCGCCAAGGTCGAGGCGCGCAAGCTGGAGGAGAGGGCACGGCGCCAGCCGCGGTGGGTGAAGTGGCTCGGGGGCCTGGTCACCCTGGGCGGCATCGCGCTGGTGACCTGGGGCTACCTGGCTCTGCTCGGCGTCCCGGGCTGGCTCCCGGACGCGGTCTCCGACCCCTTGCTGCGGCTGCCCGCGGTCGACCCCGCAGGCTGACCGGACGTCCCGACCGCCGCAGAACCCGGTGCGGACCACCCGGCCCGATCCGGTACGGTTGTGCCCGCCCGGATGGTTCGGGCGCGGGCGATTGGCTCAGTGGTAGAGCGCCTCGTTCACACCGAGGAGGTCACTGGTTCGAACCCAGTATCGCCCACCGTCACGCAAGGCCCCGGTCCGCCGACCGGGGCCTTCGCCGTCCTCGGGGCGCGGCCGCGGCGCCGGTGCCCGAGCATGGGGCGATGGCCGATCAGCACCTCGAGGTCGAGCGGAAGTACTCCGTGCCCGACGACGCCCCGCCGCCGTCCGGTCTCGGGGACGTCGGGCACGTCGCGGACGTCCGGGAGCTGGAGCTGGTCGCGGAGTACCTCGACACCGAGGACCTCGCCCTGGCCTCGCGCGGCACCAGCCTGCGCCGGCGCACCGGAGGCGACGACGACGGCTGGCACCTCAAGACCACGGACGGGCCGGACCGGCGCCGCGAGCTGCGCGCCCCTCCCGGCGGGCCGGAGGACGGCGTACCCGAGCAGCTCCTCGACGCCGTCCGCGCCGTCGTGCGCGACCGGCGGCTCGTCCGGGTGGCGGTGGTGCGCAACCGGCGGGTGGAGCACCGCCTGGTCGACGGCGAGGACCGAGACCTCGCCACCGTGTGCGACGACCACGTGACGGCGACGGCGTGGCCGGACGCCGAGGGGGGCGGCACGGTGCACGTCTGGCGGGAGTGGGAGCTCGAGCTCGCAGACGGGCGCGAGCCCGGCCTGCTGGACCGGCTGGAGGAGCCCCTGCTGGCGGCGGGTGCGGGTCCGGCGCCGACCGCGTCCAAGCTCGCCCACGTGCTGGGCCGCGAACCCGAGGTCGTGGGCGAGGGGCGGCACCGGTTCCGCGAGGGCTCGGCCGGTGCCCTCGTGCACGGGCGCCTCACCGAGCTCGTGCACGAGCTGCAGGCGCAGGACGCCGCCGTCCGGGCGGACCTGCCCCACGGCGTGCACCGGCTGCGCGTCGCCTGCCGGCGGATCCGCTCGGTGCTCACCTCGTCGCGTCCGCTGCTGGCCGAGGGGTCGACCGACCACCTGCGCTCGGACATGCGCCTGCTCGGGCAGGTGCTCGGGCGCGCCCGCGACGCGGAGGTGATGGGGCGGCGCCTCGTCGACGCCGCCCACGCCGAGCCTGCCGAGCTCGTCCTCGGACCGGTGCCGGCGCGGATCGAGGCCGACCTGCGCCGCGACCACGCCCGCGCGATGGACGGCGTCCGTGAGGCGCTCGGGTCCGACCGGTACCTGCGGCTGCTCGCGGACCTCGACGCGTTCCTCGACGACCTGCCGCTCGGCCCGCGCGGGCACCGGCCGGCGCGCCGGACCGTGGCGCGGCTCGTCCGCGACGACTCACGGCGGCTGCGCACGCGGGTCCGCGCCGCACGGTCCGCCGGCTCGCAGGAGCGTGACGCGGCGCTGCACGAGGTCCGGAAGAAGGCCAAGCGGCTGCGGTACACGGCCGAGCTCGCGGCGCCGGTGGGCGGGGACGGCGCCGACCGGGTGCGCCGTCGCGCCAAGGCCGTCCAGAAGGCGCTCGGTGACCACCAGGACTCGGTGGTGGCGCGTGAGGTGCTCCGGCGGCTCGGGGGGACCTCGCACCTCGCCGGCGAGAACGGCTTCACCTTCGGGCTCCTCCTCGGCACCGAACGGCTGCGCGCCGAGCGCGCACGCGCCCGGGCCGAGGACGCCTGGGGACGGCTGCCCGGGCCGAAGGACGCGGGGCGCCGGGTGCGGCGCGGGTGAGGCCTACCCTGGCGCGATGACGGTGGTCGGGACGGTCCGCGAGCTGCACCGCTACCCGCTGAAGTCGGCCGACGGCGAGCGGCTCGACGAGGTGGAGGTCGGCCCGGACGGGCTCGACCAGGACCGCCGCTGGGCCGTGCGCACCGGGGGCGGGGCACCGGTGACCGCCAAGGAGGTGCCGGCCCTGCGGTCCGTGCGCGCCCGGAGCGTCGAGGGCGTGCTGCAGGTCGCCGCGCCAGGCTCCGGTGAGCCGGTCGGCTGGACCGACGCCCTGCACGTGCTGGCGGAGGTGGTGGGCGACGACGTCGAGCTCGAGGACGCGCCCGGCGGGCACCAGCAGGTGGCCGCCGTGCACCTGGTGAGCGAGGGCGCCGTCGGTGCCCCGGACGCGCCCGGTGGGTGCGACCCGGTGCCGCGGGCGAACCTGGTCCTGTCGCTGGGCGAGCCCGGTGCGGAGCGGTCGTGGCTCGGTCGGCGCCTGTTCGCCGGCGAGGTCGAGCTGGAGGTCGTCCGGCTGCCGCAGCGGTGCCTCGGGGTCTACTGCCGGGTGGTGCGGGGCGGGTCAGTCCGCGCCGGCGACGACGTCGTCCTGGCCGGGCCGGGCACCGGCGGCTGACCCGGCCGCCAGCCGGGCGATCGCCCGGCTCACCGGCGTCCCCAGGAGCCCCGCCCGCAGGTCCGGGTCGCCCACCAGCTCCGCCCGCTCGTCCAGCACCCGGCCCGCGGCGGCGGCGACGTCGGCGGCGAGCGGGTCGCCCACCGCGGCCAGCACCCGTCCGCACTCCAGCAGGGGCCGTCCGGGCTCGACGCCGCCGTGGGCGTCGCCACCGGCGAGCACCGGCTCGACCACCTCGCGGGCGAGCTCGGCCGCCTCGTCCCCCTGGCCGACGTCGAGCAGCGCCCCGGCCAGACAGGCGCGGCACTCCCGCAGGTCGGGCGCGAGGTCGAGCCCGCGACTCGCCTCCGCCGCGCGCCGGAACGGCTCCACGGCCGACGCCGGGTCGCCCTCGGCACAGAGCACCAGGCCGTCGACGAAGTCGGCGCGGGCCGCGGCGCGACGAAGCTTGCGCTGCCCCCTCGCCCGACATGGCGGCATGGTCGTGGTGCACGGCGACGGTGTCGAGGGCGCTCCGGGCGGGCCGAACGCGGGGGACCACGTGGCAGGGCCGCCGATAGCATCGTGACCGGCGGACCGGAGCCCCGGCCGCACCCCGACACCGAGGAGCCCCACCGTGCCTGGCCACCTGACCGTCGTCGTCTCCGGGAGCGAGCGACAGGTCGAGCAGGGCACGACGGCGGGCGAGCTCCTCGAGGGTGCGGGCCCGGCGAACGGCCCCGAGGCCGTCGTCGTGGCGCGGGTCGGTGGCGAGCTGCGCGATCTCGCGCACGTGGTGGCCGACGGCGACGTCGTCGAGCCGGTGACCATGGGGTCGCCGGACGGGCTGGCCGTCCTGCGGCACTCCACCGCGCACGTGCTGGCGCAGGCGGTGCAGGAGGTCTACCCGCAGGCGCGCCTCGGCATCGGCCCGCCGGTCACCGACGGCTTCTACTACGACTTCGACGTCGAGATCCCGTTCACCCCCGAGGACCTGAAGAAGCTCTCCTCGGTGATGCAGAGGATCGTCAAGGAGGGTCAGTCGTTCTCGCGGCGCGCCGTCTCCGACGACGCGGCCCGCGACGAGCTCGCGGCCGAGCCCTACAAGCTCGAGCTGATCGGGCTGAAGGGTTCGGCCGGTCAGGACGTCGCCGACGCGGCCGAGGGCGCCGACGCCGAGGTCGGCGGCGGCGAGCTGACCATCTACGACAACCTGCGCCGCGACGGCGCGCTGGCGTGGAAGGACCTCTGCCGCGGCCCCCACCTGCCCACCACCCGGCTGATCGGCAACGGCTGGTCGCTCACCCGCACCGCCGCCGCCTACTGGCGCGGGAGCGAGAAGAACCCGCAGCTGCAGCGGGTGTACGGCACCGCGTGGCCCACCAAGGACCAGCTGGTGGCGTACAAGGACCGCCTCGCAGAGGCGGAGCGTCGCGACCACCGCCGGCTCGGGGCCGAGCTCGACCTGTTCTCCTTCCCCGACGAGATCGGTTCCGGCCTGGTGGTCTTCCACCCCCGAGGCGGTGTGATCAAGCGCGAGATGGAGGACTACGTCCGGCGCCGGCACATCGAGGAGGGCTTCGAGTACGTCGGCACCCCCCACATCTCCAAGGAGGGCCTGTTCCACACCTCCGGGCACCTCCCGTACTACGCCGACGGGATGTTCCCGCCGATGGAGATGGACGGGTCGGCGTACCGCCTGAAGGCGATGAACTGCCCGATGCACAACCTGATCTACCGCTCCCGGGGCCGGTCCTACCGCGAGCTCCCGCTGCGTCTCTTCGAGTTCGGCGGCGTCTACCGCAACGAGAAGTCGGGCGTCGTCCACGGTCTCACCCGGGTCCGCGGCATGACCCAGGACGACTCGCACTCCTACGTCACCGCCGAGCAGGCGCCGGGAGAGGTCAAGCACCTGCTCGACTTCTGCCTCAGCCTGTTCCGCGACTTCGGCCTGAACGACTTCTACCTCGAGCTGTCGACCCGCGACGACTCGAGGAAGGACAAGTTCATCGGCGACGACGAGGAGTGGGCGGTCGCCACCAAGGTGCTCGAGGACGTCGCCCTCGGCGCCGGGCTCGAGCTCGTCCCGGACCCGGGCGGTGCCGCGTACTACGGACCGAAGATCTCGGTGCAGGCGCGCGACGCGATCGGGCGCACCTGGCAGATGTCGACCATCCAGTACGACTTCAACCAGCCGCGCGGGTTCGAGCTCGAGTACCAGGCGGCCGACGGCACCCGCAAGCGCCCGGTGATGATCCACTCGGCGAAGTTCGGCTCGATCGAGCGCTTCATCGGGGTGCTCACCGAGCACTACGCCGGCGCTTTCCCGCCCTGGCTCGCACCGGTGCAGGTCGTCGGCGTCCCGGTGGCGGAGCCGTTCGTCGACCACCTGTACGACGTCGCGAAGAGGCTGAAGGCGCAAGGCGTCCGGGTCGAGGTCGACGACTCCGACGACCGGATGCCGAAGAAGATCCGCAACCACACCAAGGCGAAGGTGCCGTTCATCCTCATCGCCGGCGGCGAGGACGTCGAGGCCGGCGCCGTCAGCTTCCGGTTCCGCGACGGCACCCAGGACAACGGCGTGCCGGTGGACGACGCGGTCGCCCGCGTCGTCGAGGCGATCCGCTCCCGATCTCAGGTCTGAGCTTGCCGTGACGGGTCGCGAGCAGGAGCAGGCGGGCGAGCACCCAGGGGAGCCGGACGGCTTCGAGCGGCTCTGGACGCCGCACCGGATGGTCTACATCGCGGGCGAGGACAAGCCGGTCGACGGCGGCTCGGGCGAGCAGTGCCCGTTCTGCCGCACCGGGTCCGCCGACGACGACGAGGCCTCCCTCGTCGTGGCGCGCGGCACGACGGCGTTCGTGGTGATGAACCTGTACCCGTACAACCCGGGTCACCTGATGGTGTGCCCGTACCGGCACGTGGCCGACTACACCGACCTCACCGACGACGAGGTCGCGGAGGTCGCCGCGCTGACGCGCACCGCGATGCGGGTGCTGCGCGAGACGGCGGCTCCGCACGGGTTCAACCTGGGGATGAACCAGGGCGCCGTGGCCGGGGCGGGCATCGCGGCGCACCTGCACCAGCACGTGGTGCCGCGATGGGGCGGCGACGCGAACTTCCTGCCGATCGTCGCGCGCACCAAGGCGTTGCCCGAGCTGCTCTCCGACACCCGGGGCCGGCTCGCGCAGGCATGGCCGGCCTGATCCGCTGCCCGGAAACGGTCGCGCTCAGCGCCGACGCGCGAGCACCGCGTCGTTCGCCGGCGTGACGGCCGGGGCGAACGGGCGGTCGAAGGCCGACAGGTCCACGGACGGCTGGCCGTCACGCCAGACCACCCGCGGACCGCTCAGGGTGTCGAGGATGCTCTGGTAGACCGCGAGGTCGCGCTCGGGGCGCTGGGTGTCGGCCGTGCTCATGGATCCATGATGGGAGAGGTCCGTCAGGCCCTCACCGGTAGTGGGCCCGCTTCACCCGGCCGGACGCGTGCGTCCCCCGTCCGGGCGCGGATCAGGGGTCGGACCGGGCTCAACCCCCCGTCAGCCGGTCGCACACGTGCGGCGGAGCGGGTGAGTGCCGGGCGTACGAGCGGGTGAACGAGCCCGTCCCGTGGGCGATCGCGCGCAGGTCGATCGCGTACCGGGTGAGCTCGAACGCCGGCACCTCGGCGCTGACCCGGGTGCGTCCGCTCGCGTCGCCGTCGGTACCGGTGACGCGGGCACGCCGCGAGGACAGGTCGGCCATCACCGCGCCGACGAACTCGTCGTCGACCACGACGTCGACGTGGTCGACGGGCTCGAGGAAGGCGACGCCGGCCTTGGTGGCGGCCTCGGTGAGCGCGAGCCCACCGGCGGTCATGAACGCGGCGTCGGAGGAGTCGACGCTGTGCGCCTTGCCGCCGGTGAGCCGGACCCGGAGGTCGACGAGCGGGTACCCGGCCCGCACCCCGCGGGCCAGCTGCGCCCGGACGCCCTTCTCGACGCTGGTGATGAACTGGCGGGGAACCGCGCCGCCGGTGACCTCGTCGACGAACTCGAAGCCGCCGCCCTGGGGCAGCGGCTCGACGGTGAGGTCGACGACGGCGTACTGCCCGTGGCCGCCGCTCTGCTTGACGTGCCGGCCGTGGCCGTCGCCCGTGCCGGTCACGGTCTCGCGCACCGCGACCTTCACCGGCGCCGTGACGGCCTGGACGCCGCTGCGGGAGGCCAGCCGGTCGAGCAGCACCTCCAGGTGCGCCTCGCCCATGCACCACAGCACCTGCTGCCCGGTGTCGGGGTCGACCACCACCCGCGCCGTGGGGTCCTCGGCCCGGAGCCGTCCGAGGCCGTGCACGAGCTTGTCGTCCTGGGCCGTCGAGGGCGCCGAGATCGCCACGGGCAGAAGAGGTTCGGGCAGGACCCACGGCTCCATCAGCGCGGGGTCGGACGGCGAGGACAGGGTGTCCCCGGTCTCGGCGTGCATGAGCTTGCTCACCGCGACGATCTCGCCCGCCACGGCCTTGGTGACGGGCGTCAGCGTGCCGCCCTGCGGGAGCGAGATGCCGGCCGCCCGCTCGTCGAGGTCGTGTCCTTCGGCCGTCTGGCGGTCCGCCGCCCTGCCCTGCCGCTCGGTCGCGAGGTGCCCGCTCACGTGCACCTCGTCGCTGGCCCGCAGCGTGCCGGAGAACACCCGGACGAGGCTGATCCGACCCACGTAGGGGTCCGACGTGGTCTTGATCACCTCGGCGACCAGCGGGCCGTCCGGGTCTGCCGTGACGGCCTCGCGGGGGCGTCCGTCGGGACGGGTGACCCGTGGGACCGGGTGCTCGTCCGGGCCGGGGACGCCGCGGACGAGGACCTCGACGAGCTCGCGCACCCCGAGCCCGCTGGTGGGCACGGCCGGGATCACCGGGAAGAACGACGCGCGGGCGACCGCGGCCTCGAGGTCGGTGACGAGCTGGTCGTACGACACCCGCTTGCCGGCCAGGTAGCGGTCGAGCAGGTCGTCGTCCTCGGACTCGGCGATGATCCCCTCGACCAGCCCGTTGCGCCGTTCCTGCCCGTACTCGATGTGCTCGGGGTCGGCCGGTCGCGCCTCGAGCTCGCCGGAGGACGCGTCGAAGACCGTCCACGACAGCAGTCCGACGAGCGCGACCGGGGTGTCGTCGTCGGCGAGCAGCGGAAGGTAGAGCGGCTGCACCCCCTCGCCGAAGACGCGCTGGCAGATCTCGAGCACGGTGTCGAAGTCGGCGCGGGGGCGGTCCAGGTGGGTGACGACGACGACCCGCGGCATGCCCACGGCCGCGCACTCGTCCCACGCGAGGCGGGTGGCGCCGTCGACGCCGTCGACGGCCGACACCACGAACAGCGCCGCGTCGGCGGCCCGCAGGCCGGCCCGCAGCTCGCCGACGAAGTCAGGGTGCCCGGGCGTGTCGAGCAGGGTGAGGCGGACGGTCGTGCCCGGCTGGGCGGGGTGCTCGACGTCGGTGTGCGTCACCGACAGCGAGACCGAGCGCCCGAGCCGCTTCTCGACGTCCTCGTGGTCGCTGACGGTGGTTCCCTCGGGCACCGACCCCGCGCGCGGGATCGCGCCGGTCCCGGCGAGCAGCGCCTCCACCAGCGCGGTCTTGCCCGCGCCCGTGTGCCCCACCAGCACGACGTTGCGCACCTGTCCGGCCATGGTTGCTGCCCTCCACCTCGTCGGCACCCGTGCGACGCCGCCGCAGCGACAGTCCTACCGCCTGGCACCACCGCGTGGCGAGCGCCCGGCCGGCCGAGGTGGGTCGACGCGCGCGCAGGCGCCACTACCCTGTGAGCGCCATGCTCACCCGACACCTGCGCCGGCTCGGTGCCGCCCTGTTCACCCCCCTCGCCTCGGGGCTGGTGCGTCTGGGGATCTCGCCCGACGCCGTCACCGTGGTGGGCACCCTCGGCGTCGTGGCGGCCGCGCTGTGGTTCTTCCCGCGGGGAGAGTTCGTCGTCGGTCCGCTGGTGCTCACCGTCGTGGTCCTGGCCGACTCGGTCGACGGCATGATGGCGCGCCTCCTGGCGGCCCGCGGCGCGCGCCGCTCCGGCGCCTGGGGGGCCTTCCTCGACTCGACCCTCGACCGGGTGGCCGACGCGGCGATCTTCGTCGGCCTCGTGCTGTGGTTCACCGGGCCGGACGCCGAGCGGTCCTCTGCGGCCGCCGGCACGGCAGCCGCCCTGGCCTGCCTCGTGCTCGGCTCGCTCGTGCCGTACGCCCGCGCCCGCGCCGAGGGGCTCGGGATGACGGCGTCGGGCGGCATCGCCGAGCGGGCCGACCGGATCACCGTGGTCCTGGTCGCCGTCTTCGCCCACGGGATCGGGCTCCCGGCGTGGGTGCTGGTCGGCGCGCTCGTGCTCCTCGCCCTGGCGAGCGCGTGGACGGCGGTCCAGCGGATGCTGGCCGTGCGCCGGCAGGCCCGCGACCGGCTGGCCGCCGAGACGACCGACAGCGCCGTGGCGGGCCGGTGAGGCGCCGCGTCACGGCGCTCACCTACCTGGGGGGCTGGCGCCTGGTTCGGCTGCTGCCGGCCGCCGTGGCCTACCCGCTGTTCGCGCTCGTGGCCGACCTCGCCTGGCGCCGGCGCGGGCCGGCAGTGCGCCGGCTCGAGGGGAACCTCGCCCGGGTGCGTCCGGACCTCGACGCCGAGGGCCTGCGCGAGCTGTCGCGGGCGGGGATGCGCTCCTACCTGCGGTACTGGTGCGACTCGTTCCGGTTGCCGTCCTGGACCCCGGAGCAGGTCCGTGGGGCCGTGCGGGTCGAGGGCGACGTCCCGGTCCGCGCGGCGCTCGCGTCCGGCCGCGGTGTGGTCGCGGCCCTGTCGCACCAGGGGAACTGGGACCTCGCCGGCGCCTGGTCGGCCCTCGACCTGCACAAGGTGACCACCGTGGCCGAGCGGCTCGAGCCGGTGGAGGTGTTCGACGCCTTCGTGGCCTACCGCACCGGCATCGGCATCGACGTGCTGGCGCTCGGTGACGACGGCGTGTTCACGAACCTGGTGCGGGCCCTGCGGGGCGGCGGCCTCGTGCCGCTGCTGTGCGACCGCGACCTGTCCCGCACCGGCGTCGAGGTCGATCTGTGCGGACACCCGGTCCGGATGGCCGCCGGTCCGGCGTCGCTCGCCGAGGTCACCGGAGCCCTGCTGTCGCCGGTGAGCATCTGGTACGAACCGGCCCCGGAGGTCGAGTCGGGACGACGGATCGTGATCCGGTTCCACCCGGAGGTCACCGTCCCGGACGGCGCCACCGACGACGCCGGCCGCCCGCTCGCCCGCGCCGCGCGCGTGCGGGTGCTGACCCAGGGCGTGGCCGACGCGCTCGGGGCGGGCATCGCCGAGCACCCCGAGGACTGGCACATGCTGCAGCCGGTCTTCACCGCCGACCTCGACCTGGACCGGCTGGCGCGCTCGCACGCCGCGGAGCGCGCCGGCGAGGGGGCCGCACGGTGAGGCTGGGGATCGTCTGCCCGTACTCGCTCGACGTCCCGGGCGGGGTGCAGTTCCACATCCGCGACCTGGCCGAGCACCTCATCGAGCTCGGGCACGACGTCAGCGTGCTGGCGCCCGCGGACGACGACACCCCGGTGCCGTCCTACGTCCAGTCCGCGGGACGGGCGCTGCCCGTGGCGTACAACGGCTCGGTCGCCCGGCTCACGTTCGGCCCGGTGGCCTCGGCCCGGGTGCGGCGCTGGCTCGCCGAGGGCGACTTCGACCTGGTGCACCTGCACGAGCCGCAGGTCCCGAGCCTGTCGCTCATCGCGCTCTGGGCCGCCGAGCTGCCGGTGGTGGCGACCTTCCACACCTCGATCGCGCGCTCGCGGTGGCTCACCGTCTCCTACCCGTTCCTGCGGCCGGGGATGGAGAAGATCGCCGCCCGGATCGCCGTCAGCGAGGACGCCCGGCGCACGCTGGTCGAGCACCTCGGCGGTGACGCCGTGGTCATCCCCAACGGCGTGGACTGCGACGTCTTCGCGGCGGCCGCCACCGACCCGCGCTGGACCGGCACGCCGCAGGCGCCGACGATCGCGTTCCTCGGCCGCATCGACGAGCCGCGCAAGGGCCTGCAGGTGCTGGCGGAGGCCTTCGGCCGAGTCCGCGAGCGCGTCCCGGGGGTCCGGCTCTTCGTGGCCGGCAACGGCGACCTCGAGGAGGCCGCGGAGCGGTTCGGGTCGCACGCGGAGGCGGTGACCTTCCTCGGCGGCGTCACCGACGACGAGAAGGCCTCGCTGCTGGCCTCGGTCGACGTCTACGTCGCGCCGCAGACCGGTGGGGAGAGCTTCGGCATCGTCCTGGTCGAGGCGATGAGCGCCGGCACCACGGTGGTGGCGAGCGACCTCGGCGCGTTCCGCCGGGTGCTCGACGACGGACGGTGCGGCGCGCTGTTCACCACGGGCGACCCGGCGTCGCTGGCGGACCGGCTGGCAGAGGTGCTCGGTGACCCGGAGCAGCGCGAGGCGCTCCGCACGCACGGCTCGGCGTGGGTGCGCCGGTACGACTGGAGCACCGTCGCGCACCAGCTGCTCGAGGTCTACGAGATGGTCGCCCCCCAGGCCGTGCGGCCCGAGGCCGGCTCAGGACGGTTCCTGAAGCGGTGGTGGCGGTGAGCGAGCTGCTGTCCGGCGGGTCGCCCTTGGTCCTGGTGGGCGTGGTGGTCCTGCTCGGGGTCGTCCTGGCCTGGTACCTGTTCTACCTGGCGCAGCGGCTCGACCGGCTGCACCGGCGGGTCGAGGGCGCAGCCGCGGCGCTGGACAACCAGCTGCTGCGCAGGGCCCAGGCGGCCACCGGCCTGGCGGTCAGCGGCCTGCTCGACCCCGCCAGCGCGGTGCTCGTCGCCGGTGCCGCCGCGGAGGCGATCGAGGCTGGGGAGGAGCGCGCCGCGCAGGTGGCGCTCGACCCGTTCTCCGGCAGCCGGCTCGACGACCACAGCGACGACCGCGAGGCCGCCGAGAGCGACCTGACGCGGGCGCTGCGCGCCACCCTCGACGACCTGCCCGCGGACCACCCCGCGGTGTCCGGAGGGCATCTCGGGCCGCTGACCGCCGTGTCGCACCGGGTGGTGCTCGCTCGCCGGTTCCACAACGACGCCGTCAGCCACGCCCGCGCGGTGCGGCGCAAGCGCCTGGTGCGGTGGGCGCGGCTGGCCGGCAGCGCGCCCGAGCCGCGGACCGTGGAGATCGACGACGTGCCGTTCCGGTCCGCGACCGACGACGGGCTACCGTCGTCGCCGTGACCGCCCCGCCCTCCCCGCCGTCCCGACGCCTGGTGCTGTTCGGCGCCCTCGGCGCCGCCGCGGCGCTGGCCGGGTGCTCGAAGGAGCCCGAGCCGGCCGCCAGCCCGTCCGCCACCCCCAGCACCTCGCGCCCGCAGGTCTCGGCCGACGCCACCGGCACGGTGGCCCCGCCGGTGCGGGCCTCGTTGCTCACCGGGCTGCCCGTGGCCGACGGCCCGGTGCTCGCCGTGAAGATCGACAACACCGCCCCTGCGCGACCGCGGGTCGGTCTGGGCTCCGCGGACGTGGTCTACGTCGAGCCGGTCGAGGGCGGTCTGACCCGGTTGAACGCCGTCTACTCCACCCGGATGCCGGCCGAGGTCGGCCCGGTGCGCAGCGGCCGGGTCTCGGACGCCAGCATCCTGGCGAGCTACGGCCGGGTCGCGTTCGCCTACTCAGGTGCGTCCCGGTACACGAACCGGCGGCTGGCGAGCGCTCCGCTGGTCAACGTCAGCATGGACAGCGGCGGAACGGGGTACCGGCGTGAGCCCAGGCGGCGGGCGCCCTACAACGTCATCGCCGATCCCGCCGCGCTGCTGCGGCGCGCCGGCGGGAGCGTCCCGCCGAATCCGGTCGGATTCACCTTCGGCGCCCTGCCGCCAGGTGGGACCCCGGTGGAGCGAGCGACCACGTCCTATCCGGCCGCCACCATCGCCTTCGCGTGGTCGGTGCAGCAACGACGGTTCGTGCTCTACACCGACGGAACCGCGGACGTCGACCCGGCGGGCACCTTGCACGGCGCGTCCACGGTCGTCTTCCAGCACGTCCAGGTCGTCGCGAGCGACAACCGCGACTCGACGGGTGCACGCACGCCAGACGTGGTGCTCACGGGCCGTGGCGCCGCGGAGATCCTGCGTGACGGCGTCGCGTTCTCCGCGGCGTGGAGCCGCAACCACGCGGACGACCCGACGTCGTTCACCTGGCGCGGTGCCCCGCTGCCGTTCGCGCCCGGGAACATCTGGGTCGTGCTCGTGTCGACGTCGCAGTCGGTGGTCCTCAGCTGACTCGCCGCCTTGGGGAAGGGTGTTGTCCGGGGCGCCCCGGAACGGGCCTACCCTGGTGGCGTCCGCCCCGGGCCGTCCGGCGGCACCCAGACCCAGCGAGGAACGACGATGTCCAGCCCCGAACCCACCACCGGAACGACCCGCGTCAAGCGGGGGATGGCCGAGATGCTCAAGGGCGGCGTGATCATGGACGTGGTCACCCCCGAGCAGGCGCGCATCGCCGAGGACGCCGGCGCCGTCGCCGTGATGGCCCTCGAGCGCGTGCCGGCCGACATCCGGGCCCAGGGCGGCGTCTCGCGGATGAGCGACCCGGACATGATCGACGGCATCATCGCGGCCGTCTCGATCCCGGTGATGGCCAAGGCCCGGATCGGGCACTTCCTCGAGGCGCAGGTGCTGCAGTCGCTCGGCGTCGACTACGTCGACGAGTCCGAGGTGCTCACCCCGGCCGACTACGCCAACCACATCGACAAGTGGCAGTTCAAGGTCCCGTTCGTCTGCGGCGCCACCAACCTGGGCGAGGCGCTGCGGCGCATCACCGAGGGCGCGGCGATGATCCGCTCCAAGGGCGAGGCCGGTACCGGCGACGTCTCCAACGCCGTCACGCACATGCGCACCATCCGCGGCGAGCTGAACCGGCTCCGCTCGATGTCGCAGGACGAGCTGTACGTCGCGGCCAAGGAGCTGCAGGCGCCGTACGAGCTCGTGGCCGAGGTCGCCGAGGCGGGCAAGCTGCCGGTGGTGCTGTTCACCGCCGGCGGCATCGCGACCCCCGCCGACGCCGCGATGATGATGCAGCTCGGCGCCGAGGGCGTCTTCGTGGGCTCCGGCATCTTCAAGTCCGGCAACCCGGCCGAGCGCGCCGCCGCGATCGTCAAGGCCACCACGTTCCACGACGACGCGGCCATGGTCGCCAAGGTCTCGCGCGGTCTCGGCGAGGCGATGGTCGGCATCAACGTCGACGAGATCCCGCAGCCCCACCGCCTGGCCGAGCGCGGCTGGTAAGAACTCGGTGCGCCCGCGGCCGTTCGGGGCCTAGGTGACGGTGGGACGCACCCGGTAGGCCTCGGCGAGGTGCTCCCCGCCGTCGAGCACCGCCTTCAGGTGCTCGGCGGCCGACAGCGCGTCGGCGTGGGAGAGGTAGAGCGGGGCGAACCCCAGCCGGACGATGTCGGGCTCGCGGAAGTCGCCCACCACGCCCCGCGCGATCAGCGCCTGCACCACGCCCCACGCCTGCGGGTGGCGCAGCGCCACCTGCGAGCCGCGACGCCGCGGGTCGCGGGGCGTGGCCACCTCGAGGTCCGGCAGCAGCACGTCGAGGCACTCCAGGAAGAAGCCCGTCACGGTGGACGACTTCGCCCGCACGTCGGCGAGGGCCAGCCCGTCGTAGGCGGTGAGCGCCGCCTCCAGGGCGAGAACGGACAGCAGCGGCGGGGTACCGACCCGCGTGCGGCTGATGCCCTCGGCGGCGGCGTAGGAGCCCTCCATGCCGAACGGACGGGCGTGGCCGTGCCAGCCGGTGAGCGGGTGGTCGAACGCGTCCTGGTGCCGGTGCGGGACGTAGACGAACGCCGGCGCACCGGGCCCGCCGTTGAGGTACTTGTAGCCGCACCCGACGGCGAGGTCGGCGCCGTGCTCGTCCAGCCCCACCTCGACGACCCCCGCCGAGTGGCACAGGTCCCAGACGGCCAGCGCGCCGACGTCGTGCGCGGCCGCGGTGATCGCGGGCAGGTCCCACAGCTCGCCGGTGCGGTAGTCGACCTGCGAGACGGAGACGAGGGCGACGTCGTCGCCGTGGCGCGCGATCACCCCGGGCATGAGATCCGGTGTGGCGTGGACGATCTCGAGATCGGCGACGCGTGCGGCCCCCTCGAGCACGTACTGGTCGGTGGGGAAGACACCCGGGTCGGACACCGCCACCCGCCGGCCGGGACGCATCCGCGCCGCGGCGACGAAGCACTTGAACAGGTTGACCGACGTGGAGTCGCCGACCGCCACCTGGCCCGGTGCGGCACCGACGAGCGCGCCGACGGCGTCGCCCACGCGGAGCGGGGCCTCCCACCAGCCGTGGGTGTTCCACGAGGCGATCAGCTCGGTGCCCCACTGCTGCGTCACGACGTCGGCGACGGCGGCGGGGACGGCGTGGGGGAGCGCGCCGAGGGAGTTGCCGTCCAGGTAGACCGTCCCGGTCGGCAGGTCGAAGCGCTCGCGGGCGTGCGCGACGGGGTCGGTGGCGTCCAGCGCCGCGGCACGGTCGGCCAGCTCCTCCGGCGTCGGCAGCAGGCTCATCGTCCGAGCCCCTCGACGACCTCGGCGCCGGGCAGCGCGGCGAGGGCGGCCCCCGGCAGCACGAGCTTGGAGCGGCGCAGGCCGCTGCCGACCACGACCCAGGGCTCGGCGGCCACCGCGGCGTCGACGAGCAGCACCCAGCCGTCCGGCAGACCGACGGGGGTGATCCCGCCGTACTCCATGCCGGTGCGCTCCACGGCGTCGTCCATCGGGGCGAAGGAGGCGCGGCGGGCGTCCAACCGCTTGCGCACCAGGCCGTTCACGTCGGCGCGGGTGGTGGCGAGCACGACGCACGCCGCGTACCGGACGTCGTCCCCGCGCCTCCCGGCGACGACCACGCAGTTCGCTGACGCCTCCAGCGGCACGCCGTACGCCTCGCAGAAGGCGGCGGTGTCGGCGAGGTCGGGGTCGATCTCCCCGACCCGGGCCTGGTCGACCGACCCGATCACCCCGGCGACCGACGGTGCGAGCAGGTGGAGGGCCTCGAGCGCCGGCACGGAGGGCAGGCCGGGGAACGGCTCGCTCGGGTGCGTCATGGGCTCATCCTGTCCGAACCCGATCTCGGGTGCTGATCAGGACACCAGGTGACCGCTTCGGTGCGTACGTTCGTCGGCATGGAGATGAAGCTGGAGCTGGTGGCCGTGCCCGTGTCCGACGTCGACCGGGCCAAGACGTTCTACGCGGAGGGTCTGGGGTTCGTCGTCGACCACGACCACGTGGTGAGCGACGACGTGCGGTTCGTGCAGCTGACCCCGCCGGGGTCGGCGTGCTCGATCGCGATCGGCAACGGTCTGACGCGGATGGCGCCGGGCTCGCTCGACAACATGCAGTGCGTCGTCGCCGACGTCGACGCCGTGCGCACCGAGCTGGTCGGTCGCGGGGTCGAGACGAGCGAGGTCGACGAGCAGGCATGGGGCCGCTTCGTGTACGTCGAGGACCCCGACGGCAACGCCTGGGCGTTCCAGCAGCTGCCGGACTGGTCCGCCGGCGCCGGCGGCGACGGGTCCCAGCAGCAGCAGGACTGACCGCGCGCTGCAACCCTGCGACCGCCCCGGGGCGTATGACTCTTCGACGAGGGGAGAGCCGTGCGGGCACCAGAAGGGTTCGACGCGTTCGTCGCGGCAGCCGGCCACCGGCTGCACGCGACGGCGTTCCTGCTGACGCGCGACCACGGCCTGGCCGAGGACCTGGTCCAGACCGCGCTCGCCCGGTCGTGGCGCGCGTGGCGGCGGGTCGAGGGCGACTCGCCCGGCTGCCGGCGCAGCAGCGTGCCGTGGTGGTCCTGCGCTACCTCGAGGACCTGCCCGAGCGGGAGGTGGCGCGTGATGGACCTCGACGAGCTGCGTCAGGAGCTGCGGGCCGCGGCCGACGACGGCCGCGTGCCGCACGCCGAGCGGATGGCGGGGGTGCGCCGCCGGGTCCGCCGAGGCCGGGCGGCCAGGGTGGTGCCGGTGGCGGTCGTGCTGGTGGCCGCGGCGCGCGAGGCGGGGGTCGACCTGGAGGTCGGCCAGGTGGAGCGGACGGCGACGTCGCTGTCGCCGGGCGCCCCACCGTGCGGACCGTCGTACTCGGTCTTCCTCAGCGGCGACGACGGCGTGGTGCAGCTGCTCCTCACGGTGTCCTGGGCCGGCGACGACCGGTTCTCCGGCAACCTCACGCGCCCGGGCGGTGCTCCGGTCGAGGCCTGTGCGGACCGGTCGGAGGAGGGCTGGAGCGGCACCGTGCAGACGAGCCCAGGCGGGCAGCTCGTGGTCCTGGCCCGCACCGACGGCCCGGCGGACGGGGACCGCGGCCCGACGACCCCGGCCGTCGCCGTCCGGCAGCTGCAGGGGGACCCGATCGTCGCTGACGGGCTGGTCTCGGTGGCGCTCGCGCAGGACTGGCACCGGCTCGCCGAGCAGGTGGAGGCCGAGGTCGGGCCGTGAGCGCGGATAGCCTCGCGTCGTGCCGGGGATCGTGTCGCTGCTGCCGTCCGCCACCGAGTGGGTCTACGCGCTCGGGCTGCAGGGCGACCTGCGCGGCGTGACGTTCGAGTGCGACGAACCGGCGTCGGCGCGGGACGACCACCGCGTGGTCGTCACCGGCCTGGCGACCGAGGGCCTCACGCCGGGCGAGATCGACGCACGCGTCAAGGAGCGGGTGCGGGCGGGTCTCGGGCTCTACGACCTCGACGCCGCCGCGATGGCCGAGATCGCCCCCGACGTCGTGCTGACGCAGGACCTGTGCCGGGTCTGCGCGCTGCCGGCGGGCGAGGCGCAGGCGGCCCTGGACGCCGCCGGGTGCCCCGGCGCGGTCGTCACGCTCGACCCGCACCGCCTCGCCGAGGTGCTCGACGGCGTCGTCGCCGTGGCCGCGGCGACCGGTCGCCCGGAGGCCGGTTCACGCGTGCGCGCTGCCCTGCAGGGCCGCCTGGACGCGGTGACGACCGCCGTCGCCGACCGGCCGCGTCCCCGGGTGCTGGTGCTGGAGTGGACCGACCCTGCCTACCTGGCCGGCCACTGGGTGCCCGACCTGGTGACGGCGGCCGGCGGCGAGCCGGTGCTCGCCCTGCCAGGGGAGCGCAGCATCGGCGTCGAGTGGTCCGAGGTCGCGGCCGCCCGCGCCGACGTCGTGGTGGTCGCGCCGTGCGGGTACGGGCTCGCCGACGCCGTGGCGCAGGCCGGCGAGGTGCGCGACCGGCTGCCGTCCGCGCAGGTGTGGGCGCTCGACGCCGGCGGGTTGGTGACCCGCCCGGGACCGAGGGTGGTCGACGGGGTGGAGGCGCTGGCATGGGCGCTGCACGGCGACGTCGTGCCGGAGCCGCCGGCGGGCCGGGCCGCGCGCGTCACCGCCTGACCGGCTGCCTACGCTGCTCGCCGTGACCACCCCTCTCATCGGCGTCCTGGCCCTGCAGGGCGACGTCCGCGAGCACCTGCGCGCGCTCGAGGCCAGCGGTGCCTCGACCCGCACGGTGCGCCGGCCGGAGGAGCTCGACGGCCTCGACGGGATCGTCCTGCCCGGCGGGGAGTCGACCACGATCGACAAGCTCGCCCGGGCGTTCGAGGTGCGCGAGCCGCTCGTCGCGGCGCTGCGCGCGGGACTGCCGGCCTACGGCTCGTGCGCCGGGATGATCCTGCTGGCCGACCGGGTCCTCGACGGCCGCCCCGACCAGCAGACCTTCGGCGGGCTCGACGTCACGGTGCGCCGCAACGCGTTCGGTCGGCAGGTCGACTCCTTCGAGGAGGACATCTCGTTCACCGGCGTCGACGGACGCGTCCGTGCCGTCTTCATCCGCGCGCCGTGGGTGGAGGAGCTCGGCGAGGGGGTCGAGGTGCTCGCGCGGGTCGAGGCGGGCCCGCCGACGGTAGGATCGTGGCCGTTCGTCAGGGTCCGTTGCTCGCCACGTCGTTCCACCCGGAGGTCACGGGGGACCAGCGCGTGCACGGGCTGTTCGTGCAGATGGTGAGGGAGCACAGCACATGAGCGGCCACTCCAAGTGGGCGACCACGAAGCACAAGAAGGCCGTCATCGACGCCAAGCGCGGCAAGATGTTCGCCAAGCTGATCAAGAACATCGAGGTCGCGGCGCGCACCGGCGGCGGCGACCCGGCCGGCAACCCCACGCTGTACGACGCCATCCAGAAGGCGAAGAAGTCGTCGGTGCCGAACGACAACATCGACCGCGCCCTCAAGCGCGGCTCCGGCGCGGAGACCGGCGGCGCCGACTACCAGACGATCATGTACGAGGGCTACGGCCCGAACGGCGTCGCGGTGCTGGTGGAGTGCCTCACCGACAACCGCAACCGTGCGGCGTCCGACGTGCGGGTCGCGTTCACCCGCAACGGCGGCCAGATGGCCGACCCGGGCTCGGTCTCGTACCTGTTCACCCGCAAGGGCGTCGTCCTCGTCCCGGCCGCCGGGCTCGAGGAGGACGACGTGCTGGCGGCGGTGCTCGACGCCGGCGCCGAGGAGGTCAACGACCTCGGCGAGACCTTCGAGGTCGTCAGCGAGGCCACCGACCTCGTGGCGGTCCGCACCGCCCTCCAGGAGGCCGGCATCGACTACGACTCGGCCGACGCGCAGTTCGTCCCCGCCGTGCAGGTCGAGCTCGACGCCGAGGGCGCGGAGAAGATCTTCCGCCTCATCGACGCCCTCGAGGACAGCGACGACGTGCAGAACGTGTTCGCCAACTTCGACGTCATGGATGGCGTCGAACTGTCTGAGTACGCGTAGCCCACGGTGTCTCGGTGGACCGTCTGAGGCTCGCGAGGCGCTGGGTGACGCTCAGCGTCGCGCTGATGATGTCCACCTCGTGCGCGAGCGGCCCTGACTCATCAGCGGTCCCGATCCTCGAAGTGTCGGGGAGCGAGCGCTCGCGGTCCCTCGATATCGGGACCAGCACCTGCCAAGCCCACTTGCAGGTCGAGGTCGAGGAAGCAGGCGACCGCGTGATCATCTACGTCAAGCGGACGGACGTCCCACCATCCGGCTATCGGGCCACGTGCGTTGACGTGAAGACCGTCGAACTGGGTCGTGACCTCGGGCATCGAGTGGTCATCGATGGTCTGACCGGAGAGGAGGTCCGCTTCCTGTCCGAAGGTTGATGCGGTACGCCATGACTGACGTCATGGACGGCGTCGAACTGTCTGAGTTGGTCTGACCGTCCTCGAAGGCGCGAGTGGGGGGAGGCGTCAGGTGTTCAAGTGGTGTCGTTCCCTGGTCTACGTATGGGCCGCCGTGTGCCTTGGTGTGTCGGGATGCTCGTTGAACTTTCTCGAGACGGACGGCGAGAACGTCGACCTGCACAATGAAACGGCCCTCGTCCTCGAGATCGAGTTCGAAAGTGGCCTCTTCACCCGGACGGTTCCGCCAGGTGAGCTCGCACAAGTGCCCGTCCTGAACGAAGGTTGTTCCACCACTGCGATCGTCGTCCGCTCCAACGGGAACGACTACGCGAGCCTGTCCGATGAGCGCCTTTGTGAGGACGGGACCTACGTCGTCATCCGAGGTGAAGGCGACATGTCGATCGTGGACAACCGCTGATGCCTGCCGGTGCGACCGCGCGACGATGGCCTACGAGATCATCGACGTGATGGAAGGCGTCGAACTGTCTGACGTGATGTGACGTCCCCAACCGCTCATGGGCGAGGACGGCCCCTGGCCCCCGTAACGTTCCTGACGTCTCGCCTCCTCGGCGAGGGCGGCGGGCCACACTTCGAGGAACGGTCGGGTGCCTTCCTCCCAGAGACCCATGTCCTCGACGAACGAGACGGCTACGGCGTTCTGCACCGCTTCATCACCGTCGCGCAGAGCCGCGTCGAGAAAGGTCAGGCACCGCTGCGTCACACCCGTGTTGCCAGCGGTCCAGGCGGCCAGCGCGAAGCGTCGTAGATCTGCGACGAGCAGGTGCAGGAGAAGTTCTCCATCGTTGTCGTCGAGGTGCTCGGCGACAGTCGTGCTGGTTTCCGGCACGGCCTGCAGCAACCCGACGACGAAGGCTCCGCTGGTGATCGGCACATCGACACGTTACGTCGCGACCGACAAGCCCTTACGACGACTGGCGCACGACGTCTTGGCCAACTTCGACGTCAGCGACGAGGTGATGGCGCAGGTCGGCTGACCTGCCTAGAGCACGCCGATCCCGTACATCAGCAGCCACTTGGCCTGCAGGTCGATCGGGTCGAAGTCGCTCGGCGGGTCGACGTCGAGCAGCTCGCCGACCTGCTCGGGCGGCACCCGTCCGGGCAGGACGGTGAACCGGTTCTCGCGGATCCGGTCGGCCAGGTCGACCGGGTGAGGGACCGTCGTCTCGCGCATGGTCCTCAGTGTGCACCCCGGCGTAGCCTGCTGACCATGAGCGAGGTCGAGCTCGTCGAGGGCGCCACCGCCGTCGCGCTCGACCCGGGCGACGTGCTCGTGGTCCGGCTCCCGGAGAACGCCACCACCGGCTACCTGTGGCACGCCCGCGCCGGGGAGGGGCTGGTGCTGCTGGAGGACGAGCACGAGGAGCCCGAGGACCCCGACCGCACGGTGCGCGCGCCGGGCAGCGGCCACGCCCGCACCTTCCGGCTGCGGGCCGAGCGCGCGGGGTCGTGGCGGCTCGACCTGCGGCTGTCGCGACCCTGGGAGGACGGGAGCGCGCAGGAGCGCCGGGTCGACGTCACCGTGCGGTGAGCCGGCCCGGCGCCAGGTGCGAGGAGGCGGGCTACCAGAGGTAGATCTCGTAGACCATCCCGTCGGCCTCCTCGCGCATGCTGACCGGCTTCCCGGTCTGCCGCGCCTGCGAGGCGAGCGTGAGCAGCGCCTGGTAGGCGCCGTCACGGGCGTTGTAGACCTTCTTCCACGCGCCGCCCGCCACGTGGATCCAGGCGTTGCGCGGCTCGGCGATCGACCACAGGGCGTCGATCGTCACGTTCGTGGTCCAGGTGCCGGTGACCGCCTGCTCGCCGGCCTGCACCCCGGCCGTCCCGGGTGGCGCCGCGCTCGGCGCGGACGACATCGCCTCGCCGACCGTCCTGAGGTCGATGTGGTCCAGCGTCGGAGCGCTGGTGCCCGCCGCCGTGGACGTGCCGCTCTCCGCGCGCTGCTCGGGGAGCAGGGTCGGTCCGTCGTGGGTGATGCTCATCGTCGCCTCCTTCACCAGGCGTAGATCTGCTGGACGCTGCCGTTGTCCTCGAACATGCCGACGGGACGGCCGAGCGCCTTGGACGCCGCGAGCTCGGAGAGCATCGCGTGGTTGATCCCGGCGTCGCCGCCGTCGAGCTTGAGCCAGCCGCGCTGGGCGCCGTGCGCCCACACGTTGCCGTCGAACTCGTTGGACCACAGGCCGGAGACGGCCTGGTTGGGCAGCCACGCGCGCACGGTGACGCCCTGGACCGTGCAGGTCTGGAACGTCTCGATGCCGCACTGCCCGTAGCCGATCCGGAAGTAGCCGCCGTCGCCCCAGCCGGCCGACCAGCTGTTGCGGGCGATCCAGCACCCGGCCGCGTCGTCGTAGCCGACGAGGATCACGCAGTGGCCTCCGGCCAGCGACCCGCTGACGTGACGGTAGACACCCGACCGGTAGCTGAAGAAGTCCTGGTAGACGTTGAAGCAGGCGGTGATCGCCCCGTAGGTCGAGATGGCCTCCTTCATCTTCAGCGCGTTGCCGGAGACGTTCTCCCAGGCGGTGGCCTTCGCCAGCCGGTTGCGCCAGTCGGCGTTGAGCGCGGAGCCGTTCTGGTCACCCGCGGTGTAGGGGTAGTAGTCCTCGAAGGTCACGCCGGTGGCCTGCGCGTGGGTCAGCGCCCGGTCGGGCCACCAGCCGTTGCCGCAGTTGCGTCCCTCGGAGCGTCCGTGCACGTAGAACAGGTGGGCCTCGGAGAAGTCCACCGGCGTCTGCGTGCGTCGGGTGTACCGGAACACGACCTCCATCGCGCCGGCCACGCCGAACGCCACGCACGATCCGCAGCCGCCCTGGTCCTTGACGGCGGTGTCGTAGCTGACGCCCCCGACGTTGCGGACGTCGAACACGGCCGGCGCGCCGACGATGTCGGCGCTGGCCGCCGTCGCCGCCGAGGCGGCCCCTTCGTCGTCGTCCGGCACGTCGGGCTTGGGTGGTACCCCGAGGCGGACCCGCCTCTCGTCCTCCTCGAGCGCCGTCATCGAGGTGTAGGCCATCTCCCACGGTGCGCCGGCGTCCGCCAACGACGTGGTCAGGACGTCGAGGTCCAGCGACGCGCCGCTGTCCCCGTTCGTCTTCCTGCTGGTCGCCATCTCCAAGGCCTTCCTGCTGGGGCCGTCGGGCACCGAGTCCCGTCGGCACGGTGCGCGGAGGCGACGCGTGCTGGTGATTGCGCGCCAGCACCCGGCCGTTCACGCGGTCATGGACTCTACTCCTTGTGTCACAACGGATTTGAGACGAGATGTCCTCAAGGCGACGGCTCGCGGTCAATGTCCTGCCCGTTGGTGCGGCGAGTCGTCGGTTCCGGTATCCGGGGTGTCGGAACGACCCGACGCCGCGGTCGCGTGCGACGCTGGCCGGGTGAGAGAGCTGGCCCGATGAGGGTCCTCGGCGTCGACCCCGGCCTGACCCGGTGCGGCATCGGCGTCGTCGACGGGCGGCCCGGCCGCCGGGCCGTGCTCGTGCACGTCGGCGTGGTGACGACCTCGCCGGGCGCCGACCTGGCCGACCGGCTCCTCGCGGTGGCGCGGGGGATCGAGGACGCGATCGCCGAGCACCGGCCCGACGTCCTCGCCGTCGAGCGGGTCTTCAGCCAGCACAACGTGAGCAGCGTGATGGGCACGGCGCAGGCCAGCGGCGTCGCCGTCCTCGCCGGCGCCCGGGCGGGCCTGCCCGTCGTCCTGCACACCCCCACCGAGGTCAAGGCGGCCGTCACCGGTTCCGGCCGGGCGGGCAAGGCGCAGGTGGGCGCGATGGTGGTGCGGATCCTCGGTCTCGAGTCCGCCCCCCGTCCGGCCGACGCCGCCGACGCGCTCGCGCTCGCGATCTGCCACCTCTGGCGGGGTGGCTCGGCCGCCGTCGACGTCGTCGGGGCCGCCTCCGGCGCGGTGACGCCTGCCCAGCGGCAGTGGGCCGAAGCCACGGCCGCCGCCGCCCGCCGCTGAGGCGGCACGCCGCGCGCGCCTGCCGGGTGGCGTCGGCCCGTGCGGTTACCGTGTCCGTCGAACAGGTGTTCGTCCGGACGGGAGGCAGTGCGCGGTGATCGCTTCGGTACGGGGACGGGTGGCCGCGGTGCGGCTCGACGGCGCGGTGGTCGAGGTCGGCGGCGTGGGCATGGCCGTCCAGGCCACCCCGGGCACGCTCGCCGCGCTGCGCCCGGGGCAGGAGGCCGAGCTGGCCACCTCGCTCGTGGTGCGGGAGGACTCCCTGACCCTCTACGGCTTCGCCGACGCCGACGAGCGCGACGTGTTCGAGACCCTGCAGACCGTCTCGGGTGTGGGGCCCAGGCTCGCCCTGGCGATGCTCGCGGTGCACACCCCCGACGGCCTGCGCCGAGCCGTCGCCACCGAGGACCTCACCGCGCTGTGCCGGGTCCCGGGCATCGGCCGCAAGGGCGCCCAGCGGATCGTGCTCGACCTCACCGACCGCCTCGGAGCCCCCGTCGGCGAGGTCCTCGCCGCACCGGCCGCCTCCGGCGCCTCCGGCGCGGACCCCGACGTCGTCGATGCCCTGGTCGGGCTCGGCTGGAACGCCAAGCAGGCCGAGGCCGCGGTCCAGGCCGTGGCGGCCGACGGCGCCACCGACCAGCGCGCGCTGCTGCGCTCCGCGCTGCGCCACCTCGGACGGGGCTGACGGTGACCCAGCCGCGCGACCCCTTCGCGGCCGACCTGGTCGCCGACGACGGCAGCACCGAGGTCGAGGTGCCGGAGCAGGACCTGCCCGACCTCGGCGCGCGGGTGGTGGGCACGGGGGCCGACGCCCTGGAGCGGGCCGCCGAGGCGGCGCTGCGGCCGCGGCGGCTGGAGGACTTCGTCGGGCAGCCGGTGGTGCGCGAGCAGCTCGGGCTGGTGCTCGAGGCCGCCACCGCGCGCGGTGTGCCCCCCGAGCACCTGCTCCTGTCCGGCCCGCCCGGTCTGGGCAAGACCACCCTGTCGATGATCGTCGCGGCCGAGCTCGGCGTGCCCCTGCGGATCACCTCCGGACCCGCGATCCAGCATGCCGGCGACCTCGCCGCCATCCTGTCCTCGCTCGACGAGGGCGAGGTGCTCTTCGTCGACGAGATCCACCGCATCGCCCGGCCCGCCGAGGAGATGCTCTACATGGCGATGGAGGACTTCCGGGTCGACGTCGTGGTCGGCAAGGGCCCCGGCGCCACCGCCATCCCGCTCGAGCTGCCCGCCTTCACCCTCGTCGGCGCCACCACGCGGGCGGGGCTGCTCGCGGCACCCCTGCGTGACCGGTTCGGCTTCACCGCGCACCTCGACTTCTACTCGGCCGACGACCTGCGCACGGTGCTCCTGCGCTCGGCGCGCCTGCTCGAGGTCGATCTCGACCCCACCGCCGCCGAGGAGATCGCCGGCCGGTCGCGCGGCACGCCGCGGGTGGCCAACAGGCTGCTGCGCCGGGTGCGCGACTGGGCGCAGGTGCGCGGCGACGGCACCGTCGACCTCGCCGCGGCCGGGGCGGCTCTGGAGGTGTACGAGGTCGACGCCCTCGGCCTCGACCGGCTCGACCGGGCCGTGCTCCGTGCGCTCTGCGAGCGGTTCGGCGGCGGCCCGGTGGGCCTGTCCACGCTCGCCGTCGCCGTGGGGGAGGAGCCGGAGACCGTCGAGACCGTGGCCGAGCCGTTCCTGGTGCGCGAGGGCCTGGTCGCCCGCACCGCTCGCGGACGGGTCGCCACCGCCGCCGGCTACGCCCACCTCGGGCTGCGGGTGCCGCGCACCGGCCACCACCTGGCGTCCACCCAGCCGGCCCTGCCGCTCGAGGACGGTCTCGCGGCGGAGGGCTGACCGGCGCGTCCGCGTTGTCCGGTCTCGCGCGCCTCGCCTACACTCCCCGGGGGCTGCGGAACCCGCCAGGGTGTCCGAGCCGTTTGCCATGCCGTCCGGACGCACGTCCGGTCAGGCGCCACGAGCAGCCGCCGGTACGGCAGGCTGCGGAAGGACGTGACACCCGCGATGGACGCGACCTCGTTGTTGCTGCCCCTCATCATCCTGCTGCCCCTGCTGCTGCTGATCATGCGCCAGCGCAAGCAGCAGCGCGCGTTCCTGGCCCAGCAGGACCGGGTCGCGGTCGGCCAGACGGTGATGACGACCGCAGGCCTCTACGGCCGGGTCACCGCCATCGACGGCGACCAGATGGTGCTCGAGATCGCACCCGGCACCACGGTGCGGTGGGCCAAGGCGGCCGTCGGCAAGATCGTCACCGACGACACCACCGCCACCGAGTCGTCCGCGCCGGTCGAGGACAGCGGGGCCGGCGACGGCCCCGACCTCACCAAGCGCGACCCCGCCTGACCCCTCCCGACCGAGAAGAGATCCGCCCCGTGGCTTCGTCCCGCACGCGCTCCAGGCGTCCGCTGATCGCCCTGCTCGCCCTCGTGATCGCCCTCACCGGCGCGCTCGCAGCCGGTGTCCAGTGGAGCACCGCGTCCTGGAGCCCGAACCTCGCGCTCGACCTCGACGGCGGCACCCAGATCATCCTGACCCCGCGCCCGGACGAGGGCAGCGAGGCGCAGGTGACGGCCCAGATCATCGACGACGCGATCGAGGTCATCCGGCAGCGCGTCAACGGCTCCGGCGTCTCCGAGGCCGAGATCACCAGCCAGGGCGGGCAGAACATCGTCGTCGAGCTCCCCGGTGACCCCGAGGAGCAGCAGCGGGCCCGCGAGCTGGTGAGCCAGTCGGCCCAGATGCGCTTCCGCCCGGTGCTCGTCGCCGCCGCCGGCGGCCCGACCACCCCGGACGCCGGCCAGCCCGGCGCCACGCCGACCGAGGGCGCCACCCCCACCGACGGCACGACCCCCACGGACGGCACCGCGCCCACCGACGGCACCGCGCCCACCGACGGCAGCACCAGCGCCCCGGCCACGAGCGCCCCCGCGCCCACCACGAGCACCAACGGCCGCGCGATCCCGCAGCTGTTCGCCCAGAGCACCACCCCGGCGGCGACCGACCCGGCCGCCACCCCGGAGCCGACGCCGGCGCCCACGCCCACAGACGCGTCCGACCTGACCCAGATCACCGACGAGATCGCGGCCGAGTTCCAGGCCCTGGACTGCACCGACCCGGCCAATCTCAGCGGCGGGATCGCCGACGTCGCCGACGAGGTGCTGGTGACGTGCGACCAGACCGGCGCGGCCAAGTACATCCTCGGGCCGGTGGAGGTCGAAGGATCGCGGATCTCGACCGCGTCCTCGGGGCTGCAGCAGACGCAGCAGGGGCTCACGACCGGCGAGTGGGCGGTCAACCTCGAGTTCGACCGCGAGGGCGCTGCCCAGTTCCGCGCCGTCACCGAGCGGCTGATCAGCCTGCAGGAGCCGCAGAACCAGTTCGCCATCGTCCTGGACGGGCTCGTCGTCTCGGCGCCGCGCACGAACCAGGTGATCTCCGACGGCAGGGCCGAGATCACCGGCTCGTTCACCCAGGACAGCGCCCAGCAGCTCGCCAACCAGCTGAAGTTCGGCGCGCTGCCGCTGTCGTTCGAGGTGCAGTCCGAGGACCAGATCTCCGCGCTGCTCGGGTCGGAGTCGCTGCGCAACGGGCTGCTGGCCGGTCTGATCGGCCTGATCCTGGTCGTCGTCTACTCGCTGTTCCAGTACCGGGCGCTCGGCCTGGTCACGGTGGCGAGCCTGCTGGTGGCAGGTGGCTTGACCTACCTGACCATCTCCGTGCTGTCGTGGACGCAGGGGTACCGGCTGAGCCTGCCCGGCGTGGCCGGACTGATCGTCGCGATCGGCATCACGGCCGACTCGTTCATCGTCTACTTCGAGCGGATCCGCGACGAGGTCCGCGAGGGCCGCTCGCTGGTCGCCGCGGTCGAGACCGGCTGGCAGCGCGCCCGCCGCACGATCCTCGCCTCCGACGCCATCAACCTGCTCGCCGCCGTGGTGCTGTACCTGCTGGCCGTCGGCGGGGTGCGCGGCTTCGCCTTCACCCTCGGCCTGACCACGTTGATCGACCTCGTCGTGGTCATCCTGTTCACCCACCCGATGGTCGCCCTGCTGGCGCGGACGAGGTTCTTCGGATCCGGTCACCGGTTCTCCGGCTTCAACCCCGAGCAGCTCGGCCGTCCGGCGGCGTACGCGGGTCGCGGCCGGGTCCGTTCCGCCGAACCGGACGGGAAGCGGATGACGATCGCCGAGCGCCGTGCCGCAGAGGCGGCCGCGGCCACCGGCACCGATGTCGTCGACGCACCCGCCGGCTCCGAGAACGACCCCGCGCACGCCGGGTCGACGAGCCTGACCAAGGAGTCCTGATGGCCGGCTTCAGCTTCGCCAGGTTCGGCAACGACCTCTACACCGGACGGCGCTCGGTCGACTTCGTCGGCAGGTGGCGCACCTGGCTGCTCATCGGCGTCGGGCTGGTGGTGGCAGCGGTTCTCGTCCTGCTGATCAAGGGGCTGAACCCCGGCATCGAGTTCCGCGGCGGCTCGGAGTTCCGGATCAGCAACGTGCAGACGCTGGACCAGAGCCTGGCCGGCGGCATCGTCGGCGAGGTGCTGCCGGAGGCGGGGGAGCAGTCCCGGGTCTCGGTCATCGGCTCGAGCTCGATCCGGGTCCAGACCGAGCGGCTCACCGCGGAGGAGACCGACCAGCTGCGGGGTGCGCTGGCCGAGGGCTACGGGGTCCAGCCGTCCGACGTCACCTCGTCGTTCGTCGGGGCCTCGTGGGGCGCCGACGTCACGCGCAAGGCCGTGACCGGTCTGCTCATCTTCATGGTGCTGGTCGGCATCGTGATCACGCTCTACTTCCGCGCCTGGCAGATGGCGGTCGCGGCTCTGGTGGCGCTGGTCCACGACCTCGCGATCACCGCGGGCGTCTACTCCCTCAGCGGGTTCGAGGTCACGCCCGCGACGGTGATCGGCTTCCTGACGATCCTCGGGTACTCGCTCTACGACACCGTCGTGGTCTTCGACAAGGTGCGGGAGAACACGGCTCACGTCATGTCCAGCACCCGTCGCTCGTACAGCGAGGCGGTCAACCTGGCCGTCAACCAGACCCTCGTGCGGTCGATCAACACCTCGGTCGTCGCGCTGCTGCCGGTGGCGTCGATCCTCTTCATCGGCGCGCTGCTGCTCGGGGCGGGGACGCTCAAGGACATCTCGCTCGCGCTGTTCGTCGGCATCATCGCCGGCACCTACTCCTCGGTGTTCATCGCACCTCCCGTCCTGGTGCTGCTCAAGCGCCGGGAGCCGGCGGTCCGCGAGCAGGAGGCGCGCGTGGCGAAGGCGCGCGCCGCGGCCGAGCGGGCCCGCACCGCTGAGCCCGCCGATCTCGTGGCGGCCCCTGCGCCGGGTGCCACGGCCACGGCCACGGCCACGGTCGAGCGTCCGACCGGGCCGCGCAACCAGCCCAAGCGCGGCTCGCGCCAGCGCCCCAGCGGCAGGAAGCGCTGACAGCCGTGACCGAGGGCCTCACGGGCGACGCCGCGACCGTGCGCGCCCTGGTGCGCGACGTCCCGGACCATCCCGCGCCCGGGATCCTGTTCCGCGACATCACCCCGGTGCTCGCCGACCCCGCCGGTCTGCGCGCCGCCACCCGTGGGCTCGCCGACCTCGTCGCCGATCTCGAGGTCGGCGTGGTGGCCGGCATCGAGGCGCGCGGGTTCGTCCTCGGCGCTGCCGTCGCCCTGGAGCTCGGCACCGGCTTCGTGCCGGTGCGCAAGGTGGGCAAGCTGCCCGGGCAGACGCACCGCACCAGCTACGAGCTGGAGTACGGCAGCGCCGAGATCGAGGTGCACGCCGACGCGTTCACCGCGGGCCAGCGGGTCCTGGTCGTCGACGACGTGCTCGCCACCGGCGGCACCGCCGAGGCTGCGTGCCGGTTGGTGGAGACCGCGGGCGGCGCGGTGGTCGGCGTCGGGCTGCTGATCGAGATCGAGGGACTCGGCGGGCGCCACCGGCTGGCCGGCCGCGAGCTGCGCACCCTGCTGCACCTCTGACACCCGGTGCCCCGGACACACCTGTCCAGGGTCCGGTCCGGCCGCAGCGGACCGCCCCGTAGACTTCGACGACGCCGGCGCACGACCGTGGCCGGCGTGGGCGGAGGTGCCGGTGGCCGGGGAGACGGGTCAGGACCGCGCGGGCAGCGCGGCTTCCACCGTGCCCCGCGAGGACCCGGCGCCCGACCCGGCGCAGGAGCCCGCTGACACCACGCCCGCCGCCGAGGACGACGCCGCCATCATCTCGTCGGCCCCGGCTCCGCCGTCGCTGCGCACCCCGGCCCAGCCGGCCCCCTCACCGGACTGGCGGCCGGACGACACCGGACCGATCGGGCTGCGGGCCCGGATCGCCCGCTTCGGCTCGCGGTCCACGGCCGGCAGCACCTCCCCGGTGATCGAGCCGCTGCTGCGCACGGTGCGGTCCAACCACCCCAAGGCCGACATCGCCACGCTCGAGCGCGCGTACGTCGTCGCCGAGCGCGCCCACCGCGGCCAGCGGCGCAAGAGCGGCGACCCGTACATCACCCACCCGGTGGCGGTGGCCACGATCCTGGCCGAGCTCGGGATGACCGTCCCCACGCTGTCGGCCGCCCTCCTCCACGACACCGTCGAGGACACCGACTACTCCCTCGACCAGCTCCGGGCCGAGTTCGGCGACGAGGTGGCCGGCCTGGTCGACGGCGTCACCAAGCTCGACAAGGTCACCTACGGCGAGGCGGCCCAGGCCGAGACCGTCCGCAAGATGGTGGTCGCGATGGCACGTGACATCCGCGTCCTGGTGATCAAGCTGGCCGACCGGCTGCACAACGCCCGCACCTGGAAGTACGTCTCCCAGGCCTCGGCCGAGCGCAAGGCGCGCGAGACGCTCGAGATCTACGCGCCGCTGGCCCACCGGCTCGGCATGAACACGATCAAGTGGGAGCTCGAGGACCTGTCCTTCGCGACCCTCTACCCGGGGGTCTACGACGAGATCGTCCGGCTCGTGGCCGACCGCGCCCCGGCGCGCGAGGAGCAGCTGAACCAGGTGCGCGACCAGGTCCGCGACGACCTGCGCTCGGCCAAGATCAAGGCGACGGTCACCGGACGGCCGAAGCACTACTACTCCGTCTACCAGAAGATGATGGTGCGGGGCCGCGACTTCGCCGACATCTACGACCTGGTGGCCGTGCGCGTCCTGGTCGAGAGCATCCGCGACTGCTACGCCGTCCTCGGCGCCCTGCACGCCCGGTGGAACCCGGTGCCGGGGCGGTTCAAGGACTACATCGCGATGCCCAAGTTCAACATGTACCAGTCGCTGCACACGACGGTGATCGGCCCGGGCGGCAAGCCGGTCGAGATCCAGATCCGCACGCACCTGATGCACCGTCGGGCCGAGCTGGGCGTGGCCGCGCACTGGAAGTACAAGGACGCCGTCAGCGGCAAGAGCGGCGCCCCGGTGTCGAACGAGACCGACTCGCTCGGCGAGATGGCCTGGCTGCGACAGCTTCTCGACTGGCAGCGCGAAACCGGTGACCCGGGGGAGTTCCTCGAGTCGCTGCGGTTCGAGATCGGATCGCGCGAGGTCTACGTCTTCACGCCGAAGGGCGACGTCGTCGCGCTGCCGGACGGCTCGACCCCGGTCGACTTCGCCTACGCGGTGCACACCGAGGTCGGTCACCGCACCATGGGCGCGCGCGTCAACGGTCGGCTGGTCGCGCTGGAGTCGTTGCTGGAGAACGGCGACGTGGTCGAGGTCTTCACCTCCAAGGTCGCCGACGCCGGACCCAGCCGCGACTGGCTGACGTTCGTCAAGAGCCCTCGGGCGCGCAACAAGATCCGGCAGTGGTTCAGCAAGGAGCGCCGCGAGGAGGCCATCGACCTCGGCAAGGACCAGCTGGCCAAGGCGATGCGCAAGCAGCACCTCCCGGTGCGACGCCTGCTGAGCCACGAGTCGCTGGTGGGTCTGGCCGCCGAGCTGCGGTACCCCGACGTCTCCGCCCTGTACGCGGCGATCGGCGAGAACCGCGTGTCCGCAGCCTCTCTGGTCGAGAAGCTGGTGGCGGCGGTCGGCGGCGAGGACGGCGCGGAGGAGGACCTCGCCGAGGCGACCATCCCCTCCACGGTGCCGCAGCGCCGACCGAGGTCGGGCAGCTCGGGCGTGGTGGTCAAGGGGCTCGACGACGTGTGGGTCAAGCTCGCCAAGTGCTGCACCCCGGTGCCCGGAGACTCGATCATCGGCTTCGTCACCAAGGGCTCAGGGGTCTCGGTGCACGTCGACGACTGCCAGAACGTCGCCGGGCTGCTGGTTCAGGAAGGTCGCATCGTCGAGGTCGAGTGGGCCGTCGACGCCACCAGCGTGTTCCTCGTCCAGATCCAGGTCGAGGCGCTCGACCGGGCGCGCCTGCTCTCCGACATCACGAGGGTGCTGTCCGACAACCACGTCAACATCCTGTCCGCGAGCGTGAGCACCAGCCGCGAGCGGGTCGCGGTGTCCAAGTTCGTGTTCGAGATGGGCGACCCCGGCCACCTCGGCCACGTGCTGCAGGCGGTGCGGCGCGTCGACGGCGTCTTCGACGTCTACCGGATCACCGGACGCCGCGACAGCAGCTGAGCCGGGCAGGCAGCGGGTAGCGCGACAGCGGTGCCGGAGTGCCGGTCCGGGCGGCGCGCAGCACCCGGGCGGCACGCGCGATCCCCGGCACCGGTCCCCTGCCGGCGAGGTCCTCGGCCACGGCGGCGGGATCGGTCCCGTGCTCCCAGCACCACGCCAGCGCCGCGTCGTCGCGGCCGGTGCCCCACAGCACCAGGTCGGACGCCGTGCGCACCGCGCAGGTCACCGGCGTGCCGTGCACGTCCTCGACCTCGTCGGGCCGCAGCGGCACCAGCCGCAGCCGGACGCCGTCGCGGCAGCGACCGCTGAGCTCGGGCGGACCGAGCAGGTCGACCTCGTGGTCGTCGGTGCAGCGGTCGTGGGTGGGTGCACCGCGGCGGGGGGTGCGGCCCGGCCCGCCGCGGCACCAGACGGCGGTGGCGAGCCCGGCCACCAGCCCGCAGCGCTGGAGCAGCCGGGTGGCCGCGCACCGGGCCGGCGGCCAGAGGACGAGGTCTGCCGGCAGGTACACGCCGTCGACCACGCGGAACAGCTCGCCGTCGGCCGCCCGCCGGCGCAGGACCGCCGGCGGCTCGGCACCGCCCGGGACGAGCACCACCGCGTCGGCGGCGTCGAGGACGGTCACGCCACCGGTGTCCCACGCCGGGCGAGCGCCGGGCAAGGGCGCGAGCGCGGACTGTGGACGACCGGCGGGCTGTGGATCCAGGTCAGGAGTGCTCGTCCGCGGTGCGGCGGACCGCCTCCAGCCACGACCGGCGCGCCTCCAGGGCCGCGGCGGCATCCTTCTCGGCGCGGGCGTCGCCGCTCGCGCGGGCCGCCTCGAGGTCGCGCTCCAGCCCGGCGATCGAGTCCTCGAGCTGGCCGAGGGCTCCCTCGGCCCGGGCGCGGGTCTCGGGGTTCGACCGCTTCCACTTGGCGTCCTCGAGGTCGCGCACCGACTGCTCGACGGCCCGCAGCCGCTTCTCGATCCGCGCCATGTCGGTCCGGGGCACCTTGCCGGCGGCCTCCCACCGGTCCTGGATGTCGCGCAGGGCCGCCTTGGCGGCGTCGAGGTCCTTCACCGGCAGCAGCGCCTCGGCCTCCACCAGCAGCTTCTCCTTGACCGCGAGGTTCGCGCCGAACTCCTCGTCCTGCTTGCTCTGCTCGGCCGAGCGCGCCTCGAAGAAGACGTCCTGGGCGGCGCGGAACCGAGCCCACAGGGCGTCGTCGTCCTTGCGACCCGCGCGACCGGCCGCCTTCCAGCGGTCCATCAGCGCGCGGAAGGCCGTGGTGGTCGGTCCCCACTCGCGCGACGACGAGAGCGCCTCGGCCTCCTTGATCAGCTTCTCCTTGGCCGCCTTCGCCTCGCCGTGCTCGACGTGCAGCTGGGCGAAGTGGTGCTTGCGGGCGCGGTCGAACACGGTGCGCGCGTGGCTGAACCGCTTCCACAGCGCGTCCTCGACCGGCTTGTCCAGCCGGACGCCGGAGCGCTGGGCCTCGCGCCACTGCTCGAACAGCTGCTGCAGCCGGTCGCCGGAGGACTTCCACTGCATCCGGTCCGGGTCGGTGGCGGCGACCTCCTCCGCCTCCACCACCAGGACCTCGCGCTCGCCGCGGGCGACCTCCTTACCCGCGACGCGGGCGGCGTCGGCCTCCTGCCGGCGCTGCTCGACCACGAGGTCGAGCTGCTCGAGCCGCTGCGCGAGGCCGGCGAGGTCGCCGACCACGTGCGCCTCGCCGAGCTGGCCCCGGACGGCGCGCAGGGCGCGCGCGACGTCCTTGACCGGCGTGCCGGCGACCTCGAGCCGTTGCTCGGCCAGGTCGACCTGGGCCACCAGGTCGTCGTACTTGCGGCCGAAGTAGGCCAGGGCCTCCGCGGGGGTGGCGTCCGGGAAGGACCCGACCGCGCGCTCGCCGCCGTCGGCAGCGGGGTCGGTGACGTAGACGGTGCCGTCGTCGGCCACCCGGCCCCAGGGAGCGGGGTCGCTCGCCGGGCGCACCGGGTGCTCGTCTGCTGGCGGGGCGGCGGCCGCGCTCGCGGCGGTCGGCGCTGCGGGTGCTGCGGGCGCCCGGCCGGCGGGCGGGTGCGGCACCGGACGCGGACCCGGGCGAGGCGCCGGACGCGGAGCGGCGGCCGGCGCGGCGGCGGCCGCGGGCTCGGGCTCGGCCGCGGGCTCGGGCTCGGGCTCGGCCGCAGGCTCGGCGGCGTGCTCGGGCTCGGTGGCGGGCTCGGTGGCGGGCTCCTCGGCCTCGGCCGGCGCCTGCTCGGGCTCGGGCTCGGGGTCGGGCTCCGGCTCGGGCTCGGGGGCGGGCTCCGGCTCGGGCTCGCTCGGTGCCTGCTCGGCGACGGCGGCCTGCTCCTGCACCTCGGGGGTGGGCGCCTGCTCGTCCTCGGCGGGCGAGGGCTCTGCCGGTGCCTGCTCGGCGACGGCGGCCTGCTCCTCGACAGCGGCCTGCTCGCCGTCGACCGGCGCACCCGGCGTCTGGTCCGGCGTCTGGTCCGACGACTCGGCGGGCGTCTCGGGGGGCGTGGGCTGGGTCGGCTCGGTCACTGGACCGTCACTCCCTCGATGCTGATGGCGCGGGCGGGGGCGGTGCCGTCCGCGGCCAGGCCGCCGTCAGCGATCTTCTGCACGATGTCGAGGCCGCCGGTGATCGTGCCGAACACCGAGTACCCGCCGGCGGAGTCGCTCGGGATCGTGGAGTCCTCGTAGACGAGGAAGAACTGGCTGCCCTGGCTCTCGGCGTCGTTGCCGACGCGCGCCATCGCGAGGGTGCCGGCGGGGTAGAGGTCGCCCTCGGGGGCGTTCTCGATCGGGCCCCAGCCGTAGCCCGGGCCGCCCTGGCCCGTGGCCGTCGGGTCGCCGCACTGGAGCACGAAGATGCCCTCGGTGGTCAGGCGGTGGCACGGGGAGTCGTCGTAGAAGCCGTCCTTCGCCAGCTGGACGAAGTTCGCGACCGACTGCGGTGCGAGCGTGCCGTCGAGCTCGAGGGTGATGTCGCCGCAGGTCGTGGTGACCGTCGCGGTCCACACCCGCCCCTCCGCCACGGACGGGTCCGGCGCCGCCTCGAACTGCGGCGGGTCGGTCACGGGCCCGGTGGTGACCTCGGGGCAGGGGTTCTCGGCGTCGGCCGGGGTGCTCTCCGAGGCGGTCGGCTCGGTCGTCACGTCGTCGTCGCCGCGTCCGGCGACCCACCAGACGAGCCCGATCACCAGGACGGGGACGAGGATGCCGGCCGCCACGAGGGAGATGTTGCGTGCCCGGCGGCGCCGCTGCGCCCTGATGGCCTGACGCGCCTGCCAGTCGGCGTACCGACGACGTGCGTACTCGCGCTCCCGCTTGCTCGGCGACACTGAGAACCCTCCCAGGTTCGGTGGCCGGAACGGGATCACGGGATCGTGACGCCGCCCGGCGATGGCGGACCGCGACCAGTCTAGGGGCCGGGCCACCCCGGCATCCCGCGCGCCGCCGCCGGTAGGCTCACCACGTGCTGCTGACCGCCTTCCCTGCCGCAGCGTTCGGCACCAACTGCTACGTCGTGGCACCGGGGCCGGGGGAGCAGTGCCTGGTCGTCGACCCGGGCATCGAGGTGCTCGACGACCTCGCCGCCGTCCTGGCCGAGCACCGCCTGCGTCCCGCGGCGGTCCTGCTCACCCACGGCCACCTCGACCACGTCTACTCGGTGACACCGGTCTGCCAGGGCCACGGCGTGCCGGCCCTCGTGCACGGCGACGACGCCTACCGGCTGGCCGACCCGCTGTCGCTGCTCGACCCGTCGCTCGTGCTGATGCTGGAGCAGCAGTTCGGGCGCGCCGCCACGTGGACCCCGCCCGACGACCTGCGCACCCTGACCGACGGCGAGCGGGTGCAGCTGGCGGGGCTCGACCTGTCGGTGCTGCACGCGCCGGGTCACACCGAGGGCTCGGTCATGTTCGCGCTCGACGACGTGCCGACCTCGCTCACCGGCGCGGCGGGCGACCCCGGACGGCCGACCTCCACCCTGCTCACCGGCGACGTGCTGTTCCGCGGCAGCATCGGGCGCACCGACCTGCCGGGCGGCTCGCACGCGGCGATGCTGCGCTCGCTGCGCGAGGTGGTGCTGCCGCTCGACGACGGCACGCTGCTCCTGCCCGGCCACGGGCCCGCCTCGACGATGGCCCAGGAGCGCTACGTCGAACCCCTACCTGCTCGACCTGGCCTCCTGATGGCGAGGATCGCGCCGATCTCCGGGTTCCCGGAGTGGTCGCCCGCCCAGCGCGCCGTGGAGCAGCAGGTGCTCGACGAGCTGCGCCGGGTCTTCGAGCTGCACGGCTTCGCCTCGATCGAGACCCGCGCCGTCGAGCCCGTCGAGCAGCTGCTGCGCAAGGGCGAGATCGACAAGGAGGTCTACGGCGTGCGGCGGCTCGCGGCCGACGCAGGGTCCGGCGGCGACCAGCTCGCCCTGCACTTCGACCTCACCGTGCCGTTCGCGCGGTACGTGCTCGAGAACGCCGGCACCCTGCAGTTCCCGTTCCGCCGCTACCAGGTGCAGAAGGTCTGGCGGGGGGAGCGGCCGCAGGAGGGCCGGTACCGCGAGTTCGCCCAGGCCGACATCGACGTCGTCGACCGCGACACCCTGCCCTTCGGCTACGAGGTCGAGCTGCCCCTGGTGATGGCCGAGGCGTTCGCCGGGCTGCGCCGGCTCGGCCTGCCCGAGATGGTCATCCGCGTCAACAACCGTCGGCTGGCCGAGGGCTTCTACCTCGGGCTCGGCCTCGACGACCCCGCCGCCGTGCTGCGGGTCGTCGACAAGCTCGACAAGGTCGGGGCGGACGGCGTGCGTCGTGATCTCACCGCGCTCGGCGCCACCGACCCGCAGGTGTCGGCCTGCCTGGCGCTGGCCGAGATCCGCTCCACCGGAACGGGTTTCGTCGACGACGTCCGTGCACTCGGGTCGAGCCACGAGCTGCTCGACCAGGGTCTCGACGAGCTCGCGCAGGTGATGGCCGCGGCCGGAGAGCGTTCTCCCGGTGCGCTGGTCGCCGACCTGTCGATCGCACGGGGCCTCGACTACTACACCGGCACCGTCTACGAGACCACGATGGTCGGGTACGAGCAGTTCGGGTCCGCGTGCTCGGGAGGGCGCTACGACGCCCTCGCCTCGGACGGCCGCACGACCTACCCCGGGGTCGGCATCTCCTTCGGCGTCACCCGCGTCCTCGGTCTGCTGTTCGCGCGCGGCCTCACCGCCACCCGGTCGGTGCCCACGTGCGTGCTGGTGGCCGTCACCGCCGACGACCAGCGGGAGCGGGCCGAGCAGGTGGCCGCCGCACTGAGGGGCCGCGGGGTCTCGACGCTGGTGTCGCCGTCAGCCGAGAAGTTCGGCAAGCAGATCCGGTTCGCCGACCGTCGCGGCGTGCCGTTCGTCTGGTTCTGCGGCGCCGCGCAGGACGGCGGCGACCAGGTCAAGGACATCCGGTCCGGTGACCAGGTCGACGCCGACCCCGCTTCCTGGAGCCCGCCCGAGGCCGACCTGCGCCCGGGCGTGCAGCTGCTCGAGGGCTGAGCGTCATCAGGGCGGTGCTGCTCAGCTCGCGCCTCTCTCTTCCTGCCGGTCGGCGTTGGCGTGCACGGCGTCGCGCACGTACTGCGCGAGACCGGGCGCGATCGCCTCGTACGTGGCGGTGAACCGCGGGTCGGCCACGTACATGTCGCCCAGGCCGCGGTGCATCTCCAGGGAGCAGTCGTAGAACCACCGGGTGATGTGCTGCCGGTGCTCCTCCGCCAGGTCCATGGCCACCTCGCCGTCGGCGGGCTCGCCGTCGGCGAGGGCACGAGCCAGACGCGCTCCGACGTCGTCCGTCTCGGCCTTGATCTGCACCCACTGCGCCTTGTCGTAGGCGGCGGCGCGTGCCTGGGACTGCTTCCAGGGCTCGGTGCCGCCCCACCGCTGCTCCGCCTCGGCGGCGTACTCCTCCTGGCGCTCGGCGTGCTCGCCGAACACCTCGAACTGCTCCTCGCGGGTCAGCCTGATGTCCATCCTCCGTGCCTCCAGCTGTCGTTCGACCGCCAGCCTCATCTCCTCCAGCTCACCGACCCGCTGCGTGAGCAGGTCGAGCTGGCGGCGCAGGTGCTCCGTGGGGGTCACCGTGCGGTCGTCGAGGACGGCGGCCACGTCGTCGAGGGAGAAGCCCAGGCCGCGGTAGAGCAGCACCTGGTGCAACCGGTCGAGGTCCGAGTCGTCGTAGAGCCGGTAGCCGGCGTCGGTGCGTCCGCTCGGACGCAGCAGCCCGATCTCGTCGTAGTGGTGCAGCGTGCGGACGCTGACCCTGGCGAGCGCGGCCACCTGGCCGACGGTGAGCTCCACGACCTCGATCCTCCCTCACGCCCCCCGGTCGGGCGGCGTACGACCACCGTGGGGCCTCACGCCGCGTGAGGGTCAAGCCGGTTCCGTCTCGTATCTGCGCGGGCATCCTCGGCGCTCCTGACCGGGAGAGAAGGGGTGTCCCATGACGCTGCTGCACGTTCGGGTCCACTGGAGCGACGAGCCGCAGGCCGGGTCGCCACCGCTGCAACCGCCGCCGGGCTGGACGGCCGGGTACCCCGGACCCGTCCCGCGGCAGCCGTTCGTCGTCGGGGCGGCAGGCACGCCGGTTCCCGACCCGCCGTGGCCGAGCACGCCTCCCGGTCCGCTCGGCACCAAGTACGCGCGCGCCGCCTGGTTCCCGGTGGTCGCCGCGACCGACCTCGCCTCCAGCGGCTGGTCCGCGGGGCCGGCCTGGGCGGGCAGCCCCCCCGGGCCGTGGGAGTCGGCGTCGGGCGCTCCGCCGGACACCTACGACACCGGGTACTCCGCCACCGCGACGGGGTTCCGGGTGAACCGGTTCCGGGTCTGGCTCCAGGCGACCCCGGGCAGCGACTTCGTCGTGACCGCCACCTCGCCGGGCGGGGCGTGGTCGGGCAGCGTGGCCACCGCCTCGGGGTGGTCGGCGTGGGTGAACGTCCCCGCGACGGTGACCGACGGCAAGGGCATCTGGGCCCTGTCCATCGACCGCGCCGCGGGGTCGTCGGTGTCGCAGCCGGCCCTGCTCCCGGACCCGGCGGGAGGTCCGCGCAACTCGGTCGACGAGCCCTACGTCTCGCCGTACGGCAACGAGTACGAGGGCGTCCTCGGCGTCGAGGTCGACGGGGTCGAGCTGACGAGCGTCGTGGTGACGGCGTCGACCTCGGTCTCGATCGGGGACTGCGACGCCGCAGGGCGCCGACCCACCACGCTGACCGTCGACTTCACCCCGCCGGTCCCGGTCGGGTGGAGCTACTCGGTGACGTGGGCGACCACCCTGGCACCCCCGCAGCCGTCGGCGAGCGGGACGGTCACCGGCACGCCGCTGGCGTCCCTGTCGCGGACGGTCGACTACCTCCCGGGCACCGTTCACCCGTCCGCGTTCGTCGTCCTCACGCCACCGGGCGGCCCGACGACCACCACCCCGTTGACGTTCTCGACCGGGACGAACCCCGGTGTGGTCGTGCCGGTCTGCGGCGGGGACCCGGTCTGCCACGACCTGCAGGTGGCGTCGAGCCGACCCACCCTGTGCGTCGACACGAGCGGGACGACGGGCCAGGTCACCTTCACCGCGACCACCACGCCGACCTCGCCCGCCTGGACCGGCCCGTTCAGCTGGACCGTGCGCGACCAGTCCGGCGTGCTCGTGCCGCTGCCCGCGCCGTCACCCACGGGGCCGACCCTGACCACCGCCTTCACCTCGCCGGGCCGCTACACCGTGACCGCGGCGATCGTGCGCCCTGCCGGCTGCGACCCGGTCGTGGTGTCCGCGCCGTTGCTGGTCGACGTCGCGGACTGCCGGTGCCCGACCGTGACCGGCGGGCTGCACGCCACCCGGGTCGACGGCTGCGAGCTGTCGTTCTCGGCGCAGGTGACCCCGGCACCGTCCGGTGGCCCGATCACCTACGAGTGGGACTTCGGCGACGGGACGACGTCCACCGCGCCGCCGCCGGTGAGCCACCGCTACGCGGCCGGCACCAGCGGGACCCGGACCGTGACGCTGACCGTGCGCGGCCAGGCCGGGTGCGAGCACGTCGAGCCGGTGACCGTCACGGTCGACTGCGGGTCCTCGACGTGCCCGTCGTTCAGCGGCGGCGTCACGGCCACCCGGGTCGGGACCTCGTGCGACTTCACCGTCGCGGTGACCACGTCGCCGGCATCGGCGGCGAGCCAGGTGACGTGGTCGCTGCCGGGCGGCGGGACGGCCACGGGCCCGACCGCCACCGTCACCGGGCTGGCACCCGGGCAGAGCGGGACGGCGACGGCGACGATCCCCGCAGGGGCCGGCTGTCCCGCGGTGTCCACCAGCACCACGGTCACCTGCCCGGGGTCGACGCCACCACCGACCATCCCCGCCTGCGCGATCCTGCTCGTCCTCGCGCTGGTGCTGCTGCTCCTCGGCGGCATCGTCACCGTCGTCGGCGTCTGCGCCGCGGTGCCGTGGGTGGTCGTCGTGGGTGCCGCGATCGGCGTCGTCGGTCTGATCCTGTTCATCATCTGGGCGCTGCTGTGCGCCGCGAGCACACCGTGCTCGTTGATGCGGACGCTGCACTGCATGCTGTTCTGGATCGTCGCCGTGGTGGTGCCGGTCGTCACCATCATCCTGCTGATCGTGAGCGGGCTGCCGTGCGCGATCGCCACCGCCGTCACCGGGGTGGCCTGGGGCTCGATCTACGCCTGGCTCGGCTTCATCATGCGCCGCGTCGGGTGCACCCCGACGTGCTGAGCGTCGCGACGCGGGCCGAGCTCGCGACGCTGCTCAGCACCGCCGTCCCGGTGCTCCTGGCCGCGGTCTGGTGGTGGGCCGCGGTCGCCAAGCTGCGCCGGCCGCTCACCCTCGACCGCGCGGCCACGACGGTGCCGTGGCTGGGGCTGGTGCCGGCCGGGATCGCCCGGGCCGGGCTGCGCACCCTGCCGTGGGTCGAGCTCGCGCTCGGGGGAGCGTTGCTGGCACCGGGCTCGCGGCGGGGAGCCGCCGTGGCGAGCTCGGTCCTGCTGGTGGCGTTCGGGCTCGCCCTCGGGGCGGCCCTGGTGCGGGCGTCCCTGCTCGAACCGGCTGTGGGAGGCGTGCCGGGCCCGGAGGGGGCTGGGGTGGTGGCCGCGGTCGCCGCCTGCGGGTGCTTCGGCGGGCGGGCACCCGCCCGTCCGGCGGTCGCGGTGCCGGTACCTGTGCGTGGGCCCGGGACCGACCCGGGGCGAGCCGACGTCGCCGACCTGCACCTCGCCGGGTGGCACGCCGTCCGGCCGTTCCTGCTCGCCGCGGCCGCGCTCGTGGTTCTGGTGCCCTGCGGCTGCGGCTGAGCGGTGGCGCGGGCGACGCCCGTGACGGCGTCGTGCTGCCGCAGGGGATCGCGGTCGAGGCCGGGTGCGGGAGGTCCGTAGGATCCTGCGGTCACCGTCACCCGGACCCGGCGCCTGCGCGCCGCACCCACGAGGGGATCCACCGTGCTCCGCACCCGCACCGCCGGCTCGCTGCGAACCGGCGACACCGGCACCACCGTC
Source organism: uncultured Actinomycetota bacterium (assembly GCA_963825505.1). Lineage (GTDB taxonomy): Bacteria > Actinomycetota > Actinomycetes > Actinomycetales > CAWJMD01 > JBBQSN01. Next base: position 16,644 of record CAWGTL010000004.1, on the reverse strand, counting down.
ACGCTCACCGGCTGGGTGGGACGTCGTCGCGACCACGGCGGGGTGGCCTTCCTCGACCTGCGCGACGCCAGCGGCGTGGCCCAGGTCGTGGTGCGCGACGAGCAGGTCGCCCACGGGCTGCGCAACGAGTACTGCCTGCGGGTCACCGGGCAGGTGCAGGCACGGCCGGCGGGCAACGAGAACCCGAACCTGCCGACCGGTGAGATCGAGCTCGTGGCCGACGAGCTCGAGGTGCTGAACGCGGCCGCGCCGCTGCCGTTCCAGATCGACGACCACGTCGACGTCGGCGAGGAGGCGCGGCTGCGGCACCGCTACCTCGACCTGCGCCGCACCGGCCCCGGCAACGCCCTGCGGCTGCGGTCGAAGGTGAACCGCGCGGCCCGCGAGGTGCTCGACGCGCACGAGTTCGTCGAGATCGAGACCCCCACGCTGACGCGGTCCACCCCCGAGGGTGCGCGCGACTTCCTCGTGCCCGCGCGGCTCGCGCCCGGCTCCTGGTACGCGCTGCCGCAGAGCCCCCAGCTGTTCAAGCAGCTGCTGATGGTGGCGGGGATGGAGCGGTACTACCAGATCGCCCGCTGCTACCGCGACGAGGACTTCCGCGCCGACCGTCAGCCCGAGTTCACCCAGCTCGACATCGAGATGAGCTTCGTCGACCAGGACGACGTCATCGCGCTCGCCGAGGAGGTGCTCGTCGCGCTCTGGAAGCTCGTCGACGTCGAGCTGACCACGCCGTTCGCGCGGATGACCTACGCCGAGGCGATGGCCCGGTACGGCACCGACAAGCCCGACCTGCGCTTCGGCCTCGAGCTGGTGGAGTGCACGGAGTACTTCTCCGGCACCGGCTTCCGCGTCTTCCAGGCGCCGTACGTCGGTGCGGTCGTCATGCCCGGCGGGGCCTCGCAGCCGCGTCGGCAGTTCGACGCGTGGCAGGAGTGGGCCAAGCAGCGCGGCGCGCGCGGCCTGGCCTACGTCACCGTGGGCGAGGACGGCACGCTCGGAGGGCCGGTAGCCAAGAACCTGTCCGAGGACGAGCTCGCCGGCCTCGCGGCGCACACCGGTGCCACGCCGGGCGACTGCATCTTCTTCGCTGCGGGAGAGCCGAAGTCCTCGCGCGCGCTGCTCGGGGCGGCTCGCGTCGAGATCGCTCGTCGCGGTGAGCTCGTCGACGAGGACGCCTGGGCGTTCGTCTGGGTCGTCGACGCGCCGCTGTTCGAGCCGGCGTCCGACGCCGTCGCGTCCGGTGACGTCGCGGTCGGCTCCGGCGCCTGGACCGCGGTGCACCACGCCTTCACGTCGCCGAAGCCGGAGTGGATCGACCGGTTCGAGGAGTCGCCCCAGCGAGGCGCTCGCCTACGCCTACGACATCGTCTGCAACGGCAACGAGATCGGCGGCGGGTCCATCCGTATCCACCGCCGCGACGTGCAGGAGCGGGTCTTCGCGCTGATGGGCCTGGCGGCGGAGGAGGCGCAGGAGAAGTTCGGTTTCCTGCTCGAGGCGTTCGCGTTCGGGGCGCCCGCCGCACGGCGGCATCGCCTTCGGCTGGGACCGGATCGTCGCGCTGCTGGCCGGAACCGACTCGATCCGCGAGGTGATCGCGTTCCCGAAGTCCGGTGGCGGCTACGACCCGCTGACGGCGGCGCCGGCGCCGATCACGGCGCAGCAGCGCAAGGAGGCCGGCGTCGACGCGCAGCCGAAGGCGGCCTCCGCCCCGGCCACCGGGGAGCAGCCGCCGGCGTCCTGACCTCCGTCCTGCGGCGATTCGCGGTGGACGGCAGGGCGCTGGGCCTGTGAGGCTGGACCCACCATGTGGAGCTGAGCCCGTCACGACCCGCGCCCGAGGCGCCCTGCCGACGCAGGGGGACCGCCCGGCGGATCACGCGTCCCGACGGAAGGCTCGCCGCATGTCCAGCACCCTCCCCACGACCGGCTCGGCCACGACCGGCTCGGCCACCACCGGCCTGCCCCAGGTCGTGCTCGACGACCTCGTCGTCCGGTACGGCCCGCGCCTGGTGCTCGACGGGCTCGGGCTCGTCGCCGGCGCAGGCGAGCGCCTCGGGGTGGTGGGCGAGAACGGCTCGGGGAAGTCCACGCTGCTGCGGGTGCTGGCCGGTGTGGTGCAGCCCGAGCACGGTGTCGTGCGCGTGCACGGCGACGTCGGCCTGCTCGCGCAGCAGGTCGACGCCGCCGGCGGACGGACCGTGGACGACCTGCTCGCCGAGGCCCGGCGCGAGATCGACGACCTGCAGGCGCGCCGCGAGGCCCTCGAGACGGCCGTCGGCCACCGTCCGGACGACGAGGCCCTGCTCGAGGAGTACGGCGACGTGCTCGAGGCGCTCGAGCAGCACGAGGCGTGGACGGTCGGCTCGCGGCTCGACGCCGCCGTCGACGGTCTCGGCCTGGCGTCGCTCGCCCGCTCACGTCCGCTCGCCACGTTGTCCGGAGGGCAGCGGCACCGGCTCGCGCTGGCGGCGCTGCTGGTGCGGCACCCGGCCGTGCTGCTGCTCGACGAGCCGACCACGCACCTCGACGACGACGCCGTGGCGTTCCTCGAGGCGAGGCTGAAGGAGTGGAGCGGCGTCGTGGTGATGGTCAGCCACGACCGCGTCCTGCTCGACGCCGTCGCCACGTCGGTCCTCGACCTCGACCCGAGCCTGGACGGCCGCGCGACCCGCTCGAGCGGCGGCTACACCGCGTACCTGGACGCCAAGGCCGCCGCGCGCGAGCGCTGGCAGCTGGCGTACCGCGACTGGCAGGACGAGCACGACCGGCTCGTCGTCCTGGCCCGGGGGAGCGGGCAGCGGATCGGGCACGACAACCGCACCCCGCGGGACAACGACAAGTACGCCCCGCACTTCTTCGGCAACCGGGTCGACGCCGCGGTGTCGCGGCGGGTGAAGGACGCCCAGCAGCGGCTCGCCGACCTCGATCGCAACAAGGTGCTGAAACCACCTGCGCCGCTGAGGTTCTCGTCGTCGTTCTCGCGCCGCGACGGCGACTCGGTGCTGCTCCAGGTACGAGATCTGCACGTCCCGGGTCGGGTCGACCTCGACGCCCTCGACGTGACGGCGACGACGCGCCTGCTGGTGGAGGGGCCGAACGGGTCGGGGAAGTCGTCGCTGCTGGCGGCGCTGGTCGGGCGGCTGGAGCCGGCGCGGGGCTCGGTGCTGCGGGCGCGTGGCACCCGGGTGGCCCTGCTCGCCCAGCACACCGTGTGGCCGGACCCGTCCCTCAACGTCCTCAGCGTCTTCGCCGCCGGCAGGGAGGGGGAGGTCGACGACCACGTGGCCGACCTGCTCGACGTCGGCCTCGTCCACCCGCGCGAGCTGCGCACGCCGGTGGGCGAGATGTCCGTGGGCCAGCAGCGCCGGGTGGCGCTGGCGCGTCTGGTGGTCGACGACCCGGACGTGCTCCTGCTGGACGAGCCGACCGACCACCTCTCGCTCGCCCTGGTCGAGGAGCTCGAGCTGGCGCTCGGCGGCCGGGAGGGCGCGCTCGTCGTGGTGAGCCACGACCGGTGGCTGCGTCGCCGGTGGGCGGGTGACCGGCTCGCCCTGGACCGTCGCGAGGACTAGCCGGCAGCCAGAGGATCGGCGGGAACCACTGCGCGCGAGGAGAACTCGTGTGCGCACCGGTACCCGAGCCGCAGGTACATCCGGCGGGCGACGACGTTGTCGGCGTACATGCCGAGGGTGACCACCTCGTGGCCCTCGACCAGCAGCTGCCGGGTGAGCGCCGCGGTCACGGCCGCACCGAGGCCGGTGCCGCGCACGTCCGGGTGGGTGGCGATCGAGGCCAGGTGCGGCACGTCCGGTCGCATCGGCTCGTCGGCCGCGATCGCCAGGAGCCGTCCACGGGGATCTCGCACGCCGACCCAGCGCTCGATCCCGACCGCGCCGGGCACGGCGCTGTGCCGCGGGCTGGCAACCGCGAGCAGGGCGCGGATCTCGTCGTCGGCGTCCACGAGGCGCTCGACCCGCTCCTCGCCGGGCACGGAGGGCGGTGCGACGTCGGTCCAGAACCAGTCCCAGTCGTCACCCGGGCCGATCCGGGCACGCAGCGAGGTGGCCCGGAGCGCCTCGATCGTGCCGCGCGGCAGGGTGACCCGGCGGACGTCCTCCTCGGCCAGCGCCTCCGGCAGCACCTCGAGGGCCAGCCGCGGCGTGCCGACGACCGTGAGCACCGGGAGGCCGCGCCGTCCCTCCTGCAGCACGGCGGTGCCGTCCGGCCGGTCCCAGCGGCGGCGGACGGTGTCGGGCCGCACCTGCCAGCGCAGGAACGGGTCCAGCGGAGCCTGACCGGCGGTGGCGGCGCTCAGTGCGCCACCCCGATCCGGTCGTGCAGCCGGCGCAGCGGCCGCGGCGCCCACCAGTTCCAGTCTCCGAGAAGGGTCATCGCGGCGGGTACGAGCAGCATCCGGACCAGCGTGGCGTCGATGACGACCGCCGCGGCGAGCGCGACGCCGGTCTCCTTGATCACCAGCATCTGACCGGCGACGAACCCGGAGAACACCACGACGACGACCAGCCCCGCGCAGGTGATGATCCGGCCCGACTTCTGCAGCCCCGCCACGACGGCGTCGTCGTTGGCGAGCCCGGCGTCGCGGTACTCCTTGATCCGCGAGAGCAGGAAGACCTCGTAGTCCATCGCGAGGCCGAAGCCGAGGGCGACCACCAGCGGCGGGAGCACCGTCTCGATGCCGGCCGGCGCGGTGAAGCCCAGCACGCCGGCGAGGTTGCCCTGCTGGAAGCCCCAGACCACCACGCCCAGGGCGGCGCCGAGCGAGACCACGTTCAGCAGCAGCGCCTTGAGCGGGATCAGGATCGACCCGGTCATCAGGAAGAGCAGCACGAACGTCGCGAGGACGACCACCCCGACGGCCAGCGGCGCGGCGCGGCGCAGCTCGGCGGTGAAGTCGACCAGGCCGGCCGCCTGGCCGGTCACCCACACCTGCACGTCCGGCCGGTCCGCACGCAGCGCGCGCACCACCGTCGCCGCCTCCTCGCCACCGGGGTCGCCGCTGTCGAGCCGCACGCCGAGGTAGGTGAGGTCGCCGAGCACGGCCGGTGGGTCGACGCTGCTGACGCCCTCCGCCTGCTCCACCACGTCGCCCGACCAGCGCTCGAGCTCGGCCCCCACTGCTGCGTCGGTGCCTCGCGCGACGACGGTGACGGCGGGCGCGGTGGAGAACGGGAAGTCGGTGCGCTGGGCGGTGAAGAACTCCCGCTGCTCGTTCTCGACCGGCAGCAGGTCCTCGGCCGAGCTGCGCATCGTCAGCTGCAGCACCGGGGTGGCCATCAGCCCGAGCACGGCGAGCACCGCGACAACCACCCACCAGGGGTGCCGCTGGACCCGGCGGGCGAGGCGGCTGAAGACCCCCTCGTCGGGCGCGACGTCGCCGAGACGCCGCACCAGCGCACGGATCCCGGGCACGCGGTGCAACGTGCCAGGGTGCACGAGGTGGTTCGCGCCGAGCGCGAGCAGCGCCGGCACCAGGGTGAGCGCGACGAGCAGCGCGATCGCCACGACGGACAGGCCCGCGGCGCCCGTGCCGGCGAGGATGGCGGCGTCGAAGAAGAGCAGGCCGCCGAGGCTGATGCCCACGGTCACGCCGCTGAACACGACGGTGCGTCCGGCCGAGGCCATCGTCCGGCCGAGCGCGGTGGCCCGCTCCTCGCGGCCGGCGCGAGGCGCGTCGCCCACGACGGCCCGCAGCTCGTCGCGGAACCGGCTGACCATCAGCAGCCCGTAGTCGATGCAGAGGCCGAGGCCGAGCACGGTGACGACGTTGACGACCGTGGCGTCGAGGTCGATGAGGTGCGAGAAGCCCAGCAGGGACGCGAGCCCGCCCGCGATCGAGGCCACCGCGCCGAGGATCGGGATGCCTGCGGCGAGGAAGCCGCCGAACACCACGACCATCACCAGCAGCGACACCGGAAGCGCGATGCCCTCCCCGGTGCGCAGGTCCTGCTCGACCTGGTGGTTGATGGCGTCGACCAGCTCGGTGAGGCCGCCGACCTGCGCCGTCGCGCCGGGCTCGACCGCCTGCACCTCCTCGCCCAGGACCCGCAGGCGGGCCCGGGTGGAGTCCAGCGCGTCGTCGCGCTGCTCGCCGGCGACGGTCGGGTCGAAGGTGACGGTGACGAGGAACCCGTCGCGGTCCTGCGACACCAGGACGGCTCCGCGCGGGTCGGTGGGGTCGGGCGCCTCCGGCGTGGGGAACGCGTACGGGTCGGCCACCTCGGTGACGAACCGGATCAGCCGCAGGTCCTCGCGCGCGGCCCCGACCTTCTGCACCACCGCCGGGTCGGCCAGGTCGACGCCGTCGACGATCACGGAGATCGAGTCGCCACGGGGCGCGGCGTCGACGAGCAGCTCGCGGCCGGCGCGCGACTCCCCGGGGACGTCGGGCTCGCCGCTGGTGAGGCGCCCGAACAGGCCCTCCCCGACCGCGCCGCTGGCGAGCAGGAAGCCCGTCACCACCACCACGCCCCAGGTGAGCAGCACGACGACGGGGTGGTGCGCGACCCGTCTCCCGAGGCGGTCCATCACGAGCACAGGTTCCCAGCACCCGGCCGCGAGCTGCTCAGGGGGTGCCGGACGCGTCGCCCTGGAGCCCGCGCAGGAGGGCGAGGTCGTGCACGTCCTCGGGACGCGGGTCGTACCCGCTGTGGAACCGCAGCTGCTGCGCGACGGACAGGCACGGCACCGGACGGCCGTCGACGACGCCGACCGCGAACGCGTCCTCGGGGTAGTCGAAGGTCGTGCCGTCCGGCCCTGGCTGCACCCCGGTGCCGTCGGCGGCGAGCCGCACCGGGTGCACGTCGAGCCGGCGGCCGTCGGGGTGCGCCACCTCGAGACGCACCGGACGCCAGTCGGTCCGCGCCTCGAAGCCGGTGGCCAGCAGGCCGTCGACGACCTCGTCGAACCTCTCGGCGTCGACCACGACGTCGAGGTCGTGGTGGGCGCGCGTCTGCCGCCCGACCAGGGCGTCGACGCCCCACCCGCCGCCGACCCAGAACCGCACCCCGGCCGCCGCCAGCGCGTCGACGTGCGTCAGCACCTGCCCCGCGTCCACGCCGCGACCCTACGGCCGGCCGGACCGTCGCCCCAGCGCGTTACGGTCAGCAACGTGACGGATCTGTTCGGCTCGGCCTACGCCGACGACGCGGAGGAGGGCTACGACCCGTCCTCCGGACGCCCCGCGGCGCCGCTCGCGGTGCGGATGCGGCCGCGCAGCCTCGATGAGGTCGTGGGCCAGGACCACCTGCTCGCGTCCGGCTCGCCGCTGCGCCGGATGGTGGCCGGCGGTGGCACCGGCAGCCGCGCGGGGCTCACCTCGGTGCTGCTGTGGGGGCCACCGGGCACCGGCAAGACCACTCTCGCGCACGTGGTCTCGCGAGGGGTCGGTGGCCGCTTCGTCGAGATGTCGGCCATCACGGCCGGCGTCCGCGACGTCCGCAAGGCGATGGAGGAGGCCCGCGACCAGCGCGACCTGCACGGCCGCACCACGGTGCTGTTCCTCGACGAGATCCACCGGTTCACCAAGGCCCAGCAGGACGTCCTGCTCCCCGGCGTCGAGAACGGCTGGGTCGTGCTGGTCTCGGCCACCACGGAGAACCCGTCGTTCTCGGTGATCTCGCCCCTGCTCTCGCGCTCCCTGGTGCTCACCCTGCGCCCCCTCGACGACGACGACGTCCGCGGGCTGGTCGGCCGGGCGCTCACCGACCCGCGCGGCCTGGCCGGCGAGGTCGAGGTCGCGCCCGAGGCGCTCGACCACCTGGTGCGGGTGGCCGGGGGCGACGCCCGCCGGGCGCTGACCTCGCTCGAGGCCGCGGCCGGCGCTGCCGCCGCCGACGGCGCCGCGACGATCACGCTGGCTCACGCCGAGCAGGCCATCGACGTCGCGTCGGTGCGGTACGACAAGGACGGCGACCAGCACTACGACGTCACCTCCGCGTTCATCAAGTCGATGCGGGGCTCGGACGTCGACGCGTCCCTGCACTACCTGGCCCGGATGCTCGAGGCGGGGGAGGACGCCCGGTTCGTCGCGCGCCGGATCGTCATCGCGGCGTCCGAGGACGTCGGCATGGCCGACCCCACCGCGCTGCAGACCGCGGTGGCCGCCGCCCAGGCGGTGCAGCTGATCGGCATGCCCGAGGCGCGGATCGTGCTGGCCCAGGCCGTGGTGCACCTGGCCACGGCACCCAAGTCGAACGCCTCGTACCTCGGCATCGCCAAGGCGACCCAGGACGTCCAGGCCGGCCGGTCCGGGACGGTGCCCGCCCACCTGCGCGACGCGCACTACCCGGGGGCGAAGCAGCTCGGGCACGGCAAGGGCTACCGCTACTCCCACGACGAGCCGCACGGCGTCGCCGCGCAGCAGTACGCGCCGGACCCGCTGGTGGGCGTGCGCTACTACGAGCCCACCGAGCGCGGCTTCGAGCGTGACATCTCGGCCCGGCTGGAGCGGCTGCGCGACCTGCTGGGCGGGCCCACCGAGGACTGACCGCGGACCGGATCCCGCTGCGGCAGGACGAAAGTCGCACGCCGGACCAATCCCCGCACAGTCGCGGCTCGAACCCTCTGCACGCCGCGGTCGACGAGGCCCCCCGTCTCGCACCGGGCTCTACCGGCCTGACAGCGACGTCGTGATCGTCGCGCGGGCCCGACGTGAAGGAGAACCCTCCGTGAGGCGCACCACGCGAACCACCCTGGCAGTCACCGCTCTCGGCCTCAGTGCCGCCTTCGCCACCGCCGGGCCGGCCATGGCCGCCGACGGCTCGGTGCAGGGCGAGCTGACGCCCGTCCCGGTCAACGGGGTCGACGGCAGCGGGCAGGCCATGGTCGAGATCAGCGGCACCACGCTGTCCTTCACCCTCGCCGCGACCGGCCTGCTGGACGGCGCACCGCACGCCGCCCACATCCACTACGGCGAGGACTCGCGGAACACCTGCCCGACCGAGGCCGACAACACCGCCGCGGCCCTGGAGGGCGAGACCGACCCGGCCCAGCACCTCACCACCACCGAGACCGGCGCCGCCTACGGCCCGATCGTGGTGTCCCTCACCACCTCCGGGGACACCTCGCCCGACTCGGGTCTGGCCGTCGACCGGTTCGCGGCCACCGCGGACATCGACTACTCCCGCGGTGACGTTCAGGTGACCGAGGAGGTCGCCGAGGACATCCTGTCCGGCGAGGCCGCCGTGGTCGTCCACGGCGTCGACCACGACGGTGACGGCACCTACAGCCCGGGTGAGCGCGGCGTGTCCGACCTCGACCCGTCGCTGCCCGGCGAGGCCACCGACCCCGCCATCTGCGGCGTTCTGAACGCCTCGCAGATGGGCGCGATGCCCGGTGGCGGTGTCGACACCGGCGCCGGCGCCACGTCCGGCGTGGAGAACGCGGGCCTGATCGGGGCCGGGGCGCTCGCCGCGCTGGGTGGCACCTACCTGGTCGTCCGCCGTCGCCAGCAGGCCGTGCAGGCCACGCAGATCAACCTCTGATGGTCACGGACGCCGACGGTCCGGGGTCCTCCCCGGCCGGTCGGCGTCCTGGCCGCTGGACCGCCGCCGCGGCGGCCCTGCTCCTCGTGGGCGGGTCCGCCGCGGTCGCGCTCGGAGTGCTCGGCCAGGACGGTGACCCGCCGGCTCCTCCCGTGGCACGTCCGACCACCGCCGCGCCCACGACGTCGCCCACGACTCGCCGCGGCCGTCTTCCCGGGGCCGTCCCCCACGACGGCCGCGGCCGAGGATCCCGCGGCCGCCGTCCCGCAGCCGCTGCCCGTCGCGCTCACCGTCCCGGCCATCGACGTGAGCTCCGATCTCATCACCGTGGGGCTGCGGGCGGACGGGACGCTCGAGGTGCCCGAGGGCCCGGACTACGACAAGGCGGCCTGGTTCGAGGAGTCGCCGCGGCCCGGCGCGGTCGGCCCCGCCGTGCTCGAGGGCCACGTGGACAGCGCGGAGAACGGGCCGTCGGTGTTCTACCGGCTCGGCGACCTGCGCGTCGGCGACGAGATCGCCGTCACGCGTGACGACGGGTCGACCGTGACCTTCCGGGTCGACGACGTCCGCAGCTACCCCAAGGACGACTTCCCGACCCTCGACGTGTACGGGAACACCACCGGCCCCGAGCTGCGTCTCATCACCTGCGGTGGTGAGTTCGACCGCGCCGCAGGGCACTACGTCGACAACACCGTGGTGTTCGCCAGCCTCGTGGAGCCCGCGTGACCTCCGCCCCGACGGCCTCTGCGGTCGGACCCCCTCCGGCCGGCGGGACGCCGCCGGTCGACGTTCCAGCACCTGTCTCGCCTCCCGGTCGTCGCCACGGGTCGCAGGCCCTCGCCGTGTTCGCAGGCGCGCTCGTGGTCGCGGTGCTCACGGGCGCGGTCCTGCTGCTGCGCGCGGCCGGCTCCGACACCACTGACATCGTCGGGCTGCCCGACGCCGGAGCGGGTACCGAGATCGGACTGGTCCTGAGCCGGGTGGCGGTGCGCGTCCTGGCGGTCGCCTGCGTGGGCGCACTGCTGCTGGCCGCCTTGCTGCTGCCGGGTGGTCCTGCCGCCGCCCGCGCGGCACGGACCGCCTCGGTGGCAGCCGCCGGGTGGGCCGTCGCCGCCCTGGCCCAGGTCGCCCTGGCCGTGTCCGAGCTGCTCGCCGTCCCGCTGCCCGACCTGCAGGTCGCCGACGTCCTGACCCTGGTACCGGCCCTGCCGGACGCGCGTTCGGGCGTCCTCGTGGCCCTCCTCGCCGGTCTCACCGCGCTCGTCGCGCTGGGTGCCGGCCGTCGTGGGCCGGCGGGCACGGCGCTCCTGATCGCCGCGGCGGGCCTGGTGCTGCCGCAGGTGCTCGCTGGCCACGCCGCCTCCGACCCCGACCACGTCGCGGCCGTGCCGCTGCTGTCCGTGCACGTCGTCGTGGCCACGGCGTGGGTGGGTGGGCTCGCGGCGCTGGTGCTGCTGGTCCGGCGCGGCCCCGACCTCGCCCGCGCGGCGACGCGATTCAGCACGCTGGCCTTCGGCTGCTTCGTCCTGACCGGGGTGACCGGCCTGGCGAGCACGTGGGTGGTCGTGGGAGGAGCGGCGGCGCTCGGCGCGCTGGCCTCGAGCGCGTACGGCGCGATCCTGCTCGCCAAGACCGTCGCCCTGCTCGCGCTCGGCACCGTCGGCTGGCGGCACCGACGGCGCACCCTCCCGAGGCTGCGGGCGGGGTCGCGCGGCGCGTTCGTGCGCTTCGCCGTCGCCGAGGTCGTCGTCCTGCTCGCCGCCACCGGCCTGGCGGTCGCGCTGGCCGGCACGGCGCCGCCGCTGGTCGCGCCGACCGGTGCCCCTACGGCCTCGTCGCCGCCCGCCGCACCGGGCGACGCCCCCACGTCACGACCGGCCGACGGTGGCGGCGTCCCGCTCTCGGAGGGCGAGCCGGAGGACATGAGCGCCCACGACCACGGTGACCTCACCGTCAGCGTGCTCGTCGACGAGACGCGGTTCCACGTGGCCGGCCCGGTGACTCCGGGGCAGGCGGTGACGGTCTTCAACCGCAGCACCGAGGCCGTGACCCTGACGGCGCAGGACGGCTCGTTCGACCTGCGGCTGCCGGGTCGGACCCTGACGACCTTCACCGCTCCGACCGACCCGGGGGAGTACCCCTTCACCAGCACCGTGTCGGAGGGTTTCACCGACGTCCTGGTCGTCGAGGTCCCCTGACGGGGTTCAGCAGCCGCCGTCGCAGGCCCGCGGGGCACCCGCGGTTGTCGACCGTGCGTGCCGCACCCGATCAGGAGACCCCGTGCCCGCCAGTCCCGACCGCTCCCGACGCCAGGTCCGCCTCTCCCGCGCCCTCGGCATCCCGCTGACCCCCAAGGCCGAGCGGCTGATGGAGAACCGGCCGTACCCGCCGGGGATGCACGGCCGCTCCCGCCGCCGCAACGAGAGCGACTTCGCGGTGCGGCTGCGCGAGAAGCAGCGGCTGCGGGCCCAGTACGGCATCCGGGAGAAGCAGATGCGCCGCGCCGTCGACGAGGCGAAGCGGTCCGGTCGGCGCACCGGCGACGTGCTGGTGGAAGTGCTCGAGCGCCGCCTCGACGCCGTGGTGCTGCGCGCCGGCCTGGCCCGCACCACGGCCCAGGCCCGCCAGGCGGTCACCCACCACCACGTGCTGGTCGACGGCCACCGGGTCGACAAGCCGTCGTACCGGGTCGCTCCCGGCCAGACGGTGTCGATCGCGCCGAGGAGCCGCGACAAGGTGCCGTTCCAGGTCGCCGCGGCCGGCGGTCACGCCGACCTGCTGCCGCAGGTGCCCGCCTACCTCGACGTCCGGCTCGCCGACCTGGAGGTCACCCTGCTCGCGCCGCCCGCCCTGGAGCTGGTGCCGATCCGCTGCGACGTCTCCAAGGTCGTGGAGTTCTACGCCCGCTGAGACCGTCCCGGACGAGCTGTCACCACCGCACCAGGCGGGGGGCTGATGCGGTGGTGACAACTGCGGTGGGGCCTTCGCGGACCCCGCGATAGGGTCGCGACCATGTCCTTGGGAGAGATCGCGGGCCTCATCGCTGCCCTGGCCCTGGTCCTGCTCGTCGGGTTCCTGGCCGTGCCGCTGGTCAAGCTCGGCCGGGTGCTGGACGAGACGCGCCGCACCATCAAGAACCTCTCGGACGAGACGGTGCCGCTGATCGGCGGGGTGACCACCACGGTGGGGCACACCAACCACCAGCTGGAGAAGGTCGACACGATCACGACCAAGGTCGGGGTCATCAGCGACAACGGCGTCCAGGTGGCCACCAACGTCTCGGCGCTCACCGCGCTGTTCGCCGCCACCCTCGGGTCGCCGGTGATCAAGGTCGCGGCGTTCAGCTACGGGGTCCGCCAGGCGATGAGCGGCCGCAAGGTCGGGGCCACCCGCGGGCGCCGGAGGAAGTCGTGATCCGCCGGGTGTTCTGGATCGCGCTCGGCGCGGCCGTCGGGGTGCTGGTCGTCCGCAAGGCCGGCCAGGTGGCCCAGCAGTACACCCCGCAGGGGATCGCCGGGAACCTGGGCGAGGGCCTGTCCAGCCTGGGCGACGGCCTGCGGGAGTTCGCCGACGCGGTGCGGGAGTCCGCGGCCGAGCGCGAGGAGGTGCTGCGCGCCGCCGTGACGGGAGACCTCGACGGACGCGGTGTCGCCGACCTGCTCGACCACCCGGCCAGCGAGGTCGACGACCGCGCCTGACGGGCCCTGCCCGCCGGCCAGGACAGCCGGTCCGCGCCGACCGTCGTCCTACCCCGAACCGACCTGACGAGGACCACCCATGGAGACCGCCGAGATCCGCCGACGCTGGCTGTCGTACTTCTCCGAGCGCGGCCACGCCGTCGTCCCGAGCTCCTCGCTCATCAGCGACGACCCGACCCTGCTGTTCACCGTGGCGGGCATGGTGCCGTTCATCCCGTACCTCACCGGGCAGCAGACCCCGCCGTGGCAGCGCGCCACCAGCGTCCAGAAGTGCGTGCGCACCCTCGACATCGAGGAGGTCGGCAAGACCACGCGGCACGGCACGTTCTTCCAGATGAACGGCAACTTCTCGTTCGGCGACTACTTCAAGGAAGGCGCGATCGAGTACGCCTGGGAGCTGATCACCAACGAGCAGCACGACGGCGGCTACGGCTTCGACCCGGACAAGATCTGGGTCACCGTGCTGGAGGGCGACGACGAGGCCGAGCTGCTGTGGCGCAAGGTCGCCGGCCTGCCGGCCGAGCGCATCCAGCGCCGCGGCCGCAAGGACAACTACTGGCACACCGGCGTCGCCGGCCCCGGCGGCCCCTGCAGCGAGATCTACGTCGACCGCGGCGCCGAGTACGGGCCCGACGGCGGCCCGGTCGTCGACGAGGACCGCTTCCTCGAGATCTGGAACCTCGTCTTCATGCAGGAGGAGGTCACCGACGTCCGCAGCAAGGAGGAGTTCGAGGTCGTCGGCCCGCTGCCGAGCAAGAACATCGACACCGGCATGGGCCTGGAGCGCGTGGCGTACCTGCTGCAGGGCGTCGACAACCTCTACGAGATCGACGAGGTCTACCCCGTCATCGAGAAGGCGGCCGAGCTGTCCGGCCGCCGCTACGGCGCCGACCACGACGACGACGTGCGGATGCGCGTGGTCGCCGACCACCTGCGCTCGGGCCTGATGCTCATCGGTGACGGCATCACCCCCGGCAACGAGGGCCGCGGCTACGTCCTGCGCCGCCTGCTGCGCCGCAGCGTGCGGGCGATGAAGCTGCTCGGCGTCGACGCCGCCACCCTGCCCGAGCTGCTGCCGGTGAGCCTGGAGCGGATGACGCAGTCCTACCCCGAGCTGGAGGCCGACTTCGGCCGGATCTCGGCGGTGGCGTACGCGGAGGAGGAGGCGTTCCGGCGCACCCTCGCGTCCGGCACGGTCATGCTCGACACCGCGGTGAAGCAGGTGCGGTCCGCGGCGGGCGAGGGCGGTGCGGCCACGCTGCAGGGGGAGCAGGCCTTCCAGCTGCACGACACCTACGGCTTCCCGATCGACCTGACGCTGGAGATGGCGGCCGAACAGGGCGTCACGGTCGACCGCGAGGGCTTCACCCGGCTGATGACGGCCCAGCGCGAGCGGGCCAAGGCCGATGCGCGCGCCAAGAAGGGCGGCCGGGCCGACACCACGGCGTACCGGGCGCTGCGCGACGCCGGTGCCACGACGTTCACGGGGTACACCGGCCTCAGCACCGGCACCACCGTCCGCGGGATCCTCCTGGACGGCGAACCGGTCGAGGCCGCCGAGCAGGGCCAGGTCGTCGAGGTCGTGCTGGAGGAGACCCCCTTCTACGCCGAGTCCGGCGGCCAGGACTCCGACGCAGGCACCATCACCGGCCACGACGGCCTGCGCCTGGACGTGCTCGACGTCCAGCGCCCGGTCAAGGGCCTGGTCGTGCACCGGGTCGAGGTCGGCGCCGGCGAGGTGCGCGCGGGCCAGGAGGTGCTGGCCCAGGTCGACGAGCAGTGGCGCCTCGGCGCGTGCCAGGCGCACTCCGGCACCCACGTGGTGCACGCGTCGCTGCGCGAGGTGCTCGGCCCCACGGCCCTGCAGTCCGGCTCGTACAACAAGCCCGGCTACCTGCGGCTCGACTTCGCCTGGCCGAACGCGCTGTCGCCGGCCACCCGCAGCGAGGTCGAGGAGGTGGCGAACCTCGCCCTCCGCCGCGACCTCCCGGTGAGCGCCACCTTCATGACCCTGCCGCAGGCGCGCGAGCTCGGTGCCCTGGCGCTGTTCGGCGAGACCTACGACGAGCAGGTCCGCGTGGTCGAGATGGGCGGGGAGTGGAGCCGGGAGCTGTGCGGCGGCACGCACGTCGCCCGCTCCTCCCAGGTCGGGCTGCTCGCGCTCACCGGCGAGTCGTCGGTGGGTGCCGGCGTGCGCCGTGTCGAGTCGCTGGTGGGCATCGAGGCGTTCCGGTCGCTGGCCGCCGAGCGCGCGCTGCTCGCGGCCGCGGCCGACGCGCTCAAGACCCGTCCCGAGGAGCTGCCCGACCGCATCGCCGCGCTGCTGTCACAGCTCAAGGCCGCCGAGAAGCGGCTGTCCGGACAGGCGGCCCAGCAGGTGCTGGCCGTGGCGGGCTCGCTCGCGCAGTCGCCCACCGACGTGTTCGGCGTCGCCTTCGTCGGCCACGACGCCGGTGCGGTCTCGTCCGCCGACGACGTCCGTGCCCTCGCGCTCGACGTGCGGGGCCGGCTGGGCGACGCCCGACCGTCCGTGGTGGCGGTGTCCGGCGTGGCCAAGGACCGCCCGGTCGTGGTGGTCGCGACCAACCCCACCGCCCGTGAGTGGGGGATCAAGGCCGGTGCGCTCGTGCGCGTGGCGGCGCAGACGCTCGGCGGGGGCGGCGGCGGCAAGGACGACCTGGCGCAGGGGGGCGGCACGGACCCGGCGGCCGTTCCCGCCGCGCTGCGGGCGGTCGAGCACGCCGTCGGCGAGACGGTGACCGCCGGCCGGATGAGCCGATGAGGTGGGGCGTGCGCCTCGGCGTCGACGTCGGCACCGTCCGCGTCGGTCTGGCTGCGAGCGACCCCTCCGGCCTGCTGGCCTCGGCGGTCGCCACCCTCGCGCGCGACGCGGACGGCGCCGACGACCACCGCTCGATCGCCGCCGAGGCGGCCGAACGAGGGGCCGTGGAGGTGCTGGTGGGCCTGCCGGTGCACCTGTCCGGGCGCGAGGGTCCCGCCGCGGAGGCGGCACGTGGCTACGCTGTGGCCCTCGCCCGCCTGCTGGCGCCGGTCCCGGTGCGGCTGGTGGACGAGCGTCTGAGCACCGTGGCTGCCCACCGGCAGCTCCACGGATCCGGGGTGCGCGGACGCAGGCACCGTGCGGTGATCGACCAGGTCGCGGCGGTGGTGCTGCTGCAGGACGCGCTCGACGCCGAGAGGGCGTCGGGTCGTGCACCGGGTTCGCTGGTGGAACCCGGCGCGGGGACGGACCGTCCGCACCCGCCGGCGCAGGAGGCCGACCCGGGATGACGCGCTGGACGAACAGCAGGCTGACGCGCCGGAACCGCTCCGGATCGAGGCTCGGATGAGCGACCTGCACGGGCAGACCGGCGGGAGCACGCCCGGTCCGCGCCGCGGGCGGCGGGTCCGACCCGGCTCCGTCCCCGACGCCCGGCCC
>CAWGTL010000003.1:0-110635 GCA_963825505.1 uncultured Actinomycetota bacterium | reverse complement strand
TTTCCGTATGGATAATTTTCACTGTATTTCTTAACATCGAAATAAACTGACCGTTCACTTCGTATGCATAACCTTCTGCAATGATTTTGTTGATCATATCGATCTGCTCAACAATATGCCCCGTTGCAGTAGGTTCAATACTTGGATCAATATTGTTCAGTTCTTTCATTGCCCAATGAAACAGGTTCGTGTATTTCTGCACGAGTTCCATAGGCTCCAGTTTTTCGAGCACCGCTTTTTTGGAGATCTTATCTTCGGCTTCCCTTCCTTCTTCTTCAAAATGTCCCGCATCGGTAATATTTCGTACATAGCGCACTTTATAACCAAGGTGCATCAGGTACCTGTAAATCACGTCGAAAGTGATGTATGGCCGGGCATGTCCAAGATGACTTTCTCCGCTCACTGTTGGTCCGCATACATACATGCCTACATGACCGGGAGTAATTGGCGTGAAAACTTCTTTCTGCCTTGTATAGGAATTATAAACCTTGAGATCAGCCATGCGTACAATTTACTTCAAAAGGGCTGCAAAAATATGGATCAATTTGCAGTATCACGAAGAGTAATGTCAGCGATTACGGGATAATGTTCGGAATAGGGCACAAAATATCGGATGTACTGCTTAACGTCGAACCGTTTGTCGGTTATAATGTAATCGATCCGAAGGGTAGGGGCCACATTCGAAAAAGTTCGGCCGATGCCTTTACCTGCCTCTGTAAATGCATCTTTTCTGTCGCCTTTGATTTTGAAATAAGTATACGAATTCGGGAACATCGTTAAAATCGCCACAAATAATTTCGGGGTAAGGGCTTGCATCCAGGTGCTGTCTTACAACTTTCACCTGCTGGCTGCGGAGCTTATAACCCCGGGCGAGCTTTAGCGCCACGGATTTTGACGCTTCAAGCATACTGTCCGATGAACCGCTTTTGATAATTTCAATATTCCTGTAATCGTTTGATTTAAATAGTAACGATTGAAGATGCGTTGTGAATACCCTTATTGTTCTGCCATTGAAATCGATATCGGTTCCGATCAGGCTTTCGGCTGCCCGTAAATCTATCGGTCCCGGGTACCTGATATGAATGCTGTCGGTTATCGGATACTTTGAATAATATGGCCACCCCGGTTTGCCAGGATTCTTCCATCCGGTGTAATCATACGCAATCATGCTGTATGGATAGCCAAGCTTCACTATGTCTTTCCGTTGTTGTATGGATATCTTTTAGAGTGTGGTTCAAAGTATTCCTGGAAACAAAGAACATCCGGTTGCTTTTCTTTAATGAATTCCAAAATCTTTAACCGGTAGGATATCCGCGATTTATCGGCTTTCAGCTGCTCATCGAACCACGAAACGTTCCAGGTGAGTACACGAATGGCGCCTTCGGGCTTTTGCTACTTGAATTTCTTACCATAATGAAAACCAACAAGTGCCCTGATATTCGAATAACCTATCAGAAGTAGTGTTACTACGGAGAGGATTGCCCATCTTGACCGGAATATGATCCAGAACAGGCAGAAGGCAGCATACCAGAACCAGCAGAAATGGAAATGTGAGGCCCAGTAAAGCGATGAACCACCATTTATGCGGCGGCAGAAATGAGTTACAGCAGGCAAGCAGGAAAAGCGAGGCACAGAACTATATTGATGACGATGAATACCCTCTTGGTAAATTTCCTGAAGACAGGGGCCATGTTTAAAATTACAACTGTTCATCTTCCGAAGCCCGTTTCAAGATTTCTTTTTCTTCCTCGGTCAGAAACCTGTATCCATGCGCATTGATCTTATCAAGAATTTCGTCAATACGTTTTTGGGTGATATTTGATACTTTTTTAAAGGCTGGGTGCCTTTTGTTTTATAGAAATATTCTTTTCTAGCTGTTTTCTTCCATTCTTTTTTCTCGGGATTGAAAAGGTTACCGACCCAGTTGAAAAACCGCGTCATCCATGCGCTCCAGTCGTTCCCTCTCCTCAGCTGCAGCACGAATATGAAACCGATTATCGCGCCGCCGATGTGGGCAATATGTCCGCCGCCGTTTTCACTTGTAATACTGGCGAAATCGATGATCACGAAAATAATGGTGACTATCCAGAGCGGAATACCGCCATTGAGCATTGGGAATATGCGGTAATCGGGCGCCAGGGTGGTGGTGGCAATAGCGATGGCCATAACACCAGCTGATGCGCCCTGAGGTTCTGCCATCATATCGGCAGACAGTGCAGGGAAAACGTTGTTGGTCAGTACAAAAAGAAAAGCGCCCGCTACACCACCATAAAGGAACAAAGGCAACAGCTTGCTGTTGCCTGCCAGGTCCTGTAGGATGTAACCGAATGCCCAAAGCCACAAGCACATTTCCAAGCATATGGAATACACCATCGTGCATGAACATATAGGTGAGGATGGTCCATGGGCGGTCAAGTATCCTGTCTACCTCAGCCGGAAGGATGAACCATTTGAATATGCCGGTCATGTAACGATTCCTGACTCAAGCCGGAAAGGTAATAGGCGATATCTATGAACTTGAAAATGCAGAAAACAAGGGCCAGAACAGCTATCATCATTATGAGAGAATTTCCATCCTGCCCAAGCAACATTCTCTTCCTGTAACGATCCTCTCTTAGCACAAATATATTTTTTATGAATTTACAAAACGATTCCTAATAAAAGTTGCGTCTGTTTCTTTTATTCCAGTAAAGAACAAGCAAAAATCCAACCAATGCCCCGCCAAGGTGCGCCCAGTGCGCTACATTGTCGCCGGCTGAGTTCTCTACCCCGAGCCAGAGCTCGATTCCGGCATAAATTATAACAAACCATTTTGCTTTTATGGGTATGAAAAAAGTAAAGGTAAATAACAGCTGATTGGGAAACAGGTAGCCAAAAGCTGCAAGACAACCGAAAATGGCCCCGGACGCGCCCACAGTAGCGGTATTATTTAAAAGTATGCGAATACAACAATTCTTGCTGCGATATCGGCAAGCTGTCTGAACATTTCCATAATGGCACCATTTCAATCATATAAAACGCCAAGATGAAGCAAGGCGGCACCAAGCCCCGACAGTATATAAAAAATCAGGAACCTTTTGATCCCCATACATTTTCCAGGATGCTTCCGAACATCCATAAGCGGAAGCATATTGAACAGCAGGTGAGAAAAGTCGCCATGCATGAACATGATGGGTGATCATCTGGTGTGGTCTGAAATAATTCGGAACGAATATCGTGAAGTGCAAAAAGATTTTCTATGGCACTGTCCGGATTATTTCTAAATACCTCTGCGCGAAAAAAACCAGAGCATTAACGATAATCAGATTCTTTATAACTGGGGGAATAGCGCAAACTGATTCATTCTAACATCTGTCATCCAAAGTAATTTAGGTGCGAAGTTCGGAATGTTTCAAAGATACGGCAGAACCTTAACGATTATTTCAACCTCAACTGAACCACGTTTTCAATGTGATGCGTATGCGGAAACATGTCTACCGGCCGTACCCTTGTTACCTCGTAATGATCTTTCATCAGGTTCAGATCTCTGGCCTGTGTTGCCGGGATTACAGCTTACATATACCACCAGTGGCGCTTCCATTTCCATGATCTTTTTAACAAGGTCTGCGCTCATGCCCGCCCTTGGCGGATCAATACAGTAATGTAACTGAACCAAGTGGTACGCAACAACAAAAAAAAAAAAAAAAAAAAAAAAAAAAAAAAAAAAAAACACACACACACAAACACACACAACACACACACACACACAAACACACACACACACAAAAAAACTCCCGTCAGAAACAAAAAAAAAAAAACACACCATCGTCTGGCGCCGTTGCCCAGGACGAGCTTCTTCTCGTTGATCTTGTGGGTGCTCGCGGCGGTGGTGGTGAGCCACGGGCTCGGGTGGTCCAGCGTGCTCTCGCCGGGGCCGCTGTTGCCGGCCGAGGCGGCGACGAACACACCGGCGGCGGCCGCGTTCAGGAACGCGATCTCCACGGCGTCGACGACGTCGGACTCGGTGCTGCCACCGATCGAGTAGTTGATGACGTCGACACCGTCGAGGACGGCGTCCTCGATCGCGGCGACGGAGTCGTCGTTGAAGCAGCCGTCGTCGTCGGTGGTGTCGGGCACGTTGCCGGTCCAGCAGACCTTGTAGGCCGCGATCTGGGCGCCGGGCGCCATGCCGGAGAGGGTGCCGAAGTCGGTGCCGTCGACGTTGACGTTGCGGACCGACGTTGCCCGCCGCGGTCGACGCGGTGTGCGAGCCGTGGCCGTCACCGTCGCGCGGGGAGAGGAACTCCTCGTCGGCGATGTTGTCCTCGCCGAAGCCGTCGACGTAGTAGCGCGCACCGATGATCTTGCCGTTGCACGGCAGGCCGGAGCCGTCGGCGCCGAGGTCGCACTCGCCGTTCCAGCCCTTGGGCGCCTTGGTCTGCGCTCTCGGGCGACATCAACGACTTGGACTCGTACCAGATGCCGGAGTCGATGACGCCGACGACGACGCCCTTGCCGGCGTCGGCGCGGCCACCCGCGTCCTTCCACAGCTGCGGCATCTTCAGGAACTGCGGCGACTGGTCGGTCTGCCGCTTCAGCAGCTGCGTCCGGCTGATCGAGACGACGCCCTTGGCGGAGGCCAGCTTGGCGGCCTGCTGCGAGGTCAGGCGGGCGCCGACGCCGTTGTAGACGGCGGTGAAGCGGTTCGCGGGCTTGACCCCGGCGGTCTTCAGCGCGGCGTCCTGCTGGCTGACCAGGCGCGACTGGTACTTCTTCGCGGCGGCCGAGTCGGCGTCGAGCTTGGAGCCCTTGGCGGGCTTGGTGGCGGCGTAGCCGCGGACGTCGCCCTCGTACGCGGCGAGCGGGTCGCCCACGAACTGGACCAGGTAGTCGCCGGTCTTGTAGTCGGCGGGGTTCGTCGACAGCGGCGAGACGCCGCCGACCTGGGTGATGCCGAGGTCGGCGGGGGTGGTGGCCGCGGTCGCGGCGGGCGCCATCAGGCTGGCGGTGGTTGCCACCGCGGCGCCGATGGCCAGCGTGGCGATGCGCCCGGTGCGGCGCCTCCCGCTGGTGAAGGTGGATGACACGGGTACGGCCTCCTGGTCTGGTGGTGCAGAACGATCCAGCGGGTCGGCAGCGGGCTGCCGGACGGGGAGGGTGTCCGAGGTGAGCCCCCTGGCCCCGACTCGCCGCACGCGTGAGGGTCCCGGGAGACCCGGGTCACACGTCGGCGGGGTCGATCACACTCTGTGTGCACGTCCCAGGTCAAGGGTTTGCCCTGATCGGCCGATCAACGACGGACGTGCTCGTGCCGACCCCCCGTGCGGCAGGAGGATCGCCCCCGGCCGCCGGCATTGTCCGGATTCGCCCGGTTGGCCCAACGCCCCGGCGCCTGTCACGGTGCGCACGGGCCCGACCGACGGCCGGGGTCGAGACCCGCCGCGAGGTGCCTGCACGGGCGCGGACGTACGCTGCCGGGGTGAGCTCCGCCGAGGTACCGACCGCCGACGTCCGCGTCCTGCGGGCCCACGGCGCGTGCCCCCCGGAGCGCGTGGCCGCGCTCGAGACGCGCCTGCGCGAGCTCGGCTCGGTGCTCGTCGCGTTCTCCGGCGGGGCCGACTCGGCCCTGGTGCTGGCGGCCGCGGTGCGGGTGCTCGGCCCGGACCGCGTCGCCGCGGCCACCGCGGTCTCCGCCTCGCTCGCCGGCGGAGCGCGACGAGGCCCGCGACTTCGCCACCGCGCAGGGCGTCCGCTGGCTCGCGCCCGCGCACCGGCGAGATGGACCGGGAGGGGTACCGGGCGAACGCGGGCGACCGCTGCTTCCACTGCAAGGCCGAGCTGCTCGACGTGCTCGGCCCGCTCGCCGAGGAGCACGGCCTGGCGCACGTGGCCACCGGCACCAACGCCGACGACGCCGTGGCCGGCTTCCGGCCGGGCATCCGCGCGGCGGCCGAGCGCGGTGCGGTCACCCCCCTGCTGGACGCCGGGCTCACCAAGGACGACGTCCGCGCGCTGTCGCGGGCGTGGGACCTGCCCACCTGGGACAAGCCGGCCGCCGCCTGCCTGTCCAGCCGGGTGGCCTACGGCGTCGCCATCACCCCGGCCCGGCTGGTGCGGGTCGACCGCGCCGAGGCGGCGGCGCGCGCGGTGCTGGCCGGGCACGGGCGTGCCCGTCCGCGACCTGCGGGTGCGCGACCTGGGCGAGCGCGGCGCCCGGCTCGAGCTCGACGCCGCGCGCTCGCCGCCCTCGACGACGGCGGCGCACGGCGCTGCTCGAGGCGGTGCGGGCCGAGGGGTTCGCCGCGTGCGAGGTCGACCCGCGCGGGTTCCGCTCCGGCGCGATGAACGAGCTGCTGGACGACCCCGCCCGCTTCCGCTGAGCGCCGCGCCCGAACGCCGTCGTGACCGGGACGCGCAGCCGATAGCCTGGGCAGGCGCGCCGCGACCGCGGCCGCTGCACGCCGACGGACGAGACGTTCCCCGACGTGCCCACAGGCAAGGTGAAGTGGTTCGACGCCGAGCAAGCGGCTTCGGCTTCCTCGCGACGCGACGACGGCGAGAGGTCTTCCTGCACGCCTCGGCGCTGCCGGCGGGCGCCACGGTCAAGCCCGGCGCCCGGGTCGAGTTCGGCGTGGCCGAGGGCCGCACGCGGCGAGCAGGCGCTGTCGGTGCGGGTGCTCGACCCCCCGCTCCGTCGTCGCCGACCCGCAAGGCCCGAGGACATGGCGGTCATCGTCGAGGACCTGATCAAGCTGCTCGACGGCGTGTCCAACGCCCTGCACCGCGGCCGCTACCCCGACAAGCCCTCGCGCAAGATCGCCACCGTGCTGCGCGCCGTGGCCGACGACCTCGAGGCCTGAGCCCGTGCCCGCTGCCACCGCCCCCGCACCCGTCCCGACGCCGTCGGGGTGGCGGCGGTCGACGCCGCCGCGACGCCGCCGTCGAGGTGGCCCCGCCCGGGTCGGTCGGCGAGCACCTCGGCGTCGAGGCCCTCGGCGAGCGGCTGGTCGCGCACGCCTTCGCCTGCACGGCCAAGGGCTACCGCGGCTGGCGGTGGACGGTCATCGTCGCCCGCGCGCCCCGCGCGCCCGGGTCGCCACCGTCTGCGAGGTCGACCTCGTGGCCGGCACCGAGGCCCTGCTGCCGCCGCAGTGGCTGCCCTGGTCGGCCGTGCGCCCGGCGACGTCGGTCCCGGCGACGTGCTGCCGAAGGTCGAGCACGACGAGCGCCTCGAGGCCGGTTTCGAGGCCACCGGCGAGGAGGACGTCGACCAGGTCGCGCTCTGGGAGCTCGGTCTCGGCCGCCGCGGGTGCTGTCCCGGATCGGCCGCGAGGAGGCCGCGACCCGTTGGGACGAGGGCGACTTCGGCCCCACGTCCCCCATCGCCCAGGCCGCCGAGGAGCAGTGCCGCAGCTGCGGCTTCCTGCTGCCCATGCCCGGCGTGATGCGCCAGGTCTTCGGCGTCTGCACCAACGAGTGGGCCCCCGCCGACGGCCGCGTCGTCAGCCTCCAGTTCGGCTGCGGCGCCCACTCCGAGACCGACGTCGACCTCACCCCCGAGTCCCTCCCCACCCCGGTCCTCGACGAGCAGCTCCTCGACACCGTCCAGCCTGGCCGCCGAGCCGGGCAGCACCGCGCCGAGGCAGCTGCGACGGTCGAGGACAGTGAGCCGGGCACCGCGCCGATGGTGGCCCGGAGGGCGCGCCGTGCTCCCGAGCGCAGCGAGGCGAGCGAGGTTGACGGCACGGCCGGACGCGGTCGCGTCGGAGCCGACGAGCGACGCGAGCGCTGCGAGCGAGCCGAGGAGCGCAGACGCGGCCTCGGGCGTCCGGGCCGGGCACGACCTCAATTGAGCGGAGACCCGTTCGGTACCGCCCTGGTGCGCGAGCGGGTCCTCTCGTCGTGGGGCGCCGCGCCGGAGCGCCTGCGCGAGGACGCCAACAGCGAGGAGGACCTCGCGCTCGGCGGCTACCGCGAGCGGGTCCTGGTCGAGCTGGCGCAGAACGCCGCTGACGCCGCCGTCCGGGCGGGCGTGCCGGGGCGGCTGCTGCTGCGGCTGGTCGACGGCGAGGAGCCGGCGCTGGTGGCGGCGAACACCGGCGCCCGCTCGACGCCGAGGGCGTGCTCGCGCTGTCGACGCTGCGGGCCTCGGCCAAGCGCGACGGCGGCACCACCGGCCGCTTCGGGGTCGGGTTCAGCGCCGTCCTCGCCCTCACCGACCACCCGGCCGTGCTCTCGCACGGCGACGGCGTCCGGTTCTCGCGCTCGCAGACCCTCGCCGAGGTGCGCGATCTCGCCCGCACCCACCCCGGGCTGGCGGAGGAGCTGCGGCGTCGGGACGACCACGTGCCGGCGCTGCGGCTGCCGTTCCCCGCGGAGGGCTCGGCGCCCCCGGGCTACGACACGGTGGTGCTGCTGCCGCTGCGTGACGGCGGCTCGTTCGACCTCGCCCGCCGGCTGCTCGCTCGCGCTCGACGACTCGCTGCTGCTGGCGCTGCCGGCGCTGCGCGAGGTCGTGGTGGAGCTGCCGCACGAGGAGCCGCGCCGGCTCGCGGACGCCGAGGAGCGGTGGGAGACGTTGCGCGCGCAACGGTGTCCACGACCCGTCGGTGCTGGCCGACCGTCCCACCGAGGAGCGCGCCCGCCCGGCGTGGTCGCTGACCTGGGCCGTGCCGCGCGAGCCCGGCACCGAGGTCCCGCGCACGGTGCACGCGCCGACGCCCACCGACGAGCCGCTCGGCTGGCCCGCGCTGCTGGTCGCCGACCTCCCGCTCGACCCGGACCGGCGGCACGTGGTGCCCGGCGCGGCGGCCGAGGCGGTCGTGGTCGCAGGCGGCCGAGGCGTACGGCGAGCTGCTCGGGCGGCTGCGTCCGACGGCGTCGACGTGCTGCCGCTGGTGCCGTCCGACCTGCCGGGCGGGCTGGGTGGCCGGTGCGCTGCGCGACCGCGTCCTGGCGCTGCTGCCGGGCGTCCGGCTGCTGCCGTCCGCGGCGGAGCCCGAGCGGCTGCTGCGCCCGGCCGACGCGGTGGCGCTCACCGGTGCGGGCGTCCACGACCCCGCTCTGCTCGCGGTGCTGGCGCGGATGGTCGACGGCCTGGTCGCGGTCCGGCCCGGGGACGAGACCGCGCTGCGGCTGCTCCAGGTGCGGCGCACCTCGCTGGCCGACGTGGTGGAGCAGTGGCCGGAGGTCGGCGACCGTCCGCGTGGGCGGCCACGTACCGGGCGCTGCTGCCGTCCGCGTCCGACCCCGCGCTGCGCGAGGCGCTGGCCGGGCTGCCCGTCCCGCTCGCCGACGGACGGGTCGTGCGCGGCGCGCGCGGGCTGCTGCTGCCGTCCGCGGAGGTGGGGGTGGACGCCCTCGCGGCGCTGCACGACCACGGCCTGCGGGCCGTGCACCCCGACGTGGCCCACGACCCGGCGGCGGCCGACCTGCTGGAGCGTCTCGGTGCCCAGACCGCCTCTGCGGCAACGGTGCTCGCGCACCCCGCGGTGCGGTCCGCGGTCGCCTGGACCACGGACGACCCGGAACCGGACGAGGTCGTCGACGCGGTGCTGGCCCTCGTGCAGTCGGCCGTGGAGGCGTCGCCGTGGCAGCCGGGCTCGCACGCGTTCCTCGGCGACCTGGCCCTCCCGGACGACGAGGGCGAGCCCGCCCCGGCGGGGCTGCTGGTGCGCCCGGGCTCGCCGATGGCGCGCCTGCTCGACCCCGAGGCCGTCGGACGGCTCGACGCCGACGTCGCCGACCGCTGGCCGGCGGAGGTGCTGCAGGCCGTGGGCGTCGCCGGCCTGCCGGTGCTGGTGCGGGTCGAGGACGCCGACCCCGACGACCTGCCGCCCGAGCTGGACGAGCTCGACGGCGCGCAGGAGTGGGCCGACGAGGTCACGGGCCGCGTGCCCGGCGCCGTGCTCGACGGCGCGGTGCTGGCCGTCCGCGACCTCGACCTCGTGGTCGACGACGGCTGGCCCGAGCTGCTCGCGCTGATCGCCGCCGACCGCGACCTGCGCGAGGCCGTGGTCGCCCCCGTCACGGTCCGGACGCCCGAGGGCGCGCACCGGGCCGTCCCGTACACCGCCTGGTGGCTGCGACGGCACCTCGGGCTGGCCGGGCACCGCGCCGCGGGGCCGGGTCCGGCCGACCTCCTGCTGCCGCAGGCGCCGGCGTGGACCGCCGACCTGCAGCCCGATCTCGCCCGCGCCCTCGGGCTGGTCGGGTCGCTCGCCGACCTCGACGGCCGCGCGTGGCAGGGCGTCCTCGACCGCCTGGCCGACGCCGACGACGCCGCGCCCGACCTGCTGCTCCAGGTCTGGGACGCCCTGAGCCGGCTCGACGGCGACGTCGGGCTCGAGCCCCGGCGCGGCAGTGGGCGCTCGGGCCGGACGGCGAGGCCGGGCGGCACCCGTCCGAGCAGGTGGTCGTGGTCGACGACGCCCGCTGGTGGCAGCGCACCGACCTCGGCGCGCGGGTGGTGCCGGCGGCCGGCCTGGCCACCGCCCTCTCCGACGTCCTCGACCTCGACCTGGCGTCCGACCGCGCCGACGGGCGCGTGACCTCGACCGGCGAGCAGGTCCCGCTGCCCGAGGTGGTGCGCCGTCGCTGGCCCGCGCTGCCGGCCACCTGGACCGAGCACGACGACCTGCGGGTCGACGGCGTCGAGGTCGGCTGGTGGGTCGAGCCCGCGCAGCCGGACGGCGGGGAGCCGGTGCTGCACGCCGGGACCACGGACGGGCTCGCGCGGGCGGTGGCGCACGCCGTCGGGCGCTGGGCCGACCGGCACCTGGCCGCCGGCGCTGCTCGAGGACGAGGACCCGCTCGAGGCGCTGGTCGACGACGCCCTGGGCTGAGCTACTAGCCGGTGGGGCGGCGCGAGGGCGCGCGGCCCTGCGCCACGAGCCGGCCGTGCCGCACCTGCAGCCAGCACAGGCCGAGGACGCCGAGCACCAGGCCGGCCGCGCACGTCCACAGCCACCAGCCGTGGCCGGCGGCGTCCAGCCGGTCGCGGTTGACCACGCTCAGCACCAGCAGGACGGCCCAGACCACGCACCCGACCAGCACCGTCGCGCGGTCGTTCGTGCGCAGCGGCTCGACCGCCGCGCGGCCCTCGTCGTCACCCTGCTCCGCCACGCCACCAGGGTAGGTGCTGGGGCGGCGTCCGCTCGCACCGTGAACGCGTTCACGGCGCCGTGACACGGGTCTGGCAGGATGCGCGCGCGCCGCCCGGGCGTCCCTCCCACCGCCTCCAGGAGCCCCCCGTGTCACTGCAGAAGGACGAGCAGCCCGCCGTCGAGCCCGCCTCCTCCGGCGGCGTGCTCGAGCGCTGGTTCAAGATCTCGGCCCGCGGCTCGACCGTCGGCCGCGAGGTCCGCGGCGGCCTGGCCACGTTCTTCACGATGGCCTACATCGTCGTGCTCAACCCGATCATCATCGGCACCCAGGCCGACTCCACCGGCGGCTTCCTCGGCGGCGGCGACGCCCCGAACCTGCCGATGGTGGCCGCCGCCACCGCGCTGGTCGCCGGCCTGCTGACGATCCTCATGGGCGTCGTGGCCAACTACCCGCTCGCGCTCGCCACCGGGCTCGGCCTCAACGCCTTCGTCGCGTTCGGCGTGGCCAAGCTGCCGGAGATGACCTGGGCCGACGCGATGGGCCTGGTCGTCCTCGAGGGGATCATCATCCTGGTGCTGGTGCTCACCGGCTTCCGGCAGGCGGTGTTCCACGCCGTCCCGCCGCAGCTGAAGGTGGCCATCTCGGTGGGCATCGGCCTGTTCATCACGATCATCGGCCTGGTCGACGCCGGCTTCGTCCGCAAGGCCGGCGGCGGCCCGGCGCTCGAGCTCGGCATCGGCGGGTTCCTGTCCGGCTGGCCGACGCTCGTCTTCGTCCTCGGCCTGCTGACGATCATCGTGCTCTACGTGCTGCACGTGCGCGGCGCCATCCTCATCGGCATCGTCGGCGCCACGGTGCTCGCGATCGTCATCGAGGCCGTCGCGAAGATCGGCCCGCGCGAGTTCGACGAGACCGGCGCCGTCGTCAACCCCGACGCCTGGGGCCTCGGCGTCCCCGCCCTGCCCGACTCGGTGCTCGAGGTCCCCGACTTCGGCCTGCTCGGCCAGTTCAACCTGCTGGGCTCGTTCGGCAAGATCGGCTTCGTCGCGGCGATCCTGCTGGTCTTCACGCTCCTGCTCGCCGACTTCTTCGACACGATGGGGACGATGGTCGCCATCGGCGCCGAGGCCGACCTGCTCGACGACGAGGGCAACCCGCCGAACACCACGCGCATCCTGGTCGTCGACTCCGTCGGCGCGATCGCCGGTGGCGCGGCGTCGATCTCGTCGAACACCTCGTACATCGAGTCCGCCTCCGGCGTCGGCGAGGGCGCCCGGACGGGCCTGGCCTCGGTGGTCACCGGCGTGCTGTTCCTGCTCGCCACCCTGTTCGCGCCGCTCGTCGCGGTGGTGCCGTACGAGGCGGCCACCCCGGCGCTGGTCGTGGTCGGCTTCCTGATGATGCAGCAGGTCAAGGGCATCGACTGGGACGACCTCGAGCTGGCCATCCCGGCCTTCCTCACCATCGTGCTGATGCCGTTCACCTACTCGATCGCCGCCGGCATCGGCGCGGGCATGGTCACCTACGCCCTGATCAAGCTGGTGCGCGGCAAGGCCCGCGAGGTGCACCCGCTGCTGTGGGTCACCGCGGCCCTGTTCGTCCTCTACTTCGCCATCGACCCCTTCAAGGAGCTCGTCGGCGTCGGCTGAGCTCTCCCGGCCGCCCGAGGCCGCGGTCGCACCGGCGAGCCGGACCGCAGGGCAGAGCAGCCCGGCCGCGGCGCACCGGGTGGCGAGGTCATCCGACCCGGCTCGATCCCGCGCTCGGCCCGACGCCGCGCTGGACGTGCGGATCCTCGACCGCAGATCCGCGGCACCCGGGTCCGTGCCGGCGTGCCCGACCCGCCGTCCAGCGCCGCGGGCTGCTTCGGCCGAGCCGCTCGGCCTGGGCCGACCCGGCCCGGCGCTCCGCGGACGACCGCGTCGTCCGGGTGACGCCGTGGCGCGCGGACGGCACCCAGGCCCACCTGCGCCGCGGCTCACGGTCCCCGGCTGCCGGCCGAGCAGCTCTGTCCGCGGCGCTCGAGCTCGTTCGCGAGCGGGTCGACTCGCCGCAGGAGCGCGGACCCGGCTGGTCGTCGTCCGCGCCGAGATCCCGGAGCAGGAGACGA
Organism: uncultured Actinomycetota bacterium; assembly: GCA_963825505.1. Lineage (GTDB taxonomy): Bacteria > Actinomycetota > Actinomycetes > Actinomycetales > CAWJMD01 > JBBQSN01. Next base: position 97,440 of record CAWGTL010000003.1, on the reverse strand, counting down.
ACCGGGACGCCACGACGACCACGGCGGCTGGCTCGGCCAGATCGACCTCGGCTGGCACGCGGTCAAGGTGGCCCGGAGTACCTCGGCGCCGCGCACCGCACCGCGAAGGGCCGGTGGCGCGAGGACGTGCGGCGGCGGGAGGTGCCGGAGGACGACGGGTGGAGGATGCTCGTCGTGACAGCCGACGACCTCGGGCCGTTCCGGCCGACTTCGTCCGCCGCCTCGGTGCCGTCCTGGTCGAGCGCGGTCTGCGGTGGTGAGACCGCGCTGTGGACGGCGTTCCCTCGCCGCCTGCGAAGCAACGCCTGCTGCAACCGCAGACCCGATTTTCATTAGCACCGCTAATGACCTAGACTAAGGACATGCCCACGCTCGCCTCCGCCTCGCTCGCTGCCGACCTGCGGGTGTCGCTCATGCGCACCACCCGCCGGATCCGCGCGGAGCGCTCCTCGGAGGCGATCACGGACGGCCAGTACTCGGTGCTGGCCAAGCTGGACTGCGACGGGCCGCAGACGCCGCGGGTGCTGGCCGACCACGAGCACGTGCAGCCGCCGTCGATGACGCGCACCGTCAACCACCTGGTCGAGGCCGGGCTGGCCACGCGCACCGACCACCCGGACGACGGCCGCCAGGTGCTGGTCGCCATCACCGACGCGGGCCGCGCCGAGGTCAAGGAGACCCGGCGCCGGCGCACCGCCTGGCTGGCCGGTCGCCTGGCCGAGCTGACCCCGCAGGAGCGCGACACCCTCGCCGCCGCCGCCGAGATCCTGCGGCGGGTGGTCGAGAAGTGAGTCCCACGTTCGCCTCGCTCAAGGTCTTCAACTACCGGGTCTACGCCACCGGTGCCATCGTCTCCAACGCCGGCACCTGGATGCAGCGCGTGGCCCAGGACTGGCTCGTCCTCACCGTCCTCACCGACCACTCGGCGGTGGCGGTCGGCATCACCACGGGCCTGCAGTTCCTGCCGATGCTGCTGCTCGCGCCGGTCGGCGGCCTGATCGCCGACCGCTTCCCCAAGCGCACCTGGATGATGACCACCCAGGCGGTGGCCGGCTCGCTGTCGCTGCTGCTCGGTCTGATGGTGGTGCTTCGACGTCGCCGCGCTCTGGCACGTCTACGTCATCGCGTTCCTGTCCGGCGCGGCCGCTGCGCTGGAAGCGCCTGCGCGCCAGACGTTCGTGGCCGAGATGGTGCCGGAGGACAAGCTCTCCAACGCGGTCGGCCTCAACAGCGCCTCGTTCCACCTCGGCCGCCTCATCGGCCCGGCGCTGGCGGGTCTGCTCATCGCCGCGTTCAGCACCGGCCCGGTGTTCCTCATCAACGCCGCGAGCTTCGGCGCCACGATCTTCGCGCTGTCGCGGATGCGCGTGCGCGAGCTGATCCCGGTGAAGAAGGCGCCGCGCGGCAAGGGCCAGATCCGCGACGGCCTGCGCTACGTGCGCCGCCGCCCGGACATCATGGTGATCATGGCCGTGGTCGGCGTCGTCGGGACCTTCGGCATGAACTTCCAGATGACCACGGCGCTGATGGCCACCCAGGTCTACGGCAAGGGCGCGGGCGAGTACGGGCTGCTCGGCTCGGTGATGGCGATCGGGTCGCTGTCCGGCGCGCTGCTGGCGGCGCGGCGGACGCGTCCCGGGATGCGCCTGCTCGTCGCCGCCGCGTTCGCGTTCGGGGTGACGGCGTCGCTGTCGGCGATGATGCCCGGCTACTGGACCTTCGCGATCGCCCTGGTGCCCACCGGCCTCAGCGCGCTCACCCTGATGACCGCGGCCAACACCATCGTCCAGATGAGCACCGCCCCCGAGATGCGCGGACGCGTGATGTCGCTCTACATGGCGATCTTCATGGGCGGCACGCCCATCGGCTCGCCCATCGTCGGCTGGGTCGGCGAGCAGTTCGGCGCGCGCTGGACGATCGGCCTCGGCGGCATCGTCACCCTGCTGGCGGCCCTGGTCGCGGCCGTGGTCGTCGTCCGCCAGCGCGACCTCACGGTCGGCTACACCTGGACGCCGCTGCCGCACCTCGTGCTCACCCCGGCGGCGACACCGACGGGGCCCGCGACGAGGCTCGCGAGCGGCTGGCCGTCGACGACGCCACGGGCCGCACCAGCGCAGCCTGACGGCTCCGGCGGCCGAGGCGCTACGGCGTCGGGGTCGGCGGGCAGAGCGGCAGCAGCGAACCCAGCACCGGCTCCAGCAGGCAGGTGACGCCCGGCACGAGCGGCGGCACCGTCACCGGCGGCGTCGTGGGCGCCGGGGCGGGCGGCGCGGGCGCCGGCGGGGCGGGCGGCGGCAGCAGCGTGGTCACCGCCCCCACGACCCCCTCGACCACACCGGCGGGCGCCGTCGGGGCCGGGGCCGCCGGAGCCGGTGCCGCGGTGGCGGGTGCCGGGGGCGTGCTCGCGGCCGGCGCGGGGTGGCGGCCGCCTGGGCCGGCGGCGGCGCGGTCGGACGGCGCTCCTGCGACGACGAACCGGACCGGGCGCCGGGCAGCGACGACGCCTCCACCACGCGCACGCCGCGCGCGTAGGCGTCGGCGATGGCCATCACCGTGCGCACGTACTCGTCGGAGTGGTTGTAGCGGTAGACCGCGCGGTACCGGTCCTGCGAGGTGCGCAGGTCGCCGACCCGGAGCACAGGTACACGCCGGTCGCGGTGGCCGCGTCGTCGACGTCCTGCGGCTCGCTCGCGCCGTCGCCGTCCGCGTCGACGCCCACGCTGCGCCAGGTCCCGGGGATGAACTGCATCGGGCCGACCGCGCGGTCGAACCGGCCGTCGCCGTCCCAGCGTCCGCCGTCGGTGTCGGTGATCCGGGCCGTGCCGCGCGAGCCGTCCAGCGCGATGCCGACGATGCCCGGACGGGCGACGCCGTCGGAGCCGAGCCGGTTGCCGCCGAACGAGCCGTGCGCCGACTCGACCCGGCCGATCGCCGCCACGAGCGCCCAGTCGAGGTGGCACGAGGGGTCGCCGGTGGCGAGCAGCTGCTCGGCCCGCCGGTAGCCCTCGAGCGCACGGGCCGGGATGCCGGAGCGGTCGATCCGCACGCCGCCCGCCGACGCCTGCTGCGCACCGAAGGGCGGGGGTGCCGCCACGACGGGTCCTGCCCCGCCCGGCACCCGCTGGAAGCCCAGGTCGTCGAGCGCCTGGCCGGAGGCGCCGCTCGGCAGCCGCAGGGCGTCCGCCGGGACGGCGACCGGCGCGTCGGCGGCCGGGGCGTCGCGGTCGGCGGCCCACGCGACCCCGCCGGCGAGCAGGAGCGCGACCGGCACGGCGGCGGCGACCTTCCCGACGTCGAGGCGCAGGGTGCGCCGGGTCCGGCCGGTGCTCGGGCTCGTCGCTGCGGACGGCATGCTGGTCCTCCTCGTCGGGGCGCCGTCGCCCCGGGTCGTCCACCCCGTCACCCGGTACAACGGATGATGGGCCAGGTGGTCACGCGCCGACCACCGGGGACGAGCACGGCGGACGGAGGAGCGGGTGGACGAGCCGCACGAGGCGCTGGGACGCGTGCGCACCGCCCTGCTCGACGTCGAGCGGCTGGTGCGGGCGGTGGGGAGCGGCCGTCGCCGCGGGGTCGAGCCGCCCGACCAGGAGCGGGTCGAGCTGCGGCCGGTGCAGCTGCGCGGCGGCCTGGTGCTGCAGGTGACCTCGCGCACCGGTCCCCGGGTCGTGACCACCAACCTGCCGGTCGGCGAGGGCTGCAGCACCCGGTCGACGGCCTGCTGGCGATGCCGTTCCGGAACTGGCACGTCGAGACCACCGAGGCGACCCTGCAGCTGCGGTTCACCAAGAAGGGCGACGCGCTGCTGCACGTGGGCCCCCCGCCCGCCGGCGCGCGCGACACCAGGCACGACGGCACCCGGGAGCACCTGGTGGACCCCGACGACCCGCTGTTCGCGGTGCTCGGCGCCGACGGCGACAAGCGGCGCCAGGTCGACGCCTTCCTCCGCTCCGCCGACGCCGTCCTGCGGCGCGCCGCCAAGGCCGGCGTGCTGCCGGACGGGCCGCTGCGGGTGGTCGACCTCGGTTGCGGCAACGCCTACCTCACGCTGGCCGCGCACCGGTACCTGTCCGACCTGCGGCCCGGCACCCGCACGGTGGGCGTCGAGCTGCGTCCCGACCTGGTGGCGCGCAGCACCGAGCGCGCCGGCCGCGCCGGGCTGGAGGGTCTGTCGTTCGTCCCCGGGACGATCGCCGAGGCCGACCCGACCGACGCGCTCGGCGGCCCGCCGCACGTGGTGCTCGCGCTGCACGCGTGCGACACCGCCACCGACGAGGCGCTCGCCCGGGCGGTGCGGTGGGAGGCGCCGGTGGTGCTCGCCGCCCCGTGCTGCCACCACGACGTGCAGCGCCAGCTCGCCGACGCCACCCCGCCGGAGCCCTACGCGGCGCTGACCCGGCACCCGATCCTGCGCGAGCGCTTCGCCGACGTGCTCACCGACGCGCTGCGCTCGTTGGTGCTGCGCCGCAACGGCTACCGCGTCGAGGTGGTCGAGTTCGTCGACTCCGCGCACACCCCGCGCAACGCGATGATCCGCGCGGTGCGCACCGGCGCCGCCGCCCGTCCCGAGGTGGAGGCCGAGTACGCCGACCTGGTGCGGCAGTGGGCCGTCCACCCCGCCCTGGAGCGGATGCTCAGGAGTGAGGCGCTCGACCACGTGGTCGATGCAGGCGGTGAGGGCGCGCACGTCGTCGGGGTCGATGGCGGGGAACATCGCGATCCGCAGCTGGTTGCGGCCGAGCTTGCGGTAGGGCTCGGTGTCGACGACGCCGTGCGCGCGCAGCACCGCCGCCACGGCGAGGGCGTCGACCGAGTCGTCCAGGTCGATGGTGCCGACGACGGGGGAGCGGTGGTCCGGGTCGGCGACGAACGGGGTCGCGAGGGCGTGCTGCTCGGCCCAGCCGTAGAGGTGCGCGGACGACTCGGCGCTGCGGCCGGCCGCGAAGCCGAGGCCGCCGCCGGCGAGCATCCAGTCGACCTGCTCGGCCAGCATCACCAGCGTCGCCAGCGCCGGGGTGTTGTAGGTCTGGTCGAGCCGCGAGTTCGTGATCGCCGTGGTCAGGCTCAGGCCCTCGGGGATCCACCGGCCGCCGGCCGCCAGCTGCTCCGCGCGCTCGACGGCGGCCGGCGACATCAGCGCGATCCAGAGCCCGCCGTCGGACGCGAACGACTTCTGCGGCGCGAAGTAGTAGACGTCGCAGGCCGACACGTCGACGTCGATGCCGCCGGCGCCGGACGTGGCGTCGATGAGCACCAGGGCGTCGTCGGCCGCGCCGTCGACCCGGTGCACCGGCGCCATCACGCCGGTGGACGTCTCGTTGTGCGGCCAGCAGTAGGCGTCGACGCCGGACTCGGCCAGCGGCGCGGACCTCGTCCCGGGCACCGAGGCGATGACCGACGGGTCGGCGAGGAACGGGGCGGCGGCGGTGCACGCGGCGAACTTGGCGGAGAACTCGCCGAAGGTGAGGTGCTGCGCGCGCTCGCGGACCAGACCGAGCGTGGCGACGTCCCAGAACAGGGTCGACCCGCCGTTGCCCAGGACCACCTCGTAGCCCTCGGGCAGCGAGAACAGCTCGGACAGACCGGTTCTCACCCGCCCGACCACCTGCCGCACGGGCGCCTGCCGGTGCGACGTGCCGAGCAGGCTGGTGGCCACGGCGCGGACGGCGTCGACCTGCTCGGGGCGCACCTTGCTCGGCCCCGAGCCGAACCGGCCGTCGCGCGGCAGGAGGTGGGCCGGGATCTCGATCTGCGGGGGGCTCGTGGTCACGCGCCCATCCTGCCGCACCCGCTCGCGCCCCGCGTGCAGGCCGCCGGTCAGCGCAGCGGCCAGCCCTCCACGTCCTCGACCGGCCGCGGGTCGGGCCCGACGTAGCGCGCGGACGGACGCACCAGGCGCCCGGTGCGCTTCTGCTCCAGCACGTGCGCCGACCAGCCGGCGGTGCGCGCGCAGGTGAACATCGGCGTGAACATCGAGGCGGGCACCTCGGCGAAGTCGAGGATCACCGCCGCCCAGAACTCGACGTTGGTGGCGAGCACGCGGTCGGGACGACGCTCGTGCAGCTCGCTCAGAGCGGCCTCCTCCAGCGCGGCGGCCACCTCGTAGCGCGGTGCGCCGAGCCGCCGGCAGGTCTCGCGCAGCACCCGGGCCCGCGGGTCCTCGGCCCGGTACACGCGGTGGCCGAAGCCCATCAGCCGCTCGCCCTTGTCGAGCACGCCGCGCACGTAGCCGCGGGCGTCGCCGGACTCCTCGACACCCTCGATCATGTAGAGCACCCGCGAGGGCGCGCCGCCGTGCAGCGGCCCGCTCATCGCGGCGACGGCGCCGGACAGGCAGGCCGCGACGTCCGCGCCGGTGGAGGCGATCACGCGGCTGGTGAAGGTCGAGGCGTTCATGCCGTGCTCGGCGGCCGAGACCCAGTAGGCGTCGACGGCCTCGCAGTGCTTGGGGTCGGGCTCGCCGCGCCAGCGGATCATGAACCGCTCGGTGACCGACGACGCCTTGTCGACCTCGCGCTGCGGCACCATCGGCCGGTCCTGCCCGCGGGCGGACTGCGCGACGAACGACAGCGCCATCACCGAGGCGCGGGCGAGGTCGTCGCGGGCCTGCTGCTCGTCGATGTCGAGCAGCGGCCGGAACCCCCAGATCGGCGCCAGCTGGGCGAGCGCGCTCTGCACGTCGACGCGCACGTCGCCGGTGTGCACCGGCAGCGGGAACGGTTCGGCGGGAGGCAGTCCCGGGTTGAACGCGTTGTCGACCAGCAGCCCCCAGACCTGCGCGTACGACACGCGCCCGACGAGGTCGGTGATGTCGACACCGCGGTAGCGCAGCGCGCCACCCTCCTTGTCGGGCTCGGCGATCTCGCTCTCGAACGCGACCACGCCCTCGAGCCCCGGCACGAACGCCGGATCGGCCTGTGCGGTCATGTGCTGCTCCTCCTCGAGCTCCGTCGTGACCACATCATGCCGTGCGGCAGGTGCCCGGTCGTCGGTGGGACCGGCGGGGGGACGGACGGCGACGTAGGGTCGGACCATGCCCGACACGCGCCCCGCAGGCGGCATCGACCCGACCGCGCGGATCGACTACGAGAGCGACCTGATCGCCGCGGAGGACGTCGAGGGGACGCCGCTGGCGGCGGTGGAGCGGTGGTACGACGCCGCCGTCGCGGACGACCGGGTGGTCGAGCCGGGAGCGATGGTGGTCGCCACCGTCGACGCGTCCGGTGCGCCGAACGCGCGCACCGTCCTGCTCAAGGGCCTGGATGCGCGTGGGCTGGTCTTCTTCACCGCGACCGCCTCGACCAAGGGCGAGGAGCTCGCCGCCCACCCGCAGCGCCTCGGTCGTGCTGCTGTGGCACCCGATGTACCGGCAGGTCCGGGTGCGCGGCGAGGTCGAGCAGGTCTCGCGCGAGGACACCACCGCCTACTTCACCTCGCGCCCCCGCGGCTCGCAGGTCGCCGCCTGGGCGTCGGCGCAGTCGCGGGCACTCGCGAGCCGCGACGACCTGGTGGCCGCGGTCGCCGACGTCGAGGAACGCTTCGCCGGCCAGGATCCGTTGCCGTTGCCCGACTTCTGGGGCGGCTACCGGGTCCGGCCGGTCGAGGTCGAGCTGTGGGCCGGGCAGCGCAACCGGCTGCACGACCGGTGGGTGTGGACGACCGCGGACGGCCACCCCGCCCCGCTCGACGACCTCAGCGCGTGGCAGGGATCGCGGCGTCAGCCCTGACGTCCGCCTGGGCGGGTACGGTCGCGAGATGCCTTCTGTGCGAGCCCTCCTGCCCGCCGACCTGCCTGAGTGCTCGTTCGCGGGGGCGCCGACGCACCTGCGCTACGTGGCCCGCGAGCTCGAGCGCGCGGCGGCCGGGGAGGTCGACTACCTGCTCGTCCTGGACGACGACGGCGCGCCGGTCTCGATCGGCGGCGTCGACCACGTGGAGCACGCCGGGTCGAGCTCGCTGTACCAGCTGGCCACGGACCCGGCGCGGCAGGGCGAGGGCTTCGGGACCGTGCTGATCCACGCGCTCGAGGCCGCTGCACAGGCACGGGGCGTCACCCGCGTCCGGGTGGGCGTGGAGACCGGGAACGGCGGCGCGAGAAGGCTCTACGAGCGGCTCGGGTACACCGCTACCGGGCAGGTGCAGCTGTCGTCGTGGGACAGCGAGGACGAGCACGGCAGGGTGACGCGGTACGACGCCGAGGTGGTCGTGCTGGCGCGCGACCTCTGACGCCCGCTCGGTCAGTCCTGCGTGGCCGACCCGGGCACCAGCTCGCCCTTGTCGGCGTCCAGGTGCGCGCGGACCCCGAGCGGCACGGTGAGGTGGCGGTGGCCGTGCCCCACGTCCACCCCGTTGACCATCGGGACGCCCAGCCCCCCGAGCCGTTCGAGCAGCAGCTCGTCGATCGTGTCCGGGTCGCCGCACTCGACCCACTGCCCGCCCACGACGGCGGCGACGTCGTCGAGCACACCGGCCCGCCGCAGCTGGGTGAGCGCACGGTCGAGCCGGTAGGTGGGCTCGTCGACGTCCTCGAGCACGAGGACGGCACCCGCGAGCGAGCGTCGTGCGGACCGTCCACCCACGCTCGACGCGAGCAGCGTGACGGTCCCGCCCGCGAGGACGCCGGTGGCCGTGCCGGGCACGAGGGTCCGCACGTCGCCACCTCCGATCGGACCGGGGTCCTTGCCGAACAGGGTGTCGCGCAGGTGCTGCTGGGAGACCTCGTCCTCGTGGAACCGGTACGAGGCGACCATCGGGCCGAGCAGGCTGGCGACGCCGAGCTCGACCCCGACCGCCTCGTGCAGCGCCGTCACGTCGCTGAATCCGACGAGCGCCGGTGGTGGGTCGTCGTGGCGGGCCGCCCGCAGGGCGGACCAGTCGACCAGGTCGATCATCCGGTGCGTGCCGTACCCGCCGCGTGCGCTCATGACGGCGGCCACCGTCGGGTCGCACCACGCGCGGACGAAGTCGCTGGCGCGCTCGCAGTCGGTGCCGGCGAGGTAGCCGTGCCGGGTCCGGCCGAGGACGTGCTCGCCGACCTCGACCTGGAGGCCCCACGACTCGAGCAGGTGGGCGCCGGCCTGCAGCCGGTCGGGGTCGATCGGTCCGGACGGGGCGATCACGCGCACCACGTCCCCGTCGACGAGTGCCCGAGGCCTGCGCAGCTCGGTCAGCACCCCCGCAGTATGCGCGACGGACCAGGACGGCGCTCGTGCGGTCAGGGCAGGTGGGTGCGGGCGGTGGCCGCCGCGCGGCGGGCGGCCTCCACCCGGGCCGACGCGGTCGCGCGGTCGCCGGCCCCCTCGGCCACCCGGGCCATCGCCGCGGCCTCGGACGCCTGCGCGGCAGCGGTCGCGAGCCGGGACAGGCTGCGGTGCAGGTCGCCGTGCCGCCCGGCCGGGATCTCCAGGCCGCCGCTCGGTGCCTCCGCCTGCGCCGCCACGCACAACCCGCGGACGCGGTCCAGCAGCCCGGCCAGGTCGGCACCGACGAGCTCGAGCCCGTCGCGCACCGGCCCCTCGGGCACGGGCTCGATCACCTGGTGGAAGCGGTCGACGGCGCGACGGCAGCGGTCGTGCACGCGTCGCCACACGCCCTCACCCAACGGGTCGGGCGCGCGTCGCCAGGGCCAGGGCACGACGGCAGCCTCGCACCCGCCTGACGAACCGGCGAATATGCCCTGGCGCACCGGCCACCCGCGACGTAGCGTGATCGGACACGGGAAAGGAGGTGGTCCAGGTCGTGAATGACTCTTGGACGCGTGAGGTGGCTGCGCGCTAGCAGCCCGTTCGACATGGGCGGACTACCGGCAGTTCCCGGCAGTCACCGCAGCCCACGGGGTCGCTGATCGTCCACAGCGAGCGCCGGACCCTCCTTCTCGGGTGAGGACCGGAACCCCGTGGGCTGTTCCACGCCCGGCCTGCCCGGATCACCCTGCCGCGCCCCGCCCGCAGCCCCCCGGCAGGATGGGCACGTGCCCCGCCTGCTCGCCGACGTGACCCCCTTGAAGGTGAGCGTCCCGTACCGGCGGCTGTGGGGCGGGGCGTTCCTGTCCGGCATCGGCACCCACCTGACCACCACCGCCGTGGGCCTGCAGGTCTACGACGTCACCCGCTCCACCTTCTCGGTCGGCCTGGTCGGTCTCTTCGCCCTCGTCCCGCTCGTGGCGATGGGGCTCTACGGCGGCTCGGTGGTCGACGCGCACGACCGCCGCAAGGTCGTCGTCATCTCGACCACCGGCATCTTCCTGGTGGCCCTGGCGCTCGCCGCCCAGGCCTGGCTCGACCTGCAGAACGTCTGGGTGCTGTACCTGCTGGTCGCGGTGCAGAACGGCCTGTTCGGCATCAACCAGCCGGCCCGCTCGACGATCATCCCGCGGCTGCTCCACCGCGACCTCGTCCCCGCCGCCAACGCCCTCGGCAGCGTCACGATGGGCACCGGCCTGATGGTCGGTCCGCTGCTGGCCGCCCTGTTCATCTCCTGGTGGGACTACCAGGGCGCCTACACCGCCGAGGCCGTGCTCCTGCTGGTCACGCTGTTCCTGCTCGCCGGTCTGCCGTCGGTCCCGCCCGAGGGCGAGGTGAGCCGGCCGGGGCTGCGCTCGGTGGCCGAGGGTCTGCGATACCTCGGCACCCGTCCGAACGTCCGGATGACGTTCCTGGTCGACCTCGCCGCGATGATCCTCGGCATGCCGCGGGTGCTGCTGCCGGCCATCGGCACCGCCATCATCGGCGGCGGCGCGCAGACCGTCGGCGTGCTGTCGGCCGGCATGGCGGTGGGGATCGTGGGCGCGGGGCTGCTGTCCGGCCCGCTGGGGCACGTCCGCCACCAGGGCCGCGCGGTGATCTGGGCCGTGGTCGCCTGGGGGCTGTCGGTCAGCGCGTTCGGGCTGGTGGTCGCCTCGTCGCCGGGGCCGCCGCCGGGTGGCGGCCCGCACTGGACGATCTGGCCCGCCGCTGCGTGCCTCGCCCTGGCCGGTGCGAGCGACGCCGTGTCGTCGGTGTTCCGCAACACGATCCTGCAGACCGCCACGCCGGACTCGATGCGCGGGCGCCTGCAGGGCGTCTTCATCGTGGTGGTCGCCGGCGGTCCGCGGCTCGGCGACCTCGTCCTGGGCAGCCTCGGCGACCTCACCGGCGAGGACCTCGCCGCGATCCTGGGCGGGCTCGCCGTCGTGGTGGTGGTCGTCCTGCTCGCCCTGACCCAGCCCCGGTTCTGGGCCTACGACGCCCGCGACCCCCAGCCCTGACGAGCTCGCACGGCTGCGGGCAACGACGCGGTGCTGACCCGGTCCGGCGCCGGACCTGCGGAGTTGCCCGCACCTGTGCGGCCACGACGGGTCTGGTGCCGGGAGACGTGCGTGCGCGAGGGTGAGCGCGTGCAGCACGCCGACCTGGTCGTCACCGGGGCGAGGGTCAGGGTCCGGCGGGGCGAGTACGCGACTGCCGTGGCCGTCCGCGGCGACCGGGTGGTGGCCGTCGGGTCGGCCGCCGACGTCGGGGTGTGGCGCGGTCCGCGCACCCGCGTGGTCGAGGCGCCAGGTGGGCTGGTGCTCCCCGGCTTCCAGGACAGCCACGTGCACCCGCCCGTCGCCGGGCGGAACCTGCGCCGGGTCTGGCTGAACGACGCGGAGGGGCGCACGGAGTACGTCGAGGTCGTCCGCCGCTACGCCGCCGACCACCCGGACGAGCCGTGGGTGCTGGGCGGCGGCTGGGCGATGGAGCACTTCCCCGGCGGGGCGCCGCGCAAGGAGGACCTCGACGCCGTCGTGCCCGACCGGCCCGTGTTCCTGTTCAACAAGGACGTGCACGGCGCCTGGGTCAACAGCCGCGCCCTCGAGCTCGGCGGCGTCACGACGAGCACCCCGGACCCCGCGGACGGCCGGATCGAGCGCGACCCGGTGACCGGCGAGCCGACCGGGACGCTGCACGAGGGCGCCGCGTACCGGTTCGACGCCGAGGTGGTCCCGCCGCCCAGCCCGGACGAGTGGCAGCAGGCGGTGCTGGCGGCCCAGCGGCACCTGCACGCCCTCGGGATCACGGGGTGGCAGGACGCCTGGGTCACGCCGGCGACGCTGGACGCCTACCACTCGCTGGCGGAGGACGGACGGCTGACGGCGCGCGTGGTCGGGGCGCTGTGGTGGGAGCGCGACCGGGGACTGGAGCAGGTCGCCGACCTGGTGGCGCAGCGGGACCAGGCGTCCGGCCACGACCGGTTCCACCCCACCACGGTGAAGATCATGGTCGACGGCGTGCTCGAGACCCGGACGGGAGCGATGCTCGAGCCGTACCTCGACGCGTCCGGCGCCGCCACGGGCGACCGCGGGCTGCTGCACGTGGAGCCCGACCTGCTCGCCGCCGCCGTGACCGAGCTCGACCGCCGGGGCTTCCAGGTGCACCTGCACGCGATCGGCGACCGCGCGGTGCACACCTCGCTCGACGCCGTCGCGGCCGCCCGCCGCGCGCAGCCCGACACCGACCTGCGCCACCACGTCGCCCACGTCCAGGTGGTGCACCCCGACGACGTGCCGCGGTTCGCCGAGCTGGGCGTGGTCGCCAACTGCCAGACCTACTGGGCCCAGCACGAGCCGCAGATGGACGACCTCACCGTCCCGCTGCTCGGCGCCGGGCGGGCCCGGCAGCAGTACCCCTTCGAGGCCCTGCGCGCCACCGGCGCCCGGCTCTGCATGGGCAGCGACTGGCCGGTCACCACGGCCGACCCGCTGGCGCAGATCGAGGTGGCGGTCACCCGCGTCGACCCGGGCCGCCGCGACGAGGCACCCTTCCTGCCCGAGCAGCGGCTCACCCTCGACGACGCGCTGGACGCCTGCACCGCCGGCTCGGCGTTCGTCGACCACGACGCCGAGGCGGGCGAGCTGGCGGTCGGGGTCAGGGCCGACCTCGCCGTGCTCGACGCCGACGTCCTCGCCGACGGTTTCGGCTCCGCCGGGCGGGTGCCGGTCGCCGACGCGTCCGTGGTCCTCACCGTCGCGGGCGGACGCGTCGTGCACGACGCCGGCTGAGCGGGCGACGCCCGGCCTGCGCCCCGCCCCGATCCCGATACCGTGGACGGATGCCCGCACCCTCCGACGTCGTGCCCGGCGCGGCCCCGGCGCAGGACGAGGGCGACCTGCGCAGGTGGGTCAGCGAGGTCGAGGGCAACGAGCTGGTGTTCCGGCACGCGGACCCCGACGGCGAGCTGGCGTCGCTACGGCTGTGGCAGGACATCGGCGTGCCCGGCGAGCAGCTCGACTTCACCCGGGTCGACGGCGGATGGGAGCTGCGTCTCCCGCGCCCCTCGGTGCACCGGCTCGAGTACAAGTACGAGGGTGTCCTGAACTCCGGCGAGGAGTGGTCCGGCCTCGACGCCACGAACCCCAACGTCGTCGGCGGGGCCTTCGGCGACAAGTCCTGGCTCGGGCTGCCCGGGTACCAGGTGCCGGCGTGGACCGAGGTCGAGTCGGTGCCGTGGACGGTCACCGACCACCAGCTCCCCCTCACCCCCGTGGGCACCGTCGACCTGATGGTCTGGGCGCCCGAGGGGGCGGCGCCGTCGCTCCCGCTCCCGATGCTGGTGGCCCACGACGGGCCCGAGTACGCGATGTTCGCCGGGCTCACCCACCTGGTCGGCGCCGGCGTCACCTCCGGCGACCTGCCGCCGATGCGGGTGGCCCTCCTCGTCCCCGGTGCGCGCAACGCGCGGTACGCCGCGAACTCGGACTACGCCGAGACCCTGGCGACGGCGATCGTCCCGTTCCTTCGCGAGAACTACTCCACCACAGGCGATCTCGTGCTGATCGGCGCCAGCCTGGGAGCCCTCGCAGCCCTCCACGCCGAGTGGGCCCACCCCGGCACCTTCGGCGGCCTGGTGCTGCAGTCCGGGTCGTTCTTCACCCCGACCACCGACCCGCAGGAGAGCGGCTTCGAGTACTTCGCGGAGGTCACCGGCTTCGTCGCCGAGGTGCTGGCCGCCACCGAGCCGCCGTCCACGCCGCTGGTGGCGATGTCGTGCGGGGCCACCGAGGAGAACGTGCACTGCAACCGGGTGATGGCCGCGCACCTGGCCGACCTGGGGCTGGACGTCGACTGGGCCGAGCACCCGGACGTGCACAACTACACGTCCTGGCGCGACGTCCTCGACCCGCGCCTCACCGCCGTCCTGCGACGACTCTGGAGGGCCGATGGAGCGTGACCAGACCGAGCTCGGGATGGACGGACTCGACCGCCCCGGCACCGTGATCCGCTACGGCCACCTCGGTCGGCCGGTGATCGTGTTCCCGTCCGAGCAGGGACGGGCCTGGGACTACGAGAACAACGGCATGGTCGACGCCGTCCGCCCGCTGATCGACCAGGGGCGGGTCAAGCTCTACTGCGTCGACGCCTTCGACCACCTGTCGTGGTCCGACCGCGGTGCCCCGCTCGAGCAGCGTGCCCGCCGGCACGGGGACTACGAGCGCTGGCTGGTCGAGCGGGTGGTCCCCCTGATCCGGTCGGACTCACCGGGCTACGACGCGGACGGACGCGGGATCGTGGCCACCGGCTGCAGCCTGGGCGCGTTCCACGCGCTGTCGATGGCGCTGCGGCACGGCGACCTGGTGGACCGGGCGCTGTGCCTGTCCGGGAGCTACGACCCGTCGGCCTGGCACGCCTGGGGCGACCGCGGCGACGCCACCTACTTCACCAACCCCACCGACTACGTCCGCCATCTCGAGGGCGGGCACCTGGAGTGGCTGCGCTCGCGGCTGCGGCTCGTCCTGGTCGTGGGACAGGGGCCGTGGGAGGTGGACCCCACCGGGTCGCTGCCCTCCACGCGCGAGATGGCCGCGCTGCTGCACGACAAGGCGATCTGGTGCGAGCTCGACGAGTGGGGCCACGACTCGGCCCACGACTGGCCGTGGTGGCAGCGCCAGGTCGCCCACCACCTGCCACGCCTCCTCTGATCCGGCTAGGTTCGTCGGATGGCTGACAGGACGACGCACCTGGTGGGGCTCCTTCTCGGGGCCGAGGAGGACTGGCCGATCGCGTTCGAGAGCATCCTGCGGATGGTCGGGACGGTCCAGGACCGCTCCGGCGCCCACGAGTTCGCGAGCGAGCGCCTGACGATCGAGCCGTTCGAGCTCACCGACCCGGCGCGGCCCGGGCTCGTGATCGACCGGCTGGCGTACTGGTACTACCACCCGCGCGAGTGGCTCAAGAAGGCCGCGCTGATGAACGACACCTACCTGCTCAACTCGCCGTTCACGTTCCAGTCGATGGAGAAGCACAGCGCCTACTGCGCGATGCTGCGGCTCGGCCTCAAGGTGCCGCGCACCGTCCTGGTGCCGTACAAGAACCCGGTCGACAACGTCCGCTGGGCGTACACGAGCGGGAAGTACAACCAGTCCTTCGACCTCGACGCGATCGCCGACGACCTCGGGTACCCGCTCTACATGAAGCCGTTCGACGGCGGCGGCTGGCGCGGGGTCTCGCGGATCGACTCGCGCGCCGACCTGCACCGCGCCTACGACGAGTCCGGCCAGATGCTCATGCACCTGCAGGCGACGATCGACTACGAGCACTTCGCCCGGGCGCTGTCGATCGGCCCCGAGACGATGGTGATGAACTTCCGCCCGGACCGACCCATGCACGACCGGTACGCCGTCGAGCACGGCTTCCTGTCCGAGCAGGCCGGGCACGAGTGCGCGGCGATCAGCCGCATCGTCAACGCGTTCTTCGGCTGGGACTTCAACTCCGCGGAGATGCTCGTCGCGGGCGACGAGGTGCACCCGATCGACTACGCCAACGCCTGCCCCGACGTCGCCGTCACCTCCTTGCACTACTACTTCCCCTGGGCCATCACGGCTCTCGTGCGCTGGTCGGTGTACGCGCTGGTGCGCGGTCGCAAGCCGATGCTCGACCTGCGCATCTCGAGGTTCTTCGAGGTCGCCGACGACGCGGACCGCTCGTACACCGAGAAGATCGACGCGTACCTCGCGCTCGCCGACGAGCACTTCGAGTCCGAGCGCTACGCCGAGTTCTGCGACGACCAGCTCGCCCACCTGCCCGAGCTGGTGCACGACTGGGTGCGGGGGCCCTCGTTCGAGCGGATGCTGCGCGACACCGTGGCAGCCACCTACCCGCCGCACGAGCAGGACCGGTTCATGGCCCACTTCCAGGGCCTGCTCGGCCTCTGGGTCGACGACGAGGGCTCACGCCTCGGCGCCACCGCCGGATGACGTGACGCGTCCGCTCACCTGGGACGACCTCGCCCGCGCGACCCTGCGCCGCCAGCTTCCGCGAGTCCGCGGGTCGGGGACGCAGGCGGTCGCCGACCTCGTGACCCGCACCGGGCCGGTGCAGTCGCAGGTGGCGCGCTCGCCGTACGTCGGGTTCGCCGCCCGGCTCCCCGGCCTCACCCACGCGGACGTCGAGACCGCGTACGCCGACGGCGTGCTGGTGCGCGGGAGCAACCTGCGCGGGACCGTGCACACCAGCACCCCGGACCAGCACGAGCTGCTCGACGCCGTCACCCGCCGTGCGCTCGAACCCACCTGGCGTCGCGTGCTCGGGCTGGAGCGGGTCGGCGCGGCTGAGGTGCAGGCAGAGATGGAGCGGTTCGCCACCGGCGCCTGGCGGACGCCGGAGGAGCTGCGCGAGCACCTGGCCGAGTGGGTGGGGGAGCACGACGGCGAGACGGCCGGGCGGCGGGCCGCCACGCCCGGGATGGGTCGGGCGACGGCTCACCTGCACAGCGCCCTGCTCCGGGCGCCGTTGTCGGGCAAGGGGTTCGACCGGCAGAGCGCGCCGGGGTACCGGCTGGCGGACGAGGTGCTCGGTCGCGACCGGAGCGCGGTGGTGGCGGACCCGCACGCCGCCCTGGTCGACCTGTGCCGCGAGCACGTGCGGTGGCACGGGCCGTCGACGCGCCGCGACGTCGCGTGGTGGAGCGGGACGCGGCTGCGCGAGGTCGACGCCGCCCTGGCCGACCTGCGCGAGGAGCTCGTGGGCCGGCCAGGCCCCGACGGCGAGACCTACCTCGACCTCGCCGAAGGCGTCCCGACCACCGATCCCGACCCGGCGCCGCGGCTGCTCGCCGAGTTCGACGCGCTCCTGGTGGGCTACGACACCGCCGCCCGCCGGCGGTTCGCCGACCCGGAGCACCTGCCCTGGTACTGGACCCAGGGAAACGGGCTGTACAGCTGCGTGCTCCTGCTCGACGGCCGGCTGCGCGGGTCGTGGCGGCTCGTCGGCGCGGGAGTGCGGCGCGTGCTCGAGCTGCGGATGTTCCCCGGCGAACGGCTCCTGGACCCCGGCGAGCTCACCGCACAGGTGCAGGCGCTCGAGACCGTCCTCGCCTGCACCGTGCCCGACGTCCGCGTCACCCGCGCCGGCTGAGGGCGCCAGGGCTCAGGCCAGGGCGATGTCGAGCACCTCGTAGGTGGGGATGAGCGCGCGGCGGGCGGGCTCGCGGCGGACCACCCGCCAGGGGCGACCGGTACCGACCAGGGCGGACAGCAGGTACGCGACCTCGGCCCGGGCCACCGGGGCGCCGAGGCACAGGTGGCGGCCGGCGCCGAACCAGAGCTGGCGGGTGGACGGGTCGTACGGTCGGCGGACGTCGAACGGTCCGACGGCGTTGTCGGCAACGTAGGTGAGCAGCACCACGCGCTCGCCGGCGCGCACGGGAAGACGTCCGATCCTGGTGTCCCGCACGATGTTCCGGCCGATCACCGGTGCAGGCGTGCTGACCCGCAGGCCCTCCCTCACCGCGTCCGGGACGAGGTCGGGCTCGGCGACGACGTCGTGCACCTGGCCGGTGTCGGCGAGCAGGGCGACCGTGCGGCCCATCGCGCTGGCCGCGGTCTCGGTGCCGGCGACGAGCAGGAGCGTGGCGAGGCCGGTGGCCTCGTGCTCGGCCAGGCCGAGCTCGCGGCAGCGGCCGAGCAGCGTGCTCGGCGGGGAGTCGCGGAAGGCCTGCGGGACGTCGCGGGTGAGCTCGGCCACGACCTCCTTGGCCGTCGTCGACCGTCTGCGCCGACAGGTGCGTGCTGGCCTGCGTGCCGACGGCGAGCGAGGCCAGCCGCTCGCCGGAGGCGTAGACCTGCAGGTACGGCTCCGGGTCGTCGTCGACCGCGGTGAGGCCGTCGAGGCGCAGACCGAGCAGGTGCACGACCATCCGGCCGACGAGCTCGCGGGCCAGCGCGGCCAGGTCGACGGTGCCGCCGTCGCGCAGCTCGCGCACGGCCCGGTCGACCGGAGCCTCGAACACGGGCCGCACGACGTCGGCCGCGCCGGCCTCGGTGAACAGGTCGCGCGAGCGGCGCCGCAGGTCGACGTGGCCGGGGCCGTCGAAGGAGTCGCGCACCCACTCGCCGAGGACCTGCGCCCACAGGTGCCCGACCCCGCCCTCGCCGAGCAGCGACGTCGACCCGTAGTCCTTGAGCACCTCGCGGATCAGGACGGCGTCGGTCACGACCACGCCGAGGCGCGGGACCCGCAGCACGCCGCCGCGTGCGGGACCGACGACGCGACCGGTGGCGACCAGCGCGCTGAGGCCCGGGTTGGCGGCCGCGAGCAGGCGCTGCTCCCACCACGCACCGCCGCGCGCCCTGGCGCGGCCTGCCGTTGTCAAGAGCACGCGACCCCCCGTGTCCGGTGCGGACGGCTCTGTCCGGCCCCCTCGCACCCCCTACCGTAGAGCGGGCGCGAGGCGACCAGGTCGGTCGCCGTCGCACCCGGGCCGAGGAGCCCGGGGACAGGGGGAGGACGAGGACGATGTCGACAGGCACGAGGGGCGCACGGGTCGCCGGGGTGGCGACCCACCTGCCGTCGCGCTGGACACCCAGCGCGGAGTGCGAGGCGCGGATCGCGGCGGAGAGCGGCGCGTTCCGCCCCCCGCCGGGCATCGTGCTGCGGGCCACCGGCATCACCGGCCGGCACGTCATGCCGGACGACTGGCAGGCCTCCGACCTCGCGGTGGCGGCGGCCGGGAAGCTGCTCGCCGACCAGGGGCTCGAGATCGGGGACATCGACCTGCTGCTGTTCGCCTCGGCCTCGCAGGACCTCGTCGAGCCCGCCACCTCGCACATCGTCGCCGCGGCGCTGGCGGCGCGCTGCCCGGTCTTCGACATCAAGAACGCCTGCAACTCGGTGCTCAACGCCCTCCAGGTGGGCGAGGCGCTGATCCGCGCCGGTCAGCACGACCGGGTGCTCGTGGTCACCGGCGAGAGCCCGTCGCGCGCCACCCGCTGGCAGGTGCGCGACCTGCGCCAGCTGGCGGAGTCGTTCGCCGGCTACACCCTCTCGGACTGCGGGGCCGCGCTGCTGCTCGAGGCGTGCGAGGACGGCGACGGCATCCTCGCCCAGGGCCACACCGCCGACTCCACGGCGTGGACGGCAGGCACCCTCCCCGGCGGTGGGTCCCGGCAGCCGCGCGACCTCGACGCCACCTACTTCCACCTCGACGGAGCCCGCCTGAAGGCGGCCTTCGAGGCGATCGGCCCGTCGGTGCTGTCGGGCGTGCTCGACCGCGCCGGGATCAGGTGGGACGACTGCGATCTCGTCGCCGTGCACCAGGTGACGCTGCCGTACGTCAACGCGTTCGCCGACCGGTGCGGCATCGACCGGTCCCTCCTGCAGATCACGGTCACCGAGCACGGCAACTGCGCGTCGGCCTCCCTCCCGCTGCAGCTCGAGCAGGCGGTGCAGACAGGTCGGGTCGAGCGGGGCTCGCTCGTCACCCTCGTCGGCCTCGCCGGCGGCATCAGCGTGGGCACCATGGTGCTGCGGTGGTAGCCCTCTCCGTCGTCGTCCCGGCGTTCGACGAGGAGCCCGGCATCGGAGCCACGCTGGCGGCGCTCGCCGCGCAGGACGACCTCGGGTTCGAGCTCGTCGTGGTCGACAACCTCAGCAGCGACGGCACGGTCGCGGTGGTCGAGGCGTTCGCCCGCACCGCACCTTTCGGCGTGCACGTGGTCGCCGAGAGCCGCAAGGGAACCGGCGCCGCCGCTGACACCGGTGTGCGAGAGGCGATCTCACGCGGCGCCTCCCACGTGCTGCGGTGCGACGCCGACACGCTCCCGCGCCACGACTGGACGGCCAACGCGCGCCGGCACTTCGCGTCGGGCGACGACCTGCTCACCGGCCCGATGCTGCCGCGCACCGACGAGTTCCCGCTGCGGCTGTGGGAGCGCACGCTCGTGCCCCTGCTCGTGCCCGGTGCCGCGGTGTTCGGCCGGTTCCGCCCGGGCAACCGGGGGGCCGACGAGAGCGGGCGTCCGTTCCGCGGCCCGTACGTGATGTGCCCAGGCTGCAACCTCGGGGTCAGCGCCGTCGCGTACGAGGCGTCCGGCGGCTTCCCACGAACCGCGATCGAGGAGGTGCACGAGGACCGCGCCCTGGTGAACCGGGTGCGCACCGTCTCCGAGCGGGTCGCGTACCACCGCGACGTCGTCGTGCACGCGTCCGCGCGCCGGCTGCGGGCGTACGGGCTGCGCGCCACGCTGCGCTGGTACCTCGACCACGGCCACACCCCGGACGTCGTCGACGTCCGGCTCACGACCCGGTGACGTCCGTGCGCGGGACGGCCGAGGTGCTCCGGCACGAGGCCGCGGTGATGCGCGCCGCGCACCCGGTGGCGTTCCCGCTCGTCGACCGGCTGCTCGCCGGGCGCGCGGCCCGACGCGTCCCCGGGGTCGGCGTCGTCGTGGCCGACCCGGCGCTGGTCCGCCAGGTGCTCACCGACGCCACCTTCCGCAAGGACGGCCCCGGCTCGTCCGGGGCGCTGTGGGCGGGGGTGCTGGGGCACCGCACGCTGATCGGGATGGACGGCGCACCGCACCGGACGCTGCGTCGCGCCCTCGGCGAGCTCTTCACGCCGGCCGCCGCCGACGACGTCTGCCGCCGTGTGCTCACCACCCCCCTCGTGGCGGCCACGGCCGACCTGGTGGCGGGCCGTCCGGTCGACCTCGTCGCCCTCACGCGACGCTGCGCCACCGCCGTGATCGCCTCGCTGGTGGGGCTGCTCGACGACGACGCCGACGCCCAGCAGGTCGACGACGCCTCGGAGCTGCTGCTCGACGCGGGCGACGAGGTGCTCGGCATGGTGCGGCTGCGCACGCGCCGGCTCAGCCCGGCCCAGGTCAGCCGGGTCCGCGAGCTGTTCGCCCCGATGACGCGCGCGGCCACGGCCGCCTACGACCGTGCCGACGGAACGCACAGCGTGCTCGGACGCCTTCCGGCGCTGGGCATCTCGCGGTCCCAGGCGCCGTCGCTCGCGGCCGTCCTGCTGCTCACCGGTACCGAGACGCTGACCAGCGCCGCCCCGCGAGCGGTCGCGATGCTCCACGACGCCGGCCTGCTCGACGACGTCGCGGCCGACCGGTCGCGGCTGCAGCCGTTCCTCGCCGAGGCGCTGCGGCTCGCCACACCGTCGCCGGCGATGCTGCGCCGGGCGACCGTGGCCGGCCGTCTCGGCCCGGTGGACGTGCGGCCCGGCGACCGCGTGCTGGTGGCCACCTGGTGGGCCACCCGGCTGCCGGACGGGTTCCGCCCGGAGCGGGCCTGCCCGGCGGCCGCCCGGAACCTGTGGTTCGGGGCCGGACCGCACTTCTGCCTCGGCGCCCCGCTGGCCACCGCGGAGCTCGCCGCCGTCGCGGGCGCCGTGCTCGACGCGCACGAGGCGGCCCGGCCGGTCCGGGTCGTGCAGCGCGAGGCCGCCACGCACGTGCTGGTCCCGGCGTACCGTCGGCTCGTGCTGAGGACCGGGACCGCGGCGTGACGGCCGCCGACGTCGTCGAGGCCGTCCTGCGGCACGGTCACGAGGTGCCGGACCGGGTGGCGGCGGTCGGCGCTGACGACCGCGTGCTCACCTACGGCGACCTCGCCGACCAGGTGCGTCGTGGCGCGGCCGCGCTGCGACGCGACGGGATGGAACCGGGTGACGGCGTGCTGTTCGCCGTTCGGCCCAGCCCGCCGGCGGTCGTGGCCGCGCTGGCCGTGGTCGCCGCGGGAGGCGTGGTGGTCGTCGCGGATCCTGGTGCGGGAGAAGCGCTCTCACCTGCACGGTTGGCCACGACGCGGCCCAGGTGGACGATGGCCGAGCCGGTCGTGCACCTCGCGACGTCCGGCCCGCTGCGCGGACTCGCCGCCCGCCGGGGCCTCTCTCTGCCCGACCTGAGGGCGCCCGGCCTGCGCCACGTGGTGGTGCCGGGCGGGTGGCTGCCCGGCGTCCCGTCCGGTGCCGTCGGGTGGAAGCGCCTGCTGCGCGGCGTCGTGGCCGACGCGCCGCCGCCCACCGACCCCGACGCCCGCGCGCTGGTCGTGTTCACCTCCGGCACCACCGCCTCGCCTCGGGCCGTCACCCACTCGAGGGCGACCCTGGCTGCCGGCCTGCACGCGCTGCTGCCGCGGCTCGGCCTGCGTCCCGACGACGTCGTGCACACCGACCAGATGATGCTCGGACTGCCGGTGCTGGTCGCCGGGGCGACCTGGTCGTTCGCGCCGCTCGGCGCCGACGGCCCCACCTTCGCCCGCACCGCGGCGGAGCGCTCCGCGACCGTCGGGTACGCCGTGCCGGCCACGCTCGACGCCGCGGCCGCCTCTGGCGCGCTGCCGGCGAGCCTGCGGCTGCTCGCCACGGGAGGGGCACCGGTCACCGCCGCGGTCGTGCGCCGGCTCGTCGTGGCCGTCCCCGGCGTGCGCGTGGTCGGCGTCTACGGGCTCACCGAGGCGCTGCCGGTCGCGACGGTCGAGGGCGACGAGCTGCTCGCGCACGCGCGGGTGCCACGCGCCGGCCTGCTGCTCGGGCGGCCCGTGCCCGGCACCACGGTCGAGGTCGACGACGACGGCCAGCTGCTCGTGGCCGGGCCGCAGGTCAGCCCCGGGTACCTGGGGGAGGAGCCGCTCACGCGCGTGGCGACCGGCGACCTCGTGCGGGTCCTCCCCGGCGGCCGGCTCGAGCTGCGCGGTCGTGCCAAGGACATGCTGCTGCGCGGGGTCACCAACATCTACCCGGCGCTGATCGAGCCGCTGGTGGAGACCATCCCGGGCGTCGCCGCCGCGTCCGTGGTCGGGCTGCCGGATCCCGTCACCGCGGACGAGCAGGTCGTGCTGGTCGTCGTCCCGGCGCCGGGGGCGTCCGTCTCGCTCGCCGACGACGTGCGCCGGGCCCTCCCCGGGTTGGTGGACGCCGCCTGGCTGCCCGACCACGTGCTGACCCGGCCGTCGCTGCCCACGGCGGGCCGCTCGCGCAAGGTCGACAAGACGGCGCTGCGCGAGCAGGTGCGCGCCGCCCTCGGAGCACGCCGGTGAGGGTCGCCGTCACGGGGGCCAGCGGTTTCGTGGGGTCGACGGTGTGCGTGGCGCTGCGCCGCAGCGGGCACGAGGTGGTCGGGTTCGGGCGCAGGCCGCGACCCGACGGGCTGCCCGCCGGCGTCGACTACCGCCGCTGGGACCTCACCGACGGACCCCTCGCCGGGGCGCCGGACGTCGGCGCGGTCGTGCACTGCGCGGCGGCTGTCGACGACTGGGCGCCGCTGGCCGAGCAGCGTCCGGTCACCGTGCAGGGCACGGTGGCCGTGCTCGCCACCTGGCCCGCGGCCCGGTTCGTGCACGTGTCGTCCGCGAGCGTCTACCCGCCGTGGCGGCGCGGCGTCGTCCGCGAGCAGGACGGTCCCGACGACGGCCTGTCCGCTCCGTACGCGCGGGCCAAGGCCGAGGCGGAGCGCGTCGTCGGCAGGGCAGCGGCAGCCGGGCGCGACGCGGTCGTGCTGCGCCCTCACGCGGTGTACGGCCCGGGAGACCCCACCCTGCTGCCGCGCCTGCTGGCCGCCGTGCGGGTCGTCGGCGGGCGCCGGGTGCTGGTGGTGCCCGGCTGGGCGGACACGCGCGTGCACCTGACCTCGGTCGAGCTGCTCGCTCGGGTCTGCGTCCGGGCGGTGCGCTCGCCCGTGCAGGGGGTGGTCAACGTGGCCGACGCCGCGCCGGTGCGCCTCGACGCCGCGCTCGACCAGACGTTCCGCGCCGCGACGGGTCAGGCGCCGCAGCGGGTGCACCTGCCGTTCCCGCTGGCCCTCGGGCTGGGCGCCGCGCTCGAGCTGGTCGCCCGCGCGCGGCGCGCCCGCGAGGCACCGCCGCTCACCCGCTACGTGGTGAGCCACCTGGGCGTGAGCCGCGAGCTCGACCTCACCCGGCTGCGCGAGGAGCTCGGGATCGACCCGCGCCCCACCGACCTGCGGGTGCTGCGCACCTGAGCCTGACGGCGTGCGCCCCGGTCAGCGACCGAACGCGGCCGGGTCGACCTGGATCCAGACGTGCTCGGCCGTGCCGAGCAGCTCGGGCTCGCGGTGCTCGTCCGGTCCGCCGACCGACCACACGGTCGCCGCCGAGCGGGTCTTGCGACCGTCGGTGCCGAGGTGCCGTCCGACCACCACGCAGCGCTCGCCGGGGAGGGCGGGCCGCTCGACCCGGGCGGTCATCGTCCCCAGCACCATCGGGCGCCCGGCGAGCCCGCCGGACCACCCGCCCGGGCAGTCCATCGCCGCCCAGGTCTGGGCCAGGTCGACCGACGCGTCCGGCACCCACGCGCAGGCGGTCTCCTCGGCGCGGTCGTCGAGCCAGCCGGGGGTGAGCCGCAGGCCGTCACCGGGCAACCGGTCGGGGCCGCACACGAAGCAGGTGGGGAAGGGGTGGTCGCCGAGGCCGTCGAAGCGGCCCGCCGCGCGCTGGGCGGTGGCGAGGTCGACCGGGTCGAGCACGGTCAGGTCGGCCTCGACCCGGGTGGCGGTGAGCACCGCGTCCCCGTCCGCCGTGGCCGCGACCGCCTCGTCGGCCGTCACCGTGACCGGCATCGGCGTCGCCAGCGGGGGTGGGGCGTGCAGACGCACCCGAACCGCCCCGTCCGGCAGGTGCGCGGCCAGCGCACCGGCGCACCAGCCGCCGTTGCCCGAGGCGGGCGGTCCGTGGAAGCGGTGCGGGACGACGAGGTCGGTGGCCACGCGCCGACGCTATCGCCCGCGGGCACGTCGTCCTCGCGAGGTGGCCTGCCACCTCACGATGCTCGCAGGCCTAGTGAACGTGGCAACCACCACGTTCACTAGGCCGGCGGGCGCAGGGGCGGGGCTACTTCACCTCGGACCGCAGCAGCCGCCACACGCCGAACGCGAGCGGGGCGAGCACCCAGATCACGGCGGCGACGCCGAGCCGGAGCCACTCCCCGCTGGTGGCCCACTCCGAGCCCATCAGCGGGCCCTGCGCCGAGTTGAGGTCGGCCCACTCCTGCAGGTTGTCGCGCACCCACGGCACCAGCGAGGCCACGATCGACCACACGGTCGGGAGCACGAAGTACAGGACGATCGCCGCGGGCGAGCTCATCAGAGCCATGCCGAAGGCGAATGCCATCAGCAGCCCGATCAGCAGGGTCAGGCCCGAGCCGGTCAGGCCCGCGGCCGTGAGCTGCCAGGGGTCGGCGAGGTCGTGGGTCGCTGCGGCCAGAGCGGTGCCGATCGCGCCGAAGGCGGCGGCGACGGCGAGGGTCGCCACGGTCGCCACCAGGGCGACGAGCAGCTTGGCCACCACGACGCGACCGCGCCGCGGTTCCAGGCCGAAGGTGATCAGGGCCGATCGTTGCGACCACTCGCTCGTCACCAGCAGGATCGCCAGCACCGGGAGCAGGAAGCCCGCCGGTGCGGTGGAGAGCCCGAAGAAGGTCTCGAAGGTGAGCATCTCGTCGGGGGCGAAGACGACCATCCCGACGATCACCAGCAGGTTGGCCAGCACCATCAGCGCGACCAGCCAGAAGCCGGCCCGGGTGTCGACCAGCTTGCGGGCCTCGACGGCCACCAGCCGGTGCAGCGGGACCTTCGGCTGCGTGACGTCGATCGTGTCGGGAACGCCTGCGGGAGAAGGGTTCTTGGTCAGGGTGGCGGTGCTCATCGGGACGCTCCGGAGGTCTGGAGGGCGGGCTGGGCGGGCAGGTCGCGCTGGTTCTGCGCGGTGAGCTCGAGGAACATCGCCTCGAGACCGAGTCCCTCGGCGGGTCGCAGCTCGACCAGGGCGATGCCGGCCGCCGCGGCGACCCGGCCGACCTGCTCCGGGTCGACCTCGGTGCGGACGCCGCCGTCGTGGGCGTCCTGCGTGCTGACGCCGGCCGTGGCCAGCGCGGTGGCGAGCGCGGCCGGGTCGGTGGCGCGGACGAACGTGCCCGCGGTCCTCAGCAGCTCGCGGGTGGCGCCCTGCGCCACCACGCGGCCGTTGCCGATGACCACCAGGTCGTCGGCGACGACCTCGATCTCGTGCAGCAGGTGCGACGACAGCAGGACCGTCCCGCCGCGGTCGGCGTACTCGCGCAGCAGCCCGCGCATCCAGTGGATGCCGGCCGGGTCGAGGCCGTTGGCCGGCTCGTCGAGCACCAGCACCTTCGGGTCGCCCATCAGCGCGTGCGCGATGCCGAGCCGCTGGCGCATGCCGAGCGAGTAGTGCCGCACGCGGCGCCTGGCCTCCTTCGGCGTGAGGCTGACCCGCTCGAGCATCTCGTCGACGCGGCGGCGCGGGAGCCCCATCGTGATCGCGGCCAGGTCGAGCACCTCGCGCCCGGTGCGGCCGGCGTGCTGGGCCGAGGCGTCGAGCAGCACACCCACCTGCGTCGCCGGGTTGGGGATGTCGCGGTACCGGTGGCCGCCCAGGAGCGCGGTGCCGGCGGTGGGCGGCGTGAGCCCGGCCAGCACCCGCATGGTGGTCGACTTCCCGGCGCCGTTCGGGCCGAGGAAGCCGGTGACCGCCCCGGGGCGGGCGGTGAAGGTGACGTCGTCGACGGCCCGGAACGAGCCGTAGTCCTTGGTGAGGTTCTCCACGGTGATCATGGCGACCACGTTCCTGCTCCTCGGCAGCCGGTCGCATCGGCCCGGTGGCCGTCCTGCGGTGCGGGACGGCCACCGTCGCTACGACTTCCGGCCATCCCGCCGTGCCGGACGGCTACCCGGACCGGCCTCGTGGCCGCTCCGCGCGGGCGTGGTGCTGGCCTAGCCTGCGACGGTGCCGTTCCAGCCGTCCCAGCAGCCGCCGCTGACGTGGTGGAGCCACACCTGGCGGATCCTGGTGATGCTGCTGCTGTCGGGCCTGTCGATCACGGCCACCGCGCCGAGCCAGGTCCGCACCGCGCCGTGGTGGCTGGCCGTCGACCTCGTGCTCGGGGTCACCGCCTTCGTCCTGGTGCACTGGCGCCGGCGGTACCCGATGCCGGTGGCCCTGGTCATCACGGCGTTCAGCGCCGTCTCCAGCTTCTCCGGCGGACCTGCGAGCCTCGCGCTGGTCTCGGTCGCCACCCGCCGGCGCTGGAAGGAGATCGTCCCGCTCACCGTCCTGGGGCTCGTCGCGGCCGCCGTGCTGTTCGCGGTCGATCCCGCCCAGACCGGGGGAGTCGGCGACTTCCTCTTCCAGATGGCGGCGAGCGTCCCCGTGCTCGGCGTGGTCGTCGCGTGGGGCATGTACGTCGGGTCGCGCCGCGAGCTGCTGTGGACCCTGCGCGACCGCGCCCGACGCGCCGAGGACGAGCAGGCCACCCGGGTCGCGGCGGCGCGCACCGCCGAGCGCACCCGGATCGCTCGCGAGATGCACGACGTGCTGGCGCACCGGATCTCGCTCGTCTCGATGCACGCCGACGCGATGGTCTACCGCACCGACCTCGGCACCGAGCAGCTGCGCGAGTCCGCTGCGGTGATCCAGGAGAGCTCGCACCGGGCGCTGGTCGAGCTCCGGGAGGTGCTCGGCGTCCTGCGCGACGACCCCGGCGACGCCGCGCCCGAACGGCCGCAGCCGGGGGCGCTCGACGTGCCCGCGCTGGTGGACGAGCTGATGGCCGACGGCATGCGGCTCGAGGTCGACCTCGCCGGCACGGACCTGGCGACGGTCCCGGTCACGACCGGCCGCACGCTGTACCGCGTGGTGCAGGAGGCCCTGACCAACGCGCGCAAGCACGCACCGAACGCGCTGGTGCACCTGTCCGTCACGGGGAGGGCCGGCCACGGCCTGGACGTCGAGGTGCGCAACCCGCTCGCCCCGGGCAGTCGCACCAGCGCGCCGCAGTCCGGGCTCGGCCTGGTCGGACTCGCGGAACGGACCTCCCTCGCCGGCGGGCGGATCGAGCACCACGCGGACGCCGGGCACTTCGTCCTGAGGGCGTGGCTACCGTGGCCGACGTGACCACGAGGGTGCTGCTGACCGACGACGACCCGCTCGTGCGCGGCGGCCTGTCGCTGATGCTGGGCGGGTCGCCCGAGCTGGAGATCGTCGGCGAGGCGGCCGACGGCCAGGAGGCCGTCGACCGGGTGCGCCGCGGCGGCGTCGACGTCGTCCTGATGGACCTGCGGATGCCCGTGCTGGACGGCATCGAGGCGACCGCGCAGATCCGTGCGTTCGCCGACCCGCCCGCCGTCATCGTCCTGACCACGTTCGACGCGGACGACTACGTGCTGCGCGCGCTCGCCGCCGGCGCCAACGGCTTCCTGCTCAAGGACACCGGACCCGCGGGGATCATCGACGCGATCACGAAGGTCGTTGCCGGAGAACCGATCCTGTCGCCGGTGATCACCCGCAGCCTCATCCGCCAGGTCGCGGGCGCGGCGGACGACCCGCGCGAGGCGCACGCCAAGCGGCAGGCCGGGCTGCTGTCCGAGCGCGAGCTCGAGGTCGCCGTCGCCGTCGGCCGGGGTGCGTCGAATGCCGAGATCGCCGCCGAGCTGTACATGAGCCAGGCGACCGTGAAGGCGCACATCTCACGGATCTTCACCAAGCTCGGCGTCACCAACCGCGTGCAGCTGGCCATCACCATGCACGACGCCGGCCTGCTCTGACGTTCCGCGCCCGGGCCCTCGCTCGTCGGGCGTGGTCAGCCGGCCACGGGCACGGGCACCGTCTCGTACGGCGGCACGCCGGCCTGGCCGATGTTGTTCCAGCCCCAGCACCGCAGCAGGCCGGCGGTGTCCAGCGAGCAGGAGTCGTACGTCGACGCCAGCACGGCCGACGACGCCACCGTCTGCGACGTCACGGGCGTGGCCAGGTTGGTCGTCGTGCCGTCGCCGAGCTGGCCGTAGTTGCCCGTCCCCCAGCACAGCACGGAGCCGTCGGTCTTGCGGCCGCAGGAGTGGCTCCCGCCGGCCTCGACCTGCGCCCAGTCCGTCGCCGAACCCACCTGGACCGGCGAGGTGACGATGCCGGTGGCGCCGTTGCCCAGCTGCAGGCTGGAGCCGTATCCCCAGCACCAGATCGTCGCGTCGCCACGGGTGCCGCAGGTGTGAGCGCCGCCGGACGAGACGCTCACCCAGTCCGTCTCGGACCCGACCTGCACCGGAGCCAGGCGATCGTCCCGCGTGCCGTCGCCGAGCTGACCGAGGAAGTTCTCCCCCCAGCACCACAGCGAGCCGTCGGTCCGGACGCCGCAGGCCTGCGCCTGCCCGACCTCCACCGACGCCCAGGTGCCCGGGACCTGCAGGGGCACGGTGCTGCCGGTGCTGCCGCCGGTGCCCAGCTGCCCCTGGTCGCCGCTTCCCCAGCACCACAACGACGTGTCGGTGCGCGTGCCGCAGGTGAAGGACGATCCCGCGTGGACGGTGGTCCAGCTCGTCGCGGTCCCCACCCGGACCGGTGCCGACCGCTGGAGGGTGCTCCCGTCCCCGAGCGCGCCGGAGGAGTTCTCCCCCCAGCACCACAGGCTGCCGCCGCTGCGGGTGGCGCACGAGTGCTGTGCTCCTGCCGAGACCGTCGACCAGTCGGTCGCGGTGCCGACCTGGGCCGGTGCGTACTGGTAGGTCGTCCCGGTCCCCGTGCGGCCGGACCCGTTGTACCCCCAGCACCACAACGTCCGGTCCGACCGCACGCCGCAGCCGTGCTGGTGCCCGGTGCTGGCCGACCGCCACGTGCTGCCGGGCTGGACCAGCGCCGGGAGCAGCTCGCTCTCGGTGCGCCCGGTGCCGAGGACGCCGCTCCCGGCGTACCCCCAGCACGAGATCGCGCCACTCGTCGACGACCCGCAGGTCTGGCTGTTCCCGGCGCCCACCTCGCGCCACGACCCCGCGCCCGCGACCTGCCCCGGCGTCGTGCGGCTGGTGGCGGACCCGCCACCGAGCTGGCCGGTGGCCCCGGCACCCCAGCACCAGATCGTCGCGTCGCCACGGGTGCCGCAGGTGTGCTGGCCCCCCGCGGACAGCATCGCGAAGGTCAGGCCGCCCGACACGGGGACCGGTGAGCTGGAGTTGCCCGTCGTGGCGTTGCCCAGCTGGCCGGCTGTGCCCGAGCCCCAGCAGAAGGGCCGCGAGCCGGTGCGCAGCCCGCACGCGTGGTCGCCACCGACCGCGACGTCCGTCCAGTCCGTTGACGTGCCGACCTGGACGGGAGCCAGGTCCATCGTGCCGAAGCCCCCGAAGCCGTATCCCCAGCAGAACAGACCACCGTCCGCGCGGACGGCGCACACGCGCGCCCCGCCGAACGACACCCGCGTCCACGACCCCGGCACCTGCTGCGGGGTCGAGGCGCTGGCCGTGCCCCCCGTCCCGAGCTGCCCGAGCTGGCCCTGGCCCCAGCACCACAGGCTGCGGTCGGACCGTAGCCCGCAGGTGGTACCGCCGCCGGCGGAGAGCAGGAGCCAGTCGTCCGCCGACCCGACGCGCACCGGGGTAGGCGCCTCCGTGGTCGTCCCGTCGCCTATCTGGCCGTAGATGTTCCAGCCCCAGCACCATGCGGTGCCGTCGAGCCTGGTCGCGCAGCTGTGGCCGCCACCGACCGTGACACCGGCCCAGTCGTTCGCCGTGCCGACCTGCGCCGGCGTGGCCTGGACGTCGTTCAGGACGCCGTTGCCGAGCCGGCCGTTGGCTCCGACGCCCCAGCACCACAGGGTGTTGTCCGCACGGACCGCGCAGGTGTGCTGCGAGTCCGTCGCGACGCGGCTCGGCTGCGCCGCTGCCAGCTGGGGCGTGGCGGAGGCCGGCCCGGACAGCGGCGAGCGGTTCCCGACGGTGTCGACGGCGTCGACCGCGAACCAGTGCTCGACGCCGTTCTGCACCCCGGTGACGGTCGTCGTCGTGGCCGTGACGAGGGTGCCCGAGACGGTCCACGGACCGCTCGCCGACGGTCCCCGGTACACCTGGTAGCCGACAAGGTCGCTGTCTCCCACCGGGTCCCAGGCCAGTACGACCTGGTTCGCGCCCGGGGTGGCCCCGAGGCCGGTCGGCGCGGCGGGCGGCGTGGTGTCGGCAGCGGTCGCCTCGACGGCCGTGGACGGCGGCGACCAGTTGCCGGCCGCGTCGACGCTCTGGACGGTGTACCAGTAGGTCGCGCCGGGGACCACGTTCGCGTCCTCGTAGGCGGTGGCCGTGCTGGTCGTGTAGTCGTACCGCTCCCACGGGCCGGTGGCGGAGGCCCCGCGCAGCACGACGTAGTCGACCAGCGCCTCGTCCACGACGGCGTCCCACGAGACGGTGACCTTGCCGGGAGAGGCCACGGCGGTGACGCCGGTCGGGGTCGGCGGTGGCGCGTTGTCGAAGGGGGTGGCGGATGCGGCCTCGCTGCGCTCCGATTCGTTGCCGCTGGTGTCGAGCGAGCTGACCGAGAACCAGTAGGTGGTGCCGTTGGTCAGACCGTCGATCGTCAGCGGCGGCGAGGCGAACGGGCTGCCGTCGACGAGCGTCCACGGCCCTTCGGCGCTGCTGGACGTCCAGACGTTGAAACCGGCTGTGTCACCGCCGTACTGGCCACCCCAGGAGAGCTCGACGCCGCGGTCGTGGGCGATGACCGAGACCGGGGCGGGCACGCCGGGCGCGGCGTCGTCGAACGGGGTCGCCCCGAGCGCCTCCGACGGCGCGGACGCGTTGCCGGCGGCGTCGACGCCGACGACCCGGTACCAGCGCGTGGTGCCGTTCGTGAGCCCCGTGAACGTGTAGGTGGTGTCCGTGATCGAGGGGACGGCGGTGGTGAACGGGCCGTCGGCCGCGCCGGCCCACTCGATCCGGTACGACGCCAGGTCGACGGCGGACGACTCCTCCCACACGAGCACCACGGAGCGGTCGTGCGGCGTGGCGGACAGCAGGGTGACCGCGGGGGGCGGCGTCTGGTCGACCGGTGTCGCCGACACCGGCGCGGACGGCGCCGAGTCGTTCCCGGCGGCGTCGACCGCCGCGACCGTGAACCAGTACGGGGTGCCATTGGTGAGGCCGAGGACCTCGAGGGACTCTTCGGACGGGGAGCCCGCCGTCGTCCACGGACCGTCGGCCGAGGGGCCTTGCGCCACCACGTACCCCGTGGCGTCGGCGACCTCGTCCCAGGCGAGCGAGACCGAGCCGTCGCCGGCGGTCGCGGCCAGTCCGGAGGGCGCGGCGGGTGCGGTGCTGTCGACGGGCGTCACGAAGGCCGCTGCGGAGCGGGCCGACTCGTTGCCGTCAGCGTCGACGGCCGAGACCGCGAACCAGTACGTGGTGCCGTTGGTGAGACCGAGCTCCTCGTGCGTCGTCCCGGTCGGGGAGGCGGCGAGGGTCCACGGCCCGGTGGCGGCGGGCGCACGGTGCACCCGGTAGCCGGTCAGGTCCGCGTCCCCGACCTCGTCCCACGACAGGGCGGCCGCGGAGTCGCCGGGGACGGCCGCCAGTCCGGCCGGGACGGCCGGCGGCGTGGTGTCCTCCTCGGTGGTCACGTTCACCGTGGCCGACGGGCTGATCACCCTCGGGGCGCCGGCGTCCTTCTTGGCCACCGCCCGGAAGGTCTGCGGACCGGTGTCCGATCCGGCCGGCACGACGAACCGGACGGTCCCGGAGGCGTCCTGGGTGCTGGTGGCGCTCGTCTGCCACCGGTTCCCGCTGCGGCGCTGCAGCACCACCTGGCGGCCGGGCCGGTCGGGGGAGAAGTCGGCGACCGCCTCGAAGGACGAGCCCGCGGCGACCGACGCGGGCAGGACCAGGGTGGCGCTCTGCGCGACCGTGGTCAGGACGACGTCCGGGGTCTGGACCGCGGGCAGGACGGTGCCGTCGCGACGCACCTCGGCGGCCTGGACCCGGTACGACACCGTCGCCCCGACGGCTCCCGGCATCGTCACGTCGAACTCGACCGAGCCGTCCGCCGCGGTGCGGCCGGAGCCGACCTGCGTCCAGGCGCCGGTGCCGGTGCGGCGCTCCAGCGTCACCGGCCGCGGCCGGGCAGGGGGCAACGACCCGGTGAGCTCGACCTGCTCGCTCACGGTCGGCGGGTCCGGCGTCGCGGTCAACGTGCCGGCCACCGGCGCGGCCGACGCGGCGACGGGCACGAGCTGGAGTCCGCCCACGACGACGACGAGCGCGACCAGCACCCGCCAGCCCGTCCAGGCGGTTCCTGACGGTCGACGCGTCACGGGGCACTCCTTCGTCGCAGTGCCGGCGCAGCGCCGGGTACCCGGACGCTAGGGGTGGTCGGGCACGCACCGCGCACGACGCCGCACAACTCCACCGAACGCCCGACCCCGTCCGGCGCAACCGGCGGGCCGGGGCCACCGGCGAGGCTCAGCCCCGGATCTCGGCGTACCGGTCCAGCGACTCCTGCCGCTCGGCGGCGTGGTCGACGACCCGCTCGGGGTAGCCGTCGCGGTAGCCGTCCTCGGCGTCCCAGGGGGTGTGGGCCCGCTTGCCCTCCAGGTGCCGCAGCTCGGGCACCCAGCGGCGCACGTACTCGCCGTCCGGGTCGAACCGCTGGCCCTGGGTCACCGGGTTGAAGACCCGGAAGTACGGCGCGGCGTCGGTGCCGCACCCTGCCGTCCACTGCCAGCCGTGGTTGTTCGAGGCGAGGTCGCCGTCGACGAGGTGGTCGAGGAAGTGCCGCGCGCCGTGCTGCCACTCCACGTGCAGGTCCTTGACCAGGAAGGAGGCCGTCACCATCCGCAGCCGGTTGTGCATCCAGCCGCTCGCCAGCAGCTGGCGCATGCCGGCGTCGACGTAGGGGAAGCCGGTGCGGCCCTCCTGCCAGGCCTCGAACGCCGTGCCGGGCCGCGCGTACCGCATCCGCGCGAACTCCGGGCGCAGGTACTCCCACGAGGTCTCGGGACGGTGCCACAGCACGTCGGCGTAGAACTCCCGCCAGGCCAGCTCGGTCCGGTAGGTGTCCGCACCCTTCGACCGGCGGGCGGCGAGGTCGGCCAGCAGGGTGCGGGGGTGGATCTCGCCGTACTTCAGGTGGGCCGACATCCGCGAGGTGCTGTCGAGGTCGGGGCGGTCCCGGCCGGAGCCGTATCCGTCGAGATCGGTGTCGAGGAACTCCTCCCACCGCTCGTGCGCCGCCTGCTCGCCCACCGCGGGCAGCCCGACGTCGTGCGCGGGCTCGTCCGGCAGGTCCTCGCCGTCGACCGAGCGCGCCCAGCGCAGGCCGGTCGGCGGCCCCGGGGCGGGGGTGGGCCAGCCGTGGTCGCGCCAGGCCCGTGAGAACGGGGTGAAGACGGCGTAGGGCGTGCCGTCGGACTTGGTCACCGAGCCCGGGCCCACCGCGTACGGCGTGCCGGTGCGCACCAGAGGGACCTCGAGCGCCTCCTCGACGGCGTCGTCGCGCCGGCGCCCGAACGGACCCGGGTCGGCGGTGACGTGGACGGCGTCGGCACCGAGCTCGCGCACCACCGCCGGCACCACCTGCTCGGGACGCCCGCGCCGCACCACCAGGGCGCCGTCGGTGGCGGCCCGCAGCGAGGCGAGCGAGCGCAGCAGCCAGGTGGTGCGCGCCGCGCCGGCCCGCCGGAGCAGGCGCGGGTCGAGCACGAACAGGGGGAGGACGCGTCCGCCGTCCGCCTGCTCGGACGCCGCCTGCAGGGCGGGGTGGTCGTCGAGGCGGAGGTCGCGGCGCAGCCACAGCACGGTGTCGGGCACCCGGCCACCCTCGCGCCGACCGACCGCCACCGCCACCTGCAGGAACACGCCGGGCGCCCGGGACGCTGAGCACTAGGCTGCCGAGGACGGCAGCGAGCACGGACGGCGACGGCACGCGGGAGACACAGGACGACGTGAGCGACCTCATCGACACCACCGAGATGTACCTCAAGACGATCTTCGAGCTCGAGGAGGAGGGCATCACGCCGCTGCGCGCCCGGATCGCCGAGCGGCTGCAGCAGAGCGGGCCCACGGTGTCGCAGACCGTCGCCCGGATGGAGCGCGACGGCCTCGTCGTCGTCTCCGGCGACCGCCACCTCGAGCTCACCGCCGTCGGCCGCGCCAAGGCCACCTCGGTGATGCGCAAGCACCGCCTGGCCGAGTGCCTGCTCATCGACGTCATCGGGCTCGACTACGAGCACGTGCACGAGGAGGCCTGCCGCTGGGAGCACGTGATGAGCGAGCGGGTCGAGCGGCGCCTGATCGAGGTGCTCGGGCACCCCACGCACTCCCCGTACGGCATCCCGATCCCCGGTCTGACCGAGCTCGGCGAGCTGGCCGACGACGACACCTTCATGACCGGGGTGGTCTCGCTCGTGGAGGCCGCGCGCGACGGCGCCGACCAGGTGCAGGTGCGCCGGCTGGGCGAGCCGGTCCAGGTCGACACCGACCTGCTGGGCCAGCTGAGCGACTGCGGCGTCCGCCCGGGTCGCACCGTGCAGGTGCGCCGGGTCGACGGTGGAGTGGTGGTGGGCGGCGACGGCGTCGAGGAGCTCGACCTGCCCGATCTCACCGCCAGCCACATCTTCGTCTCCGTCCCCGTCTGACGGGGCCGGGCCGGCCGTCCCGTCCCGGTTCCGGGGGGTGCGAAGGCACCAACCCGACGCGCCGCCGTGACCTCGGTGTGACATTCGGGGACCGGGTGGGTTAGCCTCACGGCGCCGGGTCAGACCCTTGAACCGGTCCCGTCGCGAACGCCGAACCCTGTCATCGCGACGAGGTCCCTCACGAACATCGCCTGACAGGGGCGGGGGAACCACATCCGGTTCGACGGCAGCGACCGACGGACCTTGGGGTGAAGCCGTGATCTCCGGATCACGGCCGGGTGCCACACCTCCCACCCGAACCCGACAGCTCACCTCGTAGGCGGTAGAGAGGTCTCAATCCCTTGTCGAGTCGTGCCCAGGGACGGCACCGCGCCGCGGTCCGCCCGAAGACACCCCTGACCACCATGGCGACCCAGCTCCAGGCCCAGGCCGGCACCGCCGGCCGCCGCGGCGCCGTGATCGCCGCCTCCTCCGGCCTCGTCGTCTCCCTCGGCGTCACCGCCGCCGACGCCGCCCCCATCGGCGACGCGACCGACGAGAAGCCGAAGGCAGCCCAACCCGCCGCTCCCTCGACGTCGCCGGTCGCCGAGACCGAGCAGGCGCAGATCACCGTCGCCGCCGACGTCGCCACCGCGCACGTGAGCCCCGTGGCCACCACCCTGGTCGCCCCGCCGAAGCCCAAGCCGGTCGCCACCCGGTCCACCGCAGCGACGCTCCCGTCGCGCCGCGCGCACCGTCACCCGCTGCGGCGCAGTCTCAGGACCAGGGCAGCCTGTCCGCGTCCCGCGCCAACGTCATGTCCGTCGCCGCACGGTACGTCGGCATCCCCTACCGGTACGGCGGCACCAGCCCGTCCGGCTTCGACTGCTCCGGCTACGTGCAGTACGTGTTCAAGCAGGTCGGTGTCTCCCTGCCTCGCACCTCCAGCGCGATCGCCGGCTCCGCCGTGCGGATCTCGCGGGCCGAGGCCCAGCCGGGCGACCTGGTGTACATGCCCGGCCACGTCGGCATCTACGCCGGGGGCAACCTGATGTACGACGCGCCGAGCAGCGGCGGCTACGTCTCCAAGCGCGAGATGTGGTCCTCGGAGTTCGGTTTCTACCGGGTGCTCGGCGGCTGACCCACCCGCACACCCACGCTGCACCGGACGGCCCGGCCCCCATCTCGGGGGCCGGGCCGTCCGGCGTCCCGGCACCGGGTGCGGCCCGTGTCCCCCGTGCGTCCCCGCGCGTCGCCCTCGCAAAGGCGGTGACCCGCGGGGGGTCTCCGCGTACATTGAGCGCACCGAGGGACGTTCCCAGGAGGCAGCCGTGGCCAGGTCGAACCGCTCCGCCCGCACCGGGCGCGGAGTGGTGCGGACCTGCCCCGGCGCGACGCCTGCCGGGGGACGCAGCGGTGCCGGAGCGGGACAATGACCCCGCCCCCGCACCAGCAGGTGCGTCCCGCCCCCGCAGCACCCGACAGGCGTCGTCCCCACCGGACGGCGCCTGTTCCTGTGCTGGAGAGGGTGTGCCGCCGTCCCGAGGTGGCCGGTCCGCCCGTCGGTCCGACCGTCCGCTCACGACAGAGGTCCTCACGTGTCCCGAAGCCGTCGGGACCCGCACAGCGAGGTGGACGATGCGCACCCTGGTCCTGAACGCCGGCTACGAGCCGCTGGCCGTGGTCTCCTTCCGACGCGCCCTCGTACTCGTCCTGGCCGGGAAGGCGGCCGTCCTGGCCGCCGACGAGCACCCCGTCCAGGCCGGCGCCACCACGCTGGAGCGACCGTCGGTCATCCTGCTGACCCGCTACGTCCGGGTGCCGTTCGGCCGCTCGGTCCCCGTCTCCCGCCGCGGCGTGCTGCGTCGCGACCGGCACCTGTGCGCGTACTGCGGCACCACCGCCGGGACGGTCGACCACGTGCTGCCGCGCAGCCGGGGCGGCCAGGACTCGTGGGAGAACCTGGTGGCCTGCTGCGTGCGGTGCAACAACACCAAGGGCAACCGGACGCCGGAGGAGATGGGCTGGACGATGCGCACCCGCCCGCTCGCGCCGCACGGGCCGTCGTGGGTGGTGCGGGGCACCGAGCGCCGGCACCGGACCTGGGAGGACTACCTGCCCGAGGCCGCCTGACCGGGGCCCGGGAGGTCGTCCGCCGCGGCGGGTGGCAGGGTGGCGGGATGCCTCTCCCCAGCACCCGCCCGGAGCTCGCCGGCTCGTTCGGCATGGCCGCGAGCACCCACTGGCTCGCCTCGCAGACCGCGATGTCGGTGCTCGAGCGCGGCGGCAACGCCTTCGACTCCGCGGCCGCCGCCGGGTTCGTCCTGCAGGTGGTGGAGCCGCACCTCAACGGACCCGGCGGCGACCTGCCGGTCGTGCTCTGGAGCGAGCGCGACCAGCAGGTCCACGTCGTCTGCGGCCAGGGCGTGGCGCCGGCCGCCGCCACCGCCGAGGCGTTCACCGACCTCGGTCTGGACGCGGTGCCCGGCACCGGTCCGCTCGCGGCGGTCGTGCCGGGGGCGTTCGGTGGGTGGCTGGAGCTCCTGCGGCGCTGGGGCACCTGGTCGCTGCGCGACGTCCTGGAGCCGGCGATCGGGTACGCGCTCGACGGGGCACCGGTGCTGCCACGCGTCAGCGCCACCATCGCCGCGATGGCGCCCACCTTCGAGCAGGAGTGGGAGCCGTCGGCCGCCACGTACCTGGTCGACGGCGCCGCGCCGGCGCCGTGGTCGCGGCTGCGGCTCACCGCGCTCGGCGAGACCTACCGGCGGGTCCTCGACGAGGCCGAGGCGGCCGGGCCCGACCGCGAGGCGCAGCTCGAGGCGGCGCGCCGGGCCTGGTACGAGGGATTCGTCGCCGAGGCGGTCGACGCGTTCGGCCGCGACCGCGCCTGGCGCGACACCTCCGGCGAGCGGCACCACGGCCTGCTCACCGGCGCCGACCTCGCCGGGTGGCGGGCCACCGTGGAGGAGCCGCTGCTCGGCACCTACCGCGACGTGCAGGTCGCCAAGACCGGGCCGTGGGGTCAGGGTCCGAGCCTGCTGCAGGCCCTCGCCCTGCTCGACCGCGC
The DNA here is from genome assembly GCA_963825505.1 of uncultured Actinomycetota bacterium. GTDB lineage: Bacteria > Actinomycetota > Actinomycetes > Actinomycetales > CAWJMD01 > JBBQSN01. The sequence goes on along the minus strand of CAWGTL010000003.1, from coordinate 58,730 downwards.
CGACCTGCCGGACCAGCTCGCCGACGACGACCCGTCGTGGGTGCACGCGGTGGTCGAGTCGCTCAAGCTGGCGATGGCCGACCGGGAGGCCTGGTACGGCGAGCCGGACGGCGCCGCGGTGTCGGGGGCGGACCTGCTCGCGGCGTCGTACTCCGACGAGCGGGCCGGGCTGCTCGACCCGCGCGCCGCCTCGCTCGAGCTCCGTCCCGGCAGCCCGGGCGGACGCCCTCCCGTGCTCCCGCGTCCGGTGCCGTCGCTCGCCACGGCCTCGGGCGGCGGCGGGGCCACTCCCAGCCCCGGCGTGGGCGAGCCGACGGTGCGGCGGGTCGAGGGCGACGGCGCCGCCCGCGGCGACACCTGCCACGTCGACGTCGTGGACCGGTGGGGGAACCAGGTCTCGGCGACGCCGTCCGGAGCCTGGTTGCAGTCCTCGCCCGTCGTCCCCGGGCTGGGCTTCCCGCTCGGGACCCGCGGGCAGATGTTCTGGCTCGAGCAGGGACTGCCGGCCTCCTTGCGTCCCGGTGCGCGTCCGCGCACGACCCTGTCGCCGGCTCTCGCGCTGCGCGACGGCCGGCCGTGGATGGCGTTCGGCACACCCGGCGGCGACCAGCAGGACCAGTGGCAGCTCACGTTCCTGCTCCGGGCGGTGCACGGCCCGCGCGGGGTCGACCAGGCGCTGCAGGCCGCGATCGACGCGCCGATGGTGCACACCGACCACGTGCCGTCCTCGTTCTACCCCCGGCAGGCGCGTCCGGGCGTGCTGGTGGCCGAGGACCGCTGGCCGACATCGACGCTGGACGCCCTGCGCGGCCTCGGGCACGAGGTGGAGGTCGTGGACGGCTGGTCGCTCGGACGGCTGTCGGCGGTGGCGAGCGAGGGTGGCTGGCTGCGCGCGGCCGCCAACCCGCGCGGCGCGCAGGGGTACGCCGTCGGCCGCTGACCGGGCGCACGGCCCGACGTCCGGGGTCCGGCATAGGGTGGTTCCGACATGAGCACCCTGTTCGACGAGCTCGACCTCCCCGAGCCGCCCCCGTCCCGGCGCGCCGGTGCCGCGGCGCAGCAGGCGGCCCGCGAGGAGCAGGCCGACGCCCTCCTGCGCGGCCTCAACCCGTCCCAGCGCGAGGCCGTGCTGCACAGCGGCAGCCCGCTGCTCATCGTCGCGGGCGCGGGGTCGGGCAAGACCCGGGTGCTCACGCACCGGATCGCGCACCTGCTCGCGGCCAGGGGCGCCCAGCCCGGCCAGATCCTGGCGATCACCTTCACCAACAAGGCCGCCGGCGAGATGCGCGAGCGGGTCAGCTCGCTGGTCGGCCCGCGCGCGAAGGTGATGTGGGTCAGCACGTTCCACAGCGCCTGCGTGCGGATCCTGCGGCGCGAGGCGTCGACCATCGGCCTGCGGTCCACGTTCTCCATCTACGACGCCGCCGACTCCCAGCGGATGATGGCGCTGGCCTGCCGCGAGCTCGATCTCGACCCCAAGCGGTACCCGCCGCGGCGGTTCACCCACCGGGTGTCGGCCCTGAAGAACGAGCTCGTCGACGACGAGGAGTTCGCCGCCCGGGCCGAGACGCCGGACGAGAAGATCCTGGCGCAGGCGTACACCATGTACACCGCCCGGCTGCGGCAGGCGCAGGCCCTCGACTTCGACGACCTGATCATGACCACGGTCAACGTCCTGCGCGCCTTCCCGCAGGTGGCCGAGCACTACCGGCGGCGGTTCCGGCACGTGCTGGTCGACGAGTACCAGGACACCAACCACGCTCAGTACGCGCTGATCCGCGAGCTGGTGGGGGGCGAGGGCGCGGCACCGGGCCTGTCGGCCGAGCCCGGCGCACCGGCGCTCGAGCCGGGCGAGCTCACCGTCGTCGGGGACGCCGACCAGTCCATCTACGCCTTCCGCGGGGCCACCATCCGCAACATCCTCGAGTTCGAGGCCGACTACCCCGACGCCCGCACCGTCCTGCTCGAGCAGAACTACCGCTCGACCCAGAACATCCTCACCGCCGCCAACGCGGTGATCTCCAAGAACCCGGACCGGCGCCCGAAGAACCTGTGGTCCGACGCCGGCGCGGGGGCGCAGATCGTGGGCTACGCCGCCGACAACGAGCACGACGAGGCCTCCTTCGTGGCGGAGGAGATCGACGCCCTGCACGACGAGCACGGCGTGCGCTACGGCGACGTCGCGGTCTTCTACCGCACCAACGCCCAGTCCAGGGCGCTGGAGGAGGTGCTGGTGCGGGTCGGGCTGCCGTACAAGGTGGTCGGCGGCACCCGGTTCTACGAGCGGCGCGAGGTCAAGGACGCCCTCGCCTACCTGAGGGTGCTCGCCAACCCCGACGACATCGTGAACCTGCGGCGCGTCCTCAACGTCCCCAAGCGGGGGATCGGCGACCGCGCGCAGGCCGTGGTCGGCTTCCTCGCCGAGCGCGAGCGGATCGGGTTCCCGGCGGCGCTGCAGCGGGCGGAGGAGGCGCCGGGGATCGCGACCCGGTCGCTGGCGGCCATCACCGGCTTCACGACGATGATCGACGAGCTGCGCACGGTCGCCGAGTCGGGCGTCGGCCCGGTCACCGTGCTCGAGGCGGTGCTCGACCGCTCGGGGTACCTCGCCGAGCTGCGCGCCAGCCACGACCCGCAGGACGAGGGCCGGATCGAGAATCTCGCCGAGCTCGCGGCGGTCGCGCAGGAGTACGAGACCGCCAACCCGCAGGGATCGCTCGCCGACTTCCTCGAGCAGGTCTCGCTCGTCGCGGACGCCGACGAGGTGCCCGACGAGGCGGTGGCCGACGGCGCCCACGAGCAGGAGCCGCAGGTCGACCAGGGCGTGGTGACGCTGATGACCCTGCACACCGCCAAGGGCCTGGAGTTCGAGACGGTCTTCCTCACCGGCCTCGAGGACGGCACCTTCCCGCACCTGCGCTCGCTCGACGACCCGGTGGAGCTCGCGGAGGAGCGGCGGCTGGCGTACGTGGGCATCACCCGCGCCCGCCAGCGGCTCTACCTCACCCGGGCCGCGGTGCGCAGCAGCTGGGGCGCTCCGCAGTACGGCCCGCCCAGCCGGTTCCTCGGCGACGTGCCGCCCGAGCTGGTCGACTGGCGACGCGAGGTGACCGCAGGTCCGCGCGGCATGGGCCAGACCCCCGCGATCGCGCGGCTCGCGCAGCGTCCGGGCGTCCGGTCGCCCGGCAATCGCGAGGTCGTGCACCTCGAGCCCGGCGACAAGGTCACCCACGACACCTTCGGGCTCGGCACGGTCACGGCGGTGGAGGGCTCGGGCGACCGCGCCGTCGCGCACGTCGACTTCCGCACCGACGGCAGCAAGCGGCTGCTGCTGCGCTACGCCCCGGTCGAGAAGCTCTGAGCGTCGCGGTCGGTGGCAGCCGGACGCTGGGCGGGGACGTCCTCCACCAGCCGGAAGCCGACGCCCCGCACCGACTCCACCCGCACCCGCTCGGTGCCGGCACCGAGCCTGCGCCGCAGCCTCTTGACGGCTGAGACCACCGAGTCGTCGTCACCGAGGTAGTCGCGCGACCAGACCCGGCGGGTGAGGTCGGCGAAGGTGTGCACCCGGCCCGGTGACTCCACCAGAACGCACAGCAGGTCGAACTCCTTGACCGACAACGGGATCGGCGCGCCGGCCCACGTCACGCGACGCGTCTCCTCGTCCACCGTGAGGGCTCCGAGGCGGTGCACCCGGGTGCCGGGTGCCGGTGGCACGTCCACGGCGGGAGCGGGGGCACGGACGTGGTCGGCGTGGCCCAGCAGCCGCATCGCGTGCTCGGCGTCGCGGGCGAGCACGAGCGAGGCGGAGCCGCCGACGGCGTCGAGGACGGCGACCGCACGGGCGGGCGACAGCCCCACGCAGACCACCAGGGCGTCGTCGTCGGCGGGTGGCACGCGGGTCGGGGCGGCCCGCAGGTCGATCACGCGCTGCGACCTGCCACCACCGCGCGTCGCGGCCACCACCCTGGCCTCGTGCTGCACCGCGACCGCCCCCTGACCGTCCCCGAGTGCGCCCGATCATGGCACCGCGGCGCCCGGTTCGTCACCCCCTGAGCCGGAGATGATCGACCGAGAGTCATGGATCGACCACGGTGCGTGACGACGGCTGCCAGGACCGGCTGCCCGCCCCCCGACCGTCCGGCGCCCCCGAGATGCCCGTCGGCGGTCCGTCGGGCGGCCTACCCGGGCCGAGCGGGCGCGGGCAGGGTCGGGGCCACGCCGCGGGAGGGGCCCGCGGCGTCCACCGCTGGGAGGGGAACCGTGACCGCAGGTCCGGACGTACGCACCACCGCCGCGAGGATGAGGTCGCTGGCCGCCGCGCTGGCCGCCGGGCTCGTCGTGAGCCTGGCCGGGGCGGTCACCGCCACGGCCGCGCCGACCGCCCCGGACGGGGCCGCCGCGATCGACCCGCGCGTGACCCAGGAGGTCTCCGGCGGCGCCACCACCGACGCGTGGCTGGTGCTCGACGCCCACGCCGACCTCGGGCCGGCCTCGCAGATCGAGGACCACGACGTCCGCGGCCAGGCGGTGGTCGACGCGCTGCAGGAGACCGCCCACGAGAGCCAAGCCGGCGCACTGAAGTGGCTCGCCGCCGAAGGGGTTGCGCACCAGTCGTTCTGGGTGTCGAACCGGATCCTGGTGCAGGACGTCGACAGCGCACTCACCGCTCGGCTCGCGCAGCTCCCCGGCGTCGAGCGGATCACCCCGACCACCGAGCTCGCCCTGGCGGAGCCGGCGGCGGCCACCGACGAGGCGCGGGTCGACGCCGTCGAGTGGGGCATCGCCGCGATCAACGCCGACGACGTCTGGTCGGAGTACGGCAACCACGGCGAGGGGCTGCTGGTGGCCAACATCGACTCCGGCGTCCAGTTCGACCACCCGGCGCTGGCGACCCGGTACCGCGGCTGGTCGGCCGGCGGGGTCGACCACGACTACAGCTGGTACGACCCGAGCCACACCTGCTCGGCCGACGGTTCGGTGCCCTGCGACAACAACGGGCACGGCACGCACACGATGGGCACGATGGTCGGCGCCGACGGCGCCAACCAGGTCGGCGTCGCGCCGGGTGCCCGGTGGATCGCGGCCAAGGGCTGCGAGACCAACGGCTGCTCGGACGCGAGCCTGCTCGCCAGCGGCCAGTGGACCCTGGCGCCCACGGACACCTCCGGAGCGAACCCGGACGTGACCAAGCGGCCCGACATCATCAACAACTCCTGGGGCGGGGCCAACGGCGGTGCCGAGGACCCCTGGTACGACGAGATCGTCCAGGCGTGGACCGCTTCCGGCCAGTTCGGTGTGTTCTCCAACGGCAACGCCGGTCCCGGCTGCGACACGACCGGCTCGCCGGCCGACTCGGTGCACTCCTACGGCGTCGGCAACTTCACCTCGTCCGGCGCGATCGCGTCGACCTCGAGCCGCGGTCCCGGCGCCGACGGGCAGGTGCGGCCCAACATCTCCGCGCCGGGCACCAGCGTCCGCTCGTCGGTCCCCGGCGGTCTGTACGCCAGCTACAGCGGCACCTCGATGGCCGCACCGCACGTGGCCGGCTCGGTGGCGCTGCTGTGGTCGATCGCGCCGGCGCTGGCCGGCGACGTCGACGGCACCCGCGCGCTCCTGGACTCCACCGCGGTCGACGTCTCCGACCTGACCTGCGGAGGCACCGCGACCGACAACAACGTCTGGGGCGAAGGCAAGCTCGACGTCCTGGCGGCCGCGCACCAGGCACCGGTCGGTGACACCGGCACGCTCGCCGGGACGGTGACCGACGCCGCGACCGGCGACCCGGTGGCCGGCGCCACCGTCGTCGTCGACGGCGCCGTCGACAGGACCCTGACCACCGCCGCCGACGGCACGTACGCCGCGCTGCTGCCGGTGGGCGACTACGAGGTCTCCGTCACCGCCTTCGGCTACGACGAGGCGACCGCGACGGCCACCGTGCTCGTCGACGAGACCACGACCGTCGACGTCGCGCTGGGGGGTGTGGACCGCCACACCGTCAGCGGCACCGTCACCGACCCGCGCGGGGCACCGGTCGTCGGCGCGGTCGTGTCGATCGAGCCGACGCCGCTCGACCCGGTGACCACCGGTGCGGACGGCGCGTTCACGTTCACCTCCGTGCCGGAGGGCGAGTACACGGTGACCGCCATGCCGACGGGGAGCTGCGCCACCGGCGCCAGCGAGGTCGTCGTCGTCGACGCCGACGAGACCGTCACCCTGACGACCACCGACGAGGTCGACGCGTACGGCTACTACTGCTACACGACCGCCGGCTCGTACCAGCAGGTCGGCACTGTTCTCGCGCTCACCGGCGACGAGGCGTTCACGACCGTCCCGCTGCCCTTCCCGGTGGTGTTCTACGGTCAGGAGTACCGCAGCGCGTTCGTCTCGACGAACGGCCACCTCAACTTCCTCGCCGGGATCACCGCGTACACCAACGTGCGGGTGCCGGCGCCCGCGGCGCCCAACGCCGCCGTCTACCCGTTCTGGGACGACCTGCAGGTCGACGCCTCGTCCGGTGTGTACACGGGAACGGCCACCGTGGGCGGACGGCAGGCGTTCGTCGTCGAGTGGCGCAACGTGAAGTTCTTCGGGCAGGACCTGCGGATCGACGCCGAGGCGATGCTGTTCGCCGACGGGTCGGTGCGCACCGCGTACCGTGGCATCGACGCGGCCAACGCGCGGGAGCGCGGGAGCTCGGCGACGGTGGGCATCGAGAACGCCACCGGTGCGGTCGCGACCGTCTTCTCCTACAACACCGCTTCTCTGTCGGACGGGGTCTCGGTCGTGTTCGAGCTCCCGCCGAGCGGAGTGGTCGCGGGCACGGTCACCGACACCAACGACGGTGCGCCGGTCTCCGGGGCCACGGTCGCCCTGACCCGGGCCGACGGCTCCGTCGCTCGGCAGACCACCGCGGGCGCCGACGGCCGGTACCTGCTGCAGGTGGCGGAGGGCACGTACACGCTCACCGTGACCAAGACGAACTACGTCACCGAGTCGCGCCAGGTGGTCGTCGAGACCGACGAGCGGCTCGTGGCCGACTTCTCGCTCGAGACCGCCCGGGGCAGCGTGGCACCCGGCTCGCTGGAGTGGTTGCTGCCGCAGAACACCACGCGGACAGCCGATCTCACGCTCACCAACGACGGCTCGGCGCCGATGGGCTTCACCATCGGCGAGACCGGCGGGGGTGCGGTCGACACGGCGTCGACCGCCGGGGCTCGGGTGACGGCGAGCCAGCGGGCCGAACGGGCCGAGGACGCGGTCAGCGCCCGGGTGGCCCTGACGGCGGCGCAGCGGACGGCGGCCGATGCCGTCGTCGCGGCACCCGGTGACGTGCTCGGGCAGTGGCCTGCCACCGGTCTCGCGGTGGCGTGGGGCGTCGGCGAGGGTGCCGACGGCACGGTCTGGGTGTCCGACCCGGAGACGGTGGACAACACCGAGTTCGGGAGCGACGGCACCCCGACCGGGCGCAACCACCCGGCCTCCTGGGCGGGCACCTGGAACGGCGACATGTCCTACGACACCCGCGAGGGCCTGATGTGCCAGGTCAACGTGGGCGGGGACAACGGCATCCACTGCTGGGACGAGCAGACCGGTGAGGTCGGGTACACCCTGACCGGGGCCGGCTGGAGCGGGACGTCCCAGCGCGGGCTCGCCTACGTGGCGGCCGACGACACCTTCTACGTCGGTGGCTGGAACAGCGAGGAGATCTACCACGTGGCCGGAGCCTCGCACGCGACGCCCGGAGCGGTGCTCGACAGCTGCGCGCCGGACGAGCCCTCGATCGCCGGGCTCGGTTGGAGCGACGCCGCCGGGGTGCTGTGGATGGTCGGCAGCACGGCGGACAACACCGTGTACCAGCTCGACCCGGCGACCTGCGAGACGCTCGGCACCACCGCGTTCCCGGAGACCACCGAGTACGCCGGTGCGGGTCTGGAGATCGACTCCGCCGGCAACCTGTGGCTCGCGTCACTGGAGTCCGGGACGGTCTACCAGCTCGACAGCGGGCTGCCCGAGGTCGTCGACGTCCCGTGGCTGTCGGTCGACCCGGCAGCGGGCACGGTGCCGGCAGGTGCGAGCACGACGCTCGACGTCACGGTCGACACCACCGGTCTGGCGGCGGGGGTCTACCGGGCCGACCTGGTGATCGAGACCACCAGCGGGCGCCAGCCGCGGCTGGTGGTCCCGGTGGAGCTCGTGGTGTCGGCGTACTGGACGGCCGTGAACGCCGGCGGCGACGCCTACACCGACACGACCGGGATCGGCTGGGTGGCGGACCGTCCGTACGCGGCCGGGTCGTTCGGCTGGGTCGGCGCCTCCAAGGTGGTGCGGACGGCCCGCACGACCACCCCGATCAACGGCACGGTGGAGGACCCCCTCTACCGCGACCAGAGGGAGGGGATGACCGACTACCGGTTCGACGCGCTGCCCGCCGGCACCTACGAGGTGACGATGGAGTTCGCGGAGATCAAGGCGGCCGGCCGGGCGGAGTGGCGGATGTTCGACGTCGCGGTGAACGAGCAGTGGGCGCTCGTGCGGCACGACATCGCGCTCGAGCAGGGCCTGTTCACGGCGGACACCCACACCTACGTCATCGAGGTGCCCGAGGGGGGCTCGATCGACGTGCGGTTCTGGGACCGCAAGGGCTACAAGAAGCCGGTGGTGAACGCCATCTCGGTGGTGCAGCGGCCCGACATGTGACGCCTCGACGACCTGTCACCACCGCGAGGGCCTCGAGCCTGACCTGGTGGTGACAGGTCGGAGCGGTTGCTGGCACGGTGGCCCGATGCTGCGCACCGACCACTACGTCCGGTTCGAACGCGTCACCGCCGTCCGCGAGAGCGCTCGCGGGCTGGTGGCCGACGTGCACGGCGAGCAGCTCCACCTGGAGGTGGTCGCCGCCGACGTCGTCCGGCTGACGATGAGCCGGGGTGGACGGGTCGACGACGAACCGACCTTCGCGGTCTGCGTCGACCCGTTGGCCGAGACGGTCGAGCACCGGGTGGAGCGGGACGACGACCGCGTGCGGCTGGTGACCGCCGACCTGGTGGTGTCGGTGTGGCTCGACCCGTTCCGGGTCGACGTGCACCGGGCCGACGGCACGGTCGTGCTCGAGACCGCGGCCGACGCCGACGGTCGGTACTGGGCCTACGCCACGCTCAACGACGCGTTCACGTTCCGACGGCGCTGCCGTCCCGAGGACGCCTTCTTCGGGCTGGGGGAGAAGGGCGGTCGCCACAACCGCCGTGGGCGCGACTTCACGCTCTGGAACACCGACGTGCTCAACCCCGACGCCTCGGCGGAGTTCACCGCCGGGCGCGAGCCGGGCGACCCGCGCGGCGACCGGACGAGCGTGGAGTTCGACCCGTACTACGTGAACATCCCGCTGCTGTACCACCAGGCGCGTCCGACCGGTGGCATGGCCGGCTCCTTCGTGGACAACGGGTACCGGGGCACGTACGAGCTGTCGTCTCCCACGGAGTTCCGGGTGTCGTTCGCTGGCGGGCAGTATCGCGAGTACGTGTTCGCCGGTCCGTCGATGCCCGCGATCCTGGAGCGGTACACGCACCTCACCGGGCGCGCGTCCCCGCCGCCGCTGTGGGCCCTGGGCTACCACCAGTGCCGGTGGTTCGCCTACACCCAGGACGCGGTGGAGGAGATCGGCCGCCGCCACCGCGACGCCGGGATCCCGTGCGACGCGTTGTGGCTCGACATCGAGTACATGGACGGCTACCGCGTCTTCACCTGGGACCGCGACCGCTTCCCGGACCCATCCGGCATGCTGGAGCGATTGCGGGAGAAGGGTTTCCGCGTCATCACCATCATCGACCCCGGCGTCAAGCGCGAGCCGGGGTACGCCGTCTTCGACGACGGGCGCGAAGAGGGCGTGTTCTGCCGTACCGAGGGAGGCGACCTGTACATCGGCCAGGTGTGGCCCGGCGACACGGTCTTCCCCGATTTCGTCACCGAGGAGGCGCGCCGGTGGTGGGGGCGTCTGAACGCCGAGCACGTGGCCTCCGGGCTGGCCGGCATCTGGAACGACATGAACGAGCCCGCCACCGGGAGCATCCCACCGCAGCGGATGCTGTTCGACCGCGGTGCGGCCTCGCACGAGCAGTTCCACAACCAGTACGCCCTGCTGATGGCGATGGCGACGCAGGAGGGCCTGCTGCAGGCCATGCCCGAGCTGCGCACCTTCATCCTGTCGCGGGCAGGCTCCGCCGGCATCCAGCGGCACGCCGCGAACTGGATGGGGGACAACCAGTCCCGCTGGGACCACCTGTGGGTGGGGATCCCGATGGGCGCCGGGATGGGCGTGTCCGGCCAGCCCTTCGTCGGCGCCGACGTGGGCGGCTTCCAGGGCGGCACCGACGCCGAGCTGTTCCTTCGCTGGATGCAGTACGGGGTGCTGACGCCGTTCTGCCGCAACCACTCCGAGATCGGCAACGTCGACCAGTACGCCTGGGCCTTCGGCGACCACGTGCTCGACATTGTCCGCGAGGCGGTGGTCCTGCGCTACCGGCTGCTGCCGTACGTGTACTCCGCGTTCCTCGACGCCTGCGAGACCGGCGAGCCCGTGCAGCGTCCGCTCGTCTTCGACCACCAGGACGACCCGCTGGTGGCCGACCTCGACGACCAGTACCTGTTCGGCCGCGACCTGCTCGTGGCGCCCGTGACCTCGGCCGGGTGCACGGCCCGGCAGGTCTACCTGCCCGCAGGTGACTGGTACGACTGGCACACCGACGAGGTGCACGAGGGCACGAGGTTCGTGGTGGCGCCGACCCCGATGGACCGGATCCCGGTCTACGCCCGCGCCGGTGCCGTCGTGCCGATGTGGCCGCACGCGCCGGCGTCCACCGACGGGCACCACCCGGACGAGATCGAGCTGCACCTGTTCGTCCCACGGGGCGACGGGACGCGCACGAGCAGGCTGGTCGAGGACGACGGCCTCACCCTGGCGCTGCGCGACGGCGCGTTCCGTCGGACGACGACCACCGTGACCCGCTCGGGGAGCCGCGTCGTGGTGGAGGGCGTCGTGGCCGGCGACGGCTACCCGGAGCACCGACGCGAGCGGTTCGGCCTGGTGCTGCACGGGGCCTCGCCGGCGACGGTGGTGGTCGACGGCTCCGAGGTCGCCGTCCACGGTGGTGTCGTGCGGTTCGCCAACAGCGGGAGCGGCTTCCGGGTCGAGCTCGACGTCTGACGTCCCCGCTTCCGGTTGCGGGCGCCGGCGCGCGAGCGCACGGTGGACGCACCAGCCGACGACACGGAGGTGGCGTGATGCCGACGCGCAAGGGACCCGGGCCGAGCGTCAAGGACCCCGAGCTGTACGAGGCGCTGCGGGACGAGGGCAACAGCAAGCAGAAGTCCGCCCGCATCGCCAACGCCGCCGCGAACACCTCGCGCACGGCGGTGGGGAAGAAGGGCGGCTCGTCCGGCGACTACGACGACTGGACGGTGGCGGACCTGCGCAGGCGCGCCGCCGAGATCGGCGTCGAGGGCCGGTCGAGGATGAAGAAGGCCGACCTGATCAAGGCGTTGCGCAACAGCTGATCAGGTGCCGGCCGGGCGCAGCGCCGTGACTCCGCGGGTGTCGGTGCTGCCGTCGGCGGAGAGCTGGCTGAGGGCCGAGCTGATCTCGTGCACGAGCCGCGGCGAGACCGGCAGCGACATGTGCCCGGCACCTCGCACCAGGTGGTTGCGCACCGACAGGTCCGGGTGGACCACCCGGGCGCGCCGCTGGGGCACGATCATCTGGTCGAGGTCCGACCAGTAGGCGATGAACCGGGTGCGGCAGCGGTCGACCGGGGCGTCGAGCTCGGCCATCAGGTCGCTGCCGGGCCTCAGCTGGCGGGTCAGCGTGGTGCTCACCAGGTGCGCGGTCATCGTCCCGGCGTGCGGCGTCGCCAGCGTGACGAGGGTGTCGACGCGCTCGTCGCCGCCCAGGCACTGCACGTAGTAGCGCGCGATCAGGCCGCCCATGCTGTGACCCACCACGTGGATGCGCTCGTACCCCGTCTGCTCGCAGAGGCTCTCGATCTGCAGCGCGAGGTCGCGCGCAGCGGCACGGACGTCGTTGGTGGTGGGGGAGTAGTTCAGCGTCAGCACCCGGCCGAAGCCGCGGCGGCGCAGGCCGCGGCGCAGCAGGGTGAAGACCGAGCGGTTGTCGACCATGCCGTGCAGCAGCAGGATCGGGGTGCCCGCAGCCTCCACGTCTCCGACGAGCAGCCCGCGCTGGGCGGGGCCCATGCCCTCCAGCCGGTAGCGGTCGTGCTCGCGGTGCCGCTCCCGCACCAGGCCCAGCGGGTAGACCGCGAGGTGCGCGGCGCCCCAGGCCGCCTCGACGGCCAGGCCGCGGACGCCGTTCGGGCTCAGCACCGCCTTCGCGGCCGCCCCCGCGGCCCGTGCGCCACCGGTCGCCCCGGTGCGCAGGGCGTCCCACCTCGACCGCGTGGCGGGGGTGGCGTCCGCGCGGCCTGGACCGGCGGGGCGTGGCATCGACATCGGTGGCCTCCTGCGGGGACCGTAGCAACCTCGCGCAGGACCGGCAGGCCGACCGGGCGGGACGCGCGGCTGCGTCCGACCAGCGGCGACCGGATGCCGTTCGTCGCGCCAGGACCACCGCTCGGCGCACCCGTGCGCACCCCCGACGCCCTCGGCGGGCGGCCCGGGCGGGTGAGAGCGACATTGTGGACATGACGACGACGGTGTCGGGGCTGCTCTCGCGCGAGCGCTCCGTGGCAGGTCCGGGCTTCAACCGCTGGCTGATCCCACCGGCGGCCCTGGCGGTGCACCTGTGCATCGGCCAGGCGTACGCCACGAGCGTGTACAAGACGGCGCTGGTCGAGCACTTCGACGCGAACCTCACCCAGATCGGCGTGATCTTCTCGATCGCGATCGTGATGCTCGGGCTGTCGGCCGCGGTGATGGGCACGTGGGTCGACCGCAACGGGCCGAGGGCCGCGATGTTCACCGCAGCGTGCTTCTGGGCCACCGGCTTCGGCGTCGGCGCCCTGGGCATCGCCACCGGCCAGCTCTGGTTGCTGTACCTCGGCTACGGCGTCATCGGCGGCATCGGGCTCGGCATCGGGTACATCTCCCCGGTCTCCACGCTGATCAAGTGGTTCCCCGACCGCCCGGGCCTGGCGACCGGCATGGCGATCATGGGCTTCGGCGGGGGCGCGCTCATCGCCAGCCCCGTCTCGACCGCCCTGCTGCAGCGCTACGACAGCGGTTTCGACCCGTCGGACCCGACCTCGGTCGCGTCCGGCTCGGCCGTGGCGATGCTGTTCGTCACCCTCGGTGCGGTGTACCTGGCGTACATGATGTTCGGCGCGTTCACCGTGCGCGTCCCGGCGCAGGGCTGGACGCCGGAGGGCTTCGACCCGTCGACCGTGGCGGAGAAGAAGCTCGTGACCACCTCGAACGTCTCCGCGGCGAACGCGATCCGCACGCCGCAGTTCTGGCTGCTGTGGGTCGTCCTGTTCTGCAACGTCACCGCCGGCATCGGCATCCTCGAGCAGGCCTCGCCGATGATCCAGGACTTCTTCCGCGAGGGGAGCACGTCGGCTGTCTCGGCCGCTGTCGCAGGCGGTTTCGTCGGCATCCTCTCCATGGCCAACATGGCCGGCCGGTTCGTCTGGTCGTCGACCTCGGACGTGATCGGCCGCAAGCCGATCTACATGGTGTACCTCGGCGTCGGCATGGTCGCGTACCTCGCGCTGGCCCTCGCCGGCTCGACGGCGACCGCGCTGTTCGTCCTGCTCGCCGTGGTGATCCTGTCGTTCTACGGCGGTGGCTTCGCCACCGTCCCGGCGTACCTGCGCGACCTGTTCGGCACCTTCCAGGTGGGCGCGATCCACGGTCGGCTGCTCACCGCCTGGTCGGCGGCCGGCGTGGCCGGCCCGCTGATCGTCAACTCGTTCCTGGACGCGCAGGGCACGCCCGGCGAGCTCACCGCGGCCGCCTACCGGCCGGCGCTGCTCACCATGGTCGCCGTGCTCGCGGTCGGCTTCGTGGCGAACCTGCTGGTGCGCCCCGTGGCCGAGCGCTTCCACGAGCCCGACTCCGACGCGCTCGACGCGAGCGCCGCGCACGAGAAGGAGGTCTCACGATGAGTGCACGGCTCGCCGTCGCGTGGGCGCTGGTGGGCGTCCCGCTGGCCTACGGCGTCTACCAGACCCTGGTCAAGGCCTCGTCGCTGTTCGGCGGCTGAGCCGTCGGCACCCGCGGGCTCGCGCCCGGGCTCAGCTCTGGTGGTGGGGCAGGGGTGAGGGCCGCTGCTCCTGGCCCTCCGGTGCGTGCGCGCCGTCCGTGCGGGCGGGGGTCGACCGGGCGGGGTCGTGGTCCTCGAGGCGGACGACCACCCACTTCGACGTGGGCGTGTTGCTCGCCTCGGCGACGGAGTCCAGCGGCACCAGCGGGTTGGTCTCGGGGTAGTACGCGGCCGCGCAGCCCTTGGGGGTGTCGTACGCCACGAGCCGGAACTCCTTGGCGCAGCGCTCGACCCCGTCCTCCCACTCGCTCACCAGGTCGACGACCTCGCCGTCGTGCCGCCCGAGCTCGCGCAGGTCCTCGGCGTTGACGAAGACCACCCGACGGCCCTGGTGGATGCCCCGGTAGCGGTCGTCCAGGCCGTAGACGGTCGTGTTGAACTGGTCGTGGCTCCGCAGCGACTGGAGCACCAGGCGGCCCTCCGGCACCTGCACGACCTGCAGCGGGCTCACCGTGAAGATCCCCCTTCCCGCCTTGGTGGGGAACGTCCGCGAGTCACGCGGTGGGTGCGGGAGCACGAAACCGCCTGGGCGGGCGACCTTCTCGATGTAGCCCTCGCAGCCCGGCACCACCCGCGAGATGTGCCGCCGGACCTCGTCGTAGTCGGTGGGGAAGGTCTCCCAGCGGATGCCGTACCTGTCCCCGAGGGTCGCCGCCGCGATGCCGCTGACGATGTCGACCTCGGAGCGCAGGTGCGCCGCGACGGGCTCGACCCGACCCCGCGAGGCGTGCACGTTGCAGACCGAGTCCTCCACGGTCACGTACTGCTCGTGCCCGCCGGTGCGGTCGATCTCGGTGCGACCCAGCGTCGGCAGGATCAGCGCCTCGGCCCCCGTCACGCCGTGGGAGCGGTTCAGCTTGGTGGAGACCTGGACGGTCAGCGACGTCTGCCGCAGCGCGTGCTCGGTGGCCTCGGTGTCCGACATCGCCGAGACGAAGTTGCCGCCGAGGCCCATGAAGACCCGGACCTTCCCGTCGCGCATGGCCCGCACGGTGTCGACGCTGTCGTGGCCGTGCTCGCGCGGCGGCTGGAAGCCGAACTCGGCGCCGAGGGCGTCGAGGAAGGAGTCAGGGGACTTCTCCCAGATGCCCATCGTGCGGTCGCCCTGCACGTTCGAGTGGCCCCGCACCGGGAACAGGCCCGCGCCCGGCTTGCCGACCATGCCCTGCAGGAACGCGACGTTGACGAACTCCTTGATCGTGTTCACCGCGTTGTGGTGCTGGGTGATGCCCATCGCCCAGCAGCTCACCGTCCTCGTCGAGGTGGCCATCATCGAGGCCGCCTCGCGGATCTCGCCCATCCGCAGGCCCGTCGCGGCGAGCACGTCGTCCCAGTCGACGGAGCGCACGTGCTGCTCCCACTCGGCGAAGCCGACCGTGTGCTGCTCGATGAAGGCGCGGTCGACCACGGTGCCGGGGGCGGCGTCGTCGGCCTCGAGCAGGAGGCGGGCCAGGCCCTGGTAGAGCGCGAGGTCGCCGCCGCTGCGGACCTGCAGGTACAGGTCGGCCAGGTCGAAGGTCCTTCCCGCCATCCCGAGCGGCTCCTGCGGGTTCATGAAGCCCTGGAGACCGGCCTCGCGCAGCGGGTTGATCGCGATGATCCTCGCGCCGTCGCGCTTGGCGATCTGCAGGGCCGACAGCATCCGCGGGTGGTTCGTCCCCGGGTTCTGGCCGCTGATCATGATCAGCTCGGCCTCCTGCAGGTCCTGCAGCGACACCGAGGCCTTGCCGATGCCGATGGTCTCGGCCAGGGCGACCGAGGTCGACTCGTGGCACATGTTCGAGCAGTCGGGCAGGTTGTTCGTCCCGAAGGCGCGGGCGAACAGCTGGTAGAGGAACGCCACCTCGTTCGACGCGCGGCCGGAGGTGTAGAACGCGGCCCGGTCGGGGGAGTCGAGCCGGTTCAGGTGCTCGGCGACCAGGTCGAAAGCGTCCTGCCACGAGATCGCCTCGTAGTGGCTCGAACCCGCCCGCTTGACCACCGGATGGGCGAGACGGCCCTGCTGCTCGAGCCAGTACCCCGACGCCGCGGCGATGTCGTCCACCGAGTACCGGGCGAAGAACTCCGGCCCGACCAGGGCGCGCTGGCCCTCGTGGGCCACGGCCTTCGCACCGTTCTCGCAGAACTCCGCCGTGTGCCGCTCGCCGGCGAGCGGATCGGGCCACGCGCAGCTCATGCAGTCGAAGCCGTCGGTCTGGTTCAGGGCGAGCAGGGCCTTGGCCGCGCGCACCGGCCCCATGTTCCCGACGGCCTTGCGCAGCGAGATCGCCACGGCCTCGGGTCCGGCTGCCGAGTGCTTCTGCGGGGTCACCTCGAGGGCGGAGTCGTCGACGTCCTGGACGGGCGGCCTGGTCACCATGGCCCGACCGTACGCCGGGACCGCAGGGCCCGCCGGTCGGGCGCCGGCGCCCTCCCCTGCGGCGCGGGACGGCAGGGTGACCGTCCTCACCCGGTGCGCGGGAGCCCGCGGTCCGAGGCCCCGCTAGGCTCGCTCCCGGACTCCCCCGACCCGGTTTCGACCCGTTGCCCCGACAGAAGGACGGACCCCGTGGACCTGTACGAGTACCAGGCGCGAGACGTGTTCGAGGCGCACGGGGTGCCCGTGCTCCGCGGCGTCGTGGCCACCACCCCCGACGAGGCCCGCGCGGCGGCCGAGCAGCTCGGCGGCGGCACCGTGGTCGTCAAGGCGCAGGTCAAGACCGGCGGTCGCGGCAAGGCGGGCGGCGTGAAGCTGGCGCACAGCCCCGACGAGGCCGCCGAGAAGGCCGGCGAGATCCTGGGCATGGACATCAAGGGCCACACCGTGCACCGGGTGATGATCGCGGAGGGCGCCAAGATCGCCGAGGAGTACTACTTCTCCCTGCTGCTCGACCGCGCCAACCGGTCCTACCTGGCGATGTGCTCGGTCGAGGGCGGTGTCGACATCGAGACCCTCGCCGAGGAGCGCCCGGAGGCGCTCGCGAAGGTCGAGGTCGACCCGCAGGTCGGCATCGACGCCGCGAAGGCTGCCGAGATCGTCACGGCCGCCGGCTTCGCCGACGACCTCAAGGGCCCGGTCGCCGACGTGCTCGAGAAGCTGTGGGTGGTGTACCGCGAGGAGGACGCCACGCTGGTCGAGGTGAACCCGTTGGTGCGCACCGAGGACGGCGCGATCGTGGCGCTGGACGGCAAGGTCTCCCTCGACGCCAACGCCGACTTCCGCCACCCCGACCACGCTGCCCTCGAGGACAAGGAGGCCGCCGACCCGCTCGAGGCGGCGGCCAAGGAGAAGGGCCTCAACTACGTCAAGCTCGACGGCTCGGTCGGCATCATCGGCAACGGGGCAGGGCTCGTGATGAGCACCCTCGACGTCGTGGCCTACGCCGGCGAGGAGTTCGCCGGTCAGAAGCCCGCCAACTTCCTCGACATCGGCGGCGGCGCCTCCGCCCAGGTGATGGCCGACGGCCTGCACGTCATCCTCGGCGACGAGCAGGTCAGGAGCGTGTTCGTGAACGTGTTCGGCGGCATCACCTCCTGCGACGCCGTCGCCACCGGCATCGTCCAGGCGCTGCAGCTGCTGGGCGACGAGGCCACCAAGCCCCTCGTGGTGCGTCTCGACGGCAACAACGTCGAGGAGGGCCGCCGCATCCTCGCGGAGGCGAACCACCCCCTCGTGACCATCGAGGAGACCATGGACGGCGCGGCCCGCAAGGCCGCCGAGCTCGCTGCGGCGAACTGAAGGGCGGGGGCAACGACATGGCGATCTTCCTCACCAAGGACAGCAAGGTCATCGTCCAGGGCATGACCGGCTCGGAGGGCATGAAGCACTCCCAGCGGATGCTCGCGTCCGGCACCGCGATCGTCGGCGGCGTGAACCCGCGCAAGGCCGGTGAGACGGTCGAGTTCGAGGGCGGCGTCACCGTCCCGGTCTTCGGCAGCGTCGCCGAGGCGATGGAGAAGACCGGTGCGGACGTGTCGGTGATCTTCGTGCCGGCCGCCTTCACCAAGGCCGCGGCGGTCGAGGCCATCGACGCCGGCATCCCGCTCGCGGTGATCATCACCGAGGGCGTGGCGGTCAAGGACACCGCCGAGCTGTGGGCCCACGCCAAGGCCGCCGGCACCACCCGCGTGATCGGCCCGAACTGCCCAGGGCTGATCAGCCCGGGGCAGTCCAACGCCGGCATCATCCCGGCCACCATCACCGGTCCCGGCAGGGTCGGCCTCGTGTCGAAGTCCGGCACCCTGACGTACCAGATGATGTACGAGCTGCGGGACTTCGGCTTCTCCACCGCCGTCGGCATCGGCGGCGACCCGATCATCGGCACCACCCACATCGACTGCCTCGAGGCGTTCGAGAACGACCCCGACACCGCGGCGATCGTGATGATCGGCGAGATCGGCGGCGACGCCGAGGAGCGTGCGGCCGCCTACGTCGCCGACCACGTCACCAAGCCGGTCGTCGGCTACGTGGCGGGGTTCACCGCACCCGAGGGCAAGACGATGGGGCACGCCGGCGCGATCGTCTCCGGCTCGTCCGGCACCGCGCAGGCGAAGAAGGAGGCCCTCGAGGCCGCCGGGGTCAAGGTCGGCAAGACGCCGAGCGAGACCGCCGAGCTGATGCGGGAGATCATGCGGTCGCTGTGACCTCGCTCGCCGACCTGGCCTGGCCGCGGCGCACCGAGCGCCTGGTGCTGCGGCCGGTCACGGTCGACGACGTCGGCTCCGCCTGGTCGTACCGGCGGCTGGCCGAGGTCAGCCGGTGGATCAGCAGCGCCGAGCCCGACCTCGTCACGTTCCGGGAGCGGTTCACCGAACCGCACCGGCTGACGAGCACGCTGATGGTGGAGCTCGGGGGCGCGGTCGTCGGTGACCTCATGGTCCGGGTCGAGGACGCCTGGGCCCAGGCCGAGGTCAGGGAGCAGGCGGCAGGCACCCAGGCCGAGCTCGGGTGGTCCTTCAGTCCGTCGGCCGGCGGGCGCGGGTACGCCACCGAAGCGGTGCGCGAGCTGCTCACCATCTGCTTCGACGACCTCGGGCTGCGCCGTGTGCAGGCCCTGTGCTTCGCCGACAACGAGCCCTCCTGGCGGCTGATGGAGCGGCTGGGCATGCGGCGCGAGTCGCACAACGTGCGCGAGTCGCTGCACCGCGACCTCGGGTGGGTCGACGGGCTCGGCTACGCTCTGCTGGCCGACGAGTGGCGGGAGCAGCACGGTGGCCGGTGAGCGCGCGTACCCCATCCTGCCCTGCCCCGACGTCGACACCGCGGTCGCGTTCTACGAGGCGCTCGGGTTCACCCGCACCTACCGGCAGCTGAGGCCGAACCCGCACGCCGTCGTGGAGCTGGACGACCTGGGGGTGCACCTGGCGGGCATCGACGGGTTCGACCCGGCGGCGAGCTACGCCAGCGTGATCGTGACCGTCCCGGACGTCGGCGTTCTCCACGACGCGTTCGCCGCCGGCCTCCGCCGCGCGTACGGGCGGCTGCCGGGCGCCGGCATCCCGCGGCTCCTCCGGCTGCGCCGCAAGGCAGGCACGGCAACGGGTTTCAGCGTGGTCGACCCCGGCGGCAACTGGCTGCGGTTCTACCAGCAGGGCGCGACCGAGGAGGAGCCGGAGGAGCGGCCGACCGGACTGGCGCGGGCGCTGGAGGTCGCCGCCCGGCAGGGCGACTCCCGCGGTGACGAGACCCAGGCCCTGGTGGTGCTCGACGCAGCGCTGCTGCGCGAGCCCGCCGCCCCGGCCGCCGAGAGGGCGCCCCTGATCCTCTACCGGGCCGAGCTGCTCGCCCGGCTCGACCGCGCCGACGAGGCGGTCGAGGCGCTCGCCAGGGCGACCGACGGGCTGACGGCGGACGAGGCGGCCGCCCTCGCCGACGACGTCGAGCACGCCCGCGAGGTCGTCGAGAGCGCGTAGTCGCCTGCCGCTCAGTCGCTCTCGGCGTTGCGGCGCACCATCGCCACCTCGATCTGCCGGCCGACCACCTCACCGCTCTCGACCTGCCCGTCGCTGCGCAGCACCCCCGCGCCGGTGACGTGGAAGCGGTTCGCCACGACGTCGTCGGAGCCCTTGTCCTCGTGCCGGGTCGCGGGGTCGTGGAAGGTGTAGAACGTGCGGCCCTGGTCGTCGGTGTCGCGGCCGGTGATCACCACGAAGTGGTCGGTGATGCGGTCGACGTTGCCGCGGTAGCCGTCCCTGTGGCTCACACCGACCACGACCGGCCGGCCGGCGTCGAGCTCGCTGTCGACGTAGGCGCGGCCTTCGGTGGCGCGCGTCGGGTCGGCCACGATCGTGCCGTCGGCGTTCTCGCCGGTGGCCACCTGGATCCTGCGGTCCGGCCCGAGCACGGTGGCCCCGGCCTGCGCCGCCATCGCCCGGGACGCGAGGAAGCACGCCGTCCAGCTCGGGGTGAAGCCGTTGCCGCCGACGATCTGGCTGTACCAGGGCACCTGAAGGTGCACCGGGCCGTTGCTCGCGGTCTCCTGCTCGGCGGCCTGCTCGGCGGCGCGGCGCTCCGCCTCCTGCAGGGCGGCGGCCACCTGGGCCAGCGCAGGCTGGTGCGAGCCGTTCCACGCGTCGCGGAACCCGGCCGCGTCGGGGCCCTGCCAGTCGACCGACGACAGCGTCGTGGTGGTCCGGGCGGCCACGTCCTCGACCGTGCGGGCGCCCGACCCCAGCCCGGACGACAGGGCGCGCAGGGCGTCGACGTCGGCGCCGAGGACCTCGGCCGGTGCGGTGCTCATGCGGTGAGGGTGCGGCCCCCGCCGGCGCGGTGGCAACGGTCCCCGGTGCGGAAGGTTCCGACTCGTCGCGGCCCGGGAGCGGAGGGCGTCGGCAGGTAGCGATCCTGGTCGATCAGAGTCGTTGACAACCGGTTGAGAACGAGTAGAATCGAACACGTGTTCGAGACCGCTGATGCAGCTGAGGATGCCGTGGCAGCGCTGCGTGCTCTCGTCGACGCGGTCGGCTCGCTCGAGGACGCGGACGACGACGGGGAGCGGATCGACCAGATCGCGGTTCTCGAGGAGCTCAAGCGGGCGGCCTGCGCCGCGCAGGCGCGCCTCACCGACGCGTTCGCGCGCTCGCAGCGGCAGGCGCAGATCGAGGCAGGGGTGCGGTCGGGCCGGGCGTCACGGGGCGTGGCCGACCAGGTCGCGCGGGCGAGGCGTGAGCCGCCCAGCCGCGGTGACACCTTCGTCGGGCTGGCCAGGGCGTTGGTGCACGAGATGCCCTGCACCCTCGAGGCCCTCGCGCAGGGGCGGATCGACGAGTGGACCGCCACCGGTCTGGTCCGCGAGACCGCGGTGCTCACCCGCGAGCAGCGCACCGAGGCCGACTCCGAGCTGGGTCCGATGCTGCGCACCGAGGGTCGGTCCGGCGGCGAGCTCGTACGGGCCGCCAAGGGGCTCGCGCAGCGGCTCGACGCCGCGGCCGCCGCGCGCAAGGCGGCGAGGGCCGCGTCCGACCGCCGGGTGTCGATCCGGCCGGCGCCGGACACGATGGTCTGGGTGGGCGCTCTGCTGCCGGTGGCCGAGGGCGTCGCGGCCTACGCCGCCCTCGACCGGGCCGCCGCGTCGGCGACCGCGACGGGTGACCCGAGGGGACGAGGGCAGCTGATGGCCGACACCCTGGTCGCCCGCGTCACCGGCTGCGACCCCGTCGAGGCGCCGGTACCGGTGCAGGTCGAGCTGGTGATGACCGACGCCAGCCTGCTCGGCGACGGAGGCGACCACGAGCCCGCCACGGTGCGGGCCCGGGGGATGGCGCCGGTCCCGGTGCCCGCCGGGGTCGCCCGCGGGCTGCTGGCCCGTGCCGGCGCGGCCGGCTCGGCCTGGATCCGCCGGCTCTACACCGCTCCCGACCCGTCGGTCCTGGTCGCGATGGACGCCCGCGCCCGACGGTTCCCGCCCGCGCTCGCCCGCCTGGTGGCACTGGGCGACCAGACGTGCCGCACGCCGTGGTGCGACGCCCCGCTGGTAGCCACCGACCACGTCGAACGCCACGCCGACGGCGGGGCCACCGCGGCAGAGAACGGCCAGGGCCTGTGCCAGCGGTGCAACCTCGCCAAGGAGGCGCCTGGCTGGAGCGCGCGCTCGGCGCCCGACGGCACGGTGCGGACCACCACCCCCACCGGGCACGCGTACGTTTCGTCACGCCCACCGCTCCTCGGCTGGCCGCCCACCGGCCGCACCGCCCCGGGGGCGACCGACGACCTGCTCACCCCGGACGACACTCTCACCCCTCTCCACCCACCCCCGGTGATCCGGGTCGACTTCAGCGGAGCCCGCTGGCACCACCGCCTCACCGGATGAGGCGGTGCGTCGGCGCGCCTGTCGACCCGGCCGCGGCGTGGGAGCGCCACCTCGACCGCCGCGCGGGTGACGATGGGACGCGATGAGCCTGCTGACCCGATCTCCACGCCCCACCCCCGTCGTCGCGGGGGAGGTGCCCGAGCGTCCGGCGCTGCAGTCGCCGTACCTCGTCGGGGCGCTCGCGGCGGTCCAGGCGTGCGGTGCCGGGCTCGTGTTCGCCGTGGTGCCCGTGCTGCTGGTGTGGCTCACCTCGCCGCGGGTGGGCGCGCGCTGGTCCGAGGCCGCCCGGGTGGGGGCCGACCTGTTCGTCCTCGCCCACGGCGCCCCGATCTCGCTGCCCTCGGGCCGGATCACCCTGGTGCCGCTCGGATTGACGCTGCTCGCCCTCGGCCTGTGCCGGGTGGGTGGCCGCCGGGTGGTGGAGGCGCTGCGCGCCGTGAACGACCCGCTGCCGCGCCGCGACCTGCTGATCGGCACCGGGGCGTTCGTCGTCGTCTACGCCGGCCTCACCGGCCTGGCGGCCGTCGTGGCGGGCTCCCAGGCGGCCCGCCCCCTGGCCGCCCAGGCCGCGCTGGGTGCCGTGGTGGTCGCGGGGCTCGCGGCCGGCCTGCCCGCCGCCTGGTCGGCCTGGCCCGCAGGGCCGGGACGCGACCGGGCTGCCGTGCTCGCCACGGCCACGGCCCGCTGCCTGGTCGGACTCGGCGCCGCGGGTGCCGTGCTCGTGCTGGTCGCGCTGGTGGCCGGGCGCGACCGGGTGACGGCCGTCCACGAGGCGCTGGCCCCGGGCGCGGCAGGCAGCGTCGGTCTGGTGCTGCTGCAGCTGGCCGTCGTCCCCGTGCTGGTGGTGTGGGGCCTGGCCTGGCTGGCCGGGCCCGGCTTCGCGGTCGGGAGCGGGACCGCGGTGCAGGTGGGCGGGACCACGCTGGGTCCGCTGCCGGCCGTCCCCCTGCTCGGCGGGCTGCCGGAGCCGGGCACCTCGTCGGGCCCGGGCGTCGGCCTGGCCGCCGTCCTGGTCGTGGTCGCCTGCGGCGCCGTCGCGGGCTGGACGGCCTCGCGCCGGCGCCCGGACGCGGGGTGGCGCGACGCCGCGCTCGACGTCCTGGCGGTCGCGGGCGTGATCACCGCCGTCGTGCTCGTGCTCGCCGGGGCCGCCTCGGGGTCCCTGGGGCCCGGACGGATGGCCGAGATCGGTCCCGAGCCGGTGCTGACGGCCGCGGTGGTGGGCCTCGAGGTGCTGGTCGGCGGCGCGGTGGGCACCTTGCTGGCCGGGCGTCGGGTCAGCGCATGGTGGGCAGCAGCAGAGACCCGATCCGGTCGTCGAGGTCCTTCTCGCACTGCTCCAGACCGCTCTCGGTGATCGCGGCGGAACGGCACTGCTCGTAGTCCCACGTGATCGGCCACAGCACCAGCCCGGCCACCTCGCTGAGCAGCAGCAGCCCGGACAGCGCGAGCAGCCCGGACACCACCGCGACCAGTCCGGGCCGGCCGCCCGACCGCACCAGGGTCACGAGCGCGCGGGCGCCTGCGACGACCCCCACCACCAGGAACACCGTCGACCCCACGGACCACGGCAGCGGCAGCGGCGACGACACCACCGAGGCCACCAGGCAGAGCGCGAACAGCCGGATCGCCGACACGGCGGTGCGGGGCACCGCGGGTGCGTCGGGCGTGGCGCCGGCCATGGTCGTGGTCTCCTCAGCGGTCGGTCCCGTCGTCGGGCGTCGGGGACGGAGCCGATACCGTCGGCCCCGTGACGGCCGAGTCTTCCACCCGGGTGCCGGCCCTCGCCGCACCCGGTCGCCCGGCCCGCCTCGTCGTGCTGGTCTCCGGCGCCGGCACCAACCTCCAGGCGCTGCTCGACGCGTCGTCCGACCCCGCCTTCGGCGCCCGGGTCGTGGCCGTCGGCGCCGACCGTCCCGGCACCGCGGGGGTCCGCCGGGCCGAGGACGCCGGCGTCCCCACGTTCGTCCTGCGGCTGGCCGACCACGCCGACCGTCCCGCGTGGGACGCAGCGCTCGCCGACACGGTGGCGGCCCACGAGCCCGACCTCGTGGTGCTCGCCGGCTTCATGAAGCTCACCGGTCCGGCGTTCCTCGCACGCTTCCCCGGCCGCGTGGTCAACACCCACCCCGCGCTGTCGCCGTCCTTCCCCGGCACCACCGGCCCGGCCGATGCCCTCGCCTACGGGGTCAAGGTCACGGGGTGCACGCTGTTCGTGGTGGACGACGGCGTCGACACCGGGGCGGTGGTCGCCCAGCGGGCCGTCGAGGTGGCCGACGACGACACCGTCGAGACGCTGCACGAGCGGATCAAGCAGGCCGAGCGCGCGATGCTCGTCGACACCGTGGGCCGGATGGCCCGCGGCGGATGGACCGTCACCGACAGGAAGGTCACCGTGCCGTGACTGCTGCCAGCACCACCTCCCCGCGCCCCGAGGACGCCGGCCACCGCCCGCTGCGTCGCGCGCTGGTGTCCGTCTACGACAAGACCGGGCTGGTCGAGCTCGCCGTGGGCCTGCACGAGGCCGGGGTGACGATCGTGTCCACCGGGTCGACCGCCGCGCGGATCTCCGAGGCGGGCGTGCCGGTCACCACCGTCGAGGAGGTCACCGGCTTCCCCGAGTGCCTGGACGGCCGGGTCAAGACCCTGCACCCGCGGGTGCACGCCGGCATCCTGGCCGACCGCCGCAACCCGGCGCACGTGCAGCAGCTGGAGGACCTCGAGGTCGAGCCGTTCGACCTCGTGGTCGGCAACCTGTACCCGTTCGCCGACACCGTCGCCTCCGGCGCCGGTCCCGAGGACGTCGTGGAGCAGATCGACATCGGGGGACCGTCGATGGTGCGCGCCGCCGCGAAGAACCACGCGAGCGTGGCCGTCGTGGTCGACCCCGCCGCGTACCCGGCCGTCGTCGAGGCGGCCCGCTCCGGCGGCTTCGACCTGGCCGCCCGCCGCCGGCTCGCCTCCCTCGCGTTCGCGCACACAGCCGCGTACGACGCCGGCGTCGCGAGCTGGTGCGCCACCCACCTCGACGACGAGATGACGGACGGCTGGCCGGCCTACGCCGGGCTCGCCCTCGAGCGCGCCGACGTGCTGCGGTACGGCGAGAACCCGCACCAGGGCGGCGCCCTGTACGTGGAGAAGAACGCGACGCCGGGCATCGCGCAGGGGACGGTGCTGCACGGCAAGGCGATGTCGTACAACAACTACGTCGACGCCGACGCCGCGCTGCGGGCCGCCCACGACTTCGACCAGCCCGCCGTCGCGATCATCAAGCACGCCAACCCGTGCGGCATCGCCGTCGGCGACGACGTCGCGCAGGCGCACGCGAGAGCCCATGCGTGCGACCCGGTCTCGGCGTTCGGTGGGGTCATCGCCGCCAACCGCCCGGTGACGCTGGCGATGGCCGAGCAGGTGGCCGAGGTCTTCACCGAGGTCGTGGTCGCGCCGTCGTTCGAGACCGACGCGTTCGCCCTGCTGACGAGGAAGAAGAACGTGCGTCTGCTCGAGCTGCCGGACGGCTACCGCCGCGACCCGGCCGAGATCCGCCAGGTCTCCGGCGGCATGCTGCTGCAGATGGTCGACCGCATCGACGCCGACGGCGACGACCCGTCGACCTGGACGCTGGCTGCGGGTGAGCCGGCGGACGACGCCGTCCTCGCCGACCTCGTGTTCGCCTGGCGCGCAGTGCGTTCGGTGCGGTCGAACGCGATCCTCCTGGCGAAGGGGCTGGCCGCGGTCGGCATCGGGATGGGGCAGGTCAACCGGGTCGACTCGTGCCGGCTCGCGGTGTCGCGGGCGGGCGAGGACCGCGCCCGCGGCTCGGTGGCGGCGTCCGACGCCTTCTTCCCGTTCGCCGACGGCCTGCAGGTGCTGCTCGACGCCGGCGTCCGCGCGGTGGTGCAGCCAGGAGGGTCCGTGCGCGACGAGGAGGTCTTCGCGGCCGCCCGCGCGGCCGGGATCAGCCTCTACACGACGGGCACGCGGCACTTCGCGCACTGACGCCGCCCAGCGCTAGAGCGGTGTGGCGCAGACCGGTTCGCCGTCGCCGGGGTAGCTCTCGTAGACCTCGCCGACCTTCTTCAGGCCGAGGATGGTGAAGCAGTACGACGTCCCGGCCTCGACGTCGACGAGGGTCAGGCTGGTCTGTCCCGGGTTCATCGACTGCATGTCGCCCACGGCGGGCTCGGAGCGCACGATCGGAGTCATCGTCTCGTCCGGCAGCGTCCACGACAGCTCGAGCCGACCCTCGGCCGCCCGGACGGTGAGCCCGCGGGGCGCCGACTCCGCGGCGTCGGGCGGGATCGTGCTGGTGCCGGTGACGGTGGGGTCGACCAGCGGCTCGCCGCCGCCCCCGCGCAGCACCCCCCAGACCACGCCGGCCCCGGTGCCGAGCACCGCCACCACCGCGACGGCCAGGAGCAGCGCCACGACCCCCCGCGGTCGACGGCTGGGGGACCGGTGCGCGGGCGCCGCCGCGCCAGGTGCGGCTGCGGGGGCGGCGGGTGCGGGTGCCGCCGCGGGCGCCGCGGCGGGCAGCCCGGCACCGAGCGCCTCGAGGTCGCCGCGCCGGTGGGTGAGGTCGGCCTGGGCGGCGCCGGGCGCGGCACCGGTGAGCGACGTGGGTCGCTGGCCGGGCGCGGGCAGCCCTGCGCTCGCGGGGGTGTCGGGGCGGCCGGAGCCCACGGCGTGCGTCGACGCGGCGTCGGTGACCCCGCTGGCCGCCAGGCCGGAGGCCACCTGCTCGGCCCGCGCGGCCAGGGCGTCGTCGGCCGGGCCCGGACCGGCACCGGTGGGTGCCACCGGAGGCGCCGCGGGCCTGCTCGGCCCGCCGCGTCCGGACGAGGTGCGCGCACCGCAGGCGGCGAGCCCGCCGGCGAGCTCGGCAGCCGACTGCGGACGGCGGGAGGGGTCTGACGACAGCGCCGCGCGCAGCAGGTCCTCCAGGCCGGCGGGCAGGTCGTCGCGGGCGAGCCGCGGCACCTCGCCCCGCAGGATCCGGGTGACCAGCGGCGCCAGGCCGATCGAGGCCTCGCGGGCGTACGCGGCCCGCCCGGCGAGCATCGAGTACAGCGTGGAGGCCAGCGAGTAGACGTCGGAGGCGACGGTGGCGTCCGCACCCTCGAGGATCTCGGGGGCGCTGTGCACCACCGTGAACGCGGCGGTCTGCGTCATCGCGTCGCCCTCGGTGGTGACCCGGGCGATGCCGAAGTCGGCGAGCGCCGGCTCCCCGTAGGCGGTGACCAGCACGTTCTGCGGCTTGACGTCGCGGTGCAGGATCCCGGCGCCGTGCGCGGCCTGCAGCGCGCTCGCCAGCTTGCCGCCGGCGTCGAGCACCTCGGGGACCGGCATCGCGCCGTCGCGCTCCACCCGGTCGGCGAGCGTGCCGCCGGAGCAGAACTCCATCGACAGCCACGGCCGGTGGCCCGGGGTGGTCCCGGCGTCGTAGACGGTGACGATGTGCGGGTGCGCGCTGACCCGGCCGGTGGCCATGCACTCGGCCCGGAACCGGCGCAGGATGCGCTCGTCGAGGCCGTCGAGGGTGAGGACCTTCAGCGCCACCGTGCGGTCGAACCGCTCGTCGTGGGCGCGGTAGACCACCGCGAACCCGCCGCGGGCGAGCTGCTGGACGTCGGTGTAGCCGTCCGGGACGTCGGGCCCGCCGCCCTCGCGGGCACGCTGCGCCGACCTGCGGAAGACCATCCGCCGCGACCCCCTCGCCGTCCCGAGCCTGCTCCGGCACGCCTCCCCGTGTGCCCCGGCGGGCCAGTGTGTCACGCCCGCTAGCGTGTGGCGCGCGTGACCACGAGGGAGGGACGCACCGATGTCGACGAGCAGCCGGCCGGTCTGGTTCGCGGTGCTCGCCGCGGGCCTGGCCGTCGTCCTGGCGGCCGCCTGGTGGTCGGGCACCGACCTCGCGGTGCGGATCCTCGCCGGGATGCTCGTGCTGGTGGCGCTCGCCCGGGCCGTGCTGCCGGAGTCGGCCGCCGGGCCGCTGGTGGTGCGGTCCAAGCCGCTCGACGTCGTCGCCTGCGTCGTCCTGGCCGTCCTGCTGCTCGTCGTGGTCACCCAGGTGCCCACCGGCACCTGAGTGCATGAGCCGGACGTCCGGGACGTCCCGGTTGTGGAACCATGGCGGCCGGCCCCCGGATCGTCGAGACGGCCTCAGCGGGGTGCCAGGGGGAACAGGACGGGGAGATCGACGTGACGCAGCATGATGCCCTGACGGGTCCGCTCGACGGCGGGCGCGGGTACGGCCTGTCGGTCCAGGACATCGCGCGGGGGTTCGCGGTGGTGGCCGACAACGTCAAGCAGGTGGTGCGCGGCAAGGACGACGTCGTCGACCTCGCGCTGGTGTGCCTGCTCTCCGAGGGGCACCTGCTGGTCGAGGACGTGCCGGGCACGGGGAAGACCACGCTGGCCCGGGCGCTGGCCGCCTCGGTGCGGGCCTCGTACCACCGGATCCAGTTCACCCCCGACCTGCTGCCCTCCGACGTCAGCGGCGTGTCGATCTACAACCAGCGCTCGCAGGAGTTCGAGTTCCACCGCGGCCCGGTGTTCGCGAACGTCGTGCTCGGCGACGAGATCAACCGCGCCTCGCCGAAGACGCAGTCCTCGCTGCTCGAGGTGATGGAGGAGCAGCAGGTCACCGTCGACGGCGAGCCGCACCTGGTGCCGAGGCCCTTCATGGTGGTCGCCACCCAGAACCCGATCGACATGGACGGCACGTACGCGCTGCCGGAGGCCCAGCTCGACCGGTTCCTGATGCGGATCGCGATGGGGTATCCCGACATCGACTCCGAGATCGAGGTGATGACCGGCCGCAGCCGGCACCGCCGCCCGGAGGACCTGCAGCCGGTGGTCGAGATCGAGCAGGTGCAGGCGATGATCACCGCCACCGACCAGGTGCACGCCTCGCCCGAGCTGCAGCGCTACGTGGTGCAGGTCGTGGCGGCCACCCGCACGCTGTCCGACGCCCGCCTCGGCGCCTCGCCGCGCGGGTCGATCGCGCTGCTGCGCGCGTCCCGGGTGCGGGCCGCGTCCCAGGGCCGCGACTTCGTGACGCCCGAGGACGTCAAGGCGCTCGCGGTGCCGGTGCTCGCGCACCGGGTGCTGCTGTCGGCCGAGGCGCAGGTGCGAGGGGTCACCCAGGAGTCGCTGGTCGAGCGGGTGCTCGACGCCACCGAGGTGCCGAACGGCCCGGCGGCAGAGCCGGCCCTGGTCTGACGGACGGGGACGCGAGGTGACCCGGTCCGGCTGGGTGGCGGCGACCACCGGCGTCGTGCTGCTGGTGCTCGGGTACTCGCTGGGCTACCCCGAGCTGCTCGCGCTCGGCGTGGGCGCGTTCGGGCTGCTCGCGTTCGGTGCCCTCCTGGTCGCCGGCCGCCCGGCCGTGCACGTCGACCGCCAGGTCGACCCCCTGCGGGTCACCCGGGGCGACCCCGCGATCGCGCTGCTGGTGGTGCGCAACCCGTCGTCGCGGCGGCGGCTGCGGGTCGAGGTGGTCGAGCCGGTCACCCGCACCGTGGGCTCCACGACGTCGACCACCGAGCTGCGGGTGGCCGTGCCGACCCTGGCGCGCTCGGGCGTGCGCCGGCGCACCTACCGGCTGCCCACCGACCGGCGCGGGGTGCTGACCGTCGGCCCGCTGCGCTGGGAGCGCAGCGACCCGTTCGGGCTGTGGCGCCGGCGCCAGGAGGTCGAGCAGCTGCGGAAGGTCTTCGTCCACCCGAAGGTGCACACCCTCGACCTCGCCGCGTCCGGACGCGCCCGGCACCTCGACGGCCCCACGTCCGACAAGGCCCCGCGCGGCTCGATCACCTTCCAGGCGCTGCGCGAGTACGTGCGCGGCGACGACATGCGCCTCATCCACTGGAAGTCGTCCGCGCGGGTGGGGACGCTGATGGTGAAGGAGAGCGTCGACACCGCGATGCCGCACACCACGGTGCTGTTCGACACCCGGGCCGCCTCGTACGACGACGGCGACCGGTTCGAGGAGGCGGTCGACGTCGTCGCGAGCCTGCTGACGGCGGCCACCCGGGCGCAGTTCCCGTGCCGGCTGGTCACCACCGGCGGGGTGCAGGCCGAGGCCAAGGGCAGCACCGAGGAGACCCGCTCGATGCTCGACCTGCTCTGCGGGATCGACGCCGACTCCGACGACGGGTTCATGGGCCTGGCCGACGGCATCGACCACCGCCGGTCCAACAGCACCGTCGTGGCCGTCACCGGTGCCCAGCAGGGCGGCGACGGGGCGGACGACCTGTCGGCGCTGCGGACCCTGGCCCGCCGCTACGACCGGGCGCTGCTGCTGCGCCTGGTGCCGCTCGGCACCGAGCCGGCCGGCGGCTCGGACGACCTGGTCGTCATCGACTCCGAGAGCGCGCTGCAGGCGGTCACCGCGTGGAACGTCTGGAGCAGGCGGTGACGGCCACGGCCACCCGCACCTCGCGGGTCGAGGTCCCGGTCCCCGACGCCCGCCGCCCCCGCCCCGGCTCGACCCCGCCGGGGGCCGTGGAGCGGCTCCCGCTGCTGCTGACCGCCGTGGTCGCCACGGGGGTCGGCGGCTGGGGCTTCGCCCGCGTCCTCGAGCCGTCCGCGACCCTCGGACCCGTGCTCGTCGGCACCCTCGGGCCGGCGCTGGTCCTGGCCGTCGCGTCGCTGGTCGCTCGTGCGGTCGGACGGCCCACGCCGCCCGGGACCGTCACCGTGCCGGTGTCGCTGCTGCTGGCCGGGGCGGCCGGCCCTCTGGTGGCCGACCGGCTCGCGGCAGCGGCGGGGCCGGTCACCGGCTACGACGCCCTGCGGGCCTTCGGCGGCACCTGGCGCACGCTGCTCACCTCGACCCTCCCGGCAGCCGCCGACGCGCCCGCCGTGCTCGCCCTGATGCTGCTGGTCTGGGTCGCGTCGCTGCTCGCCGGCGAGGCCGCCCTGCGCAGCCGGTTCGCGCTGCTGCCGTCCGTCCCCGCCGTGCTCGTGCTCGGCCTGGCCGTCGCCTTCGGCCTCCCGGCGGGCGGGCACGCGCTGCTGCTGAGCGCCCTGCTGGTGGTCGTCGCCTCGGTGCACGTGGCGCTGGCGCGCGCGCTGCCGGCTCCGGGCGAGCGCGGCGCGGCCACCCCGCCGGCGCCCGACACCCTGTCCGCGCTGTACCGGGTGGCCGCGGTCGTCGTGGTCGCCGCGCTGGCGGCCGCCGCGGGCACCCTGCTCGGGCCGCGGCTGCCGTGGGCCGACCGCCAGGCGCCGTTCGACCCCCGGCAGTACGTCGAGCCGCCGCAGGACTCCAGCGCCGGCCAGAGCCCGCTGTCGCGGGTGTCGTCGTGGCTGGCCGGGCCCGTGCGCCCGCTGTTCGCCGTCGACGGCGACCTGGAGCCCACCGACACGCTGCGCTGGGTCTCGCTGGACGGCTACGACGGCACGGCCTGGACCACCGACGAGGCGTACGTCGTGGCCGGCCCGCGACTGCCGGACGGCCCGGAGGGCGACCAGGGCGTCACCACCCGCGACGTCAGCACCCGGGTGGCGGTCGGCACCCTGCCCGGGCCGTGGCTGCCCGCGCCCGACCGCGCCACCGCCGTGCGCGACCTCACCGTCAAGGTGGCGCCCGCCTCCGGCGACGTCGTCGGCACCGCGGTCGGCACCGCGGGCAGCGTCTACGCCGTCGACAGCACCCTGCGCGACCTCGACGACGAGTGGGTCAAGGTCGCGGGGGCGGGCGACGACCCGGCCCTCGACGGGCTCCGCACCGTGCCGGAGGACCTGCCGGAGAGCCTCGGCGCCACCGCCGACGAGGCCGTCGCCGGCGCCACCTCCGACATCCAGCGGCTGCTGCTGCTCGAGCAGTGGATGCGCAAGAACCTCACCTACGACCCGGCCGCGCTGCCGGGCCACTCGGCCAAGACCCTGGGCGACTTCGTCGCGCCCGGGCAGTCGGGGACGATGGAGCAGTTCGCTGCTGCGTACGCGGTGATGGCGCGCCACCTCGGCTACGCCTCCCGCGTCACGGTCGGCTTCACGCCCGGCACCGCGGCCGACGACCCGGCCCGGGTGGCCCCGGTCGACGGCGCGGTCGCGGTCGACAGCACCCCGCTCACCACCGACCCCGACCTGGCCGAGCCGACCCGGCTGCTGGGCGGAGCCGGCGTGGAGGTCACCACCCGCGACGTCCTGGTGTACCCCGAGGTCTGGCTCGGCGACCTCGGCTGGCGGCCGTTCTACCCGGTGCCCGTGCCCGGGGCGAGCACCGACCAGGAGATCGTGCAGGGCCTCGGCGCCAAGCCGGACGACATCGACCTCACCGACGTGACGCCGCAGCCGGGCGCCGCGACCGAGGACCCCGAGGACCCGCCGGAGCTCGCCGAGAGCGACGCCCCGCTCGGGCTGTGGGAGGGCGTCGGGATCGCCGGCGCCACGCTCGTCGCCGCCCTGCTGCTCTGGGTGCTCGGCGTCCTGGTGGTCACCTCCCTGCGCCGCCGCCGGCGGCGCACCACCGGCAGCCCGCGCGACCGGGTGCTGGCGGCGTGGCGCGAGGTGCAGGACGGCCTGGCCCTGGCCGGGGTCCCGCGGGTGCGCACGATGACCGGGGGGCAGACCGTCGCCGCCGGGTCCGCGCTGGTGGGAGAGCCGGCGGCCGTGCCGCTCGCGGTGGTCAGCGGCGCCGCCACCCGTGCCCTGTTCGCCCGCGACGGCGTGGGGCCGGAGATCGCGGACCGGGCCTGGCGGGCCGCGGACGCCGTCGCGACCCAGGTGCGCCGGCACCGCGGCTGGAAGGGGCGCCTGGTCGACCTGCTGGCGCCCGGGCGCTGACCGGGCGGCTCGCGTCGGGGTTGTCCACAGGGTCGGTCCCGACGGGTCGGGCCGCGACGCGCGGCTCGGTACGCTGCAGCAGGGGATCACCATCGGGACCGGCCCACGGCCGCGTCCTCCACGAGGGAGTTCGGCTTGTCACTCACGGGGCTCACGTCCAGCGGGCACGGCTCGCTGCGCGCGCGGCTGTCGTCACCATCGGGCTTCGTGTCCGTCGGCCTGGCGCTGTCGCTGCTCGTCGGCTCCGTGGCGGTCGCGCTCGGGCAGGGGGCCTCCAAGGCGCTGCTCGACCTCGGTGACGGCGCCGTCTGGCTGCCCACCGACCCGCGCGGCGTGGTGACCCTGGTCGACGGCACGTCCGGCCGGCCGACGGCCGAGATCCAGGTGGCCACCGGCGACGGCACCCAGCTCCAGGTGGTCTACCGCGACGGCCGGGCCTACGCCTACGACGCCGCCACCGGCGTGCTGACCCTCATCGACGACGCCTCGCTGTCGTCGTCGGTCGCGGTCGACACCGGCGGTACCGGCAGCACCGTGCTGGTCGGCGGCGGCAGCACCTACGTGGTCGACCTCGCCTCCGGCGACGTGCAGGTGCTCGACGCCGAGACCCTCGAGCCGGCCGGCGAGGCGCTCGAGCTCGGTGGCGAGGTCGGCTCGGTGGTCGTCGACGGCGAGGGCGTGCTGTGGGCCGCGCTCACCGGCACCGGGCGGGTCGTGCACGCCGACGCCGAGGGCGTCCGCGGCACCCTCAAGGTCACCTCCGGCGGCACGGCGCCGCTCACCGTCGTCGGCGGCGTCGTCCACGCGCTCGACGTCGCCGCGGGTGCCGTCCGGGTGCTGGGCGACGGCACGGTGTCCGAGGCGATGCCGCTGGGCGTCGCGCGCGACGCCGACCCCGAGCAGCTGCTGGTCAGCGCCTCCTCCGACCGCGACATCGCGGTGCTCGACCCCGCCGGGTGCCAGGTGTCGGTGCTCGCCGTCGCCGCGCGCAGCAGCGCCAACGTCGCCCTGCCGTCGGAGAGCTGCGGCGACGACTTCGGCGCCCCGGTGGTCGTCGACAACCTCGTGTTCGTGCCGAACTACTCCACCGGCGGCACGCTCGTGCTCGACATCACCGGGCGCGAGGCGCCCAACGAGGTCGCCGTGCGCGCTGACGGCCCGGGCGAGTTCGACCTGTTCCTCGACGACGGCAACGTCGTCGCCAACGACCCGTCCTCGAACGAGGCGGTGATCTTCTCCGGCGGCTCCGAGGCCGTCGACGGTCACCAAGTTCGACGAGGAGGTGGCGCAGAACGCCACCCGCCGGAGGACACCCCGGCCGACCTGCCGGACCCGGTCGACCCGCCGGACCCGGTCGAGACCGACCAGCCGGACCCCGGGCCCACCAGCACGCCCACCGGCGACCCGACGGGCGAGCCGACCGGTGAGCCCACCGGCCAGCCGACGAGCACGTCCACCGGCGGCCCGGGGGTGCCGAACCCCACCGGCACCGGCGGATCGCCGTCGCCCACCGGTACCGGCGGGCCCACCACCACGCCGCCGCCGAGCACCACCGAGCCGCCGCCGACCACCACGCCTCCGCCCAGCACCACCGAGCCGCCGCCCACCACCCCGCCGCCGCCGTCCGCACCGGCGCAGCCGGCGATCACCGGCGTCACCGTGGGCAGCCACGCGAACGCGATCACCTTCCAGCCCGGAGCCGGTGGAGGCGCCGTGGCCAGCTTCGAGCTGGAGGTCGCCTCGGGCGGAGGGTCGCCGCGGATCCGGCAGACCGGGGCGAACGAGTTCACCGCGGACCAGTTCGGTGGCTGCGTCGAGCACACCTTCGTCGTGATCGCGGTGGGCACCGACGGCCAGCGCACCCGCTCCGCGCCGTCGGGTGCGGCCCCGGCCTGCCCGCCCACCAAGCCGGTCACGAACCTGCGGCAGAGCGACCGCACCCAGAGCTCGCTGACGATCGCGTGGGACCCGCCGAACGACAAGACCGGCCCGCTGCAGTACCGGATCGAGCGCGCCAACGGTGACCTCGTGATCGGGTTCGAGGCCCAGGGCAACGCCCAGCAGTACACCTGGGGCGGTCTCGGGCCGAGCCAGGCCTACACGCTGCGGGTGTTCGCCCGCGACGACTCCGGCGTGGTGAGCGAGTTCCGTGCCGTCGACGTCACCACGGCAGACCCGCCGCCGTGGGAGGCGACCTTCACCGTCGCCGACACCAACCTGGGTGGCACCTGCGCCACGCAGGGCAAGCGGGGCGGTGCGTGGGCGAGCAACAACGGCGAGTGCAAGGGCTGGAACGGCGCCAACCGGTGGCTCGACAACGGCACCAAGGTCACCGTGGTCTGCCACAGCCGCGGCGACGCCTACCCGGTCTACCCGGGCCCGACGAACTGGAACGGGTTCTTCAAGACCAAGTCGAACGACTGGATCAGGGCCGCCGTCATCGCCGAGCGCACGGGCGACGGCGACTACGGCGCCCCGGCCTGCTGATCGGGGTGCTGCGCCGCTAGCTGCCGCAGCCGCCGCCGCAGCCGCCGCCGCCTCCGTCGGAGCCGCAGCCGACCCCGCCGCCGTCGTCACCGCGGCGGTGCGGGTCGCGCTGGTGCCTGCCCGCGTTGGCGACCAGACCGATCAGGGCGAGCACCACGATCACGGCCGCTGCGAAGAACACCAGCAACGTGCTCAGTCCTTCCACGTCGACCTCCCCCCTCCGATGTCGTAGACCCACGCCCCGACGCCGACGACGAGGCGTCGACGGCGTCCACGTCCGACCACGGCGAGCCGTCGTCGGCCGAGCTCGACCTGCCGGGCGCGCCAGCCCTGCCGGGCCGGCGCGGTGTCCAGCTGACCCCTGGCGCCTGCCCACGCGGCGAAGGCGTCGGCGTCGTCGTGCGCGCACGCCGCCGGCGGGTGCGCCAGCGCGTACTCGTCGAACCGCTCGGCCAGCGACGGGACGGCGGCCAGGAACGGCGCCACGTGCACGGCGGCCCGGCGGCGCTTGGACCGCAGCACCAGGCCCGTCACGGTGGTCGTCCGCTCGTCGAAGCCGTCGGGCACCCGACCGGCGACGATCTCGCTGAGCACCTCGGACTGCCTGGCGCGCAAGCGTTCCCGCGCACCCGCGGTGCCGCTCACGACGGCACCGCCGCGGGCAGCCGGGCGCGGAGCGCGTCGAGCTCGGGGGCCACGGTGGCGACGGAGACGTCCTCGTCCCGCTCGAGCAGCAGCGGCGGTCCGTCCGGGCCGGTGCGTTCGAGGAGGTCGGTGACGAGGTCGAGCACCGGCGGCGGCACCGGGTGGGCGTGGGTGTCGAGGTACACCCCGTGCTGCACCGCGCCGCCGGCCACGTGCCCGTAGGCCACCCGTTCCAGCGGCATCCGGGCGAGCAGGGCGTGCGGGTCGCCGCCGTGCGCCTGGCAGGTGGCGTAGAGGTTCGCGACGTCGAGCAGCACCCAGCAGCCGGTGCGCTCCACCAGCTCGGTGAGGAAGGCGGGCTCGTCCAGCTCGTCCTCGGGCCAGGCCAGGGTGGCGGCGACGTTCTCCAGCGCGAGGGGTACCGGCAGGGCGTCCTGCGCGGCGCGGACGTTCTCGACCAGCACCTCGAGCGCCTCGCGCGTGCGGGGCGCGGGCACCAGGTGCCCGGCCTCGAGCACGTCCGCGTGCAGCTCGTCGTGCCCCCCGGCGCCGGCGCGGACGAACGCGACGTGCTCGCTGACCAGGGGTGCGTCGAGCGCGACGGCGAGGTCGGCGAGGTGGGCCAGCCGTCCCGCGTCGGGCAGGTCCGCGCCCGCGAGACCCAGCCCGACGCCGTGCGGCACGATGGCGACGCCGCGCGCGACGAGCGCCGTGATCTTGGCGGGAAGCGTTGCGGGGGAGACGTTCTCGGCGACGACCTCGCTGAACCTCAGCGGGTGCGGCTGGTCTCCGGCGCGGTCGAGCAACCAGTCGTCCAGCGGGGGCCGCCACGCGACCCCCACCCCCCGTCCGGCGAGCGATGAGCCCTCCATGCCTCCAGCGTAGGGCCGGAGTGGTCGCTCGTCTGCGGATCGGCCCTCAGATCAGCCCGAGCTGGGTGACGGCGTCCTTCTCCTCCTGCAGCTCCGCGACGGAGGCGTCGATCCGGCCACGGGAGAAGTCGTCGATCTCCAGGCCCTGGACGATGCTCCAGTCGCCGCCGGAGGTGGTGACCGGGAACGAGGAGACGATGCCCTCGGGCACCCCGTAGGAGCCGTCCGAGCGGACGGCCATCGAGACCCAGTCGCCCTCTGCCGAGCCCTGGAGCCAGTCGCGGGCCGCGTCGATCGTCGCCGAGGCAGCGCTGGCGGCGGACGAGGAGCCGCGGGCCGCGATGATGGCCGCGCCGCGCTTGGCGACGGTGGGGATGAAGTCGTCCTCCAGCCACGCCTGGTCGTCGACGACCTCGGCGGCGTTCCGGCCGCCGACCTCGGCGTGGAAGATGTCGGGGTACTGGGTGGCCGAGTGGTTGCCCCAGATCGTCATCTTCCGGATCTCGGTGACGGCGGCGCCGGTCTTGGCCGACAGCTGCGAGATCGCGCGGTTGTGGTCGAGCCGGGTCAGCGCCGAGAACCGCTCGGTGGGGATGTCCGGCGCGTTCGTCATCGCGATGAGCGCGTTGGTGTTCGCGGGGTTGCCGGTGACGCCGATCCGCACGTCCGACGCCGCGACCTCGTTCAGCGCCTTGCCCTGCGCGGTGAAGATGGCGCCGTTGGCCTCCAGCAGGTCGCCGCGCTCCATGCCCGCGGTGCGCGGACGGGCGCCGACGAGCAGCGCCAGGTTGACGCCGTCGAACACGGTGGCGGCGTCGTCGCCGATCTCGACCTTCGCGAGCGTGGGGAAGGCGCAGTCGTCGAGCTCCATCACGACGCCCTCGAGCGCCTTCAGCGCCGGGGTGATCTCCAGCAGGCGCAGCTCGACCGGGGTGTCGGGCCCGAGCAGGTCGCCGCAGGCGAGGCGGAACAGCAGGCTGTAGCCGATCTGGCCGGCGGCACCGGTGACGGCGATCTTGACGGGCTGCTGGACGGAGAGGGCGCTCAACGCAGGTTCCCTTCGCGGGCGGGCGGAACGGGCATCCCGACGCTAGCGCAGGTCAGCCGCTGCTGCCGCAGCCGCCCCCGCACGAGGAGCCGCCGCCGCAGGACGACCCACCCCCGCTGTCGCCGCTCGACCCGCTGTCGCCGCCGCACGAGGCACCCACGGCGCCGGCGCCGTACCAGCCGGCGTCGGAGTACCCGTTGCGCCGGCGGGGTCGCCGCCGGGCGCTCCCGTTCGCGATCACCCCGGCCACCACGACCCCGACCACGACGAGCACCATCAGGACGAACCCCACCACGACCACCAGCAGCAGCCACGGGTTGTCGGCCAGGTCCCGGAACATCGCACCCACCCCCTCGGCCCGGCTGCACCGCCGGACCTGGTCACACGGTACGGCCACCCGCGGCGGTCTGGCGCGATCCGCGCGGTCCGATATCTTGACGTCGAACTACTTCCGAGACGGACGGAGCACCCGGTGAGCAGCCCGGTCAGCAGCGCCACCCAGCAGGGTCAGATCTTCTGGACGTACACCGACGAGGCACCCGCGCTGGCGACGCACTCGTTGCTGCCGATCGTCTCGGCGTACACCTCGACCGCCGGCGTGCAGGTGCACGCCCCCGACATCTCGCTGTCCGGCCGCGTGCTGGCCGCCTTCGCCGACCTGCTGCCCGAGGACCAGCGGGTGCCGGACGCGCTCGGCGAGCTCGGCGAGCTCGCCACCCGGCCCGAGGCGAACATCATCAAGCTGCCCAACGTGTCTGCGTCGGTGCCGCAGCTCAAGGCCGTCGTCGCCGAGCTGCGTGCGCAGGGCTACGACCTGCCCGCCTACCCGGACGAGCCGACCACCGACGAGGACGAAGGACGTCCGCGCCCGGTACGACAAGGTCAAGGGCAGCGCGGTGAACCCGGTTCTGCGCGAGGGCAACTCGGACCGGCGCGCTCCTGCGTCGGTCAAGAGCTACGCACGCAGGCACCCGCACTCGATGGGCGCCTGGACGAGCGACTCGCGCACGAACGTGGCGCACATGACCGCCGACGACTTCCGCTCGAACGAGACCTCCGCGGTGGTCGGGGCCGACGGCGAGCTGCGGATCGAGCACGTCGCGGCCGACGGCACGACCACGGTGCTCAAGGACGGCGTGACGGTCGGCGCGGGCGACGTCGTCGACGGCACGGTGCTGCACGTGGCCGCGCTGCGGGAGTTCCTCACCGCCCAGGTGGCACGCGCCAAGGACGAGGGCGTGCTGTTCTCGGTGCACCTCAAGGCGACCATGATGAAGGTCTCCGACCCGATCATCTTCGGCCACGTGGTGAAGGCGTTCCTCCCCAGGACCTTCGCCGAGCACGGCGCCGCTCTCAAGGCGGCGGGTCTCAGCCCGAACGACGGCCTCGGCGGCATCCTCTCCGGGCTCGAGGAGGTCGACGGCGGCGACGCGATCACGGCCTCCTTCGAGGCCGAGCTCGCCGACGGCCCGGCGCTGGCGATGGTCGACTCCGACCGCGGCATCACCAACCTGCACGTGCCGAGCGACGTGATCGTCGACGCCTCGATGCCCGCGATGATCCGCACCTCCGGCCACATGTGGGGCCCGGACGGCCAGGAGGCCGACACCCTCGCGGTGATCCCGGACTCCAGCTATGCACCGATCTACCAGGTCGTCCTCGACGACTGCCGGGCCAACGGCGCCTTCGACCCCGCCACGATGGGCACGGTGCCCAACGTCGGGCTGATGGCCCGCGCCGCCGAGGAGTACGGCAGCCACGACAAGACCTTCGAGCTCGCCTCTGCGGGAACGGTGCGCGTCGTCGACGGCTCCGGCGCGACGTTGCTCGAGCACGAGGTCGCCGAGGGTGACATCTGGCGGATGTGCCGCACGCAGGACGTCCCCGTCCGCGACTGGGTCAAGCTCGCGGTCACCCGCGCCCGCGCCACCGGCGACCCGGCCGTGTTCTGGCTCGACGCCGACCGCGCCCACGACGCCGAGCTGATCCGCAAGGTGGAGCAGTACCTGCCCGAGCACGACACCGACGGCCTGACGATCGAGATCATGGCGCCGGCCGAGGCGATGGCGTTCACGCTGGAGCGGGTCCGGCGCGGCGAGAACGCCATCTCCGTCACGGGCAACGTGCTTCGCGACTACCTCACCGACCTGTTCCCGATCCTCGAGCTCGGCACCAGCGCGAAGATGCTGTCCGTCGTCCCGCTCATCAACGGCGGCGGTCTGTTCGAGACCGGCGCGGGCGGTTCCGCGCCGAAGCACGTGCAGCAGCTGGTGAAGGAGAACTACCTGCGCTGGGACAGCCTCGGTGAGTTCCTCGCCCTCGCCGTGAGCCTCGAGCACCTGGCGCAGTCCACCGACAACCCCCGGGCCCAGGTGCTGGCCGACACGCTCGACCGCGCCACCGGCACCTTCCTCGACGAGAACCGCTCTCCCGCCCG
The DNA here is from genome assembly GCA_963825505.1 of uncultured Actinomycetota bacterium. GTDB lineage: Bacteria > Actinomycetota > Actinomycetes > Actinomycetales > CAWJMD01 > JBBQSN01. The sequence continues at coordinate 17,881 of CAWGTL010000003.1, read as the reverse complement.
CAAGGTCGGCCAGATCGACAACCGCGGCAGCCACTTCTACCTGGCCCTCTACTGGGCCCGCGAGCTCGCCGAGCAGACCGACGACGCCGAGCTGGCCGCCGCGTTCACCGAGATCGCCCAGGCGCTCGGCGACAACGAGGAGACCATCACCGGCGAGCTGCTCGCCGTCCAGGGGCAACCGGTCGACATCGGCGGCTACTACCGCCCCGACCGCGACAAGGTCGACGCCGTGATGCGCCCCTCCGCCACCTTCAACGAGGTCCTCGCCCGCCTCGGGCGCTGACGGGTCAGGCGGTCCGGTCGAGAGCCGGGGCGGGGTCGTCCAGCGGCGCGCGCAACGACGTGGTGCCGTCCGCCCACGAGGTGAGCAGGTGGTCGGCGACCAGGTCGTCGAGCAGCAGGGCGGTGCGGGCGCCGCGCAGGACGTCGGCGGACAGCGACGGGTCCTGCCGCACCAGGCCACCGGCGAGGTCGTGGCAGGCGATCTGCTCGTGCACCGCGTCGGCCTCGACGTGCTCGTCGAAGTACGCCGTGACCTCCGGGCCGAGGCCGAGGCGCCGTGCTCCCTGGGCGTACCGCCGGTTCGGGTGGGTGGACGTCATCTCGAACGCCGTGAGGTGACCGACGCACGCCCCGCGGTGCCGGCGGTGCAGCCCGAACAGGCTCATCGCGTTGACGACGGCGAGCGACACGCCCGGGACGACGTCGGCCAGCGAGCCGTAGGCGTCGTCCAGCCCGACGCCCCGCATCGCCTGCGCGAACAAGGTCGCGTGCACCCACTCCGGGCGGCCGCCGCCGTACTCGTCGGCCTGGATCTCGACCAACGCCGCCTTCGGCCCGCCGTGCAGCCGGGGGACCGCCCAGGTGTGCGGGTCGGCCTCCTTCAGGTGGTACACCGAGCGGTGGGCCAGCAGCTCGCGCAGGTGCTCGACCTCGGCCTTGCGGGCGATGAACCCGGTGAGCCGACCGCCCGGGTCGGGACGGGTGAGGTCGTCCAGCACCGCCTCGAGCTCGTCCGCGGTCGCGACCTCGGGCGCCTCGCCGAGCCGGTCGTCCAGCGCCGCCTCGAACCTCGCCTCGAGCTCGCCGCGCAGGCGCAGCAGGTCCGGCGCCCACTCCCACCGGTCGTCGACGCCCTCGAGACCGCGGTAGTGCAGCTCGTAGAGCATGAACAGCGCGAGCTGGAGGTCGTCGTCGAGGACGGCGTCGGTGGTGGTCGAGACCTGCACCGATCGCAGGTCGACGGTGCCGGGGTCACCGACCAGCGTGGTGAGCAGCGCGGCGGTGAGTGGACCGCGCGGGGACGGGAGCGGGAGGCGGTCGCCTGCCGGTGGACGGGTCACCTGATCGGTTGTACCCCCATCCCGGGGGGCCCGCATCCGCTGGGAGACCGGCGTTCTCGGCGCGCGCCGGGTCGACGCCCGACGCATGCTGGACGTGTGACGCACCGCACCGACGCCGACGCGCCGACCCGGATCACCCTCTGCCCGGACGGTCCGCTCCTCGTCCGCGGGCCCGTCGAGGTGGTCGCCCCCGACGGCACCGTCGCCACCAGCCGTCGCGCCACCACCGCGGTCTGCCGCTGCGGCCGCAGCGCCATCGCCCCCTGGTGCGACGGCACCCACCGCCTCGGCGGCCCTCGCCGCGACTGACGCGACAGGTCGCGGTCCGACTCCGGCACCCACGACGTCGACGTTCAGTCCAGGGAACCGGTGTTCCACGGGAACGGTCCGTGCACCGGATCGGCATACAGCTCGATGAACCGCTCGGCGTCGGCCTGCGTCGCGAAGGCCGCCTGCTGGGCCACGCACTCGGAGGGGCTGTCCACGACCGCCGGGCACGCCGCCACGACCCCCGGGTCGGCGGCCGCCTGCGGCTGGATCCAGGTCAGGTCCGCGCTCCAGGGGTCGGACGCGTACGGGGTGAGCTCGACCCAGCGCTGCGCCGCCCGGTCGAGCGCGGGGTCACGCGGAGGTGCCACCGCCAGCAGCACCAGCCAGACGTCCGTGCCCGGCTCGAGCTGCGCCAGCGCCTCGGGCCACTGCTCGTCGACCTCGTCCGGCGGCGCCGCCGTGCCGGTCGTGGCCGGCGGTGCGGTGCTGGTCGGCGCCGGCGCCGGCGCCGGCGTGGCCGGTACGGTGCGCGGCGCGTCGCCACCGAGGACGGCGTGCGCGGCGATCGCGGTGCCACCGACCAGGCACACGGTGGCCGCCACGACCGCGGCACGCCGGCGGCGGGTGCGCTGCTCCCCGCGACGGCGGACCTCCGACGTCCCGGGGAGCCGGTTCTCGTCGGACGTGGCGGCGACGCGTGCCAGGCCCTGCGTCAGCTGGTCAGGACCGGGCACGGTCCACCTCCTCGGTGCTCAGCAGGGGACGCAGGGCCGCACGGCCCCGCGAGAGACGGGCCTTGACGGTGCCGGACGGTGCTGACGTCTCGGCGGCGACCTCCTCGACGGACAGGCCCACCAGGTGGTGCAGGACGATCGCGCGACGCTGCGCCTCGGGCAGCCGACGCAGGGCGGCGACCAGCGCGACGGTGTCCTCCGACGGTGCGCCGGCGACGCGCACGCCCTCGCGGTCGTGGGCCCGCCAGCGGTTGACGCCCTTGCGCCACCGGTTGGTCGCCACCCGCCAGGCCACGGTGCGCACCCACGCCTCCGGCGAGTCCAGGCGCCGGACGTGGTCCCACCGCTGCCAGCAGCGGGCGTAGGCCTCCTGCGTGCAGTCCTGCGCCTCGGCCGCCGAACCGGTCATCGCGGTCAGCGCGCCGAGCACCGCCCGCCTGCTCGCCAGGTAGAACGCGTCGAACTCGCGTTCTCCGTCCGACGTCTGCATCTGCTGCCTCCCCCGAGCCGGTCGCTCCGGCCTCCACCCTCCATCACCGGCGAGGGGGCCGGCCGGTTGCACGGCGTCCGGCTCAGCCCACGGGCAGGTGCTTCTCCCACCAGCGCAGGACGTGCTCGAACCGCGCCAGCCGGTGCTTGGGCCGTCCGGACCGGGTCAGCTCGTGACCCTCGCCCGGGAACAGCAGCAGCTCGGACTCCACGCCCTGCCGCCGCAACGCGGCGTACCAGCGCTGGCCCTGGTCGACCGGGCAGCGCCAGTCGGCCTCGGAGTGGATGACCAGCGTCGGCGTGGTCACCTGGTCGACGTGCGTCATCGGCGCCTGGGCCCGCATCGCCTCCACCGTCCCGTGGTACTGCGAGGGGAAGAACCACCCGATGTCGGACGAGCCGGCGAACGTCTCCGGGTCGAGGTAGCCGCGCTCCACGACCGCCGCGACGAACCGCTGGGTGCGGGTGGTGAGCAGGGCCGTCATGTACCCGCCGTACGAACCGCCCATCACGCCGACGCGTGAGGCGTCGAGGTGCAGCGAGTCGTTCTCCAGCACGTGGTCCAGGAACGCGACGACGTCGTCGGCGTCGCGCTCCCCGAAAGCGCCCTTGACCGCCAGGCCGTGGTCGCGGCCGTAGCCGGCCGACCCGCGCGGGTTGCACAGCACCACGGCGTAGCCGGCGCCGGCGTAGACCTGCGCCTCGTCGAACAGCGTCCAGCCGTACATCGTGTACGGCCCGCCGTGGATGTTGAGCAGCACCGGGTAGGGGCCGTCCCCGTGCTCGGCGGGGTCGGGCAGCACCACCCATCCGTGGACGGGGTACCCGTCGGGGCTGGTGGCCACGCGCTCGTGCAGCGGGCGCACCCGCCCGGTGGCCCGCACGGGGGCGCTGAGGTCGGTGAGCAGCCGCACGTCGCCACCCTCGAGCACGCCGAGGTCGCCGGACCGCTCGGGCGAGGTGACGACGACAGCGACCGTCGACCCGTCCGGGGTCGCGGCGGCGCCGCGCACCAGCCGCTGCCCGTCGACGAGCACCTCGGGCACGGTGCCCGGCTCGGCGTCGACGGCGACCCGCTCCAGCCGGACTGCGCCGCGGTCGCGGACGCTGAGCAGCACGTGGTCGCCGACCACGACCACGCGCGAGCCCGGCTCGCCGAGGTCGGTGTCGAGGTCGGTGAGGCGCACGCCCTCGACCGGACCGGCCAGGTCGGCCGGCAGGTCGAACCGGAACAGCCCCGGCGTCGAGCCGACGAACGCGAGACCCTCCGCACCGAGGTCGCCCGCCACGGCCACGAGACGGTGGTCGTCGACCCACTCGACCTGGTCGACCGCGAGGTCCCCGAGCGCCACCGGGTGCACCTCGCCGCCCTCGGCCGCGACCCGGTAGATCCCGGACCGCAGGTCGAGGTCGTTGCCCTCGTGCCGGTCCGAGACGAACGCGAGCAGGCGCCCGTCCGGGCTCCAGGCCGGCGCCACGTCGTCCTGGTCGCCGTCGGTGACCTGGTGCGGTGCCAGGGGGAGCTCCGGCAGGTCGGCGACCGGGTCGGCCGTGGTGTCCAGCACGGTCGACACGTCGAGCACGAACAGGTGCTGGCGCCGGTCGCGGGTGTAGCCGAGGCCGTCGACCTTGTAGGTGTTGGTGGTCACCAGCCGCGGCGGCTCGGCGTCCGGGCCGACCTCCTCGTCGGTGCCGTAGCGGCCCTGCTCCGGCACCCTCGCGCTGTAGGCGAGCCGGGTGCCGTCGGGACTCCACCGAGGGGCGCCGCCGCCGGCCTTGTGGTCGGTGAGCACCACGGGCTCGCCGCCGTCGAGGGCGAGCACCGCCACCTGCGGGGCGCCCTTCTCCGGCGCCCTCAGGAACGCGACGTGGCGGCCGTCCGGCGACACCGCGGGAGCGCTGTCGGACGGGCCGGTGGTGAGCCGTCGCGCGGGCGAGCCGTCGGTGGGGACCGCCCACAGCGAGGACGGGTAGCGGTCGGTCGCGGTGCTGGGCCGCGACACGGCGGTGACGGCCAGCCGCCCGTCCGGGGTCAGCGACGGCGCGGACGCAGAACGGAGCAGGTCGATGTCTTCCGGGCGCATCCTCGCAACCTACGCGGTGAGTGACCGGCGCCACCCCGCCGGGTGAGCACCGGGCACGACCTGCGCAAACGGCGGGTGGACGGCGTCCGGGTCGGCGAGGATGTGCGCAGGTGCGCCCCGGCAGGCGCCGGGGGAGGTGCGCGTGGCGATCGCCGTCGTGGGGACGTGCTTCATCGTCGACGCCGCTCTGTGCCTGATCCTCGCCTCCTTCGTGTGGTCCCGCCGTCGCGGCGGCGCCGGCACGGCGCTCGCCGCCGTCCTCGTCTCCACCGCGCTCTGGAGCGGCGCGTACGCGGGCGAGCTGCTCACCACCCGCGAGACCTCGCTGCTGTGGGGCGATCTGAAGTACGTCGGCATCGGCGCGCTGGTGCCGTCGTTCGTGGCGTTCGTCCTGTGCTGGACCGGGCGCGCCCGCCGCCTGACGCCGATCGCTCTCACCGCGCTCGCGATCGAGCCGCTCGGCGTGCTGGCGCTGCTCGCCGTGCCCGCGACCCACGACCTGGTCCGCAGCCTCGACCCCGCCAGCCCGCCGGACGCCCCCGCCCTCTCGCTGTCCGGACCCGCGTTCTGGGTCCACCTGGTCTACGTGAACGTCCTGATGGTGGGCGCGGTGGTGGTCTTCGTGACGAGCCTCCTGCGGCGCTCGCGGCTCTACCAGGGAGAGGCGTGGTCGCTCGTGGGCGCCGGCGTCCTGCCGTTCGTGGTGAATCTCGGCTACAACCTCGGAGTCGGCCCGCTGTCGCGGGTCGACCTGACCCCGATCGCCTTCACCGTCTCGGCGGCGCTGATCGCGCGGGCGCTGCTCGAGCGCCGGCTGCTGCGGCTCGCGCCCGTCGCCTTCGGCGCTGTCGTGCGCGGGATGACCGACGCGGTGCTCGTCCTGGACGACGAGTGCCGCGCGGTCGAGGCCAACCCGGCGGCGCTGACGATGCTCGGCTGGCGCTCGGGCTGGCGCGGCAGCGAGCTGCCCGAGCCGCTGAGGGCGATCGCGCTGGCCGGGCCGGGCACGCGGGACTCCCGGTTCGACGCCCCCGACGGGCAGGTCGAGCTGGAGGTCCAGGTCACCGACCTGCCGGACGCACGCGGGCACGCCGGCGGGCGGCTGCTCGTGGCGCGCGACGTGACGGCGCGCCGCGCCGAGGAGCAGCGGCGGGAGCGGGCGCTCGCCGACCAGGCGCGGGTGGCGGCCACCCTCAGCCGCTCGCTGCGGCCCAGCGCCCTGCCCGCCCTGCCGGGTGTCGAGCTCGGCGCCGTGTACCGGCCCGCCGGCGCCGGTCGCGAGGTGGGCGGCGACTTCTACGACGTGCACCCGCTCGGCGACCGGTGGGCGTTCGCGATCGGGGACGTCAGCGGCAAGGGCGCCTCGTCGGCCGCGATCACGGCGATGGCGCGGTACACCCTGCGGGCGCTGTCGGTGCCGGGCGCCGCGCCCTCCACCGCGCTCGCGGGCCTCAACCAGCACATGGTCGACGAGACCGAGGACGAGACCTACCTGACCGTCGCGACCGGGGTGCTGACGCCGCGCCAGGACGGCCAGCTCGACGTGGTGCTGGCCCTCGGCGGGCACGCCCAGCCGATGCTGCTGCCGCACGACGGGCCGGTGCGCCCCGTGGGGGAGCCCGGCGGGGCGATCGGGCTGTTCCCCGAGATCGACCTCACCGACATCGCGGTGCGGCTGCGCCCCGGTGACGCGCTGGTGCTGTACACCGACGGGGTGACCGAGGCGCGGGGCGAGAGCGGGCTGTTCGGCGAGCAGCGCCTGGTCGAGCTGCTGGAGGGCGCGCGCGGGCTCGCCGCGACCTCGCTGGCGGGGTGCGTGGCCGACGCCGTCCTGCGCTTCCAGGACGACGACGCCGCCGACGACATCGCCCTGCTGGTCGTCCGGGTGCCGGGTCCGTGAGCCGCGAGGAGGCGGACGCCCACGAGGTGCCGTGGTGGGGAGTGGTCAGCGCCGTGGCCGCACCGGTGTTCATCATCGGCGGCTGGACCCTGGCAGCAGCGTTGCAGGAGAACGGTTTCGACCAGGTCGCCGGGACGATCAGCGCCCTGGCCGCCCTCGACGCCGACCACCGCTGGGTGATGACCGCGGGCATCGCGGGCACCGGTGCGGCGCACGTGGTCACCGCGCTCGCGCTGCGCCGGGCGACCACGCCCGGCCGGGTGTGGCACGCCCTCGGCGGCGCGGCGAGCACCGCGGTCGCGCTGTTCCCGCTGCCGGGCGGTCAGGGCGAGGCCGACGCGCCCCTGCACGCCCTCACCGCCGGCGTCGCGTTCGTGCTGCTCGGCACCTGGCCCGTGGTCGAGCGGCTCGCCCGCGGCCGCCGGTCCGAGCGCGGGCTCCCGGCCGGCCTGCGGACGCCGGTCGTCGTGGCCGGGTCGGCCGTGCTGCTCGGCACGCTCGCCTGGTTCGGTGCCGAGCTCGGCGGCGACCGGGTCGGTCTGGCCGAGCGGGCCGCTGCCGGCGCCCAGTCGCTGTGGCCGCTGGTGGTCGTCCTGTCGGCGCGCTCCGCCTGGCGCCGGCGTCACTGAGCCGACGCGGCCGCCACGAACTCCTCGACGAGCGACTGCAGCCCGCTGTCCGCGAGCGTCCCGTCGCCGAGCAGCGGACCGACCAGCACGTACATCGCCACCGTGCTGCCCTGTCTGACGACCACCGACGTGGAGGACTCCGGGTAGTTGTCGTTCGGCACGTCGATCAGCAGGACGAAGGCCTCGTCGCCGACGCCGGGGGCCTCCGTGGTGGTCGAGGTCTGCGCCGGCGCGCCGTCGACCGGCTCTGCGCACCTGGCGTAGCGGTCGCGCAGGTCGTCCAGCGTCCGGTCGGCCGCCGCCACGTCCGCCAGCACGACCAGGTCCTCGGACGCCCAGGCATCACCGGCCGAGCCTCGGGTCCCCCTGGTGGTCATGCACCCTCCACGCGCCAGTGGCCCCGGAGGTGACAGACCGATCTGCTCAGGATCCCGCGGGCTCTCGCGGCACCCGGACGCCGCCCTGCCAGACGTCGACCACCCGGTCGCCGAGGTCGGCGAGGCCGTGGCCGCGCAGGTCGCCGTCGAACAGCACGAGGTCGGCCACGTAGCCCGCGGCCAGCCGTCCGATCGACTCGTGCAGGCCCAGCAGCTCGGCGGCGGTGCGGGTCGAGGCGGCGAACGCCTGCTCGGCGCTCATCCCGCAGCCGACCATCAGGCCGAGCTCGTCGAGGTTGAACCCGTGCGGGCCGACGCCGGAGTCGGTGCCCATCGCGATCCGGACGCCGGCGGCCGCGGCCGCCGTGATCGCGTCGGTGTGGATCGCCGCGGTCGCGACCGCCTTCTCGACCATCGTCGTCGGGATGGCGGCACCCGCGGCGGCGGCGGCGATCACGGCGCGCGGAGCGGCCAGGGTCGGGACGAGGAACGTCCCGGCCTCGAGCATGAGGTCGATGCCCTCGGGGTCGAGGTAGATGCCGTGCTCGACCGAGCGGATGCCTGCGCGGACCGCGTTCTTGATGCCCTCGGCGCCCTGCGCGTGGGCCATCACCGGCTTGTGCTGCGCGGAGGCCTCCTCGACCAGCACGGCGAGCTCGGCGGGCGAGAACTGCGAGTGCCGCGGGTCGTCGGCGGCCGACAGCACGCCGCCGGTGGTGCACACCTTCAGGACGTCGGCGCCGGCGCGCAGGATCTCGCGGGCCTTCTGGCGCATCGGGTCGACGCCGTCGACCACGCTGGTCGGCATCCCCGGGTGCGACACCAGGAACGGGACGTCGGCCCCGCACGGCATCCAGTCGTCCCCGTGGCCACCGGTCTGGCTGATGATCGTGATCGCGATCTGCATCCGCGGCCCGGCGACCAGGCCGTCCTGCACCGCCTTGCGCAGCCCTGCGTCGGAGCCGCCCGCGTCGCGCACGGTGGTGACGCCGGTGCGCAGGGTCGCACCGAGGTTCCGGGCCGCCTCGTAGAACGGGTACGAGAACGGGTTCTGGATCTGCTTCATCACGTCGATGCCCGAGAACATCGCGTGCACGTGGCAGTCCACGATGCCGGGCGTCAGGGTGCGGCCCGTGCAGTCGACCTGCTCGTCACCGTCGAGCCCCGTGCCGACGTCGACCACCAGGCCGTCCTCGACCACGAGGTCTCCCTCGTCGAACCCGGTGCCGTCGAACAGCACCCCACCGCTGAAGAGCGTGCGCGTCATGGGGACACCCTGGCACCTGACGCGGTCAGTCCTCCCAGTCGGGCGACCACGGCGGGTCGACGACGCGACGTCCGGTGGCGGACAGCGCGTCCAGCGCCGCGACGTCGTCGGCGGTGAGGTCGACCTCGAGGGCGGCGAGGTTCTCGCGGCGCCGGTCCGGGTTCGTCGAGCGGGGGATGACCGTGACGCCGTCCTGCTGGGCGAGCCACGCGATGGCAACCTGCGCCGGGGTGGCGCCGCGGGCCGCCGCGATCTCCCGCACGGGGTCGGCGTCGATGATCCCCTTGCCGTTGCCGAGCGGGCTGTACGCCGTGACCATCACCTCGCGCGGGCGGGCCACCTCCAGCAGCCGGTCGGCACCGAGCTGGGCGTGGTACTCCACCTGGTCGGCGAACAGCTGCGGCACCGCGTCGTGCAGCCGTCCGAGCATCGACGCCGGGACGTTGCAGACCCCGAGCTCGCGGATGCTGCCCTGCTCGCGCAGGCCCACCAGCGCGCCGAGCGCGTCGACCATCACCTGGTCGCCACCCACCGGCCAGTGCAGGAGCAGCAGGTCGAGGTGGTCCGTGCGCAGCGACCGCAGGGAGCGCTCGGCGCTGGCCCGCACGTCGTCGGGCGCGTAGGCGTCCTTCCAGACCTTGGTCGTCAGCCAGAAGTCGTCGCGTGCGACGCCGCTGCGAGCGATGCCCTCGCCGACCAGCTCCTCGTTGCCGTAGATGAACGCCGTGTCGACGTGCCGGTACCCCGCGACGAGCGCGTCGCGGACGCCCTCGACGGCGTCGTCGCCCTCCACCTCCCAGGTGCCGAACCCCAGGGTCGGGACGGTGACGCCGCGGACGGTGGTCGTGAACGGGATGCTCATACCGCGGGGCAGCGCACGTCACCGGCGAGGCATTCCCGTTACCGTCGGACGATGGCGGCGGCGACCGGTCCGACGGGCGTGCGGGTCGAGCAGGCGACCCCGGCGCTGTGGGACGACGTGGTGCAGGTCTTCGGCACCCGCGGCGACCCGTCGTGGTGCTGGTGCCAGTTCTTCGTCACCACCGGCGAGGGCTACCTGAGGGCCACGGACACCAACCGCGAGGCGCTGCACGACGGGCTGCGACGCGACGAGCTGCGGCCTGCGGGGCTGCTGGCCTACGTGGACGACGCCCCTGTCGGGTGGCTGCAGGTCGGGCCGCGCCCGTCCTTCCCCCGGGTGACCACCCACCGCACGACGCGCCCCATCGGCGACCCGGACGACGAGAGCATCTGGCGCACAGCGTGTTTCGTCGTCAAGGTGGGACACCGCCGTCAGGGAGTCGCCGCCGCGCTGCTCGACGCGGCGATCCCGTTCGCCCGCGACCACGGCGCCGCCGTGCTGGAGGGCCACCCCGTCGACGTCGCCGAGCGCGGGGGCAAGGTGCCGGGGGCGAACCTGTACCACGGGCCCCTCAGCACCTTCCTCGCCGCGGGGTTCACCGTCGTGGCACGGCCGACCCCGGCCCGTCCGGTGGTGCGGCTCACGCTCTGAACGTGCGCGCGGTCAGCGGAAGACGACGGTGCGGGTGCCGTCGAGCAGCACCCGGTGCTCGGCGTGCCAGCGCACCGCACGGGCCAGCACCTGGGCCTCGATGTCCTGCCCGATCGCCCGCAGCGCGGGCACGTCCATCGTGTGGTCGACGCGCTCGACGTCCTGCTCGATGATCGGCCCCTCGTCGAGGTCGGCCGTCACGTAGTGCGCGGTGGCGCCGATCAGCTTCACGCCGCGCTCGCGGGCCTGGTGGTACGGCCTGGCGCCCTTGAACGAGGGCAGGAACGAGTGGTGGATGTTGATGACGCGACCGGCGAGCGAGCGGCACAGGTCGTCGGACAGCACCTGCATGTAGCGGGCGAGGACGACGAGCTCGGCGTCGGTCTCCTCGACCAGCCGCAGCAGCCGGGCTTCCGCGTCGGCCTTGCCGCCGTCCGCGACCGGGAGGTGGTGGAACGGCACGTCGTAGAACTGCGCCAGCGGACGCAGGTCCTCGTGGTTGGAGACCACCGCGGGCACCTCCACCGGAAGCAGGCCGGAGCGCTGCCGGAACAGCAGGTCGTTGAGGCAGTGCGCCTCGCGGCTGACCATCACCAGGGTGCGCATCCGGCGGCCGAGCAGGTCGAGGCGCCAGGTCATCGCGAACTGCTCGGCGACCGGCGCGAACCGCGCGGTCAGGTCGTCCTGGCCGAGCGCGACGTCGGCCTGCACCCGCATCAGGAACCGTCCGGTGCCCGGGTCGGAGAACTGGCCGCTCTCGGTGATGTTTCCGCCTGCGTCGGCGAGCACCCCGGACACCGCGTGGACGATGCCGGGCCGGTCGGGGCACGACAGCGCGAGGACGTAGGACGACGGCTGCACGCGCCGAGCGTACGGGGCGGTGCCGGCTCGGGCGGGCCGCGGCGCTTGGTAGCCTGACCGCGCCACGACTGGCGTTCAGGTGGTCCACCACCGGGGAGTGGCGAGGAGTGCAGCACGACCACGGGTCGATCGCCTGGGCCCGCCGTCACCGGAATGCGCGACACAGCCACTTCGAGGAGACGACATGACCCAGACCGACCTGAGCGCCTCGCTGACCGCGGGCACCGACCCGGCCGCCAGCGTCGCCGTGAGCAACGCCCCGCTGCGCGAGCTCGACCCCGAGATCGCCGCCGTCCTGGACGCCGAGCTCGGCCGCCAGCGCGACACCCTCGAGATGATCGCCAGCGAGAACTTCGCGCCGCGCGCCGTCCTGGAGGCGCAGGGCTCGGTGCTCACCAACAAGTACGCCGAGGGCTACCCGGGCAAGCGGTACTACGGCGGCTGCGAGCACGTCGACGTCGCCGAGAACCTGGCGCGCGACCGCGCCAAGGCGCTGTTCGGCGCCGAGCACGCCAACGTCCAGCCGCACGCCGGCGCGCAGGCCAACGCCGCCGTCATGCACGCGCTGATCCGTCCCGGCGACACCATCCTCGGCCTCGAGCTGGCCCACGGCGGTCACCTCACGCACGGGATGAAGATCAACTTCTCCGGCCGGCTGTACGACGTCGCCGCGTACGGCGTCTCGCCCGAGACGCACCTGGTCGACATGGACGAGGTGCGCCGGATCGCCAAGGAGCGCCAGCCCAAGCTCATCATCGCCGGCTGGTCCGCGTACCCGCGCCACCTCGACTTCGCCGCGTTCCGCGAGGTCGCCGACGAGGTGGGCGCGCTGCTCATGGTCGACATGGCGCACTTCGCCGGCCTGGTCGCCGCCGGGCTGCACCCGTCCCCGGTGCCGCACGCCGACGTCGTCACCACCACCGTGCACAAGACCCTCGGCGGCCCGCGCTCCGGCACCATCCTCAGCCGCGCCGAGCACGCGAAGAAGATCGACTCCGCGGTGTTCCCGGGCCAGCAGGGCGGTCCGCTCATGCACGCCGTCGCGGCCAAGGCGGTGGCGTTCAAGGTCGCGGCCGGCGCCGAGTTCAAGGCCCGCCAGGAACGCACCCTCGAGGGCGCCCGGATCCTCGCCGACCGGCTCACCGGCGCCGACGTGCGCGACGCCGGGGTGTCGGTGCTCACCGGGGGCACCGACGTGCACCTGGTCCTGGTCGACCTGCGCCACAGCGAGCTCGACGGCCAGCAGGCCGAGGACCGGCTGCACGAGGCCGGCATCACCGTGAACCGCAACGCGGTCCCGTTCGACCCGCGGCCGCCGATGGTCACCTCGGGCCTGCGGATCGGCACGCCCGCGCTGGCGACCCGCGGCTTCGGCACCGAGCAGTTCACCGAGGTGGCCGACATCATCGCCGCGGCGTTGCTGCCCACCGCCGACGTCGACGCCCTGCGCGGCCGGGTGGCCACGCTGGCCCACGACTTCCCGCTCTACGACGGCCTGGAGACCTGGTGAGCGGCGCGTCCGCCACCGGAACGCACGCGACCCGCGCACAGGTCCTCGACGGCACCGCCACCGCGGCGGCGATCAAGGCCGAGCTCACCGTGCGGGTCGCCGCGCTGCGCGAGCGGGGTGTCGTCCCGGGCCTCGGCACCGTGCTCGTCGGTGACGACCCCGGCAGCCGCTGGTACGTGAACGGCAAGCACAAGGACTGCGCCGAGGTCGGTATCGCCTCGATCCGCGAGGACCTGCCCGCCACCGCCACGCAGGACGAGGTCGAGGCGGCCGTCCGCCGGCTGAACGACGACCCGGCGTGCACCGGCTACATCGTCCAGCTCCCGCTGCCGAAGGGCCTGGACGAGCAGCGCGTGCTCGAGCTGATCGACCCCGCCAAGGACGCCGACGGCCTCCACCCCACCAACCTCGGGCGCCTCGTGCTGCGGGTGTCGGAGGAGATGACCAGCCCGCTGCCGTGCACCCCGCGCGGCATCATCGAGCTGCTCGGGCGACACGGCGTCGACCTGCGCGGCTCCGAGGTCTGCGTCGTCGGGCGCGGCATCACGGTCGGCCGCTCGCTCGGGCTGCTGCTCACCCGCAAGGACGTCAATGCGACGGTCACGTTGTGCCACACCGGAACCCGCGACCTCGCCGAGCACGTCCGCCGTGCCGACGTCGTGGTCGCGGCTGCGGGAGTCCCCGGCCTGGTGACGGCTGACATGGTGCGTCCCGGTGCGGCGGTGCTCGACGTCGGCGTCTCGCGCGTGGCCGACGGCGACGGGAAGGCCCGGCTGCGCGGCGACGTCGACCCCGCGGTCGCCGACGTCGCCGGCTGGCTGTCGCCGAACCCCGGCGGCGTGGGCCCGATGACCCGCGCGATGCTGCTGCAGAACGTGGTCGAGCAGTCAGAGCGGGACCTGGCCGCCGCACGGTGAGCCTGCCCGACCCCTGGCGGACCCCGCCTCCGTCGGCCGTCGCGCCCGCACCCGATGGGGCAGCTGGCGCGAGTGGCGCAGGGGGTCGCGTGGTGGCGCTGGTGGTCGGCGGCGCGGTGCTGGTGGTCGTGCTGGCCGTCACCTCCGTCGTGGTCGGCGTGGCGCTCCTGCGCGGTGGCTCGACGTCCCTCGCCGACGTCGGCGTCCCGGCGTCCGAGGCGGCCTGCGACGACGTCGTGCGCGACCCCGGCAAGGGCATCGCCACGCACGTGGGCCCCGGCACGAGCGAGCCGGACCGCGTCGTCGTCGAGTACGACACCGTCCCGCCGTCCAGCGGCCCGCACCTGCCGGCGCCGCTGTACCCCGCGGCGCCGTTCTACGCCGTCACCGACGCCCCCGTGGTGGAGCAGCTGGTGCACAACCTCGAGCACGGTTACACGCTCGTCTGGTACGACACCGACCTGCCGGCAGACCAGGTCGACGACCTGCGCGCCGTCGCCGACCTCGCCCGCGAGGACCCCGCCACGGGCGGCAAGCTCGTCGTCGTCCCCTGGGACGGCAGCCACGGCCGGCTCCCCGCCGACCGTCCCGTCGCGCTGTCGCACTGGACCGCCGACGGCGGCGTCCGCCAGCTCTGCGGCGCGGTCTCCGGCGAGGTCGTCCAGCAGTTCGTCCAGGCCTTCCCCGCCGCCGACTCCCCGGAGCCCAACGCCCCCTGACGCGGTGACCCCTCCTTGGCCTCGCTGGCCTAGTGAACGTGGTGGTCGCCACGTTCACTAGGCGTGCGAGCACCGCAAAGACGTAGTCCGCCTCGCCCGGAGGACGGCGGGTTGTCCACAGCGACGTGGGGGTGCGAACCGTCTGCGTCCACAGATCGCCCGGGACGGTCGACGCGGCCGTGCGGCGGCGGCCAGCCTGCTCGCATGCTTCTCCCCGTCGCGATCACCGCTGCCCTCGACGCCCAGCAGGGCGTGTTCACCACGGCGCAGGCCGTGGCGGCCGGCCTGACCGGTCAGGAGCTCGGCCGCCTGCGCAGCCGCGGCGACCTGGTCCGGCTGCGGCGCGGTGTCTACACCACGAGCTCGACGTGGGCCGCACTCGACTCCCGCAGCCGGCACCTGCTCAACGCCAGGGCGGTGGCGACGAGGGTGAGCGCGCCCGCGGTCTTCAGCCACCTCACCGCCGCAGTGGCGCACGACCTCCCGCTGCACGCCGTCCGGCTCGATGAGGTGCACCTGACCCGTCCGGGACAGCCCGGAGCCACCCGCCACCAGGCCGGCGTGTGCCACCACGCCGGACCGGTCCCGACGACCGAGCGGCTCGCCGGCCTCGAGGTCACCCGGCCTGCTCGGACCGTCGTCGACCTCGGACGTGTGCTCGAGCAGACCTCGGCCGTGGTCGTGATCGACGCCGCCCTGGCACGAGGGCTCGACCCGGCGTCCCTGCTCGAGGAGCTGGAGGCTTGTCGGCACTGGCCAGGTGCCGCGCCGGCAGCACGTGCGGTGGCGCTCGCCGACGGGCGCTCGCAGTCGGTCGGCGAGACGCTCACCCGTCTGGTGTGCCACGCGGTGGGTCTGCCACCGGACGACCTGCAGCTGACCGTGCGCACCGACCGCGGCACCTACGAGGTCGACCTCGCGTGGACCGCCCACGGTGTCGTCGGAGAGTTCGACGGGAAGGTCAAGTACGGCCGGCTGCTGAAGCCGGGCCAGAGTGCCAGTGACGTGCTGGTGGCCGAGCGTCAGCGCGAGCTGGCCATCGAGCGGGCGGGGTGGGTCGTCGTCCGCTTCACCTGGGCGGAGGTGCACGACCTGGCGCTCGTGCGGCGACGTCTGCTGGACGCCTTCGCCCGTTCCGCCGTCACCGTCCGGGCCGGCTGAGGCGTCCTGGCGATGCCGACTGCTTGTTCGCGAGGCTCGCTGGCCTAGTGAACGGGGCGATCACCACGTTCACTAGGCCAGCGGGGCAGGGAGGCGGGGTCAGCCGTCGAACAGGGGGCCGCGGTGGACGAGGTGCTGGGCGGCCTGGGCGACGGGGCGGACCACCAGGAGGTCGACGTCGACGTGGGCCGGGAGCGAGGCGGTCCAGCGGACGCACTCGGCCACGTCGTCGGCGGTGAGGGGTCGGTCGACGCCCTCGTAGACCTTGGCGGCGGCGTCGGCGTCGCCGCGGTTGCGCAGCAGCGAGAACTCGGGTGTGTGCACCATGCCGGGCGCGATCTCGGTGACCCGCACGGGGGTGCCGACCAGCTCGAGCCGCAGGGTGCGCGCGAGGGCGCCCTCGGCGTGCTTGGCCGCGGTGTACCCGCCGCCGCCGGGGTACACGACCTGCGCGGCGGTGGACGTCATCACCACCACGTGCGCCGCCGGCGACTCCTGCAGCAGGGGCAGCAGGGCCCGGGTGACGCGCAGGGTGCCGAGCACGTTCACCTCGTGCATCTGCCGCCAGTCCTCGAGCGAGGCGTCGGCGACGGTGTCGGTGCCGAGCGCGCCGCCGGCGTTGTTCACCAGCAGCGCGACGCCGCGCCCCAGGTCGCCCAGCGCCGCCAGCAACCCGGCCACCGAGTCGTCGGACGTGACGTCGAGAACGACTGCGGTGCCGCCGATCTCGTCGACGAGCGCGGCCAGCCGCTCGGCCCGTCGGGCCGCGGCGACGACGTGCCAGCCGTCCGCCGCGAGCCGCCGCGCGGTGGCCTCGCCGATGCCGCTCGAGGCGCCGGTGACGACCGCGACGCGACCGCCCCCCGGTCCCTGCGCGGTGACGCCCTGGCTCACGCGCGGGCCAGGGAGGCGACGGCGAGCTCGCAGTAGAGCGCGGCGCCGTCGGCGAGGACGTCGTCGCTGAAAGCCGCGAAGGGGGAGTGGTTGTCGGGCGCGGAGACGTAGTCCTCGTCGACGCAGGCACCGAGGAACAGCATCGCGCCGGGCGCCGCCTGCAGGATGCGGGAGAAGTCCTCCGACCCGGTGATCGGCTGCGGCATCTCCAGGAACCGGCCGGTGCCCAGCACCTGCTCGACGAGCTGCCCGGCCCGGGCGACCGAGTCGACGTCGTTCACGGTGACGGGGTACTGGCGGGTGAACTGCGCGTCGACCTCGAGGCCGTACGCCATCGCGGTGCCCTGGCAGAACCGGACGGTCTCGCGCTCGACCAGGTCGAGGACGGCCTCGTCGAAGCAGCGGAAGGTGCACGAGAAGCGCGCCTCGTCCGGGATGATGTTGGCCTTGGTGCCGGCGTGGAACTGCCCGACGGTGAGCACGGCGGTGTCGAACGGGTTGATGATCCGCGACAGCAGCACCTGCAGGCCGGTGATCATCTCGGCCGCCGCCGGGATCGGGTCCTTCGAGCGGTGCGGCGCCGACCCGTGGCCGCCAGCACCCTTGACCGTCACGTGCAGCTCGTTCGAGGCCGCCATCATCGGTCCGCCGCGGCCGGCCACCACGCCGCGCGGCGCGAGCCCCGACATCACGTGCAGCGCCCAGGCGGCGTCGGGACGGCGTCCCGCGGCGTCCAGGACGCCTTCCTCGATCATCACGCCGGCGCCGTCGAAGCCCTCCTCGCCGGGCTGGAACATGAACACGACGTCGCCGGCGAGCTCCTCGCGGCGGGCGGTGAGCGCCCGCGCGGCACCGACGAGCATCGCGGTGTGCAGGTCGTGCCCGCAGGCGTGCATCTGGCCCTCGGTGCCGGAGCGGAAGTCGACGTCGACCTGCTCGGCCACCGGGAGGGCGTCCATGTCGCCGCGCAGGAGCACCACCGGACGCTCGCCGTCCGCGCTCGTCGCGCCGCCGCCGCGCAGCACGCCGGTGATGGACGTCGTGCCGGTGCCCGTGCTGATCTCCAGGTCGAGCCCCTGCAGCGCCTCCAGCACCGTGCCCTGCGTGGTCGGCAGGTCCAGACCGATCTCCGGGGTGCGGTGCAGGGCGTGGCGCAGGTCCGCGATGTCGGCGGCCGCTGCGGTGGTGTCCACGAGGTACGGGCGGTGGCTGG
>CAWGTL010000002.1:0-223615 GCA_963825505.1 uncultured Actinomycetota bacterium | reverse complement strand
CTGGTTCCACGTGAAACAGGTCAGGCGGGGAGGATCACCACGTGACGGCCGGCGTCCTCACCCTCGGACTCGGACCGCAGTCCCGCGGCGGCGACGGTGTCGTGCACCACCTTGCGCTCGAACGGCGTCATCGGCTCCAGGCTGACCTTCACGCCCCCGGTGCGCACCTGCTCGACGGCGGTCGCGGCGACCTTCTCCAGCGCCGCGCGGCGGGCAGCCCGGTGGCCGGCGACGTCGAGCATCAGCCGGGTGCGCTCACCGGTGCTGGTCTGCACCGCCAGGCGGGTCAGCTCCTGCAGCGCCTCGAGCACCTCGCCGCCGGAGCCGACGAGCCGCTTCAGGGCGCGTTCCGAGCCCGGGTCGGCGACGACGGAGACGGCGGCTCGGCCGTTCTCGACGTCGATGTCGATGTCACCGTCCAGGTCGAGGATGTCGAGCAGCTCCTCGAGGTAGTCGGCTGCGACGTCGCCCTCCTCCTCGAGCCGCTGGACGGACGGCTTGCGGCGGGTGGACTGCTCGCCGTCGTCCGTGGCGTCCTCGCCGGTGCTGCTCTCGTCGGCGCTCTCGTCGGTTCCGGTCTCGTCGGTGGCCGCCTCGTCCGTGGCGGTCGCCTCGGCGGACGTGGCGTGGGCCTCCTCGTCGGTGGCGGCGGCTGCGGGAGCGGTGTCGGTGCTGTCGGTCATCGGGATCTCCTGGCTGGGCTGGTCGTACGGGTCGGGAGCCGGGACGTCCTGCCGGCGCGCGTGGGCGCTGCGGCACGGCGTCGCGGAGGTGGGTCTAGGTGCCGGTGGCCGCGTCGGGCTCGTCGTCGACGTCGTCGGAGCGTGCGCCGCCCGGACCGGCCTGCGGCTTGCGCTTGCGGTCCTTGCGCTTGGGCTGGGTGCGCTGACCGCGCGGGCGCTCCGGCTCGTCGTCCTTGATCAGCGTCACCGCGCCGGGGATCGGCTTGCCCTTGCGCGCCAGCCGCTCGTTGCGGGCGGTCTCGGCCGGCGAACCGGGGGCCGGGCGGCGCTTGATCACGTAGTACTGCTGGCCGGCGGACCAGAAGTTGGTGGTGAGCCAGTACAGGAGCACGCCGATCGGGAAGTTCACGCCGGACACCGCGAACACCAGCGGGAGCACGTAGAGCAGCACCTTCTGCTGCTGGATGAACGGGTTCCCCTCCATCGCGGAGGCCGGCATGTTCTTGCTCATCAGCTGCTTCTGGGTGAAGAACTGCGAGGCCGACATCAGCACGATCAGCACGACCGTGAGGACCTTGACCTCCCAGTTGTCGCCGCTGTTGAGGAAGGTCGACGACAGCTGGGCACCGAACAGCGAGGAGCTGTCGGCCTGCTTCGCGAGCTCGATCGAGAGCGGCCCGATCTCCCTCTGCTGCACCACGTACACGTTGAGCACGCGGAACAGCGCGAAGAAGATCGGCATCTGGAGCAGGATCGGCAGGCACGAGGAGAACGGGTTGGTCCCGGTCTTCTTGTAGAGATCCATCGTCTCCTTGGTCATGGCCTGCCGGGAGGCCTCGTCCTTCTTCCCCTTGTACTTGTCCTGGATCTTGCGCAGCTCGGGCTGGATCAGCTGCATGCCGCGAGAGGCGTTGATCTGCTTGACGAACAGGGGGATGAGGATGATCCGGATGACGACGGTGAGGCCGACGATCGACAGCGCCCACGTCCACCCCGACGCCGGGTCCATCCCGATCGAGGTGAGCAGCGAGTGGAACTGGACCATGATCCAGGCCACCGCGATCTCGATCGGCTTGAGGATCTCCAACGTGTGCTCCTAGGTGGGTTTCGGTGCGGGCGCGCCCGCGGAGGTCAGGCGTGCTGGCTGCGGTGCGGACGACCCGCCCTCGCAGGAGGAACTTCGTCGACGCCGCCCGGGTTCCACGGGTGGCAGCGCAGCAGGCGACGGACGGTGAGCCAGGTGCCGCGGACCGCGCCGTGCACCCTCAGCGCCTCCAGGCCGTAGGCCGAGCACGACGGGTAGAACCGGCAGGACGGCCCGAGCAGGGGCGAGACGAGCAGCTGGTAGGCGCGCACGAGCAGCATCAGCAGCAGCGACGGCAGCCGCACGAGGAACCGGCCGGCGGTCCGCGCGGCGCTCATCGGGCGCCGGTCCCGACGGCGTCGGCCTTGCGCAGGCACGACCTCAGTGCGGGGCGCAGGTCGGCGTCGAGCTCGGCGCTGGTCAGCGTGGCCGCCGACGGCAGTGCCCGGACCACCACGAGGCAACCTCCAGGCAGGTCGGGGAGCAGGGGGAGCACCAGGTGCCGCAGCCGGCGCTGCACCCGGTGGCGGACCACCGAGCCGCCCACGGCCCGGGAGACCACGAAACCGATCCGCGGGGGGTCGGCGGGGTCCAGCGCCTGCAGCGGGTGGACCGCGCGCGGCGGTGGCCGGGCGCGGGACCGCGAGGTGCACCACCAGGGACGGCCGGCCGGCGCGCACGCCGCTGCGCAGGGCCAGGGAGAACTCGTGGCCCCGGGTCAGACGGTGCGTCGCCGGGAGCACGGGTGCGGCGTCAGGCCTCGGATGGCGCGGGGAGCGCCGGGATCAGGCCGACAGCTCGGAGCGGCCCTTGCGGCGGCGCGCCGCGAGGATGGCGCGGCCGGCGCGGGTGCGCATCCGCAGGCGGAAGCCGTGGGTCTTGGCCCGGCGGCGGTTGTTCGGCTGGAAGGTGCGCTTGCTCACGACGACTCCGGTGCTCAGCGGGGAAGGATGTACCGCGTGCGCGGACGCACGCCTTCGGCCAGGTGCCTCCCGAGCCGGGCACCACCGGACGCCCGCGCCGGCCCGTCCGGGTGGACGGGTGCGTGGGCATGCGACAGTGGCCGGTCGACAGGCCTGATCACGGTACGGCCCGCACGCTCAGCGGGTCAAACCGGCCGCGGGCTGCGAGCCACCTGGCCCAACCTCCCAGCGTCGCACCCGCAGCACCGGGTCCCGCGGCGACACGCCGTAGAGGGCGCGCCCGGGTCGGCTGCGCGCCGGCCGGGCGTTGTCCGGATCCGCTTGTGGACGGCCGCGCGGAGTTGTTACGGTCACGCGGCGACGGGGAGAACCCCGCTCGAGGTGCCGCTCCCGGGTACCGGTCTCGGTGCTGATCCCACAGGTTGTGGACAAGTCTGTGGATCGTGCTCCGGGCGACGTCGAAGGAGGCGCTGGGCTTGCCCGATTCTGCCGATCTGCTGGCCGCCTGGACCGACGTCCGGGCCGACCTGCAGGAGGACCCGCGGGTCAGTCCGCAGCAGATGGCGTTCGTGCGCCTCTCCCGTCCGATCGGGCTGATCGACGACACCGCGCTGTTCGCCGTGCCGGACGACCTCACCAAGCAGATGTTCGAGAGCCGGCTGCGCGAGCCGATCGCCGAGCTGCTGAGCACACGGTTCTCCCAGTCGGTCCGCCTGGCCGTCACGGTCGACCCCGCTGCCGCGGCCGTCCCCGACGGGACCCCGACCGAGACCCCCGACCGCCAGACCGCCGAGGAGGTCCGCGCCGAGGACCTCCCCGCCTCGGGCCCGGTGGGTGGCCGCCACGTCGGCGGCGCCACCCGTCCCCGCGACGCGCAGCGCGGCATCGAGCCGGCCCGGCTGAACCCGCGCTACACCTTCGACACCTTCGTCATCGGCGCCTCCAACCGGTTCGCGCACGCCGCGTCGGTGGCGGTGGCCGAGGCTCCGGCCAAGGCCTACAACCCGCTCTTCGTCTACGGCGACTCCGGGCTGGGCAAGACCCACCTGCTGCACGCGATCGGCGACTACGCCCAGCACCTCTACCCGGGGGTGCGGGTCCGCTACGTGAACTCCGAGGAGTTCACCAACGAGTTCATCAACTCGATCCGCGACGACAAGGCGCAGGTGTTCCAGCGCCGGTACCGCGACGTCGACGTGCTCCTCATCGACGACATCCAGTTCCTGCAGGGCAAGGTGCAGACGCAGGAGGAGTTCTTCCACACCTTCAACGCGCTGCACCAGGCGAACAAGCAGGTCGTGATCACCTCCGACCTGCCGCCCAAGCAGCTGTCCGGGTTCGAGGAGCGGATGCGCTCGCGGTTCGAGTGGGGCCTGCTCACCGACGTGCAGCCGCCCGACCTCGAGACCCGGATCGCGATCCTGCGCAAGAAGGCGATCGGCGACTCGCTGCGGGCGCCGGACGACGTGCTGGAGTACATCGCCTCGAAGATCTCCACCAACATCCGCGAGCTCGAGGGCGCCCTGATCCGGGTGACCGCGTTCGCGAGCCTCAACCGCCAGCCGGTGGACCTCCAGCTCGCCGAGGTCGTGCTCAAGGACCTCATCTCCGACGACGGCGCCCAGGACATCACCGCCTCGACGATCATGGCCCAGACGGCCGACTACTTCGGGCTGACGCTGGAGGACCTCACCGGCACCTCGCGGTCGCGGGTGCTGGTGACGGCACGGCAGATCGCGATGTACCTGTGCCGGGAGATGACCGACCTGTCGCTGCCGAAGATCGGCCAGGCCTTCGGCGGCCGCGACCACACCACGGTGATGCACGCCAACCGCAAGGTGCGCGAGCTGATGACCGAGCGCCGCTCGATCTACAACCAGGTCACCGAGCTGACCAACCGGATCCGGCAGCAGCCACGCGGTTGAGCCCGGCTCGACCGGATACCACCCCCGGCGCACGGCTGGCGGGGGTCTCTCCGCTTCTCCCACACCTGTGGACAACTCTGTGGACGCCGTGAGGAGCCTCGTGGACGACGGTGGACGAGCCGGTGGACCGCCGGTGGACCCCTGTGGACGAGCGCGGCCGGCACCCACCGGTACCGCGTCCGTCCACCGGCACGGGTCGTCACTCCCCCGGCCGTCAACAGCCCGTCCACAGCCGATCTGGGCCCTGACCTGCGACGACGCGCTCCGTCCCCAGAATGCACAGCCGCTATGACAACGAAGAACAGTTCTCTTCCCCGGAGCTGGATGACGAGCCATCTGTGCGGATGTGGACGACGGGCCGACCGAGGCCCTCGCCAGGGCCTCGCCAGGTCGTCGGCGCGGGCTGGTCACCGGGCCCGCTCGGGTGACCTGGTTCACCACCGTGGGTGCACTGCCGTAGGGTCGGGCCCGCAATCTCGCGCGCGGTCCTCCCGAGCCGATCCCGTCCTGGTGATCGGCCGGGCCGGGGCCGCGCAGGTGCCCGTCCGGAAGGGGTCGTTGTGAAGCTGCGCGTTGAGCGCGACGTGCTGGCCGAGGCCGTCACCTGGACGGCCCGGTCGCTGCCCAGCCGTCCTCCCGTCCCGGTGCTGGCCGGTCTGCTGCTCGACGCCCGGGCCGACGGCGTCCTGGAGCTGTCCGGGTTCGACTACGAGGTCTCGGCCAAGGTCGACGTGCCGGCCGACGTCAGCGAGCCCGGCCAGGCGCTGGTGTCCGGCCGCCTGCTCGCCGACATCTGCCGCAGCCTGCCGGACAAGCCGGTCGAGCTGGCCCAGGACGGCGCCAAGATCGTGCTCACCTGCGGGGCGAGCCGCTTCACCCTGATGACCATGCCGGTCGAGGAGTACCCGGCCCGCCCGGAGATGCCGGCCGAGGCCGGCACCGTGTCGTCCGAGGTGTTCAGCTCGGCGGTCGCGCAGGTCACGGTCGCGGCCAGCCGCGACGAGACGCTGCCGATCCTCACCGGCGTGCGGATGGAGATCGCCGGCGACACCGTCACCCTGCTGGCCACCGACCGCTACCGCCTCGCCATGCGGGAGCTGCCGTGGCGGCCGGCCTCGTCGGGCGCCGAGACCGCCACGCTGGTGCGGGCCCGCACGCTGTCCGAGGTCGCCAAGACCCTCGGTCAGGGCGGCGACGTCACGGTCGCGCTGTCCGCCGACGGCGGCCAGGACCTCATCGGCTTCTCCGCCGGCGGCCGGCGCACCACCTCGCTGCTCGTCGACGGCGACTACCCCAAGGTGCGGGCGCTGTTCCCGGCCGAGGCGCAGACGTACGCCGTGGTCGAGACCCACCGCCTGATCGAGGCCGTCCGGCGGGTCGCGCTCGTGGCCGAGCGCAACACCCCGGTGCGGCTGAGCTTCTCCGAGGGCCAGGTCGACCTCGAGGCCGGCCAGGGCGACGACGCGCAGGCGTCCGAGCGGCTCGAGGCCCGGCTCGTCGGCGAGGACATCACGATCGCCTTCAACCCGGGCTTCCTGCTCGACGGCCTGAACGCGCTGGGCACCACGCACGTGCGGCTGTCGTTCACCCAGGCCACCAAGCCGGCGGTGCTCACCGGCCAGGACGGCGCCGAGGGCGACGACGACACCGGCTACCGCTACCTGCTGATGCCGGTGCGGATGGCGGGCTGAGGTCCACCGCACCACACTCGGACCCGACCCCGCACCGCACCTCACCCCCGGGAGCGCGCATGCACATCGGACTCGTCGGCCTCGGCAAGATGGGCCACAACATGCGCGACCGGCTGCGCCGCGGTGGCGTGGACGTCACCGGCTACGACCGCAACCAGGACGTCTCCGACGCAGCCACCCTGGCCGAGATGGTCCAGGCGCTGCCCACCCCGCGCACGGTCTGGATCATGGTGCCGGTCGAGGTCGTCGCCCCCGTCGTCGAGGAGCTGTCCGGCCTGCTCGCCGAGGGCGACCTGGTGATCGAGGGCGGCAACTCCCGGTTCACCCAGGACGCCGTCAACGCCGAGAAGCTCGCCGCGCACGGCATCGGCTACCTCGACTGCGGCGTCTCCGGCGGTGTGTGGGGCCTGGACAACGGCTACGGCCTGATGGTCGGTGGCGACGCCGACCTGGTCGAGCGCACGATGCCCGTCTTCGACGCGCTGCGGCCGGAGGGCCCGCGCGAGGAGGGCTTCGTCCACGCCGGGGCGATCGGCGCCGGTCACTACGCGAAGATGGTGCACAACGGCATCGAGTACGGCCTGATGCACGCGTACGCCGAGGGCTACGAGCTGCTGGCGGCCAAGGACATCGTCACCGACGTGCACGGCACCTTCAAGGCGTGGACCCGCGGCACCGTGGTGCGGTCCTGGCTGCTCGACCTGCTGGTCAAGGCGCTGGAGGAGGACCCGGGCCTGGAGCAGATCAAGGGCTACGCCAACGACTCCGGCGAGGGCCGCTGGACCGTCGAGGAGGCGATCGCCAACGCCGTCCCGATGCCGGTGATCAGCGCGGCGCTGTTCGCCCGGTTCGCCTCCCGTCAGGACGACTCCCCCGCCATCAAGGCGGTCGCGGCCCTGCGCAACCAGTTCGGCGGCCACGCGGTGACCGCCGCCGGCGGCGGGCCCGGCGTCACGCCCGACCACGCCGACGAGGCGGGTCCCTCCTCGGGCGCCGGCGAGGTGCACCAGTGACGGCGCCGCCGGCCGGCCGCTAGCGGCCCCGTGCACGTCAGCCACCTCTCGCTCGCCGACTTCCGCAGCTACCCGCAGGTCGAGCTCGCCCTGCACCCCGGGCCCACCGCGCTGGTCGGCCCGAACGGGCAGGGCAAGACCAACCTGGTCGAGGCGATCGGCTACGTCGCCACGCTCGGCAGCCACCGGGTCTCCACCGACGCGCCGCTGGTGCGCGCCGGGGCCGAGCGGGCCGTCGTGCGCACCGCCGTCGAGCGCGACGGCCGCACCACCGTCGTCGAGCTCGAGATCACCCCCGGCCGCGCGAACCGGGCCCGGCTGAACCGTTCCCCCGTCCCGCGGCCGCGCGAGGTGCTCGGGGTGCTGCGCTCGGTGCTGTTCGCGCCCGAGGACCTCGCCCTGGTCAAGGGTGACCCGGACGGCCGCCGCCGGTTCCTCGACGACCTGCTCGTCCTCCTCGCCCCGCGGTACGCAGGCGTGCGGTCCGACTACGACCGGGTGCTGCGCCAGCGCAACACCCTGCTCAAGCAGGCGTCCCCGGCCAGGGGTCGCGGCCGGTCCCGGCGCGAGCCGGTGCGCGACGACTCGGGCGCCACCGTCGACTCCACCCTCGACGTGTGGGACGCCCAGCTCGCGGCGCTCGGCGGCGAGCTGCTCGCAGCCCGCCTGTTCCTGGTCGCCCGGCTCGCGCCGTACGTGCGCGAGGCGTACCAGCAGGTCTCGGACGCCACCGGCCTGGCCGTCCTCGGCTACCGCTCGACCCTGGACGACGCACTGCCAGGGCTCGGTGCGGCGCTCGCGGGCGACGGCGAGCTGCCCGGCCGCGCCGCGCTCGCCGAGGCGATGACCGCCGAGCTCGGCCGCGCCCGCCCGCGCGAGGTCGAGCGCGGGCAGTCGCTCGTCGGGCCGCACCGCGACGACCTGCTGCTCGACCTCGGTGAGCTGCCGGCCAAGGGGTACGCCAGCCACGGTGAGTCCTGGTCGTACGCGCTGGCGCTGCGGCTGGGGTCCTACCAGCTCTTGCGGTCCGAGGCCGGCGCGGGCGACGGTGATCCGGTGCTGGTGCTCGATGACGTCTTCGCCGAGCTCGACTCCGGCCGCCGCACCCGCCTCGCGGGCCTGGTGGCCGGCGCCGAGCAGGTGCTGGTGACCGCGGCGGTCGAGCAGGACGTGCCGCCGGAGCTGGTGGGGGACCGGGTCCAGGTGCGTTCGGGCGAGGTGTCGCGTGACTGACGAGCGCCCCGACCCGTCCGGGACCGACCCGTCCGGGACCGACCCGTCCGGGACCGACCCGTCCGGGACCGACCTGTCAGACCCACCCGTCCCGACCCGGTCCTGGATCTGACAGCTCGCCCGGCGAGGCGTCCGGGGCCACCGGTGCGGGTGCCGCCCGTGCCGCGCTGGCCCGGGCCCGGGCCGCGGCGACGGCGAAGGGGCTGCGGCCCGGCTCGCCCGCCCGCGCCCGCACCGGCGCCCGCCGCCGGCGCGACGACGGGTCGCGCTCCGGCTCCGGGCCCGACGACCGCGACCCGCAGCCGTTCGCCCGCTCGATCCAGGGGCTGCTCACCGAGAGGGCCTGGACCACGCCCGTCGCCGTGGGCGGGGTGATGGGCCGCTGGGACCAGATCGTGGGCGAGGAGGTGGCCTCGCACTGCCGCCCGGAGACCTTCCAGGACCAGATGCTGACGGTGCGCACCGACTCCACCGCGTGGGCCACCCAGGTGCGGCTGCTGGCGCCGTCGGTGCTGGCGCGGCTGGCCGAGGAGCTCGGCGCCGGGGTGGTCACGCGACTGGTGGTGAAGGGGCCGGCGGGGCCGTCGTGGAAGCGCGGTCACCGCACGGTGCAGGGCGGCCGCGGTCCGCGCGACACCTACGGCTGACGCCGCGTCCGCGCCCTCCGCGCCGACCCGCCGCCGAGCCCTGCAGAGGCCGGTGGGGACCGGGAGACGTGGGGGGAGTCGTCCGCACCCGATCCAGTGGCGGAAAACGGGCACGGAAGGTCCCCAGGATGCGTGTCCCGGGCGCCCGGAGGCGTAGGATGAGGGGTCAACGGTCGCCCCACGGGTGACCGTCCGCCATGTCGGGAGCATCCTCCCGGCGACCGCGACCGCAGGGAGCCGACCTTCGTGGCCGACGACGACCAGTCCAGCCAGCAGCCCGACCAGACCGCTGACCAGCCAGGGCAGGTGGAGCAGGTCAAGCCCGACCTCACCGACCTCGAGCCGACCGAGCACCCCGACGAGGCGCCGTCCCTGGCCGACCACACCGACGGCGACGGCAGCTACGACGCCAGCGCGATCACCGTGCTGGAGGGTCTCGAGGCCGTCCGCAAGCGTCCCGGCATGTACATCGGGTCCACCGGCGAGCGCGGCCTGCACCACCTGGTGCAG
Source organism: uncultured Actinomycetota bacterium (assembly GCA_963825505.1). Classification (GTDB taxonomy): domain Bacteria; phylum Actinomycetota; class Actinomycetes; order Actinomycetales; family CAWJMD01; genus JBBQSN01. The sequence continues at coordinate 213,906 of CAWGTL010000002.1, read as the reverse complement.
GAGGTGGTCGACAACGCCGTCGACGAGGCGCTGGCCGGCTACTGCGACACCATCGACGTCACGCTGCTGGCCGACGGCGGCGTGCGCGTGATCGACAACGGCCGCGGCATCCCCGTCGACATCGTCGCCGGCGAGGGCCGCCCGGCGGTGGAGGTCGTCCTCACCGTGCTGCACGCGGGCGGCAAGTTCGGCGGCAGCGGGTACGCGGTCTCCGGCGGGCTGCACGGCGTCGGCGTCTCGGTGGTCAACGCGCTGTCGCAGCGGCTCGCGGTCGAGATCCGCGGCCGCGGACCGAACGTGTGGCAGCAGACCTACACGATGGGCGTGCCCGACGCCCCGCTCGCGAAGGGCGAGGTGAGCGACGAGACCGGCACCACGGTCACGTTCTGGGCCAACGCCGACATCTTCGAGACCACCGAGTACGACTTCGAGACGCTGAGCAAGCGGTTCCAGCAGATGGCGTTCCTCAACAAGGGCCTCACCATCACCCTCACCGACGAGCGCCCCGGGCACGCGGACACCTCCGACGACGCCCTCGACGGCGGCTCGGCGCGGCTGCGCACGGTCACGTACAAGTACGACGACGGCCTGGTCGACTACGTCAAGCACCTCAACTCGTCCAAGAAGACCGACGTGATCCACCCCGAGGTGATCGCGTTCGAGGCCGAGGACACCGAGCGCCGGCTCTCGCTCGAGGTCGCGCTGCAGTGGACCACCGCCTACTCCGAGTCGGTGCACACCTACGCCAACACGATCAACACCCACGAGGGCGGCACCCACGAGGAGGGCTTCCGGTCGGCGGTCACCTCGCTGGTCAACCGGTACGCCCGCGAGCAGAAGCTGCTCAAGGACAAGGACGACAACCTCACCGGCGACGACATCCGCGAGGGCCTCACCGCGGTCATCTCGATCAAGCTCGGCGAGCCCCAGTTCGAGGGGCAGACCAAGACCAAGCTGGGCAACACCGAGGCGAAGGCGTTCGTGCAGAAGATCGTCGGTGACCACCTGTCCGACTGGCTCGAGCGCAACCCCGCGCAGGCCCGCGACGTGGTCCGCAAGTCGATCCAGGCCTCGGCCGCGCGGATGGCGGCGCGCAAGGCGCGCGAGGCCACCCGGCGCAAGGGCCTGCTGGAGTCCGGCGGCATGCCGGGCAAGCTGCGCGACTGCCAGTCCAACGACCCGAGCCGGTGCGAGGTCTACATCGTCGAGGGCGACTCGGCGGGCGGCTCGGCCGTGCAGGGCCGCAACCCCGAGACCCAGGCGATCCTGCCCATCCGCGGCAAGATCCTCAACGTCGAGAAGGCCCGCATCGACCGCGCGCTCGGCAACACCGAGGTGCAGGCGCTGATCACCGCGTTCGGCACCGGGTTCGGCGAGGACTTCGACCTGTCGAAGCTGCGCTACCACAAGATCGTGCTGATGGCCGACGCCGACGTCGACGGCCAGCACATCTGCACCCTGCTGCTGACCCTGCTGTTCCGGTACATGAAGCCGCTCATCGAGAACCAGTTCGTGTACCTCGCCGCGCCGCCGCTGTACAAGATCAAGTGGTCGAACGCCCCGCACGACTACGTGTACTCCGACCGCGAGCGCGACGCCGTCATCGCCGACGGCCGCGCCGCCGGTCGCCGGCTGCCCAAGGACAACGCGATCCAGCGTTACAAGGGCCTCGGCGAGATGGACTACCGCGAGCTGTGGGACACCACGATGGACCCCGACCACCGCACCCTGCGCCAGGTCACCATCGACGACGCCGCCGCGGCCGACGAGATCTTCTCCGTCCTCATGGGTGAGGACGTCGAGTCCCGCCGCAGCTTCATCCAGCGCAACGCGAAGGACGTGAGGTTCCTGGACATCTGATCCGGGGTCGGGCGCGCAGCGTCCTTCCGGGTCCGGGCGGCTCCGTTCGACTGCTTCGCTGGATGTCTTCACGAACGCCGCCCGAACCCTCGCGGACGCTCCGCGTCCGATCCGCACGACAGAGCCCAGGCACCGGGTAGAGGTACTCGAACCCCGCTGGTCCACGCGCCATCGGGACCCGACAAGGACCGCTAGACACTGAGCGAGCAGCCGCCGACCACCGAGCCGGCACCGTACGACCGGATCGAGCAGGTCGATCTCCAGCTGGAGATGCAGCGGTCGTACCTCGACTACGCGATGAGCGTGATCGTGGGCCGGGCGCTGCCGGACGTGCGCGACGGGCTCAAGCCGGTGCACCGCCGGATCCTGTACGCGATGTACGACGGCGGCTACCGGCCGGACCGGCAGTTCTCCAAGTGCTCGCGCGTCGTCGGCGACGTGATGGGGCAGTACCACCCGCACGGTGACGGCGCGATCTACGACGCGCTGGTCAGGCTCGCGCAGCCCTGGTCGCTGCGGTACCCGCTGGTGGCCGGGCAGGGGAACTTCGGCTCGCCGGGGAACGACCCGGCAGCCGCGCCGCGGTACACCGAGTGCCGGATGGCGCCGCTGGCGATGGAGATGGTCCGCGACATCGACGAGGAGACCGTCGACTTCGGGGACAACTACGACGGTCGCACCCAGGAGCCGCAGGTCCTGCCGGCCCGGTTCCCGAACCTGCTGGTCAACGGGTCGGCCGGCATCGCGGTGGGCATGGCGACCAACATCCCGCCGCACAACCTGCGCGAGGTCGCGTCGGGGGTCCAGTGGCTGCTGGAGAACCCGGAGGCGTCCAAGGAGGAGCTGCTCGACGCGCTCCTGGCGCGGGTGCAGGGCCCGGACTTCCCCACCGGCGCGCTGATCATGGGCAAGCGCGGCATCGACGACGCGTACCGCACCGGGCGCGGGCAGATCACCATGCGCGCGGTGGTCGAGGTCGAGGAGATCCAGAACCGCACCTGCCTGGTGGTCACCGAGCTGCCGTACCAGGTGAACCCGGACAACCTCGCGCTGAAGATCGCCGAGCTGGTCAAGGACGGGCGCCTGGCGGGCATCGCCGACATCCGCGACGAGACCTCCGGCCGCACCGGCCAGCGGCTGGTGATCGTGCTCAAGCGCGACGCCGTCGCCACCGTGGTGCTGAACAACCTCTACAAGCACACCCAGCTGCAGGACACCTTCGGCGCCAACATGCTGGCGCTGGTCGACGGCGTCCCGCGCACGCTCAGCCTGGACTCCTTCGTCCGGTTCTGGGTCGAGCACCAGGTCGACGTCATCGTGCGCCGCACCCGCTACCGGCTGCGCAAGGCCCAGGAGCGGATGCACATCGTCGTCGCGCTGCTCAAGGCGCTCGACGCGCTCGACGAGGTGATCGCGCTGATCCGCGCGTCCGCGACGGTCGACGTCGCGCGCGCCGGGCTGATGGAGCTGCTCGAGATCGACGACGTCCAGGCGGGCGCGATCCTCGACATGCAGCTGCGCCGTCTCGCGGCCCTGGAGCGGCAGAAGCTCACCGAGGAGCACGCCGAGCTCGAGGCGCGGATCACCGACTACGAGGACATCCTCGCCTCGCCCGAGCGGCAGCGGTCGATCATCGGCGAGGAGCTCGCCGAGATCGTGGAGCGGTACGGCGACGACCGCCGCACCACGATCGACCCGTTCGACGGCGACATGAACAACGAGGACCTCATCCCCGTCGAGGACGTCGTCGTCACGATCACCCGCGGCGGGTACGCCAAGCGCACCCGGGTCGACTCCTACCGCTCGCAGAAGCGCGGCGGGAAGGGCGTGCGCGGCGCCTCGCTGCGCGGCGACGACGCGGTGGAGCACTTCTTCACCACCTCGACCCACCACTGGCTGCTGTTCTTCACCAACCTCGGCCGGGTGTACCGGGCCAAGGCGTACCAGCTGCCCGAGTCGGCCCGCGACGCCAAGGGCCAGCACGTGGCGAACCTGCTGGCGTTCCAGCCGGGCGAGCAGATCGCCCAGGTCCTGACGCTGAAGGACTACGAGCGGGCGGACTACCTCGTCCTGGCCACCCGCGAGGGCCGGGTGAAGAAGACCCGTCTCACCGAGTACGACTCCAACCGCTCCGGCGGGCTGATCGCGATCAACCTGCGCGAGCTCGGCGAGCCCTCGGACGACGACGCGGCCACGGGCGACCGCGACGAGCTGGTCGGCGCGAGCCTGGTCGGTGCCGGCGACGACATCGTGCTGGTCTCCCGCAAGGGCCAGTCCTTGCGCTTCCACGCCACCGACGACGCGCTGCGGCCGATGGGCCGCTCGACGTCCGGCGTCACCGGCATGAAGTTCCGTGGCGGCGACGAGCTGCTGGCGATGGTGGTCGTGCACGCGATCCCGGAGGCCGACGGCGACGCCGCCGCCGACGAGGAGGGCCGTCGGCACCTGTTCGTGGTGTTCGAGAACGGCAACGCCAAGCGCACCGACATCGCCGAGTACCGGGTGCAGGGTCGGGCCGGCCTCGGCATCAAGGTCGCGGCCGACTCCGAGAAGCTCGGCAACCTGGTCGGCGCCGTGATGGTCAAGGACGGCGACGAGGTCATGGTCGTGATGGAGAAGGGCAAGGTCGTGCGGTCCCGCGTCGACGACGTCGGGGTCAAGGGCCGCACCACCCAGGGCGTGCGGTTCGCCCGTCCGGACGCCGGCGACTCGATCATCGCGATCACCCGCAACGACGAGACCGTGGTCGAGGCCGAGATCGAGGCGGAGACCGAGGACGGCGCCGAGGTGGTCGCCGACGTCGGCGCGGAGGTGTCCGCCGACGGTGCGGGTCGCGCGGAGGCGGGTGCCGATGGCGTACCGTCGGACCCGGACGACTCGGACGCGTCCGGAGAGACGACCGGAGGTGAGGCGTGAGCACGTCGGACCAGAACCCCACGGGCCAGGTGAGGACGAGCTCCTCGCCCCGCCCCGCCACGACGACCTCCGGGACGACCTCCGGGACGCCTCCTAGCGGTGCGCCGGGAGCTCGTCCCGCGCGCCAGCCCCGCCCCACCGGCTCCGGGCCCACCACCGGTGCCACCCGCACCGTCACGCCCGGTTCGCGCCCGCCGGCTCCCGGCGGCCGCCCCGCGGCGAAGAAGGCACCGGCGAAGAAGGCCGCGGTCCGTCCCGGCTCGCGTCCCGCGCCGGGTGCACCTCGACGGGTCCGGCTCACCGTCGCGCGGGTCGACCCGTGGTCGGTGATGAAGCTGGCGTTCCTGCTCAGCGTCGCCATCGGCATCGCGATGGTCGTGGCCGCCGGCGTGCTGTGGACCGTGCTCGACGGCATGGGGATCTTCACCCAGATCAACGACTTCCTGTCGCAGATCCTGGGTGCCGGCAAGTTCGACATCAACGACTACGTCGGCTTCGGCAAGGTGCTCTCGCTCGGCACCGTGATCGCCGTCGTCAACGTCGTGCTGCTGACCGCCCTGGCCACCCTCGGTGCGTTCCTCTACAACATCGCGACGAACCTGGTCGGCGGGCTGCACCTCACCCTCTCCGACGACTGACCTGCGGTCCCGGAGCGCGTCGTCCTGGGCCGGTCGATCCGGTTTGGGAGCACCCCAGCCGCTGCGGTAACCTCGCTGCGCACGCGCTCCGGCGCGTGCGGTGCGTCCCGGGCCTATAGCTCAGTCGGTTAGAGCGCTTCCCTGATAAGGAAGAGGTCAGAGGTTCAAGTCCTCTTAGGCCCACCAGCGTCGAAGGCCCCGCCGGGATCCGGCGGGGCCTTCGTGGTGGCGGACCGCAGGTACGCTGGTCCGGTGAAGAAGCTGCTGCTCGCCCTGAGCCTGGCCGGTGCCGGGTACGCCGCCTGGCGCAAGATGGAGGCCGACAAGGCCGAGCAGGACCTGTGGGCCGAGGCCACCGACACGGTGCGCTGACCGCTTCCTCACCACCGGGGTCCCACGACCCTCGGGGCCATGGCGCAATTGGTAGCGCACCTGCTTTGCAAGCAGGGGGTTAGGGGTTCGAGTCCCCTTGGCTCCACAGTCCCTCGGCTCGTCCTGCCCACATCGCACCGCCCCGGGCGTGTGGGCTGGGAGAGCACGGCGATCTCGCCCACCGAACCGCATGACTTCTGCGAGCACGCTGCGTTGTGGGGTGCGTACGCACTGTGATGCCGACATTGCGTCCCGAACTCGGCTCAGCACGGCTACCGTGTGCAGAGCCGAGGGGCGGGATCGAGTGGACGCGGGGCAGGAGGCGGTCGTGCTGCTCACACTGGGCGACGAGCCCGACGCTGCCGGACGCGCGCGCCGGTTCGTCAGCGGTGCGCTGGCCGAGGGCCCGTTCGAGCACCGCACCGACGACGCGATCCTGGTCGTCTCCGAGATGGTCACCAACGCGTTGCTGCACGCCGAGCCGCCGGTGACGGTCAACCTGGTCCAGCTCGACGACGTGCTGCGGATCGAGGTCCGCGACGGCGCGCACCGTCCGGTGCTGGCCGAGGCGCCGGCGAACGACGACTCGATGACCGGACGCGGCCTCGCCGTCGTCGACGCGCTCGCCGCGAAGTGGGGGGTCGAGCCCGAGCCCGAGGGCAAGCTGGTCTGGGCCGAGCTGGGCGACTCCTGCGACATCGCCGAGCACGATGTCGAGCCCGACCTGGACGCCTGGGCCGACCTCGCGGACTGGGACGACGAGCCGCTGGCCCAGCAGTTCACCGTCGACGTCGGCGACGCCCCCACCGAGCTCGTCCTGGCCGCCGCCGCCCAGGTCGACAGCCAGCTGCGCGAGCTGACCCTGATGGTCGTGGGCGAGGCGTCGGGCCAGGGCCAGCCGATCCCGGCCGAGCTCGAGCGGACCATGCAGACGCTCGCGGACACCTTCGCCGAGGTGCGGCACGAGCTGAAGCGGCTGGCCAGCGAGGCCGCCGCGGCGGGGATGGAGCGCACCCGGGTGCGGCTCACCCTGTCGGAGGCGGCGGCGGCCCAGGCGCAGGAGTACCTCACCGCCCTGGACGAGATCGACGCCCACGCCCGCTCCGGCACCCTGCTCACCCTGGAGACGCCGCTGCACCAGCGGGTCTTCCACCGCTGGTACGTGCACAAGGCCGTGGCCCAGGTCAGCGCCCTGCAGCACCACGAGGCGCCCCCTCCGGCCACGCCGTTCGAGCAGTCCGTCGGCGAGCTGGAGCCCGGGCTCGAGCTCGACCAGGCCGCCGCCAACCGCTGACCGCGCCCTCACCCCGAGCCGCGCCCTCGCCGGCCCCCGGACGACCGAAGACCCCGCGCTCCTCAGGGAGCCCGGGGCCTTCGGCACTCAGGTGCGGACGCGGCTCAGGAGGCGTCGTCCTCCTTGCTGTGCGCGGCCTTGCGCGGCCCGGGCTTGGCGGTCTCGTCCGAGTCGGACCCGACCTCGGTGCCGGCGGTGTCGGTGGAGTCGGTGCCGGCGGTGTCGGTACCGGAGGTGTCGACGCCGGGCAGGTCGGACTCGCCCGCCGGCTCGGCGACCTTCTCCGCCTCACCGGTGGCCAGCGCGCTGCTGCCCGCGGTCGGTGCGGCCGCAGCCTTGGGAGCCGCGGTGCTCGACGACGTGCTCGAGGTGGTGCTCGACGTCGACGCGCTGCGCGGGGTGCCGGTGGCGGTGGCCCACGGGTCGTCGGTGGGCTGGTTGGCGCGCCACGCGGCGTAGCCCGCAGCGCCGGCGGCACCGATCACGCCCAGCACCAGCAGCGCCTTGCCCGCGCGGCGGCGCTTCGGCTTCGGCTGGGCCCCCTTCGCGGCGCTCTCGACGCTGCTCAGGGCGGAGCGCGACGCTGCCTGCGCCTCGTCGGTCTTGGCGGCCGCGGCGGCGGCGGCCGCGGCGACGGCCTCCACGATGCGGGGCAGGAGGTCCTCGACGATCTTGTCGCGCGCGGCGTCGACCCTGGGACCGAGCGCCTCGGCGGCCTGCTCGACCTTGGGGGCGGCCGCCTCGACCGACCGGTCACGAGCCTTCTCCAGCCGCGGGCTGGCCCACTCGCGGGCGGAGTGGGCGGCGTGCGCGGCCTGCTCCTTCGCGGTGGCGGCCACCGGTGCGGCCCGGTCGAGCAGCGTGGCCGCCTGGTCCTTCAGGACGTCGGCCTGCGCGCGCGCGGTGTCGGCGGCTCGCTCGGAACGGCTCTTGGTGCGGAACAAGGGTCCTCCCCTCGGACCCGGGTCTCCCCGGATCACGGTTGCCGTGCGGGTCTGGTGCTGCGCCCTATCTTGCCCCGTCAACGGCCCGCGTGCCGCTCGGGTGCCCCCCGGATCCTGCGGCGGGAGCCCGCCGCAGGCCCGTCCGTCGTGCTCGTGCGAGGATTGCGAGCATGTTCGCGACGCTGCACACGACCGCCGGTGACATCCGGATCGAGCTCTTCCCGAACCACGCCCCGCACACGGTGAAGAACTTCGTCGGGCTGGCGGAGGGCACCAAGGAGTGGACCGACCCCAGGACCGGTGAGAAGAAGACCGAGCCGTTCTACGACGGCCTCGCGTTCCACCGCGTGATCAACGGCTTCATGATCCAGGGCGGGTGCCCGCTCGGCACCGGCACCGGCGGCCCGGGCTACGCCTTCGACGACGAGGTGACGGGCGACCTCACCTTCGACCGTCCGTACCTGCTCGCGATGGCCAACGCCGGCAAGCAGATGGGCCGCGGCACCAACGGCTCGCAGTTCTTCCTCACGGTGGGGCCGACGCCGCACCTGAACATGAAGCACACGATCTTCGGCGAGGTCGTCGACCAGGCCGGTCGCGACGTCGTCGACGCGATCGCCACCACCCCCACGGGCCCCGGCGACCGTCCCCGCGAGGACCAGGTCATCACCGGGATCACCGTCGAGCAGTGAGTCGTTGACCGGGCACGACCCCGGCACGACGACGGCAGGAGCACGGTGAGCGAGAGCGCGGGCAGCACCAGCACGGGCGGGCCGACCGAGGTCCCGGTCTGCCCGCGGCACCCCGACCGGGAGTCGTACGTGCGCTGCCAGCGCTGCCACCGCCCGGTGTGCCCTGAGTGCCAGCGGCAGGCGGCGGTCGGCGTCCAGTGCGTCGACTGCGCCGCCGCCGGGGCGGCGCAGGTGCGCTCCGCCCGCACCGTCTTCGGTGGCCGGGCCCGTCTGGGCGAGCCCCCGTTCGTCACCTACGTGCTGATCGGCCTGTGCGTCGTGGTCAACCTGCTGCAGCGGGTACCGGGCCTGGACGTCACCCAGCAGTACGCCTTCGTGCCGGCGCTGGCGGCGGCCGAGCCCTGGCGGTTCCTCACCGCGGCGTTCCTGCACGCCACCGGCGGACCGTTCGGGTTGATGCACATCCTGTTCAACATGTACGCGCTGTTCCTGGTCGGGCCCTACCTCGAGCACGTCTTCGGGCGCGCCCGGTTCGTGCTGCTCTACCTGCTCAGCGCGCTCGGGGGCTCGGTCGCCTTCGAGCTGCTCACCCCGGACGTCACGCCGTTCGGCTTCCTCAGCTCGACGGTCGGCGCGTCCGGTGCGGTGTTCGGCCTGTTCGGCGCGCTGCTGGTGGTGCAGCGCCGGATGAAGATGCCGCTGCAGTCGATCGTCGGCGTGCTGGGGGTCAACCTCCTGCTCGGCTTCTTCATCCCCGGCATCGCCTGGCAGGCGCACCTGGGCGGCATGGTCGTGGGTGCGGCGGCGGCGGCGGTGCTGGCCTACGCCCCCCGCGAGGGGCGCTCGCTGGTGCAGTGGAGCGGGATGGCCGCGCTGGTGCTCCTGGTGGCCGCGCTGGGTGCGTTCGGCCTCAGCGGCTGAGCCTCAGGGACGGTTGTCCCCACTGTGGACAACCCCTGGGGAAAACCACACCGGTGTAAGTCGGCCGCAGTGGGGCCGGCGGTCCGGGACGGTCAGCGCCAGCGCGTGGTCATGATGAAACCGGCCATCACGATCGCGAAGCCGATCACCAGGTTCCAGCTGCCGACGGTCCAGTCGCCGATGCTCGTGATCGGGTACTTGCCCTCGCTGACGTAGAACACCACGATCCAGGCCAGCCCGAGGACGAAGAAGGTGAGCATGAGCGGGACGAACCACGGCGCGTTGACCTTGGGCCCACCCGACTTCGCGGGCGGAGCGGTGTACGCGGCCTTCTTGCGGACCCTGGACTCGGGCACGTCGCCCTCCTTCTCGCGGTACGACCTCGGTGGTGCGTGTCACGCACGGCGGACCGAACGCCTAGCCTAGACGACGTGGACCACCAGCACCGGACGGCGAGGCGGTGGCCCGGCACCGTGGCCGTCGGCCTGGTGCTGGCCGCCGCCGGCGCGCTGTTCGCCACCAGCGCCGGCACGGCCGCCGGCACCGACCTGCGCGCGCTCGACACCGACCTGCCGGGCCTGGTGCGCCAGGAGTCCGACCGGCTCGATGCCCGCAACGCCGACGTCGCGGCCCTGCGGGCCGAGGTCGACGACCTGACGGCGCAGGTCGGCGACAGCACCACCCGCGACCTGCAGGCCACCGCCGCCGAGCTCGCGGGTCCCGCCCAGCTGCAGCCCGTCAGGGGGCCAGCGGTCCAGGTCACCCTCGACGACGCCCCGTCCGACCGACCGATCCCGGACGGCTTCGGCCCGAACGACGTGGTGGTGCACCAGCAGGACGTCCAGGCCGTGGTCAACGCGCTGTGGGCGAACGGCGCGGAGTCGATGATGCTGATGGACCAGCGGGTGGTCTCCACCAGCGCGGTCCGTTGCGTCGGCACGACCCTGCACCTGCAGGGACGGGTGTACTCCCCGCCCTACGTCATCACCGCGATCGGCGACACCGACGACATGCTCGACGGCCTCGACGACTCGCCGGAGGTCGCTGTGTACCGCGACTTCGTCCGCGCCGTCGGCCTCACCTACCGCGTCGACGAGCCGGGCGACGTCGAGATGCCCGCCTACGACGGCTCGATCGAGATGCAGCACGCCCGTCCGGTCAGCGGCGACGGCGCTCGCAAGGGTGGCGGGTGAGCGGCGCCGGGCGCGCCGTCCGCACGGCCACCGGCGCCCTGGGCGAGCTGCTCATCACCGTGGGCGTCCTGCTGCTGCTGTTCATCGCCTGGCAGCTGTGGTGGACCGACGTGCGTGCCGACGCGGCGCAGGAGCAGCGCACCGACGCGCTCCAGCAGGAGTGGGGCGACCTCGTACCCGACGACCTGCCGCCGGACCCCGAGGTGCCGGCCGACGTCGGTGACCCACCGGCGCTGTCGGCTCCCGACGCCGGCGAGGCGTTCGCGATCGTGCACGTGCCGCGTTTCGGGGACGGGTACCAACCACGCCCCGTGCTGGAGGGGACCAGCCAGACCCTGCTCGAGGACGGCGTGGGCCACTACCCGGAGACGGCGCTGCCCGGTGCCGTCGGCAACGTCGGGATCGCCGGCCACCGGGTGACCTACGGCAAGCCGTTCAACCAGGTCGCCGAGCTGGTCGCGGGCGATGCCGTCGTGCTCGAGACCGAGGACGCGTGGTTCACCTACCGCGTCACCACGAGCGAGATCGTCGACCCGCGGGACGTCGAGGTCATCGCCCCGGTGCCCGGCGACCCGACGGCCGTCCCCACCGAGCGGATGCTGACGCTCACCACCTGCCACCCGATGTTCTCGGCCCGCGAGCGCTACGTGGTGCACGCCGTGCTCGACGCGTGGCAGCCACGCTCGGCCGGGCAGCCGGCGTCGTTGACCGAGGTACCGACCGGAGGTGCAGGCTGATGTACTCGACGCTGTGGCGGGTGCTGCCCGGCCCGCGCTGGGTGCGGGCGCTGGCGCTGCTCGTGCTGGCGCTGGCGGTCGTGGCCGTCTGCTTCGAGTGGGTGTTCCCGGCGGTGGCGCCGTACGTGCCCTTCAACGACACGACGGTGGGTGACCAGTGACCGGGGAACGAGCCGTGGACGTGCTGGTGGTGGACAACTACGACAGCTTCGTCTGGACGATCGTCGGGTACCTCGAGCAGCTCGGCGCCCGCTGCACGGTGGTGCGCAACGACGCCCTCGACGCCGATGCCGTGGACGGCCACGACGGCGTGCTGGTCTCTCCCGGCCCGGGCACCCCGGCACGGGCCGGGGCGAGCGAGGCCGTGATCCGCCGGTGCGCGGCGCTGGCCCGTCCGATGCTCGGGGTGTGCCTCGGCCACCAGGCGCTCGCCGAGGTCTACGGCGCCACGGTGACCCACGCCGACGAGCTCATGCACGGCAAGACCAGCGAGGTGCAGCACGACGGAACCGGCGTGCTCGCCGGCCTGCCCGCCCCCTTCACCGCCACCCGGTACCACTCGCTCGCGGTCGTGCGCTCCACCGTCCCGGACGAGCTGGTCGTCACGGCCTCGACCGCCGGCGGGGTGGTGATGGGGGTGCAGCACCGCGAGCTGCCCCTGTTCGGGGTGCAGTTCCACCCGGAGTCGGTGCTGACCCAGGGCGGTCACCGCCTCCTCGCCAACTGGCTCGAGGTGTGCGGCGACGACGCCGCGGTGGCGCGCAGCGCCGGGATGGCGCCGCTGGTGGCCGACCGCGCCTGATCTCGCGCTACGGCGTCGTCGTCGGCGGGGGCTCGGTCGTCGGCGGCGGCGCGGTGGTGGTCGGCGGCGGCTCGGTGGTGGTCGGCGGCGGCGGCGCGGTGGCCACGGTGAGCACGACCTCGGTGCCCTGCGGGACGCTGCCCGGCTGCGGGTCCTGCGCCAGCACGGTGTCGGGCGCCGCGGTGGCGTCCTCCTGCGGCTCGGCCCGGGTGCTGAGCCCGAGGGCGAGCAGGATGTCGCGCGCCTCGAGGTAGGTCTTCGTCGTGACGTCGGGCAGTGCGACCATGCCGGTGGAGACCACGATCGCGACCTCGGAGCCCTCGGCCACCCTCGCCCTGGCAGCAGGCGTCGAGGAGATCACGCGGTCCTTCTCGATCCTGGGGTCGTCCTGGGTGGTCACCTGGCCGGCCGTCAGACCCGCCTCGGTGAGCGCCGCCCGGGCCTCGGCCTGGGTCAGGCCCGCGAGGTCGGGCACCTCGACCTCGCCCACACCGAGCGAGATCACCACCGTGACGGTGCTGCCCTCCTCGACCTGCCGGCCGGACGCCGGGTCCTGCGACATCACCAGGTCGGCCGCGACGGTGTCGCTGTTCTGCGGCTCGCCCTCGGCGTAGACCAGCCCCTGGTCCTCCAGCGCCGCCTTCGCGGTCGCGCGGTCCGAGCTCGTCAGGTCGGGGACGGTGACGAGCACCGGGTCCTCGGGCCGGTCGAGCACCTGGGTGAACAGCCAGATCCCGCCGGCGATCACCGCGATCACGGCGAGGGCGAGCAGCACGTAGCCGGCGGCGCGACCGCGGCGGGGCTCCTCGGGCTCGTCCTCGTCCTCGAGGTGGCCCACCGGCACCGGCGCGGGGACGGCCGTGGGCGCGTTGAACACCTGGGTGGCCTGCGGCGAGGCCGCGGCGGCACCGAGCCCGGCCGCGGCGGCGGCCGCGGGCATCGCGACCGTGGCCTCGCCGACCGGTGCGGCCACGGGGGCCCGCACCGGGCGGCCGTCGAGAGCGGCGAGCAGGTCGGCCCGGAACGCGGCGGCGTCGGCGTACCGGTCGTCGCGGTCCTTGGCCAGGGCGTGCAGGACGACCCGGTCCAGGTCGGCGCCGACGGCCGGGTTGAAGGTGCTCGGCGCCTGCGGGATCTCGCGGACGTGCTGGTAGGCGACCGACACCGGCGAGTCGCCGACGAACGGCGGCCGGCCGGTGAGCAGCTCGAACAGCAGGCAGCCGGTGGAGTACAGGTCGCTGCGGGCGTCGACGGTCTCGCCGCGCGCCTGCTCGGGGGAGAGGTACTGCGCCGTCCCGATCACGGCCTGGGTCTGGGTCATCGTCGCCGACGAGTCCGACATCGCCCGGGCGATGCCGAAGTCCATCACCTTCACCGCGCCGTTGTCGGTGAGCATCACGTTGGCCGGCTTGATGTCGCGGTGGACGATGTCGGCACGGTGGCTGTAGTCCAGCGCCGCCAGCACGCCGGCGGTGATCTGCACGGCGCGCTCGACCCCGAGCGGGGCGGGGGTGGCGTCCGCGCCGATCCCGAGGGCCGGGGTCTCCCGGTCGGAGTCGTGCAGGATCTCGCGCAGGGTCCGACCGGAGACGTGCTCCATGATGATGAACGGGATGTGCTCGTCGGCGCCGCCGATGCCCGGCACGACGTCTTCGCCGGTGTCGTAGACCGCCACGATCGAGGGGTGGTTCAGGCCGGCCGCCGACTGCGCCTCGCGGCGGAACCGGGCCTGGAACGCGGGGTCCCGGGCCAGGTCGGCCCGCAGCATCTTGATCGCCACCTGCCGCCCGAGCCGCACGTCGCGGCCCGCGTGCACGACGGCCATGCCGCCGCGCCCGAGCAGGTCACCGATCTCGTAGCGCCCGGAGAGCACGCGCTGATCGGAGCTGCGCTGGTCGTTCACTGGTCCACTCCACCTGTGTCGTCGTCGCCGTCGCCCGGGGGTCCGGGCTTCGCGTCGCTGTACGTGACGGTGACGGTGTCCCCGGCGCGGTAGGTGCCTTCCTCCACCGCGGTCACCTCGTCCTTCGGGGCCTCGCTGTCGGGGTCGGCCACGGCGTCGACCACGAGGTCGAGCGCCTCGAGGTCCGCGGTCACCTGCTTGAGCTTGCGGCCGACGTAGTCGCCGGCGACGACCTCCACCGTCTCGACGGTGGTCGTGCTCGAGGTGGTCGGCGGGGCCGAGGTCGTCGAGCTGGTGCTCGAGGTCGTGGTCGACGACGACGACGTGCTCGTGGCCGGGGTGCTCACCGACGTCGGGCTGGTGCTCGGGTCGTCCTGGCCGCCGAGCAGGCCGCTGGCGGCCAGCACCGCGCCGAACGCCACGAAGGCGACCAGGAGGATCAGCGCCAGCAGCGGCGCCGAGACGCGGCTCCGGCGCGGCGGCGGGGCGGTGCGCCGGACCGTGGTGGTGGCGGGGCGCGCCGGCGGGGCGGCGGGAGCGACCCGGGGCATCGCCCGGGTCGCGTCGACGGGGGCCGCGCCGGCAGCCGACATCGGGACGGTGGCACCGAGTCCGGTGGCGGCCGTGCGACCCGTGCTGTGGGGGACGTCGCCGACGTCCCAGGTGGGCACCCGGCCCTGACGCACCTGCTCCACCGCCTGCGCGAACGCGGCGCCGTCGGCGGGGCGCGCCGAGGCCTGCTTGTCCATCGCGCCCTGCACCAGCGCGCGGACCGGCTGCGGGAGCCGGGCCGGCAGCGGCGGCGGGGTGTCGTTGACGTGCGCCATCGCCTGCGCGACCGGCGACTCCCCGCCGAACGGGCGCGCGCCGGTGAGGGCCTCGTAGGCCACCACGCCGAGCGCGTACACGTCGCTGGCCGGCGTGGCCGGACGACCCAGGGCCTGCTCCGGCGCGAGGTAGGCGGCCGTGCCCATCACCTGCCCGGTGGCGGTGAGCGGGACGGCGTCGCCGGCGCGGGCGATGCCGAAGTCGGTGACCTTGACCTGGCCGGTCGGGGTCACCAGCAGGTTGCCCGGCTTCACGTCGCGGTGCACGACGCCGGCCGCGTGCGCCACCGCGAGACCCAGCGCCGCCTGGCCCAGCAGGTCCATCGTGCGTTCGGGCGTGAGCGCGCCCTCGCGCGCGAGCTCGGCCGACAGCGGCTCGCCCGGCACCAGCTCCATCACCAGGTACGCGTGCGAGCGGCCGGGTGCGTCGTCGTCGTCGGCCTCGCCGTAGTCGTAGACGGCCGCGATGTTCGGGTGCGACAGCGCCGCGGCGTGCCGGGCCTCGCCGCGGAACCGCACGAGGAAGCCGGGGTCGCCGGTGTACTCGGCCTTGAGCACCTTGACGGCGACGTCGCGGCCCAGCACGCCGTCGCGGGCGCGCCAGACCTCGCCCATGCCGCCGACGGCGATCGGCTCCACGAGCTCGTAGCGGCCGCCCAGGTGGGCGCCCTTCTCGGTCCTCATCGGGCGAGCACCGCCTCGATGACGGCCTTGGCCACCGGCGCCGCGGTGCGTCCGCCGCTGGCCTCGTCGCCCGCGGTGCCGCCGGACTCGATCACCACGGCGACCGCCACCTGCGGGTCGTCGGCGGGGGCGAAGGCGGTGAACCACGCGTGCGGCGCACTCCCCTCGGCGTGCTGGGCGGTGCCGGTCTTGCCGGCCACGGCCACGCCGTCGATCTGCGCGGCACGGCCGGTGCCGTCCTCCACGACCGCCTGCATCATCCGGTTGAGCGCGGCGGCGGTCTCGGCCGAGATCGGCTCGCCCATCGACGCCGGGCTGGACGACCGCAGCACGTCGAGGTCGGCCGCGACCACCTGCCGGACGAGGTTCGGCTGCATCAGCTCGCCGCCGTTGGCGACCGCGGCGCTGACCATCGCCACCTGCAGCGGCGTCACCCGGGTCTCGTACTGGCCGATGCCGGTCTGGGCCTCCTGCGGCGGGTTGAGGTCGTCCGGGATCGTGCTCGGCGAGACCCGCAGCGGGATCCGCAGGTCGTTGTCGAAGCCGAACCGGTCGGCCTGCTCCTTCACCGCCGCGCCCCCGAGCTCCATGCCGAGGTAGCCGAACGCGGTGTTGCAGGAGATCCGCAGGGCGTCGGTGAGCGTGGTCTCGTCGTTGGGGCCGCACGCGGCGCCGCTGGAGTTGGGCAGGCCGACCGAGGTCTGCGGCAGGTCGAGCACCGCAGGACCGGGCAGGACCGAGCTCTCCTGGTACGCACCCGATTCCAGAGCCGCCGCGGCGGTCACGATCTTGAAGACCGAGCCCGGAGGGTAGAGGTTGCCGCCGATCGCGCGGTTCGTCATCGGCTTGCCCTCGTCGGCCAGCAGCGCCTGCCACTGCGCCACGACGTCGGCGCGCTCGTGCCCGGCGAGCAGCCGCGGGTCGTAGGACGGCTTGGACACCATCGCCAGCACGTCGCCGGTCTTCGGGTCGAGCGCCACCACGGCGCCGCGCTGGTCGCCCAGGGCGTCCCAGGCCGCCTGCTGCACGGCCGGGTCGAGGGTGAGCTCGACGGTGGCACCGCGCGGCTCGCGCCCGGAGACGGTGTCGGCGAACCGGGTGAAGAACTGCTCGTCCGCGGTACCGGCGAGCAGTCTCGACTCGGCGCCCTCGATGCCGGTGGCGCCGTAGACCAGCGAGTAGAAGCCCGTGACGGGCGCGTAGACCTCGCCGTCGGTGTACGTGCGCTGGAACTTGAACCGGTCGTCGACCGGGACGGAGGTGACCACCGGGTCGTCGCCGACGACGATCGGGCCGCGCTCGCGGCTGAGCTCGGCCAGGATCGTGCGGGCGTTGCGCGAGTCGGCGCGAAGGTCTCCGGCAGAGGCGAACTGGATCCACGTGGTGCTGCCGAGCAGCGTGGCGAACAGGATGAAGGCCACCACCGACAGCCGGCGCAGGGGGGTGTTCACGAGGGTCCCCCCTTGCCGAGAGCGGCGGTCGCGTCGCCGTCGCCCCCGCCGCCGTCGTCCCCGCCGCCGTCGCGACCCTCGCTCCGCGGACCGGGGTCGCGCACCGTGCCGACCGCCACGACCTGGGTGGCGCCGGCGTCCGCCGGCTGGGTCTGGACGGCGGGCGCAGGACGGCGCGCGGAGTCCGAGATCCGCAGCAGCAGACCGACGATGATCCAGTTCGACACCAGCGAAGAGCCTCCGTAGGCGAGCAGCGGCATGGTCAGACCGGTCAGCGGGATGACCCGGGTGACGCCACCCACGACGACGAAGCACTGCAGCGCGATGGTGAACGCGAGTCCCGCGGCGAGCAGCTTGCCGAACCCGTCGCGGACGCCGATGGCGGTGCGGAAGCCGCGCTGCACCAGCACCATGTACAGGCACAGCAGCGCGAACAGCCCTGCCATGCCGAGCTCCTCGCCGAGCGCGGCGTAGATGAAGTCGCTCTCGGAGTAGGGCACGAGGGTCGGCATGCCACGACCCATCCCGGTGCCCACCAGCCCGCCGTTGGCCATGCCGAACAGGCCCTGGACCAGCTGGTAGCTGCTGCCGAACTCGCGGTCGTACACCGCGGGATCGAACGGCGAGAGCCACGCCGCGACACGGGCGTTGACGTGGTCGAAGATCCGCCAGGCCACGACGGCGCCGCCGACGAACAGGCCCATCCCGATGAGGATCCAGCTGACCCGCTCGGTGGCCACGTAGAGCATCGCGACGAAGACGCCGAAGAACAGCAGCGAGGTGCCGAGGTCGCGCTCGACCACCAGCACGCCGACGCTGGCGCCCCAGGCGATCAGGATCGGGCCGAGGTCGCGGCCGCGCGGCAGGTGCAGGCCCAGCACCTTGCGTCCGGCCAGCGAGAGGTTGTCGCGCTGGGTGACCAGGTACCCGGCGAAGAACACCGTCAGGACGATCTTGGCGAGCTCCCCGGGCTGGAAACCGAACGGTCCCAGCCGGATCCAGATCCGAGCGCCGTTGATCTCGGCGCCGATCAGCGGCAGCATCGGGAGCGCGAGCAGCACCAGCCCGGCGACCATCGCGGTGAAGGTGTAGCGCCGCAGCACCCGGTGGTCGCGGAGCAACCAGAGCACCGCGGTGCAGAGCCCGACACCGACCGCGGCCCAGACCAGCTGGCGCGGCGCGAGCGCGGAGAAGTCGTCGCGGTCGATCCGGGCGAGGTCGATGCGGTGCAGCATCGCGAGCCCGATCCCGTTGACGGCCACCGCGATCGGGAGCAGGACGGGGTCGGCGTAGGGCGCACGGAAGCGCAGCGTCACGTGGACGACGAGCGACAGCACCGCGAAGCCGGCGCCGTAGAGGAAGAGCTGGGGCGGCCACTCGCCGTTGACCCCCGCGCCGACGATCCCGTACATGCCGGCGGAGATCCCGACGGCCAGCACCAGCAGCACCAGCTCGACGTTGCGGCGGGTGCGCGGCGCGTGCTCGCTGACGGTGGCCATCAGGGACCGCACTCGTCCGGGAGCGGGAGGGTGGACCTCGACGGGGTGGGCGTCGGCGTGAGGGTGCCGATCCCGCCCGGCGTGGTGGGAGGTGGCGCGGGGGTGCCGGTGCCACCGGGGGTCGTGGTGGGCGTCGGGGTCGCGGTCGGGCTCGGGGTGACCTCGACGACCTCGGGCTCGCACTCGCTCGACCCGGAGAACAGGTTCACCACGGTGCGCCGCGCGTCGGCCAGGTCGTCGGCGCCGATCCCGCGCTCGACGGCGTCGCGGTCGACGGCCTTGAGGCTGTCGAGCGGGAGGTCCTGGCGCTCGTACACCTGCGACAGCTCGATCGGCCCGAGGTCGGACGCCAGGCCCTGGTAGATCGCGACGTCGTCGCCGTCGACGCCCACGTAGTACTGCTGCTGGCTCCACACCCACGCGCCGTACAGGCCGCCGGCCACGATCGCGAGCACCAGCAGGCCGCCGAGCACGCGGCGCAGGACGGTGCCGCGCGAGGGGCCGAGGTCCTCGACCTCCTCGTCGTCCTCGACCGCCGTGCCGCGGGTGAGGGCGGCCGCCTTGGCGGCGGCGCTGCCCGCGGGAGCCGCGCTCTGCCGCGAGCGCTCCTTCGCCGCAGCACCGACGACCTCGGGGTGGGTCGGCGGCGCGGTGGTGGCCGGCACGACGTCGGCGACGATCGCGGTGATGTTGTCGGCGCCGCCGCCGCGCAGCGCGAGCTGGATCAGCCGCTCGGCGCAGGCGCCGGGGTCCTCGATCTCGGTCATCGTCTCGGCGATCGTGTCGAGGCTGACGAAGCCGGACAGGCCGTCGGAGCAGAGCAGCCAGCGGTCGCCGACCTCGGCGGTCCGCACCGAGGAGTCGATGTCGTCGTTGGAGTCGATGTCGCCGAGCATCCGCATCACGATGTTGCCCTGCGGGTGCCGCTCCGCCTCCTCGGCGGTGATCCGGCCCTCGTCGACCAGGCGCTGCACGAAGGTGTGGTCCGAGGTGACCTGGGTGACCTCGCCGTCGTGCAGCAGGTACGCGCGCGAGTCGCCGATGTGGGCCAGCGCCAGCCGGTTCCCCGAGCGAAGGATGGCGGTGACGGTCGTGGCCATGCCGGACAGCTCGGGCTGGTCGCGGGCGCGGTCGCGCACCGCGCCCGCGGCGCCGCGGACGGCGTGCTCGAGGTGCTGCAGGGCGTCGGCCCCGTGCGACTCGCCGTCCAGCGCGGCGAGCCGGCCGACCGCGAGCGACGACGCGACGTCGCCACCGGCGTTGCCGCCCATGCCGTCGGCGACGACGAGCAGGTGCGGGCCGGCGTAGCCGGAGTCCTGGTTCTCCTTGTAGCGGCCCAGACCGATGTCGGACCGGGCGGCGTACCGCAGGGCGATGGCCACCCGGGCTACCTCCGCAGCTCGATGACGGTGCGGCCGATCTTCAGCAGGCTGCCGGCCTGCGCGGGACGCGGGCCGCCGAGGGGCGCGCCGTCGAGCTGGGTGCCGTTGGTGGAGCCGAGGTCCTCGACCGTCCAGCCGGACTCGGTGGGCACCAGGCGGGCGTGCCGGCCGGAGGCGAAGTCGTCGGTGAGGACGAGCGTGCACTCCGGCGAGCGGCCGATCAGCACCGGTGCCTGGCCGAGGGACAAGGTGGTGCCGCGCAGCGACCCCTCGACGACGACCAGCCGGGTGGGCGCGGTGCGTGCCGGTGCCGGACGCGGCTCCTGGCGGGCGGGGCGCTGCTGCTCGGCACCGCGGCGGGGGGTCTTGCCGCGGGCGGGCTGGCGGGCGACCACCCGGGTGCCGAACAGGTCGCGGCGCATCACGCCGACCACGCTGAGGACCATCACCCAGAGCAGCACGAGGAAGCCCAGCTGCAGCAGCAGCAGCGTCAGCTGACTCACGGCTCGTCCCTCGCCGTGGCCGGGACGCTGTGCCCTCTGGTTCGCTCGCTCCGCTCGCTCACAGCTCGTCCCTCGCCGTGGCCGGGACGCCGTGCCCTCTGGTTCGCTCGCTCCGCTCGCTCACTGATCGTCCTCCGTGCGCTCGGTGCGCGAGGAGAACCGGATCCGGGTGCGGCCGAGGGTGATCGTGCTGCCGTCGAGCAGTCGCGCGGTGCTGGCCCGCTCGCCGTCGACGAAGGTGCCGTTGGTCGACCCGAGGTCGCGCAGCACCGCCGCACCGGCGTCGAGGCGGATCTCGGCGTGCTGGCGGGAGACGCCGGGGTCGTCGACCACGATGTCGGCCTCCGAGCCGCGGCCGAGCACGGTGCGCGGGCTGGTGAGCTGGTAGCGGCGGCCGTCGACGTCGAGCACGGGGTGGCTGGCGGTGGCGGTGGCCGAGGTGGCAGGCGCCACCCGGCCCTTCACCCGGGCGCCGCGGACGGTGAAGACGCCGGTGTCGAGGTCCTCGTCCTCCTCGAGCGTCACCGTGACCGGTCCGACGAAGGCGTACCGCTGCTGGCGCGCGTGCGCGGTGACGGCCTCGGTGAGCTCGTCGGCGAGGGTGTCCTCCCACGCGGAGAGGCGCTCGAAGTCGGTGGTGCCCAGGGCGATGAGGTAGGCGTTCGGCACCAGGGTGCGGTCGCGGCCGACGACGGCGGCGGAGTTGTCGGCCTCGCGGCGCAGGGCGCTCGCGAGCTCGACGGGCTGCACCTCGCTCTTGAAGGCCTTGGCGAAGACACCGCTGACGGCGCGCTCCACGCCCTTCTCGAACCGGTCGAGGACTCCCACGGGCACCTCCTTCACCTCACGTCGGCGCCGGCTGCCGGGCCGGCGGTCGGGCTGTCGGTCTGCTCTCGGACTGCTGTCGTCCCGGGCGGCCGGTCGGCGGGCAGGCCGACGGCACGGGCGTGCCCGGTGCGCTCGATGCTAACGGTGCGTCCTGCGGCGGGCCCATTCCTGGTGTGCGCGGGGCGGTGGGTTCGTGTGCAGGTCCTGTGCCGCAGCAGGCCCGTGCGACCCCCTCGGAACGTGGTGCAGAGGGCCGTTTCGTGCGTGCTAGCCTTCTCGGCGCTACTGGCGCGAGTGGCGGAACGGCAGACGCGCTGGCTTCAGGTGCCAGTGTCCGAAAGGGCGTGGGGGTTCAAATCCCCCCTCGCGCACACTGGACGCGGGACATCTCCCGCGGCGACAGGCCGGGTGTCCCTCACCAGGGATGCCCGGCCTTCGTCGTCAGGGGGTTGGGAGGCGCCGCCGGATCACGACGCTCGCTCATGGTGCTCCGCTCCCAAGCCCGAGGTGGATGCATCCGGTACCCACCCCGCTCCCTGCGTCGCAGGGCGTCCGGAAGGACTTCGCACCGTGCCGCCACGTCGTACGCTCGTCACGAGCCGGCCAGGTTGCGGTGCGCGCTCAGACCCGACCCGCCACGGGACGGACGTCCCACGACCGGCTCCGGAAGGGCCGAGCGGTGAAGATCTTGCTCGTCGAGGACGACCTACGGATCGCCGCCGCCGTCCGGCGCGGGCTGGAGGCCGAGGGGTTCTCGGTCGACGTCGCCGGCGACGGCGACGAGGGGCTGTGGAAGGCGTCCGAGTACCACTACGACCTCGTCGTCCTCGACCTGATGCTGCCAGGTCCGAACGGGTTCGAGATCTGCCGCACGTTGCGACGGCGGGGCGACTGGACCCCGATCCTGGTCCTCACGGCCAAGGACGACGCGCTGGACGAGACGAGGGCGCTCGACACCGGCGCCGACGACTTCCTGACCAAGCCGTTCTCGTTCCCCGTCCTGGTCGCCCACGTCCGGGCCCTGCTGCGACGCACGTCGCACGGGCGAACCGACCCCGATCCGGGTCGGTGACCTACGCCTGGACCCGGTTCGCCGCCGCTGCTGGCGGGCCGACACCGAGGTCGGCCTGACCGCGCGCGAGTTCTCCGTGCTGGAGTACATGTTCCGTCGGGCCGGGAGCGTGACGTCGAAGCGCGATCTCCTGGACGGCGTGTGGGAGCACGACTTCGACGGTGACCCCAACATCGTCGAGGTCTACATCCGACGCCTGCGTCGCAAGATCGACGAAC
Organism: uncultured Actinomycetota bacterium; assembly: GCA_963825505.1. GTDB lineage: Bacteria > Actinomycetota > Actinomycetes > Actinomycetales > CAWJMD01 > JBBQSN01. The sequence goes on along the minus strand of CAWGTL010000002.1, from coordinate 191,170 downwards.
CGTTCGGACGACGCGACATCGAGACCGTGCGCGGTGCGGGCTACCGGCTGTCCGACGGGCGACCGTGAACGCGCCCGCATCCTCCGAGCGCGGTCGGTTCGGCAACGTCCGTTCCCGTCTCGGCAGCATCCGTGCCCGACTGACCGTCCTCGCGACGGCCGTCGTCGGCGCGGTGCTGGTGGTCAGCGCGGTCGGTCTCGTGACGGTCCAGCGCGACCTGCTCGTCGACGGTGTCGACGAGTCGCTCCGCCAGCGCGCCGACGGCGTCCGGGCCGAGGCCGCCCGCGCCGCCGAGGGCGCCACCCTGCCGACCGGGGCTGACCCTGAGGACTCCTTCCTCCAGCTGGTGTCGGCGTCCGGGACGGTCATCGCCTCCAGCATGAACGCCCGGGACGTGCCCGCGGCGCTCGCGCCGCTGCGTGGCGGGGACCGCGAGGTCGTCCGCACCGTGCGGCTGCCTGCCTTCGGGAACGACCCGCTGCGGGTCCTGGCGCGCCCCCTTCCCGAAACCGCACCGCCAACCACCCTGGTCGTCGCCAAGAACCTCGACGACGTCACCGAGAGCGTCCGCATCCTCACGATCTCGCTCGTGGTGTCCATCCCCGTCGTCGTGCTGCTGCTCGCCGCACTCATCTGGTGGCTGACGGGACGGACGCTGCGCCCCGTGGAGACGATCCGCAGGGAGGTGGCGGGCATCCAGGGTGCCGACCTGCGACGTCGAGTGCCCGTGCGGCCGTCGGGGGACGAGATCTCGCGCCTCGCCCGGACGATGAACGCGATGCTGGACCGCGTCGAGCACGCGACGGATCGGCAGCGGATGTTCGCCGCCGACGCCTCTCACGAGCTGCGGGGTCCCCTCACCCGGATCCGCGCGGACCTGGAGCTGGCCATCGCCCACCCCGGCGACGACCCGGACGCCATCTACCGCAGCCTGCTGGCTGACGTCGTCCAGCTCCAGACCCTGGTGGACGACCTGCTGTTCCTGGCCCGCAACGACTCCGGCGCCGAGCACCTGCTCGACAGCCACGTGGATCTCGACGACGTGGTCCTGGCCGAGGCCCAGCGGCTGCGAGCACGCGGGCTGGTGGACGTGGACACGACGGGGCTGTCGGCCGCGCGCACGGTCGGCGACCAGAACCAGCTCGCGCGAGCCGTCCGGAACCTCGCGAGCAACGCCGAGCGTCACGCGCTGACCCGCGTGCGGTTCGAGCTGCGAGAGCGCGCGGACCGCAGCGAGCTCGTCGTCGCCGACGACGGGCCGGGCATCCCCGCCGACCAGCACGCCAGGATCTTCGAGCGGTTCACACGGCTCGACGAGGCCCGCTCCGGCGACACCGGGGGCTCCGGCCTCGGCCTGGCCATCGTCGACGACATCGTCGGACGGCACGCAGGGACGATCCGGGTCGTTTCCGCGCCCGACGAGGGCACCCGCTTCGTCGTGTCCTTGCCTCGAGCCGACTGACAGTCGGGCAGCCGGCGCGTTCAGCCTGGGTTCAGCCCGCGTGGAGCACGATGGCCATCCGGCACCACCTCCTCTCGACCAGGATCGGTGAGCAATATGCGCAAGGGCACCAGGGCAGTGGTCCTCGTGGCAGCCGCCGCGGCCGCCTCCGCCGGCGGGATCGGGGTGGCTGCAGCCGCCGGCGGCGGTGACGACACCGAGACGAGGATCCCCCGGGACGCGCTGGAGCGGGCGTCGGCCGCCGCGCTGGAGCACACCGGCGGCGGCCGGGTCACCGGCACCGAGGTCGACGACGAGGAGAGCAAGTACGAGGTCGAGGTCACGCTGGACGACGGTGGCCAGGTGGACGTCCAGCTCGACGAGGCCTTCGAGGTCGTCGGCGACAAGGTCGACGGCGAGTCCGACCCCACGGACGACTGATCGGAGCGGCCCGATGCCCACCCCTCGCCACGCACCGGTCGCCGCGCCGCGCGCGGGACGGGACGAGGTGGCGCGTGGCACGCGTCGGGCCGCCGCCGCCCTCGTGGGGGTACTCGTCCTCGTGGCTGCGGTCGTCGGGTCCGCGGTCGGCCCAGCAGGCGCGACGACGGCTGCCGCAGGGGCGACTCGGCGGGTCGACCTGGCACCGCCCACGTTCACGAACCCCACCGAGATCACGAACCCGTTGTTCCCGGCGGGCACCGTGGTCCAGACGCTCCAGCTCGGCGCCGAGGGTGACGTGGCCCTTCGGCAGGAGATCACCCGGCTGGTCGGCACGCGCGTGATCCGCTGGCGCGGACAGGACATCGAGACCGTCGTGTCGCAGTTCGTGGCCTACGGCGACGGCGATCTGCTCGAGGTGGCCACCGACTACTTCGCCCAGGCGGACGACGGATCGGTGTGGTACCTCGGTGAGGACGTCGCCAACTACGAGGACGGTGAGGTCGTCGACCGCGAGGGGACATGGCTGGCCGGCAGGGACGGCCGGGCGGGGATGATCATGCCGGCGCACCCGCGCACCGGCGACGTCTACCGCCCCGAGAACATCCCCGGACTGGTTTTCGAGACGGTCACGGTGAAGCGGACGGACCTCACGGTCGACGGACCCACGGGTCCGGTGACCGGGGCGATCCTCGTCCAGGAGCGCCTCATGGACGGCACCCTGGAGGACAAGGTGTTCGCTCCGGGCTACGGCGAGTTCACCGCGAGCGTCCCCGCTGACGACGAGCTCGTCCACGTCGCCGTGTCGGTGCCGGTCGACGCGGTCGACGCCCGCACCCCGCCCGCGCTCGAGCGGCTCACCGACACCGCACGCCGGCTGCTCCACTCCGCCACGGACGGCTCGCGGCCGGGGTCGTCCCGCCTGGCCCGCCAGGCGCGTCAGACCTGGGACCAGGTCGCCCGGCAGGCGGTTCCGCCGCTGCTGGCCGATCAGGTCGACACCGCCCTGGACTCCGTCGACTCAGCCGTCCGCTCGGGTTCGCGACGAGACCTCCGACAGGCCGCGATCACCCTGGAGCTGGCAGCCCTCGACCTCGAGGTGCAGTACGTCGAGCCGGCTGAGGTCGACCGGGACCGGGTCGAGGTCTGGATCCTCCAGCGGCAGGTGCACCTGGCCGCGGGTGACCGGCGGCCGCCGCCAGCGACGGGGAGATCATCCGGGCGATCAGGGCCCGGATCTAGACCGACGGACCGGTCGGGTGGCCCCGCGTGCCGCGGGACGTGACCCGCCGAGCGGCAGGGGCGACGTGCCGACGGCTCAACACGTCGAGCCGGTCGTGGGTCCCGAGGGCGAGCAGCGTGGAGGCCGGACGGGCTGGGAACCGAGGCGGGGACCCGTGATCGGGTCCCGGTCTCTTCACGTCCGGCCCCCACCGTCGCCGCCGGGAGGGGAGACATCCGGGGCCGGGCACGGCAGAGTGTGCGTCCGGGCTCGACGACGGGGAGGCAGCCGATGGGACGTCCGACGAGCGACGCCCTGCTGGCCCTGAACGCCCTGCCGGCGCAGGACGCGGAGTCGTTGCTGCGCACGTGCTGCTCCTCCTCCGTGTGGGCCTCGCGGCTCGCGGCCGGGCGACCGTACGGGTCCGCCGACGACCTGCTCGCGGCGGCGGACGTCGAGCTGATCCGCCTGGACGAGGGCGACCTGGACGACGCGCTGGCGGGCCACCCCCGCATCGGCGAGCGACCGTCGGGTCCGGGCGGCGCGCAGTCCCGGCGGGAGCAGAGCGGCGTGACCGATGCCGCGGTCGGGACGCTGGCGGCCCTCGCCGAGGGCAACCGCGCCTACGAGGAGCGGTTCGGTCACGTGTACCTCGTCTGCGCCACCGGGCGCAGCGGCGAGGAGCTGCTCGAGATCCTGCGCGAGCGGCTCGGCAACGGTCCGCGGGAGGAGCGCCAGGTGGTGCGCCAGGAGCTGGGCCGGATCAACCGGATCCGGCTCGAACGCCTGCTGGAGGAGGCCGACACGTGGTCAGCGCGGTGACGACCCACGTCCTGGACACCGCGAGGGGCGGGCCGGCGCGCGGTGTCCCCGTGCGGCTCGAGCGGGTCGACCCCGGCGGGCCGGTGCTCGTGGCGGACGACGTCACCGACGACGACGGCCGGGCCACCGCGCTGGGACCGGAACGGCTCGCCCCGGGGACGTACCGCCTCACCTTCGACACCGCCGCCTGGGCCGCTGCCGAGGACCGCGCCTGCTTCTACCCCGAGGTCGTCGTCACGGCGCGCCTGGACGACGGCCGGCCGCACCACCACCTGCCGCTGCTGCTGGCACCGTTCGCCTACTCGACGTACCGGGGGTCCTGAGGTGGGGATCGTGCTCGGCGCCAACCGGTACGGCAAGGCGGAGACCCGGGTCGTGAGGGTGTACCGCGACTCGCCCCGGCACGAGATCCGCGACGTCAACGTCTCGACCTCCTTGCGTGGCGACTTCTCCGCCGCCCACGTCGCCGGCGACCAGGCGCGCGTGCTGCCCACCGACTCGCAGAAGAACACCTGCTTCGCCTTCGCCAAGGAGAAGGGGATCGACCAGATCGAGCAGTACGCGCTCGACCTGGCCCGGCACTTCGTCGACGACGTCGAGCCGGTCGAGGGAGCGCGCGTCGACGTCGAGGAGTACTCCTGGGAGCGGGTCACCGTCGACGGCGTCCCGCACGACCACACCTGGGTGCGGTGCCAGCAGGAGGTCCGCACGGCCACGGCCACGGTCGAGGCGTCCGGGTCCGGGGTGCGGGCCGGCGTGGTCTCCGGCCTGAAGGACCTGGTGCTGCTGAAATCGACCGGGTCGGAGTTCCACGGCTTCCTGGTCGACCGCTACACGACCCTGCCGGAGACCACCGACCGCGTGCTCGCGACCTCGCTGGTCGCCGAGTGGGAGCACGTCGGGACCGACGTCGACTGGGGCGCGGCCTGGAGCGACGTCCGCCGGATCCTGGTCGAGCAGTTCGCGGTGGTGCACAGCCTCGCGCTCCAGCAGACGCTGTGGTCGATGGGCAGCGCCGTGCTCGAGGCCCACCCGGAGCTCGCCCGGATCAGCCTGTCGGCGCCGAACCGGCACCACCTCCTGGCCGACCTGTCCCCGTTCGGCCTCGACAACCCCGGCGAGGTGTTCCACGCGGCCGACCGGCCCTACGGGCTCATCGAGTGCACCGTCACCCGGGACGACCACGCGGACGGCCCCACCGGTTGACGGCACGAACCTAGAGTGGGGCGACGGCGCGACGCAGCGCCGTGCAGTGGGAGCGAGTGGGAGGTGGGATGGACTTCCTGCAGCCGACGACCTGGGCCGACGCGCTCGCGGCCAAGGCGGCGCACCCCGCTGCCGTGCCCGTCTGCGGCGGCACCGACCTCATGGTCGAGCTCAACTTCGACACCCGCCGGCCGTCCGCGCTGCTCGACCTCACCCGCGTCGACTCCCTGGCGACCTGGGACGAGGAGGCGGGCCGCGTCCGGATCGGTGCGGGCGTCACCTACGCCCGCACCATCTCCGAGCTGGGCACCCGGCTGCCGGGTCTGGCGATGGCGTCCCGGACGGTGGGGTCCCCGCAGATCCGCAACCGCGGCACCGTCGGGGGCAACCTGGGCTCGGCGTCCCCGGCCGGCGACGCGCACCCTCCCCTCCTGGCCGCGTTCGCCGTCGTCGTGGTCGAGTCGGTCCGCGGGTCCCGCGCGGTCCCGGTCGAGGAGTTCTTCACCGGGGTCAAGCGCAACGTCCTCGAGCCGGACGAGCTGATCGCCGCGGTCCTGGTCGCCCCGCCGTCGGGGCCGCAGCAGTTCAGCAAGATCGGGACCCGCAACGCGATGGTGATCGCGGTGTCCTCCTTCGCCCTGGCCCTGCACCCGCACCGGGGAGCCGTGGGCACCGGCATCGGCTCGGCGGCACCCACCCCGCGCCGGGCGGTCGAGGCCGAGTCGTTCGCCGCCGGAGAGCTCGAGGCCGCCGGCCTGTGGGAGTCCCGCGGCGAGCTCCCGCCGGCGCTGGCGCAGGCGTTCGGCGAACGCGTCGCCGCTGCCGCGGCGCCGATCGACGACGTGCGCGGGACCGCCGCGTACCGCGTGCACGCGCTGCAGGTCATGGCCCGCCGGACCCTCACCTGGGCCTGGGACGACTACCGCAGGGCGGCCTGACGTGCGCGTCACCGTGATCGTCAACGGCACCGAGCGCCACCTCGACGACGTCTGGGAGGGCGAGAGCCTGATGTACGCGCTGCGCGAGCGCCTGGGCCTGCCGGGCACCAAGAACGCCTGCGAGCAGGGCGAGTGCGGTTCCTGCACGGTGTACCTGGACGGACTGCCGGTCTGCTCCTGCCTGGTGGCGGCCGGTCAGGCCCAGGGACGCGAGGTGGTGACCGTCGAGGGCCTCGCGTCGGGGCCGGACCTGCACGCCGTGCAGCGTGCGTTCGTGCAGGCGGGCGCCGTCCAGTGCGGCTTCTGCACGCCCGGCCTGCTGGTGGCGACGCACGACCTCCTCGCGCGCGACCCGCGTCCGAGCGACCCCGAGATCCGCGAGGCGCTGGCCGGCAACCTGTGCCGCTGCACGGGGTACGAGAAGATCCTGGACGCGGTCAGGCTCGCCGCCGACCTGGTCGCCGAGGACCGGCCGTGACCGTGACCGCGCCCGGAGACGCCGCGGTGACGGTCGTCGACGGCTGCGCGGTCGTGACGATGGACCCCACCCGCACCGAGCACGCCACCGGTCACGTGGTCGTGCGCGGCAACCTGATCGAGTCGGTCGGCGAGGGCCGGGCGCCCGTCGTCGAGGGAGCCGTCGTCGTCGACGGCCGCGGCTGCCTGCTCACGCCGGGCCTGGTCAACACCCACCACCACCTCTACCAGTGGGCGACGCGCGGCATGGCGGTCGACGACACGCTGTTCGGGTGGCTCACCGCGCTGTACCCGGTGTGGGCGGGGATCGACGCCGCCACGGTCGACGTCGCGGCGCGCGGCGCGCTGTCGCGGCTGGCCCTGAGCGGTTGCACGAGCAGCACCGACCACCACTACGTCTTCCCCCGCGACGGCGGGGACGTCCTGGGCGCCACGATCGGCGCGGCCGCGGCGGTCGGTCTGCGGTTCCACCCGTGCCGCGGCTCGATGGACCTCGGACGCAGCTCGGGTGGCCTGCCCCCGGACGAGGTCGTGGAGGACCGCGACGCCGTGCTGGCGGCCAGCGAGGAGGCCGTCGCGCGGTGGCACGACCCGTCGTCGGGGTCGATGCTGCGGCTCGCGCTGGCTCCCTGCTCGCCGTTCTCGGTCACCGGCGAGCTGATGAGCGCGTCGGCCGCTCTCGCCCGTCGGCTCGGGGTGCGCCTGCACACCCACCTCGCCGAGACGACGGACGAGGACGAGTTCTGCCGGGAGCGGTTCGGGTGCGGCCCGCTCGACTACGTGGAGAGCCTCGGGTGGCTCGGCGACGACGTCTGGTTCGCCCACGCGGTGCACCTCGACGACAGCGCCGTGCGACGGATGGGCTCCACCGGAACCGGTGTGGCGCACTGCCCGTCGTCCAACGCCCGGCTCGGCGCGGGGATCGCACGGACCCGCGGCCTGCGCGACGCCGGCGTCCCGGTCGGGCTCGGCGTCGACGGCGCTGCGAGCAACGAGGCCTCCAGCCTCCTCGAGGAGGTGCGTCACGCCCTGCTGTTCGCCCGTGCCCGCGGCGGGCCGCAGGCGCTCACTGTGCGGGACGCGCTCGAGATGGCGACTCTCGGCGGCGCCGCCGTGCTGGGGCGCGGGGACGAGATCGGCTCGCTCGAGCCGGGGAAGCTCGCCGACCTCGCGCTGTGGCGGCTCGACACGCTGGCCCACGCCGACGTCGCCGACCCCGTCGCCGCCCTCGTCCTGGGCTCGCCGCCGCCGCTGGAGCTGCTGCTGGTCGACGGCAGGGTGGTGGTCGAGAAGGGCCGGTTGCGCACGGTCGACGAGGACGCCCTCGCGCTCGAGACCGCTGCGGCGCACCGCGACCTGGTGGCGAGGGCCCGATGAGCGACCCCGTGACCGAGGTGGTGGACGAGGCGGTGGACGTGGTGGCCGGCACCCGGACGCGCGTGCCGACCGGGGCGCCCGACCGCACCGACTCCCGCGGCGACGGCAAGGTCGGCGACAGCCCCCAGCGACCCGACGGGACCCTCAAGGTGACGGGGGCGTTCGCCTTCGCGTCGGACCTGTGGATGGGCGACATGCTCTGGGGCGTCACGCTGCGCAGCCCGCACCCGCGTGCGCGCATCGTCTCGGTCGACGTCGGACCGGCGCTGGCCGTGCCGGGCGTGGCAGCGGTGCTCACCGCGGACGACGTGCCGGGCACCAACGCGGTCGGCCTCGAGCACCAGGACCAGCCGGTGCTCGCCGACGGGGTCGTGCACTACGAGGGCCAGCCGGTGGTGCTGGTCGCGGCCGACCACCCCGAGGTGGCCCGGCGGGCGGCGCGCAAGGTGGTCGTCACCTACGAGGAGCTTCCGGCCGTCACCGACCCGCGTGCCGCCCTCGACCCCGGGTCGCCACGGGTGCACGACCGGGAGAACCTGATCCGGCACCTGAAGGTGCGCCGCGGCGACCCCCGCCCGACCGCCCCCGTGACGGCGTCGGTCGAGATCGAGGTCGGGATGCAGGACCAGGCGTTCCTCGGCCCCGAGTCCGGGCTCGCGGTGCCCGGCGAGGACGGCGGGGTCGACCTGTATGTCGCCACGCAGTGGCTGCACGTCGACCAGCGGCAGGTGCAGCAGGCGCTCGGGCTCCCCGCCGAGAAGGTGCGGCTCACCCTCTCCGGTGTGGGCGGGGCGTTCGGCGGCCGCGAGGACCTGTCGATGCACGTGCACGCCTGCCTGCTGGCGATGCACACCGGACGGCCGGTGAAGATGTCGTACGGGCGGGAGGAGTCGTTCTTCGGCCACGTGCACCGGCACCCGGCGTCGCTGCGGTACGAGTTCGGCGCGGAGCGCGACGGCCGGCTGGTCTACGCGCGGTGCGAGCTCCTCTTCGACGGAGGGGCGTACGCGTCGTCGACCAGCGCCGTGGTCGGCAACGGCGGCACGATGGCGGTCGGCCCGTACCGGGTCCCGAACGTGCACGTCGACGCCTACGGCGTCTACACCAACAACCCGCCGTGCGGTGCGATGCGCGGGTTCGGTTGCGTGCAGGCCGCTTTCGCCCACGAGGCGGTGATGGACGCGCTGGCGGCCGAGCTCGGGATGGACCCGGTCGAGCTGCGCCGGCTGAACGCCCTCGAGGAGGGCGACACGAACATCACCGGTCAGGTGATCGACTCGGCGGCACCGGTGGCCGAGCTGCTGCAGATCGTCCGCGACCTGCCGCTGCCACCACCGCGCGAGGAGTCCGACGCACCGGACCTGCGGTCGATGCCCGGCGGCGTCTCCAACACCACCCACGGCGAGGGGGTGCGCCGCGGCATCGGCTACGGGGTGAGCCTGAAGAACGTCGGGTTCTCGGAGGGCTTCGACGACTACTCGACCGCGCGGGTGCGCCTCGAGGTGGTCGCCGGCGAGCCGGTGGCGTCGGTGCACACCGCGGCAGCCGAGGTCGGCCAGGGGCTGATCACGGTGGAGCAGCAGATCTGCCGCACCGAGCTCGGTGTCGAGCGGGTCGTGATCCACCCCAAGGACACCCGGGTGGGCAGCGGCGGATCCACCTCGGCCTCGCGCCAGACCTACGTGACCGGGGGCGCGGTCAAGGCGGCCTGCGAGGCGGTGCGAGCCGTCGTCCTCGAGAAGGCCTCTCGCAGGACGGGTCTGCCCGCCGCCACGCTCGAGCTGCGCGGTGCCGAGATCGTCTCGCCGACCGGCGAGGTCGTGGCCGAGCTGGGCGAGCTGCTCGGCGACGACGCCGTCGACGAGACCGTCGAGTGGCGGCACCGCCCGACCTACCCGGTCGACCCGGAGACCGGTCAGGGCTCGGCGCACGTGCAGTACGCGTTCTCGGCCCACCGGGCCGTGGTCGACGTCGACGTCGAGCTGGGGCTGGTCAAGGTGGTCGCTCTCGACACGGCGCAGGACGTCGGACGGGCCATCAACGCCGACGCCGTGGTCGGGCAGATCCAGGGCGGGTCGACGCAGGGCATGGGCCTGGCGCTGATGGAGGAGGTCGTGGTGGTCGACGGCAGGATCAGGAACCCCTCGTTCACCGACTACCTCATCCCCACGATCCTCGACGTCCCGCCGATGCAGGTCCGGGTCCTCGAGTACGCCGACCCGCACGCCCCCTACGGCCTGCGCGGCGTCGGCGAGCCACCCACCATCTCCTCGGGCCCGGCGGTCGCTGCCGCGATCCGCCAGGCGAGCGGGGTCGCGCTGCGCCGGGTCCCGGTGCGGCCGGAGCACATCACCGCGGCAGGTGCGACGCCGTGACGGGGATCGAGCTGGCCGGCCCGGCGGTCGAGCGCAGCGCGGAGGTCCTCACGCCGGAGGCGCTCGAGCTGGTCGCCACCCTGCAGCGCACCTTCGGGGCGCGGCGCGACGACCTGCTGGCGGCGCGGCGGGTGCGCCGCGACGAGATCGCCCGCACCGGGCGGCTCGACTTCCTGCCGGGCACCGCGGACGTCCGGGCAGGCGACTGGACGGTCGCCCCCGCTCCCGCCGACCTGCGCGACCGGCGGGTCGAGATCACCGGTCCGACCGAGCGCAAGATGTCGGTGAACGCGCTGAACTCCGGTGCCTGCGTCTGGCTCGCCGACCTCGAGGACGCCAACACCCCGCACTGGCGCAACGTCGTCTCGGGCCAGGTGAACCTGCGGGACGCGGTGCGCCGCACCATCGGCTTCACCTCACCGGAGGGCAAGGAGTACGCGCTGCGCGACGACGCCGTGCTCCCGACGATCGTGCCGCGGCCGCGGGGCTGGCACCTGGACGAGCGGCACCTGCTGGTGGACGGACGGCCCGCGATCGGGGCGCTGGTCGACTTCGGGCTCTTCTTCTTCCACAACGCCCACGAGCTGCTGGCCCGAGGCAGCGGACCTTACGTGTACCTCCCCAAGCTGGAGTCGCACCTCGAGGCGCGGCTGTGGGACGAGGTGTTCACCGCTGCGCAGGAGCACCTCGGCGTACCGCGCGGCACGGTCCGCGCCACCGTCCTGATCGAGACGATCACCGCGGCCTTCGAGATGGACGAGATCCTCTACGAGCTGCGCGACCACGCCTCGGGACTCAACGCCGGCCGGTGGGACTACCTGTTCAGCATCATCAAGAACTTCCGCGACGCCGGACCGCGCTTCACCCTGCCCGACCGGAACGCGGTGACGATGGCCGCCCCGATGATGCGCGCCTACAGCGACCTGCTCGTGCGGACCTGCCACCGTCGCGGCGCGTTCGCGATGGGCGGGATGGCCGCGTTCATCCCCAGCCGGCGCGACGAGGAGGTCAACCTGCGGGCGTTCGCGAAGGTGCGCGAGGACAAGACCCGTGAGGTGGCAGCGGGTTTCGACGGCTCGTGGGTGGCGCACCCCGACCTCGTGCCGCTGTGCCGCGAGGTGTTCGACGACGTGCTCGGCGAGCGTCCGAACCAGCTCGACCGGCAGCGTGACGACGTGCACGTCACGGCCGAGGACCTGCTGGCGGTCGACGCCACCCCGGGAGACGTCACGGAGCAGGGCCTGCGCGGCAACATCCGGGTCGGCCTGCAGTACGTGGAGGCGTGGCTGCGCGGCAACGGTGCCGTCGCCATCGACGACCTGATGGAGGACGCCGCCACCGCCGAGATCTCCCGGTCGCAGATCTGGCAGTGGGCCCACAACGGCGTGCGGCTCGACACCGGGGCGATCGTCACCGCCGAGCTGGTGGAGGCGCTGGTCGAGGCCGAGTACGAGGCGCTGCGGCAGCGGCTCGGCACGGCGTTCGTGGACGGCCGCTGGCCGTCGGCGCGGGAGGTCTTCGTCCGCGCCGCGCTGGCCGACGACTTCGTCGACTTCCTGACCCTGCCCGCGTACGACCTGGTCGTGGCGCAGGAGGGTGCATGAGCGGGCTCGACCTCGGTGCCCTCGGCGCCGACCTGGACGCGCGGCTCGCGTCGGCCGACCGGGACCTGCACGAGCGGTACCCCGGAGACGCCACCGGCCGCCAGCCGGTCCACACCGTGTACGTCCCCGCCGACCGCTACCACGCCGATCTCGCCCCGGCCTGGGGCAGCCAGGCGCTGGCGGCGCTCGCCGACCACGGCGGACCCGGCCGCGACCTCGCCGGCCTGCTCGACCTGCCGGCGGGCCTGTCCGGCGCCGATGCCGAGGCGGTCCAGGAGCGGGTGGTGCGCAAGCTCGGGCGCGAGCCGGTCGAGGACCTGCGGATCGACTTCGAGGACGGCTACGGCGACCTGGGCGACGAGAGCGAGGACCGTGACGCCGAGGCCGCCGCGCGCGCCCTCGCGGCGTCGGTCGAGGCAGGCACCGCACCGCCAGGCGCCGGGATCCGGTTCAAGTGCCTGGAGCGGGCGACCCGCGGGCGCGCGCTGCGGACGCTGGACCGGTTCGTCGGCACCCTGCTCGCCGCCGGCGGCTGGCCCGCAGGCTTCGTCGTGACCCTGCCCAAGGTGACCTCGGTCGACCAGGTCGAGGCGATGGTGGTGGTCTGCGAGCGGCTCGAGCAGGCGCACGGGCTCGCCGCCCACGCCCTGCGGTTCGAGATCCAGGTCGAGACCTCGCAGGCGGTGCTCGGTCCTGACGGCACCGCCCTGGTGGCCCGGATGGTGCACGCCTCCGGCGGCCGCTGCTCCGGCCTGCACTACGGCACCTACGACTACTCGGCCGCGTGCGGCATCGCCGCCGGGTACCAGAGCATGGAGCACCCCGCGGCCGACCACGCCAAGGCCGTGATGCAGGTGGCCTCCGCGGGCACCGGCGTCCGGCTCAGCGACGGGTCGACGAACGTCCTCCCGGTGGGAGACGGCGAGTCGGTGCGCTCGGCCTGGCGGCTGCACGCGCGACTGGTGCGGCGCTCGCTCGAGCGCGGCTTCTACCAGGGCTGGGACCTGCACCCGGCGCAGCTGGTCAGCCGGTACGGGGCGGTCTACGCGTTCTACCGGGAGGGGCTGCGTCCCGCCGCGGGGCGGCTCGGCGACTACCTCGGGCAGCACCGGGCCGGGGTGCTGGACGAGCCCGCGACGGCGCGCGCGCTCGCCGACTTCCTGGTGCGCGGGATCGACTGCGGGGCGGTCGATCTCGACGAGGTGACGGCGCTGTCGGGCGCGGACGGGCACCGGCTCGCGGTCCTGGCCCGTCGTGAGCCGGCGGGGTGACGGCCGTGCCCGACCTCGACGTGGTCTTCCGCGCGCGCCGGGTCGTCACCCCGGAGGGAGAGCGGCCGCGGTGCGTGGGGGTGGTCGCAGGCAGGGTCGCCGCGGTGGAGCCGCACGACGCCCACCTCGGTGCGGAGCGGGTGATCGACCTCGACGACGACACCGTCCTGATGCCGGGCCTGGTCGACACCCACGTCCACCTGAACGAGCCCGGGCGCACCGAGTGGGAGGGCTTCGCCAGCGGGACCCGGGCCGCGGCGGCGGGCGGCGTCACGGCCCTGGTCGACATGCCGCTGAACTGCGTCCCCCCGACCACGGACGTCCCCGCCCTGCAGGCCAAGCGCGCTGCGGCGCGAGGGAAGGTGCACGTCGACGTCGGCTTCTGGGGTGGCGCGGTGCCCGGCAACCTCGCCGACCTGCGGCCCCTGCACGAGGCCGGGGTGCTCGGTTTCAAGGCGTTCCTGCTCCCCTCGGGCGTCGACGAGTTCGAGCACCTGGGGCCCCGGGCGCTCGAGCAGGTGCTGCGCGAGGTGGCCTCGTTCGGCGGCCTGGTCGTCGTCCACGCCGAGGACGAGGAGACGATCGACGCGGCGGTCCCCGCGTCCGGCCGCAGCTACCGCCGGTTCCTGGAGTCCCGCCCGCGGCGCGCGGAGGACGTGGCCGTGCGCCGGCTCGTCGAGGCGGCCGCCGGCACCGGGTGCCGGGTGCACGTCGTGCACCTGTCGAGCGCGGACGCGCTGCCCTCGCTCGCGGCGGCCCGGGCGGCCGGTACGGCGGTGACCGTCGAGACCTGCCCGCACTACCTGACCCTCGCGGCCGAGCAGGTGCCCGACGGCGGCACGGCGTTCAAGTGCTGCCCGCCCGTCCGCGAGGCGGAGAACGCCGACCGGCTGTGGGGTGCGCTCGCGGACCGGACGATCGACGCCGTGGTCTCCGACCACTCGCCCTGCACCCGCGACCTGAAGTCGTTCGAGAGCGGCGACTTCGGCACCGCCTGGGGCGGCATCGCCTCGCTGCAGCTCGGACTCCCCCTGGTCTGGACGGCGGCCAGGGAGCGGGGGCACGACCTCGCCGACGTGGCCCGGTGGATGTCGCAGGGCCCCGCCGCGCTGGCGGGGCTGCGTGACAAGGGCCGGATCGCCGTGGGCGCGGACGCCGACCTGTGCGTCCTCGCCCCGGACGAGACCTTCGTGGTGCGGGCGGACGACCTGCACCACCGGAACCCGGTCTCTCCCTACGAGGGTCGGCGGCTCTCAGGCGTGGTGCGCAGCACCTGGCTCGCCGGCCGCAGGGTCGGCACCGACGACGAGCCGCACGGTCGGCTCCTGAGCAGGAGGTCCGCATGACCCCGGACGGCGCGACCCCGGACCACGCCTTCACCCGACTGCCCGACCTCGCCTCGCGCGCGCTCGCGGCCGGCGTGGTGCACGCCAACGACGAGCTCTTCGCCGAGCGCGAGAACCTGATCAGGCCCGAGGCACCCTCCTTCTCCCCGGGCGACTTCGGCAACAAGGGCAAGGTGTACGACGGCTGGGAGACCCGGCGCCGGCGCGAGCCCGGGCACGACTTCGCGATCGTCCGCCTGGGGGTTCCCGGCGTCGTGCGGGGGGTCGTGGTCGACACGTCCTGGTTCACCGGCAACTACCCGCCGTCCGCCTCCGTCGAGGGGACGGGCCTGGAGGGTCACCCCTCACCCGCGGAGCTGCTGGCGGCGTCCTGGGAGACGCTGGTCGAGCGCTCGCCGCTGGTGGGCGACGCCCGCAACGCCTTCCCCGTCGACGACCCGCGGCCGTTCACGCACGTGCGCCTGACGATCTACCCCGACGGCGGGGTCGCGCGGTTCCGCGTCCACGGCGAACCGGTGCCCGACCCGCGGTTCCTCGACGGCACGATCGACCTGGCCGCGGTCGAGAACGGCGGCGACGTCGTCGACTGCTCGAACCAGTTCTACTCCTCGCCGCTGAACCTGCTGCTGCCCGGACGGGCCCGCACCATGGGCGAGGGCTGGGAGAACGCGCGCCGCCGCGACGGCGGCCACGACCACGTCACCGTGCGGCTGGCCGGCCGGGCCACGGTCGACCACGTCGAGGTCGACACCTCGTACTTCGTGGGCAACGCGGCCGGGTGGGTCACGCTCACCGGTCTGGACGACCGCGGCGGCACCCTGGACGAGCACGCCCCGGAGACCGAGCTGCTGGCACGCACCCGGCTGCAACCCGACACGCGGCACCGGTTCCTGGTGCCCTCCGACCGCGAGGTGACCCACGTCCGGCTCGACGTCTTCCCGGACGGCGGACTGGCGCGGCTGCGCGTGAACGGGCGCCTCACCGAGCAGGCCCGGGCCGCGGCGACCACGCGGTGGCGCGACCTGCTCCCCGGCCCTCGGGCCGAGCAGGTGCGGCGCTCCGCCCCCTGAACCCCGAGCAGGGCGGTCCCGGAGGCGGGCCCGACCGCGCCCGGCTAACGTCGACCGGATGCCTGCGGACCCCCCTGCGCCCTCCGAGCCGTCTCCGGGCGTGGTTCCCCCCGCTGACGGCCGCCTCGTCGGCGGTCGGTACCGGCTCGCCCAGGTGCTCGGCCGGGGCGGGATGGGCGTCGTCTGGGCCGGCCGCGACGAGGTGCTGCAGCGTCCCGTCGCCGTCAAGGAGGTCATCCCCCCACCCGGCGTCGACGCCGCGGAGCGCGAGGCCCTGCGCGCCCGGACGATGCGCGAGGCGCGCACCGCGGCCCGGATCTCCGCCGACGGCGCGGTGGCGATCTTCGACGTCGTGGAGGAGGACGGCCGACCCTGGATCGTGATGGAGGCGCTGCCTCCGCGCACGCTGCACGACGTCGTCACCGAGCGGGGGATGCTGCCCCCGGACGAGGTCGCCGCGATCGGTGTCGACCTGCTGGCCGGGCTCGCCGCGGCGCACGCGGCCGGGATCCTGCACCGCGACGTCAAGCCCGGGAACGTCATGTTCCGCAGCGGCACCAGCGGCGGGCGGGCCGTGCTCGGCGACTTCGGCATCGCCCACTTCGACGGCGACTCGACGCTGACCTCCACCGGGATGGTGATGGGGTCGCCGGCGTACGTCGCCCCCGAGCGCGCCCACGGCAAGCCGGCCTCGGCGGCGTCCGACCTGTGGTCGCTCGGGATCACGTTGTGGACCGCGCTCGAGGGACGCTCGCCGTTCGAGCGCGACAACGCCCTGGCCACGCTGACCGCCGTCATCACCGAGGACGCGCCACCGGCCCCGCACGCCGGGCCGCTCGCGCCGGCGCTGGAGGGGCTGCTGCGCAAGGACCCCGCCGACCGGCTGGACGCCGCGACCGTGCGGGAGCTGCTGCAGGCGGTGCTCACGCCGCTCACCGACACGGCCGCGATGCCGGCCGTCGCGCCGTCGCCTGCGGCTGGGCCGCCCGTCCCCGTCCCGCTGCCCGGGCCCACCGAGGCGGGCCGCAGCGACGTCGCCGTCCCGACCCCGGGCGCTGACGGGACAGAACGGGTCGGGCCCAGGCGCCGGTGGCTCGTCCCCCTGGCCGCGCTGCTCGCGGGCGCCCTCGTGGCGCTCGCGGTCGTGCTGTGGAACCCCGGGGGGGACGACCGGACGCCGGACGCGGGGGCGTCGCCGTCCGCGACGGAGCCGTCGTCCGACGCCGGGGCGTCCGAGCCCGCGCCGTCCGAGGGCGGTGGGTCGCAGGCGTCCTCGGCCCCCGCGCAGACCACGCCGGCGCAGGCCGCGGTGCCGGACGGTTTCGAGGTGTGGACCGACCCCACCGGGTTCAGCGTCGCGGTGCCGGCGGGCTGGCAGGCCGAGCGCGAGGGTCCGCGGGTGTACCTGCGCGACCCCGACTCGTCGGCGTACCTGCTCGTCGACCAGACCGACGACCCCGCTGACGACCCCGTCGCCGACTGGCAGCAGCAGGAGCCCTCCGTCGCCGAGCGCCTGGAGAACTACGAGCGCGTCGGCGAGATCGAGGCCGTCGAGTTCCGTGGCTGGGAGGCCGCCGACTGGCAGTTCGTGTTCGGCGAGGACCAGGGCACCCGGGTGCTCAACCGCAACGTCGTCACCGCCCCCGACCAGGCGTACGCGCTCTACTGGTCGGTGCCGGCGTCGCAGTGGGAGGACCTGCTCCCGGTGCACGAGCAGGTCGTGGCCAGCTTCCAGCCGGCGACCTGAGCCGTTCGTGCCCTGTCTCGTGGATGTCTCGCGGTTCGGGTCGGCGAGGCGGAGGATGAGGGCGTGACGCGTCGGGAGCAGCCGGGACCCGGCCAGGAGTCGGTCTGGGACTACCCGCGGCCACCGCGCGTCGAGACCACCGACGACGAGGTGGTGGTGCGGCTCGGCGGCGTCGAGGTGGCCCGGACGACCAGGGCGCTGCGCGTGCTGGAGACCAGTCACCCGCCGGCCTTCTACCTGCCGCGCGCGGCCTTCACGGTGGGGGCGCTGCGCGACGCCGACGGGTCGTCGTGGTGCGAGTTCAAGGGCCAGGCCGGCTACCTCGACGTGGTCGGGGGCGACCAGGTGGCGGCCCGCGCGGCGTGGACCTACCCGAGCCCGTCACGCGGTTTCGAGGTGCTCCGCGACCACGTCGCGCTGTACCCGGGCCGGATGGACTCGTGCTCCGTCGCCGGCGAGACGGTGCAGCCGCAGGACGGCGGCTTCTACGGCGGGTGGATCACCTCCCGCGTCGTCGGCCCGTTCAAAGGCGCCCCGGGCACCTGGGGCTGGTGACCTGATGTCGGAGGAGCAGGAGATGGACGCACCCGCGCGGATCGTCGTGGTCGGAGCCGGTCTCGCCGGCGCGAAGACGGTGGAGGCGTTGCGCGACAAGGGGTTCGAGGGCTCGCTCGTGCTCGTGGGCAATGAGGAGCACCTGCCCTACGAACGTCCGGCGCTGTCGAAGGGTTACCTCAAGGGCGACGACGACCGGTCCTCGTTCGAGGTGCACGACCGCTCCTGGTACGACGAGCACCGGGTCGACCTGCGGCTCGGCCAGGAGGCGGAGTCGCTCGACCTCGCCGCGGGCACCGTCACCCTGGCGGGCGGCGACCAGCTGCCCTACGACCGCCTGGTGCTGGCCACCGGGGCCACCCCTCGGCGGCTGCCCCTGCCGGGCGCCGACCTGGAGGGCGTCCGCACGCTGCGCACCGTGGAGGACTCCGAGGCCCTGCGCGACGCGTTCGACTCCCAGGCGCGGGTCGTGGTCGTGGGCGCCGGCTGGATCGGCCTGGAGACGGCGGCCGCGGCGCGCGGTGCGGGGGCGGACGTCACCGTCCTGGAGTCGGCGGACCTGCCGCTGCTGCGGGTGCTCGGGCGCCGGATGGCCGCGGTGTTCGCCGACCTGCACCGCGATCACGGCGTCGACCTGCGCCTCGGCGTCCAGGTGGCGGCGCTGCGCGGCGAGGACGGCCGGGTCACCGGTGTCGAGCTCGCGGACGGCGAGGTGCTCCCCGCCGACGTCGTGGTGGTGGGCGTGGGCGTCGTCCCCGCGACGCGGCTGGCGCAGGAGGCGGGGCTGGAGGTCGAGGACGGCGTGCTGGTCGACGCCCAGGGCCGTACCAGCGACCCGCGGGTGTTCGCCGTCGGCGACCTCGCCAACGCCGAGAACCCCGCGCTCGGACGCCGGGTGCGCGTGGAGCACTGGGCCAACGCGCTGAACCAGCCGGCGACGGTGGCCGCCGCGGTGCTCGGCGGCCCCGACACCTACGACCGGCTGCCGTACTTCTACTCCGACCAGTACGACCTCGGCATGGAGTACACCGGCTTCGCCGACCCCGAACGGGACGACCTGGTGGTGCGTGGCGACGTCGAGGGCCGTGAGCTGATCGCGTTCTGGACCCGGGACGGACGCGTGGTCGCGGGGATGAACGTCAACGTCTGGGACGTCACGGACGACATCAAGGCGCTGATCGGGTCCGGCGCGGCCGTCGACGCCGACCGCCTGGCCGACCCGGACGTCCCCCTCAACGACCTGCTGCCCTCCTGATCGGGGGCCCACCATCGTGCTCGGTCAGCCGGGCCGTCGCGCCGTGGCGAGGTGCACCAGGCCGGGAACCACGAGACCTGCGGTGGTGAGGTGGCGTCCCAGCCGGTTCCTCACGGTCTCGCGGGTGGCGGCGAGCTGCTCGGGGGTGAGGCCCGCGAGCAGCGTCCGGAGCGGCCCGGCGAGCTCGGTGCGCAGCCGCCAGTACTCCTCGAACGACGCGTCGTGCGTGGGGAGGGGCAGGTCGACCACCCGGACCTGCTCGAGGCCGGCGCCGGTGAGGACCGCGGCGAGCGCGCCGGGGTCGCCGAGGGAGAACGGACCCGGGACGCCCGGTGGGGGGACCGGCGTGCCGAGCTGGTCCTGGACCGCGTCGGCCAGCACACCGAGCCAGGGGTTCGCCGCCCGGGACCCCCAGACGGACACCGCGATCCGCCCGCCGGGCCGCAGCACCCGGACGATCTCCCGGGCGGCCTGGGCGGGGTCGAACGCGAACATCAGCCCCTCGCGGCAGACCACGACGTCGACGGACGACGCGGGGAGATCGATCTCCTCCAGGTCCAGCACCCGGGCGTCGACCTCGACGGCCGCGCCGTCGCCGGCCCGGCGCGCGGCTGCTCGACCTGCGGCGACCTCCACCATCGGCGGGGCGACGTCGGACAGGACCACCCGACCGCCGGGCGCCACCCGGTCGGCGAGCGAGAGGCCGAGGCCGCCCGCGCCGCAGGCGAGCTCGAGCACGACGTCACCGGGCGCCGGGTCGACGGCCCGGACCATCGCTGCGGTCAGCGCAGCGGCCCGTTCCTCGACCTCCTCGGCGTGCCGTCCCCACGCTGCGGCCACCGACCCCCAGGCGGCGTGCACCCGCTCGCGAACCTGCTCACCTTGCGCTCCCCGTGTCGTCCCGATCGCCACCACGCACCTCCTACCAGTTCATTACACTGACTGTGTAACGAATCATCGGTAGAGTGCGTCGGGTGGCGGAGGATGTCAAGAGCCCGCGCGGGTACGACTCCGCGCTGCGCGCTCGACGGGCCGCCGAGCGGCGGACCGCGCTGGCCGAGGCGGCGCGGGACCTGTTCATCGAGGGCGGCTACCCGGCGACCTCCGTGGAGGCGGTCGCGGAGCGGGCCGGTGTGTCGCTGAAGACCGCCTACAACGCCTTCGGCAGCAAACCGGGGCTGCTGCGGGCCGCGTGGGACCTGGTGCTCAAGGGTGATGTCGACACAGCACCCGTGGCGGCGCGCGCGTGGTACGCCGCCGTCCTGGCCGAGCCGGACGCCCGGCGCCAGCTGGTGATGGCGGCCGAAGGCGCGCGGCGGGTCAAGACGCGGATCGGGCCGATGCTCACCGCGATCCGCGACGCCGCTCCGTCGGATGCCGACGTCGCGGCGCTCTGGGAGCTGATCCAGACCGACTTCTGGGACAACCAGCGGGCGATCGTCGAGAGCCTCGCGGACAAGGGGGCGCTGCGACCCGGGCTGGACACCGACCACGCCACGGACCTGCTCTGGACGCTCAACCATCCCGAGGTGTGGATGCTCCTCGTGGGTCGCCGGGGGTGGTCGCCCGAGCAGTGGGAGCGCTGGTTCATCCGCTCCAGCCACGAGCAGCTCCTGGGCGGCTGAGGACCTGGAGCCGCAGCCGCAGCCGGTCGACCTCGGGATGGGGCAGGTGCGTGGACAGCACGCTGAAGGCCGGGCCCTGCGCGGCGAAGGCCGACGCGGCGGCCGTCCTGACCCCGGCGCCCGCGGTTCGCACGCCGGCGCCGCGACGATCACCGCGGCGGACCGCGCCGGATCCGCGCGTGGAGGTCCTCGGCCCAGCCGGTCTCGCCCGGGTCGGCCGACTGCAGCAGCCAGGTCGCGCCGGCATCCGCCCACTCCTGCGGGCTGTGCTCGCCGTCGTCGGAGGCGACGACGTCCCAACCGACGGGGAGGTCCTCGCCGACGTACGCCCGCAGGCCCCCGGGGGTGAGTCCCTCCCCGATCGGGACGACGCCGTCCCAGCGCCGGGCCCGCTCCAGCGGACGCCGGTTCGGCGCCACGCCCGCCACCCAGATCCGGGGCCGCGGTGACGACCGCGGGCCGGGCCTGAACTGCGTGTGCACGCTGTAGTGCTCGCCGTCGTGGTCGACCCGGTCGCCGCGCAGCAGGCCGTCGAGCACGGCGAGCGACTCGTCGAGCATGGCCGCGCGGGTGCGCGGGTCGGCCTCGTCGCCGAGGTCGGAGAAGTCGCGGTCCGGCGGCTCGCCGAGCCCGACGCCGAGCACGGCCCGTCCCATCGACAGGTGGTCCAGGGTGGTGAGCTGCTTGGCGAGCGTGGACGGGCGCCGACGCGACAGCGGCGTCACCAGGGTGCCGAGCAGGACCCGCTCGGTGCGGGACGCGATCGCGCCGAGCAGCACCCACGGGTCGTGCACGTCGGGGTCGACCTCGACCCGCCAGCGCACGTGGTCCCACAGGAACACCGCGTCCCAGCCGGCCGACTCGGCGTCGACACCCAGCCGCACCACCGTGGCGGCGTCGGTGAACGGCGGGATGCTGAGCGCGTGCCTCATCGGTGCCTCACCGGGCCATCATCGGGCACCGTCGTGCGGCCGAGCAGGTCGATCACCGCCGCCACGAGCGCAGCACGCACCGGTGGCGGGCAGGCGTCGAGCAGGGCGTTCACCGGCGCCATCCGCTCGGGCAGCGCCAGCATGCCGGTGCCGTCGGCGAGCCCGGCCGCGGCGAGCAGCCCCCCGAGCTCCTGCTCGTCGAGCGCCGCGGGGTCGAGCCCGGCGACGACGGCGGCGACCTGCGGGTCGACCTGCACGGGCCCGCACGCGCGGGCCGCCTCGGTCGCCGCGGCCAGGTCGCGCACCAGCTCGTCGGCCGGCGTGGCCGCGCTGAGCGACAGGTGCAACGTCGGCGCCATCGCCCCGAACCGCAGCTGGGGCTGCACGAACCACCCGCGAGAGGCCATCTCGTCGGCGAGGGTGAACACGTCGAGCCGGTCGTCGGTCCCGACGGCGAGCAGGGTCGAGTCCGGACGAGCGACCACGTGCAGGCCCTCGACGTCGTCGACGGCGGCGGCGACGCCGAGGGTCGCCTCGCGCGCCGTCCGCGCGAGCCTGCGGTAGCCGTCGCTCCCGATCGCCTGGACGGTGGCCCACGCCCCGGCGAGCGGTCCACCCGGGCGGGTGGACTGCAGGGTCGGGTTGACCACCGTGTACCCGGGCCACTCGGCCCAGGCGAACAGCTGGGTGCGGCGCAGCGCGTGCGAGCGGTGCAGCAGCAACGAAGCGCCCTTGGGGGCGTAGCCGTACTTGTGCAGGTCGACCGAGATGCTCGTGACGCCCTCGACCCCGAACGACCACGCCGGGCGCTCCGGGTCGTCGTCGAGGAACGGCAGCACCCACCCGCCGATGCAGGCGTCGACGTGGCAGCGGACTCCGCGACCGGCTGCGGCAGCGGCGATCCCGGCCACCGGGTCGACCACGCCGTGGGCGTACGACGGCGCCGAGGCGACGACGAGCACGGTGCGATCGGTGATCGCGGCGGCGGTGGCCACCGGATCGGCCCGGAAGGTCTCGGGGTCGACCGGCACCGTGACGGTGCGCAGCCCGAACAGGTGCGCGGCCTTGTGGAACGCCGCGTGCGCCGTCGAGGGCAGCACGAGCTCGGGCGTCACCACGTCCGGCCGCGCGTCGCGGGCGGCGACCACCGCGAGCAGGCACGACTCGGTGCCGCCGGACGTCACCGACCCGGCGTGTCCGGGTGGCGCGTCGAGCAGCCTGCCCGCGAACGCGACCAGCTCGCGCTCCATCGCCGCCAGGCTCGGGAACGCTGTGGGGTCCAGGCCGTTGGTGCCGGCGAAGGCCGCGACGGTCTCGGCCGCCAGCGCGTCGACCTCGGCGAGCCCGCTGTCGTAGACGTAGGCGAGGGTACGGCCGCCGTGGGTGGGCAGGTCGCGCCCGCGCATCGCGGCGAGCCGGGCGCGGATCGCGTCGACGGAGCGGTCCGTCGGCTGGTCAGGGTGCATCGGTGACCTCTCGGGCCGGTGGGGTGCGGGGGTCGCGGACGTCGGCGTCGAGCCGGTACCCGCGCAGCACCAGCAGCGACAGCGCCACCAGCACGGCCGGCACGACGGAGAAGCCCAGCACGATCGCCGTCACCGCCGAGTCCGGTTGCGTGACAGCGGCTCCGGTGCTGGAGCGGTAGGCGCCGAGGGCCAGCACCAGCCCGTACAGACCGGGACCGAGTGCGAGCCCGAGGGTCTCCCCCGCGGTCCACAGGCCGGTGTACACACCCGAGCGTCCCTGGCCGGTGCGCGCGGCGTCGCGGGCGGCCACGTCCGGGAGCATCGCGAGCGGGAAGACCTGGGCGCCCGCGTACCCGACACCGACCACGGCGACCGCGGCCAGGACGGCGGCCGCCGGCAGCTGGCGGGCGGCGACCAGAGCGAGGGCGCCGCCACCGAGCAGCACCGACGCCGCCACGAAGCCGCGGGCCTTGCCCCACCGGGACCCCACCCGCTGCCAGAGCGGCGTCACCACCAGGGCCGGTCCGACGAAGGCGACGAACAGCAGGGTGGAGGCCGCGGCACCGCCGAGGACGTGCCGCGCCACGTAGTCGACCCCGGCGAGCATCGATCCTGTGGCCAGAGCCTGCAGGACGAAAGCACCCAGCAGGGAACGGAAGTCGCGGTCGTGACCGATGACGCCGAGCTGGTCGCGCAGGCTGCCGCCGGCGGGCTCGACCCGACCGATCGGCGCCGCGCGGGTGCCCCACCAGGCGCCGACCGCGCCGGCGGCGATGACGACGGCGACCACGAGGCCCATCACCAGGTAGCCGCGATCGGGGCCGACGGCGTCGCGGACGGCGGGGGCTCCTGCGCCGGAGACGAGGATCGCGAGGGCGAGGACGGCGACCCGCCAGGTCATCAGCCGGGTGCGCTCGGCGTAGTCGTCGGTGATCTCGGCCGGCATCGCCACGTACGGCACCTGGAAGAACGCGTACGCCGAGGCGCAGGCGAGGAACAGCACCGCCACCCACGCGGCCGCGACCGCCGGCGGCGAGGCGGGTCCGGCGAACAGCAGCGCGAAGCAGACGGCGAGGGCGAGCCCGGCGCGGACCAGGAACGGCCGCCGCGGCCCCGACGGGTGCCGGGACCGGTCGCTGATCCGTCCGGCCACCGGGTTGAGCAGCACGTCCCACGCCTTCGGCAGCGCGACCAGGAGACCGGCCACGCCGGCCGCGATCCCGAGACGCTCGGTGAGGTACGGCAGCAGGAGCAGCCCGGGGACGGTGCCGAAGGTCCCCGTCGCCACCGAGCCGAGCGCGTACCCGCGGCGGGCGGAGGCGGGCAGCGACGTCACGTCCGCGACTCTAGGGCCGACCCCCTGCCGCTGTGGACAACTCGTCCGGACGGCCGCTCGGCGTGCCTACTGTCGGGGACCGGCGGGTGACCCCGACGGAGGGTGGGTCACCGCACGGACGAGGGAGACCCATGCACCAGCGCGTGACCAGAAGGATTGCCACCGTTGCCGTCTCGGCAGCTGCGGTACTGACCGTCGGACTGACCGCACCGGCCCAGGCTGCCTTGCCGTCGGTGACCATGGAGGCCGTCGTCAAGGCCGCCCAGATCGACCCGCGACGCGCCGGCACCGGGCTCACGCCGGGCGCGAAGGAGTCCGTGCTGGCGGTCGAGCGGGCGCTCGACGCGAAGAACCTCCTCAGCCCCTCGTACGTCGACGGGCACTTCGGCAGCAAGACGGTGGAGGCCTACGCGGCCTACCAGCGCTCGCTCGGCTACACCGGCCTCGGCGCCAACGGTCTGCCCGGTCCGACCTCGCTGAAGACGTTGGGCACCAACAGGTTCACCGTCACCAGAGTCATCTCGCCAGGGTCCCGCACGACGTACCACGGCACGACGATGAACACTCGCACCAGGGCGATGCTGGTGGAGGCCGAGCGCCGACTGGGGCGCCAGGTCGGCGTCACGCAGGGGTCGTACAACGCCGGTGGGGTGGGAGCGTCGGCCGGCACCCACGACGGTGGCGGCGCGCTCGACATCTCGGTGTCCGGGCTGACGACCGCGCAGCGCACGGCCACCGTGAAGGCGCTGCGCCAGGTCGGTTTCGCGGCCTGGCTGCGCACCCCGGCGCAGGGCGACTGGGGCTACCACATCCACGCGATCGCCATCAACGACACCGACCTGTCGTCCGGCGCGCAGCACCAGGCCGGCGACTACTACCTGGGGAAGAACGGCCTCGCCAACGGTGCCGCCGACGACGGCCCGCAGGTCACGAAGACGACCTGGGAGGAGTACCAGCGCTCGCGCTGACCCTTCCCGCAGGAGGGATCGTCAGGCGTTCTCCTTGCGGAAGGTCGTGGTCCCCCACCAGACGGCCACGGCGGTCAGGATGAACGCCCACACCGTGCCCCAGAGGGTGGCGGAGGTGGCGATGTCGCCGACGAAGCTGGCGCGGACACCGTCGACGATGTGCTTGATCGGCATGAAGTCGCTGGCCGTGATCAACCACTGAGGGGCCAGCGTGATCGGGATCAGGATCCCCGACAGCAGCAGCACCGGCAGGAAGATCGAGTTGAGGATCGGCGCCATCACGTCCTCGCTCTTCGTGGTGAGCGCGAGGCCGTACGAGGCGGCTGAGCACGCTCCGCCGAGAAGCAGGGTGAGGCCGACCCCCAGGACCGCGCCACCGATCGACGCGTCCATGCCCACGACGTAGCCGAGGCCGACCAGCACCAGGGTCTGGACGAAGATCAGCAGCACGTCGCGCAGCAGCCGGCCCATCAGCAGCGCGGTGCGGCTGGCCGGCGTGACGCGCTCGGCCTCGACGACGCCCTCGCGCCACTCGGCGATCAGCCCGAAGCCGGCGAAGAACGCGCCGAAGACGCCGAGCTGGATCAGCAGGCCGGGGACGAACAGCGTGTAGGCGTTGTCGTACCCGAGCTGGGCCGCGAACGGCTTGAGCAGCGGCCCGAACAGGAACAGGTAGAGCACCGGCTGGGTCAGCCCGATGATCACCCACGCCGGGTTGCGCAGGTTCATCCGCAGCTGGCGGCGGAAGACGATGAAGGTCTCGCGCAGGAAGCGCATGGTCACTCTCCTTCTCGCAGCGAACGACCGGTGAGGGTCAGGAAGACGTCGTCGAGGGTGGGCCGGCGCACCTGCACGTGGGCGAGCTCGATGCCGGAGGAGTCGAGCTCGCGCAGCAGGCCCTGGATGCGCGAGCTGGCGTGCGGCACGCGGGCGCTGACGTGGAGACCGTCGACCTCGACGTCCTTGCCGTTGCCGTCGGCCCGGTCGCGTGCCAGCGACTCGAGCTTCTGCGCCGCGGTCGCGACCTTGTCGGCGTCGACGACGTCGAGCTCGACCAGGTCGCCGGACACGTTGTCCTTGAGGGCGTCCGGGCTGTCCGAGGCGATGATCTCGCCGTGGTCGATGACGATCACGCGGTCGCTGAGCGCGTCGGCCTCGTCGAGGTAGTGCGTGGTGAGGAAGACCGTGGCGCCCCGCTTGGTGCGCAGGTCGGCGATGTGCGTCCACAGGTTCGCCCGGGCCTGGGGGTCCAGGCCGGTGGTCGGCTCGTCGAGGAAGACCAGGGTCGGGTCGTGGATCAGACCCATCGCGATGTCGAGCCGGCGCCGCTGACCGCCGGACATCGACTTGGGCTGCCGCTCCCACAGGCCGTCGAGCGCGAGCTGCTCGAACAGCTCCTTGCCCCGCGTCTCGGCCTGCGCGGCCGAGATCCCGTAGAGCATCCCGTGGTCCATGATCTCCTCGCCCGCTCGGGCGACCTGCCCGGTGGAGCCGGACTGGGAGACGTAGCCGATGCTGCGGCGAACCTGCACCGACTCCTTGACGACGTCGAAGCCGTTGACCGTGGCGGTGCCGGCGGTGGGCTTCAGCAGGGTGGTGAGCATCCGCAGGGTCGTGGTCTTCCCGGCGCCGTTCGGGCCGAGGAAGGACACGATCTCGCCCTCGGCGACGTCGAGGTCGACGCCCTTGACCGCCTGCACGTCGACCTTCTCCCGGCCCTGCCGGGTGTGGAACGTCTGGACCAGTCCGCGTGCGGTGATCACCGGGGTGCTCCCTCTCCTCGTGCGACTGCTCGGATGCCCGCGGGCGCCGTGGCAGGCAGCAGCGTCGCCGCTGCCCGGGGGTGAGACCGGCGCCCCTGCCGGAACTCATCGCCGACCGTAGGCCCTGCCACCGACAGCGTCGACGGAGTTCGCCGAGGGCGTCGACAGTCCCGACGAAACGGGCACCGGCAGACATCGCACCGGACCGCACCTGCGCGGCGCGTCGGCGCGGGCGGTGGAGGGGCACCTCGCGTGGAGGGGCCCGGGGCACGGTGCGAGCATGACGAGGTGACCGCCGCCCCCTCCCGCTGGACCCGGTACGTCGCGATCGGCGACTCCTTCACCGAGGGCCTCAACGACGACGAGCCGGTGGACCACTCCGGCGTGGCCACACCCGACCGGTTCTCCGGTTGGGCCGACCGGCTCGCGGCCCTGCTGGCGGCGGACGCCGAGACCGCCGGGGAGGCGTTCGCGTACGCGAACCTCGCCGTGCGCGGGCGCCTGCTCGCCGACATCGCCGGTCCCCAGGTCGACGCCGCGCTCGCCCTCCAGCCCGACCTCGTGAGCATGGTGGGCGGGGGGAACGACATCCTGCGACCGCGCGCCGACGTCGACGCCCTCAGCGCGCGGCTCGAGGACGCCGTGGTCCGGATCCGTGCCACCGGCGCCGACGTCCTGCTGTTCACGCCGGTGGACCCGCGCGACGCCCCGGTGATCCGGCGCACCCGCGGTCGCGCCGCCGTCTACGCCGCCAATCTCGGGACGATCGCGCGCAGTCACGGCGCGTACCTCGTCGACCAGTGGGGCATGCGGGTGCTGCGCGACGGGCGGCTGTGGTCCGCGGACCGGATCCACCTGACCACCGAGGGCCACACCCGGGTCGCCGCGGAGGCGTACGCCACCCTCACCGGCACCACCGACCTGGCCGACGCCCCCTGGCGGGCGCCGCTGGGCCAGGACCTGCCGCCGTTCCGGCTCGGCCTGAGGGCCAACGCCGCCTGGGCCCGCGAGCACGCCGGTCCGTGGGTGCGGCGCCGGGTGCGCGGTCGCTCCTCCGGCGACGCCGTGCAGCCCAAGAGGCCCGGGTTCGACCCCCGGTGAGACGCTGGCTCCCCGCCGGCACCGGACTGGTGCTGGCGGCCGTCGTCGCCGTCAGCCTCACGCTCCGCTCGCCGATCGCGGCGGTGTCGCCGGTGCTGGGCGAGCTGCGTGCCGACCTCGGTCTCGGTCCCGGCGCCGCCGGGCTGCTCACCTCGCTGCCGGTCCTGTGCTTCGCGCTCGCGTCGGCCGCCGTCCTCGGCCTCTACCGCCGGGTCGGCGCCGAGCGGGCGGTGGTGCTGTCCCTGCTCGTCCTGGCCGCCGGCACGCTGCTGCGCTCGGCGCCCGGTTCGTCGCCGGTGCCGGCGCTGCTGGGCACGGTCGTCGTCGGCCTCGCGATCACCGTGGGCAACGTCGTGGTGCCGGTGGTGGCCAAGCGCGACTTCGGCGACCGCTCCCCGGCCGTCGTCGGCATCTACACCGCGGCCCTCACCGCCGGCGCCGCGATCGCGGCAGCGGGTACCGCCCCGGTGGCGGACCGGGTCGGCTGGCGCGTCGGGCTCCTGGTGTGGGTCGCTCTGGTCGCCGTGGCCCTCGTGCTGTGGCTGATGGTGCAGCGGCGTCACCGCCGCGACGGCGCGCCGCCCGCCCCCACCACCGGACCGCCGCTCGCCCTGCGCCGCGACGGGACCGCCTGGGCGCTGACCGTCCTGTTCGGCACGCAGTCGGCGCTCTACTACTCGATGACGGCGTGGCTGCCGTCGCTGCTGGCGTCCGACCCGTCCGAGGGAGGGATCTCCCTGGACCGCGCGCACGCCGGCGTCGCCCTGTCGGTGATGCAGGTCTTCGGCATCATCGGCAGCCTGCTGGTGCCCGCCCTGATCGGCTGGGCCGGCCGCCGCGGTCACGACCAGAGGGTGCTCGGCGTCGCCGTGGGGACGGCGTGGGTGGTGCCGCTGGTCGGCCTCCTGATGGCGCCGCACTGGTGGCCGGTGTGGGCGGTGGTGGTCGGGCTCGGCCAGGGCGCGGGCATCAGCCTGGCCTTCGCCCTCATGGTGCTGCGCGCCAGGGACGACCACGTGGCCGCCGGCCTGTCCGGGTTCGTCCAGACCGGCGGCTACCTGTTCGCCGCCGGCACGCCCGTGCTCGTCGGCGTCGCCTACGACGCGTCCGGCGGCTGGCGGCTCCCGCTGGTGCTGCTCGCCGTGGTCGCCGCCGTGCTCGCCGTCAGCGGACTGGTGGCCGGTGCCCGCCGCACGGTCGGCTGACCACCACGTCTCGGCGATCCTCGCCGAGCTCGCCGCACCGACGCGGCGCGCCGCGGTGGCGACGGCCGACCGGCTCGGGCTGTAATCCGCGCGACCGGCACGGGGCTCACCGAGGACGATCGGCGCCATGAGCTCCGCCGACCCGCGTCCGCTGCCCGGAGGGCTCGTCCTGCGCACGATGCAGCCCGTTGACCTGGAGCAGGTCGGCGCGCTGCTGGCCGAGCGTGGGGAGCCGGACGACGCCGTCGACCACCGGCTCGTGGTCTCGGACCCCGACGCGGGCGCGTCGTCCTGCGCGGTGGTCGTCGACGGCGACCGCGTGGTCTCCACCGCCACCCTCCTGGACGAGCAGGTCCGGGTGGGACGGGCGGGGTCGGCCGCCGCGGTGACGCTGCCGGCGGGACAGGTCGAGCTGGTCGCCACCGACACCGCGTACGAGGGGCGCGGTCTCGTCCGGGCCCTGATGGGCTGGGCCCACGAGCGCTCCGCCGAGCGCGGTCACCTGCTCGGCGTGATGATCGGGATCCCGTACTTCTACCGGCTGTTCGGTTACGAGTACGCGATCACCATCCCGCCCGCGCCCGAGCTCACCGGGGTGCCTGACGCGCCAGGCACCGGCACGCTGCGACCGGCGACCGAGGCCGACCTGTCGGCGGTCGTGCGCCTGCAGGACGCCGCCCAGGCCGGCGTCGACGTCGCCGTCCCGCACTCCACGCCTCGGTGGCGCTGGCTGCTCGCGCGCGACGGCACGACGGTGTGGGTGGTGGTGCGCGACGGCGAGGTGGTGGCCACCGGACGCGCCACGGACCCGGACGAGGGCGTGCTGCTGGCAGAGGCCGCCGCGGTCGACCGCGCCGCCGCGGCCGACCTGGTCGCGGGGCTCGCTGCCACCGCCGGCGACGACCCGCTGCAGGTGCAGCGGCGCCCCGGCGCGGTCGACGAGGTCTGCGCGTCCCTCTACGGGGAGCCGTCACCGCTCGCCGAGCAGTACTACGTGCGGCTGCCGGACCCGGCCGCCGTCCTCGACGCCCTGCGTCCGGTGCTGTGGGAGCGCCACGTGGCGAGCGGCCTGGACCGGTCGGGCCGTGACCTGGTGATCTCGACCTTCGCGGCGCACTACCGGATGCCGTTGCAGGAGAACGGCTTCGGCCCTGTCGCCGTGGGTGGCGCGATGCAGGCTCCCGGCTCCGCGAAGGGCCTCGGTTGCGCGCCGGACTTCCTGGCGGCGCTCCTGCTCGGTCCGCTCGGCATGGACGGCCTCAAGCGGGCGCGGCCGGACGTCTACCCCGGCGGCGACGCCGAGTGGTTCGAGGTCCTGTTCCCGCCCCTGTCGTCGGACCTGCTGATGTTCTACCTGCCGTACTGATGCCGGCCGCCCCGGCCCGTAGGCTCGGCGAGTGACCGACGCCACCCCCTCCGCCCCGGCCGCCGCCCGGGTCGACACCGTCCGCAGCCACCACGGCGACGACGTCGTCGACCCCTACGAGTGGCTGCGCGACCCGGCCGACCCCGCGGTGATCGCGCACCTCGAGGCCGAGAACGCCTACGCCGCAGCGCAGACCGCGCACCTCGAGGGTCTGCGCGGGACGATCTACGACGAGATCGTGGCACGCACGCAGCAGACCGACCTGTCGGTGCCGTCGCGCCGCGGCGCCTGGTGGTACTACTCGCGCACGACGGAGGGCAGCCAGTACACGGTGAGCTGCCGCTGCCCCGCCGAGGGTCCGGTCGAGGACCCCGCAGGCTGGACGCCGCCGTCGATCGAGCCCGGCGTCCCCGCGTCCGGCGAGGAGGTGCTCGTCGACGGCAACGCCGAGGCCGAGGGGCACGCGTTCTTCGCGCTCGGCGCGCTGTCGGTGAGCCCTGACGACCACCTGCTCGCGTACTCGGTCGACCTGCAGGGTGACGAGCGGTTCACGCTGCGGGTCAAGGACCTGCGCACCGGCGAGGTGCTCGCCGACGAGGTGCCGGGCGTCTTCTACGGCGCCTCCTGGAGCGGCGACTCGGGCGCGCTGTACTACACCGTCGTCGACGACGCGTGGCGGCCGTTCCAGGTGCGGCGGCACGTGCTGGGCACCGCGGCGGGCGACGACGCCGTCGTGCACACCGAGCCGGACGAGCGGTTCTGGGTCGGCGTGGAGACCACGACGAGCGACCGCTACCTGCTGGTCGGTGCGGCGTCCCGCACCACCAGCGAGGTGCGCGCGCTCGACCTGCACGACCCCGCCGCCGAGCCCGTGCTGGTGGCGGCCCGGCGTGACGGCGTCGAGTACGACGTCGACCACGTGGTCGTCGGCGGTCGCGACCGGTTCGTGGTCACGCACAACGACGGCGCGCAGGACTTCGCGGTGGCCCTCGCCGACGTCGGGGACGACGACCCGTCGCACTGGGAGGTGCTCGTGCCGCACGAGCCCGGCCGTCGCGTGGTGGGAGCCGTCGGGCTCGACCGCGCGGTGGTTCTGCAGGTGCGCCGCGACGCGCTCACCCGGGTCGTGGTCCTCCCCATCGAGGACGGCGCCGTGGGCGAGCCCTGGGAGGTGCCCTTCGACGAGACCCTCTTCACCAGCGAGATCGGCAGCGTGTCCGACTCCGCCGCGCCCGTCCTGCGCGTCGGGTACGCCTCGTTCGTCACCCCTCCGACGGTCTACGACGTCGACCTCACCAGCCGAGAGCTGTTGCTGCGCAAGCGGACCCCGGTGCTCGGCGGGTTCGACAGCGCCGACTACGAGCAGCACCGCGAGTGGGCCGCGGCCGCCGACGGCACCCAGGTGCCGGTGTCGGTCGTGTGCCGGCGCGGAACGCCGCGCGACGGCACCGCGCCGGTGCTGCTGTACGGGTACGGCTCGTACGAGCACAGCATCGACCCGGCGTTCACCGTCCCCCGCCTGTCGCTGCTCGACCGCGGCGTGGTGTTCGCCGTGGCCCACGTCCGCGGCGGCGGCGAGCTGGGCCGGTCCTGGTACGACCACGGCAAGATGACGCGCAAGGTCAACACGTTCACCGACTTCGTCGACGCCGGCCGCCACCTCGTCGCGTCCGGCTGGGCGCACCCGGACCGGGTCGTGGCCATGGGCGGCTCGGCGGGCGGCCTGCTCGTCGGCGCCGCCCTCAACCTCGCGCCCGACCTGTTCGCCGGCGTCGTGGCCCAGGTGCCGTTCGTCGACGCGCTCACCACGATCCTCGACCCGTCGCTGCCGCTGACGGTGATCGAGTGGGAGGAGTGGGGCGACCCGCTGCACGACGCCGAGGTGTACGCCTACATGAAGGGCTACTCCCCCTACGAGAACGTCGCCGACGTGGCGTACCCGCCGGTGCTGGCGCTCACCAGCCTGCACGACACCCGCGTGCTGTTCGTCGAGCCGGCGAAGTGGGTGGCCCGGTTGCGCGAGGTGGCGCCGGGCGGTGGCCCGTACCTGCTGAAGACCGTCATGGACGGCGGGCACGGCGGGGTGAGCGGGCGGTACGAGACGTGGAAGGAGCGCGCCTACGAGATGGCCTGGGCGCTGGAGCGTCTGGGCGTGGCCGGCGGACGGTAGGCCAGCTCGAGCACGAGCATGGCCATGTCGTCTCCCCGGCCACCGCCGGTCCACTCCTCGACCTGCTCGCGCAGCCGCTGCAGGCCGCCCTCGGCCGGTCCCTTGCTCAGCTCGAGCCCGACCCGTTCGAGGGCGGGGAAGAACTCGCCGCCGCGGTGGCCGAGCGGTCCGCGCATCCACCACCGCCTGCGGCTGCGCGCCTCGAGCAGGCCGTCGGTGACGAGCACCAGCCGCTGCCGGCGGTCGAGCCGGTGGAAGGTGCTGCGCGGCGGGGCACCGAGCATGCCGAGCGGCGGGGCCGGGTCGGAGTCCAGCTCGGTGGCCGGGCGCCCGTCGGGCCGCACCACCAGCGGCGCCGGGTGACCGCAGGTGACGACCTGCACGTCGCCGTCCGGCTGCAGCTGCAGCAGGCCGACGGTGACGAACTCCTCCGGCCGGGCGTCGCGCTCGACCGAGCGGTTCAGGGCCACGGCCAGCCCGGACAGCGTCGGCTCGGTGTGGGCGATCTCGCGGAACGCGCCGAGGACCACCCCGGCCATCCGGACGGCGTCCATGCCCTTGCCCTGCACGTCGCCGATCAGGACGCGGGTGCCGTAGGGGGTGGCCACCACCTCCATCAGGTCGCCGCCGATCCGGGCGGTGCTGGTGGCCGACTGGTAGAGCGTCGTGCACTGCAGCCCGCCGACCATGTCCGGGATCGGGCGCATCAACGCGCCCTGGGCGGCGTCGGCGACGCTCGACATGGTGCTGAGCGCCTCCAGCCGCGACTCCCGGGCGTACGCCACGAGCACCGCCCCGATCGCCGCCATCGCGATCAGCCCGAGCCGGGTCAGCTGTCCCGGGCTCGTGGCGAGGTCGTCGGTGCCGTCGGCGGCCTCCTGCGCGTACCCGAGCCAGATGGCGGCCAGGGTGCTCACCAGCCCGACGAGGGCGGTGGGCAGCGGCTTGGTCAGCGACCCGGCGACCAGCGGCACCGCGGTGAGCGCGCCCACCCACTGCAGGGCCGGGCCCTCGGTCAGCTCACCCGCGACGAGCGCCGCCAGGACGACGAGCGCCACGACGACGCCCGGTACCGGGCCGTCGAATCGGCTCGGCCGCCGGGTCTCGGACATGGGGCAAGACTGTCAAACCCCGGGGGGTCTGTGCGTGCTGCGTCCCCGGTGGTTCACCTGTCCGGTCCCCGGCCGCCGTCGCCGCCCGCGGCTACAGTTCGTGCCGTGCCCGAGCTGCCCGAGGTGCAGGCCCTGGTCGCCTTCCTGCGCGAGCGCGCCGTCGGGGCCGTGGTGGCCGCGGTCGAGGTCGGCGCGATCAGCGTCCTGAAGACCTACGACCCGCCGCCCACCGCGCTGGCCGGGCTCGAGGTCACCGGCGTCCACCGGTTCGGCAAGTGGGTCGACCTCGAGGTCAGCGGCCTGCACCTGGTCTTCCACCTGTCCAAGGCGGGCTGGTTGCGCTGGTCCGACGCCCTCGCGCCCGCGCCGGTGCGTCCGGGCAAGAGCCCGATCGCGCTGCGGGTGCGCCTCGACGGCGCCTCCCCCGCCGACCCCGTCAAGGTCCAGCCCGACCGCCTGCCCGGGTTCGACCTCACCGAGGCCGGGACGAAGAAGCGGCTCGCGGTGCACGTGGTGCGCGACCCTGCCGAGATCGAGCGGATCTCCTCGCTGGGCCCCGACCCGCTCGACGACGGCTTCGACCGCGCCGCGCTGGCACGGCTGCTGGCGGGCGCGAACAAGCAGGTCAAGGGGTTGCTGCGCGACCAGAGCGTGCTGGCGGGCGTCGGCAACGCCTACAGCGACGAGATCCTGCACGCCGCGAGGCTGTCGCCGTTCGCCATCGCGGCCAAGCTCGACGACGAGCAGGTCGACCGGTTGCACGAGGCCCTGCACGCCGTCCTGGACGGCGCGGTGGCCACCGCCAGCGGCAAGCCGGCCGCCGAGCTCAAGGACGCCAAGCGGGCGGGCATGGCGGTGCACGGGCGCACCGGCCAGACCTGCCCGGTCTGCGGCGACACCGTGCGCGAGGTGTCCTTCGCCGACTCCTCGCTGCAGTACTGCGCCACCTGCCAGACCGGCGGCAAGCCGCTCGCCGACCGACGGTTGTCGCGGCTGCTGAAGTAGCACCTCCGGTGGAGGGTGGAACGGAACCGCGACACAGCGGTCGAATGGTTCCGTGAGTCCGAACACCAAGAGCGAGCGGGTGCACGAGCTGGTGCGACGGGCTGCGGCCGTCACCGGGCGCAGCCAGACCGGCGCTGTCGAGCAGGCGCTGGAGATGCTGCTGCGCTCGGCGCTGATGGCCGTCATCGGCTCCGAGCCCGAGGCGGACCGCATCCTCCACCTGGTGCTCCAGGGCCCCGCCGGGATGTCGGCCGCGACCTGGCTCGAGGTGGGGATCGTCGGTGACGAAGTCGCCGCGGCCCGGCCTCGTCGCGCGACCTGCCGGACCGGCCGGGCCTGGCCGTCCACCGCGCTCACCGCGGACCTTCCCGGCGCCGTCCTCGACACCGCCGACGACGCAGCCGTGGCCGACGGCTCAGCTGTCCGGGTCGCCGGCCGCGCCGAGGAGCGCGGACAGGGCGTCCCAGCGGCCGATCTCGCAGCCGTCGGTGCGCGCCAGGGCGGTCGAGACCTTCGCACCGGCGAAGGTGCCCGTGACCGTCGCGGTCTGCGGGCCGCCGTAGATCTCGGTGCACATCAGGTCGGCCGGCGGGGCGGCGAAGGCCTGCGAGCCGATCTCGGCCAGCTGGGTGCAGGCGTCCGACGCGGTCGGCAGGGTGCCGCCGACCTCGCCGCCGGAGCAGGTCAGCGTGTGCGTGGTGGTGGTGCCGGCGCCGTCGTCGACCACCACGGTGAGGTCGGCCTCGGTGGCCGGACCGGTGGCGGGGGGTTCGGTGCTCGGTGCCGGCTTGGTGTCCGACGGCACGGGCACCGACGTCACCGGGCTGTCCGGGTCGGACGCCGCTCCCCCGCCGGGCACGGTGGTGACGTCGTCGCCCGACGAGCACCCCGCGAGGACGGCGGCCACCGCGGCTGCGGCGAGCAGGGCGGTCGAGGTCGGTACCGGTCGGCTGGCGGGCTGGGCGCGCACGGTGGGGCTCCTCCGT
The DNA here is from genome assembly GCA_963825505.1 of uncultured Actinomycetota bacterium. Taxonomy (GTDB): domain Bacteria; phylum Actinomycetota; class Actinomycetes; order Actinomycetales; family CAWJMD01; genus JBBQSN01. The sequence goes on along the minus strand of CAWGTL010000002.1, from coordinate 154,988 downwards.
CGGGGGTCGGTCTCGGTCTGTGTCGATCCGGGGGTACGACGCTACCGAGGGCCCCCCGGTTCCCGCGGTCCTGCGACCACCGTGGACGATGGGGACGTGCACGACGTGCCCGAGACCACCGTCCAGGACCTGCCCGACCCCGTGCCGGGGGTGCTGCTCGACGTCCGCGAGGACGACGAGTGGGTCGCCGGCCACGCACCCGGTGCCGTCCACATCCCCATGGCCGAGCTGCCGCAGCGGCTCGAGGAGCTCGACGCCGACGCCACCTGGCACGTGATCTGCCGCAGCGGCGGGCGCTCGGCGCGCGTGGTCGCCTGGCTCCAGCACCAGGGTGTCGAGGCCGTGAACGTCGCGGGCGGCATGGGGGCCTGGCTCGACGCCGGCCGACCCGTGAGCTCCGAGGACGGCGGTCCCGCCCGGGTGCTCTGACCCCGCGACCACGCTCCGCGACCACGCTCCGCGACGACCCGCGGCCACCCCGGTCGGCCCTCGCGCCGACCATTGATCGCCGCCCCACCCGTCGGTACGGTGACCCTCGCCCGGACCTGCCCGGGCCGACCCCGGTGCGCCCGGGGCCTGCGGGTTGAGGGGTGTTCGTCGTGGTCGGTCCCGATCTGCTGGCACCGCACCCAGCTCTCTCGGGCACACCCCCCACCACCCCGCTCGTCGGACGCGCGCCCCTGCTGCACGCGGTGCACGACGCCCTCGACCGCGGCCGGTGCGTCGTCCTCACCGGTCCGAACGGGATGGGCAAGACCGCGCTGCTCGACGCCGTCGCGGGCTCCCGGCCCGGGGAGCTGGTGCTGCGCGCCACCGCCGTCGAGGCCGAGCGCTGGATCGGCGGCAGCGTGCTCACCGACCTGCTCGCCCAGGTGCCCGGGCCGGTGCGCGCCGGGCTCGACCCGGCCTGCGCCCGGGTCCTGGAGGGTGCCGGTCCGGACGACCTCGGCGCGCGCGGCCGGGCCTGGCACGACCTGCTCGCCGCCTGCGCCGGGCGCGGCCAGGTGCTGCTCCTGCTCGACGACGCCCAGCTGGTCGACCCGACCTCGGCCGACGTGCTCGCGTTCGCCGTCCGCCGGCTCGCCACCGCGGGGGTGCGGGTGGCGATGACCTGGCGCTGGGAGGGCGCGCCGCGGCGCCTGCCCGTCGTGCCGGACGGTGCCGCGGTCCTCGAGGTGCCGCCCCTGACCCCCGACGAGCTGGCGGAGGCGCTCCAGGCGCACGGGCTGTCGGCCCGGGCGGCCAGCAGGCTGCACGTGGAGTCGGCCGGCAACCCCTACCTCGCCCTCGCGCTGGCCGGCGCGTTCGTCGACCACGGCCCGGCCCGCCGCCCGCCCGAGCCGCTGCCGCTGGCCGTGGTGGCGATGCTGCGGTCGCGGCTCGAGCAGCTGGCACCGGGCACCCGCGAGACGCTGCTCCTCGCGGCGGTGGCCAACGCCCCCACCCGGCAGCTGCTCGAGCGCGCCGGGTGCGCGGACGCCGACGCCGACCTGGAGCGGGCGGGCGAGCTCGGCCTGGTGGTGGTCGAGGACCGCGCCGTGCGGTTCACCCCCGCCGCCCTCGCCCAGCTCGTGGCGCTGGACGCCGGCGCCGCCCGGCGTGCCGAGGTGCACACCCGGCTCGCCGACGCCGTCACCTGCGAGGCCGAGCGCGACCGGCACCTCGCGCTGGCCACCGTGCAGCCGGACGCCGCCGTGGCCCGCTCGCTGGCACGGGCGGCCGAGGTCGCTCTGCGCCGCGGCGCCCACGACCTCGCGGCCGAGCTGTTCCTGCTGGCCGCCGAGCGCTCCCCGGCCACCACCGGCTCGCCCGAGCAGGTCGGCTGGCTGGTCGCCGCCGCCCAGCACGGTGCCGAGGCCGGCCGGGCGCAGGTCGTCCACCGCGCGGTGGAGCAGGTGCTCGCCAGCACGGCCACGCCGCTTCAGCGGGTGCGGGCGCGGCTCACGCTCGTGCAGCTCGCCAGCCAGGGCGCGGCCCGGATGTCGACCACCCTCGCGGCCGCGGCGGCGGACGCCGAGGGCGACCCCGCGGCCGCCGCGCTGGTGCGGCTCTGGCAGGCCCTGGCCACCCTGATGGGCGGCAACCCCGCGCTCGGGCTCGTGCACGCCGACGCCGCCGCCGACCTGGCCGGGCGGGCCGGGGACCCCGACGTCGAGGCGCTGGCCCGCTCGCTCGGCGCCACCGCGGCACGCCACCTCGGACGGTCCGACCACGCCGAGCGGCTCGACCGCGCGCTCGGGCTGCCGGAGCCCTCCCTGCTCGGCTGGGGCCAGTTCGCCCCGCGGGTCGAGGCGGTGCGGGCGGCGGTCACCGAGGACCGGCTGGACGAGGCGCTGGACGACCTCCACCTGCTGGTCGCGCGCGCCGAGCGCGGGGTGCCCGAGGAGCTGGTGGGCCTGCTCGGCCTGCTCGCCCAGGCCTGCGCGCGGGCCGGACGCTGCCGCGAGTCGGTGCTGCAGGCCGAGCGCACCGTCCGGGTGGGCGCCGACGCGGGCCTGTCGCCCGGGCCCGGCTGGTACAGCGCCGCCGTCGCCGAGCTCGCGGGCGGGTCGCTGCAACGGGCCGCCGGGTACGCGCTGCAGGGCGCCCGCGCCTCGGAGCAGGAGGGCGACCGCAACTTCCTGCGCTGCCACCTCAGCGTCCTGGGCGCCGCGCAGCTGCGGCTCGGCCGCGCCGACGAGGCGGTCGCCACCCTGCTGCGGGTGCAGGCGATCGAGGTGGAGGCGGGCGTGCGCGACCCGTCCGACCTGCGGTGGCGCGCCGACCTGGTCGCCGCGCTGGTGGCCGCCGACCGCCTGGACGACGCCGCGCAGGCGCTCGAGCGCAGCCGCGCCGACGTGCGCTCCCGCGGCCGCGGCGAGGGCGTCACCGCCCAGCTCGACCGGGCCGAGGCGCTGCTGCTGCTGGCCCGGGGCGACGCCGACGGCGCCCGTGGCCGCGCCGCGCGGTCGGCACTGGCCTTCGCACGGCTCGGCCAGCCGGTCGAGCAGGGACACAGCCTGCTCGTGCAGGCCGAGACCCACACCGCGTGCGGCGAGACCGGCGCCGCGGCGGCGATGGCGGCGCTGGCCCGCGAGCTCTTCGTGGCGCACGGCGCCCTGCCCTGGGTCGAGCAGGCCACCAGGGTCTGCGCCCGCCCGGCCGCCGCGCCCGCCGCCCCGCTGTCCGCGCGGCGGCTCGCGGCCGTCCGCGAGGAGGACGGTCCCGGCCCCGCGCCCGCCAGGCCCCTGCTCGCCGCCCTCACCGAGATGGAGCGGAAGGTCGCCGACCACGTGGCGGACGGCGCCACCAACCGCGAGATCGCCGGACGGCTGTACGTCAGCGTCAAGACGGTCGAGGCGACCCTGACCCGCGTGTACCGCAAGCTCGGCGTGCGCTCGCGCACGCAGCTCAGCCGGGTGCTCCTGGCCAGCGGCACCCAGGGTCGGGGCCCGGGTCTGTGGCAGCGCGACTAGTCTGACCGTCGTCCCGAACAGGACACGAGGGGGGAAATGGTTGTGACGACCACGTCCGTGCGTTCCGCCGCGCCCGCCGGCGGTCGGCTGCCCGTCCAGCGCACCCGGCGACCCACGTTCGCCGCGCTCGCGGTGCTGCTCATCCTGGTCGGCGCGCTCGCCAGCGCCTGGCTGGTGTACCGCAGCGGCAACCGCGTCGACGTCCTGGTCGCGCGCGACGACGTCACCGTCGGCCAGGTGATGACCGCCGACGACTTCGCCGTCGCCCGCGTGGCCACCGACGACGCGCCGGTGATCATCGCCTCCTCGCGGCAGAACTTCGTCGGTACCCGCGCCGTCTCGAACATCCCCGGCGGGACGCTGCTCAACCGGCAGATGTTCGTCAGCGGCGACACCGTGCCCGAGGACGGCGTGGTGGTGGGCCTGGTGCTCACCCCGCAGCAGCGTCCGGCCGTGCCCCTGCGTGCGGGCGACGTCGTGCGCGTCTACCTCGTCCCCCCGGACGAGGCGGGCGGCACCGTCGAGGGCGCGCCGGGCGACACCATCGCCGAGGCGGTCAAGGTCTACGAGGTGGCACCGGCGCCGGAGAACGCCCAGGAGCTGTCGATCTCGGTGCTGGTGCCGGTCAGCGAGTCCGGCGACGTCGTGGCTGCGGCCTCGGCCGGGCAGCTGGCCGTGGCCCGGCTCGCGGCGGGCACCGAGCCCGACCTCGACACCGTCGACGACTGACCGGGCGGGCTGCGATGGGTCTGGTCACCTTCTTCGGCGCCAAGGGCTCCCCCGGCGTCACCACCACCGCGCTGCTCGCCGCGGCGCTCTGGCCGCGGCCGGCGGTGCTGGTCGACGCCGACCCCGACGGCGGCGACGTCGCCCTGCGGCTCCCCCGCGCCGACGGCGCCCCGCTCGACCGCTCGCTCGGTCTGCTCACGCTGCTGCCGCTGGCCCGGCGCGAGCTGGCCGCGCACGTGGTGCGCGAGCACTCCCAGACCGTCCTCGGCGGGGTCGAGGTGGTCGCCGGGCTGGCCGGTCCGGAGCAGGTGAACGCCGTCGGACCGCTGTGGGGCTCGCTGGCCGGCGCCCTGCACTCGCTGCCCGACGCGGACGTCGTCGTCGACGCCGGGCGGCTGCACTCGCAGTCGGTGCACCTGCCGATCGCGCAGGCCTCGGACCTGGTGGTGTGCGTGCTGCGGCTGAGCGTCTCCGGCGTGGTCCACGCGCGCGAGCGGTTGCGCACCCTCGATCCCGTCCTGGTCGGCGCGAGCGGACGCCGTCCGCGCGTCGGCGTGGTGGTCGTGGCGCCCGTCAAGTCCGAGCGCGAGGTGCTGCAGGTGGCGTCCGGCATCCAGAACCTCGTCCCCAGCGTCGAGATGCTCGGCCACCTCGCGGACGACCGGACCGGGGCGGCCCTGTTCGCCGGCGAGCCGGTCAGCCGGCCGGAGCGCACGCTGCTGGTGCGCTCCGGGCGCCGCGTCGTCGGCACGATCGCGGGGAGCCTGCCGGCCGCCGCGGCGGTGCCGGTCCCGCAGCCCGTGCCCGACCAGCTCATGCCTGACCCGTCCCCGGTGCCGGACGGGTCGGAGGCCGGGAACGCCGACCGCGACCGCCCGCCCACCCGGAGGTCGTTGCGCAACAGCGGACGTCGTGGAGGTCAGGGGTGAGCATCGACAACGAGCTGGTCCGCGAGCTGCGCTCCCGGGTGGCGCAGCGGCTCAACCAGCAGCGTCGCCGCGACGAGGTGTCCGGGCGCTCGCCGATGTCCCCCGAGGACGAGCGGCAGTTCGCCCGCTCCCTGATCGTGCAGGTCCTCGAGGACCACGCACGCGCGGAGATCGCCTCGGGGAGAACCCCTCTGACCGCCGAGGCGGAGGAGCACACGGCGGGTGCGATCCACGCGGCGCTCTTCGGCGTGGGCCGGTTGCAGCCGCTCCTGGAGGACCCCGACGTCGAGAACGTCGACATCAACGGGTGCGACCAGGTGTTCGTCGGCTACAGCGACGGCCGCGAGGAGAGGCACCCGCCGGTGGCCGACTCCGACGAGGACCTGGTCGAGCTGATCCAGGTGCTCGCGGCCAACGTCGGCCTCACCTCGCGCCCGTTCGACTCGGCCAACCCGCAGCTCGACCTGCGGCTGCCCGACGGCTCGCGGCTGTCGGCCGTGATGGGCGTGTGCGCGCGCCCGTCGCTGAGCATCCGGCGCTCGCGCCTCGGCAGGGTGTTCCTGTCCGACCTCGTCGGCACCGGGACGATGAGCGAGGAGCTCGCCTCGTTCCTGCGGGCTGCGGTGCTCGCCCGCAAGAACATCATGATCGCCGGCGCCACCAACGCCGGGAAGACCACGCTGCTGCGGGCGCTCGCCAACGAGATCCCCCCGATCGAGCGGCTGGTCACCGTCGAGCGCTCGATGGAGCTCGGCCTGGAGCACTTCGTCGACCTGCACCCGAACGTGGTGGCGTTCGAGGAGCGGCTGCCGAACTCCGAGGGCGCGGGCGGGGTCTCGATGGCCGAGCTGGTGCGGCGCAGCCTGCGGATGAACCCGTCCCGGGTCATCGTCGGCGAGGTGCTGGGCGACGAGATCGTCACGATGCTCAACGCGATGAGCCAGGGCAACGACGGCTCGCTGTCCACGATCCACGCGAACTCCTCGATGGAGGTGTTCAACCGGATCGGCACCTACGCCCTGCAGGCGGAGGAGAACCTGCCCGTCGAGGCCACCCACATGCTGATCGCCGGCTCGATCAACTTCGTGGTGTTCGTCAAGAAGGTGAACGAGTACGACACGGGCGGTGTCCTGCGGCGCCACGTCGAGTCGGTCCGCGAGGTCACCGGGGTCGACGGCCGGGTGCTGTCCAGCGAGGTCTTCATGACGCCACCGTCCGGGGGCGTCGCGCGGGCGCACGCGTCGATCGAGTGCCTGCCCGACCTCGTCGCGCACGGCTACGAGCCCTCGACGATCGCGCGGTGGGCGTGAGCGGGCGGGGCCGGCCGTGACCGGCACGAGCACCCTGCTGGCGCTGGTGGCGGGAGGGCTGGTGGGCCTCGGCGTCCTCGCGGCCGTCCTGGCCTTCACGGGCGTCCCGGCCCGCGACCCGTCCAAGCCGCCGCTGCTGCGCGCGGTCGTGGGCGGGCGGCCGCTGCTGCAGCGCGCGCTCTACGGCGCGGTGGCCGCGATCGTCCTGCTCGCGCTCACCCGCTGGCCGGTCGTCGCGGTGTCGGGCTTCCTGCTGGTCACCTACTGGGACCGGATCGTCGGGTCGGCCAAGGCGGAGCAGGTCGGCATCGCCCGGTTGGAGGCGCTGGCCACGTGGACCGAGTCGCTGCGCGACACCATCGCCGGGGCGATCGGCCTGGAGCAGGCGATCCCGTCGAGCGTCGCCGCCACCCCGCCGGTCATCCGTCCGGCCCTCAACCTGCTGGTCGACCGCCTGCGCATCCGCGAGCCGCTGCCGGACGCGCTGCTGGCCTTCGCCGAGGACCTCGACGACCCCAGCGCCGACACCGTCGTGGCCGCGCTGGTGCTCAACTCGCGGCTGCGCGGCCCCGGCCTGCACGACGTGCTGTCGGCGCTGGCCGTCTCCACCCGCGAGGAGCTCGACATGCGCCGCCGGGTGGAGGCCGGTCGCCGCAGCATCCGCCGCAGCGTGCGGATCGTGCTGGCGATCGTCCTCGGTGTCGGCGGGCTGCTCGCCGTGCTCAACCGCGCGTACGTCGAGCCGTACAGCACCCTCGTCGGCCAGATGGTGCTGCTCGTCGTGGCCGCGCTCCTGCTGGCCGGTCTGATGTGGCTGCGCCGGCTGGCGCGCGCCGTGACCGCCGAGCGGTTCCTGGTGGTGCGCAGCACCGACCGCGAGGCCGCGTTCGACGAGGCCGGCGCATGATCCTGGAGTCGCTCCTGGCGGGCGCCGTCGCCGGGCTCGGGCTCTACACGCTGGTCCGGGTGTTCGTGCGCCCGCGGCCGGGCGTCGGCGCCATGGTGGCGCGGATCGACGCGGGTCAGCGGTCGATGCGCACCCACACGCTCACCCAGAGCCAGCAGGGCGCCGTCAGCGCCGGGGCCGGGCAGGTCGAGCGGCTGCAGAACCGGCTGGCCGACTGGATCGAGGTGCGCGCGGCCGAGCGGCAGTGGGGCATCGGGCGCACCCGCTCCGACCTCGCCGTGATGAACCGGACCGTCGGCCAGTTCCTCGCCAGCAAGGTGCTGCTCGGCGTCGGGCTGTTCCTGCTGAGCCCGGTGGTGTGGGGCGTGCTGCGGGTGTCCGGCGTCCCGCTGCCGGTGGCCGCGCCGTTGGCGCTGGCGGTCGTCCTCGGGCTGTTCGGGTTCTTCCTGCCCGACCTCGCGCTGCGGGGCGAGGCCGAGCAGCGCCGGCGCGACTTCCGCCGCGTCGTGGGCGCCTTCCTCGACCTCGTCGCCATGAACCTCGCCGGCGGCCGCGGGCTGCCCGAGGCGCTGCTGGCCGCCTCCACCATCAGCGACCACTGGTCCCTGGTGCGGATCCGGCAGGCGCTGGCCAACGCCCGGCTGTTCGGCACCACCCCGTGGGCAGCGCTCGGCGAGCTCGGCGACGAGATCGGCATCGAGGAGCTGCGCGACATGTCCGGCGCGCTCGGCCTGGCGGCCGACGACGGCGCCAAGATCCGTGTCTCGCTGTCGGCCCGTGCCGCCACCCTGCGCCGCAAGGAGATGGCCGAGTCCGAGGGCGAGGCCGGCGAGCGCTCGCAGTCGATGCTGGTGGCGCAGATGCTGATCTGCGCGGCGTTCCTGGTCTTCCTCGCCTACCCGGCGGTCTCCCAGCTGCTGTCGAACCAGTGAGCGGCGCCGCCGTGCAGATGAGCCCGGTTCGCGACCGGCGTCCGGTTGCGCCCGAGGTGTTACCGTCGGTGCCGATCAGCACGTCGCACGAGTGGGGGGGACCAGACACGGTGGCACGCATCATCAGAGCCCTGCGGGAGCGCGCGGCGGCGCTGCGCGGCGACCTCGGCGCCTCGGCGCTGGAGTGGGCCATCATCGCGGCGGTGGTCGTCGTGGCCGCGTCCGTGATCGGCGGCGTCATCTACAACGTCGTCGACGACAAGACCGCCCAGCTCGAGCAGTGCGCGAACCAGCCCGTCGGTTCTCCCGGCTGCGCTCCGTAGCGCGCGACGACTCCGGCGCCTCGGCGCTGGAGATGTCGATCGTCGCTCCGGGCCTGATCCTGCTGATCTTCTTCGGCATCCAGTCCGGCCTCTACTACTACGGCCGCACCGTCGCCGTCCAGGCCGCCCGCGAGGGGGTCGCGCTCGTCCGGCTGGCCCAGGACGACGCCCAGGCGCAGGACCTGTCGCCGCGCGCGGAGACCAAGGCCGAGGACTTCGCGGTGGCCGTCGGGCGCGAGTCGCTGCTCGACCCCGTGGCCGAGGCCCGGTACGACGCCGCCTCGGGCACCGTGGAGGTGCGGGTCACCGGGTCGGTGATCACCCTGGTCCCCGGGCTCGACCTGGAGGTCAGCGAGGTCGCCGCCGGCCAGATCGAGCGGTTCGAGGGCGACCGGTGAGACGGCCGGGCCGACCGGGCCGCCGCCGCGACCGGGGCGCGATCTCGATCGAGCTGGTCATCCTGTTCCCGATGGTCCTGCTGGTCATCGCGCTGGTCGCCGCCTACGGCCGGCTCGCGCTGGTGAACGGCACGTTCGACTCCGGGGTGCGCGACGCCGCCCGCGCCGCCACCCAGGCCCGCGACGCCGACAGCGCTCGGCAGGCGGCCCGCGACACCCTCGTCCGCGCCGTCGAGGAGGCGTCACTGCCCTGCCTGGACTCCCTCGAGGTCGACCCGGTGCCGGTGTTCGAGCCGGGTCAGCCGGTCACGATCACCGCCCGCTGCAGCTACCCGCTGGACGACCTGGCCGCCGGCATGCCCGGCAGCGTCACGGTCGAGACCTCGTTCGCCAGCCCGCTCGACCCGAACCGGGGCGTGCGGTGAGCAGGCTGCGGGTCCGGCTGCGCGCGGCGGTGCACCAGGACGACGGCACGATCGCGCCGGCCGTCCCGATCCTGGTCTTCGTGCTGCTGCTGCTCGGCGGCCTGGTGATCGACTCCTCCCGCCAGCTCAACGCCCGCGGCCGGGCGGTGGCGTACGCCGAGGAGGCCGCGCGGGCCGGGGCGTCCGCGATCGTGCTGGAGGACCCCCAGCTGCGCCTGGACGCTGACGAGGCGCGGCGCCGGGTGCAGGACTACTGCGACTCGGTGGAGGCCACGGGGGTCGTCACCCGCTGCACGTTCGAGGGGATCGAGACGGTCTCGGCCACCGACGACCGCCGCCTGGTGGTGCGGACCCGGGTCGAGCTCGACCTCCCGGCGACGCTGCTCGGGCTGGTCGGGGTGAGGTCCCTGCCCGCGGGGGGCGACGGCAGGGCGCGGCCGTACGAGGGCGTCGACGACGGGGGCGACTGATCCCCGGCCGTGCACCGAATGGGGACGAGAGGGGCACCGCACGCCGTGCTCGGCTACGCTGGTGGGCGCTGCCGGGTGCCAGGGGAGGGGATCCACCGTGCGAGCAGGGGTGCTCTGGGGGGCTGCGCTGCCCGTCGCCGGCCTGCTGCTGGCCGGGTGCACCTCCGAGCCCGAACCGGTCACGCCCGTCACCCCGTCCAGCAGCACCTCCACCTCGTCGACCGCCACCGCGGAGCCGTCCCCGTCGGTCTCGCTGCCGCTGTCGCCGCTGGAGGAGGACCCCGCCGTCGTGGCGCTGCGGGGCTACCTCGCCGGCTACGCGATGGCCGTGAACAACGGGGGCGACCCGCAGATCCCCGAGGTCACGCGGTTCGCGGCCCCGGCGCTCGTGGAGCAGATGCCCGCGCTGATGGCGGACGAGAAGGGCCTGCGGTACCCGGGTCCGGTCCCCTTCACGCCGGTGGAGCTGCAGACCGACACCGCGGAACGCAAGGACGTCGCGCTGTGCATGTACAACGGCGGCTACGCGGTCGACCCGGCGACCGGCGAGCCGACCACGCCGCTGGTCTACGACGGCTTCGTCGCGGTCGTCGACAACGTCTCGGGGAGCTGGCTCGTGCGCGGGGTGTACGACGACGCCCCGACGCTGCCGGACTGCACGGGGGTCACCGTCCAGGAGGTGCCGTTCTGATGCCCGGTCCGCTCCGCCGCCGCTCCGCCGCCGCCGCCGTGCTGGGTGCGGTGCTGCTGGGTCTCGCCCTGCCCGCCGCGGCCGTCCCCGGCGGCGGTGGCTTCGACCCGCCGCCGGACCCGCCACCGCCCGCCACCGACGTCGACTGGCAGCCGACCCAGCCCGCACCGAACGCGCCGGTCCGGCGGCAGGTGCGCTCCTGCAGCCTGTACGCGGGCAACGGCTCCTACGGCCTGACCTGCCCCGGGGCCACCGGAGGCGCCACCTTCGCCGAGATCCTCGGCGCCGAGCCGGTGCCGGACTGCTGGCACGAGCCCGTCCCGGAGGACTTCCGGCCGCCTCGGCACAGCGAGGACGAGCTGGACCGGGAGGGCAGGCCCAAGCCCGGCCGGTGGTACCTGCTGACCTGCCTGGAGAGCGGCATCGACCCCGCCACCAAGCAGCCGGACGGGCGGCTGCGGTTCTCCCAGACCCCCGACTACGTCCTGGCCACCGAGCCGGTCCGCAGGCTGCTCCCGAACCAGCGCCGGCTGATCGACGGTCAGTACGGCGAGCGCAACATCCCCGAGCCGTTCGCGGCCACCTCCCCCTCGGAGACGCCCCGCGTGGGTCAGGACGTCGCGTTCTACGTGCCGCCGTCGCAGCGCGCCGGCGACACCATCACGGTCTCCGGGCCGGGCGTCGGCACGGTGTCGATGCGGGCGCGGATGACCGAGCTGGTGGTCTGGCCGATGGGAACCAGGCCCGCTCCCTCCGTCACCTGCCCCGGCGGCGGCGACCGGGTGGTGCGTGGCGACACCCGCGAGACGCACCCGGGCGCCTGCTGGTGGCGCTGGACGCGGTCCTCGGCCCACCGTGCCGACGGGCTGTACCCGGTGCAGGTCGAGGCGCGTTGGGTGGTGGAGTACCAGGCCGGTGGCGGGTGGACCGAGCTCGGCACCTTCACCCGGCAGCAGCAGGTCGACCAGGAGGTCACCGAGGTGCAGACCATCGTCGTGCCCTGACCCCAGGGGACGGTCGTCCCCGGATCCGGTTGTCCACAGGGCTGGGGACGAGCACCGCGGGGGTGCGCGGAGGTCGTCTAGGGTCGGGCCGTCAGCCTTTTCGTGCTCCACGCCCGGTGGGGCGCACCGAGTGAGGGGGACCACCCGATGGCACTGACTGCCGAGCTCCAGACGCTCGAGGCCCTGTACAACACGCTGAAGAACAACGTGATGCTGGCCAACGAGATCCAGAAGTCCACCGACCGCGACCTCAACGGCGCCGTCTGGGAGAGCCCGAACGCCACCACGTTCCGCGAGGCGTGGGCCGCCTTCAAGCCGGCCCTGGTCCAGTTCGAGACCACCCTGGCGATGGCCGCGTCCGACGTCGCGAACAACCACAACAACAACGCGCAGGTCAACGGTGTGCGCGAGGCGCCGCAGCTGGCGCCGGTCGCACCGATCGGCTGAGCGCGGGCCCGACGGCTCGAGACGAGCACGACCACCGGCAGGACCCGCGTTCCCACCACGGGGCGCGGGTCCTGCTGCGTCAGACACATCCGGCCGCGTCCGTCATGATGGAGCGGTCCGACCGAGGGGGACGATGATGACCACCGGCTTCCAGCCCACCAGCAGGCTCCCGGTGAGCGGCCCCGACGCCGCCACCCGCCGCGGCGAGCGCGTCCGCGGCGCGTTCGCCGTGCTCGGCACGCTCGCGGTGGTGATCGGCGTCCCGGTCCTGCTCGTGCTCGTGGTGGGCAACCCGCTCCCCACCTCGCTGCCCTCGCGCGAGTGGCTCACCGCCGACATCTCCGTCGAGGTGGTGCTCAAGGTCGTCGCGGTGGTGGTGTGGGCGGTCTGGGCGCACTTCGTGGCGTGCCTGCTGGTCGAGCTGCGCGCGGCGCGCAGCGGCGACGGCCTGCCGGGCGCCGTCCCCTTCGGCGGCGGCAGCCAGCACCTGGCCCGCAAGCTGGTCGCAGCCGCCCTGCTGCTGGCCGGCACCGCCTCGCTCGCCCCCAGCGGGGCCCTCTCCACGGCCCCCACGAGCACGCCGGGCATCAGCGCCGCGGCGGAGGACGCCTGGGGATCGCGGTACCAGGCGCAGGCGATGCAGATCGCCCAGCAGCAGGCCGCTGCCGAGGCCGCGGCCACCGAGCAGGCCAGCGACGACGCCGGCGCCGTGCAGGCCGAGATCTACTACACGGTGCAGCCGCCGAACGGCCGCCACCACGACACCCTCTGGGACATCGCCGAGCGCACCCTCGGCGACCCGCTGCGCTACAAGGAGCTCTACCAGCTCAACCACGAGCGGGTGCAGCCCGACGGCCGCACGCTCGTCGACGCCGACCTGATCTACCCGGGCTGGGTGATGCGGATGCCGGCCGACGCCAGCGGTCCCGGCCTGACGGTGGTCGAGCCCGGCCGTCCCGGTCGCACCCGCCGTCCCGTCCGCGCCCGCGTCCCCGGTCGCCCCGGCCCCCGGCTCCCCGGCGGTCGCCGAGCAGGCCACCGGCACCGCCTCGGCGGCGGCCACCTCCTCGACCACCGGCACCGAGCAGGGTCGCGACCTCGAGCGCTCGCTGCTCGGCGGCGGCCTGCTGCTGGCCGGCGTCCTGGTGGCGCTCACCGGCCGCCGCGGCCCGTACGGCGCGCCCGGTGAGGGCGAGCAGCGGGTCCGGCTCGCCGCCGACGGCGATCTCGCCGGCCTGGTCGACCGCGCCCTGCGCTCGCTGGCAGCCAGCCGTGCCGCCGACGGCCTGCCGCTGCCCGAGGTCGCACTCGTCTTCGCCTCCCGCGAGCAGGTCGTGCTGCACCTCACGGCGCCCTCCGGGCACGAGCCGCCGGCGCCGTGGACGGTCACCGAGAGCGGCCGGTCCTGGCAGGTCGCCGGCGCCGACGTGCCCGACGACGTCGCCACCGCCCCCGCGCCGTACCCGGCGCTGGTCAACGCCGCCAGCACCGCCGGCTACGAGATCCTCGTCGACCTCGAGGCCGCTCCGGGTCTGGTCGCCCTCGGCGGCGACCTGGTCGCCGCGCGCGAGGCCGCCGCCTCGATGGCGGTCGAGCTGGCCACCAACGCCTGGTCCGACGGCGTCGAGGTCACCCTCGTCGGGTTCTCCGACGACCTCACCGGCGTGGCCCCCGAGCACCTCTCCCAGGTGCCGGCGCTCGACGACCTGCTGCCCGAGCTCGAGCGCACCTCGGTCGCGCACAGCGCGATGCTGGGCGCCCTCGGCGTCGACGGCGTGCTGTCCGGGCGGATCGCCCGCGGCGTCGGCGGCCCCATCCGGCCGCGGGTGCTGGTGCTCGCCGCCACGCCCACCACCGACCAGGCCGGACGGCTGCAGCAGCTGGTGGGGCACGGCCGCACCCCGCTCGCCGTGGTCACCGTGGGCGACCTGCCCACCGCCCGCTGGCGGTTCGTCCTCGACGGCACCGACCGGATCGACCTCGGCGTGCTCGGCGTGCACGGGCAGGCCCGCCGGCTGGCTCCCGCGGCCTACGCCGAGCTGGCGTCGCTGGTGGGCGAGGCCGACGCGCGCCGCGCGGAGGCCGCCACGGTGGTCGCCGCGCTGTCCCCGCGCGGCGCCGTGCAGGAGGTGCTGGGCGAGGACGACCCCGGCTCGGCCGCCGCGGTCGCCCCGGCCACCGCCCTGCTCGACCTCGACCAGCCGGTCGCGGTGCAGGTCGGGCTGCTCGGCCCGGTCACCGTCCAGGCGCCCGGCCCGGTCGACCCCGAGCGCGTCCCGCTGCTCACCGAGGTCGTGGTCGCGGCCGCGCTGCACACCGACGGCCTGCACGACGCCGTGCTGCGGGCCGCCCTGTGGCCGCGCGGCGTCAGCGACGACGTCGTCGAGGCCACCGTCCGCGACACGCAGGCGTGGCTCGGGCGCACGCCGGACGGCGCCGAGCGCCTGCACCTCGGCGACGACGGCCGCTGGCACCTGTCGGCCGACGTGCGCAGCGACCACGCCGAGCTCGCCGCCCGCGCGGCCCGTGCCGCGGGCCCCCTCGAGCGCGACGACCTGAGCACCGGCCTCGCGCTGGTGCGCGGCGAGGCGTTCGACGTCCCCGTCCCCGGCCGCTACGGCTGGCTGGCCTTCCACCGCGGCGCGCGCGACGCGCGGGTGCTCGGCACCGCGGTCGCCCGCCGGGTGGCCGCGCTGTCCGCCGCCGAGGGTCGGCACGACCGGGCCGAGGAGGCGCTGCGCCAGGGTCTGCGCCTGGTGCCCACGTCCGAGGTGCTGTGGCGCGACCTGCTCCGGCTGCTCGGCGGGGACGACCCCGTCACCGCCTCGGCCGTCGCCGACGAGATGCACGCCACCCTCGCGCAGCGCCGGGTGGGCGTCACCGAGCCGGAGACCGACGCCCTCGTCGGCCAGCTGGCTCCCGGGTACCGCCACCGCTCGGCCTGACGTGCGCCTGCTCCTCACCGCGGTCGACGCCCGCCGCCCGGCGGAGGCCGCCGCCCGCGTCGACGTCGCGGTGGACTGCGAGGACGACGCGTCCGTCGCCGACCTCGCCCGCCGGCTCGCCGAGCACCTCGGCGTGGCGGTGCCCGAGGCGCTGACGCACCAGCGCGCGCACCTGGGCGTGGTCGGCTCGACCGCCACGGTCGGCGCGGTCACCGCCCCGGCACCGCCGCTTCACCTCGGCGCCGAGGCGCTCCCGCCGGACCAGAAGGTGGCGGTCTCGGCCCTGCGGCACGGCGTCGTGGTCGGCGTCGGCGGCGCCGTGCCCGACGTGCTGGCGGAGCCGGACGGCACGGTGGAGGTCCGGGTCGCGTCCGGACCGGGCGCCGGGGTGGTGCACCGCCTCGGGGTCGGCGAGTACGCCCTCGGCTCCGCGGCCGGCAGCGACCTGCGGCTCGACGACCCCGGCCTGCCCGACCGGGTCGCCACGGTGGTGGTGGGTCTCGACGGCGAGGTCGTGGTGCGCGCCGAGGCCGCCGCGGCCGGCCGCACCCTGCCGGCACCCGGCCGCCGCCGTCCGCTGTCGGGACCGATCGTGGTGAGCGAGCGGGTCGCGCCGGCACCGGAGAAGAAGCGGCGGTTCCGCCGACGTCGCCGCCGGCAGGTCTCGGACGAGCAGCTCAGCCAGGTGCGCACCCCGCACCGCACGGTCGACCCCGCCGACGAGCGCGCGCTCCTGGAGGTCGACCGCACGCCGGTCACCGCCGAGGGCACGCCGTGGACGCCGGGCGACGCGATGACCGTCGGTGCCGTGATGCTCGAGCTCACCGCCGTCCGTCCGGCCGACGCGTCGCTGTCGCCGAGCCCCGGCGGCGCGACGCTGGACTACAACCGCCCACCGCGGCTGCTGCCCGAGCCGCGCAAGACCGAGTTCAGCCTGCCGCGGCTGCCCACCCGGCCGGAGAAGATGCCCCTGCCCTTCCTCATGGTGATCGCGCCGATCTTCATGGGCGCCGGCATGTACGCCATGACGCGCTCGCCGTACACGCTGATGTTCGTCGCGATGTCGCCCGTGATGATGATCGCCAACTTCAGCCAGGGCCGGCGCAGCCAGAAGATCCGGTACAAGACCCAGGTCGCCGAGCACGAGGAGCGCACCCTCGCGATCGAGGAGGAGGCGCACCAGGCGCTCGTGGTCGAGCGCACCGCCCGGCGCACCGACGCGCCCGACCCGGCCGAGGTCCTGCTGATGGCCACCGGGCCACGGGCCCGGCTGTGGGAACGCCGGCGCGGCCACCCGGACTGGATGGTCGCGCGGGTCGGGACGGCCGACACCCCCAGCGAGGTCGTCCTGCGCGACCCCGCCCGCGAGTCGCACCAGGGCCCGATCAGCTGGACCGCGCCGGACGTCCCGGTCACCCTCCCGCTGGTCGCCCTGGGCGTGGTCGGCCTCGCCGGCCCGGGGCCGCGCCCTCGGCGGCTGGCCCGCTGGGTGGTCGCCCAGGTCACGGCGCTGCACAGCCCCGCCGACGTCCAGGTCGTGGTGCTCGTCGACACCCGGTCCGAGCAGGCGGGCGGTCCGGACGGCAGCGAGGACACGACCGACGACCCGGCCGCCGACTGGCAGTTCGTGCGCTGGCTGCCGCACGCGCGGACCGACGCCGAGTCGCCGGTGCTGGCCCGGGTGGGCTCGGACGAGCAGACCACCGGCCGCCGGATCGGCGAGCTGCTCGCGCTGCTGGAGAGCCGGCGCGAGCGGGCCGAGAAGGGCGCCGAGGCCGAGGACTTCGACCCCGTGCTCGTGGTGCTCGACGGCGCCCGCGAGCTGCGCCTGCGCAACGGCATGGTCACGCTGCTGCGGCAGGGCCCTGCCCACGGCATCCAGTTCTGCTGCCTCGACGCCGACGTCCGGCTGCTGCCGGAGGAGTGCCGCGCCGTCGTCGCCCCCGACCCGGACGACGCCGGGCGGCTGCGCGTCGACGTCACCGCCGGCGCCAGCACCGACGGCGTGCGACCGGATCTGGTCTCCACCGCCTGGTGCGAGCGGGTCGCCCGGGCGCTCGCCCCGGTCAAGGACGTCAGCCAGGTGGGCCCGGCGTCCAGCGTCCCGACCTCCAGCCGGCTGCTCGAGGTGCTGCGGCTCGACCCGCCCACCCCCGAGCGGATCGAGGCGGTGTGGCGCCGCGGCGGCCGCACCACGGCGGCGGTCATCGGCGAGGGCGCCTCCGGGCCGTTCGAGCTCGACATCCGGCGCGACGGCCCGCACGGCCTGGTGGCCGGCACCACCGGCTCCGGCAAGTCCGAGCTGCTGCAGACCCTGATCGCCTCGCTGGCGGTGGGCAACCGCCCGGACGAGATGACGTTCGTGCTGGTCGACTACAAGGGCGGCGCAGCCTTCAAGGACTGCAAGGACCTCCCGCACACCGTCGGGATGGTCACCGACCTCGACGGCCACCTCACCGGCCGCGCCCTGGAGAGCCTCGGTGCGGAGCTGCGTCGGCGCGAGCACCAGCTGGCCGCAGCGGGCGCGAAGGACATCGAGGACTACCTGGCCGCGAAGCAGCCCGGCGACGCCCCGATGCCCCGCCTGCTCATCGTCATCGACGAGTTCGCCGCGCTGGTCTCCGAGCTGCCCGACTTCGTCACCGGCCTGGTCGACATCGCCCGCCGGGGCCGCTCGCTCGGCGTGCACCTGATCCTCGCCACCCAGCGCCCGGCCGGGGTCGTCACCGCCGAGATCAAGTCGAACACCAACCTGCGGATCGCGCTGCGGGTCACCGACGTGGGCGACAGCCAGGACGTCATCGACGCCAACGACGCCGCGCACATCTCGCAGTCCACGCCGGGCCGCGCGCTGGCCCGCACCGGCCACACCTCGCTGGTGCCGTTCCAGTCCTCCCGGGTCGGCGGCCGCCCGCGCGGCGACGACGACGCCGCCGAGGTGCGCCTGCGCGAGGTGGAGTGGGCCTCGATGGGCACCCCGGTCGTGCGGGAGGCCGAGGGGGACGACGACGACATGGCGGTGCCCACCGACCTGCGTGCCCTGGTCACGGCGATCACCGCGGCGGGCGACGCGATGGACGTGCACGCCCCGCCCAGCCCGTGGCTGCCCGCCCTGCCCGAGCGGGTGGTGCTCGCCGACCTGTGGCGCGGGCGCGAGCCGGGCGACGCCCCCGTCGTGGGCGTGGTGCCGCCGCTCCCGATCGGGCTGGGCGACCACCCGCGCGAGCAGCGGCAGGACCCCATGACCTGGGACGTCGAGCGCGGCGGCCACCTCGCCTTCGCCGGGCAGCCCCGGTCCGGACGCTCCAGCGCGCTGCGGGTGGTCGCGGGCGCGGTGGCCGACGCCGTGTCGCCACGCGACCTGCACCTGTACGGGATCGACTGCGGCAACAACGCGCTGCTGCCGCTGGTGGCCCTGCCGCACGTGGGGGCCGTCGTCAGCCGCGACCAGCAGGACCGGGTGCGGCGCCTGGTCGTGCTGCTCGGCCGCGAGGTCGCCCGGCGGCAGACCCTGCTGGCCGAGCAGGGCTTCGCCGACGTCGCCGAGCAGCGCCGGGCGGTGACGGCCGACGGCCGGCCCGACGAGCGGCTGCCGTACCTGGTGGTGCTGCTCGACCGCTGGGAGGGGTTCGTGGCGGCGTACGAGCAGGTCGACTCCGGCACGCTGGTCGAGCAGGTCACCGTCCTGATGCGCGAGGGGGCGGCCGTCGGGCTCCGGTTCGTCGTGTCGGGCGACCGGTCGCTGGTCACCGGACGGATGTCGACCCTGCTCGAGGACCGGGTGGTGCTGCGCCTGGCGCAGGCCGAGGACTACTCCCTCATCGGCATGCGGCCCAAGGACGTGCCCGCCTCGATGCCCGAGGGCCGCGCGTTCCGCGCCGGCGGACCCACCGAGGTGCAGGTGGCCCTGCTCGACGACGACCCGGCCGGCACCGCGCAGGTGGCCGCCCTGCAGGCGCTCGCCCGCCGGGCCACGTCCCTGACCGGCGACGTCCCGCACGAGGCGCGCCCGGCCCGCGTCGACGAGCTGCCCACCACGATCTCCTCGGCCGACGCGCGCCGCCTCGCCCGCGTGCCGCTCGCCCCGAGCGAGCTGCTCGTCGGCGTCGGCGGCGACACCCTCGGTCTGGTCGCGCACGACGTGCTCGAGGACGGTCCCGGCTTCCTGGTCGCCGGCCCGCCGCGCTCGGGCCGCAGCACCCTGCTGCAGGGGATGGTCGTCGACGCCCTCGCCCGCCGGTGGCAGGCCGTCGTGCTGGCCCCGCGGCGCTCGCCGCTGCGCGACCTGGTCGGCGTCCGCGGCGTGAAGGCGGTCTTCGACGACACCGTCTCGCCGGACGACCTGCGGGCCGTGCTCGGCACCAAGCAGGGCTCGCGGATCGTCGTGGTCGACGACTACGAGGTGATGGGCGCCGACCACCCGCTGGTCCCGGTGCTCGACGACTACCTCAAGCAGGTGCGCGACCACGTCGACGCGCTCGTGATCGCGTGCGGGGTCGACGAGGTGCAGCAGTACTACCGCGGCCCGACCGCCGCGATGCGCCGCGCCCGCACCGGCGTGCTGATGGCGCCCCGCTCGGCGTCCGACGGCGACGTGTTCACCACCCGGCTGCCACGCTCGGTCGCCGGCACCGCGCCGGCGGGCCGGGCGATCCGGGTCTCCTCGCGCGGCTGGGAGTGGGTGCAGGTGCCGGCGGCGCCCGCCGTCCCCGCGAAGGCCCCCGTGCGGCGCGCACCGGCCGAGCCCGGTGCGCCGAACGCTGCGGCGCCCCGGCCGCAGGAGCCCGGGGACGGGCCGGAACCGCCCGGTTGAGCCGCTCCGGCGCGGTTGTCCACAGGTGCGCGGTCGACCTCAGCGAGGGTCCGCGCGACCTGGTTAGGGTGCCAGGCAGGCATGTGCGGCACCGGAGTCGGCGGTGCGGCCGAGCGCAGAGGGGGATCCGCGATGGCGGGCGACGAGGAAGAGCCGCAGGCGAAACCGAACCTGCTCAAGCCCAAGCGGCTGCGGGCGAAGAACGCGGCGTCGGACGCCGTCGACGCGCTCTCGTACCAGGGCGGCAACCCGCTGTCCGGTGCGGGCTCGGCGATCACCGACGGCGCGTGGGAGTCCCCGGACGCCGCGGCGTTCGTCACCGACCTCACCGGCATCGGCAGCACCGTCCGCACGGCCTTCGTCGACGCCGAGTCCCACCTCGAGACCGAGTGGTCCAGCGAGCCCGAGACGGTGCTGGTGCCGGGGCCGGAGGCCTGGAAGGCCGATGCCGGCCAGATCGCCGGGAGGGTGCCCTGATGGTCCGGGTCAGCATCGACGTCGGCGCCCTGCGGGGCGTGGTCAGCACCATCAACACCTTCGCCAGCACGGCGGAGACCCAGCAGAGCACCGTCAGCAGCGCGGCGGCGCTCGCCGTCACCAGCGCGCCCTCGCTGTCGGCCGTGGCCGCCCAGGTCAGCCAGGCCAAGGACGCCGCCACCGCGCTCGGCGACCGGGTCGACCTCGCCATCCTGGTCAACGGGGGCGACGAGGACTTCAACGGCACCGTCAGCTACGACATCCCGTACGACACCGCCTCCTCCACCCGGCGGATGATCGGCGAGCAGCTCGCCGTGCTGTTCGCCGACCTGCCCGACGGCGCCGGCCCCGAGGAGCTCGCGAGGCTGCACGACCTCGCCGCCATCCTCGGCCGGCACAGCGACGACGACTTCGTCCTCGGCACGATGTTCGACGACCTCGGCCCCGAGGGCACGCTGTCGGTCGCCCAGCGCCTCAACCAGGTCTACGAGGACTGGGACGAGGGCGGGATGCAGAACCCGAACTGGCCGGACGCGCCGGACGGGTCGGACCAGCACGTCACCGAGTACCTGCGCGACCTGCAGCAGTCGTTCATGTCCACCTTCGGCAACGCGCTGGCCACCGCCACCAACGGCTCGTACCTCGACGACGACTACGGCACCGAGCTCGCGCAGTACGCCACCGAGAACCGCGGGATGGCGTCGTGGGCGCTGTCGCAGACGCTGCGGTTCGGCACCTACGAGGCCGGGTTCCTCACCGACATCGGCGACCACCTCTACGAGTTCGAGCGGGAGGAGGGCGAGTACGGCCCGGTGTGGGGCCCGATGATGGGCGACGACCGCCCCCTCCTCGGCACCAGCACCGAGGACGGCTTCTACGACCCGTTCGTCGGCCTGTTCTCGGCGATGGGGCGCACGCCCGAGGCCGCCCTCGACTTCTTCGCGGGCACCGACGAGAACAACGTCATGCACGACGACCGGATCAGCTACTTCGCCGAGGACCGGACGATGAACCCCGACGGCGGCAACACGCTGTTCGAGGCCCTCGACGCCGCGACCACGACGTACCGCGACCCGGACGACCCGTACATGTCCTCGCGGGCGGCCTGGCTGATGTCCCAGACGGTCGAGGAGCTGGCGAACCGCGACGGCGACCCCGCCATCCCGGACGCCGGCAAGGACAGCCTCGGGCACATGTTCGCCACGTACATCACCGACGTCGACGCCGTGGCCCAGGGTCAGGACCGCGACGCGACCTGGTACGACGTGCAGGCCACCGACCCGTGGCTCACCGGGCTGCCCCCGGGCGCGGGCTTCTCGACCGAGGACCTGAACGACGTGCTCAGCGAGGTGCTCACCGACGACGCCGCCGTCGAGCAGGTCGGCAACGCCGCCCGGGAGTGGAACGGGTACCGGCTCTCGATGGCCGCCGACGGCTACGACGGCGACGACGGCGCGGGGGTGCGCTCCGCGCTGTACAACAACTCCTCGCTCAACGGGTACGTCCTCGGCAACCTCGAGGTGGGCACCGAGGGCGAGGCCAAGGACGCCGACGACCGGGCCAAGAAGTACATCTCGCTCGCCGGCGACGTCGCGGGCCTGATCCCCACCGGCGGCACCTTCACCAGCTTCCTGGCCGACCAGGCGCTCAGCCAGGGCAGCGAGTTCGCCGAGGGCACCTTCGCGGGCAACCTCGACCGGGTGAACGGCGAGAACCTGACCGTCCAGCAGACCGCGATCGTCGACCAGCAGATCGCGATGGTGCTGGCGCTGGAGGACCACCTGCCGCCGGGGTCCACCACGGACCAGGACGGCGACCCGTACCCCTGGTTCGCGGGCGGCGACCTCGCCGACCCAGGCTCCAACGCCTCCCTGCGCGCCGACTTCGTGCAGTGGGTCAACTCCAGCGACGTCGGGGACTTCGTCGCCGGGCTCGGACCGGACATCTACTCCTCGTTCGACGAAGGTCGTGGACGTGCCGGTGCCGACGACTGAACCGCGTGGTCGTGCGCTGCGCCCCGCCGTCCTCGGCGCGGCGCTGGCGCTGGTCGCGCTCGCCGGCTGCACCGACGGGCCGGACGTCGAGACACCCGTGCCCACCCGGGCCGAGGGCGCGTACCTGTGCCCGGGCGTACCGGAGGATCCCGTCGCCCTGATGACCGGCCGCGAGGGCCTGGCGGTCTCCCGCACCACCGGTGCGTGGGGCGGCGACGACGCGCTGTTCGTCTGCAGCGTCGAGGACGGCGACGGTGACGCCGTCTTCACGGTCACCGAGCAGGACCTCGCCAGCGCCTCCACCAGCGTCGAGGCGCTCCTGGAGGAGAACCCCGACCACCAGGTGATCGAGTCGGGCACCGACCGGGGCGGGGTGTCGTACCAGTCCGGCGACCAGGCCCTGGCCCGGTTCGTGTGCGACGACCGGTTCCTGTCGGTCGAGGTGTTCGCCGTGGCCGAGGGCCGTGACGGCGCCGACGACACCGCTCGGTACCTGACCTCGCTGCTGCCGTGGGCGTGCGACGGCGACCCGGTGCCGGATTGATCCGACCCACCCGCGTCGTGGGGGCGGCGTGCGCCGCCCTCGTGGTGCTCGGCTCCGTGGGCGCCTGCTCCGCGGACGGTGCCGGAACGGGGGACGCAGCCGTCCCGGAGCGACCGCCTCCGACGCCACCCAGCGAGCAGTCCGTGGTCGACGCCGTGGTCCCGGAGGCCACCGACCTGCGCCGGTCGGGGCTGATCGAGGGCGAGGAGCTGCCCGGCCCGGTGGTCGACCGGCCGGTGCCGCTGCCTGCGGACCCGTGCGACGTGACCCAGCAGGCCGGGCTGCCCGGTGCGCCGGCCTGGTCGCTGGGTCGGGCGGTCGAGGTCCGGGTGCCGGAGGGCAGCCCTGCGCCCGACCTGGTCGTGGCGCACCGGGTCTGGCGGTTCGTGGACGCCGACGACGCCCGTGACCTGCTGGCCGGCGTCGCGGCCCGCACCGCGGCCTGCCGGTCGGTGGCGCAGGGCGAGCGCGTCGACACCTTCGAGCTCGTGGGGGAGCAGGACCCGCAGGTGGTGGAGTACCGCTGGACCGTGACCACCGGCCCGATCACCTACCTGCGACGGTACGTGTGGACCCAGCACCTGGGCGACGTCGTCCAGGTCGAGGTCAGCACCCGCGAGCCGAGCGGCACGCAGGTCGAGATGCGTGCGCTCGCCGCCGCCGTGGCGGGTCGGGTGCTCGACCGCGAGGTCGACTACCTGCGGTACGGCGAGCCCGACGACGAGGACGCCTGAGCGTCGGCACGACACGATCACGCTCTCTGCGGATGTCTGCGGTCTGCGCTAGAGAACCGGATACGGTCCGATCATGGACCCGGTGAGGAACCCGTACGCCCCCGGCGCCGGTCAGCGCCCGCCCGAGCTCGCCGGCCGCGACCGCGAGCTCGACGCCTTCGACGTCGTGCTCGAGCGGGCCTCGCGCGGTCGTCCGGAGCGCTCGCTGGTGCTCACCGGGCTGCGCGGCGTGGGCAAGACCGTGCTGCTGAACTCGCTGCGGTCGGCGGCGGTCCGGCGCGGGTGGGGCACCGGCAAGCTGGAGGCACGCCCCGACACCCCGCTGCGACGGCCGCTGTCGGCCGCCGTGCACCAGGCCGTCCGCGAGCTCTCGGTGCGCGACCGCGACCAGGCCGACGAGGTGCTCGGCGTGGTGAAGGCGTTCGCGCTGCGCGCGTCCGACGCACCGGCGGGGAAGGGCACCGCGCGGCTGCGCGACCGCTGGCACCCGGGCATCGACGCCCCGGCGGCCGTCGGCAGGGCCGACTCCGGCGACATCGAGATCGACCTGGTCGAGCTGTTCACCGACGTCGCCGGCCTGGCCGCCGCCACCGGCAAGGGGGTGGCGCTCTTCGTCGACGAGATGCAGGACCTCGTGCCGGACGACGTCTCCGCCCTGTGCGCGGCCGTGCACGAGCTGAGCCAGCAGGGCCTGCCGCTGATCGTCGTCGGCGCGGGGCTGCCGCACCTGCCGGCGGTGCTGTCGGCGTCGAAGTCGTACAGCGAGAGGCTGTTCCGCTACGTGCGGATCGACCGGCTCGAGCGCGGCGAGGCCGACCGCGCGCTGGTGACGCCGGCCGCCGAGGAGGGCGCCGAGTTCGACGCCGACGCCCTCGAGGCCCTCTACGCGGCCACCGACGGGTACCCGTACTTCGTCCAGGCGTACGGCAAGGTCGCCTGGGACGTCGCGCCGCGCTCGCCGATCACCGCCGCCGACGTCGCGGTGGCCGCGCCGGACGCGCAGTCCGAGCTCGCCGTCGGGTTCTTCGGCTCGCGGTACGAGCGGGCGACGCCGGCCGAGCGCGAGTACATGCGCGCGATGGCGGATCTCGGTGCCGCGGACGGCGACGGCCCGGTGGCCACCGCCGAGGTGGCCGCTGTCCTCGGCCGCAAGCCGCAGTCGCTGTCACCGGCGCGCGACGCGCTGCTGAAGAAGGGGCTGGTCTGGTCCGGCGAGCGCGGCCGGATCGCCTTCACCGTCCCCCACTTCGGTCGCTATCTGCGCGAGCAGGCCGGGGACTAGGGACGCCTGCAGCGGCGCGTCGGACTCCGGACATCACCCAGCGCGATGTCACTCCGGAACGCCGCACCAGGATCGGGCCGTCCGGGTCATCGACCCCCGACGCCGCTCCCGCGTGCTTGGCTGTCGGGGTGACCACGCGCCGGGCCCGGGTCGACGACGTGCACGACGCGGCGTCGGCGATGCCGCACGTGAGGGTCGAGCACGGCAAGCAGCACGGCAACGCGGTCTACCAGGTCGGCGGCAAGTCGTTCGTCTTCTTCCGCACCGCCCGCCCGGACGCGTGCGACCCGGCGACGGGCGAGCCCTACGACGACGTGATCGTGCTGTGGGTCGGTGACGAGGCCGACAAGCAGTCGCTGGTGCAGGACGCGGGCTCGCCCTGGTTCACCACCCCGCACTTCGACGGCCACCCGTCCGTGCTCGTGCGGGCGTCACGGCTGCACGAGGTGACCCGCGACGAGGTGGTCGAGCTGGTGCAGGAGGCCTGGCTCGCGCAGGCCTCGCCGACCCGGGTCCGGCGCTGGCTCGCCGAGCGTGGCCTGGACGGCTGAGCCGCATCTACGCCTGCGGCCGTTGCTCGACCAGTCCGATCAGGTTGCCCTCGCTGTCGCGGACGAACGCCTGCCACTCGGCGGTGCCGGCCGGGCCGAGGCGGTCGTCGTCGTGGGTGAAGATCACGTGCGGCTCGCCCTCCACGGCCGCGCCCTGGGCGCGCAGCCGCTCGACGGTGGCGGGCACGTCGTCGACGGCGAGGTAGTGCAGGGCGGTCGGTGCGCCGCGGTCGAGCAGCAGACGCACGCCGTCGAGGTCGAAGAACAGCAGCCCCGGCGGGTCGAACCGGGCGGTCGGAGGGGTGCCGAGCAGGTCGGAGTAGAACGCCGCCGCCCGGTCGAGGTCGTCGGCGTGCTGGGCGATCTGGACGAGCCGCATGACGAGCTCCCGACTGTTGGGCTGTGCCTCCAGCCCGGGATGCTAGACCGCCACCGACCAGCCGCGTGGTCGACCCCTCAGCCGAGCCGGAACGTGGTCTCGGCCGGCCGGCGGACTCATCGGCGTCGGCGGGTGCTGCGAGGATCGGGGCATGAGCCAGGAGAGCGCGCCCGTCCGCTCCGAGATCGAGACCCTGCTCGCGTACCTCAACCGGTTGCGGCGCGACGCGCGACCCCTGCGGGGGCTGATCGACGGTGCCACCCACGACTGAGGGCCACGTGGAGGTCGTCGCCCACCGCGGCGCCTCGCACGAGCGGCCCGAGCACACCGAGGAGGCGTACGTCCTCGCCATCGAGCAGGGCGCGGACGGCCTCGAGTGCGACGTGCGGCTGACCGCCGACGGCCACCTGGTGTGCCACCACGACCCGGTGCTCGACCGCACCAGCAGCGGTCGCGGACGCCTCAGCGGCCGCACGCTCGCGCAGCTGCGGGAGCTGGACTGGGACAGCCCCGCCGGCGGGCCGCTCACGCTGGAGCGGCTGTTCGAGCTCGCCGCCGACGCCGGGCGCCCGGTCGGCCTGGCGGTGGAGACCAAGCACCCGGTGCGCTACGCCGGCGAGGTGGAGCGGCAGGTGGTCGACCTCGCCGACCGGTTCGGCTGGGTGCGGCCCGGTTCGCCGGTGCGGGTGATGAGCTTCTCGGTGGCCGCCGTCGCACGGGTGCGGCGGATGGCCCCCGACCTCACCACCGTGCTGCTCGTCGACGCCGTCCCGCGCTGGGCCCGGTTCGCGCCCGCCGGGTACCTGCCGGCCGGGGTGCCCGTGCTCGGTGCCGGGCAGCACCTGCTGGCCTCGGCGCCACGCTGGCTCCAGCAGGTGCGCGAGGCCGGGCACGCGCTGCACGTGTGGACCGTCGACACGCCCGACGGGGTCGACGCGTGCCTGGAGGCCGGGGCGGTCGCGGTGATCACCAACCGGCCGCACGACGTGCTGGGCCGTACCGGTCGTGGCCCGCACGGCGCGTGGAACACGGCCTAGGGTCTGGCGCCCGGGCGGCCCCGGGTGTTTGATCCCTTCCCTGCCCGGGTACACGATGTGTCAGGTGTGACGGGAGGGGAGCTCTATGGGTCAGCCTGCTGCGCCACTGACGTGGCACGCGGCCTCCGTGACCGACGCCGAGACGTCGGTCGGTGGGGAGCCGCACGGCGTCGGGGGCGGCGTGCTGCTGGTCGAGTCGCGCCAGCGCGGTGACGCCCGCGCGGTGTCCGTGCCCCACCAGGCCGCCGCCGTGTCCTCCGCGCGCCGGGCCGTCCTGCGCGACGTGCTCACCAAGGTCGACCCGACGATCGTGCACGAGACCGCGGTCGTGGTCTCCGAGCTGCTCGGCAACGCCATCCGGCACGCGCGCCCGGTCGAGGACGGCCGGGTGCTGCTGCGCTGGCAGGTGCGCGGCGGCGTCGTCGACGTCGAGGTCACCGACGGCGGGTCGGGGCACGAGGTGCGCCCGCTGCGGCCCCCCGCGATGTCGGTGCACGGCCGCGGGCTGCGGATCGTGCGGCACCTCGCGCACGAGTGGGGCGTCGTCGAGGACGCCCAGGGCAACCGCACCGTGTGGGCCTGCCTCGGCGGCCCGTCGCGTCGCCGGCGCCGCGCCTGAGGGTCTCCTGAGCCGCACGGAGCCGTCCGCCAGGGCGCCACTAGGCTCGCGGGATGGGTAAGAAGTCCCGCCGCGCCGCCGCGGCCACCGCCTCGCTGCCCGAGGGCGCCGAGATCCCCGTCGTCGGTGCCCGTGAGCCGTGCCCGTGCGGCTCGGGCAAGCGCTACAAGCTCTGCCACGGACGCGCGTCGTCGCACGTCTCCGTGGAGCACGTCGCGCGCCCGTTCGAGGGCCTCGCGGGTGAGTGCGACTGGGTGGCGCTGCGCGAGATCGTCCCCGCCGCCACCGTCGCGGTGCGCACCACCGCCGAGCACGGCGAGGTCGACGCGACCGTCGCCACCGTGCTGCCGATGGCCTGGGCCGCGCTGCGCCGGGCCGACGGCGAGGTGATGGTGGGCCTGCAGACGCCGTCCGGCTCCGGCGACCCGAGCCGCGACGTCGCGGCCGCCCTGCTCGTCGCCGCCGGCTCCGAGCCCGGCACACCCGTCCCCGGCACCGGCCTGCCCACCGCCGGACCGCGGATGCAGGACGTCCTCGACCCCGACGTCCCGTTCGCCGTCCGGCTGCACGAGGGCTTCGACTTCTGGCTCGGTGACGACGCCGAGAAGACCGACGACGTCGCGGACTCGATGGAGCGCGCCAACGCGGCGATCATCCCGACCGAGCGGCTGGTGTCGGTCGAGGCCGCCTACTGGTGCCAGATCGGCGCCAAGACCCACCTGCGCTGGGTCCTGCCCCACCCCGAGGAGGACTTCCTCGACGGCCTCGCCCGGCTGCACGCGGCCGGGGCCTCCTCGCTCGGCGAGGGCACCCGCTACATCGGCTCGTTCCGCGCCCACGGCCTGATCGTCCCGGTCTGGGACCTCGTGCCCGGGGCGGTGGCCGACGACGTCGAGGAGCCCGCCGCCGCGTTCGGCGTCCGGCTCGACGACGCGATGGCCGCCACGGGCGACCTCACCGCCGAGGAGCGTCGCGCCCGCGCCGGCGTCGTCTCGCGCCAGCTGACCCTGCGCTGACCGCCCGCTGATCCACCCCGTAACGATCCGCGGACGCCGCGGGGCGCAGGCTCGTGGGGTGATCGCAGCCGCGACCTCTCGCGCCCTGTCGCGCCGGGGTACCGCCCTGGCGCTGGCGGTCGTCACGATCGGCCTCGCCGTGCTGTGGGTGTCGCTCGGCGAGCCGTTCCAGCTGGTCGCCCTGCCGCTGACCCTGGTCGGCGTGCTGCTGTGGGCCCGGCGCCCGGCCAACGCGATCGGTCCGCTGGTCACGGTGTCGGCCGCCCTGTTCACGGTGATGGAGGTCGGACGGGCGTGGGCGCAGGACCTGCTGCCGGGCGGAGGGACCGTGGCCGCCGTGGCCTACTGGACCTCGGACTACCTCACCATCGCCTGGACCTGCCTGGTCGGCGTCCACGTCCCGCTGCTGTTCCCCGACGGCCGGTTCCGGTCGCGGCACTGGCGGCGGCTGGCCGTCGTGGCGACGGTGGCCGCGCTCGCCGCCACGGTCGGCTCGGTGCTCGCCCCCGACACGCTGGTCACGGCCGCGCAGGTCGCCGTGCCGAACCCGTTCGCCCTCGACGGCGCCCCGGGTCGGCTGGCCACGCTGGCGTCGCAGGTGGGCAACCTGGTCACGTCCGGCTGCGGCCTGGTGGCGATCCTCGGCGTGGTCCTGCAGCTGCGCGGCGCCCACGGCGTGCGCCGGCAGCAGCTGCTCGTCGTCACCGCCGCGCTCCTGCTCCTGATGAGCGGGCTGGCGGTCGCCGGCGGCGCCAGCGCGGTCGCGGGCGAGGCCGACGCGGGGTCCTGGCTCGGCGTCGCCGTCGTCGGCTGGTTCACCTTCCTGATCGGCCTGCTGGTCGTGCTGCCGGTGGCCATCGCGGTGGCCGTGCTGCGGTACCGGCTCTACGGCGTCGACGTCGTCGTCCGGCGCTCGCTGGTGTACGGCCCGGTGGTCGTGGTGCTCGCGGCCACCTACCTCTCGTCGGTGCTGCTGCTCGGGGTCCTGCTGCGGCCGGTGACCCGCGAGTCCGACGTCGCCGTCGCAGCCTCGACGCTCGCGGTGGCCGCGCTGTTCCAGCCGGTGCGCCGGCGGGTGCGGGCCGTCGTGGACCGGCGGTTCTTCCGCAGCCGCTACGACGCCGAGCGGACCGTCCACGGGTTCGGCGCCGCGGCCCGGTCGGTGACCGACCTCGACGTCCTGAGCCAGGAGCTGGTCGTCGTGGTGCGTGAGGCCGTGCAGCCGGCGCACGTGCGGCTCTGGCTGCGGGACGGCCCACCCGTGCCGGCCGCACGTCGGTCGCGGTGATCGAGCGGGCGGCCCTGGTGGCCGTGGCCCGGCGGTGGGACGCTTCGGCCGGGACACCGGACGGAGGGCGGGCGATGAGGGCTCGGGTGGTGACGGCCGTGCTGGCCGCGGCGGTGCTGGCGGTCGGACCGGTGGTGACCGCGCAGGCCGACGCCGTCCCCGGCCCGGCGGTCGCCGTGCCCGGCGACGACTCGGGCACGGCGGTCGTCGACGTCAGCGAGGACGACGGCACGTGGAGCGGCTCGCTCGAGGTGACCAACGCCTCGGCCTCGACCGTGGAGCTGGCGGTGGCCGCCAAGAGCGGACTGGGTGACGACTGCGCGCCGCCGGAGGTCTCTCCCGACCAGGTCGCGGCGAACCGCGTGCAGTCGGTGACGATCGAGGTCTCCTGCGAGGTCCCCGACGGCGGCGCGGTCGTCGTCCTCACCCTCGGCCCGGACGACACCCAGACGGTCGATGTGACGCTGGAGCCCGAGGGCACCGAGGAGCCTGAGTGGACCTGGCTCCTCGTCGTCCTGGTGGCCGCGGCCCTCGCGGCGGCGGCGCCGGTGGTCCCCGTGTACCGCCGGGCTCTGCGCAGGCCCCTCCAGAAGGTGACGGCCGGCGAGCCGGAGTGGAAGGCCCCGGTGGGGAACGCACCCCGCGAACCGGTGGTCGGGACGGTCAGCGGGAGCACGCCGGTGACGGGCGCCCCGACGGACTGGTCGCTCTCGGAGAGCTGGGCGAGCAGCTTCACCGCGCTGCTGGCGCTCCTGACGGCGCTGGTGGGCTCGTCCGAGACGCTGACGGCGCTGCTCGGCACGGCGCCGGAGGGCGCCGAGGGACAGCTGCTGGTGACCGCGGCCGCGTCGGCGCTCCTCGTCGGCATGGCGCCGGTCGTCCTCAAGATCGTGGGTCCGTCGTCGTCACCGACGGTCGCGGGCATCGCGGTCGGGGCCTGGGTCACCCTCACCGGCACCTTCCTGCAGGTGCTGGCCCTGGTCTACGTGCTGCGTGAAGGGCCGCTCGCGCTGCCGGCGGTCGTCCTCGCGGCCGTCGTCGTCCTGCTCCTGGTCGCCTACGCCGTCAGGACGCTGGACCAGCTGTTCTCCGACTCGTTCCCCGACCCGGGGCCCGAGCAGCCGACCGCCGTGAGCGAGCTGATGCTGCTCACCGCCGCGTACCTCGGGCCGAGCACCGGTACGACGACCGTCGACCGCCTCGTCATGGCGGAGCAGGCCGCGCGGGCGTACCTGGACCGTGTTCCCGGCGCCGGCGCACCACCGTCGGCGCCGCCGGGGATCCTGCCGACCGGGTTCGTGCTGCCGAGCTACCCGCCGGCTCGGTTCGGCACCTCGAAGGGCGACCTGCGCACGGCGGTGCTCTAGCGGTCGGCGAACCGGAGCACACCGGAGCCGTGCGACGGGACGAGGAACGCCAGCACGCGCTCGGCCTCGTCGCCGACGTCGGCGCTGCGCACCCCCGGGCCGAGCGGCGTGACCGTCAGCACCGTCCGGGTGCCGTCCGGGTCGTCCTGCCGGGTGGTCCAGATCCCGGCCACCCGGCCGTCGACGAGCAGGTAGCGGGCGCCGGCCACGCTGTGGTGCCTGTGCTCGTCGTCGATCACCCGGGAGCGGTCGTGGTAGCCCAGCACGGTGTTGTCGAAGGCAGGCAGGAACCGCGGCGGCGCGGGGACGTCGTCGGTCGGCAGCGGCGCGTCCGGCAGGTCGAGCAGCTCGCGACCGCGCTCGTCGCGGTAGGTGACCAGGGACGGTCTCAGCCGGGCGACGGCGGCCGGCAGCCCGGCGAGCCCGGACCACGCGCGGACGTCGGCAGAGGCGGCCGGGCCGAACGCCGCGAGGTACCGCAGCACCAGCGCGTCGAGCGCGTCGTCGGACGGCGGCGCGAGCTCCTCGCCGAGCCAGGACCGGAACGTCGTGCACGCCGCGGGGCCCTGCTGCCGCCACGCCCCGCGCGGCGGCACCTGCACGACCGGGACGACCGACCCGAGCAGGTCGGCGAGGTCGCGCGGCAGGACCTCGGGCCAGCGGACGGCGACCTCGCGGGCGACGTCCGGCAGGGGGCGCGCACCGGCGTCGAGCAGGGGCTCGGCGGCGGCCCGCAGCTCGTCCTGGTCGACCCCGGGCAGGCGGGCGCGCAGCACGCCCCACGCCCGCTGGCGCATCATCGCCTCGTGCAGCGGCTGCCAGGCCAGGGCGTCGGCCGCCGTCACCAGGTGCACGGTGCGGCGCATCAGCCAGGTGCGCACCAGCGCCCGCTCCTCCAGCAGCCGGCTCGCACCCTGCGGGTCGGGGTCGGCGAGCCGGGCGTGGAGACCCAGGTACGGCTCCTGCGGCTCCTGCGCCTGCAGCCCGGCCACCTGGGCGACCGCCTCGGCCGGCCCGAGCGGCGAGCGCTCGAGCAGCAGCTGCCGGGCCAGGGTGGCGCGGCCGAGCCCGCGCCGGCTCAGCACCCGGGCGGTCATGCCGGCGGCCGGCTCAGTCGAGCGGGTCGCGCGAGACCGGGCACGACATGCAGCGCGGGCCGCCGCGTCCGGACCCGAGCTCGGAGCCGCTGATCGCGATCACCTCGATGCCCTGCTCCTCGAGCCGGGCGTTGGTCTCGGTGTTGCGCTCGTAGGCCACCACCACGCCCGGCGCGAGCGCCAGGGTGTTGTTGCCGTCGTCCCACTGCTCGCGCTCGGCCGTCACCGGGTCCAGGCCGGTGTCGATCACCCGCAGCCGGTCGATCTGCATCGCGTCGGCCGCGGCCTCCAGGAACGGCCGCGGACCGCTCACCTCGAGGTCGCCGTTGCCGGAGGTCACGGTGTGGGCGGTGAGCGAGTCGGCGATCACCGGGTACATCACCACGGCGTCGCGGTCGACCATCGTGCAGACGGTGTCGAGGTGCATCGTCGCGCGCTCCTGCGCGATGGGGACGGCCAGCACCGTGTGCGCCACCCCGGCCGAGAACACCTGCCGCGCAAGGCGTTCCACCCCGGCGGGCGTCGTGCGCTCGCCGGTGCCGACGGCCAGCACGCCGTTGCCCAGCACCAGGACGTCGCCGCCCTCGACGTGCTCCATCGTCGGGTCGTACACCTGCTCGGTGCCGGCGAACCGCGGGTGGTGGCGGTAGATGATCCGGGTCAGCGAGGTCTCGCGGGCGCGCGCCGGCATCGCCAGCGAGGTCACCGCCACCCGGTCGCCGATCCAGGCCGAGGAGTCGCGGGTGAACAGCAGGTTCGGCAGCGGGTCGACGACGAAGTCCGACGGCGCGGCCAGCGCGGCCACCAGCCCGGCGTGGCCGGCGTCGGACCCGTGCAGCAGCTCGTCGGTGCGCAGGCCGCCCATCAGGGTGGCCGCCAGCGCCTGGTCGTCGAGGCCCTCGAGGTGCGACTGCACCCGGGCGGCCAGGGTCTGCCCGAGGTAGGGGGAGTCGACGGCCGCGGCCACCGCCTCCTCTCGTGCGCCCGGGTCCGACAGCGAGGCCGCCAGCAGCTCGGACAGGTAGAGCACCTCCACGCCGCGGTCGCGCAGCGCCTGCGCGAACGCGTCGTGCTCGTCCTGCGCTCGGCTGACCCACGGGATGCCGTCGAAGAGCAGCCGGTCGTTGTTGCGCGGGGTGAGCCGGCTGAGCTCGGTGCCGGGGCGGTGCAGGACGACGCTGCGCAGGCGTCCGACCTCGCTGGTGACGCCCAGCGGCGCGGGGGCGGTGCCGCGGTCCGGTGAGCTGCTGCCGGGGCGGTCGGTGAGGTCGGTCATGGCCCGGAGGTTATCCGGTGCGGCGACCACGCGCGGTCCAGCATCCGGGACGGCCGGCGCACCCGGAACGTGCCCGGACCCGGCGGTGTTGTGCACTGGCATGAGCTCGCCCTTCTCCTTCCCGCGCGTGGTCGACGAGGTCACGGTGCGGCTGGTGGCCGCGCAGGTGCTCGTGGTGAGCACGCTGGCCGTCGCGACCGGGTGGCTGTGGCTGTTCGGCCTGCTCGCGGTCGACTTCGCCCTGCGGGTGGCCTTCGGGCGGCGCAGTCCCCTCACCCAGGTGGCGTCGAGGGTGCTGCGCCCGCTGGTGCGGGCGGCACCGCGCCCCACGGCCGGTCCGCCCAAGAGGTTCGCCGCGTCGATCGGCATCGTCTGCTCGGTCCTCGTCGTGCTGTTCGCCTACCCGCTCGGCTGGACGGTGGCGGCCTGGGTGGTCGCCGCGGTGATGGTGCTGTTCCCCCTGCTCGAGGCGGCCTTCGGGCTGTGCGTCGGCTGCGTGCTGTTCAGCGGCCTGATGCGGGTGGGCCTGGTGCCCGAGGCGGTCTGCGTCGAGTGCGCCGACATCTCGCTGCGGACCCGTCGGGTACCTCTCGCGACCTGAGATCTCCGTGGTCCCGCCCCCGCCGCGGGTGAGAGCGTGGGCGGCGGAGAGGAGATCCCGATGACCACCGCCCCCGAGGGGCTCGACCGCGCCCTGACGGCCCCCGACGCGTCAGCGCGCCTGCAGGCGGCGCTCGCCGCCGGCACCCACCCCGATCCGGCACGGATCGGCGCTGCTGGTCGCGCGCTGCGCGGTGGAGCCGGACTTCTTCGTGCGCGACATGCTCACCTGGGCCCTCACCCGCCACCCGTCGGACCTCACCGTCCCCCTCCTGCTGGCCGAGGTCACGGCCGAGGTCACGGCCGAGGGCTCCCAGGCGCGCAGCCAGGCA
Source organism: uncultured Actinomycetota bacterium (assembly GCA_963825505.1). Lineage (GTDB taxonomy): Bacteria > Actinomycetota > Actinomycetes > Actinomycetales > CAWJMD01 > JBBQSN01. The sequence goes on along the minus strand of CAWGTL010000002.1, from coordinate 120,617 downwards.
CTGCACACCCTGTCCAAGGTCGGCGACCCGCGCGGGTGGTCGGTGGTCACGCCCGGGCTCCTGCACGACCCCGACGACGAGGTGGCGCGCGCCGCCTGGCGGGCGGCGGTCGGCCTCGCACCGGCGGACCGCAGGGGGTGGCTCGCGGAGCAGCTGGCGACCCTGCTCGGACGGGGCGACCGGGACGTCCGGCTCAGCCTGAGCCGTGCGCTGGTCGACCTCGGACCGGCCGCGGCGTCGGCGCTGGCCGAGGCGGCCGAGCACGACGACGACGAGGTCCGCGCGCACGCGATCGCGACCCAGCGACTCGTCCGGGACCCGCACGAGGGGTTCGACGCCGCACTCTGGGAGGCACGACGCGTCGTGACGCTGCAGGGTGCCCCGCTCGGGGACGACGTCACGCCCCGCTGAGTCCGTCGCGGGCCCGTCCGGGGGAGGCCTGCTCGCTAGGCTTCCCGCGTGACCAGCACACCGCCGTCCCGAGTCGCGGTCGTGATCCCGGCCAAGGACGAGCAGGAGCGGGTGGCGGCCACCGTCGGGGCCGCGTTCGGGATCGAGGGCGTCGACCTCGTCGTGGTCGTCGACGACGGCAGCACCGACCGCACCCAGCACCTGGCGCGGGAGGCCGGCGCCACGGTCGTCCGCCACGCCCGCAACCGTGGCAAGGCCGCCGCGATGCAGACCGGCGCAGCCACCGTCGACGCGCGCGACCGGGCTGACGGCGTCGCGCCGCGGGCGCTGCTGTTCATCGACGCCGACCTCGCGGGGACCGCCGCCGGCACGGCGCCCCTCACCGTGCCGGTGCTGGCGGGCGAGGCCGACATGACCATCGCGGTGCTGCCGGCGCAGTCGGCTCCCGGTGGCGGACGGGGGCTCGTGGTCGACCTGGCCCGCCGCGGCATCCACGAGGCCACCGGCTTCACCGCCACCCAGCCGCTGTCGGGCATGCGGTGCCTCACCCGCGAGGCCTACGAGGCCGCGTTGCCGCTCGCGGCGGGCTGGGGAGTCGAGACCGGCCTGACCATCGACCTGCTGCGTACGGGCCTGCGGGTGCAGGAGGTGCCGTGCGACCTGCAGCACCGGGTCACCGGCCGCGACCTGGGCGCGCAGCTGCACCGTGCGGCGCAGTACCGCGACGTCGCCCGGGCGCTGGCCGCCCGGTCCGGCTGGCGCGCCGTCAGCCGGTTGCGGCCGCGGCGCCGGTCCGGCTGAGGCCCGCGCCCGGTTCGTCCGGCGACAGCTCCAGCGTCCGGACGCTGGCGGCGATGAGCAGCGGGATCACCAGGGTCGCCCCGATGGCGGGCACGACGGTCCCGGAGTCGTTGACCGCGAAGCCGATCGTCAGCATCACCAGCAGGGCTCCCAGCCCGTGCCGCAGGGTCGGGCCCGCCTCGTAGGTGCGCTGCAGCGCCGGGGCCCCCCAGGCGGACGGCCGCATCAGCACCAGCCCGATGAACACCGCGCCGAACGGCACGAGCAGGGTCAGGTAGCTGCCGGTGAGGATCTCCCAGTTCTGCAGCGCCTTGCGCTGCACCACCACCAACGCCCCGCCGTCGATGACGGTCTGGACGAAGTTGCCGAAGTGGGTGCGCTCGGAGGCGGGTCGCAGCCAGTCGGCGACGCTCAGCAGCACCACCACCAGCGCCGTCCCGAGGCCGATCAGGACGACCCGGCGCCACGTGACCCGCACCCCCGCCACGAGCAGCGCGAGCAGGGTGAACGCCGGGATCATCGCCGGCGGCCCACCGAAGTCGCTGCCGATGCCGGGGGTGCCGTCGATGACCACGGCCACCACGCCCACGACGGCCACCACGGCCACGGCCAGCCGTCGGCGGCCCGAGCGCAGGGTCGCGTCTGCCAGGGACGTCGCCATCATCAGCGCGCCGGTGGCGAACAGCGCGAACTGCACGTTGCCGAGCCCGTAGAACCGGCCTGCGACCACGGGCTGCTGGCCCATCAGCGAGCTGGTCTGCAGGGTCGAGCCGGTGAGGACGTCGAGGGCCAGCACCCCGGCGGTGAGCCCGGAGACCACGCCGAGCGGGCCGAGCCGGCGGTCGCGCCACGGGCCGAGCAGCGCCAGGCTCGCGATCGCCACCACCCACACGAACACGGCGCCGACGACGGCGAGCAGGTCGTGCTCGGCCCGCCACCACGGCACCAGGTTCGCCAGGAACGTCGACACCGGCACGGACGCGAACACCACCGCGACGCGCCGCAGCACCCCGAGCACCCTGCGGCGGCCGTCGGTGCCGCCCCAGTTGTTGCGCAGCGCCAGCGCGGCGGCGCCGTAGAGCAGGATCTGCGCGATCACCAGGCCGTTGAAGAACCAGACCACCAGCGGCTGGACGGTGATCGCGGCCTCGGACAGGTCGGCCAGCCGCTGCGCGCGCCCGGCGGAGGTCGTGCCGCCGGGCTGCGGGGTGACGATCGCCCCCGGCAGGCCCGTCGGGCGGTCGACGCCGAGCAGCTCGAGCACGGTCGGCATCAGGTCGGTCACCTGCACCAGGCCGTCCTGGCGGGTGGAGCCGCTGCCCAGCAGGGACCCGTCGTACTCCCCGCCCCCGGGCGCCGGACCGGTGGCGGCGCCGAGCTGCAGGTGCGGGGTGCGTCCGGAATCAGCGAGCGAGAACGTGAGGACGGTCGCGTCCGGCGGCAGCACGTCGAGCACGGCGGCCATCCGGGACTCGATCCGCGCCACCTGGTCGACCCGGCTCCCCGCGAGCCGGTCCGGGTCCTTCTCGCCGAGGTCCTCCGGGTCGCGGACGATGCCGACGTCGATCACGAGCAGGTCGTCGCGCAGCAGCCGCGGCTCGAGCAGCCGCGCCAGCGCCTCCGGGTCGCGCGGACGGCTCTCGTAGTCGCCGACGACCTTGCTGTCGGTCCCCACCGCCGCGATCGCCGCACCGGGGCCGATCGCGGAGACCGACACCCGCTCCTCGCGCAGCAGGTCGCCGAGAGTGCCCGGCACGGCGCCGAAGGTGCCCTCCGCGGCCAGCTCGGCGTACGTCGAGAAGCTCTCCAGCACGGCGGTCTTGCCCTGGCGCACCGGTTCGCCGGCGGTGCGGCACAGCGGTTCGGCCGAGCCTCGCGGCGCGTCCGCCGCCCGCCGCCCGGCCGACAGCGCCAGCCAGCCGTCGATGGGGCAGGCGGTGGTGCGCACGTTGCGGATCGACACCGCGGCCACGCCGGCGGAGTCCCGCAGGCCCGCGAGCGCCGGGGTGGTCTGCGGGTCGACGTCGTCCCAGCGCAGCCCGGTGGCACCCAGCACGACCACCGGACCGGCCACGCCGTCGTCCTCGGCGCGGGCCGAGGCGGCGGGGGCGAGGGCCGCGACACCGGTGAAGGCGGTCAGCAGCGCGACGACGACGCGCAGGAGGGTGGGCGGCACGTGCCCAGGGTAGTGAGCGGTTGTGGACGTCCCGTGCTCAGACGGCGGGGCCGGCGTGCGGGTCCGGCGAGGCGGGCGCCGTGCCGTGGAAGGCGCTGACCGCCCGTGCGAGAACCGTCTTCGCCGGCACGCCGAGGGCGAGCGCGGCGGCCGCGACGTCCTCCCACTCCGGCTGGGCGTTGAGCGTGCGTCCGGCGTGGCCGGCGACCTTCACCCGCACCGGGTGCCCGTCGACCTCGACGGTGACGTCGTGGCGGTCGAGCGCGTGCTTGGTGACGACCTGCTCCCGCAGCCCGATCGCGGAGGTGTGCTCGAACACCGCGTCGCGCACCTGCGCGGCGCGCGAGGGGTGCACGAGCACGTGCAGCGTGTGCGCGGGCCGGCCCTTCTTCATCAGGATCGGGGTGAGCCAGGCGTCCGACGCGCCGGCGTCCAGCAGCGCGGCCAGGGCGGCCGGCCACAGCCGCGGGTCCTGGTCGTCGACGTTGGTCTCGAGCACCAGGGCCGTGCCGGGCGCCTCGGCGTGCCCGGACCCGGACCAGGGCTCGCCGACCACCAGCCGCAGCACGTTGGCGTGACCGGCGAGGTCGCGTCCGCCGGCGCCGTGGCCCTGCCGCGTCCCGGTCATCGCCGGCGCCGGACCCCACGCGGTGGCGTGGGTGGCCAGCAGCGCGGCCCCGGTCGGCGTGGCGAGCTCGACGTCGACGGGCCCGCCGTAGCTGGGTGCGTCGGCGAGCAGACGCACGACGGCCGGGCCGGGCACCGACATCCGGCCGTGCGCGGCCTGCACGGTGCCGCCGCCGAGCGCGACGGCCGAGACGTGCAGAGCGGTGAGGCCGAGGTGGGCGAACCCTGCGCAGGCGGCCACGACGTCCGCGATCGCGTCGAGGGCGCCGACCTCGTGGAAGTGCACGGCCTCGGGGGTGGTGCCGTGCACGGCGGCCTCCGCCCCGGCCAGCGCGGCGAACGTGGCGAGCGCGCGGTCGATGCCGGGAACCGTTCGGGCAGAGGGGGTCTCGAGCAGCGACCGGACGTCGGCCCAGGTGCGGTGGGTGGTGGACTCGGTGCCCTCGACGTGCACGCGGGTGGCCGCCAGGGCGCCGCGGGTGGTGCGCTCCTCCCTCAGGGTGACCGGCTCCGGGGTGACGGCGTCGACCGCCTGCTGCAGCACCTCGACCGGCACCCCGACGTCGACGAGGGCCCCGAGCACCATGTCGCCGCTGACGCCGCTGGCGCAGTCGAGCCAGCCGATCACGGCCGCTCCTCGTGCGTGCGCGGCTCGCAGCGCCGGGCGACCCGGGCCGCGTGCACGCCCGCGCCGTAGCCGTTGTCGACGTTGACCACCACGACGCCGGGCGCGCACGAGTTGAGCATCGCCAGCAGCGCGGCGAGCCCGCCCGCACCGGTGCCGTACCCGGTGGAGGTGGGCACGGCCACGAGCGGGACGCCGGTGAGCCCGCCCACCACGCTCGGCAGCGCGCCCTCCATGCCGGCCACCACCACGAGCGCGTCGAAGGTGTCGAGCCGGTCGCGCACCGCCAGCAGCCGGTGCAGCCCGGCGACCCCGACGTCGTCGATCCGCACCGGCTCGGCGCCGTGCACGGCGATCGTGGTCGCCGCCTCGGCCGCCACCGGCGCGTCGGCGGTGCCGGCCGCGATCACGCCGACCCGGCCTCGGGCCGGGGGGAGCGGTCCGAGGACGGCGGTCCGGCCGACCGGGTCGACCACGGCGCCGGGCAGCCCGGCGAGCACGGCGTCGACGGCCTCGGGCGCGAGCCGGGTGGCCAGCACGGCGCGGTCGGGGTGGCGCTGCGACAGCGCCGTGAGGGTGCCGACGACCTGCTCGGGGGTCTTGCCGGCGCCGTAGACCACCTCGGGGTCGCCGGTGCGGCGCGCGCGGTCGGCGTCGAGGCGGGCGTAGCCGAGGTCGATCACGGCGGGCTCGTCGGGCTGGTCGGGCACGTCCGTCACGCTAGTGGCCCCGCGCTCACGCCTGCGCGCGGCGGGCGCGGTACGCCGCCACGGCGACGCGGTTGCCGCAGCCCTGCTCGCAGTAGCGCCGGGACCGGTTGCGGGACAGGTCGACCACGACGTCCTGGCAGTCCTGCGCCGCGCACGAGCGCAGCCGGTCGGTCTCCTGCGCGCGGATGACGTCGACGAGCGCCATCGCCGCCTCCACCGCCATCCGGACGGCCACCGGCTCGTCGCTGGAGGTGGCGTGCAGGTGGTAGTCCCACCCGTCGTGGCGCACCAGCTGCGGCAGCGCCCGGGCCTCGGCGAGCAGCTCGTTCACCCCGACCACCATCGCGTCGACGTCCGCGGTCCAGATCCGGCGCAGCCGCGGCCGCAGCGCGCGGACGGCGTCGAGCTCGGCCAGGTCGCCGTCGCGCCGGCCGGTGAACTCGTTCTCGTCCAGGAAGGTCGACCAGGTCCGCGGTCGTGGCGAGCCGGTCCTGGTCGGGGACCTCGGCGCCGGTGTCGTCGAGGTCGACGGTGTTCACCAGCCGCGCGGCGGACTGGAGCGCGCACTCGGTGTCATGGGTGAACAGCATCTTGACTCCTGACATCTGACGCCCGTACGGTCATCACCATAACGCGTGAACACTGATGACAGGGGGACGGCTGTGGCGGAGGTCGCGAGCACGGCGCTCGGAACCGCCGCTGCGCGGACCCCGGGAACGCCCTCGGCGGGCGGCGGCTCCGAGCCGGCGGCCCGGCCGACCGGCTCGGCGGGTGCCGGGCTGCTCATGGCCGTGGTCTCGGCAGCGGCGTTCGGCACCTCCGGCGGCGTCGCCCGCTCGCTGCTCGACGCCGGGTGGACCCCCGGCGCCCTGGTGACCTTCCGGATCGGCGTGGCGGCGCTGCTGCTGCTCGTCCCCGCGCTGCTGTCGCTGCGCGGGCGGTGGCACCTGCTGCGCGCGCACGCCGTGCGGCTGGTGGGGTACGGGACGTTCGCGGTCGCCGGCGCGCAGCTGTTCTACTTCAGCGCGATCCAGCACCTGTCGGTCGGCGTCGCCCTGCTGATCGAGTACCTCGCCCCCGTGCTGATCGTGGGATGGCTGTGGGGGCGGCACGGCCGGCGGCCGACCCGGCTCACCGTCCTCGGCGTCGCCTTGTCGCTGGTCGGTCTGGCCCTGGTGCTCGACCTCACCGGCGACGTGCGGATCGACCCGCTCGGCGTGCTGTTCGCGCTGCTGGCCGCCCTCGGGCTCGCGTTCTACTTCCTGCTGGCCGATCACGACGAGGGTGTCGAGCCGCTGCCGCCGCTGGCCCTCGCCGGCGGGGGCCTGGTGGTCGGCTTCGTCGTCCTGGTGCTCGCGGCGGCGGCGCAGGTGCTGCCGGTCGACTACTCGGCGGCCGACGTCGCGCTCGCCGGAGCCACGGTCCCCTGGTGGGTGCCGGCCCTGGAGCTGGCCGTCGTGGCCGGCGCCGTCGCGTACGTGCTCGGGGTGGCAGCCGTGCGCCGGCTGCGCTCGACGGTGGCGTCGTTCGTGGCGCTCACCGAGGTCGTGTTCGCCGTGCTGTTCGCCTGGTGGCTGCTCGACGAGCTCCCCGGACTGGTGCAGCTCGCCGGCGGCGTGCTGATCGTCGCGGGCGTCGTGGCCGTCCGGCTCGGCGAGAACCGCCGCTGACGTCCACCCCGCGGGCACGGCGTCCGCCACCTGGACGCCCGGCGTAGGTTGCGCACTGCCCGCAGCCGCCCCCGCGAGAGAAGGACCGACCATGCCCGGAGTGCCCCCGGCCCGCTACGGCTACCTGGGCCCCGAGGGGACGTTCACCGAGGCGGCGCTGCTCCAGGTCCGGGCGGCGCAGACCGGCGAGCGGCTGCCGTACCCGAGCGTGGACGCCGCCCTGGCCGCCGTCCGCGAGGGCGAGATCACCGCCGCGATGGTGCCGATCGAGAACTCGGTGGAGGGCGGGGTCGGCGCCACCCTCGACGCGCTCAGCGTCGGCGAGGACGTCGTCGTGGTGCGCGAGGCGCTCGTCCCGGTGCGGTTCGTGCTGGCCGCCCGCCCCGGCACCCGGCTCGAGGACGTCCGCCGCCTCTCGACCCACCCGCACGCCCAGGCCCAGTGCCGCCACTGGCTCGGCGCGCACCTGCCGGACGCCGTCTACGTCCCGGGCCTGTCCACCGCCGCCGCCGCCGCGGGCCTGGACCCCGCCGGTCAGCCCGACCCCGGCTACGACGCCACCCTCTGCGCGCGGGTGGCGGCTGACCGCTACGGGCTCGACGTGCTGGTCGAGGGCGTCGGCGACAACCCGTCCGCCGTCACGCGGTTCGTGCTGGTGTCGCGGCCGACCGCTCCGCCGCCGCCCACCGGCGCCGACAAGACCTCGGTCGTGGTGTTCCAGTCCGACGACCACCCCGGCGGTCTGCTGGAGCTGCTCGAGCAGTTCGCCGCCCGCGGCATCAACCTGACCTGGATCCAGTCGCGCCCCACCGGCGAGTCGCTCGGCCGGTACAGCTTCGCGATCGACGCCGAGGGCCACGTCGCCGAGGCGCGGGTCGCCGAGGCGCTGATGGGTCTGCACCGGGTCTGCACCGAGGTGCGCTTCCTCGGCTCCTACCCGCGCGCGTCCGGCGAGCAGTCGCCGACGCTGGCGTCCACCACCGACCGGGCGTTCGCCGACTCCCGCGCGTGGCTGCAGCGCCTCCTCGACGGCCGAGCCTGACGCGCCGGCCCTCGCCCGTCAGGTCGCGCGGGCGTCGTCCTCGCGCCAGCCGAGGACCGCCTGCCGCACCACCAGCACCGCGACGATCCCGTTCAGGGCGCCGAACGCGACGTCGGTGGGGAAGTGCATGCCGCGGTAGAGGCGCGCGACCGCGACGCCGAGCGGGACGACGAGCAGGAGCACCACGACCGCGACCTTCCCGACCCGGCTGCGCACCCGGCTCGCCAGGACCAGGCCGATCGACAGGTACAGCGCGGTCGAGGCGCCGGTGTGACCGGACGGGAAGCTCGACGTCGGTGGGGCGGGATCGAGCTTCTCGACGTCGGGCCGCTCGCGCGAGACCAGCAGGGTCGTGGTGAGGAACACCGCCGACTGCAGCGCGACGGCGGCCCACACCAGCAGCGGCTCGACCCAGCGCTTCCACACCAGCCGCATCACCACGCCGACGACGAACGCCGTCCCGATGATGACCGCGGTGTCGCCGACGCTGGACCACCAGTGCGTCAGCTCGTCGAAGGTCGGCGTCCGCTCCTCCTCGAACTCGACGGCCCACGCGTTGTCCCTGTCGATCACCGTGGCGAGCGGACCGCCGAGCAGCGTCCCCGCCCCGACCAGCGCACCGAGCCAGCCGAGCACCAGGACGGCGGTCACGACCGCCCACCGCCTGCTGCGCCGCTCGGGCAGCGACTGCCGCCGCTCCAGCACCTCACTCACCGTGGACCACCTGGACCTCCTTCTGCGGACCCCGAGAGACGGGCGGCGGTCGCCGACCCGAGCACACCGATCGTGGCGCCGACCACGACGTCGCTGAGGTAGTGCACGCCGAGCACGAGCCGGTCGGTGCAGACGACGGCCGCGAGCGCGGCGGCCGCGGCGGTCGCCGCGCGGCGTCGTCCCGGGGTGCGCAGCCACGGCCACGCGAGGACGAGCAGCAGCCCGAGGGCGAGGGTGCCGTTGAGGGCGTGCCCGCTCGGCATCGACCAGTCGAGCTCGGCAGCGACGTCGTCGGCGAACGGGGGCCGGTCGCGGCGCACCAGCAGCTTCAGACCCACCCCGGACGCCGACCCGACGAGCATCGTGGCCGCGACGACGAGCGCGGTGCGGCGCCGGCCCTCGCGCCACGCCAGCAGGCAGCCCACACCGACGAGCGCCCGCATCGTCCAGGGGTGCATCGCGATCGCGACGACCTCGCCCGCGTCGAGCAGCCACGGGTGGGCGCGGACGAGCCGCTCGAAGGCGCCGTGGGTGGCGTCGTCGGGCCCGAACCCCGTCCCGGACGGGGCGAGGACCGCCCTCATCCGCCGGCGGTCCGCTCGGACCGCGCCGGAGCGGGCGCGGGGTCCTGCGCCGCGCCGCGGGCGGCGTCGCGCTTGCGCGTGGCCGTGGAGTCGCCCACGGGGGGCACCCGGACCAGCAGCGCTCCCGGGTCGACCCTCACGTCGAGCCGCGACGCCTCCCCGATCGGGTCGCCGTCGAGCTGGGCCTCCAGCGGGGTCTCCATCGCCACGCGGAGCCGGCGCAACCGCCAGTGCTCGACGCGCTGGTGGCCGCGGCGCTGGCGGGTCAGCACCTGGCCGGCGACGGCGGCCCAGCCGACCACGCCCTGGGGGGCGATCGAGACGACGTCGAGGATGCCGTCGTCGAGCTCGGCGTCCGGCATCAGCACCACGCCCCCGAGGAGCTTGCCGCAGTTGCCGATGACCACCGTGCGGACGCGGCGCGAGATCACCTCGTCGTCGTCGATCTTCATCCGCACCCGCACCCGGTCGCCGTTGAACTTGGCCAGCCCCGAGACCACGTACGCCACCGGCCCGACCTTGGCCTTGAGGCCCTCCGGGGCGTTGGCCATGATCTCGGCGTCGAAGCCGAAGCCGGCCATCACCAGGAAGGCGCGCTCGTCGCCGTCGTCGACCGTCATCCAGCCGACGTCGACGGCGCGGTCGTCACCGCTGAGGGCGATCCGGACCGACCCCTCGATGTCGTCGAGGGTCGCGTCCATGTTCCGCGCCAGCAGGTTGCCGGTTCCCGCGGGCAGCAGGCCGAGCGGCGTCCGCGTCCCGGCCAGAACCTCGGCGACCGCCCGCACGGTGCCGTCACCGCCGTGCGCCAGCACCACGTCGACGCCGCGCTCCAGCGCCTCGCGGGTCTGGCCGGAGCCGGGGTCGTCCTCGGTGGTCTCCAGCCACAACGGCTCGGACCACCCGTGCTCGAGCGCAGATCCGGGTGATCTGGGCGCGGACGGCGTCGGGGTCGTCGACCTTGGTGGGGTTGACGACGACGGCGGCGAGCGGCATGTGCTCCTCCTCGTGGGTCAGGGGCTCGGGGGGTGCGGACGGGGAGCGGGCGGTGCGACGGCGGCCGAGCAGCACGGCTGTCGTCAGCACCACGGCCAGCAGCACCGCAGCCCCCCCGAGCACGAGCAGCACCAGGTCACCGCTCGCGAGCATGCGCCGACGGTAGTGGCTTCGGCCCCGGTCGGCCCGGCCACTCGCCCCGACCGGCCTCGACTAGCCTCGACCGCGTGATCGACCTCAGGCTGCTGCGCGACGCCCCCGACGCCGTCCGGGCCAGCCAGCGCTCCCGCGGCGAGGACGACGGCCTCGTCGACGCCGTGCTCGACGCCGACGCCCGCCGCCGCTCGGCCCTGCTCGAGTTCGAGCAGCGCCGCGCCGACCAGAAGGCGTTCGGCAAGCAGGTGGCGGCCGCGAAGGGCGAGGAGAAGGCCGCGCTGGTGGCGCAGGCCAAGCAGCTGTCCGAGCAGGTCCGCGGGCTGCAGTCCGACGCCGACGCCGCCCAGGCCGAGCTCGACGAGCTGCTGTGGAAGATCCCGAACGTCGTGGTCGAGGGCGTCCCCGTCGGCGGCGAGGACGACTACGTCGAGCTCCAGCAGGTGGGCACCCGGCGCGACTTCGCCGCCGAGGGCTTCGCCCCCGCCGACCACCTCGAGATCGGCGAGCGGCTCGGCGCCATCGACATGGCCCGCGGCGCCAAGGTCTCCGGTGCGCGGTTCTACTTCCTCACCGGCGCCGGCGCCCGGCTGGAGCTCGCGCTGCTCAACCTCGCGATGGACACCGCGACGGCCAACGGGTTCACCCCGGTCATCACCCCCACGCTGGTGCGCCCCGAGGTGATGGCCGGCACCGGGTTCCTCGGCGCCCACGCCTCGGAGGTCTACAAGCTCGAGGCCGACGACCTGTACCTGGTGGGCACCTCGGAGGTGGCGCTCGCGGGCCTGCACTCCGACGAGATCCTCGACCTCGAGGCCGGGCCGCTGCGGTACGCCGGCTGGTCGGCCTGCTACCGCCGCGAGGCGGGCTCGCACGGCCGCGACACCCGCGGGATCATCCGCGTGCACCAGTTCCACAAGGTCGAGATGTTCGTCTACTGCCGTGCCGAGGACGCCGAGGCCGAGCACCAGCGCCTGCTCGGCTGGGAGGAGCAGATGCTCGCCGCCGTCGAGCTGCCCTACCGCGTGATCGACACGGCCGCAGGCGATCTCGGCTCCAGCGCCGCCCGCAAGTTCGACTGCGAGGCGTGGCTGCCCGACGCAGGAGCGCTGGCTCGAGCTCACCTCGACGTCGAACTGCACCACCTTCCAGGCCCGCCGGCTCGCCGTCCGCGAGCGCGCCGAGGGCGGCACCCGCCCGGTGGCCACGCTGAACGGCACCCTCGGCACCACCCGCTGGATCGTCGCGCTGCTCGAGAACCACCAGCAGGCCGACGGCAGCGTGCACGTGCCCGAGGCGCTGCGCCCGTACCTCGGCGGCCTCGAGCTGCTCGAGCCGGTCGCGCGTGGCTGACGGCCCCTCGGTCGACGGGCGCTGGCTCGTCGCGCTCGACGTCGACGGCACCCTGGTCGACTACGACCAGCGGCTCTCGCCCCGCGTCCGCGACGCCGTCGCCGCCGTCCGCGACGCCGGCCACCACGTGGTCGTCTCCACCGGGCGCTCGATCATGGGCACCACCCGCGTCCTGGCCGACCTGGGCCTGACCCACGGGGCGGCCGTGCTGAGCAACGGCGCCGTCACGGTGCTGCTCGACCCGGCGCAGGAGCCCGGCTGGACGCTGCACCGCACCGTCACCTTCGACGCCCGCCCGGCCGTCGAGCTGCTGCGGCGCGAGCTGCCCGAGGCGCTGTTCGCGGTGGAGGTCACCGGCGTCGGCACCCGGGTGAGCGGGCCGTGGCCGGAGGGCGAGCTGTCCGGCGAGCTGTTCACCGTCCCGTTCGAGGAGCTGCTCGACGGCGAGACCACCCGCGTGGTGGTGCGCAGCCCGGAGCACACCCCCGAGCACTTCATGGACCTGGTCGAGCGGATCGGCCTGCACGGCGTCACCTACGCGGTCGGCTACACCGCCTGGCTCGACCTCGCGCCGGAGGGCGTCTCCAAGGCGAGCGCGCTCGAGCAGGTGCGGGCCGAGCTGGGCGTCGACCCCTCGCGCACCCTCGCGGTCGGGGACGGCCGCAACGACCTGGAGATGCTGGCCTGGGCCGCGCGCGGCGTGGCGATGGGCAACTCCCCGCAGGTGGTCCTCGACGCCGCCGACGAGGTGGCTCCCGACGTCGAGCAGGACGGCTTGGCCGAGGTGCTGGAGGACCTCCTCCGGGCGTGACGCCCGCCGGTCGGCGTTGCGCCACCTGGGGGATGGTCACCGTTCACGCGGACGGCATAGGTTCGGCGCGGCGCCACCCCCCGATCGGGGACGATCCGGGCGCCCCCGTCCCCGGAGGAACATCCGTGCGCAGAACACTCGCCGGTGCGGCCGTCGCCGCTCTCGCCCTGACCGCCCCGCTGCTGGCGTCCGTCCCGGCGCAGGCCGCACCGTCGTCCACGGCGCCGGTCGTGGTCAACGAGGTCTACGGCGGCGGCGGCAACACCGGCGCGACCTGGAAGAGCGACTTCGTCGAGCTGCACAACAAGGGCGCCACGGCCGTCGACCTGTCGTCCTGGTCGCTGCAGTACAAGTCCGGGACCGGAGCCACCTGGTCGGGGAAGGCGGCCCTGACGGGCTCGATCCAACCCGGCCGCTCCTACCTGGTCCAGCTGGCCACCGGCACCGGCGGCACCCAGGACCTGCCCACGCCCGACGCCACCGGCACGATCGCGATGTCGGCCACCGGCGGGACGGTGGCACTGGTCAGCGACGGGACCACGCTCACCTGCACCCTCGCCGCCTGCGCCACCGCGGCGTCCGTGGTCGACCTGGTCGGGTGGGGGTCCTCCACCACCACCTACCTGGGGTCCGGCCCGGCACCCACCACCAGCAACACCACCTCGGTCTCACGCACGGGCTTCGTGAACACCGTCGACAACGCGGCCGACTTCACCGCCGGCGAGCCGACCCCCGTGAACTCCGGGACGACGCCGGACCCGGACCCGGACCCTGAGGTCGGGGCGTGCGGCGACCCCGCCACCGCGATCTCCGACATCCAGGGCACCGGCGCCACCTTCGACCCCGCCTTCGGCGGCCTCCAGCGCATCGAGGGCGTCGTCTCGGCGGTCAAGCCCGGGCTGGGCGGCTTCTACGTCCAGGAGGAGGCCGCGGACGACGACGCCGACCCGGCGTCGTCCGAGGGCATCTTCGTCTTCCTCGGCAGCGGCGGCACCGCGCCCGCCGTCGGGCAGACGGTGCGCGTCGCCGGCACCGTCGCCGAGTTCGGCAGCAACGGCTCGATCACGCAGCTGACCGATCCCGTGGTCCTGGTCTGCGAGGTGCCCGTCACGGAGCCGGCCGTCACGACGGTCACGTTCCCGCTGGCGGCTGCCGGCGACATGGAGCGCTACGAGGGGATGCTCGTCACCTTCGAGCAGGACCTCGTGATCAGCGAGTACTTCAACTACCAGCGCTTCGGCGAGATCGTGGCCGCGGTACCGCCGAACGGCTGGGACCGCCTGTACACCCCGACCGCGGTGGTCGAGCCCGGTGCCGAGGCGATCGCCCTGGCCGGCCTGTACGCGCGCAGCCGGATCACGATCGACGACTCCTCGACCGCCCAGAACCCCTCGGCCCTGGTGCACCCCGGCAACGGCCAGGCGTTCTCGCTGGAGAACAGCTTCCGCGGCGGTGACACGATCACCGGCATCACCGGCGTGATCGACCACAGCTTCGGGCTGTACCGCGTCCACCCGACCGCGTACGGCGACTACACGGTGGAGAACCCGCGTCCGGCCGCCCCCGCGGTCGGCGGCGAGATCCAGGTCGCGAGCTTCAACGTCCTGAACTACTTCCTCACCCTCGACCAGGGCGGGTCCACCACCGACTGCGGTCCGGAGGGCAACAAGCAGGAGTGCCGGGGCGCCGACGCCGACCAGCCGGAGGAGCTCGGACGGCAGCGGGCCAAGATCGTCGCCGCCCTGGCCGAGCTGGACGCCGACGTGGTCGGCCTGATGGAGATGGAGAACACCCCGGGCATCGAGCCCGCGGCCGACCTGGCCGCCGGGCTGAACGAGCGGCTCGGGGCCGGCACCTACGACTACGTCGACACCGGCGTCGTGGGCACCGACGCGATCCGCCTCGGCCTGCTGTACAAGCCGGCGGCCGTCACCCCGGTCGGCGAGTTCGACGTGCTCGACAGCACCGACGACCCGCGGTTCGTCGACACGGCCAACCGTCCGATGATCAGCCAGACCTTCGACGCGGTCGCCGACGGCGAGCGGTTCACGGTCTCGGTCAACCACCTGAAGTCCAAGGGCTCCGCCTGCACCGGCGACCCCGACACCGGCGACGGGCAGGGCAACTGCAACCTGACCCGGACGGCGGCCGCCGAGGCGATCGTCGACCACCTGGCCACCGACCCGACCGGGAGCGGCGACGAGGACTTCCTGGTCATCGGCGACCTCAACTCCTACGACCACGAGGACCCGATCGACGCCCTGGCGGAGGGCGGTTTCGTCGACGAGATCAAGAAGGCCGGAGGGGAGTTCGCCTACGGCTACGTGTTCGACGGCCAGGCGGGCTACCTCGACCACGCGCTCGCGTCCGAGTCGCTGTCGAAGCAGGTGACCGGTGCCGCCGAGTGGCACCTCAACGCCGACGAGCCGAGCGTCCTGGACTACGACATGTCGTTCAAGCCGGCCGCCGTCGACGCGATCTACGCGCCGGACCCGTACCGGTCCTCGGACCACGACGCGGTGCTGGTGGGCCTCGACCTCACGGTGCCGGAGCCGCCGGTCGCGACCTGCTTCGGCCTGGAGCCGACGATCGTCGGTGGCGACGGCGACGAGGTGCTCCGCGGCTCCGCCCGGCGTGACGTCATCGTCGGCGGCGGCGGCGACGACACCATCATCGGCCTCGGTGGCGACGACGTGATCTGCGGCGGCGAGGGCGACGACACGATCCGCGCCGGCAACGGCAACGACCAGGTGTCGGGCGGTGACGGGAACGACACGGTCAAGGGCGAAGGCGGTCAGGACCTCATCCTCGGCGACGGGGGCGACGACCTCCTGCGCGGCGGAGCCGCGAACGACACCATCTTCGGCAACGCCGGTGACGACCGGATCTACGGAGAGGGTGGCCAGGACGTGCTCGACGGCGGCCCGGGCAACAACTTCGTCAAGCAGTAGCCGCGGACCGCGTGCCCCCGTCCCGTCGAGTGCGATGGGATGGGGGCATGCGGCTGCGGATGGTGGCGACCGACCTGGACGGGACGATCGTGCGCCCGGACCAGACCCTGAGCCCCCGCACGGTCGAGGTGCTGCGCGCCTGCCACGCGGCCGGCGTGCTCGTGGTCCTCGTCACGGGGCGCCCTCCGCGGTGGACCCGGCAGGTGCTCGACGAGCTCGGTCTCGGCGGTGTCGCGCTGTGTGCCAACGGCGCCTTGCGGCTGGACGGCGCCACCGGGGAGGTCTCCCGGGCGCGCACGGTCGAGACCGCGACGGTGCGGCAGGTGGTGGACGCGCTGCGCGGCCTCTGGCCGGACGCCCAGGTGGCGCTCGAGACGACGGACGGCTTCTCCCGCGAGCCCGGCTACGTGACCCGGTGGGACACCGCGACCGACGAGCTCGCTGTGGCCCCGCTGGACGAGCTGCTCGCCGGTGCCGCCGGCCGTGAGCCGCGGGTGGTGAAGGTGCTGCTGCGGGTCGAGGGCGGCGACGCCGACCAGATGCTGGCGATCGCCCGCGACGTCGTGGGCGAGCAGGCCGTGCCCACCCACTCCAACGCCGCGGACGGGCTGCTCGAGATCGGCGCGGTCGGCGTCAGCAAGGCCGCCGCCCTGGCCGAGCTGGCCGACGAGGCGGGCGTCGACGCCCGCGACGTCGTCACCTTCGGCGACCAGCCCAACGACGTGCCGATGCTCGCCTGGGCCGGCCGCGGCTACGCGATGGCCGACGGCCACCCGGAGGCGCTGGCGGCCGCCCCGCACGTGGCGCCACCGGTGGCCGAGGACGGCGTGGCCCAGGTGCTCGAGCCGCTCCTGGCCCGTCTCACCGCGGCGAGGAGCGGGACGTGAGCCAGGACGAGGCCGCCCGGCGGCGCGAGGAGGCGCGGGAGAAGGCGGCGTACCACGCGGCGGCGGCCGACCGCGTCCGCGCCCAGGACGCCGCGCAGGCGTCCGCGATCATCGCCGAGTTCGTCCGTGCCGCAACCGATCTCGGTCTCGCCACCACCTCGTTGACCGCACGGCCGTACAGCGGCAGCGGACGGCTGCGCACGGACGTCGAGGGCTGGTACGTCAAGCGCGACCGCTCGCTCGGCGTCGGTCGGGACGGCGGCTGGTACGTGCTCGTGGTGCCGCCACCGGGTGTCCTGGCCCGGTTCCGCGGCGTCCGGCTGGAGCCGTCCGAGCCGTCGGTGCAGGTGGGTCGCGGCGCGCGGGACGGCGAGTCGATCGCGCTCGAGGTGCTGCTGCGCCAGCGGCTCCAGGCCGGCGACGACTTCCCTGCGTGACCGCACCCTCGTCGGGACGCGATCTCTTGACGTGCGCGACGGGAAGCGGGAGAAGCGGGAGGAGCGCGGCGTCTACGGAGTCGTCGGCGGACCTGCCTCGGTGACCGCTGTCAACGAGGACGCTTCCGGGACGCTCGACGCAAGCAAGCCGTCCGAGGCTCCGATGGCTGAGATCGAGCGAGTGTGGACCGACGCGGTCCTCCACCAGGAGTACCCGCCGAGCGCCCCGCGCGACTGATCGCGCACTCGTCCGGAATCTGTCGGGCGATCAGCTAGAGGTACTGGCCGGTGCCGTGGGTGGGGCGCCCGTCGGGACCCAGCTGCTGGCCCGGCTCGCCGGGCTGGCCCGGCTGCTGCTGGCCCGGCTGCGGGCCGGCCGCGGGGCCGCCGGGCAGCGCTCGCCGCATCTGGGCGATCTGGGCCTGGGCGGCCATCTGCTGGGCCACCAGCGCGGTCTGGATGCCGTGGAACAAGCCCTCGAGCCAGCCGACCAGCTGGGCCTGGGCGATCCGCAGCTCGGCGTCGCTCGGGGTGGCCGAGTCGTCGAACGGCAGCGAGATCCGGCGCAGCTCCTCGACCAGCTCGGGCGACAGGCCGTCCTCGAGCTCGTGCAGCGAGCGCTCGTGCACCTCGGCGAGCCGGGCCCGGCCCGCCTCGTCCAGGGGCGAGCTGCGGACCTCCTCGAGCAGCTGCTTGATCATGCTGCCGATCCGCATCACCTTGGCCGGCTGCTCGACCATCTCGGCGGGGTTGCTGCGCTCGTCCGAGCCGCCGGCGACACCCATCCCCTCGGGGCCGACCACGACCACGGTCTGCTCGGGGCGCTCCGGGTGCCCCTGCGCCTGCTCCGGCTGCTGCTCGCTCATCGCCCCATCCTCACACCTGCGGGAGGGGGTCACACCACCAGGAGCAGCTTGCCCACGTGCGAGGACTCCTCCATCGTCCGGTGCGCGGCGGCGGCGTCGTCGAGCGCGAACCGCTCGTGCACGACCGGGCGCACGGTGCCGTCGGCCACCAGCGGCCAGACCAGCTCGCGCACCTGCCGCACGATGGTGGCCTTCTCGGCCGCCGGCCGGGCGCGCAGCGAGGTCGCCATCACGGCGACCCGCTTGCGCAGCATCGCCCCGAGGTCGATCTCGGCCTTGGTGCCGCCCTGCAGGCCGATCACGACGAGCCGGCCGCCGGTGGCGAGCACGTCGATGTTGCGGGACAGGTACTTCGCGCCCATGTTGTCGAGCACGACGTCGGCGCCGCGGCCGTCGGTGGCGTCCCGGACCCGGTCGACGAAGTCCTCCTCGCGGTAGTTCACCAGCACGTCCGCGCCGAGCTCGGCGCAGCGCGAGAGCTTGTCGGCGGAACCGGCGGTGACGGCGACCCGTGCCCCGAGAGCGTGGGCGAGCTGGACGGCCATCGTGCCGATGCCGCTCGAGCCGCCGTGCACGAGCAGGGTCTCGCCGCGCTGCAGCCCGGCCGCCATGAAGACGTTGGACCAGACGGTGCACGCCACCTCGGGCAGCGCGGCGGCCTCGACCAGCCCGACGCCGTCCGGCACCGGGAGCAGCTGCCCGACCGGCACCGCGACCTGCTCCGCGTACCCGCCGCCGCCGAGCAGCGCGCAGACCTCGTCGCCCACCGACCAGCCGGAGTCCTCGGTGCCGGGACCCAGCGCGGCCACCGTGCCCGACACCTCGAGGCCGGGCCAGGCCGGCTCGCCCTCCGGCGCCGGGTAGTGGCCGAGGCGCTGCATGACGTCGGCACGGTTGACGCCGGCCGCGGCCACCCGCACCAGCACCTGGCCGGCGCGCACCTCGGGGTCGGGCACCTCGGACGGCACCAGCTGCTCGGGTCCACCAGGCTCGGTCACGGCGATAGCTCGCATCCTGGCGACCCTACCCAGGACCGGGCCCGCGCCGGCCGGTCAGAACGGTGGTGGCGGTTCGGGTTCGACGGCGTCGGGAGGGTCCAGCGAGCCGTAGGTGTGCGGTTCGTTCGTGTAGGTGCGTCCGAGGGGGCTGGTCCAGGTCAGGGTGGCGTCGGGGTGCAGGTGGGAGCGCCACCGGTCGCGGGTCTTGCGTTGGTGGTGGTGGCGGTGGAGCGGGACGAGGTTGCCGGGTTCGGTGGGTCCGGCTGAGGTCCAGGGGATGACGTGGTCGAGGTCGCAGCGCCAGGCGTCCAGGGTGCAGCCGACGCCGCGGCAGACCCCGTCGCGGACGCGGACGTCGTCAGCGACCGAGGTCGGTGGTCGGTACCGGCGGGGGTCCAGGGTGATCGCGCGGCGGGTCAGGGGGTCGGTGACCAGGCGGCGCCAGATGGATCCGGCGGCGGTGGCGAGCTCGCGGGCGTGGGCGGCGGTGACCGCTCCGACGCCGCGGACGGTGCCGAGGTCGTCGTCGGCGCCGAGCAGGGTCGTCAGCGGCATCGTCAGGTGCACGCTTGCGGGCGGCAGCTGGCCGAGGACGGGCAGGTCGCACGCACCCACCGGCTCCTCGGGTCGGACCGGCTCGACCGGCTCGACGGTCAGGTGGGGTCCGGAGGTGGTGGCGGGTTCCTTCGCGGGTGCGACCACCTGGCCGTAGAGGATGAGGTCGAGGATGACGTCGGAGCGCAGCTGGGCCAGTGTCCGCTCGTCCTGTTCAGCTGGTGCGTCTGCTGGTGCGTCTGCTGGTGTGTGGGCTGGTGTGTCGGGGGTGGGGGGTGTGCCGTGGCCGGCGGCTTTGAGGGCGCGGGCGATGGTGTCGGCCCGGTCGTAGGCGGCGGTGCAGCGGCCGGCGTCGCCGGTGACGGTGAGGTGGGCGGTGCCGTCCGGTGCCGGGCGGACCCAGGCGGTGCGGTCGCGCAGACCTCGGGTGCGGGCGCGTTCGCCGGCGTCGGGGTCGTGGCGCTTGATCTGGGTGGTGAGCCGGTCGCGGACCTGGGCCGGTGAGGGCGGGGTGCCGTCACGGCGGTGCGCCAGGACCGCGGCGTGCACCTGGGGCAGGTCCTCGGTCTCGATGCCGGTGGTGGCCTCGTGCACGGTGATCGCGCGGAACAGGCTCACTGCGCGGGTCCGCATCGCCGCCAGCAGCGGCTCTGACCGGTCCGCTCCACCGGTGGCCAGGGCGACCCGGCGCGAGACCTCGCGCTCGCCCAGGCCGGTGGCCGCGGCGATCTCCGAGACCGCGGTGTCGGCCAGCTCGGCCCGGGCCGCGGCCCCGATCCGCGGTGCGGCGTACCGGTCGTCCTCGTCGTCCAGGACCTCCACCATCCGCCGGGTCGCGGCCAGGGCCAGGGAGTCGGCCCAGGCCTTGACCGCCTCGGCGGCCTCGATCACCGCCAGCGCCTCGTCACCGGTGGCCAGGTCGCACGCCCGCGCGTCGGACCACCGCCGCGCCCGCACCGCACGCTCCCGCTCCACCCCCCGCAACCGCCGCAGCGAGGCGGCGACAGCAGCAGGCACGCCACCGACCTCACCCGCCGGGACGCTCCCGACCACCTCCGCCGCCATGACACCCATTCCAGCACAGACCACTGACAACCGCTCTCGAACACTTGTCTGAGCGCGTCTCGTGGCGGTGTCAGGGCCGAAGGTGAACCATGGCCTGCATGCAGGACGGACGCGGGCGCCAGCGCGTCAGCCTCCGCGCGGCGCCACGACCCTCGAGCGCTCCGGCGGCAGCGTGACGTGGTTGGCCGACGACGGGGTGGCCGCGCTCCGGCCCTTGACGCCGAGCGACGCCGACGCCCACCTCGCCGGGATCGACGAGGCGGTCCTGCGGAGCCTGGGGGCCGAGCGGCGTCCCACAGCCGACGAGGTCAGCGTGTGGTTGAGGGGCAGCGAGCGGGCGTGGGTGACGGGTGGAACGGTCCTCGACCTCGGCCTCGTCGACGTCGATGCGGACGAGCTCGTGGGCGTCGTCGGGTTCCAGCGCGACCTCGACCACCTCGCGCCCGGGCAGGTCAACCTCACCTACACCCTGTACGCCGGGCGCCGCGGGCACGGTCTGGCGACCCGCGGCGTGGCGCTGCTGATGACGCTCGTCTCCGCGCGCGTGGAGGTGGGGGAGTTCGTCATCCGCGTGGCGGAGTGGAACCGGGCCTCGTCGGCGGTCGCCCGCCGCCTGGGCTTCGTGGCCTCCCACGTGACTGACGACGAGCACGGTCGGCTCGAGTGGTGGGTGAAGCCCCGATGAGGCTCGCGCCCTTGCTGGCGGACTCACCGGTCGGCGCCACGCGCCAGCCAGGCCCGTAGGTCGTCGGCGGTGTCGACGTCGAAGGTGGCGGCGGCGGGGAGCGGCACGGGCAGCAGACCGAGCGAGCGCACCAGGGCCCGGGCTGACGAACCCGGTTCCGGCGTGTGGGCGAGGAGCTGCACGGCCCCGATCGGGGTGAGGGCGAGATGGAGCGGCTGCAGCCGGCCGTCGGCGTCCTGTCCGACCACGCCGGTCGCGCGCGGCTGCAGACCGTCCAGGGCCGTCAGCAGCGGCTCGACCGCGAGGTGCGCCTCGGGCGCGTCACCGGGCAGGACCACCACCGGGAGGTCCGGCGAGGCGGCCAGCGCGGCGGCGACGCCGGCGTGCACCGCCCGCGCGGGGCCGGAACCGGCCGGGGACTCACGCACCCACGTGACGGTGCGTGGTGGCGAACCCTGCGGATCCGGTGCGACGAGCGCGGGCAGCGCGCGCTCGGGGCCGACGACGGTGACGCGGTGTCCCGGCAGCAGGAGCGAGAGGGTGAGGCTCAGCAGGTCGTGCTCACCCACGCGGGCGGTGAGCTTGTCCGTCCCGAACCGGGACGAGGTGCCCCCCGCTAGCAGGACGAGGCTCGAACCGGGCATGATCCCCACATTGCCGTACGCCGTCACGGCGACGCGCCGGGACGACGTTGCTCCGTTCGGGTGATAGGCCGGGTCGGTTCGGTCAATCCGAGTGGCGCGACGACCGATGGAGGCTCATCGGGCCGGCACCACGTCGTGCCGGCACACACGAGCGTTCGACGAGTGGAAGGTCATCCCATGCTGCGCAGCTTCGGCATCAGGGCCAAGATCCTGGCCGTTCTCGCCCTTCCGGTCCTTGTTCTCGCGCTGGCAGCGGGCGTCATCGCGACGACCGCCGCCACCGACGCGCGCAAGGCACGGCAGATCGAGGCCCTGACGGAGCGCGCGAGCGGGCTCACGGACCTGGTGCGGGGGCTGGGCACGGAGCGTGCCCTCACCGTCGCCGTGCTGTCGGGTGACACCTCGCAGGAGCCGGCGCTGGCCCAGGTCCGTCAGGGCCTGGACGCCGGCCTGGCCGAGCTGCGGGGCACCGAGCTCGACCTGAGCGAGCTCGACGAGCAGTCGCGGGCCGGCTACGCCGCCTCGCAGGCCGCGAACGCCACGCTGCCCGAGCTGCGCCGCCAGGTCGACGGCGGCATCCTCACGCCCGAGCAGGCGCTGATCCGGTACTCGGAGATCATCAGCACCGACATCGCCCTGCCGTCCGCGATCGCCGACGGCGTCGACGACCGCACGCTCGCCAACCAGCTGCGCGCCTACACCGCCACCCTCGAGCTGCTCGACTCGATCAGCATCGAGCGCGACACCACCACCCCGGCCGTCGCCGCGGGCGGCTACGACGAGGCCAGCAAGGAGGCCGCCGTCGACTCCGCCCGTCGCAGCGACCTGGTCCGCGAGCGCACCGTCGGTGGTCAGCAACGCGGCCGGCATCCGCACCCCGGCCCTCGGCTACACCACCCAGCTGGCCCGCCAGCGCACCATCGACGACGCCGACGGCGTGTTCGACAACATCGACGTGCAGTACTGGGTGGGTGCCTTCGAGGAGGACATCGACTCCCTCGGCACCGGTCTGGCCAAGCTGATCGACGGCGCCAAGGAGCGCTCCTCCCAGCTCGCGAACGACGCCGACAGCCGTGCGCTGCAGGTCATCGCGGTCGCCGTCCTCGCCGTGGTCGTCCCGGTCCTGCTGGCACTGTTCCTGGCTCGCCGGATCACCCGCCCGCTGCGCCGCCTGACCGCCGCCGCCGCGCAGATCCGCGAGGACCTGCCGAAGATGGTCGAGCAGATGGCGACCCCGGGCGAGGGCCCCGAGCTGACCATCCCGGAGATCCCGGTCAACTCCAACGACGAGGTCGGCCGGCTGGCGAAGGCGTTCAACGACGTCAACAAGACCACCGTCGCCACGGCGCAGGAGCAGGCCGCGCTGCGCGGCTCCATCGCCGCCATGTTCGTCAACGTCGCCCGTCGCGACCAGGTCCTCCTGTCGCGCCAGCTGTCCTTCCTGGACCAGCTGGAGCGCACCGAGGAGAACCCGGAGACGCTCGACAACCTGTTCAAGCTCGACCACCTCGCCACCCGGATGCGCCGCAACGCCGAGTCGCTGCTCGTCCTGGCCGGCATCGACACCGGCCGGCGCCTGCGCCGCCCGATGCCGCTGGCCGACGTGGTCCGCACCGCCTCCTCGGAGATCGAGCACTACGAGCGGGTCGACCTGGCCCAGCACGTCGACCCGCCGATGGTCGGTCACGCCGCGCTGATCGCCGCGCACATGCTGGCCGAGCTGCTCGAGAACGCCACGGCGTTCTCGGACCCGGGCAGCCGGGTGCTGGTCACCACCGACAACGGCCCGATCGGCGTCCGTCTGACCATCATCGACGAGGGCCTCGGCATGAGCTCCGAGGAGCTCGACGAGGCCAACGACCGGATCCAGAACCCGCCCGTGTCCGAGGTCGTCGGCGCCCAGCGCCTCGGCTTCTACGTGGTCGGCCGCCTGGCCCGTCGCCTCGAGGCGTCGGTCACGCTCGCCCCTGGCGACGGCCGCGGCACGATCGCGACCGTCGACCTCCCGGCCGCGCTGTTCAGCCCCGGCAGCGTCGAGGACCCGTCCGCCCCGTCGGTCGAGGCCGCCGCGGCACCCGCGGTGGGTCACACCCCCGACAGCATCGCGCCCGTCAGCGCCGACGCCCTGGCCCACGCGGCCGAGGCCGTCGCCGCGGCGGCCGCCGGGGTCGACCACCAGACCCTGCAGCCGCGGATCGTCCCGGCGGGCCCGGCCGCCGGCGGCAGCCTGCCGCAGCGCAGCACCTCGCTGCCCAAGCGCGAGCGTCCGGCGACCCCGGCCGAGACCCCCGCAGCCCTGGTCACCCCCCCGGTGACCCCGTCGGCCGACGCCCCGGCGCTGCCGACCCGGACCCCGGCTCCTCCCGTGGCCACCCCGGACCCGGTCGTCCCGGCCCAGCGTCGCGAGCCGAGCGAGGCCCGTCCGGGACTGTTCACCGGGTTCCGCGCCCGTCGCGCCGAGGCCGTCGGCCGGTCGGTGACGCCCGAGGACCTCGAGGCGGGCACGTCCGGCGACGAGGCCGAGGTCGCCCGGGTCGAGCTGGACACCACCCCGGTGCTCGAGCAGACCGCGTACCTGGACGAGCCGGTCGTGCTGGACGAGCCGGTCGTGCTCGACGAGCCGGTCGTGCTGGACGAGCCGGTCGTGCTGGACGAGCCCGAGCCGGTCGCCGTCGCGGAGCCCGTGGTCGAGCCCGAGCCCGAGCCCGAGCCGGTTGCCGACGAGGCGCCCCGGCCGCAGCACGGTCGTCGCAGCGCGGCGAACGAGCTGACGGCGCTGGCCGCCCAGGCGCCCGCGGCCCCCGCCGCCCAGCCCGCGCCCGAGCCGGCGCCGGTGTTCTCCAGCGCCACCGCGATGGACATCCTGCCCGGCGCCACCGCCCGGCGCGGCCTCAAGCTGCCCGGTCGCGGACGGCGCGACATCCCCGACCCCGTCGGCCAACCGACCCGGATCACCTACCCGACGATGACCGCCGACGACCTGGCCGCCACGGCCACCGCCGACTTCGCCGAGGCCTACACCCCGGTGATGGCCGCCCCCTCGGCACCGCTGGTGCCCAAGGGCGGATCCGACGCGGGGGCCGAGCCCGTCGCCCCGGAGCCGGCCGTCCAGGGTGCGGGCGACGTCCTGCGCCAGCGCTCGGCGATGGCGTCCAGCGCGCTCAGCGAGCTGTCCGCCCTGTCGTCCTACCGTCCCGAGGGCGGTGCCGCAGGTGGCACCCCCCTGGTGCGCCGCACCCGCGGCGCCAGCGCGGCGGCCGAGGTCACCACGACCCAGCCCGCCGTCTCCAGCCGTCCCGGCCGCACCGCCGCCGAGGTCCGCAGCATGCTGTCGGGCTTCCAGGCCGGTGTGTCCCGCGGGCGTGCGTCCGAGGCCACGGCCCCTGCTGCGGCGGGTGCCGGGGAGGAGGGTGGTCGATGACGCCTGGATCAGCACGGCGCGCACCGGTGTGCGTCCGATCCGACACCACTCGTCCAGCACTCTCAAGCACCACCCCCACCGAACCGACATCCCTAGCAAGCCGCAGAACGACCGGAGGAACCCCGTGAGCACGATCAGCACCGAGGCAGCCAACTTCAGCTGGCTCCTGGACAACTTCGTCAAGAGCGTGCCCGACGTCCGGCACACGCTCGTCGTGTCCGCCGACGGCCTGCTCATGGCCATGTCGGACGAGCTGGACCGCACCAGCGGCGACCAGCTCGGCGCCATCGTCGCCGGCATGTCGAGCCTGACCCGCGGCGCCTCGCGCCAGCTCGGGGCCGGCGAGGTGCGCCAGGCGATCGTCGAGATGGACGCGATGTTCATGTTCCTCATGAGCGTCTCGGACGGCTCGGTCCTGGCCGTGGTCGCCGACTCCTCGTGCGACGTCGGCCTCATCGGTTACGAGATGGCCCTGCTGGTCAGCCGCACCGAGGCGACGCTGACGCCCCAGCTGGTCACCGAGATGCGCTCGCGCCTGCCGGTCCACGGCGAGACGCGGGCTCCGGCGCTGGGGTGACCCCCCGTGGCCACTGACACGGCCGCCGGCACGGGGCGGCACGACGAGGACGACGGCAGCTACTCGGTCCGCCCGTACACGATGATGGGCGGCCGGACCAAGCCGGTGTCCTCGGTCGACCTGCCCGTCGAGGCCCTGGTCGAGGGCCTCGAGGTCCCGGACGTGACGCTCACCCCCGAGCGGCGCCGGATCCTCGAGCTCACGGCCACCCAGTACCTGTCCGTGATGGAGCTGTCGGCCCACGTCAAGCTCCCCGTCGGCATCGTGCGGATGATCGTGAGCGACCTCGCCGAGGCCAAGAAGGTCCGAGTCCACGGACTCACCCCGTCCATGACCACCCCTGGGACCAGCGCGGCCCCGGACGACAACGCTGCCACCCTCAGCATCCTGGAGAGTGTTCTCAATGGCATTTCCTCGCTCTGACGTCGCCCCCTCGGGTGCGGCAGCGGGGGAGCAGACCCCGCCGGCCCACCAGGCCGCCCCGACCGTCACGAAGATCGTGGTGGCCGGTGGGTTCGCCGTCGGCAAGACGACCTTCATCGGATCGATCTCCGACATCGAGCCGCTCTCGACCGAGGCCGCGATGACCGAGATGTCCGTCGGCGTCGACGACGCCGGCGGCGTGACCGACCGGAAGACCACCACCACCGTGGCGATGGACTTCGGCCGGATCTCGCTCCCGGGCAACCTGTGGCTGTACCTGTTCGGCACCCCCGGCCAGGACCGCTTCCTGTTCATGTGGGACGACCTGGTCCGCGGCGCCATCGGCGGCATCGTCCTGGTCGACACCGAGCGCCTGGAGCAGTGCTTCCCGGCGGTCGACTACTTCGAGGCCCGCCAGATCCCGTTCGTCGTGGCGGTCAACTGCTTCGACGGCGTGGCCCGCCACGACCTCGACTCGGTCCGCGAGGCCCTCGCGGTGCCGGCCCACGTGCCGATGGTCTACACCGACGCACGGTCCAAGACGGCCACCAAGCACGCGCTCATCACGCTGGTGCAGCTGGCGATGCAGCGTCTCGCGGCGAGCCGCTGACCCCACTCCTCGGGGAGAGGTCAGAGGCACCGTCGGGCTGACGGGTCGCGAGGTACAGGGGGGAGAGCCCGGGTCGTCCGGCGCGAGAGCGTCGGGCGACCCGGGCTCCCTCATCTCCGGGAGCGTCCGGGTGCTGGTACCCGTGGTCCAGGATGCGGGACGCCCTGCTCGGCGGGAACGGATCCGGAGCACGCTGGGTTGCACGAGAAGACCCCTGACCGTGGTCGCCCCCGCGACCCAGGCGCCCGAGGAGCCCCCGTGCCGATCTACGACGACGTGACCGCCCTGGTCGGACGCACCCCGCTGGTGCGGCTCAACCGGATCACCGACGGGGCGCAGGCGACGGTCCTGGCCAAGCTCGAGTTCTACAACCCCGCCAACTCGGTCAAGGACCGCATCGGCGTCGCCATGATCGAGGCCGCCGAGCGGTCCGGCCAGCTCGAGCCGAAGGGCTCCATCGTCGAGGCCACGAGCGGCAACACCGGCATCGCGCTGGCGATGGTGGGGGCCGCCAAGGGTTACAAGGTGATCCTCACGATGCCGGAGACGATGTCGAAGGAGCGCCGCGCGCTGCTGCGCGCGTTCGGCGCCGAGCTGGTGCTGACCCCCGGCTCGGAGGGCATGAAGGGCGCGGTCGCCAAGGCCGAGGAGATCGGCGCGCAGACCGGCGCCGTCCAGGTCAGGCAGTTCGCGAACGAGGCCAACCCCGAGATCCACCGCCGCACCACGGCCGAGGAGATCTGGGCCGACACCGACGGCGGCGTCGACGTCGTCGTGGCCGGCATCGGCACCGGCGGCACCATCACCGGCGTCGGCCAGGTGCTCAAGGAGCGCAAGCCCGGCGTGCAGATCGTCGCCGTGGAGCCGGAGGAGTCGGCCATCCTCAACGGCGGCCCCCCCGGCCCGCACAAGATCCAGGGCATCGGCGCCAACTTCGTGCCGGAGATCCTCGACCGAGAGGTCTACGACGAGGTGATCGACGTCAACGCCGACACCGCCGTGCAGTGGGCACGCCGCGCCGCCGCGGAGGAGGGCCTGCTGGTGGGCATCTCGTCCGGTGCCGCCCTGGCGGCCGCCGTCGCGGTCGCCCAGCGCGAGGAGAACGCCGGCAGGACCGTCGTCGTGATCATCCCGTCCTTCGGCGAGCGGTACCTGTCGACCATCCTCTACAGCGACCTGATGGACTGATGCTGACCGACGGTCGGGTGGGGACCGCGGTCCCCGCAGGGGCGCGCGACCTGCTCGCCCGTGCCCGCGCACGGATGGCGGAGGACCTCGCGACCGCACGCCGGCGCGACCCTGCGTCGGGCAGCGCCCTCGAGATCGCCCTGACCACACCGGGTCTGCACGCCATCTGGCTGCACCGGGTGGCGCACCGCTGGTGGTCGACGCCGGGCGGCCGTCTCCCGGCGCGGCTGCTGGCGCACCTCGCGCGCGCGGCCACGGGCGTGGAGATCCACCCGGGCGCGCGTCTCGGTCGGCGGTTCTTCATCGACCACGGCATGGGTGTCGTCATCGGCGAGACCAGCGAGGTCGGCGACGACGTGATGGTGTACCACGGGGTCACCCTCGGCGGCCGGTCGATGGCGCGCACGAAGCGGCACCCGACGGTGGGCGACCGCGTCGTGATCGGCGCTGGCGCAAGGGTTCTCGGCCCGGTGGTCATCGGCGACGACGCCCAGGTCGGTGCCAACGCGGTGGTCGTCAAGGACGTCCCCGCGGGCGCCGTGGTGGTCGGCGTCCCCGGGCGGATCCGTGACGTGCCGGCGCAGACCAAGGCCGCCACGTCCGACGACGACCTGGTCGACCCCGCCATCTGGATCTGAGCCCGGTCGTACGGTTCTCCGTCACCGCGGATGCGCAGAAGGCGCCCGAGATCCCTTGCGGGACGGGCGCCTTCCGCGCACTCGCGTAGGGTCAGTCGTCGAGGCCGCGCAGGAAGTCCTCGACCTCGGCGCCGATCTGGTCGCCGTCGGGGAGCTCGTCCTCGGGCAGGGTGGGCGCGAGCAGACCGGGGCCGCCGAGCGTGCGCCCGGCCGCCACAGCGTCGTAGGTGCGCTCGAGGCCGTGCACCGCCTCCTGCGTCTGCGGGGAGTCGGCCACCTGGGCGTCGATCTGCTGCAGCACGTCGACGCCGGCGGAGCGCAGGCCGTCGGTGGGCAGCGTCAGCCCGGTGCTGGCGGCGACCGCGTCGAGCAGGGTCACCGCGGCGGGCGGGAACTCGGCGTCGGTGAGGTAGTGCGGCACGTGCGCGGTGTAGCCGACGACGTCGCGCCCGGCCTCGGTGAGCCGCAGCTCGAGCAACGCGCCGACGTGACCGGGCACCTCGACGTCGCCGATCCAGCGCGGCCGCCCGGCGATCAGCTCGCGGCTGCTCGCGTGCGAGGTGAGGCCGACGGGGCGGGTGTGCGGCGCGGCCCACGGGATGCCGTGGACGCCGACGACGAGCCCGACGTGGAGCCGGTCGGCCAGGCCGATCACCGCCGTGGTGAACCGCTCCCACTGCAGGTCGGGCTCGGGGCCGTCGAGCAGGTAGAACTCCTGGCCGTCCGGGGTGCTCACGGCGTGCACCACCAGCCGGTGCTGCTGCACGTCGGTGAACCGGTCCTGACGGAACACCATCCGCGGACGGCGGCTGCGGTAGTCGATCAGCTGGTCGGCGTCGAAGACGGCCACCTCGCGGCTCGGCAGCTCGCTCAGCAGGTGCTGGACCGCCAGGCGCGAGGCGCTGCCGGCGTCGACGAAGCCGTGCAGGGCGTGCACGAGCGCCGGCCGTGTGCCGGGCTCGATGACCGCCCGGGGGTCGAGGTCGTAGAGGCTGTGGGGGTCGAGCATGGTTCTCCCTCGTCTGTTCCTGAAGAGCACAACGCCCGCGCCCGGGCGAGGATTCCGCCCGGGCGCGGGCGGGAGGGTCGCGGGGTCAGGGACCGGGGGCGACGGGCAGGCCCGCCTCGCGCCACGCGACGAAGCCGCCGACCACGTCGGTGGCACGGTGCAGGCCGATCGCCTGGAGAGAGGCGGCGGCCAGGCTCGAGGCGTAGCCGGCCGAGCAGATGACCACGACGAGGTCGTCGAACCGCGGCGCCTGGAGCAGCCGGGCGTCGCCGACCGGGTCCAGCCGCCACTCCAGGACGTTGCGCTCGATCACCAGCGCGCCGGGCACCAGGCCCTCGCCGGCGCGCTGGGCCGCCGGCCGGATGTCGACCAGGAGGGCGCCGTCCTGCTGCGCCGAGCGCGCCTGGGCGGGCGACAGACGGTGCAGCCCGGACCGCGCGTCGTCGAGCAGGGCCGCGACCGTCCCGGGCCGGGCCACGGATGGCGCGCTCACCGCTGCTGCTCCGGCTCGTCGGTGGCGACCGTGCGCACCGGAGCGACCGCGCCGTCCAGCCAGGCGTAGTACGTGATCTCGGTGAGCCGGGGCGAGTACGCGTGGATGCTCACCGCGGGCTCGACCAGCTCGTTGCGCACGTCGTGCACCTGGCCCGGCTCGATCGCCGCCACCACACCGGGGACGAACTTGCGCGGCCGCAGCCGGCCGTCGGCGCCGGGCCGGATCTCGTGCACGGCGCCGCGGACGACCGTGAACGCCGCCGACGAGCGTCCGTGGTCGTGCAGGTCGGTGCCCTGGAAGGTGAGCCAGGTGAGCACCCAGACGTCGACCCCGACGGGGCCGTCGATCCGGGTCCAGCAGCGCTCGTGGCCGTCGAAGCGGACGGCGTGCTCCCACAGCGCGGGGCGGGCGGCGATCTCGGCGACGAGCTCGGCCAGGTCGACGGCCGGATCGTCGGTCGTGGTCGTGGTCGTGGTCGTGGTCGCGGTGCGGGTGGGGACAGGTGTGGTCAGGGTCGGGGCAGACATGGGGTACCTCTCGGGAAGGACTTGTGCCAGAACGGGTGTGGGGGCGAGCAGCTGGTCAGCGACGAGCGCGACAGCGGCTCTCCGGCATCCGGCACAGGTCGATCACGCGACGGCTCACGGGAGCGACGGGTCGTGGCGAGAGGGTGGTGCTCATGGTGCGGACCTCCATCGGTCCTGGCGGAAGCACCCTCACCCCGGGTGGGGCGGGTTGCTGCGGCGTCGACGAGCCAGGTCTCTCGGCCGCTCTGGATGGGCTCTTCAGAGGGTGCGGCGTCCGTCCACGGGTCGGCAAACCCGTCCCGGATGGTGGACCGAGGGTCCGCGGGTAGGTTGGGACCATGGCGATCTCGTTCGAGAAGCAGGCGTCGGGGAAGGTCACGCTGACCAAGGGCGAAGGGCGGGTGCTGCTGCGCAAGGGGGCAGAGCCGTTGCGCGCCACCGCCTCCTGGCCCCCGGCCACCGACTACGACGTCTACGCCCTGCTGGTGCTGCGCGACGGCAGCACCCGCGCGGTCGCGATGTTCGGCGCCGAGGGCCAGCCGGCGCAGGCCGGCTTCGGCGGCGTGCGGCACCTCGGCGACGTCGGCCGCAGCCGCGCGTCCGGTGGCGGCGGTCTGAAGGGGCTGTTCCGCAGGAAGCCGGCCGAGCAGGCCCCGGCGATCGCCACCGAGACCGTGGAGATCGCCCTCGACGAGTCCGTGGTGGCGGTGGTGCCCGTCGTGTACTCGGCGCAGTCCAACGGCACCGGCTCGTTCCGGCGGTTCCAGGTGAGCACCACCGTGACCAACGGCACCGACTCGGTGACGATCGACGCGCGCGACGCCAACGACGCCGACGACGTGTACTCGCTGGTGCCCGCGGTGATCTACCACCACCCGGAGGGCGCCGTGGTCGAGCGGGTCGAGCGCTACTCCGAGCCGGGCAGCGAGCGCCGCCCGTCGGTCTCGCTCGCCGCCGACGGCTCCGTGAGCGTCGCCATGGACCGCGGCCCGGAGAACGACTACAAGTAGCCGGTCAGGGCCGCCGTCGGCGTCAGCAGGTCGAGAGCAGGCCGTCGGCCCGCAGGGTGGCGAGCTCGGCGGCCGACGGGCGACCGCCTCCGGTCGCCTTCATGTCGCTGAGGCCGCCGAGCACCGCCCAGGCGAAGACCTCGGCGTGGTCCTCGGTGCCGGACGCGAGGCCGTGCGCCGACGGGTACCAGCCCACCCGGAGCCCGCGGACGTCGTCGTAGACGGCGCGGTCCGTGGCGTCCAGGCAGGTCTCCGACACCGCGTGCCCGAGCTCGTGCGCCAGCACCCGCAGCACGTCGTCGACGTCGTGGTCGGCGCGCACGTACATCTCGATCCGGTGCTGGGACGGGATGGTCAGCCCCCGCAGCCCGGCGCGGCCGGGCAGGTAGTCGACGGAGTACCCGAGCGTGGCCGGGTCGATCCCGGCGGCCCGGAGCCGGGCGGACGCCTGGGCGCCGACGACCTCCCACCGCGGCCCGACCGGCGCAGGTGCCACCAGCGCGGCCACCGGACCGCTCACCTGGACCCGCACCGCCGGGGCAGCCGACACGCGGTCCGGCTGGGCGACCGCCAGCGTGCGGACCGAGCCGGTGCCTCCGTCGACCGCGACCGGGGCGATCGCCGAGCGTGCCTGCCCGGCCGGCGCGCCGACGACGAGCGTCGCCAGGCACACCGCCGCCGCGAGGCCGATGCGGCCGATCGCCGAGAGGGTGCGCTGCCGGACGGTCATGTCGAGGGCCACCTGTGGAGGTCGTGCGGGAGGGACCTTCCACTGTCGGCACGTCGTGCCGGGGGCTTGTGGCCTGGACGTCGATCTCCCCCGCACGGCGCACCAGGGTCACTGAGCGTGACGCATCGTCACGCTCCGAGAGTGGAGCTGCTCGGCTCGACCGTTCCGGACCGTGCGGCTGCGGTGGCGGCGTGGCTCACGACGAGCGCCGGGGCCCCGGCCGGGGGCGGCGCCGGACGCCTAACCCTGTGCCGGCGGCCGCGGCTCGTCGACGTCGGGCCCGCCCGACCGGCCGGTGTCCTGCCGGGGCGCGGTGCGGCCGCCGGCTCGTAGACGTCCGGACCACCCCACCGACCGGTGTCCTGCTAGGGCGCGTGCGGCCGCCGGGCTCGTAGACGTCGGGACCGCCCCACGCTGCTGCTCCACCGGCGCGGACGGCGCCGGGGACGTCGGCGGGCGAGCCGGTCGTCGCCCGCAGGGCCAGGCCGGAGCCGACGAGCGCGAGGGCGGCCAGCCCGACGGCCGTCGCCGTGCGCGGCCCGCGACCCAGCGGGCGGCGGCCGGCCGGGACGGGCACGGGGTGCGGGTCGGCGGTGCCCTGGGTGGGCCGGCGGTCACGGA
Source organism: uncultured Actinomycetota bacterium (assembly GCA_963825505.1). Lineage (GTDB taxonomy): Bacteria > Actinomycetota > Actinomycetes > Actinomycetales > CAWJMD01 > JBBQSN01. Next base: position 87,606 of record CAWGTL010000002.1, on the reverse strand, counting down.
CGGACGTGGTGGTCATGGCTTCCTCCTGCGTCGGGTGCCGGCCTCCCTGGTCGGCGTGCACCGACGGTGGTCCCCGGCACTGGAACGCGACGTGAACCCCACTGGATCGCCGCTGCCGCCGGTGCCAGGGTGGGTGCCCACAGGACCCGGGAGGTGCGCCGTGGGCGATGGCTCCGCCCCCCGGGTCGACCTGCTCGGGCCGCTGGACGTGACCCGCGACGGCCGGCCGGCCGGGCCCGCCGGCAGCCGGCGACGGTCCCTGCTCGCCGTCCTCGCGCTGCGGCCCGGCGAGGTGGTCGGCGTCGACCAGATCGTCGACGCGCTGTGGGGCGAGGACGTGCCCGCGAGCGCCCTCAACGTCGTGCAGACCTACGTGTCGGCGTGGCGCAAGGCGCTCGAGCCCGACCGCGCCGCCCGGTCGACCCGGGGCCTGCTCGAGACCGTGGGTCCTGGCTACCGGCTGCACCTGTCCTCGTCCTCCTGCGACCTGCTGCTGTTCACCGAGCTCGCCGAGCAGGGGCGCCGGCTGGGTGTCTCCGGCCAGCACGGTGCGGCCGCCGCCGCCCTCGGCCGGGCGCTCGGGCTGTGGCGCGGCGAGCCGCTCGCCGACCTCGCCGGCGTGCCGTTCCACGCCGCTGCGGCCCGGCACCTGGCGGACCGCCGGCTCGACGCGCTCGAGGGCTGGGCCACGGCGGTCCTGCGGTCGGCGGAGCCGACGGACCTCGACCCGGTCGTCGTCGCGCTGGAGCGGGCGCGGGCCGCCGAGCCGTGGCGCGAGCGCCTCACCGAGCTCGCGATGTGGGCCGTCTCGCGGCAGGGTCGCCACCAGCAGGCGCTCGAGCTCTACGAGGCGACCCGCCGGTCCCTGGCCGACGAGCTGGGGGCGGATCCCGGGCCGGCGCTGCGCGCGATGCACCAGCGGGTGCTGCGCCAGGACCCCGACCTGGCCCCGGCCCCGGCCGTGCGGTCGGCACGGCGTCCGCCGCAGGACTCCTTCGTCGGTCGCGACCGCGAGGTCGCCGAGGTCCTGGCCCTGCTGGAGTCGCACCGCCTCGTGACCCTCACCGGTCCCGGCGGCTCCGGGAAGACCCGGCTGGCGCAGGAGGTCGTGGCACGACGTGGCGGCGACGTCGTCGCGGTGGAGCTGGCCGGCCTGCAGGACGCCTCCCAGGTGGCCGCGACGATCGCGGCGCAGATCGGGCTCAGCGCGGTGGATCCCGCGGCCGCGCTGCTGACGGTGCTGTCGCAACGGGCGGTCCTGCTGGTCCTGGACAACCTCGAGCACCTGCCCGGCGCCGCCGCCACCGTCGCCCGGCTGGTGGACGGCACCGACCACCTGCGGGTGCTCGCCACCTCTCGCGAGGCGCTGGGCGTCCCGGCCGAGCAGCAGCTCCCCGTCCTCCCGCTCGCCGTGCCGGCCGAGGACGAGCGGGACCTCGGGGCGCTCGCGGGCTCGGACTCGTTGCGGCTGCTGGCCGACCGCGCGCGAGCCGTCGACCCGACGTTCGCCGTCACCGCCGAGAACGCCGCCGACCTCGCGGCCGTGGTCCGGCGGCTCGACGGGCTCCCGCTGGCGCTGGAGATCGCGGCGCCGTGGCTGCGCGCGCTCACGGCGTCCGGCCTGCTCGCCCAGCTGGACCGCCTGCTCGACGTCCGTGGCCGCCGCCCCGACGTCGACGCCCGGCACCGGAGCCTTCGCGCGACGGTGGCTGGAGCCACGACCTGCTGGACGAGGCCAGCAGCGCCTCCTGGCCCGGATGTCGGTGTTCCGGGGGACAGCGGCCTGGACGCCGTCGAGGCGGTCTGCGGCACGGGGTCCGACGTCCCGGTGGTCGACGTGCTCGTCGACCTCGTCGACCGGAACCTCGTGCAGCTGGCGCCACCGGTGGCCGGCCGTCCGCGCTTCCGGCTGCTCCGGACCGTCCGGGACTTCGCGGCCGAGCGCCTGGACGCCTCGGGCGAGCGGCAGGCGGTCGAGGAGCAGCACGCCCGGTGGTACGCCTCGTGGGCCGCCGGTCTCGCCGCCCACAGCGAGGGTCCGCACGCGGACGCCTGGCTCGAGCAGGCTCTCGCCGAGGCCGACGACCTCCGCGCCGCCATCGACCACCTACGAGGGCGGGACGGACGGCCGACCGGCTGCAGCTCGTGGCCGACGCGATGGTGCTGTGGTTCGAGGCCGGGCACGAGCGGGAGGGCGAGGAGAGCCTCGACCAGGCGCTGGCCGCGGCCGCGCCCGACGCCCCGCCCGCGCCATCGCCCTCGCTTACCTCGCCTGGTTGCGGGGGACCCACGACCGCCCACGGGCTGCCCGGCACGCGGAGGAGGCGGTGGCCCTGGCGCGGGCCGCCGGGGACCTCCCGGTGGAGGCCTTCGCCCTGCAGACGCTGGGGGACAACGAGGACGACCGCGCTGCGGCGGAGGCCGCCACCCTCCGGGCCATCGAGGTCGCGGGTCGCGCGGCCGGCAGCGTCGTGCGGTACGGGCCGACGGCGTCGGACGCCGTCGCGTGCGGAGCGGCCTACAACCTGGCCGCCCTGTGGGCGAGCAGCTCCGTGCCGCGGGCGCTGGAGCGCCAGCGCCAGGCCGTCGTCCTGGCCGAGCGGGAGGGCGACCGGCGCATCACCGCGGTGAACTCGGCGCGGCTGGGGCTGCTGCACCTGCTCGCGGGCGACGTCCGTTCCGCGGCAGCGCCCGTCCGGCGTGCGACGTCGCTCGTCACCCACCCGCTCGCGGCGCGGTGGGAGGACATCGTCGTCCACGCCGAGGCCTCGCTCGCCCACCACGAGGGACGGCTGGACGAGGCCGAGGACCTGTTCCGTTCCCTCGTGAGGACCGCGTCGGTCGGTGGCCGGCTGCTGCACCTCAACCTCGGCAGCTGCGGGCTCACCGACCTGCTGCTCGCTGCCGGACGCCTCGACGACGCCGGCGCCGCGCTCGCCGTCGCCGAGCGCGCCCTCGTCGAGGGCGCCGACCTGCACCACCTCGCCCGGGTCCGGGTGCGGGCGGCCCGGATCAGGCGGCTGACCGAGCGCCCCGACGACGCCGCCGACCTCCTCGCTGCGGCGGGGTCGGGCTTCGACGACGAGGCGCTGCCGCCGGAGCGGGTGGTCTGGTTCGTCGAGTCCGCGGTCCTGGCCGCGGGGCGAGGAGACCACCGCGGGGCCGCGGCCCTCGTGCGGACGCTCGAGGACGCCTCGGCCCGCACCGGCGTCGCCGTACCGCCGTGGGAACGCCGTCTGCTCGCCGGCCTCGCGGGGTCCCTGCTCCGGATACCGTGTCACCGCAACCAGGAGGGCTCGCGTAGTGGCCGAGCGCGGCGGTCTTGAAAACCGCTAGGCGGGCAACCCCCGTCTCGTGGGTTCGAATCCCACGCCCTCCGCCGACTGACGCGGGTCAGACGGCGGGGTCGATCCGTCCGGCGACGCCCGGGCCCTCGACCTCGTCGTCGTCCCCGCCCATGTTGAGGCCCTCGATGTCGTGCGTGTTGACGATCGGCTCCAGGTGGTCGACGACCTCGCAGTCGAGGTGGTCGCGCACCACCGGCGGCAGGCTGTCGTGGAAGCCCTGCGTCACGGCGAGCACGGTGTGCCCGGCGAGGACCTCCTCGGCGTCGGCCGCGTAGACGGTGATCACCATGACCGGCCGCTCCTCGGCCTGCGAGACGTTGGGCGTCCCCCGGTGCAGCATCAGCGGCGTGCGTGCCGACATGTCACCCCGCTTCGGGCGCTTCAGGGCTCGCCGGTCGTCGGCCTCGTACCGCTCCTGCCCCTCGCCCTTCGCCGGGAACATGCCGTCGTCCGTGGGGATCTCGTCCCACTGGGTGCCGTGGACCACCTCCAGCGGGCCGAGCTCCTCCCGGACGTCGACCGTGGGCAGGTTGAACGCCAGCGCGGTGAGCCGCGGCCTCCCGTCCTCGCCGGTGGTCATCCCCACCGGTCGGCGGAAGTCGCGGTGCCAGGGCTGGTGCTTCGAGCCGGGGAAGGAGACGTCGAAAGCGACCTCGCGGATCCGGTAGTCGTCCCCCAGCACGTGCCGGCAGGTCTGCACCAACCACGGGTGCGACAGCAGGTCGACGACCATCGACAGCCGCTCGGGGTGCACCGCGAAGTACCAGCGCTGCGGCCCCCGCCGCACCCTGCCGCCCGGGTAGGAGCTCGCCTCCTCGTAGAGCCGCATGCACTCCTCGTGCAGCCGCTCGACCAGCTCCGGCGGGTGCGCACCGCGCATCGCGGTGATCCCGTCGGCGTACAGCTCCTGCTCGACCCGGTCCAGGTCGAGGTCCGCGAGCCCGGTCTGCGTCATGCGTCGCCTCCGTCCGAGATGGTGGTCGGCGGGGTCAGTCGGCGTCGAGCGCCGCGACCTCGTCCGCGGTGAGTCGGGTCGGCGAGCGCCGCGACCTCGTCGGGGGTGAGGTCGAGGTCGGCTGCGGCGGCCGAGTCGGTGATCGACTGCGGGCGCTTGGCGCCGGGGATCGGGATGACGACGGGCGACTGGGCGAGCTCCCAGGCCAGCGCCACCTGCTGCGCGCTGACGCCGCGGTCCTCGGCGATCTTCGCGAACGCCGGGTGCTTGTCGGCCAGCTCCTTGGCGTCGCCCAGCCCGCCCGAGCGGGCTCCACGGCAGGAACGCCAGGCCGAGCTCGTCGCAGACGTCGATCTCGGGCTTGCTGCTGCGGAACTTGGGCGAGAACTGGTTCTGGACGCTGACGAGGTGGTCGCCCAGCACCGCGTGGGCGGCGCGGATCTGGTCCGGGTCGGCGTTCGACAGCCCGACCATCCGCACCTTGCCCGAGTCGGCGATCTCCTTCAGCGTGCCGATCACGTCGTCGTACGTCGACGTCGGGGTCGGGACGGTGGTGCTGCCACAGCGCGATCTGCTCGACGCCGAGGCGCGACAGGCTGTCGTCCACCGCCTGCCGCAGGTGGGCCGCGGTGCTGTCGGTGTCCCAGCCGCCGCCGGCGGTGCGCACGTGGCCGCCCTTGGTGGCCAGCAGCACCTGGTCGCGGACGCCGAGCTCGTCGAGCAGCGAGACGATCAGCCGCTCGTTCTCGCCCTGGGAGTCGGCGCCCTTCTCGTCACCGGGCCCGTAGGCGTCCGCGGTGTCGAACAGGGTGACGCCGGCGTCGAGCGCGGCCCGCACGGTGGCGGCCAGCTGCTCGCGCGGCTGGGTGCCGCTCTGGTCGAAGGTCATCAGGCCGAGCCCGATGGCACCGACCTCGGTGCGTCCGACGGTTCCGTTGCCGATGCTGCGAGTCCTCATGCGTCCGACCCTACGAACGCGATGGGGGACGCGCGCGGTGGGGCCGCGACCCGGGTCACCCGCCGAAGGTGATCCGGAGCATCACGCGGTTGCGCGGGCCCGACGACACGACCTTCTCGATGCCCATCATCGCGGTGTACTCCAGCCGGTACTTCGCGCTCATGATCTCGCCGACGCGCCGCTCGCTCGCCGCGTCGTCGAGCACCTCGGCCGTCCCGCGGACGATCGGAGCGTCGTCGGCGACCTTGCCGAACCGGCTGCTCGGACGCAGCTCCACCCGCGCGTCCTTGCGCAGGCGCTTCACCTTCCCGCTGCCCGCCGGGGTCGTCACGACGAGCGCGTCGCCGTCGCGGGCGATCCAGACGGTGGTCGGGACGGGCTCGCCGGAGGCGCGGAAGGTGGTGAGCGACACGAACTTCTCGTCGCCGAGGGCGAGGCCCGTGGAGGTGGTCGTCATGACCGGAGCCTCACCCACGCGCGCCGGTCGCGCGCGGCGAACCTCAGGAGGTCGGACGGTGCGGCAGGTTCTGCAGCCGCAGCTGGCCGCGGGAGACCAGCCGGCCGTCGGCGTCGCGGCTCTCGACCACCCACACCTGCTGGCTACGGCCCTGGTGCACCGCGGTGGCCGTCGACGTGATCTCGCCCTCGGTGACGGCGCGGTAGAAGTCGGTGGAGTTGTTGACGCCCACGACCTTGCCGCGCTCGCCGAACCAGATCGCGCCGCCGACGCTGCCGAGGGTCTCCACGACCGTGCAGTGCACCCCGCCGTGGACGATCCCGTACGGCTGCAGCAGGTGCGGACCCACCGTCCAGGTGGCGACCAGCCGATCGGGCCCGGCCTCGACGAACCGCAGCCCCACGTGCTCGCCGAAGGCGCCGAGGAAACCGTTCAGCTCGTCCAGCGTGGTGGGCATCGAGGCGTCGGTCATGGCGTCATCCCACCACGGCCGGCTCGCGCGACCCGGCACCCGACGCGGGTGCGGTTCCGGCGGCGCGCTGACGCTCGGCCTCGGCGCCGGTGGCGATCTCGGCACCCAGCCACTCCACCGGGATGCCGAACCCCTCGACCAGCGTCAGGGCGTGCGGGCGCAGCTCGTCGAGGAGTCCGTTCACCAGCGAGGTCACTGTCTTCGCGCGTCCCGGCGTGATCCGGTGGTGGCCCATGAACCAGGCCAGGTCGCGCTCCATCGTCGACAGCACGTGCAGGTCGCAGACCTTCTCCAGCAGCGCCCGCGCCTCGGCGTCCTCGACCTCGGCGATCCCGGCGACGAACGACTCGGCCACCACCCGCTCGACGTGCACGCGGGCCGCCGTGAGCAGGTGGTCCTGGGCGGCGTTGAAGCCCGCGAACGGGTCGGACGAGCGGGCCACCGACCGGAGCCGGTTGGCCAGCCCCTCCAGCACGTGCCGCTCGCGGTCGGCCAGGAGCCGCAGCTGCACCGCGCGGTCGCGCAGGTCGCCGTCACCGACCTTGCCGGGAGCCGCTGCGAGCACCGTGCGCACCACGCCCCGCAGGGCGGAGCGCTCGACCAGCCCGCCGGCCACCTGGCGCGCCACGAACCGCACCGTGCCGACGGTGTCGAGCGACTCGAACGAGTCCTTGTAGCCGGTGAGCAGGCCCTTGGCCACCAGCTGCAGCAGCACCGTGTTGTCGCCCTCGAAGGTGGTGAAGACGTCGGTGTCGTTCTTCAGCTGCGGCAGCCGGTTCTCGGTGAGGTAGCCGGCGCCGCCGCACGCCTCACGGCACTCCTGGATCGTCCGGGTCGCGTGCGCGGTCGCGAGCACCTTGACGCCCGCTGCGAGCGACTCGAGCTCGCGCTGGTCGTGGTCGTCGACCTCGCCGTCGGGCTCGGCCAGCACGGTCTGGACGTCGTGCATCCGCGACACCAGGTCGTTCTGGGCCAGCTGCAGCGCGTACGAGGTGGCGATCGCCGGCAGCAGCCGGCGCTGGTGCGCGCGGTAGTCCATCAGGACGACCTCGGTCCGCGACCCGGGAGCGGCGAACTGGCGGCGCTCGAGGGCGTACCGGGTGGCGATGCTGAGGGCGACGCGCGTGGCCGTCCCCGCCGCACCGGCCACCGAGATCCGCCCGCGGACGAGGGTGCCGAGCATGGTGAAGAAGCGCCGGGTGTCGCTCTCGATCGGGGACGAGTAGGTGCCGTCCTCGGCGATGCTGCCGTACCGGTCGAGCAGGTTCTCGCGCGGCACGCGGACCTCGTCGAAGGTCAGCCGGCCGTTGTCGACACCGGCCAGACCGAGCTTGTCACCGCAGTCGCCGATGGTGACGCCGACCGCGTGGTTGCCGTCCTCGTCGCGGATCGGGACGAGCACCGCGTGCACGCCGTGGTTGGTCCCCTGGGTGACCAGCTGGGCGAACACCACGGCCAGCCGCCCGTCGCGGGCCGCGCCGCCGATGTAGTCCTTGCGCGCACCGGGATGCGGCGTGTGCACGACGATCTCGCCGGTGACGGCGTCGTAGGTGGCGGTGGTGCCGATCGACATGACGTCGCTTCCGTGGCCGGTCTCGGTCATCGCGAAGCAGCCGGGCAGGGAGGCGTCGATGATCGAGGGCAGGTACTTCTCGTGGTGGGCCCGGGTGCCGAGGTTGGCCACGGCGCCGCCGAACAGGCCCCAGTGCACCCCCGCCTTCACCAGCAGCGACAGGTCGCCGTGCGCGAGCATCTCGAACGCCGTCACCGACGCGCCGATGTCGTTGGTCCCACCGAACTCCTCTCTGAAACCCGCTCTGGCGTGGCCGGTCTCGGCGAGCGTCCGCATCTGGTCGGCGACCCGGGCGCGGTGCGCCTCGCGGTCGAGGCCCGTGGGGGACAGCAGCAGCTCGGCGGGGAGCTCGGTGCGCGCACGGTCCTTGACGTGGGCCCAGCGGCCGTCGAGGACGGTGCGCAGGGCGTCGGCGGTGGTGCTCACGAGGGCTCCTCGTTCGTGGCGGAGACGGGCTGCGGGAGGGCGGCGGCGAGGCCGTCCCAGGCGAGGTCGACGAGGTGCTCGACGACCTCGTGACGCGGTGCGGGAGAGGGGGAGTCGATCCAGGCGTCGGCGACGGCACGCACCATCCCGACCAGAGCGTGGCCCCAGGTGACGGCGCGGTCGGCCGGTGCCCCGGCAGCGGCGAGGGTCTCGCCCACCTGCTGCGCCACCAGCTGCACCAGGCCGCGGACGGGGTCCGTGCCGTCCGGCGACTGGCCACCGGCGAGGAGGGGACGCTCCACCACGAACCGGTAGACCTCCGGGTCGCGCTCCACCAGGGCGAGGTAGGCGTCGACCGCCGCGGCGACGGCGCCTCGCGCGTCCTGGGCGCCGGCGCGCTCGACGCTGACCCGCAGGTCGTGCGCGATCAGCCCGTGCACGGCCGCGGTGACGGCGAGGTAGAGCTGGCCCTTGTCGGCGAAGTGCCGGTAGAGAACGGTCTTGGACGTGCCGGCGACCGCGGCGATCTCGTCCATCCCGGCACCCGACCCGTGCTGGCGCACGGCGCGCAACGTGGCCTCGACCAGGGACCGCCGGCGCTCGGCGCGGTGGTCGTCCCAGCGCCGGTCGCGGCCGTCCCGGGGGGTCGCCGAACGGACGGGTGGGTTCATGTGACGGACGGTACCGCATACTCCGGGTACCTGCTAGTGTCGTCGTAGGTCCGCACCCCCCTCAGCCCAGCAGGAGAGCACACCGATGGCACGTCAGGCCCCGCCCTCCGCCCCTCGCCGCGCCGCGGTGATCGGCGGCAACCGGATCCCCTTCGCCCGCTCCGGCGGTCCGTACGCCCGGGCGTCCAACCAGGACATGCTCACCGCCACCCTCGACAGCCTGGTCGCGCGGTTCGGGCTGGCCGGCCAGCAGGTCGGGGAGGTCGTCGCCGGTGCGGTGCTCAAGCACAGCCGCGACTTCAACCTGACCCGCGAGGCGGTGCTCGGCTCCCAGCTCTCGGCCGCCACGCCGGCGTACGACATCCAGCAGGCGTGCGGCACCGGCCTCGAGGCCGTGGTGCTGGCCGCGAACAAGATCGCCCTCGGCCAGGTGGACTCCGCGATCGCCGGCGGCGTCGACTCCGCGTCCGACGCACCGATCGCGGTCAACGAGGACCTGCGCCAGACCCTGCTCGCGCTGAGCCGGGCCAAGACCCCGCAGCAGCGGATCAAGGCGCTGGCGAGCATCCGTCCCGCCCAGGTGGTGCCCGAGATCCCGCGCAACAGCGAGCCGCGTACGGGGATGTCGATGGGCGACCACATGGCCGTCACCGCGCACGAGTGGGGCATCACCCGCGAGGCGCAGGACGAGATCGCCGCCGCGAGCCACCGCAACCTGGCCGCCTCGTACGACCGCGGGTTCCAGGACGACCTGGTCACCGGCTACCTCGGGCTCACCCGCGACCAGAACCTTCGCCCGGACTCCTCGGTCGAGGCGCTCGCCCGGCTGAAGCCGGTGTTCGGCAAGGACCTCGGCGACGACGCCACGATGACCGCCGGCAACTCCACACCGCTCACCGACGGCGCCTCGGCCGTGCTGCTCGGCTCCGACGAGTGGGCCGCCGAGCACGGTCTGCCCGTGCTCGCCCACGTGGTCGACGCCCAGACCGCGGCGGTCGACTACGTGCACGGCGGCGAGGGGCTGCTGATGGCGCCGTCGTACGCCGTGCCGAAGCTGCTGGCGCGCCAGGGGCTCACGCTGCAGGACTTCGACTTCTACGAGATCCACGAGGCCTTCGCGTCCACCGTCCTGACCACCCTCAAGGCCTGGGACGACGAGGACTTCTGCCGCGACCGGCTGGGCCTGGACAAGCCGCTCGGCACGATCGACCGCACGAAGCTGAACGTCAACGGCTCGAGCCTGGCGGCCGGGCACCCGTTCGCCGCCACCGGCGGCCGCATCGTCGCGAGCCTGGCGAAGTCGCTGCACGAGAAGGGGTCCGGACGCGGGCTCATCTCCATCTGCGCCGCCGGCGGCCAGGGCGTCGTCGCGATCCTGGAGGCTGCCAAGTGAGCCGCGTGCACGCCGACGGCTACACCTCGTTCGTCCGCTCCGGCTTCGGCAAGGCGCTCTCGTCGCGGCTCGGGCTGCCCCAGCCGGTCCCGCTGCGCCGCCACACCCCCGGCGACCCGCTGCTCGACGGCCCGGCCCTGGTCGCCTCCGCAGGCCGCACGTCCCCGTTCGACGCGCAGGTCGGCGCGCTGCTGTCCGACGCCCTGGTCGAGGTGCTCACCGAGGTGCCGTCCGACCGCCGCCTGGCTGCCGTCGTGGTCGACGTCAGCGGTGCCCGTACCGTCGCCGACCTCGAGGACCTGCGTGCGGTCCTGGCGCCGGCGCTGAAGCGGCTCGGCCGCTGCGGCCGCGTGGTGCTCGTGGGCCGGGCGCCGGAGACCCTGGAGGAGCCCGAGGCCGCCGCCACCCAGCGCGCGCTGGAGGGCATCACCCGGTCGGTGGCCAAGGAGCTGCGGCAGGGCGCCACCGCCAACACCGTGTACACCCTCGGCGACGACGCCGAGATCGCCTCCACCCTGGAGTTCTTCCTCTCCGGACGGTCGGCCTACGTCGACGGCCAGCTCGTGCGCGTCGGCGCGGCCGAGGTGGTCGGCGCCGACGGCGAGCGCCCGCTCGAGGGCAAGGTCGCCGTCGTCACCGGTGCCGCCCGGGGCATCGGCGCCTCGATCGTCGACGTCCTGGCCCGCGACGGCGCGTCCGTCATCGCCGTCGACGTCGCGGCCGCCGGCCAGCAGCTCGCCACGGTGGCCAACCGCGTCGCCGGCACGGCGCTGCAGCTCGACGTCACCTCGGCCGACGCCGGGTCGCGCATCGCCGCGGCCGGCGCCCGGCGCGGCGGCATCGACCTGGTGGTGCACAACGCGGGCATCACCCGCGACAAGCTGCTGGTCAACACCGACGCCGACCGCTGGGGGGCCGTGCTCGAGGTCAACCTCGCCGCCCAGCTGCGCATGGACGACGTCCTGCTCGCCCCGGGTGGCGCGGTCAAGGACGGCGGCCGGGTGGTGGCCGTGTCGTCGATGAGCGGCATCGCCGGCAACCGCGGGCAGGTGAACTACGCCGCGAGCAAGGCCGGCGTGATCGGCATGGTCGGCGCGCAGTCGCGGCTGCTCGCACCGCGCGGCATCACCTACAACGCCGTGGCCCCCGGGTTCATCGAGACCGAGATGACCGGCCGGATCCCGTTGGCCACCAGGGAGATCGGGCGGCGGGTCAACAGCCTGTCCCAGGGCGGGCTCCCGGTCGACGTCGCCGAGACGATCGCCTGGTTCGCCCGTCCGGGCAGCGCCGGGGTCACCGGCCAGGTCGTCCGGGTCTGCGGCCAGAGCATGCTGGGGGCCTGACGTGGCGAGACCGACCGGCCCTGCGCGACCCCAACCGCCTGGTGCTGTCCGAGCCGCCGGACCTCAAGCGCCTGTTCGTCCGGGCCGCCGTCACCTCGCGTGGCCGCGGCGGCGACCTGCCGGCCACCCGGATCGAGCTCGGCGGCCGCCGCACCGACGTCACCCACCTCGCCCGGTACGCGCGGGTGTGCGGGTTCGCCCTCGCCGACGCCCTGCCGCCCACGTACCTGCACGTGCTCGCCTTCCCGCTGCAGGTCGAGCTGATGGCTGCCCGGTCGTTCCCGCTGCCGCTGGCGGGGATGGTGCACGTCGCCAACGAGATCGAGGTGGCCCGGCCGGTGTCCACCACCGAGCAGGTCGACCTGCTGGTGTGGGCGCAGGACCTGCGCGAGCACGCCAGGGGCGCGCTCGTCGACCTGCACGGAGAGGCCCGGGTCGACGGCCAGGTCGTGTGGCACGGCCGCAGCACCTACCTCGCGCGCGGGCACCAGCCGCCGCCCGGCGGCTCCACCCTCGGCGACGACGCCGCTCCGCAGCGCGAGCTGCCCGAGGTGCCCGAACGCCCGTCGTCGGTGCTCCGGGTGCCGGACGACGTCGGCCGGCGCTACGCGGCGGTCAGTGGCGACGTCAACCCGATCCACCTGAACCCGTTGGCCGCCAAGGCGTTCGGCTTCCCCCGCGCGATCGCGCACGGCATGTGGACGCACGCCCGCTCGCTCGCCGCGCTGGAGGGCCGGCTGCCGGCCGGTCCGCTCACGGTGCGCGCGCAGTTCGCCAAGCCGGTGCTGCTGCCCAGCACGGTGGCCCTGCACACCGCCGTGGGCGAGGACGCCGCCGTCGTCGAGATGCGCCGCACGCGCACGCCCGGCCTGCACGTCCGCACCGAGGTCAGCGGCGCGTCCGCCTGATCCGCGCCATCAGGAGGCCGAAGGGCACCGCCAGGCAGGCGAGCACGAGTCCGCTGAAGACCAGCATCACGGTGCCGAAGATCATCACGTAGCCGTGCGGGTCGACCGTGCCGTAGCCGGGCTCGCCGGGTCCTGGGGCGTTGTACGTGGGCACCACGAGCCACAGCAGCAGGAGGATGAACACCAGCACGACGGCGCTCAGGACGCCCAGCACCCAGGCCGCTGCCACCGACGGCTCGCCCGCCTGCGGCACGGACGGCGCCATCGGCGCGCGCGTCGGGTGCGTGGTCATGGATCCATCCTCACCCCGCTCGGACGGACCGGACACCGAAGACCGGGCCCGTGCCCGAACCGACCTCGCATCGTTCCCTCGCCGTGTCCGGACGGTGACCTCGTCTCACCCACCGTGACCGGACCGGACGTCAGCCGCCCGTGCGATGCTCCGGACGTGGCCGAGCACCGCACCCGTCCGACCGGCCGGCAGGACCTCGCGTGGTCGCTCGGCTTCCTCGCCGCCCACGCCGTGCCCGGCCTCGAGACCTGGGACGGCACCACCTACCGACGCGTCCTGACCGTCGGTGGTCGGCAGCGGCCGGTGTCGCTGCGGGTCGACGGCGACGACCTGGTGGTCGGCGGGCCCGCAGCCGCGGTCGCGGTGGCTCGCGACCTGCTCGGGCTCGACGACGACTCCGGCCCGGCGGAGCGCGCGCTGGCGCCCGACCCGCTGCTCGGCCCCCTGGTGCGCCGACGCCCGGGCCTGCGGGTGCCAGGCAGCCCCGACCACCTCGAGACGCTGGTGCGCACCGTCGTCGGCCAGCAGGTCTCGCTCGCCGCGGCGGCCACCGTCACCGGGCGGATCGTCCGCGCGCACGGACGGCCGCTCCCCGGTGCGGACGTCGGATCCGATGGCGCGGCCCCCGGTCCGACCCACGCGTTCCCGTCGGCCGAGGTGCTCGCGGCGGTCGACCCCGAGACCCTGCCGATGACGCGGGCGCGCGGGCGCACCGTGGTGGGGGTGGCCCGGGCGCTGGCCGCCGACCCCGACCTCGTGCACGACGCCGCCGGTCTGCTCGCGCTGCCGGGCATCGGGCCCTGGACGGCCGACTACCTGCGGCTGCGGGTGACCCGGGACCCCGACGTGCTGCTTCCCACCGATCTCGCGGTGCGGCGCCAGGTCGCTCGGCTCACCCGCCACGGGTCCGGCCGCGACGACCCGACCGCGCGCGAGGTGGCGGCGCTGGCCGTCGCGGGTGGGCGCCGTACCGCACCACCGCGATGCTGCAGCTCTGGGCCGACTACCTCGCCGGTGCCTGAGCCGGCGCGCCCGCGGGGGCCCCGCCGGGCCCGCCCTGCGCGGCAGCCGCCTCGGCCTCCAGGTCGACCGCCGCGCCGCTGAACTGGGCGCGGTACAGGCGCGCGTAGGCGCCGTCGACCTCGAGCAGCCGCGCGTGCGTGCCCTTCTCGACGATCCGCCCCTGCTCCATCACCAGGATCAGGTCGGCGTCGCGGACGGTCGACAGCCGGTGGGCGATGACGAAGCTGGTGCGGTCGGTGCGCAGCGCGGCCATCGCCTGCTGCACGAGCCGCTCGGTGCGGGTGTCGACCGAGGAGGTGGCCTCGTCGAGGATCAGCAGGTCGGGGTCTGACAGGAACGCCCGGGCGATCGTCACCAGCTGCTTCTCGCCCGCGCTGATGTTGCTGCCCTCGTCGTCGATGACGGTGTCGTAGCCGTCCGGCAGCGAGTGCACGAAGCGGTCGACGAACGTGGCCTCGGCGGCCTCCTGCACCTCCTCGGGTGCGGCCCCGGGGCGGCCGTACGCGATGTTGTCGCGGATGGTGCCGTTGAACAACCAGGTGTCCTGCAGCACCATGCCGATCCGCGACCGCAGCTGCTCGCGCGGCATCGCGGTGACGTCGACGCCGTCGAGCGTGATCCGGCCGCCGTCGAGCTCGTAGAAGCGCATCACGAGGTTGACCAGCGTGGTCTTGCCCGCGCCGGTGGGACCGACGATGGCGACGGTCTGGCCGGGCTCGACCTGGAGGTCGAGGTGCTCGATCAGCGGGGTGCCGGGGTCGTAGCTGAACGAGACGTCCTCGAACGCGACCCGGCCGTGCGCGTCGTCGATCTCGACCCGCGCCGGCGCCTCGGTGACCTGCTCGGGCGCGTCGAGCACCTCGAAGACCCGCTCGGCCGAGGCCACCCCGGACTGCATCAGGTTGGCCATCGACGCCACCTGCGTCAGCGGCTGCGTGAACTGGCGCGAGTACTGGATGAACGCCTGGACGTCACCGAGGCTCATCGTCCCGGACGCCACCCGCAGCCCACCGACGACGGCGACGACGACGTAGTTGAGGTTCCCGACGAACATCATCGCCGGCATGATGATGCCGCTGATGAACTGGGCGCCGAACGTGGCCCCGAACAGCTCGGAGTTCTTCTCCCGGAACGACTCCGCCACCTCGTGCTGGCGGCCGAAGACCTTGACCAGGCCGTGGCCGGTGTAGGTCTCCTCGATGATCCCGTTCAGCTCGCCGGTGTTCTTCCACTGCTGGACGAACTTCACCTGCGACCGCTTGGCGATCGCGCCGGTGAGCACCATCGACACCGGGATCGTCACCAGCGCGATGATCGCCAGGAGGGGCGAGATGTAGATCATCATCGCCACCATCGCGATGACCGTGAGCAGCGAGGTGAGCAGCTGCGACAGCGTCTGCTGCAACGAGGTCGCGACGTTGTCGATGTCGTTGGTGACCCGGCTGAGCAGCTCGCCCCGGGGCTGGTTGTCGAAGTACGGCAGCGGCAGCCGGTGCAGCTTGGCCTCCACGTCGCGGCGCAGCCGGTGGATGGTGCGCTGCACCGCGCCGGCGAGCACGTAGCCCTGCCACCACGACAGCAGCGAGGCGACGACGTAGATCGCCAGGGCCACCAGCAGGACGCGGCCGACGCCGCCCATGTCGATGCCCCGCCCGGGCACCAGGTCGGGCATGCCCGCGACCATGTCGGCGAACCGGTCCTCACCGGAGGACCGCAGTCCCTCGACCGCCTGGTCGCGCGAGACCCCCTCGGGCAGCCGGCTGCCGATGTAGCCGGCGAAGATCAGGTCGGTGGCGCGGCCCAGCACCTTCGGCCCGATCGCGGTCAGCACCACGCTGACGACGGCGAGCGCCACGGTGAGCAGCACCAGCGGCCGCTCCGGGCCCATCAGCCGCAGCAGCCGCTTGGCCGAGGGGCCGAACTGCTGCGACTTCTGCACCGGCGCGCCGATCGGCATGTGGCCGCCGGGACCGCGGACCTGGGGTCCGCGACGGGCCTCCGCCGCCTTCTCCTCCTCCGACTTCACGCCTTCGGCGGTCACGCTGCCACCTCCTCGCTGCTCTGCTGCGACTCGACGATCTCGAGGTAGGTGGGACAGGTCTCGAGCAGCTCGTCGTGGCGGCCCACCCCGACCACCCGGCCGTCCTCGAGCACGACCACCTGGTCGGCGTCGATGATGGTCGAGACCCGTTGCGCCACCACGATCACCGTGGCGTCCCGCGTCACCGGCGCGAGCGCCGAGCGGAGCCGCGCGTCGGTGGACAGGTCGAGGGCGGAGAACGAGTCGTCGAACAGGTACACCGCGGGCCGGCGCACCACGGCGCGCGCGATCGCCAGCCGCTGACGCTGCCCGCCGGAGACGTTGGTGCCGCCCTGGGCGATCGGGGCGTCGAGCCCGAGCGGCATCGCCCGGACGAAGTCCTCGGCCTGCGCGATCCGCAGCGCCTCCCAGAGCTCGTCGTCGGTGGCGTCGGTCTTGCCGTACCTCAGGTTGCTGGCGACGGTGCCGGAGAACAGGTACGGACGCTGCGGCACCAGGCCCATCAGGTCCCACAGGGCGTCCGGGTCGGCCTCCCGCACGTCGACCCCGCCGACCAGCAGCGAGCCACCGGTGACGTCGTACAGCCGCGGCACCAGGTTGACCAGGGTGGTCTTGCCGGAGCCGGTGGAACCGATGACGGCGGTGGTGGTGCCGGGTCGGGCGGTGAACGAGACGTCCTGCAGCACGGGAACGTCGGCGCCGGGGTAGTGGAACGAGACGCCGCGCGCCTCGACGGTGACCGGACCGGCCGGGATCGCCTCGGGCCGGTCGGGGACCGTCACCGAGCTGTCGGTGCGCAGCACCTCGTCGATGCGTCCGGACGACACCGCGGCGCGCGGGATCATCATCGACATGAAGGTGGCCATCATCACCGACATCAGGATCTGCATCAGGTAGCTCATGAACGCCGTGAGGGCGCCGACCTGCATCTGCCCGTTGCCCACCCGCTCGGCGCCGAACCACAGCACGGCGACCGTGGACGCGTTGAAGACCAGCATGACGATGGGGAACGCCAACGCCATCAGGCGACCGACGGCGAGCGCGGTGCCCGTGTACTGGTCGTTGGCCTCGTTGAACCTGGCCTCCTCGTGCGGCTCGCGGACGAAGGCCCGGACCACGCGGACTCCCGTGATCTGCTCGCGCAGGACGCGGTTCACCCAGTCGACCGAGGTCTGCATGATCCGGAACTGGGGGATCATCCGCGAGATCACGGCGGCGACGCTCAGCGCGAGCACCGGGACGGCGACGGCCACCAGCCAGGAGAGCCCCAGGTCCTCCCGGACGGCCATGACGATGCCGCCGACCATCATGATCGGCGCCGACACCAGCATCGTCAGGCCCATGTTGGTGACCGTCTGGACCTGGGTGACGTCGTTGGTGGTGCGCGAGATCAGCGTCGGCGCACCGAACTTCGTCACCTCCTGCGCCGAGAAGGTGCCCACCCGGTCGAACAGCGACTGGCGCAGGTCGCGACCCATCAGGGCGGACGAGCGCGCACCGAGGTAGGTGGCCGCGACCGTCGCCACGACCTGGACCAGCGAGATCGCCAGCATCCAGCCCCCGGCGCGCATGATGAAGCCGGTGTCGCCGACCGCCACGCCCTCGTCGATGATCCTCGCGTTGAGGCTCGGCAGGTAGAGCGAGGCGATGGTGCCGGCGAGCTGGAGCAGCACCAGCACGACCAGCGCGGCCCGGTAGGGCGACAGGTGCCTGGCGACGAGCCGGACGAGCATCAGGACCCCCCGTGGGTGGTGGTTGCGGGCGCGAGCGCCCCGTGCAGGACGACGTGGACGAGCTCGGCGGGCGGGAACGGCGTGGTGTCGCTGGACATCGGGTGGATGCTGGCGAGCACCGCGCCGCCGATGACGTCGACGAGCCGGTCGGCGCCCACCGACAGCCGGTCGGCGTCGGCGCCGATCACCCGCAGCATCGCCGCGTGCACGCGCTGGGAGGCCCGGCGCCGCTGCTCGTGCGCCTCGGCGGCGTGGCTGGAGTCGTGCGGACGCCCTCCGGACGCGGCGAGCCGCCCCATCAGCTGGACGAAGCCGGTGAGGTGCGCCTGCACCATCTCGACCGCCTGCTCGAGCCGCTGCTCCAGCGGCAGTGCCGGGTCGACGTCGGCGAGCGCGCGCTCGAGGTGCGACAGGTCGAACGCCCGCGCCACGGCCGCGTGCAGCAGCTCGTCCTTGGAGTCGAACGCGCGGAAGATCGTGCCCTCGGCGACGCCGGCGGCAGCGGCGATCTGGGCGGTGGTGACGCCGACGCCGTGCTCGCGGACGAGGGGCACCGTGGCTGCCACGAGCGCGTCACGGCGCTCGTCGCGCGAGAGTGCGGGGGCACGAGGTGTCACGAGGGAGGACAGTACGTGAGTGAGCACTCACTCACAAGCGGGTTCCGCCGAGGGCGTGACGCCGCCCGGGACGCGGACGGCGCGGCGCGCTGTCGGCCCGGGGCGCGATGATGGAGCCGTGACCTCCTGGACCGTCGCCGACTCCCCGGTCGGACCGCTGCTGCTGGCGGCCACCGACGTCGCGGGCGGCGAGCGCGCCGGTCTCTGCGCGGTCTGGTTCAGCCCGCACAAGGGCGTCGAGCAGGCCGTGCGCACGGCCGGGCAGGGCTGGGACCGCGACGACGACCACCCGGTGCTGGAGGCGGCGCGCGACCAGCTCGCCGAGTACTTCGCCGGCGAGCGACGCGAGTTCGACCTCCCGCTCGCGCCGCGAGGCACCGACTTCCAGCAGCGGGTCTGGCTCCGGCTGCGCGAGATCCCCTACGGGCGGACGCGTACCTACGGCGACGTCGCGGCCGAGCTCGGCATGCCCCCGGGCGCGTCGCGCGCGGTGGGCCTGGCGAACGGCGCCAACCCGCTGTCGGTCGTCGTCCCCTGCCACCGGGTGGTGGGGTCCGACGGCTCCCTCACCGGCTTCGGCGGCGGTCTGGAGCGCAAGCGCTTCCTGCTCGACCTCGAGTCCGAGCTGCTGTTCTGATGCCGCCCACCACGACACCGAGGCGCGCCTGGTTGGTGTGGGGCGTGGCCGTCGCCGCCTACGTCGTCGCGGTGTTCCACCGCACCTCGCTCGGCGTCGCCGCCACCGACGCCTCCGAGCGGTTCGGCATCGGCGCCTCGGAGTTCTCGACCTTCGCCGTCCTGCAGCTGCTCGTGTACGCCTCGATGCAGATCCCGGTCGGCGTCCTCATCGACCGGTTCGGCTCGCGCATCCTGCTCGTCACCGGTGGCGTCGTGATGGCCGCCGGCCAGCTCCTGCTCGCGCTCGCCGACGACGCCGGCTGGGCGGTCGTCGCGCGGGTGCTCGTCGGCGCCGGGGACGCGATGACGTTCATCAGCGTCATCCGCCTGGTGCCGGCGTGGTTCGCGCCGCGCCAGGTCCCGGTGATGACGCAGGTCACCGGGATCGTGGGCCAGGTCGGGCAGATCCTCAGCGCGTTCCCGCTGGTCGCCCTGCTGCACGGCCCGGGCTGGACGGCCGCCTACGGCGGCGCCGCGGCGGTGGGGGTGGTGGTCGCGCTGCTCGTGCTGGTGGTGCTGCGCGACGCCCCGGCGGGCACGGTGGTCGGCAGCGGCCCGGTGTCGCTCACCAAGGTCCGCGACGACCTGCGCGCGTCGTTCCTGCACCCCGGCACCCGGCTCGGGCTCTGGACCCACTTCACCGTGCAGTACTCCGGCGTCGTGTTCGGCCTGCTGTGGGGCTTCCCGTTCATGACCCAGGGGCTCGACCTGTCACCCGGCCTCGCGGGCGGGCTGCTCACCCTCCTCGTCGTGGGCGGCATGGTGTCCGGCCCCGTCCTGGGCCGGCTCACCTCGGCCTTCCCGCTGCGGCGCTCCAACCTCGTGCTCGGGGTGGTGATCTCGACCGTCGTCACCTGGACCGTCCTGCTGCTGTGGCCCGGCTACCCGCCGCTGTGGCTCGTGGTCGTGCTCATCCTGGTGCTGTCCGCCAACGGTCCGACGTCGATGGTCGGGTTCGACTTCGCCCGCTCGTTCAACCCCGCCGCCCGGCTCGGCAGCGCCACCGGCATCGTCAACGTCGGGGGCTTCGTCGCCTCGCTGCTGTGCGTGCTGCTCGTCGGTCTCCTGCTCGACCTGCGCTCGCCCGACGGCGACTACGGCCTGGTCGACTTCAAGGTGGCGATGAGCTCGCAGTACCTGCTCTGGGGCTTCGGTCTCGCCGCGATCTGGCGCACCCGCACCCTCACCCGACGGCGGATGCGCGACGAGGGCACCGAGATCGACCCGCTGGTCTCCGCCATGCGCAGGCGGATGCGTCGAGGAGGCTGAGACCCGTTGCGCCTCAGCGCATCCCGCGCAGGAACGCCTCGGCCACCGGGATCGCGGACCGCGCGCCGCTGACGCCGTCCTCGACGATCACCGCGAACGCGATGTCGCCGGAGAACCCGATCGCCCAGCCGTGGGTGCGCGGCGGGGACTCGGTGCCGTACTCGGCGGTGCCGGTCTTGGCGAACACCGGGTCACCCGGGACGTCGGCGAGCGCCGACGCGGTGCCGTCGGTGGCCACCCGGCGCATCAGGTCGCGGACGACCGCGAGGTCGGCCACCGGCTCCGGCGCCGTCACGGCGGTGTCCGACCCCGGGTCCACCAGCGTGGGGTCGACGAACGAGCCGCGGGCGATCGTGCCGGCCACCACGGCCATCGAGAGCGGGCTGGCGAGGTTGCGCCCCTGGCCGATGGTCGCCGCGGCCTTGTCGGTGGCGCCCTCGTTGATCGGGACATCGCCCTGGAAGACGTCGGTCTTGCCCACCGTCCAGCCGACGCCCAGACCCATCGGGGCGGCCGCGGCCGCCAACGCGTCGTCGGCGAGCCGGGACGACAGGCCGACGAACGCGGTGTTGCAGGACGTGGCGAAGTCGTCGGCGAACGTGGCCGAGTCGCCGAGCGCCCCGCCCTCGAAGTTCTTGAACGACCGGCCGTCGACGGTGGCGGTGGTCGGGCAGGCCACGGTGTCGGTGGGCGCCACGCCGGCAGCGAGCAGCGCCTGGGTGCTCACGGCCTTGAACGTCGACCCGGGCGGGTACTGCCCGGTCATCGCGCGGTTGGTCCCGGTGGCCGGCGTGTTCGCCACGGCGAGAACGGCTCCCGTCGACACCGAGACCGCCACGAGCGCAGCGTTGCCCTCGCCCCCGTCGGCACCGAGGGAACCCGAGGTGACGACGTCCGCCAGCGCGGAGTCGGCCGCCTGCTGCACCGCGGGGTCGAGCGTGACGACGAGCGGCGTCCCGGCGACGGGTTCGACGGTGAACAGCTCCGTGCGGGTCTCGTGGTCGACCCCCTCGCGCACCGCCTCGACGGTGACACCGGGTGTGCCGGCGAGCTGCTCGTCGTGCTGCCGCTGCAGCCCGGACAGGCCGGTCTGGTCGCCGGCGGCCACTCGTCCCCCGCTCTGCTCGACGATCTCCGCGGTCGCGGGTCCGACGGTGCCGAGCAGCGCCCTGGCGAACTCGCGGGTCGGCGCGAGCGGCAGCGTCGACTCGGCGAACACGGTGCCGGGCAACGGCTGGATGGTCGCCTTCACCGCCTCGTAGTCGGGCTGGCGCAGCGTGATGACGTCGACGAACGCCTCCGGTGACGCCGACGAGACCCGCTCGGCGAGGTCGGCGCCGTCGACGTCGAGCACGTCGGCCAGGGTCGCGGTGAGAGAGGCGAGGTCGGTGACCCGCGACGGCTGGACACCGACCCGCACCACCGGCTGGTCGCCGACCACCACGCCGCCGTCCGGGCGCACGACGCCGGCGCGGGGTGCCGTGGTGCGGGTGCTCGCGAGCACGCCGTCGCCGCCGAGGTCCGGGTGCACCAGGGCGGGCAACCAGGAGGCGGTCCACGCGCCCTCGTCGTCGGCGGACAGCTCGAGCTCGGTGGTGTAGGTCCACCCGTCCGGACCGAACGCCCAGGTCCAGGTCAGCGGCGTGGTCGCGGTGCGGTCCGTGCGGGTGGTCGCGCCGGCCTCCACCTGCGGCGTCACGCCGGACAGGCCGGAGACGACGGCGGCGTACCCCTCGGGCGCCGCAGCAGCGGGGTCGATCGGGGCGCCGGCGAGGTCACCGCGCGCGAAGGCGGCCGCGACCTGCCGCGCGGCGGCCGCGGCCGCGTCGTCGGCACGCCGCTCGGCGAGCCCGCGCTGCCACACCACCACGCCCGCGACCACGGCCAGCACCACCACGAGCGCCGCCGCGACCAGGACGATCCGGACCCTTCCCCCGTCTCCACGCATACCGGTGAGCGTAAGGGGGACGGTCCAGGAGCCGGACGCGGCGCCACCGACCTCCACGAGACCTCCGCACCCGGTGCACCGTCGGCTGCGCCTCCCCAACGGCGCTGGGATGGGGCAGGGTTGGGGCACCACGGCCCGAGGACGAGCCGGGACGCAGCCGAAGGAGCCCGAAGTGCGCAGCACGATGCAGCAGACCCCGTTGCTCATCTCCCAGATGCTGGAGTACGGCGCCACCGCGTTCCCGGACTCGCAGGTGATCACGTGGACCGGCCAGGAGCCGCGCCGCTCGTCCTTCGCCGAGCTGCGCGACGACTGCCGACGGCTCGCGAACGCGTTGTCCCGCCTCGGGGTCGTGGGTGACGAGCGCGTGGCCACGTTCATGTGGAACAACGAGGAGCACCTCGAGCTCTACCTCGCCGTGCCGAGCATGGGGGCGGTGCTGCACGCTCTCAACATCAGGCTCTTCCCCGAGCAGCTCGTCTACGTGGCCAACCACGCCGAGGACAAGGTCGTCGTCGTCGACAACACCCTCGCCGCCCCGTTCGCGAAGCTGCTGCCGCACCTGACGACGATCGAGCACGTCGTGGTCAACGGTCCGGTCGACGACGACACCCGCGCCGCGCTCGGCGACTCCGGTCGGCAGGTGCACGACTACCGGGCGCTGCTCGACGCCGAGGACCCGGCGCTCACCTGGCCCGAGCTGGACGAGGACCTCGGCGCGGCCATGTGCTACACCTCCGGCACCACGGGGAACCCCAAGGGCGTCGTCTACTCGCACCGCTCGAACTACCTGCACTCGATCACGATCACGATGGCCGGCTCGCTCGGCCTGGTCGAGGAGGACGTGCTCCTCGCGATCGTCCCGCTGTTCCACGCCAACGCCTGGGGGCTGCCGTACGCGGCGTTGCTCAGCGGCTCGACGGTCGTGATGCCCGACCGCTTCCTGCAGCCCGAGCCGCTGGCCGAGATGATCCCCGCCCTCGGGATCACCGCCGCCGCCGCGGTCCCGACGATCTGGACCGGTCTGCTGGCGCACCTCGACGCCCAGGCCGAGGCGGGCACCCCGGTCGACCTGTCGACGATGAACCGCGCGATGGTGGGCGGCTCGGCCTGCCCGCCCTCGCTCATCACCGCGTTCGACGAGCGGTACCAGGTGCGGATCATCCAAGGCTGGGGCATGACCGAGATGTCGCCGGTCGGCACCCTGAGCAACCCGCCGCACGCGTCCGAGGGCGAGGAGCGCTTCTCCTACCGGGCCAGCCAGGGCCGGCTGCTGCCCGGCGTGCAGGGTCGGCTGACGGGCCCGGACGGCTCCGAGGTGCCGTGGGACGCCGAGGCCGTCGGCGAGCTCGAGGTGAAGGGGCCGTGGATCACCGGCTCGTACTACGTGGCGCCCGGAGAGGAGCCCACCGCCGACGCGCTGTCGAAGTTCAGCGACGACGGCTGGCTGCGCACCGGCGACGTCGGCTCGCTCAGCCCGAACGGGTACCTGCGCCTCACCGACCGCGCCAAGGACGTGATCAAGTCCGGCGGCGAGTGGATCAGCTCGGTCGACCTCGAGAACGCGCTGATGGGCCACCCCAAGGTCGCGGAGGCGAGCGTCGTCGGCGTGCCGGACGACAAGTGGGGCGAGCGGCCCCTGGCGACGGTGGTGGTGGTGACCGGGCAGGAGGTCGGCGTGGAGGAGCTGCGCGACTACCTGGCCGACAAGGTGGCGCGCTGGCAGCTGCCCGAGCGGTGGGCCTTCATCGAGGAGGTGCCCAAGACCAGCGTCGGCAAGTTCGACAAGAAGGTGCTGCGGCGCCGGTACGCCGACGGCGAGCTCGAGGTCACCACCCTCTGACCGAACCGGGCCTGCGGGGGCCCTCCGGGGAGCACGTGAGCAAAGTGTGCAGATCGCGGCGCGCCCCGTGCTCAGGGCCGCCCTGAGCACCAGGATGGTGCGGCACCGCGGGCTACCCTCCTGAGAGGGCCCCCACCCACGTGGACGGGCCCGCACCCCGGAACCGAGAGGACCGTTCGTTGCTCGCTCCCAGGAGCTCGGCAGCGGCGCGAGGGCGCCACGTCGCAGCGCGCCCGCGCCGCAAGCACCCCGTCGCCCGCGCGCTCGCGACCGTCGTCGCGTCGGTGCTCGTCGTGGCGGTGGCCGCGGCCGCGGTGATCTACGTGCGCCTGGACGGCAACATCACCGGCGTCGACATGACCTCGGGGCTGGGCGGCCGGCCGGAGACCGTGGCGACCGCCGACCCCGTGACGAACCTGCCGCCGCTGAACATCCTCCTGATGGGTTCGGACACCCGGAAGCTGTCCGACCCGGACGAGTTCGTCGGTGACGCCGGAACCGCCACGACCGAGCACTCCGACACGAACCTGCTGGTGCACCTCGCCGCCGACCGCAAGAGCGCCTTCGTGGTGAGCATCCCACGCGACTCCATGGTGCAGCGTCCCGACTGCGCCGACCCCCAGGGCGACGACGGGTCCGACCGGGACCTGGGCATGTTCAACGGGGCGTTCACCGACGGTGCGGAGCTGAACGGGGTCGCCGGCGGTGCGCTCTGCACGGTCGCCACGGTGCAGGCCAACACCGGCATCCCCATCGACCACTTCGCCGTCATCAACTTCGAGGGCTTCAGCAACATGGTCGACGCGCTCGGCGGGGTCGACATCTGCCTCCCCGAGGCGATCAACGACCAAGCCACCCGGCTGAACCTGCCTGCGGGCGAGAACCACCTCGACGGCGTGCAGGCCACCCAGTTCGTCCGCGCCCGCAAGAGCATCGGGAACGGCTCGGACATCGGCCGGATCGACCGGCAGCAGGCGTTCCTGTCCGCCGTCGTGCGCGAGGCCACCAGCTCCGAGCTGCTGCTGCGTCCCGACCGGCTGCTCGGTTTCCTCGACGCCGCCACCAGCTCCCTCACCACGGACGAGGCGATCGCCAGCCCGCGAGCCCTGTCCGAGCTCGCCCTGCAGCTGCGGTCGATGCCCACCGACCAGATCCGGTTCGTGACGGTCCCGAACGAGACGTACGAGCCCGACCCCAACCGGGTGATCTGGACCGACGACGCCGACGCCCTGTGGGAGGCGGCCCGCCAGGACCTGCCGCTGCCCGGCACCGAGCCCACCGCCGCGCCGACCTCGACCGCGCCGACCAGCACGGCACCGCCCACGCTGACGGCGAGCCCGGCGGACGTGTCCGTCCGGGTCGTCAACTCCTCCGGCGTGAGCGGGCTCGCGCGGCAGGCCGGCGACGCGCTCGCCGTCCAGGGCTTCGAGATCTCCGGTCTGGCCAACGGCACCGAGGACGTCGACGGCGTCGTCATCCGGCACGCGCTCGACGACGAGGAGGCCGCGGCCACGCTGCAGGCGGCCTTCCCGGGCGCCACGCTGCGCGAGGACACCACCCTGTCTGCCGGCAGCTACGTGGTCGACCTGGGCCGGGGCGCCCCGGCCGTGGTCGAGGTGCCCAACCGCACCGGCTCCGAGCCGCTGCCGGAGCAGCCGCTGTCGGGTGAGGCCGGTTCGGGGTCCGGCTCCGGCTCGACCCCGACCTTCGACGCCCGCGTCGCCGCCGACGACACCTGCGGCTGACCTCCGTACCCGCACACGAAGAAGGCCCCCGCACCTCGGTGCGGGGGCCTTGCTCGTTCTCACTCTGCGGAGGCGGCGGGATTTGAACCCGCGACGGGATTGAAGCCCCGAACCCGCTTAGCAGGCGGGCGCCATAGGCCACTAGGCGACGCCTCCTCCAGCGCGGTCAGGGTACCTGTCTGCAGGCGGCGCCAGCAAAGCGCCGAGAAGCCTGTCGCGGTGCCGCGCTCCCGGGGCTCCCGCGCACCGGTGGGCGCGGTGTACAACGGTGCAGTCGGCACCTGGCCGGTGAGGAGGTGCCGTGCGCCATGAGCACCCAGGACCGCCCGCGGCCCCACGGCGACCCCCCGCGCGAGCTGCCCGCGACGCGGCGACGGCTGGTCCTGTCAGCCGGCGCGCTGCTCGTGGCCGCGACCACGACGACGACCCTGGCGGCCGCGGCCAACCCACCGGCCGACGCGAGCCTGTACCGCGGGCTGCGGGGGTGGTCGTGGCTCGAGCCGCTCCTCCCGCCGGGTCGCTGGATCCTGGTCGGCGTCGGGGTGTGCGCGCTCCTGGTCCTCGTGCTGGGTCGGCGCTGCCGCCCCCTGCAGGCGCTCGCCGTGGTGCTGCCGGCCCTCGCGGTGGCGGTGGGCGTCCTGCTGGCCGCGGTGCTGGGTCGCGCGGGTCCGGACGACTCCCCTCTCGCCGCCGCCGGCAGCAGCCTGCCGAGCCCGGGCGTGCTGGCGCTGACCGCAGCGGCCTGCACCGTCGTGGTCGCGTCGTCGGCGGCCGGGTGGTCGCCACGAGCGCGGTCCGCGGTCGGCGCGCTGCTCGCAGCCGGCGTCGTCCTGGTCTCGCTGGCCGAGGTGCACGCCGCTTCGCGGTGGCCGCTCGACGTCCTCGCGTCGTGGCTGCTGGCGGGCCTGCTCGTGCTGGTCGCGCTGGCGGGGCTGGAGGCACCGTCGCTGCACGCGCACTGCCGGAGCTGCCCGTGGGCGCAGCGCACTCCCGGACCTGAGCGGGGAGCGCGACCCGAGGCGGAGCCCGACGCCGTGCGCATCGGTGCCGGCGACGCGCGGGTCCTCGACCGGCTCGCGCTGGTCTGGCTGGGCGCCCTGGTGGTCGGTGACGTCGGGCTGGCGGCCACGGTCGGCATGCCACGGGCGCCGGGTTCGGGGATCCTCGGGCGCGGCCTCGAGGTACCGCTGCAGTGGCTGGTGCTGGCGGCCGCCGTCGTCGGCGTGCTGCTCGCCCGCAGCCGCGGCGCGACGGGCGGCGCGCTGGTGGTCGCGGCGTCGGCCCTGCTCGGGGTCGCGGCCTCGGTCGAGTACCCGCCTGTGGTGGCCGTCCTGGTCACCGCCGCCACCGCCGCTCCCGCGGTGGCGATGTGGGTGGCGCGCGCCCGCCGCGCGGGCCTGCGATCGGTGATCGCGCTGTCCGTGGCCGCGGCGGTGTTCATGGGCGTGGTCGCCGGCGGCGCCTCGGCCACCTACTCCGCGCTGTGGGGGCCGACCCATCCGGGCTCGCCCACGCCCGCCGCGTCGGTCGACGTCGTCGAGTGGATGTGGGCCGGGGCCACGACCGCGACGGGCACCGAGGTGCGCCTGCGCACCGACGAGGCGGCGCAGGACGTGCGCGTCGTGGTCGCTCGCGACGAGACCCTCGCCGACCCCGTGGCCTCCGTCACCGCGCGGGTCGACGGCGACGGCGTCGCCGTCGCGACGGTGGACGCTCTCGAGCCGGGCACGGTCTACCACTACGCGGCCGAGGTCGGCGGTGTGCTCGACCGCAGCCGCGTGCAGCGCGTCACGACCTTCCCGGCCCCGGGACCGGCCTCCTTCGGCTTCGTGGTGGGCTCCTGCCAGAACGGCGGCTCGAACGGCCGGGTGTTCGATGCCATGCGGGCGCGGGACCCGCTCTTCGTGCTGCTCACCGGTGACTGGCACTACTCGAACATCGAGGTGGACGACGTCCGGCTGTTCCGCGACCAGGTCGACTCCAACCTCGGCGCGCCGGCCCAGGCGGCCCTGTACGGGCAGGCGTCGGTGGCGTACGTGTGGGACGACCACGACTACGGCGGCAACGACGCCGACCGCACGTCGCCGAGCCGCGCTGCGGCGATGGCCTCGTACCGGCAGTCGGTGCCGCACTACCCGTTGGCGACCGACCCCGCGGCACCGATCCACCAGGCCTTCACCGTCGGTCGCGTGCGGTTCCTGCTGACCGACACCCGATCCGCCCGCGACCCGGTCGACGACCCGACGGGCTCGTTCCGCTCGGCGCTGGGGACCGAGCAGCGCGAGTGGCTGCTCGGCGAGCTCGCGCAGGCCGACCGGTACGGGTTGGTGGTGTGGGTCAGCCCCGACCCGTGGATCGACGCGCCCGACCCCGCCGCCGACACCTGGGGCGGCTTCGCCGAGGAGCGCCGGCTGCTCGCCGACGCCGTCGCGGACGCGGGCGTCGACAACCTGCTCATGCTCTCGGGTGACGCCCACATGCTCGCGGTCGACGACGGGACCAACACCGACTACTCCTCGTCGGCGCGCGGCGGCTTCCCGCTGTTCCAGGCCGCGGCCCTGGACCGCCGCGGCAGCGTGAAGGGCGGGCCGTACACCGGGCCCGTGCTGCCCGGGAGCGGGCAGTTCGGCTCGGTCGACGTCGTGGACGACGGGTCGACGGTGGCCGTGACGCTCACCGGCCGTCGCTGGGACGGGACCGAGCTGCTCAGGCACGAGCTCCGGTTCGGCCCGTGACGTCGGACGGCCGAGCCGTCACTCCGCGCCGAGGCGCGCCTTCAGGCCGTCCAGCTCGGTCCACAGCGTGGTCGGCAGGGTCTCGCCGAACTTCTCGAACCACTCGGTGATCTGGGGGATCTCGGCCTTCCACTCCTCGACGTCGACGTGCAGGCAGTCGGCGAGGTCCTGCTCCGACATGTCCAGCCCGTCGGTGTCGAGCGACTCCAGGGTCGGGACGTGGCCGATCGGGGTCTCCTGCGCCGCCGCGGAGCCCTCGAGCCGCTCGATGACCCACTTGAGCACGCGCGAGTTCTCGCCGAAGCCGGGCCACACGAAGTCGCCGGCGTCGTTGCGACGGAACCAGTTGACGTAGAAGATCTTCGGCAGCTTGGCGGCGTCGGCGTCCTTGCCCACGTTGATCCAGTGCTGGAAGTAGTCGCCGGCGTTGTAGCCGATGAACGGCAGCATCGCCATCGGGTCGCGGCGCACCACGCCCACCTCACCGGTGGCGGCGGCCGTGGTCTCCGACGACAGCGTGGCGCCCATGAAGGTGCCGTGCACCCAGTCGCGGGCCTCGGTGACCAGCGGGATCGTGGTCTTGCGGCGACCGCCGAACAGGATCGCCGAGATCGGGACGCCCTTCGGGTCGTCGTACTCCGGCGCCAGGATCGGGCACTGGCTGATCGGGGTGCAGTACCGGCTGTTCGGGTGCGAGCTGAGCTCCTCGGACTCCGGCGTCCAGTCGGCGCCCTTCCACGACCTCGCGTGCGCCGGCGGGTTCTCCATCCCCTCCCACCAGATGTCGCCGTCGTCGGTGAGGGCGACGTTGGTGAAGACCGAGTTGCCCTTGGCGATCGTCTCCATCGCGTACGGGTTGGTCTTGTGGTTGGTGCCGGGGGCGACGCCGAAGAAGCCGAACTCGGGGTTGACGGCGTAGAGCCGGCCGTCCTCGCCGAAACGCATCCAGGCGATGTCGTCGCCGAGGGTCTCGACCTTCCAGCCCGGGATGGTCGGCTTCAGCATCGCCAGGTTCGTCTTGCCGCACGCGGACGGGAACGCTGCCGCGACGTAGTGGGTGACGCCCTGCGGGTTGGTGAGCTTGAGGATCAGCATGTGCTCGGCGAGCCAGCCCTCGTCGCGCGCCATCACCGAGGCGATCCGCAACGAGTAGCACTTCTTGCCCAGCAGGGCGTTGCCGCCGTAGCCCGAGCCGTAGGACCAGATCGTCCGCTCCTCGGGGAACTGGACGATGTACTTGGTGTCGCTGCACGGCCAGGCGACGTCGTCCTGGCCCGGCTCGAGCGGCATGCCCACCGAGTGCAGGGCGGGGACGTAGTCGGCGTCGAGCTCCTCGATCCGCTCCAGCACGTGGGCACCCATCCGCGACATCACCCGCATCGAGGTGACGACGTACGCGGAGTCGGTGATCTCGACGCCGAACATCGGGTTGTCGGCCTCGAGGTGGCCCATCACGAACGGGATCACGTACATGGTGCGACCCCGCATCGACCCGCGGTACAGGTCGGTCATGATCGCCTTCATCTCGTCCGGCGCCATCCAGTTGTTCGTGGGGCCGGCGTCCTTCTCCTCGACCGAGCAGATGTACGTGCGGTCCTCGACCCGGGCGACGTCGGTGGGGTCGGAGGCGCAGTAGAACGAGTTCGGCTTCTTGGCCGGGTCGAGCTGCACGTAGGTGCCGGTGGCGACCAGCGCCTCGGTGAGACGGGTCCACTCCTCGTCCGAGCCGTCGCACCAGTGCACCGAGTCGGGCTGGGTGAGCTCGGCGACCTGCTCGACCCAGGCCGTGAGGCGGGCGTGCCGCGTGGCCGGGGCGCCGGTGACCGGACGCTGGCCCGTCGTGCCCAGGCTCGGGGTGCTGGTCGTCGTGTCGGTGCTCATCAGGGTCAGTCCCTCTCGAGGTTCGCCGGCGCCGGTGCCGTTC
The DNA here is from genome assembly GCA_963825505.1 of uncultured Actinomycetota bacterium. Classification (GTDB taxonomy): domain Bacteria; phylum Actinomycetota; class Actinomycetes; order Actinomycetales; family CAWJMD01; genus JBBQSN01. The sequence continues at coordinate 57,255 of CAWGTL010000002.1, read as the reverse complement.
TGAGGTGCCCCACCCTCGCGGCCCGACGTCGGACCTGCCGCGTTGCGTTCATAGTGAAGGCGAGAGCACCGTGCCACGACGGTAGCCCCGTATCGCATGCTGGGATACCGGTCGGGTGGGTCCGTGCTCGTGAAGTCCCTCACAAAGCCCAGCAGACTGACGTGCGCTTGCGAGAACCGGTCGGGTTCTTGCGGATCCGGCTACTGGTAGGTGATCAGGACGGGGGTCGGGCGCACCGCCATCGTCTGCGCCGGGGTCGCCATCGGGCTGTCCTCGTCGACGAAGTTCTTCCACGCGAAGGCGACTCCCGCAGGGGCCCCGGCGACCACGCGTCCCCAGGTGGCGGCCTTGGCGCCCTGGGTGCCGTTGCCGTCGGCGTGGATGACCACGGCGAGCTCGTCGTGGCCGGTCTCCAGGGTGTCGATGTCGGTGATCATCGCGGTGCGGAACTGGTGCAGCACGAGCATCTTCTGCGGGAGGTGCTGCTCGCGCACGAGGCCGGCCAGCCAGGCGGACACCTGGTTGACCTCGGCCGCGCTCACCGACCCGATCTGCTCCAGGTGCCGCTGCCCGGACGCCAGCCGCCACTCGGGATCGAGCGCGAGGCCCACGTTCGGGTACCGCAGGAGGTCCTCGTACCGCTGGGCCTGGGTGAGGAAGTCGGTGGTGCCCGGTTGGAGGTCCAGCAGCACGTAGACGCCCTGCCGCCCCGCCTCCTCGATCCACGGCCGGATCTTCTCCGGGTCGACCTCGTTCGAGTAGTTGCCGTCCGCGCCGGCGCCGGCGCTCGCGACCGTCGTGATGACCTCGAACGTCGGCAGCACCGGCTCCGCGCTGAGCGGGCGGTACGCACGGGCGAGCTGCTGCGCCCGCGCCACCGCCCCGGGGAGGTCCTGCTCGCCGAGCAGCCCGAGCGCGGGCGTGCCGGGGTGCCCGTACAGCGCGACGTACCGCTTGCCGGCCAGCACGAGCTGACCCCCACCGGGCAGCTGGACGCCGGTGGCGGCCGACGCCACGCGGGCGCCGAGCACCTCGGCCGTGCCGAAGGCCTCGCCGAGCCCCACCACGCGGGTCGGCGGTGCGTCGGCGAGGGCACCGATCGCGGCGACGTCGCCGCGGGGGTCGCCACCGGGGACGGTCACGGCGGTGGCGCCGGCGGAGGTGGCGGTGGCCAGCGCGGGGCCGCCCGGGTCGGCGCTCACCAGCAGGGCGGTGGCCTGGGCCGGCTCCGGCGCCTCGACCGGCGGCAGGGCGCCTGCGTTCGACACGACCTCCACGCCGTCGAGCCCGACAGCGGCGTCGCGGGCGGCCGTCCCGATCGCGAGGGCGTGCGTCGTCCCGAGGCGGGCGAGCTCGGCACCGAGCGGGCCGGCGGCGGTCGCGTCGCCGCTGGTCGTCAGCAGCGGCACTCGCAGGGCGGTGGCGCGGCGGACGGCGGTCGGGACCGCACCGGCGTCCGAGGAGTCGACGAGCACCACCACGGGCGAGGACGCGAACAGCGCCTGGCTGGCCGACAGCGCCGCGGTGGCCGGGTCGGTGGCGGGCAGGACGACGGTGCCGGCGTCGGCCGGGACGAGGACCGGCCGGGCTCCGACGGACCGGTCGGGTGCGGCCTCCGCGGGGGCCGACGACGGGGTCGTGGAGGTCTGCGACGGCCGCGGCGCGGGCGCCTCGGCAGCCGGGTCGGGGCCCGGGCTGCAGGCCACCCCGACGACGAGCACGGCGGCAGCCGTCACGGTCACGGGGAGTCGGCGCACCGGTCCATCCTGACGCGGTACGTCCGGCCGGTCGAACCGGCGGATCGGATTTCGGGACCGCCTGTGTGCTCCGGTACTGTGTCCGCCGGACCACCCAGGTGGTCGACCTGCGCCCGTAGCTCAACGGATAGAGCATCTGACTACGGATCAGAAGGTTGGGGGTTCGAGTCCCTCCGGGCGCGCTCGTTGAGACAGCGACGACGAAGGCCCCCGCTCCGGCGGGGGCCTTCTTCGTCCCCGACGCCGGTGGGACCAACCGGGCGCAACCAGGACAGCAAGGGCGGCGGGTGTCGGTTCGTCGGCGCGCTCCCTAGCCACGGACGCTGTGCCGCAACGATGCTGGGATCGTCGTCGACGGGGAGGGAGCCGCAGCGGATGTCCAAGCCCACCGTCCTGGCCGTGGACGACGACCCCGCCGTCTCCGTGGCGATCGTCCGCGACCTGCGCGAGCGGTACGGCGCCGACTACCGGGTGATCCCGGCCGGCTCCGGCGCGGAGGCGCTGCGGCTTCTCGACGAGCTGACCCTGCGCGACCGCTCGGTGGCGCTCGTGGTGTGCGACCAGCGGATGCCGGAGATGACCGGCATCGAGGTGCTGGGGTCGGTCCGCCGGTCCTCGCCCGGCACCAAGCTGCTGCTGCTCACCGCCTACGCCGACACCGACGTCGCCATCCAGGCGATCAACGACATCGGGCTCGACTACTACATGGTCAAGCCGTGGGACCCGCCGCAGGAACGGCTGTACCCGGTGCTCGACGACCTGCTGGGCGACTGGGCGCGCGAGAACCCGGCGGAGACCTCGCAGGTGCGGGTGGTGGGGCACCGCTGGTCCGACCGCAGCTACGAGGTGAAGACCTTCCTGGCCCGCAACCACGTGCCGTACCGGTGGCTCGACGTGGAGCGCGACGAGGAGGCCCGCCGGCTGGTCGACCTCGCCGGCGCCGAGGCGTCCGAGCTGCCGCTCGTGCTCGTCCCCGACGGCGAGGTGCTCCGGACGCCCACCACCCGCGAGGTCGCGGAGGCGCTCGGGCTGCGCACCCGGGCCGAGCAGCCGCTGTACGACCTGTGCATCGTCGGCAGCGGGCCGGCCGGGCTGGCAGCGGCGGTGTACGCGGCGTCCGAGGGCCTGCGGACGGTGGTGGTCGAGCGCGACGCCCCTGGCGGCCAGGCCGGGCAGAGCGCGTCGATCGAGAACTACCTCGGCTTCCCCAAGGGGCTGTCGGGCGCCGACCTCACCCACCGCGCGGTGGCGCAGGCGGCCAGGTTCGGCGCCGAGACGGTGCTGGCGCGCGACGTCGTGGGGCTGACCACCCGCGGCCCGGTCCACGCGGTCGGCCTGGAGGGCGGCGGCGAGATCGAGGCGCGGGCGGTGCTCGTCGCCACCGGTGTGGCGTACCGGCGGCTGACCGCTCCGGGGCTGGCCGAGCTCGGCGCCCGCGGCGTCTACTACGGGGCCTCCGCGAGCGAGGCGATCCAGTGCCGGGGCGAGGACGTCTACGTCGTCGGCGCGGCCAACTCGGCCGGCCAGGCCGTGCTCAACCTGGCCCTGTACGCGCGCAAGGTCGTGATGGTGGTCCGGGCGGCCCGGCTCGAGGACACGATGTCGCAGTACCTCGTCCAGCGGATCGCCGCGACGCCGAACGTCGAGGTGCGCACCTGCGCGGAGGTGGTGGGCGCCCGGGGCGACGGGCACCTGGAGGCGCTCACCCTCGCCGACCGCGCCGGCGGCCGGGAGGAGGAGGTCGCCACCAGCTGGCTGTTCGTCTTCATCGGCGCCTCGCCGCGGACGGACTGGCTCGGGGACCACCCCGCCCGCGACGGCCGCGGGTTCGTGCTCACCGGGCAGGACCTGATGGCGTCCGAGCACGCCGAGCACTGGCCGCTGGCCCGACCGCCGTTCGCGCTCGAGACCAGCGTCCCCGGGGTGTTCGCCGCCGGCGACGTGCGGCTCGACTCGATGAAGCGGGTGGCCTCGGCCGTCGGCGAGGGAGCGATGTCGGTGTACCTCGTCCACCGCTACCTGGCGACCACGTGAGCGCGTCGTGACGACCACCGCCGAGCTGCGCTCGCTCCCCCTCCTGGACGGCCTGGACGAGGCCCAGCTCGGCCAGCTGCTCGCCGTCGGCGAGGAGCACCGCTTCGCCGCCGGCGAGGACCTGTTCGCCGAGGGACGCCCGGCCGACACCTGGTGGGTGCTGCTCGAGGGCACCGTCGACCTGCACCGCCGGGTCGGCCACGAGGAGAGCGCGCTCGGGACGATGGCCACTCCCGGTCAGTGGGCCGGCGGCTTCCGCGCCTGGGACCCGCACGGCGTCTACTTCGCGTCCGGACGCGGCGGGGTGCCGGGGCGGGTCCTGCGCGTCCCGGCCGACGACCTGCGCGCGCTCGCCGACGACTGGTTCGCGTTCGGCGTCCACTTCATCCGCGGGCTGGTCGACACCGTCCGCCGGATCGAGTCGACCGCCCGCCAGCGCGAGGCGCTGGTCGCGCTCGGCACCCTCGCCGCCGGCCTGGCCCACGAGATCAACAACCCCGCCTCGGCTGCCACCCGCGCCGTCGACGCGCTCACCGCGTCGTCGGACCAGCTGCTCGTGACCCTCGGACGGCTCGCCGAGCAGGCGATCACGGCGGAGCAGTTCGTCGGGCTGGACGTCCTGCGCCGCGCGGCCGGACCGGACGACCCGGACGAGGACGCCCTGGCCCGCGCCGACCGCGAGGACGTGCTGTCGACCTGGCTGGGCCGGCACGGCGTGCAGCGCGAGTGGGTCGTGGCCCCGGCGCTCGCCGGGGCGGGGGTCGACCTGGCCTGGTGCGAGCAGGTCCGCGAGCTGCTCGGCGACCGGGCGCTCGCGGCCGGCCTGGAGTGGGTGGCCTGCTCGCTGGCGATGCAGGGACAGCTGCGCGAGGTGAAGGAGGCCACCCGCCGCGTGTCCGACCTCGTGGGTGCGGTGCGCTCCTACTCCCAGCTCGACCGCGGCTCGGTGCAGCGGACGGACGTCTCCGAGGGCCTGGAGAGCACGCTGGTGATGCTGGCCCACAAGCTCGGCGACGTGGTGGTCGAGCGCGACTACGCGCCGGACGCGCCGGTCGTCGAGGCGGTGCCCGGCGAGCTCAACCAGGTCTGGACGAACCTGGTCGACAACGCGGTCGACGCCATGGGCGGGACGGGGACGCTGCGGGTGCGCACCCGCCCCGACGGCCAGGGCGGTGTCGTCGTCGAGGTGGAGGACTCCGGTGCCGGCATGTCTGCCGAGGTGGCCCAGCACGCGTTCGAGCCGTTCTTCACCACCAAGGAGGTCGGGCGCGGCACCGGCCTGGGGCTGGACATCTCGCGCCGGATCGTCGTGGACCGGCACTCCGGCGAGATCACGGTGGACTCCCGGCCGGGGCGCACGGTGCTGCGGGTGACGATCCCGGCGCACGGGGTCGACCGGCGCTGACGGCCGTCAGGCTCGCCGCCCGACGTCCCGGGACGGACGCCACCGCACTCGCCAGCACCACGACGGCCAGACCCACGACCTGCACCAGGTGCAGCGGCTGGCCGAGCAAGGACCACCCGGCGAGCGCCGCGGCGGCGGGCTCCAGGCTCATCAGCACCCCGAAGGTCGCGGCCGGCAGGTGCCGCAGCGCCCGCAGCTCCAGCGCGTACGGGACGGCGGACGACAGCAGCCCGACCACCACGCCGAGGGCGAGCACGCGCGGCTCGAGCAGGCCGGTCCCGGCGGTCACCAGCCCGGCGGGCAGCGCGAGCACGGCGGCGAGCGCCGTGGCCACGCCGAGGGCGGCGCCGTCCGCGGAGACCGAGCCCGCGCGCTGGCTGGCCAGGATGTACAGCGCCCAGAACCCGCCGGCAGCCAGGGCCAGGACCACGCCCAGCGGGTCGAGGGGCGCGTCCAGCCCGCCGGTGACTCCGGTGAGCAGCGCCACCCCGAGCAGGGCCAGCGCGGCGCAGACCAGGTCGCGGCGGCGGCGTCCGCGCAGCACGGTGAGCAGCAGGGGGCCGAGCAGCTCCAGCGTCACGGTGACGCCGAGCGGCAGCCGCTCCAGCGCCAGGTAGAAGGTCGACGACAGCGCCACCATCGCCAGGCCGAGCAGCCCGACCGCCCGGCGCGCGCCCGGGTCGCGGCGCACCCTGCCGAGCAGCCGCCAGGCCCGTCCGGCCAGCGCCAGCGCCACCGCCGCCACCAGCAGCCGCAGGGCCAGCGTCCCGAACGCGCCGACGTCGTCGAGGAGCTGCACCGACAGGGCCGCGCCCAGCTGGAGGCTGAGCACCGCGCCCACGACCTGCGCGGTGGCGGTCGGCGTCCCGGTGCGGCCCATGCCGGCGACGCTACGGACCTCCTCGTCGGACCGGAAATGCCGTTTCGGCCTGCCGGTATGCTCCGCAGGCATGGCAGGGATCGAGCTCCGGCACCTCGAGGCGCTGCTGGCCGTCGCCGACGAGGGGACGGTCACCCGCGCGGCCGCCCGCCTGCACCTCGCCCAGCCGGCCGTCTCGCGCACGGTCCAGCAGCTGGAGCAGCGGCTCGGCACCGTGCTGTTCGAGCGGTCGACCTCCGGGGTGGTGCCCACGGCCGCGGGGCGGTCGGTGCTCGACGACGCGCGCGCGGCGCTGGCCGCGGTCGACCGGATGCGGTCGACGGCCTCGGGCAGCCGCCGGCCGCTGGTGCTCGGCTACTCCTGGGGCGCAGCCGGACGGCTGCCCGCCGAGCTGGTCGGGTCGTGGCGCCGCGAGCACCCGGACCGTCCGGTCACCTGGCGGCGGATCGACCACCGCCTCGCCGGCCTGGTCGACGGCACGAGCGACGTGGCGCTGGTGCGGGGCGACGTCGTGCTCCCGGGCGAGGGACCGGCGCCGGTGTGGCTCGCCACCGTGCACCTCGGCGACGAGCACCGGGTGGCGGCGCTGCCCGCCGACCACCCGCTCGCGGCGCGGGAGGGGTTGGAGCTCGGCGACCTGGCGGGCGAGGCGATCATCGTCAACCGGGTGGGCGGCATCACCCACCCCGAGCTGTGGCCGGCGGGGCGTCGTCCGCGGGTCGCGCGCGAGGTGGCCAACACCGACGACTGGCTGCTCGCGATCGCCGCGGGCGACGGCATCGGGGTGACCACCACGACCACCGCCGCGACCGCGACCCACCCCGACGTCGCGTTCGTGCCGATGCCGGACGCGCCGGTCGTGCCCCTGCGGCTCGCCTGGCGCACCGACCGCCCCGGGCACCCGGACCTGCCGGAGCTGCTCCGGCACGCCGGGAGCGGGGTCAGGCCGACGTCGGCCGGTGCCGCCGGTCGCTGAAGATCGTCACCGGCCGCACCCGCGGCTCGCCGTCGACCTGCACGTCGACGAGCTCGTCGTAGAACGCGATCCGCCCGGCCACCGCTCCCACCGCCGGGAACGGCTCGGTGTACGACCAGGCGATGCCCGGCACCGCCGCGTGGCCAGGGCCTTCCGGCAGGTCCCAGTACTCGCGCGCCGTGCCCTTGTACGGGCAGTGGCTGGTGAACTCGCCCGCCTCGAGCAGGTCGAGCCGCACGTCCTCGCGGGGCAGGTAGAAACGGGTCGGCAGGTGCGTCTCGAACAACAGCACGGGGTCGTGGCTGTCGGCCAGCGCGGTGCCGCCGACGGAGACCACGACGTGGCGCGAGCTCTGCAGCGCGTCGACGCGCTTGTGCGGGTCGCGCGGGTGACCGCGCACCTCCTCGTCCTCCTCGAGCCAGCGGTCGACCAGGTCCGGTCGCCACGACACCACGATCCGTCCGGCGAGCTCCGGGTCGTCCCGCACCCACGCGACGTGCGGGACCGTCCTGCCCTCGAGGTGCAGGTCGAACCACTGCGAGACAGGGCCTTTCGGCTGGAAGAAGAACGGCTCGGACGGGCCGGGCTCCTCGCTGGGTCGGAGCAGGTCGGTGCGCACCTCTGCCGGGTCGAACGCGTAGCCAGGGACGGGGAACACGTCCTCGTAGAACAGCAGGGGACGTCGCGAGTCGACCACCACGACGTCGTCGACGACGGCCCGGACCCACCGCTCGCTCGGCTCGGTGCGCACCCGGTCATCGTCCTCGGCCGGTGGGTGCCCGACAAGGGCCCGGCCGGTCGGGCCGAGGGGGTGCGCACGGCGCCGAACCGTCCTACCGTCGGCGACGGACCGCACACCCCCGCGACCACGAGGAGACCGCCCGTGCCCACCGTGAGCTCCAGCGCCGGATCCACCCCCGTCGACCTGCACGTCGAGGACTCCGGCGGCGACGGCCGGCCGGTCGTCCTCATCCACGGCTGGCCGCTCAGCGGCGGGTCGTGGGCCGCCCAGGTGCCGGCGCTCACCGAGGCGGGTCACCGGGTGATCACCTACGACCGTCGCGGGTTCGGCCGCTCGGACAAGCCCGAGGACGGCTACGACTACGACACGTTCGCGGGAGACCTCGACGCCGTCCTGACCACGCTCGACCTGCGGGACGTCGCGCTCGTCGGGTTCTCGATGGGTGGCGGCGAGGTGGCTCGCTACGTCGGCCGGTACGGCACCGACCGGGTGCGGTCGGTCGCGTTCGTCGCCGCGGTGCCCCCGTACCTGTTCAAGAGCGACGACAACCCCGACGGCGGGGTCGAGGAGGGTCTCGTGCAGGGGATGCAGGGCGGGATCCGCGAGGACCGCGCCGGCTTTTTCCAGGGGTTCGCGAAGAGCTTCTACAGCGCCGGGGACGACCTCAAGGTCGGCGACGACGAGCTGGAGCGCTTCCAGGAGCTGATGCGCCCGGCCCGCGACGAGGCGGTGCTCGCCTGCATCGACGCGTTCGCGCGCACCGACTTCCGGTCCGACCTGGAGAAGGTCGACGTCCCCGCGCTCGTCCTGCACGGCGACTCGGACGCGATCGTGCCGTTCGAGGTGAGCGGCAAGCGCACGGCAGAGGCGCTCGGTGCGACGCTCGTGGTGGTGGAGCAGGGCCCTCACGGCCTCACCGCGAGCCACACCGACCAGGTGAACCGGGTGCTGCTCGACCACCTCGGCGCCTGAGGTCGATCGGCCCGTGCGCGTCCTGGTGAGCGGGCCGGTCTCGTGGAACCTGCTGCTGCGCCTGGACGCGCTGCCGCCTCCGTACCCGCACACGGTGATGGCGCGCAGCAGCCACCGCACGGTCGGCGGCACGTCGGCGGGCAAGGCGCTCAACCTCGCGGCGCTCGGCGTCGACGTCACGCTGGCGACCGTGCTGGGCGACGACGTCGAGGGTGAGCACGTGCGTGCGGCCCTGGACGCGGCGGGTGTCACGACCCTCGCCCGGACGGTGCCGGACGGCACCGAGCAGCACGTCAACCTCATGGACGCCGCCGGTGGACGGCTGTCGATCTACGCGAACCTGCCTGGGACCCGGTGGATCTCACCGGACGACGCCGTGCGAGACGCGGCGAAGCAGGCGGACGTCGTGGTCGCCGACCTCGCGGACCACTCGCGCCCGGTGCTGGAGCTGGCGCGGGGGTTCGGGGTGCCGGTGTGGACCGACCTGCACGACCACGACGGCGTGGCCGACTTCCACCGCGACTTCCGCGAGGGCGCCGACGTCGTGCTGCTGAGCGGCGAGCGGGTGGCCGACCGCGAGGCCTACGTCCGCGAGACGCTCCGCGGCCGTGCGCGTCTGGTGGTGATGACGCACGGGGCCGACGGCGCCGAGGCCTGGACCGCGACGGGCGAGCACGTGCGCGCAGCGGCGGAACGGGTGGACGACGTCGTGGACACCAACGGCGCCGGGGATGCGTTCTTCGCCGGCTTCCTCGTGGCGCACCACGGCGGGTCCGACCTTGCGGAGGCGCTGGCCGCGGGCGCGCACCAGGCCGCCCGCTGCCTGCGCTCGCCCGACCTCGTCGGGCCGCCGATCCCCGAGTAGGCGACGTCAGACCACGCGCCAGTGCGTGACGAGGTGGCCGTCCTCGAGCAGGTGGAACGCGATCGTCGGGGGCTGGTCCAGGTCGAGCACGGGCAGGTCCTCGGCGTCGGTGGGGACGGTCGACACCAGGCCCCCGCCCACCAGCACCGGCAGGCCGGCGAAGGTGGTCGCGGCGGCCGTGTGCGCGTGGCCGACCAGCACCGCGAGGGCGTTCGGGTGGCGTCGCAGCACCGCCTCGAGCCGCCCTGCGTCGGCCAGGCGGATCGGGTCCATCAGCGCCACGTGCAGGCGCGCGGGCGGGTGGTGCAGGGCCACGAACGTCGGCAACCCGTCGCCGAGCGCGGACTCGAGCAGGTCCAGGCTCGAGTCCGCGAGCTCGCCGTGGTCGATCCGCTCGCCGGGCGGTGCGGTGACCAGCGAGTCGAGCGCCACCAGACGCACCCCTGCGACGTCGTGGACGAGGTCGAGCGGGCGGGTCCCGTCGGTCCCTGCCGGGCGCAGGTGCTGCGCGAACGCGGCTCTCACGTCGTGGTTGCCGGGGACGGTCACGAGCGGGACGGGTGCGTCCGCCAGCAGCTCGACCAGCTCGGCGTACTCGGCGTCCAGACCGTGGTCGGCCAGGTCGCCCGACAGCAGGACGACGTCCGGCAGCGGGTCGCACGCCACGAGGTGCTCCAGGGCGCGGCGCAGCCGGCCCGGGGCCTGCGGGTGCGCACCGATGTGGCAGTCGGACAGGTGCGCGACGACGACGCGGTCCACGGGGGGAGCCTAGGCCTTCGCCGAGGCGGGCGTCATGACGCAGGTGCGAAGTCGCCATGTGGACGTGCGTCCGCATCTGCGGCTAGATTCGGCATGTGCTGCTGCGCGTGAGTGACGCCGCCTCGCTCCTCGGTGTGTCCGACGACACCGTCCGGCGCTGGGGCGACGCGGGCCGCCTCGAGCTGGTCAAGGACGACCACGGCCGGCTGGCGGTGCGCGGCGAGCAGCTCGCAAGGCTCGCCCAGGAGCTCGCGGCCGACCAGCCGCGGATCGCGACCTCGGCGGCGTCGGCCCGCAACCGGCTGCGCGGGATCGTCACTCACGTGGTGCGCGACACCGTGATGGCACAGGTGGAGATGCAGGCCGGGCCGTTCCGGATGGTCTCCCTGATGAGCCGGGAGGCGGCCGACGAGCTCGGTCTCGAGGTCGGGGTCGTCGCCGTCGCCAGCGTCAAGGCCACCAACGTGGTGGTCGAGCTCCCGGCGGGAGCCGAGCCGAGGGGCCACCCGTGAACCGGGGTCCCGTCCTCACCGCCGCCGTGCTGGCAGCCCTGCTGCCCCTCGCCGGCTGCGGCGGATCGTCGTCCTCGGGTCGGACGGCGGCGCAGGGCGAGCTGTCCGGCGACCTCGTCGTGCTCGCCGCGGCGTCGCTGACCGGGACCTTCACCGAGCTCGGCGACACCTTCATGGCCGAGCACCCGGACGTCACGGTCACGTTCGGCTTCGGGGGGAGCCCGGGGCTCGCCGAGCAGATCGTGTCCGGGGCGCCCGCCGACGTGTTCGCCGCCGCGAGCCCGACCACGATGGCCACCGTCGTCGACGCCGACCTCGCTGCCGGCGAGCCCACCGTGTTCACCCGCAACCTGCTGCAGCTCGTGGTGCCCGCCGGCAACCCGGCCGACGTCACCGGGCTGCAGGACCTGACCGACCCGGACCTCACGGTCGCCCTCTGCGCGCCGGAGGTGCCGTGCGGGTCCGCGGCCGAGAAGGTCTTCGCCGCAGCGGGTCTCACGCCGTCCCCGGACACCCTCGAGCGGGACGTCAAGGCCGTCCTCACCAAGGTCCAGCTGGGCGAGGCCGACGCCGCCCTGGTGTACCGCACCGACGTCCTCGCGGCCGGCGGCGCCGTCGAGGGGATCGACGTCCCGGAGGCCGGAGGGCGCGGTCAGCGACTACCCGCTGGTGGTGCTCGCCGAGGCGCCGAACCCCCGCGCCGCGCAGGCGTTCGTCGACCTCGTGCTGTCGCGGGACGGCCAGGACGTGCTCACCGGTGCCGGCTTCCAGACCCCGTAGGGACCGCCGCGGGCTGCCGCCGTTCCTGCTCGTCCCGGCCGCCCTCGCGGTGGCCTTCCTGCTGCTGCCGCTGCTCGCCCTGCTGGTGCGGACGCCGTGGGGGTCGGTCACCACCGACCTGGCCGACCCCGCCGTGCTGCAGTCGCTGCGGTTGTCGCTGGTGTGCGCGTCGCTGGCCACGGTGGTGTGCATCGTCCTCGGGGTGCCGCTCGCCTGGGTGCTGGCCCGCGCCACCTTCCCCGGACGCCGGGTGCTGCGCGCGCTGGTGACCGTGCCGCTGGTGCTGCCGCCGGTGGTCGGGGGCGTCGCCCTGCTCCTGCTGCTCGGCCGGCGCGGTGTGCTCGGTCAGTACCTCGACCTGTGGTTCGGGCTGCGGCTGCCGTTCACCACCGCGGCGGTCGTGGTCGCCGAGGCCTTCGTCGCGCTGCCGTTCCTCGTCATCGCGGTGGAGGGTGCCCTGCGCGGCGCCGACCGCCGGTTCGAGGACGCCGCCGCGACTCTCGGGGCGTCCCGCGCGACGGTGTTCCGGCGGGTGACGCTGCCGCTGGTGGCGCCGGGGGTCACGGCCGGTGCCGTGCTCTGCTTCGCCCGCGCGCTCGGGGAGTTCGGCGCCACCATCACCTTCGCCGGCAGCTTCCCCGGGGTCACGCGCACGATGCCGCTGTCGGTCTACCTCGCGCTCGAGACCGACCCCGAGTCGGCGATCGTCCTGTCCCTGGTGCTGCTCCTCGTGTCGGTCGTGGTGCTGGCCAGCCTGCGCGACCGCTGGGTGGCGGGGTCGGCCACGTGACCGGTCAGGCAGCGGGACTGAGCGCCGACCTCGGCGTGGACCGGGACGGCTTCGTCCTCGATCTCGGCCTCGAGGTCGCCCCGGGCGAGGTGGTGGCGCTGCTCGGGCCCAACGGTGCCGGCAAGTCGACGGCGCTCGGGTCGCTCGCCGGACTGGTCCCGTTGTCGCGCGGACGGATCGAGCTGGCCGGGACGGTGCTCGACGACCCTGCGGCCGACGTGCTCGTCCCGGTCGAGCGCCGCCGGACCGGGGTGGTGTTCCAGGACTACCTGCTCTTCCCTCACCTGTCGGTGCTCGACAACGTCGCGTTCGGGCTGCGGTCGCGCGGCACGCCGCGGAAGGAGGCCGCGGCCGCCGCGCGCGCCTGGCTCGAGCGGGTGGGTGTCGCTGACCTCGCGCGGTCGAAGCCCGGGCGGATCTCCGGCGGACAGGCGCAGCGCGTGGCGCTCGCCCGCGCGCTCGTGACCGAGCCGGCGCTGCTGCTGCTCGACGAACCGCTCGCCGCGCTCGACGCGCAGACCCGGCTCGACGTCCGGTCCGACCTGCGACGGCACCTCGCCGGCTACGACGGGTGCACCGTGCTGGTGACCCACGACCCCCTCGACGCGATGGTGCTCGCCGACCGGATCGTGGTGGTGGAGAACGGGTCTGCCGTGCAGCGCGGCACGCCCGCCGAGGTCGCCCGCGCCCCGCGGACGGAGTACGTCGCCCGGCTCGTGGGTCTGAACCTGTACCGCGGTCGTGCGGACGGTGCGACCGTCCGCGTGGACGGCGGCGGCGTGGTCGCGACCGCGTCCGCAGCCACCGGCGAGGTGTTCGTGGCGTTCGCACCGTCGGCGGTCTCACTGCACGGCAAGCGGCCGGAGGGCTCGCCGCGCAACGCCTTCCGCGGCCACGTCGTCGGCATGGAGCAGCACGGCGACACCGTGCGGGTGCGGTTGGACGGCGAGCCCGGGGTGCTGGCCGACGTGACCACGGCCGCCGTCGCCGAGATGGGCCTGGTCGCCGGCGCCGAGGTCTGGTGCGCGGTGAAGGCGACCGAGGTCAGCACCTACCCCGCGTGAGCGCTCAGGTCAGGTCCGAGGGTCGCAGCCGGTACACCTGCAGGTGCAGGCCGTAGTACTTGTCGGTCTCACCGACCCAGACCATGCCGAGCCGCTGCGCCAGCGCCGACGACTTCTCGTTGCCGGGGCGCATCACCGCGAACACCTCGTGAGCGGCCTGGTCGAACGCCCAGCCGAGCGCGGCCCGGGCCGCCTCCACCGCGTACCCCTGCCCCCACTCGTCCGGGGCGAGCTGCCAGGCGATCTCGAGGTCGTCCTCGTCCGGCGGCAGCCGGCGCACGGCCACGCCGCCGACGACACGGCCCTCGCGGGTCACGGCCCAGCGCCGCGTGGGCGGGTCGTCGGGCTCGGCGGCCCACCGCTCCAGCAGCGTCCGCATCGTCGGCTCGTCCTCCACCCGCTCCAGCGCCGGGACCAGCCAGCGCGAGACCTGCGTGGCGCCGAACACCGTCATCGCCTGCCCGGCGTCGTCGGGGTGCCACGGCCTCAGCGCCAGCCGCTCGGTCTGCAGGATGTGATCGCTCATGACCGGTCCAACGCCACGGCCCCGCCGGTTCCATCCCGGGGGCCTCGGGCCGCCCGGCAGCGGCTCAGCCGCTCACGGCGTCGAGGTGCTGCAGGAGGTCGTGCGCGGCGAGCTCGACCTCCTTGTGCCGCCACTCCGAGGCCCGGTAGACGCAGGCGATCAGGCCGGTGCGGTGCACGCGCCGGAAGTCACCGAACACGAAGGCGTACCTCGCCTTGGTCTCGTCCCCCGGGCCCTCGGTGAGGCCGAGGTGCCAGGAGGCGTAGGCCTCCCAGCCGTTCTTCTCCAAGAAGGCGTTCTGCGCCTCGGCCGCCGGCTGGACGTCGCCCCAGTCCGAGTCGAGGACGTACTGGCGGGCGTCGATGAGGGCGCGCGCCTTCGCGACCCCGGCGTCGTTCACGGCGTAGGTAGCCATAGGGTCATCATGCTCCCGGCGCGTGCCCGTGACACCTGGAGGACCGCTCGATGACGACGGCAGGAACCATCCGGCTCGACCTCGCCGAGGGGTCGCCGTTCGGCCCGAACAACCTGCCGTACGGCGTGTACCGCGCCGGTGACGCCGAGCCGCGGTGCGCGACCCGGCTGGGCGACGTCGTCGTCGACCTGGCCGTGCTGCTCGACGACGAGGTGTTCGCGGCGCCGTCCCTCAACACGTTCATGGCGCAGGGGCACGCGCGCTGGGTCCAGGTGCGCGCGGCGATCGGGGCCGCTCTGCGTGACGACGTGCCCGCCGAGGCGGTGCACGCGGTCGACGACGTGTCGATGCTGATGCCGTTCGAGGTGGCCGACTACGTCGACTTCTACGCGTCCGAGCACCACGCCTCGAACCTCGGCCGGCTGTTCCGTCCGGACAGCCCGGACCCGTTGATGCCCAACTGGAAGCACCTGCCGGTCGGGTACCACGGCCGGGCCGGGACGGTCGTGGTGTCGGGCACCGACGTCGTGCGGCCGTGCGGGCAGCGCAAGGGTCCCACCGATCCGGTGCCGGTCTTCGGGCCGTCGGCGCGGCTCGACATCGAGGCCGAGCTCGCCTTCGTCGTCGGCGCCGGAAGCGCTCTGGGAGAGCCGATCTCGGTCGAGGACGCCGAGGAGCACATCTTCGGCGCCGTGCTGTTCAACGACTGGTCGGCCCGCGACATCCAGGCCTGGGAGTACGTCCCGCTCGGCCCGCACCTGGGCAAGTCGTTCGCCTCCACCGTGTCGGCGTGGGTCGTTCCGCTGCTGGCGCTGCAGGACGCCAAGGTCGTCACCCCGAGGCAGGACCCGCCGCCGCTGCCCTACCTGGCGCTCGACGACCCGTGGGGGCTCGACGTGGAGCTGGAGGTGGCGTGGAACGGCGAGGTCGTCTCGCGGCCGCCGTACCGCGAGATGTACTGGTCGCCCGCGCAGATGCTCGCCCACATGACGGTGAACGGCGCCTCGGCGCGCACCGGCGACCTGTTCGCGTCCGGCACGGTGTCGGGCGCCGCCAAGGAGACCCGCGGAGCGTTCATCGAGCTCACCTGGGGCGGGACCGAGCCGGTGTCCGTGGGCGGCGAGGAGCGCACGTTCCTCGAGGACGGCGACGAGGTCGTCATCACCGGGTCGGCGCCCGGCCGCGGTGGCAGCCGGATCGGCTTCGGCGAGTGCCGCGGCCGGGTGGTCCCCGCCCGGGGCTGACTGCCGGCCGCAGCGGCTATCGGCGTCCCCACTCGATCGCGGGGCAGGTGTCCATCACCATCGGCACGCCCGCGGCGGTGGCCCGCTCGAACGCCTGCTCGTCGATCACGCCGAGCTGGAACCAGATCCCCTTGGCGCCGATCTCCACGGCCTGGTCGGCGAACTCGCCGGCCGACTCGCTGCGCCGGAACACGTCCACGACGTCGACGGGGAACGGCACGTCGGCGAGCGTCGCGTAGCCCTGCTCCCCGAGCACCACGGGCGCGGACGGGTGGATCGGCACGATCGTCTTGCCGCGCTGCTGCAGCAGGTGCGCGATCCGGTACGCCGTCCTCGTCGGGTTGCCGGAGAGGCCGACCACCGCCCAGGTCCGCAGGTCGTCCAGCATCAGGTCGACCGCCGACTGCTCCTGCCACCTCGCGCTCATGCCCCGACGCTAGCGGCGTCCGACAGCCGGTCAGCGGACGGGGGCGAGGCTGCGGATGTTGCTCTGGACCACCAGGTTGTCCAGGGCGTCGGTGGGGTACACCGCGAGGGCCGCGCAGACCCCCATCGCCGGCGCGGCGTCCGCCCTCACGGTGAACGCGTACCTGCCCGCAGCGTCCGTGCGGGTGACGGCGAACGGGGTCGGGTGGTTGGTGAGCCCGCACTGGTCCCGGATCTCCAGCCGCGCTCCGGCGACCGGTCGCCCGGAGGCCAGGTTCATCCCGCCGCGCACCAGGTCGACGCCCGGACCGACCCGCACCCTGGTACCGAGCCAGATGAGCGGACGGTCGTACCCACGCACGTTGACGGCCCTCTCGCCGAACGGAGCAGGCACGGGGACGTCGCGACCCCAGAGGTCCTCGTCGTGCAGGTCGCCGGCGACCAGGGACGTGGCACGCCAGATCCCGGCGTCGGCCGCGCTCACCGCGAACCGGCCCTCCCAGACCCCGTCCTCGGGAGTGCCCTGCACCAGGCGCAGCTGCAGCAACCGCAACGTGCGTCTGGCGGGCAGGTCACGACTGCCGAAGCTGGTGTTGGTGACGACGACGCAGGGGCACCGGATCGGCGCGTCTCCCACGACGCTCTCCTCGACGGGGACGCCGTCGGGGTCCGACAGCACCAGGCGGACGGTCAGGTACCGGACCTGCATCCCGCTGACGGGCACGGCGCTCGTCGAGAACGCCAGCCCGGTCAGCCGGGTGTCGTCCGACGGTGCGCCGGAGGCCGCCGTCCCCTGCGTCACCAGGAGGACCGCCGTCAGCAGCGACGCCGTCATCGCCGGGAGGTAGCGCCCCGCGAGGCGGTGAGGACGGACGCGCATCGTGACCCCGTTCCGGGACCGGCGTCCACGTCCGTGCCGGACCGGAGCGCCGTCTCCTCGTCGGTGCGAGCATCCGCCCCTCGGGGTGGGGCGTCAACCCCGATTGCGATCCGATACCCTGCGGGGGTATGGTGTCCGCATGAGCACGGACGCGACGGCCACCACCGACCACGCAGGCCACGGCTACCTCGGGCACAAGGACGACTACCTCAAGCGGCTGCGCCGGATCGAGGGGCAGGCCCGAGGTCTGCAGCGGATGGTCGAGGAGGAGAAGTACTGCATCGACATCCTCACCCAGGTCTCCGCGATGACCAAGGCGCTGCAGTCGGTCGCCCTCGGGCTGCTCGACGAGCACCTCGCCCACTGCGTGGTCGAGGCGGCCCGCACCGGGGGCCCGGAGGCCGATCTCAAGGTGCGCGAGGCGTCCGACGCCATCGCCCGCCTCGTCCGCTCCTGAGCGCACCCACCAGCACACACCGATCCGAACCAGGACCCACCGGAGGACACCCATGAGCACCGCCACCTACACCGTCACCGGCATGACCTGCGGCCACTGCGTCGCGTCCGTCACCGAGGAGGTCTCCGAGGTCGCCGGCGTCACCGACGTCCAGGTCGACCTCGCGTCCGGCGCCGTCACCGTCACCAGTGACGCCCCCGTCGACGACGCGGCCGTCCGCGCCGCCGTCGAGGAAGCCGGGTACCAGGTGGCCAGCGCCTGAGACGCGCTGCTGGCCGACCGGTGACGAACAGCCTGCGGCTGAGGGGTTTCCGGGCCGAGACCCGTTGACGAGGGTGTTGGCACTCTCCGAGGAGAGTGCTAACATCCCGCCATCCCCGGGGGCTCGTCCCCCCGGAGCGATGCCACGACACCCAGGTCGCCAGGGTGGCGACCGGTGACGCGAGGAGGTGGTGGTTGTGGCTCTGACCTTCGACCCCTTCCGTGAGATGGACCGGCTCGCAGCGCAGCTGCTCACGCCCACGAGCGGGCAGGGCCGTCCGTCACGGTGGATGCCGATGGACCTCTACCGGTCCGGCGACCACTACGTGGTCAACGTCGACCTGCCGGGCGTCGACCCGGGCTCGATCGACCTCGACGTGGACGCCAACACCCTCACCGTCCAGGCGGAGCGCACGCTGCCGTCGGAGGAGGGCACGCGCTGGATCGCCCAGGAGCGTCCGGCCGGCCGGTTCGTCCGCCAGCTCAACCTGGGCGAGGGCCTCGACGTGGAGAAGATCCACGCGTCCTACGAGAACGGCGTGCTCACGCTGACGATCCCGGTGGCCGAGAAGGCCCGCCCGCGCAAGATCGAGGTGGCGCACGGTGGTTCCCGCGAGGAGATCGGGGGAGCGCGCACCGAGCAGGTGAGCGGCCAGGTGACCGCCGGCACCTGAGCAGCGCCGCGGCGTCCCCGTCCACAGACCGGGGCGGGGGCGCCGCTGCGTCCACAGGGGCGGGTGCGCGTGGACCGGTGTCGGCGGCCGCTGACACACTCGCCGGGTGCTCACGGTCCACCGCTCGGAGTCCGGGCTCGCGCTCGTCTCCGCGCTGGCGGAGGTGATCAGCCGGCCGCTCGACGACCCCTTCACCCCGGACGTCGTCGCCGTGCCCGCCCAGGGCATCGAGCGCTGGCTCGGGCAGCGGCTGTCGCACCACCTCGGCGCCGGCCCGGGCGGTGACGACGGCGTCTGCGCCAACGTCCTGTTCCCGCGTCCGGCCGAGGTGCTCGACGCCGCGGTGTCGTCGGTGAGCGCCGAGCACGCGCGGGCGGTCGAGGTCTGGGCACCTGAGCGCACCACCTGGGTGCTGGTCGACCTGCTGGAGGAGGTGGCCACCGCGCTCGTCCCGCTGGAGGGCTTCGAGCCGGTGCACCGGCACCTGCACCTCGGCGCCGACGTCCCGACCGGCCGCCGGTACGCGCTCGCCCGCCGGGTGGCCGGCCTCCTGCACCGGTACGAGGTGTCGCGGCCCGAGGTGCTGCAGGCCTGGGCCCGCGCCGAGGTCGACGTCCCCGCCGACCTGCGCTGGCAGCCGCTGCTGTGGCGCCGGCTGCGCGAGGCACTCGGCCCCGGCCCGGCCGAGCTGCTGCCCGACGCCCTCGCCGGGCTCGCGGCGTCGCCGGGGAAGGTGCGGCTGCCCGCACGGGTGAGCGTCTACGGCGCCAGCCGGCTCGACACCTCGCGCCTGGCGGTCCTCGCCGCGCTCGCGCAGGAGCGCGAGGTGCACCTGTGGCTCAACCACGCCAGCCCCGCGCTCTGGCAGACCCTGGCCGCCCGCGGCGCCCCGCCCGACCTGCGCCGCCGCGCCCTCCCCACCCCGGCACGCACGCCGCTGCTCGCCTCGCTGAGCCGCGACGTGCAGGAGCTGCAGCTGCGCCTCGCCCACGCCGTGCCCGTGCACGACGACGTCCACCACGAGCCGGCGCGGGAGCCGGGCGACACCCTGCTCGGCCGGCTCCAGCGCTCGCTGCACGACGACATGCTCCCTGCACGCGACGACCGGCCGACCGTCCCGCGGTCGGACCGGTCGGTGCAGGTGCACTCCTGCCACGGCCGCACCCGCCAGGTCGAGGTGCTGCGCGACGTCGTGCTCGGCCTGCTCGCCGACGACCCCACCCTCGAGCCGCGCGACGTGCTGGTGATGTGCCCGGACGTCGAGACGTTCGCCCCCCTGGTCAGCGCGGTGTTCGGGTCCGAGCCGGCGCAGGAGCTGCGGGTGCGCATCGCCGACCGGTCGCCGCGGCAGCTCAACCCCGTGCTGGCCGTCGTCGGCACCCTGCTCGACCTCGTCGCCGGACGCGTGACCGCCACCGAGGTGATGGGTCTGGCCGCGGCTCCGCCGGTGCGCCGGCTGTTCCGGTTCGACGAGGACGCGCTGGAGCAGGTGCGCACCTGGGTGGTCGAGTCCCGGGCGCACTGGGGGCTCGGCACCGAGCACCGTGCGGCCTGGAAGATGGGCGCGATCCCCGAGGGCACCTGGCGGGCGGCGCTCGACCGCGTCCTCACCGGCGTCGTCCTCGGCGGCAGCGACGAGGCCGTGGGCGGCGCGCTCCCCCTCGACGGCATCGACTCCGGTGCGGTCGACCTGGCCGGACGGTTCGCCGAGCTGGTCGACCGGCTCGAGGGCGCCGTCACCGCCCTGACCCGCGACCAGCCGGTCGAGGCGTTCCTCGAGGCGGTCGAGTCCGCGGTGCTCTCGATCGTCGACGTCGCCCCGTCGTCGGCCTGGCAGCTCGTCGGGCTGCGCGAGGAGCTCGCCGAGGTGCGGGCGGAGGCGAGCGCGTCGGTCGCGCCGCTGTCGCCCGCCGACGTCCGGGCGATGCTCGATGCGCGCCTGGCCGGTCGGCCCACCCGTTCCAGCTTCCGCTCCGGCGGGCTCACGGTGTGCACGCTGGTGCCGATGCGCTCGGTGCCGCACCGGGTGGTGTGCCTGCTCGGCATGGACGACGAGGCGTTCCCGCGCCGCAGCCGACCCGACGGCGACGACCTGCTCGCGCGCGAGCCGCACCTCGGCGAGCGCGACCCGCGCAGCGAGGACCGCCAGCTCTTCCTCGACGCCCTCACCGCGGCCGACGAGCGGCTGGTCGTGCTGTACCGCGGGCACCACGAGCGCACCGGCGCCCCGATGCAGCCCGCCGTACCGGTGGGCGAGCTGCTCGACGCCCTCGACGCCGTGGCCGTCGGCGAGGACGACGGCAGGGTGTCGACCCAGGTCACCGTCCGGCACCCCCTGCAGCCCACCGACCCGCGCAACTTCGTCCCGGGGCTGCTGGGCACGCCGCACCCGGTGTCGTTCGACGCCTCGGCACGAGCGGGCGCCGAGGCGGCGCGGGGCCGGCGCACCGACCGTCCGCCGCTGCTGCCCGTCCCGCCCGCGATGCTGCCGGCCGTCGAGCCCGAGCGCGAGGTCCTCCTGCAGGAGCTGCGGTCGTTCGCGACGGCACCGGTGAAGTCGCTCCTCGCGCAACGGCTGCGGGTCTCCGACCCCTGGGAGGACGAGATCCCCGGCGACGTCGTGACGCTCGAGCTCGACGGTCTGGGCGAGTGGGGGGTGGGCACCCGCGCCCTCGACGCGTTGCAGCGTGGCCGCGACATCGCCGACATCGTGGCCGCCGAGCGGGGCCGCGGCACGCTGCCGCCGGACCCGCTCGCCACCCGCACCCTCACCAAGGTCGGGCCCAAGGTGGTCGAGCTGCACGAGCGCGCGCGCGAGTGGCTCCAGGGTCCCGACGGTCCCCTCCCCTCGGAGGCGGTCGAGGTCGACGCCGCGCTGCCCGACGGCCGCCGCGTGATCGGCTCGGTCACCGGGCTCCGGGGCCGCACCCTGCTGCGGCTGCAGTACTCGAGCCTGTCGCCCAAGCACCGGCTGGAGGCCTGGGTCGACCTGCTCGCCCTCGTGGCCACCCGGCCGGGATCGGTCGACGCCGCGGTGGTCGTCGGTCGCGGCTCCAAGACCGGCTCGGGCCTGTCGCGGCTGCGCGCGCCGGAGCCCGACGACGCCGCGCGCTACCTGCTCGAGCTCGCGCAGCTGCGCGACCTCGGCCTGCGCACGCCGCTTCCCCTCCCGCTGAAGACCGCTGCGGCGTGGGCCGAGACGCGGTTCCGCAAGCGGTCCGAGAGCAACGCGCGGTTCGAGGCGACCAAGCCCTGGGTCACGTCCTACGACGACTGGTCGAAGGGGTTCGAGAAGGAGGACGCCGACCGCGACCACGTGCGCGTCTGGGGCGCGAAGCGGCCGCTCGAGGACCTGCTGGCCTGGCGCTCGCCCGAGCCCGTGCCGCGGCACACCGAGGAGACCACCGACTTCGGCCGGCTCGCCTGCCGGCTGTGGTGGCCGCTGCTGGAGCGGGAGGAGACCCGGTGAACCGGCACCTGCGCGTGGTCGGCGCCGCCACGCTCGAGGCCGCCTCGTACGAGCCGATCGACCTCACCGAGGAGCTCCCGTCCGGCACGACGGTGCTGGAGGCCAGCGCCGGCACCGGCAAGACGTACACGATCGCCGGCCTCGTCACCCGCTACGTGGCGGAGGGTCGGGCGCGGATCGACCAGGTGCTGGCCGTCACCTTCGGCGTGGCCGCCACGAGCGAGCTGCGCAGCCGCGTCCGCGAGCGCCTGGTCGCCGTGCGTGACGCGCTCGCCGACCCCGGCGCCACGGCCGACCACGACGACCCGGTCGTGCGGCACCTCGGCGCGGGCCCGGACGAGGAGGTGGGTGCCCGGCGCGAGCGCCTGGCCGCGGCGCTCGCGGACTTCGACGCGGCGACGGTCGCGACCGTGCACGAGTTCTGCCAGCAGGTGCTCACCACCCTGGGGGTCGCGGCCGACACCGATCCCCACGTGCAGCTGGTCGAGAGCGTCGACGACGTGGTCGACGACGTCGTCGCCGACCTCTACCTGCGCCACATCACGTCGGTGCCCGAGGGCGAACCCGCCCTCACCCTCGGCCTGGCGCGCCAGCTGGCCGAGGTGGCGACGTCGGACCGGCAGGCCGTCCTGCTCCCCGACCTGTCCGAGGTCGAGCCCGGCACCGAGGCCGCCCTGCGCCGGCGCTACGCCGACGCCGTCCGGGCCGAGGTCTCCCGTCGCACGCGGGCGGCGCGGGTCCTCGGCTTCGACGACCTGCTCGTGCGGGTGCGCGACGCCCTCGCCGACCCGGTGCTCGGCCCGGTCGCGCAGGACCGGCTGCGCTCGCGGTTCGAGGTGGTGCTGGTCGACGAGTTCCAGGACACCGACCCGGTGCAGTGGGAGGTGCTGCGGCTCGCTTTCCACGGCCACCGCCCGCTGGTGCTCATCGGCGACCCGAAGCAGGCCATCTACGCCTTCCGCGGCGCCGACGTGCACGCCTACCTCGCCGCCGCGGCGGCCGCCGACCAGCGGCGCACGCTCGACCGCAACTTCCGCAGCGACCCCGCGGTGCTGCAGGGCCTCCAGCGGGTCTTCCGTGGGGCGGCCCTGGGCGACGACGCGATCGTGGTGCGGGAGGTCGAGGCGGGCCACGCCACGGCCGCCGTGCAGCCGGCGCCCGAGGCGCCCGTGCGGTTGCGGCTCCTCGGGCGCGAGGGCCACCCGACGAACAAGAGCGGCCTGCTCGCCACGCCGCTGGCCCGCTCGCTGGTCGCGGCCGACGTCGCGGCCGAGGTGGTGCGCACCCTGTCGGCCGGCCTCACCCACACCCCGCGCGGCGGTGAGCCGCGCCCGCTCGAGGCGCGCGACGTCGCCGTGCTGGTGCCCACCCGGGTCACCGCCGAGCTCGTGCGCGACGCCCTGCGCGCCGTCGGGGTGGCGAGCGTGTTCACCGGCACCACCAGCGTCTTCGGTTCGGAGGCGGCGGCCGACTGGGTCACGCTGCTGCAGGGGCTCGACCAGCCCCACCGGGCGGCGATGGCGCGGCGCGCCGCGCTCACCGTGCTGATGGGGCGCGAGGCCGTCGATCTCGATGTCGCCGGCGACGCCGGGGACGACGACCTCTCGGCGCGGCTGCGGGAGTGGGCCGAGGTGCTCGCCGACCGTGGCGTGGCGGCCCTGTTCGAGCGCGTCGGCACCGACACCGACCTCGCCGCGCGGGTGCTGGCGCGCACCGACGGCGAACGGGTGCTCACCGACCTGCGGCACGTCGTGGAGGTGATGCACCACCACGCGCTGCGCGAGCAGCTGACGCTGACCGGGCTGCTCGGCTGGCTGCGCGAGGAGGTGGAGCGCGCGCGGTCCGACCACGACCAGGACCGCGCCCGCCGGCTCGACACCGACGCCGCCGCCGTGCAGATCGCCACGGTGCACACCAGCAAGGGCCTGGAGTTCCCGGTGGTGCTCGTCCCGTTCGGGTGGGACCTCATCGGCGCGAGCCAGCGGTCGGCCTTCCCGCGCGCCCACGACCCGGCGGGCCGGCGCACCGTGCACGTCGGCGGACCGGGGTCGCCGGGGTTCGACGAGTCCCAGACCGCCGAGCGCGCCGACGAGGCCGGCGAGGACCTGCGGCTGCTGTACGTCGCTGCCACGCGGGCGATCTCGCGGCTCGTGCTGTGGTGGGCGCCCACCTGGAACACCCGGTCCTCGCCCCTGCACCGGATCCTGGTCGCCGACGACCCCGCCGTGCCGCAACCTCTCGACGTGTCGGTGCCGCACGACGACGACCCCGTGCGGGAGCGGTTCGGCGCGCTGGCGGGTCCCGGCCTCGCGGTCGAGCTGGTCGAGCCGGACGCCGCCACCTCGCCGGCCGCCGGGTCCTCCGGGGCGGTGAAGGGAGCGCTCGCGGCGCGCCAGCTGGGCCGGACGCTCGACGACTCCTGGCGCCGCACCTCCTACAGCGGCCTCACCCGCGACGCGCACGAGCTCGTCGGCCGGGTGAGCAGCGAGCACGACGTGCACGTGGTGGAGGACGAGTCCACCGGCGCCGACGAGCTCGCCGACCAGCCGGTCGCGGAGCCGTCCACCGCCGACGTCGACGACGCGGACGCCGGCCTGCTCGAGATCCCCTCGCCCATGGCCGATCTCGAGGGCGGGGCCGCCTTCGGAACCCTCGTGCACGGCGTGCTCGAGCGGGTGTCGTTCGACCCCACCGACCCGCTCGGTGCGCTCGCGCGCGCGGCGCACGAGGTGCTGCGGTGGCAGCGGTCGTCGGTCGCCGCCGACGACCTGGCGGCCGCGCTGCTGCCGAGCGTCACGACCCCGTGGGGGCCGGTGTCGGACGGGCTCGCCCTGGCCGACCTCGCGCCGGCCGACCAGCTCACCGAGCTCGAGTTCGAGCTCCCGCTCTCCGGGGGCGACCTGCCCACCACCAGAAGGGTTCCCGTCCTCGGCGACGTCGTCGGGCTGCTGCGCACCCACCTGCCGGTCGGTGACCCGGTGCTGCCGTACGCAGACCTGCTCGACGACCCGATGCTGCGCGACCAGCCGCTGCGCGGCTACCTCACCGGCTCGCTCGACCTCGTCGTGCGGGTGGGCGGACTCGACGCCCCCCGGTACGTCGTCGTCGACCACAAGACGAACCGCCTCGGGCCGCCGGACGAGCCCCTCACGGCCTGGCACTACCGCCGCAGCGCGCTGGACGACGCCGTCCGGCAGGCGCACTACCCGCTGCAGGCGATGCTCTACACCGTCGCGCTGCACCGCTTCCTGCGCTGGCGGCAGCCCGGGTACGACCCGCAGACCCACCTCGGCGGCGTCGCGTACCTGTTCCTGCGCGGGATGCTCGGCCCGTCCGTCGCGCCGCGGCCCGACGGTTTCGTCCCGGGCGTGTGGACCTGGCACCCGCCCGCTCCCCTCGTGCTGGCGCTGAGCGACCTGCTCGCCGGAGGTGCGCGGTGACCGTGGTCGACGTGTCTCCCGGTATCGCGCTGCGCGCCACCGGCCTGCTCGGCACCTTCAGCGCCGCCGGGGTGCTGCACGCCGCCGACGTGCACGTGGCCCAGCGGATCGGTGCGCTGTGCGGCGAGGCCGACGAGCAGGTGCTGCTCGCCGTCGCGCTCGCCGTCCGCGGGGTGCGGATGGGTTCGGTGACGCTGCGGCTGCGCGAGGCCGCCGAGACGGTCGTGGTCGACCGGTCCGACCCCGAGGCAGTGGTGGAGGTCGACCTGCCCTGGCCCGACGCCGACGCGTGGGTCGAGGTCGTGCGCGGCAGCGTCCTCGTCCGCGTGCACCGCGACGGCGGCGACCAGGACGGGCCCGTCCGCCCGCTGGTGATGTGGGACGACGACGTCTGGCTCGAGCGCTACTGGCGGATGGAGCAGCTGGTCGCGGCCGATCTCACCCGCCGCACGTCCACGGTCGTGGGCCTGGAGGGCGATCTGGTCGAGCGCGAGCTCGCCCGCCTGTGGCCGGCGCCCGCGCCCGGTGCGCCCGACCCGGACGCCGACCAGCGCGAGGCGGCGGCGACGGTGCTCGCCCACGGGGTGGGGGTGCTCGGCGGCGGGCCGGGCACCGGCAAGACCACCACCGTGGCCAGGGTGCTGTGCGCGCTGCGCGAGCTCTCGCCGGCCGAGCCGCGGGTGGCCGTCGCGGCCCCGAGCGCCAAGGCCCGCAACCGGATCGAGGAGTCCCTCGCGGCGTCGGCGGCCGACGCCACGGCCCCGTTCACCGACGACGAGCGCGCCTTCCTGGCGGCCGTCCCGGCGTTCACGCTGCACAAGCTGATCGGCGCGTCGATCACGAGCAACCGCTCGCGGCACCACGCCGGCAACCCGCTGCCGTACGACGTCGTGGTGCTCGACGAGATGTCGATGGTGTCGCTGTCGATGTTCCAGCGGGTGCTCGACGCCCTGCGTCCGCACGCGCGGCTGCTGCTGGTGGGCGACCCCGACCAGCTCGCGTCGGTCGAGGCGGGGGCGGTGCTCAGCGACCTCGACTCGCTCCCCGGCGCGTCGGCGGTCGGGGCCGGCGTCACGCGGCTGGAGCACAACCACCGGATCGACCCCGACCGGCCCGAGCTCGCCGAGCTCGCGGCCGGCATCCGGCGCGGCGACGAGGAGGCCGTGCTCGCGGTCCTGCGCGGCGGCGGCGCGATCCGCTGGCACGAGGTCGACGACGACGCCGTGCTGCTGCCCGCGGACGTCCTCGACGACGTGCGGCACCGGTGCCTCGAGGTCACCCGGGTGATGGGCCCGGCCGCCCGCGCCGGCGACGCCGCCACGGCCGTGTCCGCGCTCGACCGGCACCGGCTGCTGTGCGCGCACAGCCGGGGCCCGCGGGGCGTCACGCACTGGAACGGGGTGGTGCAGCGCTGGGTGGTCGACGACGACCCGGAGGCCGGCGCCCGGTTCGACGGCCGCTACGCCGGGATGCCGGTGATGCTCACCGTGAACGACTACGAGAACAAGGTCTGGAACGGCGACACCGGCGTGGTGCTGGCGGGCCCGCAACGGCTCGAGGTCGTCGTCGGACGCGGTGCGGCGCTGTCGCCGCGGATCGCGCTCACCCGCATCGCCGGGGTGAGCACGATGTACGCCACCACCGTCCACAAGAGCCAGGGGTCGGAGTTCGATGCGCTGACCCTCGTCCTGCCGCAGGCCGACTCGCCGCTCGCCACCCGCGAGACCCTCTACACGGCCGTCACCCGGGCCCGCAGCGACGTGCTCGTGGTGGGGTCGGAGCAGGCGGTCCGGGCCTGCGTGAACCGCCGCGCGCTGCGCGCCACCGGCCTCGGGCGCCGGCTCGCGGTTACGGTGACGCCATGAAGGTCACCGGGATCGTCGCGGGTGCGCTCGTCCTCGTCATGGGCCTGGTCTGGATCCTCCAGGGTGCCGGCGTGCTCACCGGGTCGAGCCCGATGGTGGGCGAGAGCCTGTGGGTGGTGCTGGGCATCGTCACGATGCTGATCGGCGCCCTGATCGCCTGGCTGGGGATGCGGCGCTCCCCCCGCCGGCCCGGCGAGCCGCGCTGATGTCGTTCTCCGAGCAGGTCGCGCCGTACGCCGACCGCTACCCCGACGCGCGGTACACCGGCGACACCGGTGAGACCTCGGCCTGGATCAAGCGGCACGACGCGCCGCGGGTGCTCGAGCACAGCAACGGCGGCGGCGCCGCCTACCTGGCCACCGGCCAGGAGACCCGCGGCCACTTCGGGCTCTACCGCTGGGACATGGGACCGGTCCCCAGCGGACCCGGCCCGCACTTCCACCGCGGCATCACCGAGTCGTTCTACGTGCTGTCCGGCGCGATCCGGGTGCACGACGGCCACGGGTGGAAGGACACCTCGGCCGGCGACTTCCTGTTCGTGCCGGAGGGCGGGATCCACGGGTTCCGGAACGAGTCGGGCGAGGACGCCTCGATGCTCATCCTGTTCACCCCCGGCGCCCCGCGCGAGGACTACTTCGAGACCCTCGCCGACGCCGCCCGCCGCGAGGCGATGACCGAGGACGACTTCCGCGAGTTCTACCTGCGCCACGACACCTTCTGGGTCTAGGCACGCGCTAGCCGCCCAGGTGGGCCACCAGCGCCGCGGTCACCTCCTGCGGCGCCTCCAGGTGCGGGCTGTGGCCCACGCCGGGCAGCACCAGCCGCGTCACCGCCCCGCCGCGCCGCTCGTACTCGTCCAGCACCGCCGCGGTCTGGGCGATCATCGGCTGCGGCGGGCAGGTCTCGTCGCCCGGCCAGCCGGGCACCGCCCCGAGCCGACCGAGCGTCGCCAGGTCGAACATCGAGGCGTCCGAGACGATCGCGTCCGCGTCGCCACGCACCCACAGGACGGGCGGCTTCGGCTCCACGTCGACGACGCCGTCCAGGCGGAAGTGGGTGGGAGCCATCGTGTTG
Source organism: uncultured Actinomycetota bacterium (assembly GCA_963825505.1). Classification (GTDB taxonomy): domain Bacteria; phylum Actinomycetota; class Actinomycetes; order Actinomycetales; family CAWJMD01; genus JBBQSN01. The sequence continues at coordinate 28,988 of CAWGTL010000002.1, read as the reverse complement.
AGCACGCCGCGCTTGCCCGGCCCCACCATCGGCCAGGTCTCGGACGGCACCAGGTCCCCCGGGTAGCTGTCCTCGCCGGTCACGGTGGTGAGCATCGACCCCACGTAGAGGTCCTCGCGGTCGAGCACCCGCCCGCCGGCCACGTAGAACGAGCGCAGGACGTTGCGCGGCGACCCGGGGTCGTCGGTGCCGGTCTCGCCCTCGGCGAGCATCCGGACGAAGTCCGGGTTGGCGCAGCCGCCGCCCGAGCCGGCGCCGTCGGGGCTCGTCAACCGGCCGTCGGTCCCTGCGGTGCCGCCGAACCCGTACGGCGACACCGGCGCCTGCAGGGTCAGGGTGCGCACCCGGTGCGGCGCGTCGAGCAGCACCTGCATCGCGACCCCGCCGCCCATGCTCCAGCCGAGCAGGTGGAACGTCTCGAACCCGAGGGCGTCGGCGAGCGCCAGCACGTCGTCGGCCCAGTCGCCCACCCCGCGCGAGGCGTCGACGGGGAGCACCTGGGTGCCGCCGTAACCGCGCAGGTCCGGTGCGACCGGGCGGTACCGCTCGGGCAGCGCGGTGAGCAGGTCGACGAAGAACAGCGAGCTGGAGACGTTGCCGTGCACCAGCAGGACGGGCTCGCCGCTCTCGCGCCCGTCCACCTCGAGCACGTGGGTGGTCAGGCGGGCGGTCTCGACGTCGCGGGAGCGGACGCCGGCGGGCAGCTCGGTGGTCATGGCGTGACCCCACCACCTGAGGCCCGCAGGGGCAACGGCGTGTGCGCCCACACCACGGCGTGAGCCGGTGGACGTCGACGCCACCACGAAGAGGGCGTTTGCGACGATGGGGTCATGCCACCCCTGGTGCTCTTCCGCCGGCTCGCCGTCGCCGAGGCCGTCACGTGGGCGCTGCTGCTCACCGGCATGGTGCTCAAGTACGTCACGCGCACCACCGAGCTCGGCGTGCAGGTGTTCGGGATGGTGCACGGGGTGGTGTTCGTCGCCTACTGCGTCGTCACCGTGTTCGTCGCGGTCGACCGCCGGTGGACCGCCGGTCGGACGCTGCTGGGGCTCGCCGCCGCCGTCCTGCCGTTCGCGACGATCTGGTTCGAGCGCCGGGTGGTGGCTGCTGCTGACCTGCATGACGGGTGGCGGCTCGCGCCGGGCAGGCAGCGGCCCGCCGGGCCCGCGGAGCGCCTGCAGGCGTGGACGCTGCGCCGTCCCGCGCTCGCCGTGCTGGCCGGGGTCGTGCTCGTCGGGGCGCTGACCGGTGCGGCGCTGCTCGTCGGGCCGCCCGTCCCCACGTCGGGCTGAGCGCGCTCAGGCGGGGTCGAAGATCCCGCTGTAGGCGTTGAGCGCCGGCTGCCCTCCGAGATGCGCGTACAGCACGGTGGAGTCGCGAGGGATCTCACCGGACGACACCAGGTCGACCAGCCCCGCCATCGACTTCCCCTCGTAGACGGGGTCGATGATCATCCCCTCCAGCCGGCCGGACAGCCGGATCGCCTCGACCGTCGACTCCACCGGGATGCCGTACAGGTCGCCGGCCCACCCCTCGAGCACGGTGATCTCGTCGTCGCGCAGGTCGCGTCCGAGACCGATGAGGTCGGCGGTGTGCCGCGCGATCCTCGCGACCTGGTCGCGCGTCTTCTCCAGCGTGGCCGACGCGTCGATGCCGAGCACGCGGCGCGGACGTCCGCCCGCGTCCTCGAGGGCCGCGAAGCCGGCGACCATGCCGGCGTGGGTCGAGCCGGTGACGGTGCAGACCACGATCGTGTCGAAGAAGACGCCCAGTGCGCGCTCCTGCTCGGCGACCTCGTACGCCCAGGCGGCGAAGCCGAGCCCGCCCAACCGGTGCTCAGAGGCGCCGGCCGGGATCGGGTACGGCGTGCCGCCGGCCGCCTCGACCTCGTCGATCGCGGACTGGAACGAGGGCCGGAGGCCGATGTCGAAGCCGGCGGGGTCGAGCCGCACGTCGGCGCCCATGATCCGCGAGAGCAGGACGTTGCCGACCTTGTCGTTGACCGGGTCGTCCCAGTCGACCCACTTCTCCTGCACCAGACGGACCTTCAGCCCGAGCTTGGCACCGACGGCCGCCACCTGGCGGGTGTGGTTCGACTGGTAGCCGCCGATCGAGACCAGCGTGTCGGCGCCGGCCGCGAGGACGTCCGGGACGATGTACTCCAGCTTGCGCGTCTTGTTGCCGCCGAACGCCAGCCCGGAGCTGACGTCCTCGCGCTTGGCCCAGACCTGGGCGCCGCCGAGGTGGGCGGAGAGCCGGTCGAGGTGGTGGACGGGGCTCGGCCCGAAGGTCAGCGGGTACCGCTCGAAGTCGTGGATCGACATGCCGCGACGCTACGGCAACGGTGCCCCGCGCCGGGCGGTGCCGCGGGCCAGGGCGAGGTGGCCGCCGAGGAAGCCGGCGCCGGCCGCGACGACGTTGCCGGCGAGCGCGAGGGCCACCCCCGCGGTGTGCCGCCCGCGCCGGCGGGCGACCCACGAGGCGGCGAAGCAGAGGATCGCGCCGTCCGTGGCGAGCGCGTGCACGGCACCGACCCGACGCGCGTCGCCGGTCATCGTCGCCCAGTCCGACGCGCCGGTCACGGCGGTGGCGGCACCGGCCAGGACACCTGCCGCGACCAGCGTCTGCGCCGCCGGTCGCGTCGCCTCGCCGCCGACCAGGTCGAGCAGGGTGGCGGACGTCCAGCAGCCGAGCGTCACGTCGGTCATCGGTGGGTGGACGGAGTGACCGAGGACGGGGGTCTGCAGCACCCTGGACCGACCGGCCCAGGTCAGGATCGGCCCGTAGAGCGCCACCTGCGCGTCACCGACGCGGTCGGCCTGCGTGCTCGAGGCGATCCAGCGGGTGACGCGTTGCCCGAGCGGCAGGTGCGCCATCCCGCGACGCTACTCAGGTGCGGGGGAGCGCGTCCAGGTTGCGCTGCAGGCCGTCCTCGGCCTCGTCGCCCAGCTTGGTCAGCGCGGGGCCGAGCAGGGGCGCGGCCACCTTCGCCACGCCCTTCCAGTCGAACTCGGCCGTGTACTCGACCACGCTGCCTGCGCCGTCCGGGCTGATCCGCATCGTGTCGATCGCGGTGACGCTCTTGCCCTCTCCGCGCAGCCGCACCATCGTCCCCTGGTCCAGGTCGATGACCGTGTACTCCAGCTCGGTCTCGCGGCCCATGAACTTCGAGACGTTGTGGTACCTCGTGCCGACCCCGCCGTCCCCGGACACCCGGTCGGTGGTGACCGTCCCCGGGTCCCACTCCTCGGTGTGCGTGAAGTCGGACAGGTAGGCGAAGACCTGCTCGGGCGAGGCGTCGGTGCGGACGGTCCTGCGGATGGTGCTCATGCCGCCACGGTAGGTCGGCTCCGGTGGCGGCGCCCGTCGAGCACGAGGACCATGCGCGTATGAGCGAGCAGGAAGGGCGCGAGCCCGACGAGCCGGCCGTCCGTCCCGACGACAGCGGTGGTGCCGCAGGCGGTGAGCCGAGCGACGCGGGCGAGGGCCTCGCCGACGACGGCTTCCCGGGCGAGGACGTCGCCCCCGACGACCCGGACCCCGACCTCGACGTCAACGACCCCTTCGACGTCGGCGACGAGCGGGAGCCGCTCGAGGACGGCGACGACGACACCGCCCAGGAGTCCGAGAAGGACTCCCGCGACGAGGACGAGCTCGAGGACTGACGGGTACGCCGTCACGCCGGCTGCATCCGCCCGCGGCCCTCGAGCTGCTCCCGGATGGAGGACACCGACCACAGCTGACGGCGCCGCGCTGCCCAGGTCGTGACCGCGAGCGGCACGACGGTCCACGCCAGCAGCGCCGCGACCGCACCCGCCACGGAGGCCGAGCCGCCCTGCACGAGCGTGGTGAGCGCGTCGACGGCCAGCGGCAGGGGGAGGACGCCGCCGAGCAGCTGGAACGCCCCGGGGGCGGTCGCCAGCGGGATCAACCCGCCGACCGAGGCGACCTGGACGACGAGCAGCACCAGCGACAGCACCTGGCCGACCCGGCCGCCCACGGCGGTGAGCGCCTGGTGCAGCGCGGCGAACGCCAGCGCCACGAGCAGCCCGACGGCGACGGCACCCACCGGCGAGACGACGTCGACGCCGAACGCGGCCACGACGGCGGCCAGGGTCAGCACCTGACCGAGCCCGACCAGCGCCGCAGGTCCCCACGAGCGCAGCGTCAGCCGCAGGGCCGAGGCCGCCGTGCGCTCGGTACCGTCAGGCAGCGCCCGGCGGACCAGGAAGGTCGCCAGCGCCCCGAGCCAGAGCACGAGCACGACCACGAGCGGGAGCACCGCGCCGGTCGCGCCCGTGAAGCCGTCGTCACCGCTGGACGTCACGGGGTCGGCGACGGTCCGCACGAGCTGGTCGCGCTGGTCGTCGGTGTACGACGGGACCGCACCCACACCCTGACCGAGGCCGTCGGCGAGCTCGGCCGCGCCGGTCTGCGCGCCGGCGGCACCGGTCGCGAGGTCGTCGAGCCCGGCGGCGAGATCACCTGCACCGGAGGCGAGATCGCCAGCCCCGGACGCTGCCGAGGCGGCTCCGTCGGCCAGCCGCGACGCGCCCGAGGCCAGGCCGGACGCACCGGGGACGAGCTGCTGCGCGCCGCCGGCGGCGTCCTCGATGCCCGAGGCGATCTGCGGTGCACCGTCGGCGAGCCGGTCGGTGCCGGTGGCGAGGCCGGCGGCGCCGGGGGCGATCTGGGCGATGCCTCCGCACACGGCCTGCGCGTCCGGGCTCACGACGCCGGCGCACTGCTGCTGCAGGGCCGCGAGGCCGGACGACACCTGTGCCGCACCGTCCGCGAGAGCCCGGGCGTCCCGCGGGAGCGACGCGGTGCCGTCCTCGAGCTCGCGGAGGCCCGACGCCAGGCTGCGGACGCCGCCGGTCAGCCGGTCGGCGCCGGAAGCGAGATCGTCTGCGCCGTCGGCGATCCCGTCGACACCGGAGGCCAGGTCACCCGCCCCGGTGGCGAGGTCGTCGGCGCCGGACGCCGCGGTACCGGCGCCGGTGGCGAGCTGCTCGAGCCCGCCCTCCAGCTCGGTGGCGCCGTCGGCGGCCGTGCCGAGCTGGCTGGCGACCGACCCGAACCCGAGCAGCACCTGGTCGAGGTACTGCGTGGTCAGCTGGTCGCCGACCGCGCCGGCGGCCGCGGTGGCCACCTGCTGGCCGACCACCGCCGCGAGCGGGCTCCCGGCCTCCGCGGTCTGCACCTCGATGGTCGCCTGCTGCGGGTCGTCGCCCTGCACCGAGGTGGCGGCGGCGGAGAAGTTTGCCGGGATCGTGATGGCGGCCTGGAAGGTGCCGTCCTCGAGGCCGGCCTCGGCGTCGTCGGCGTCGGTGAGCTCCCAGCCCAGCAGCGCGTCGTCGCCGGCCGTCAGCTCGCCGGCGAGCAGCCGACCGGCCAGCACCGGCTGGTCCTCGCCGGTCTCGGGATCGGTGATCGTCACCGCCTCGTCGAGGTTGACCACGGCGGCGCGCACCTGGTCGACCTGGTCGGCGCGGTCGTCGAACGACGCCAGCGCGACGGCTCCCGCCACGGCGGGGACGAGCAGGGCGGCCGCGACGGCCACCAGGGTCCGGCGCGTCACCGCGCCACCTCCTCGGTCAGGGTGATGAGTGAGTCCAGCGGGCGGCTGACCACCGTGCGTTCGCGCGGCAGCTGGTCCTCCACGTCGGCGAGATCTGCCGGGTGCGCAACCGAGCACGACCGTGCGGCCGCCCTCGACCGCGCGCCGTGCCGTGCCGGCGTGCTCGGCGCCGTCGAGCACCACGAGCGGCGAGCGGCCGTCGTCGTGCAGGAACGCGGTGCGGGCCAGGACGGCGCCGGCCTCGTCGGGCAGCACCCGGTCGAGGACCACGAGGTCGCCTGCCGCGGGACGGACGCGTCCGGCCAGGGTCGCGAGCAGCGTGCGGCGCGCGACGAGGTCGTCCTCGGCCACCACGAGCACGGTGCCGGGCGCGACCGTGAGGTGCACGTCGTCGACCACCGGCCTGCCCTGCTCGTCGAGCACCTTGAGGCCCGCGGCCCGGACGGCGGCCGGGCCGTGACGTTCCACCCACTCCTCGTGCCGCAGGTGGTGGGCCAGCGCCTCGCCCTCGATGTCGAGCGAGGGCAGCAGCCGGTCGAGCCAGCGCGGCAGCCACCACGCGCGGTGCCCGAGCAGCGTCATCACGGCCGGGACCAGGGTCATCCGCACCAGGAACGCGTCGACGAACACGCCGACGGCCAGGCCCAGCGCGATCGGCTGGATGATCGGGTCGCCGGACGGGATGAACGCCGCGAAGACCGCGATCATGATCACCGCCGCCGCCGTCACCACCCGGGCGCTCGACGCGAAGCCCGTCCGCACCGAGGCCTTCGCGTCGCCGGTGTGGACGAAGTCCTCCCGCATCCGGGAGACCAGGAACACCTCGTAGTCCATCGCCAGCCCGAACAGCACCCCCATCAGGATGATCGGCAGGAAGCTGATCACCGGTCCCGTGGTGGCGTTGAGCAGGTCGGCGCCCCAGCCCCAGCCGTAGACGGCGCCGATCGTCCCGAACGCCGCGAGCACCGAGAGCAGGAAGCCGAGGGTCGCCTTCACGGGCACGGCGATCGAGCGGAACACGACCATGAGCAGCAGCAGCGACAGGCCCATCACGACCAGGCCGAACGGCAGGAGCGCCGAGCCGAGGCGGTCGGACACGTCGATCTGCAACGCCGTCGCACCGGTCACCCGCACGTCGGAGATGCCGTACTCGTCCTCGAGGTCCGGTGCGACGGAGCGCAGCTCGGCCACGAGGTCGGCGGTGGCGTCGTCGCGAGCGCCGGCGGTGGGGATCACCTGCACCAGCCCCGTGTCGGCCCTCTCGTTCGGCGTCGCGAGCACGACGGCCTCGACGCCGGGCAGGTCCTCGATCTCGGCGCCGATGTCCTGCATCACGCCGAGGGGGTCGGTGGTGGCGATGATGTCGGCGGTGACGAGCAGCGGCGCGTTGTAGCCGGCGCCGAAGCCCTCGGCCACGAGGTCGTAGGTGACGCGGGCGCCGCTGCCCTCCTCGGAGATCCCGTTGTCCGGCAGGGCGAGGTCCATGTCCTTGGCCGGGACGGCGACGAGTCCGAGCACCGCCACCACGAGGACGGTGGTCACCCACGGCCGGCGCGTCACGAGCCCGGCCCAGCGCTCGCCGCCTCGGCTGCGCTGGCGCGGACGACGAGACAGCCTGGGGCGCAGCCGTTCTCCGAACAGCGAGAGCACGGCGGGCAGGACGGTCAGAGCCACCACGACGGCGACCGCGACGGTCGCGGCCGCAGCGGCACCCATCACGGTGAGGAACGGGATCTGCGCCACGGACAGCCCCAGCAGCGCGATGACGACGGTGGCGCCGGCGAAGACCACGGCGCTGCCGGCCGTCGCGAGCGACCGCGCGACCGACTCGGCCACCCCGACCGCGCTCTCGGCGAGGTTCGTGCGGTGCCGCGAGACGACGAACAGGGCGTAGTCGATGCCGACCGCGAGGCCGATCATCAGCGCGAGCGTGGGCGAGGAGCTGTTGACGCTGGTGACGGCCGTCGACGCGGCCAGCCCGGCGAGGCCGACCACGACTCCGATCAGCGCCGTGACGAGCGGGATGCCGGCGGCCAGCGCCGAGCCGAAGGTGATCGCCAGGACCACGAGGGCGACGACGACGCCGAGCCCCTCGGTGAGCGACAGGTGCACGCCCTGCTCCTGCAGCGCGGCGCCGCCGAGGCTCGACCTCAGCTCGGACCCCTCGGGCACCGCGGCCGCCTCGGCCAGCGCGTCCTTGGTCTCCTCGTCGAGCACCGCGACGTCGGGGTCGAGCTGCACCTGGACCAGTGCGTAGCGGCCGTCGGCGGAGACGGTCGTGCCGCCGTCGAAGGGGTTGCTGGCCGCGGTGACGTGCTCCACGTCGGCGAGCCGGGCCACCAGGTCGTCGACCTGCTGGCGGGCGTCGCCGTCGGCGAGCCGCTCGCCCTGCGGGCGCCACCACGACCACCTGCGCGGAGGCGCCGGCGGCCTGCGGGAACCGCTGTTCGAGCGCCTCGAGGCCCTGCTGGGCCTCGGTGCCGGGGATGGAGAACTCGTCGTCGAACGCGACGCCGGTGACGCCGACCAGCCCGCCCATGCCGAGCACCACGAGCAGCGAGGCGAGCAGGACCCGCCAGGGGTGCGCGCTGGTCCAGCGGCCCCAGCGGTAGAGGGCTGTCGACATGGGAGGACCTCCGAGGAAGCGGATACCGATCGGTATGCGATACTGGACGGTATCCCGATACCGCTCGGTATGCAAACCCCTGGACGATCGGCCGCAGCACTAGCCTGGGAGCACGATGACGACCACCACCCCGACGTCGACGACGCCGTCGAGCGACCGCCGTTCCGCCACCCGGGCCAAGCTGCTCGACGCGGCCCTCGACGTGTTCGCCGAGAAGGGCCTGCACGGCGCGAGCGTCGACGACCTCGCGGCTGCGGCCGGCTTCACCAAGGGCGCGCTCTACTCGAACTTCGCCACCAAGGAGGAGCTGTTCGGCGCCGTCATCGACGAGCAGGGCCACCGGATGATCGCGGCCGTGCGCGAGGTGATGACCAGCCACGCCCACGAGATCGACGACCACCCCGCGCTGGCACCTCAGGACCAGGCCGACCCCGTGCTGGCCGAGGTGCTCACCCGGATCAACGGCATCGGGCACCGCTGGTACCTGCTGGAGAGCGAGTTCCAGCTCTACGGCCTGCGCAGCCCGGAGGGTCGTGACCTGTACGCCGCGCACTGCGCGCACTTCCGCGGCGAGCTCGGCGGGCTGCTCGAGGAGCTGCTGTCGCGCAAGGGCCGTCGCCTCACCGTGCCGCCGGAGCAGCTGGCCGAGATCGTCATCGTCGTCTACATGAACCAGCTGGCCCAGCAGCTGCTCGACATCGTCCCCGCCGGTGCGGGCGGCCTGCTCGACGTCGTCCTGCCCGGGCCTGTTCGAGTCGTTCAGCGAGCCCGACGGCTCAGGCCGGACCTGCTGAGGCCCGCGCCACTCGTCGAAGGGGCTCAACGGAACAGGCAGAACGGGTGGCCGTCGGGGTCGAGCATGACCCGGACGTCGTCCTGCGGCTGCTGGTCGGCCGGGGTGGCGCCGCACTCCCGCGCCCAGGCCGCGGCCGCCTCGAGGTCGTCGACCCACAGGTCGAGGTGCTGGGTGGCGACCGGCCGCCCCGGCTCGGCAGGCCACACCGGGCGCTGCCACTGCTCCTCCTGCTCGAAGTTCAGCGTCAGCCGCTCGGTGCGCACCTGCGCCCAGCCCGGCTCCTCGGCCGCCACCTCGGCACCGAGCAGGCGCGCGTAGAAGCGGGCCAGAGCGACGGGCTCGGGCGATCCGACCGTGACCGACGTGGCGGTGATGCGAGGTGCGGTCACGCGAGCATGCCCATCCGGTGGGCGATGGTGACGGCCTCGGTGCGGCTCGACGCACCCAGCTTGGCCATCAGGTTCGACAGGTGCACGCTCGCGGTCTTCTCGCTGATGTACAGCCGCGCACCGACCTGCCGGTTCGTCAGCCCCTCGGCCACCAGGCCCAGCACCTGCCGCTCGCGCGGGGTGAGCACGTCCTGCGCCGGGGCGGCCAGCGCGACACCGACGTCGAGCCGGGCCCGCACCGCCAGCGCCTCGACCGCCTCCTGCAGCGGGCGGGCGCCCAGCCGCACCGCGACCTCGTGCGCGGCGCGCGCCTGGTCGGCGGCCTCGTCGCGGCGGTCGTGCACCAGCAGCGCCTCGGCCAGCCGACGACGGCAGCGGGCCACCTCGTACACGTACCCGTAGTCGAACGCCTCGAGCGCGGCCGTCCACCGCTCGACGGCGTCGGAGGACGCGTGCAGCCGGGCGTGCTCGGCCTCGGCCCGGCGGATCCACGCGACGCCCTCCGGCCCGATCCGCCCGGAGCGCGGCCGGCCCTTCTCGGCGGTGAGCCGCACCTGGTCGAGCAGCCGGTCGCCGTCGGCGACGGCCCGGGCGACGGCGTCGTCGTCGTGCACGAGCCGACCCTGCTCGGCGAGGTCCGCCGAGGCGGCGATGCCGAGGGCGCCGAGCCAGATGCCGCCGAGGCTGTAGTCACCCCACTGCCGCGCCATCGACACGACGGCGTCGTCGGCCAGGGCCAGCGCCTCGGTGGGACGGCCGGACCAGGTGGCGAGGTCGGCGCCGCAGCCGCCGGAGACCAGCGCGATCGCGGCGTCCTGGTGCCACGCGGCGCGCAGGTCGCGCACCCGCTCCGCCGTGCCGGGCAGCCCGCGTCCGACCTGCGCGTAGGTGGCGGACGCGGCCAGCCGGTTGGCGACGAGGTCGGGCGGGTGCTCGCCCGCGGCCTCGGCCGCCGTCAGCGAGCCGTCCCAGTCGCCGGTGGTGTACCGGACGATCACCTGCAGCGTGCGGCTCTCTATGCCGAACACGCTCCAGGACAGGCCGTTCCGTCGGGCGATGTCGACGGCGAGGTCGATGCCGGAGAGGGCCGCCTCGAGGTCGCCGGCGTAGAACCGGTTGGTGGCGATGTTGTAGGCGATCCGCAGGTGCGGCACCGGGTCGCCGGAGAGCTCGGCCGGTTCGAGCGCGAGCAGCAGGTGCTCGTGCGACAGGTCCATGTCGCCGTCGCTCCAGTCGAGCACCGCGAGGGTGCCCAGCAGGTCGGCCTCGGCCGCCTGCATGCCGATCCGGGTGGCGCGCTCGAGGGCCGCGGTGGCGATCTCGCGGGACCGACCGTCGGGGTCGTCCCAGGCGATGGTCTTGGCCCAGATCGCGGCCGCCCAGATCGCCTCGGCGGAGTCGGGGTCGTCGGCCAGCAGCTCGACCGCACGCGCGGCGTGGCTCACGGCGTCCTCGTCGCGGTCGGCGTTGTACAGGTGCACGGCCAGCGTCCGCTCGGCCACGGCCAGCCGGTGCGGTGAGCCCTCCTCCTCGGCCCGTCGCCGTGCCGACTCGCTGAGCGCGACGGCGCGGGAGAACGCGCCGGAGCGTCCGGCGGTGGCGGCGGTGCGCAGCTCGAGGTCGTCGAGGTCGCCCGCCAGCTCCTGCGCCGACGGCACGGCGTCCCAGAGCTGCAATGCCTGCTCGAGCCAGCGCAGCGACTCGGTGGGCGCCGGCAGCGCGTCGGCCTCGTCGGCCGCCCGCAGCGACGCGGCGAACGCACCCGGCAGGTCGTTGCTGGCGAGATGGTGGTGCGCCAGCGCGGCGGCGGCACCTCGCTCGGTGCTCTCGGCCAGGGCAGCGGCGAACCGGGCGTGGGTGCGCACGCGCTCGCCGGGGAGCAGGTCGTTGTAGACCGCCTCGCGCAGCAGCGCGTGCCGGAACCGGTAGCCCTCCCGCTCGTCGGGCACGAGCACCTGGTGGGCGACGGCCTCGCGCAGCGCCGCCTCGACCTCGGGGGCGGGCAGGCCGGCCACCTGGAGCAGCAGCGTGTCGGTGACCCGACGGCCGGCGACGCTCGCGACCCGCACCAGCTGCTGGGTGCCGGGGGTCAGCTGGTCGAGCCGGGAGGTGAGCACGTCGGTGAGCGTCCACGGCAGCTCCGCCAGGCCGTCGGGACGGGCGCCGTCGGCGGTCAGGGCGGCGGCGAGGAGCTCCTCGGCGAAGTAGGCGTTGCCGTCGGTGCGCCGGTGCATGTCGAGCACCACCTGGCGCGGGACGGCCCGGCCGCGCAGCAGCCCGAGGTAGCGGCCGAGCTCGTCGGTGCTGAACGGGGCGAGGTCGATCCGCTCGACGACGGGCAGCCGCGGCAGCTCGCCGAGCAGCGGGCGGAGCGGGTGGCCGCGGTGCAGGTCGTCGGAGCGGTAGGTGGCGACCACGAGCACGCGCTCGCGCCGCAGGCGGGAGGCGACGAAGCGCAGCAGGTCGCGGCTGGAGGCGTCGGCCCAGTGCAGGTCCTCGATCACGAGCAGGACGGGACCGTGGTCGGCGCCCAGCGTGCCGAGGGCGGTGTGGACGGCGTCGAACAGCGGCAGGCGGTCGTCGTCACCGGCGTCGTGCCGGGGACCGCCGCGGCCGAGCAGGGGACCGAGCGCGGTGAGGCCGTCGAACGCGGCGGCCGTGGCGGGGTCGGCGGCGGCCTGGCCGAGGGCCTCGGCGAAGGGGAGGTAGGGGAGCCCGGCGCCACCGAGGTCGACGCACTGGCCGGTGAGCACCAGGGCACCGGCGGAGCGGGCGCGCTCGCTCAGCTCGCGCACCAGGCGGGACTTGCCGACCCCGGCGTCGCCGGCGACGAGCCACACGGCCGGACGTGAGTCGCCCGCGGCCCGCAGGGCGTCGGTGAGGGTGCGCACCTCGTTGCTGCGCGCCACCAGGGCGACGTCCTCGCGGGCCACGGACGACATCATGTCAACCGGGTCCGACACCTGCGCCACCATGATTCAGGCGGCGCGGTGGGCGACCGTCGCGGTCACCGGCGACGGCCGGTGAGCGCGGGTGCCGGTGGTCCCGTCCACGGGGGCGTTCACCTTCCGGGTGCGGAACCGCCGGGTGCTGCGGAAGGACGAGCGGACGTCCTCGCGGCGGTAGGCGATCTCGGCGTCGAGGGCCGGGTCGAAGCTGTACATGGTGTGTCCTCCTGGTCTCCGCCGCCCGGCTGCTCCGAGCGACACCTCAACGATCGGTCTGAGACCGGGGGCGGGGGATCGGCAGACCGGGCCGTGCGGCGGACCGCCTGACCTGAACCCGACCTGAGACGGCCCCGAGCACGTCTGAGGGGTGCCTCAGAGGCGTCTGAGGGGCCTCAGACGGTGGCAGGCTGAGCACGTGGCCGGAGCCGTTCGGCGCCGACGGCCCGGCGAGGACGGCTGGTCGCGGTCGTGCACGACGGCCACGCCGCCCGGGCACACGGCCTACTGGCGTCCGCCGAGCGCCGGCGTGCTCGCTCGCCGGCGGCGACCCCGACGACCCACGACGGGCCGACCCCGACATGGAGGAGACGCACCAGCGTCTGCGGAAGCTCGTGGCGTCGCCGTAGGTCAGGAGCCGTCGCTCTCGCGGCAGATGCACCAGCCGGGTCGCCTCGAGCCGGTACTCCAGCAGCGTGCGGGTCTGCGCCTCACCGCCCGCCTTCGCGCCGGACGCCTCCGCGAGCGGCTGCACGACGCGCGCCTGGTCGGCGATCTCGTCGGTGGGCCAGTCGTGCACCTCGAGCGCGATGGTGCCCCCGACCGCGGCGAGCCGGCTGCGGGTGGCGTCGTCGAAGTCCTGGTACGGCTCCTGCCCGAGCGGCTTCAGCAGGTCGTCGGCGTAGGCGATCGCCGAGACCACCTGCTGGCAGGCGTCGCCCTCGTCGGTGTAGCCCGCCAGCGCGTCCGGGTCGCCGCAGCCGGCGAGCAGCAGCGCCGCGGCGACGGAGGTCGCAGCCCTACGCACGGGCGACCTCGCGCACCCCGGCCAGGAGCCGGTCGACCTCCTCGGTCGTGGTGTACGGCGCGATCCCCGCGCGGATCCCGCCGGCGTCGCCGAGGCCGAGGTGGCGCGAGGCCTCGAGCGCGTAGAAGCTCCCCGCCGGTGCGTTCACCCCGAGACCCGCGAGGTGGTCGGCGACGTCGGCGTCGGGGACGCCGTCGACGGTGAACAGGCGGGTGGGCGTGCGGTGCGGCGCCGACCCGATCAGGCGGACGCGCTCGGTGCCGGCGAGGCCGTCCTCGAGCCGCCGGACGAGGTCCTCCTCGTACTCGTCGAGGGCCGTCATCGACGCGACCAGCCGCTCGCGGCGCGACCCCTCGCCCGGGACGAGGTCGGCCAGGAAGTCGACGGCTGCCGTGGTGCCCGCCATCAGCTCGTAGGGCAGGGTGCCGAGCTCGTACCGCTCGGGGACGGCGTCGGTCGACGGCAGCAGCTTGTCCGGCGAGAACCGTTCCAGCAGAGCAGGATCAGCGGCGAGGACGCCGCAGTGCGGACCGAGGAACTTGTACGGGGAGCAGGTGATCAGGTCGGCACCGAGGCCGCCCCTGCTGACGACGGCGTGCGGCGTGAGGTGGACGGCGTCGACGCACAGCAGGGCGCCGGCGTCGTGGACGACGCGCGCGATCGACGGCAGGTCGGGCCTGGTGCCGAGCAGGTTGCTGGCGCCCGTGACGGCGACCAGCCGCGTGCGCTCGGTCAGCACCTCCTCGACGTGCGAGACGTCGAGAACGCCTGTCTCGCGGTCGAAGTCGGCCCAGCGGACGGTCGCCCCGGCGCGCTCGGCCGCCTGCACCCAGGGTCGGATGTTGGCGTCGTGGTCGAGCCGCGTGACCACGACCTCGTCGCCCTCGCCCCACTCCCGCGACATCGCGCGCGCGATGCCGTAGGTGAGGTCGGTGGCGCTGCGTCCGAAGACGACGCCCCCCGGATCGGTGTCGAGCAGGTCACCGAGGGCTGCGCGGCAGTCCTGCACCACCTGCTCGGCGCGCCGGGCTGCCGCGGTCACCGTCCCCCGGTTCGAGATCGAGGACCCGAGCGTGGACGCGACCGCGTGCGCGACCTCGCGCGGCACCTGCGAGCCGCCGGGTCCGTCGAAGTGCGCCGTCCCCTCGGCGAGCGCGGGGAAGCTGGACCGGACCTTCTCGACGTCGTAAGCCACGGGCGCAGCATGCCCTAGACGGGGGGCGTCAGCCGGTCCAGACCCCCGTGTCCCACGCCGTGGCGAGCACGTCGGTGTACGGCGCCAGGTCCATGCCGGCGGACGCGACCCACTCGTCGGAGTCGTAGGTGGCGCAGTAGCGCTCGGCGTGGTCGCACAGCAGGGTGACGATGCTGCCCTCTCGCCCGGCCGCCCTCATCTCGCAGGCGAGGAACAGTGCGCCGTACAGGTTGGTGCCGGTGGACCCACCCGCCCGCAGCCCGGTGCGGTCGCGCAGGAACCGCATCGCGGCGACCGACGCGGCGTCGGGGACGCCGAGCATCCGCTCGACCACCGTCGGGACGAAGCTCGGCTCGACGCGGGGGCGGCCGATGCCCTCGATCCGCGACCCGCAGGCGGCGACGGTGGGTTCGCCGGCGAAGGCCCTGAGGAAGGCCGAGTTCTCCGGGTCGACGACGCACACCCTGGTGCCGTGCTGCCGGTACCGCGCGAAGCGGCCGAGGGTGGCGCTGGTGCCGCCCGTCCCCGCGCCCACCACCACCCACTCCGGCACCGGGTGCCGCTCGTCCTGCAGCTGCTCGTAGATCGACTCGGCGATGTTGTTGTTGCCGCGCCAGTCGGTGGCGCGCTCCGCGTAGGTGAACTGGTCGAGGTAGTGGCCGTCGACCTCCGCGGCGAGCCGCGCCGCCTCGGCGTAGATCGAGGCCGGGTCGTCCACCAGGTGGCACCGGCCGCCCTCGCGCTCGATCAGCGCGATCTTCTCCGGGCTCGTCGTGCGCGCCATCACCGCGACGAACGGGATGTCGAGCATCCGTGCGAACCACGCCTCGCTCACGGCGGTGGAGCCGCTGGACGCCTCGACGGCGGTGGTGCCGGGGCCGATCCAGCCGTTGCACAGGGCGTGCAGGAACAGCGAGCGGGCGAGCCGGTGCTTGAGGCTTCCGGTGCGGTGGGTCGACTCGTCCTTGAGGTACAGGTCGACGTCCCAGCCGTCCGGCAGCAGCACCCGGACCAGGTGGGTGTCGGCGCTGCGCCGGGCGTCGGCCTGCAGCCGGCGCACGCGCTCGGCGATCCAGGCCCGGTCGGACGGACGGGCGGGCTGCACGTCGACGAGGCTCTGCATGGCAGGCATCCTCCCAGTCGGGCACGGTGGAGGACATGAGCGAGCAGGAACGAGAGCGCACGGACGGCACGAGCACCCACGACGACGGCACCGCGGCGTCGGAGTCGAGCTACCTCGAGGGCGACCAGCACCGTCAGGCGGACGCCGAGGAGGGCGGCGACCGGGAGGGCGCCCAGCCGCCTCCCGACCGGCCGGAGGTCTGAGCCGGACGAGCGCTCAGCGCAGGCCGAGCCGCTCCAGCACGTCCTCGTAGCGCAGCTGGGTCAGCTCCTCGCTGCCGTCGACGGCGGCCTCGACCTCGTCCCACTCGCGCGGGCAGGCCACGGTCGGCTCGTCCTTGCCGCGCAGCGACCACGGCGTGATCGTCGTCTTGGACCCCGAGTTCTGGCTCCAGTCCAGGAAGATCTTGCCCGGGCGCTTGGTCTTGGCCATCACCGCGGTGACCTGCTTGCCGTGCTCCTTGGCCAGCGCCTCGGCCAGCACCCGGACGCGGTCACGCACCTCGTCCGAGCTCTGCTCGCCCGGCTCGCCGCCGGCCAGCTCGGCGTAGAGCTGCATCCCCTTGCTGCCGCTGGTGACCGGCCACGGGTCGAGCCCGTCGTCCTGCAGCCGCTCCCGCACCCACATCGCGACCTGCGCGCACTCGGCCAGGCCGGTGCCGGGGCCTGGGTCGAGGTCGATGACCAACCTGTCGGGGTTCTGCGGCTCGCCGTCGTCGGTCACCGTCCACTGCGGGGTGTGCAGCTCGAGCGAGTTGAGGTTCGCGTGCCAGATCAGCGACGGCAGCGAGTCGATCACCGGCCAGTCGATCTTGGTGTGGCGCTTGGACTCCGGGTTCTCGATCGGCGCGCGCCGGACCCAGCGCGGCGTGCCGCTGCTCGCGTTCTTCTCGAAGAAGCTCATGTCACCCGTGCCGTGCACCCAGCGCTTGCGGGTGACCGGCCGGTCGGCGAGCTGCTCGAGGACGTGGTCCTTGACCAGCGTGTAGTACTGCAGCACCTCGGCCTTGGTCGTGCCCGTCATCGGGTACATCACCTTGTCGAGGCTCGTCAGCCCGATCTTCGTCCCCTCGACGTCGACGTAGACGCGCTCGCCCTCTGGGCTCATCGCGCGCTCACGGCTGGAGGTCCTCGACCGACAGGTCGGTGCGGACGCCGCGGAACACCGGCTGGCGGATGCGTCCGTCGGGCTGGCGACCCATGTGCCGGACGTCGATGACCACGCGCGGCTCGACCCAGTGCGCCAGCCGCACGTCCGGGTCGGGCGGGCGGACGGCGAACGGGTGCGTGTCGGTGGCGAGCGGCTTCAGCAGCCGGCTCAGCGTCGCGACCGCCGGGCCGGCGATGCCGCTGCCGACGCGGCCGGCGACGACCCAGCCGCCGTCGGGGTCGGGCAGTGCCACCCAGACCGACGCGAGGGTGTCGGTCGTCCCGGTCTGCGGGTTCCACCCGACCACGGCGTACGACTCGACCCGCCGGTGGGCCGACTTGATCCAGTCCTTGCTGCGTCGCCCCGGTTTGTACAGCGCGGTGCGGCGCTTGCTCACCACGCCCTCGAGCCCCTGCGCCTTGGTGGCGGCCCAGAGCGCCGCGCCGTCGTCGTACGCCGGGGGCGAGCGCCAGTGCGAGGCGTCGCCCTCGCCGCCCAGCTCGAGCCGCTCCAGCACCCCTCGGCGCTCCTCCTGCCGCATCGTCAGCAGGTCGACGCCGTACAGGCGCAGCACGTCGAACGCCATGAACGTCACCGGGTGCCGCTCGGAGAGCTCGCGCGCCCGGCGCTCGTTGCGCACGTGGATCCGGGTGGCGAGGGTGGCGAAGCTGGGCAGGCCGCCGTCGAGAGCCACCACCTCGCCGTCGAGGACGACGTCGGCCGGGAGGTGCTCGCCGACCACCAGCTCGGGGTACGCGGCGGACACCGCGTTGCCGTTGCGCGAGCTGAGCCGGAGGCGCCCGTCGGCGACCTCGGCGAGCACCCTCATGCCGTCCCACTTGACCTCGTGCATCCACGCCTGGCCCGACGGCGGCGACGCGCCGTCGTCGTTGGCAGTGGCGAGCATGGGCTGCACGGGTCCATCCTGCCTGTAGCGGCTGCGTCGTGCAGTCACGTCTGCGGCCGGTGTGAGCGGCCAGAGGAGGCTCGTCGTGCGTGCGATGTGGAAGGGCTCGGTCTCGTTCGGGCTCGTGAACGTCCCGGTGAAGATGTACACCGCGACCCAGAGCAACGACGTCTCCTTCCACCAGGTGCACCGTGAGGACGGTGGCCGGATCCGGTACAAGCGGATCTGCAGCGTCTGCGGCGAGGAGGTGCCCTACGACGAGATCGCCAAGGGGTACGAGGCCGACGACGGCCAGCTGGTGATCCTCACCGACGAGGACCTCGCCGACCTGCCGGTGCACGGCAGCCGCGAGATCGAGGTCGAGCGGTTCGTGCCGGCCGAGCAGATCGACCCGCTGCTGCTCGAGAAGAGCTACTACCTCAGCCCGGAGAACACCGGCCGCAAGCCGTACGCGCTGCTGCGCGAGGTGCTGGAGCAGACCGACCGGATGGCCCTGGTGCACGTGTCGATCCGCTCGCGCTCGAGCCTGGCGGTGCTGCGCGTGCGCGACGACGTGATCGTGCTGCAGACGATGATGTGGCCGGACGAGATCCGCCAGCCCGACTTCGAGAACCTGCCCGACAGCTCGGACCTGCGGCCGCAGGAGCTGGCGATGGCGTCGTCGCTGGTCGACTCCCTCACCGGCGACTACGAGCCGGAGGAGTTCGTCGACGACTACCGCGAGGCGGTCGAGACGATGATCACCAACAAGCTGGAGCGCGGGGACGCCGAGGAGGCGCCGGCCGAGAAGGAGCCCGCGGCCAAGGGCGGCGGCGAGGTCATCGACCTGCTGGCGGCGCTGCAGAAGTCGGTCGACGAGGCCAGCGCCCGGCGCGGTGGCGGTTCGTCGTCGTCCGGCTCGTCGGCGAAGAAGGCTGCGCCCGCGAAGAAGTCGGCCGCGACGTCGACCGCGAAGAAGTCGGCTCCGGCGAAGAAGACCGCGGCCAAGAAGACGGCGGCGAAGAAGACCACCGCCAAGAAGACCACCGCCAAGAAGACCGCGGCCCGCAAGAGCGCCTGAGGGGCCGTCGGTCTCGTCCGGTCAGCAGGGCAGGGGTTCGACCTCGACGACCTGGCGGGTGCCGAGGGGCGAGGTCCATTCGTGGGCGGTGACGGTGCCGGATCCGTTGGTGAGCGTGCGGCAGCGCCAGAGGGCGGCGGTCTTGTAGCGGTGGCACCGGCGCGATCTGGGGGACAGGTTCTGGACCGAGGTGGGTCCTCTGGGGTGGGGGATGGTGTGGTCGAGGTCGCACCTGGTGGTGGGGACGGCGCAGCCGGGGAAGGTGCAGACCGGGTCGCGGGCGGCGACGAAGTCGGCGATCTCGACGGTCGGGGTGTAGGCCGAGGTCTCGTGCCGCAACTGCGGCCGCTTCGCGATCGCGCGTCGCACGGTGGCGACCAGAGTCTCTCGGGTCCAGCCGGTCTCAGGTGCCTGTCCGACCCGGAGCATCCGGGTGAGGTGACCGTCGCTGTCGGCGAGGAGCACGCAGGTCGACGCGCCACGGTCGAGTGCCTGTCCGGCGATCACGCGGGCCACGACGGCGCTCACCGGCACGGGGACGCCGTTGCCGCGGACCTCGCCGGCGGCGTCCTTGGCGGGTCCTTCGTCGAGGAGGGTGTCGGCCGTCATGACCACGGCGAGCTCGCGTTGGACTCGACCACCGGCTGAACCCGGCCCGTCACCGCAGACCGCGTCGTCGAGCAGGTCCAGCGCGGCCATGCCGCGCGTCCGACCGCCCAGCTCCTCGCGGGTCAGGGCGCGGCTGCCGGCGTCCAGGGTGGTGGCGATGGTCCGGACCTGGTCGGTCGGGCCGGTGACCGTCATGGTGGACAGGGCGGGGTTCTCCGGGTGGGTCCAGGTCCGGATCCCGGTCCGCTCCCGCACGTCACGCCGGACGTGCTCCTCGACGTCCGTCCGCACGTTCGCCACCGCGGTCCTGACCCGGCGGGCGAACGCCTGCGGCGTCGGACCGTCCCACGGCCCGACCGGTCCCGTGCCGTCCAACGGTGTCGCGGGCAGGCCGTCCAGCACGGTCGCTTCGACCTTGCGGGCCTGCCGGTCGGTCAGGTCGGTGGTCTCCTCGGCCAGCACCCGCGCCCGGCGCGCGTCGACCCGCCCGGCCTCCAGCGCGCCCAGGGTCGCGGTCAGCACCGTGCACAACGCACGCGCGACCACCACGTCGCGCTCGGCCTCGAACTGCGACAACCCGGTCGCCGCAGCGACCTCCGCCGCGGCGAGGACGTCGAGGTCGTGCTCGGTGATCCGCCCGCACCCCAGCGCGTCACCCCGGGACGCGTCGCCGACGCGGTAGGACTCCTGGGCGTGCACGAGCTTCGTGATCGCCCACACCCGCCGGTAGTGCTCAGCCTGGTGCGCGAACCCGGCCAGGGAATGGGCTCGCAGGCCCGCGACCAGCGCCGCACCCTGCGCCCCCGCACCATCCCCCGACCTCATGGAACAAGGCTAGATGACACCACTGACAACCGGTTCCGCTCACTTGGAGCCGTTGGACGTCCTCCTCTGACGAGATGGCGGGACGACGCCGGGATCGAGATCGCGCGCTTCGAGCGCGAG
This sequence comes from uncultured Actinomycetota bacterium, assembly GCA_963825505.1. Classification (GTDB taxonomy): domain Bacteria; phylum Actinomycetota; class Actinomycetes; order Actinomycetales; family CAWJMD01; genus JBBQSN01. Next base: position 8,636 of record CAWGTL010000002.1, on the reverse strand, counting down.
CAGCCGTGATCCTCAGTCCGTCGGGACCAGCTGGTCGATCAGCGCGGCGCTGCCGGTGAGCAGGTGCTCGCCGGCGGTGTCGTCGCCGGCGAGGTGGCGCAGCAGCGACTGCTGGAACAGCCCGTCGAGCGCGGCGTACCCGACGGCGGGCGAGACGGCCACCGGCGCCCCGGCGAGCTCGGAGTACCGGCTGAGCACCCGCCAGATCATCTGCTCGAGCGAGGCGTCGATCGACTGCACGTCGGCACGCAGGGCCTCGGTGAACAGGGCCTGCGAGCGCAGGTCGTACCAGAGCCGGTGCATGGGGGCGTCGTCGCGCATCGTCGCCACGAGCGCGGCACCGAACGAGGCGCGTAGCCCGGACGCGGTGCTCGCAGCAGCGACCACGTCGTCGTACCGCGTCACGCAGGTGGCCTTGTACTGCCGCACGCACGCGATGATCAGGTCGTGCTTGTCGGTGAAGTAGTAGTGCAGCACCCCGTGCGAGAACTCCGAGTTCTGCGCGATCTCGCGCAGGCTGGTGCGCGCGTAGCCGAGCTCGCCGAGCGTCTGCAGCGCCACCCCGGCGAGCTGGTACCGGCGCTCGGCGAACTTGTCGGGAGAGCGCCGCGACTCGCGCGCTCCCGCCGTGCTCGTCCCGCGTGCCATTTGTCCACCATCGCAGAGAACGCTCTCGCGCGAAGGTCGAAGCGGGTCGGAGCAGCCGTCCGGGGGAGCCCTCGTCCGAGCCGTGAGGAGTCAGCCGTACCCCTCGGCCACCTCTCGCAGCCGCGCCACGTAGGCCGACCACCAGGCGTCGTCCTCGTCCGGGAGGTTCGACACCGCGGGCAGCATCCCGCGCGCGCCGTCGATCGACTCCCGCACCACGTCCATCTGGCCCGCGTGGCGGGCGGTCTCGGCGATCATGTGCACGAGCAGGCGCTGGAGGGTCGTCTCCGGCGGGTTCCACCACGGCACCCGGGCAGGTGCGTCGAGCGGCAGCGCGGCGATCGCGGCGTCGGCGTGCGCCGTGACCCGCGCGTAGAGGGCGAGGACGTCGGCCGGCGGCTCGTCGGCGGTCGCCCACATGTCGGAGTTCGGTTCCGCGTCCTCGTCCATCCACGGCATCTGCTCGGGGAAGGGCGAGCCGAGGCACTCGCCGAAGTAGCCGCTCTCGGTGCCGGCCAGGTGCTTCACGACGCCGAGCAGGTTGGTGCCGGTTGCCGTCATCGGCATCCGCTGGTCGCGCTCGGGCAGTCCCTCGAGCTTCCACACCACGGCCTCGCGCAGCCGCTGCAGGTAGCCGACCAGCACGTCCTTCTGGTCGTCGTCGGCGCCGGTCACGACAGCGCCGCCGAGACGACCTCCCGGGCGGCGTCCTGCACCTGCGCGAGGTGCTCCGGGCCGCGGAAGGACTCGGCGTAGATCTTGTAGACGTCCTCGGTGCCGGACGGCCGAGCCGCGAACCAGGCCGACTCCGTGGTGACCTTCAGCCCACCGATGGAGGCGCCGTTGCCGGGCGCCTCGGTGAGCGTCGCGGTGATCGGCTCGCCGGCCAGCTCGGTGGCCGTGACGTCCGAGGGCGACAGCTTCGCCAGCTTCGCCTTCTGCTCGCGGTCGGCGGGTGCGTCGACCCGGGCGTACGACGACGCTCCGAACCGCTCGGCCAGCTCGGCGTGGTGCTGGCTCGGGCTGCGGCCGGTGACGGCCTGGATCTCGGACGCGAGCAGGGCCAGCAGGATGCCGTCCTTGTCGGTGGTCCACACCGTGCCGTCGTGACGCAGGAACGAGGCGCCGGCGCTCTCCTCGCCACCGAAACCCACGCTGCCGTCGAGCAACCCGGGCACGAACCACTTGAAGCCCACCGGCACCTCGAGCAGCTCGCGGCCGAGGTCGGCCACCACCCGGTCGATCATCGACGACGACACCAGCGTCTTGCCGACGGCGACCCGCTCCCCCCACCCCGGGCGGTGCGCGAACAGGTAGCCGATCGCCACGGCGAGGTAGTGGTTCGGGTTCATCAGCCCGGCGTCCGGGGTGACGATCCCGTGCCGGTCGGAGTCGGCGTCGTTGCCCGTCGAGATGTCGTACGCGTCCTTGGCGCCGATCAGCGAGGCCATCGCGTTCGGCGACGAGCAGTCCATCCGGATCTTCCCGTCGGTGTCGAGCGTCATGAACGCCCACTGCGGGTCGACCCGCGGGTTGACCACGGTGAGGTCGAGCCGGTGCCGCTCCGCGATCGCACCCCAGTACTCCACGGCCGCGCCGCCGAGGGGGTCGGCGCCGATCCGCACGCCCGCCTGGCGGATGGCGTCGAGGTCGAGCACGGACGGCAGGTCGTCGACGTAGTGCCCGAGGAAGTCGTATCCGCGCACGGCGTCGCGGGTGCGGTCGGTCGACACCCGCTTCACGCCGTCGAGGCCGGCGCGCAGCAGCGCGTTCGCGCGGTCCGCGATCCACCCGGTGGCGTCGGAGTCGGCGGGTCCGCCGTGCGGCGGGTTGTACTTGAACCCGCCGTCGCGCGGGGGGTTGTGCGACGGCGTGATGACGATCCCGTCGACCTGGCCGTGCGAGCCCTGGCGGTTCAGCCGCAGGATCGCGTGCGAGACAGCGGGTGTCGGCGTCCAGGAGTCCTGCTCGTCGGTGAGCACGGTGACGTCGTTGGCCACCAGCACCTCGAGCGCCGAGTGCCACGCGGGCAGCGACAGGGCGTGGGTGTCGCGACCGACGACGAGCGGGCCGGTGATCCCCTGCCCGGCGCGGTACTCGCAGATGGCCTGCGTGATCGCCAGGATGTGCTGCTCGTTGAAGGCGCCGTCGAGACTGCTGCCGCGGTGCCCCGAGGTGCCGAACACCACCTGCTGCGCGGGGTCGTCGACGTCGGGGACGCGGTCGGCGTAGGCGTCGAGGAGCGCGCCGACGTCGACGAGGTCCTCGGTCTGGGCGGGCTGTCCGGCGCGGGGGTGGGCCATGCGCTCGATCCTGGCACCCGCGGGCACCCGCGTCACCCGCGGCTGACCACGGGACGGTCAGGCCGAGCGCAGGTCGGTGGCGACACCGCCGGCGACCCGGCCGTGCAACCGGTGCGAGGTGACGACCGGGTCCAGCGAGGTGGTGACGACCAGGTGCCCGGCCTCGCGCAGCCTCGCCGCCAGGACGTGGTCCTCGTGCAGGTCGCGGTCGTCGAACCCTCCGACCGCGAGGTACGCGTCGGCGCGCACGCCGAGGTTCGCGCCGTGGACGTGCGGGTGGGTGAGGTCCGGCAGCAGCTGGGCGACGTAGCGCTCGGCCCACCGGTCGAGGAGCGGCTGGTTCGCGGCGGGCACCGGTTCGCCGTCCTCCGCCCCGGCGAGCCGCACGGTGCCGAGCACCGCGTCGGCGCCGCGCGTGGCGTGCTGCAGCTGGTCCACCAGCCAACCGGCGGGGACGACCGAGTCGGCGTCGGTGTGGGCCAGCCAGGTGGTGTGCAGGTCGGACGCGGCGAGGCCGAGGCCGTGCCGCACGCCGGCGGCGCGGGCGGCGCCGACCCGGCCGGCCACCACCTCGAGCACCGACACGCCCGCGGACGACGCCACGTCGACCGTCCGGTCGGTGCAGGTGTCGGCGACCACGACGACCTCGCTGCGCACCCCGAGGTGGGCCACGCGTCGGCTCGCGACGACCAGCGAGGCCAGGCAGCGCGGGAGCAGATCCTCCTCGTCGCGGGCGGGGACCACGACGACGACGGCGGAGGGCAGGTGGTCGGTCACGTCCGCTCCGTCCGGGCGGCGAGCAGATCGAGACGGTAGTCGGGGTCGACCTCGTGCCGGACGACGGTGAACCGGTCGTCGGCCGCCAGCGCGTCGTGCACCGCGTCACCGTGGGTGGGCGCCTCGACGAACGGGTGCCGCCAGTGCACCGCGAGCACGTGCCCGCCGACCGCGAGCGAGCCGAGGGCGAGGTCGACCGTGCGACGCCGGTCGTCGTCGGACAGGTAGTAGAGCAGCTCGCTGAGGACGACCAGGTCGAAGCACCCCTCGGGCCAGTCGCCCGGGACGGCGCCGACGCCCAGGTGCACGTGGCCGTGGTGCGCCACCCTCGCTCGCGCGGTCCGGACCGCGTCCGCCGACAGGTCCTGGGCGACCAGCTCGTCGCACCGGGCGGCGAGCAGGTCGGTGAGGACGCCGACCGAGCACCCCGGTTCGAACACGCGCCCCGGACGGCCCGGGACAGCCGCCACGGTGGCGGCGTACTTGCGCGCCTCGTACGGGCTGGTCGCCAGCTGCCAGGGGTCCTCGGACCCGGCGTAGAGCCGATCGAAGTACTCGGCGGTCGTCACACCAGCACCGCCTCGTGAGGCCGGGTGAAGTGGGCGAGCACCTCGGGCGGCAGCACGGCGGCGTCCTCGGGATCCGGGCCGATCGGCGCGACCTGGCTGGCGAAGCGGGCGATCGCCCGCGCCTTGGCCTCGAGCCGGTCGCTCACGTCGACGAGCCGCACGCGGTCCCACGGGAGGCGGTCGTCGTCCGGGGACGCCCAGTGCCAGCCCCACACCGGGACCTCCCACACCGCGGCGAGGGCCAGCGACCGGCACGCCCGCCCGACCGCGTCGTGGTCGGGGTGGCCGTCCTGCGACCAGGTGCCGACCACGAGGTCGGCGTCCGCGACGAGCGGAGCCAGGTGGTCGCGCAGTGCGGGCTCGACGGACGCCAGCCCGCTGTCGGGCAGCCCGAGCCGCACCGGTTCGGCGTCCACCTGCAGGTCCCTCAGGGCCTCGCGCAGCTCCTCGGCCCTGCGCGCGGCCATCCGCACCGGGTCGCCGAACCGGCTGTCCGGGTGAGAGCCCTCGCCGTCGGTGGCGGTCACGAGGGTGAGCCGGCAGCCGCGCGCCGCGAGCAGCGACAGCGTGCCGCCGAGCGCGAGCACCTCGTCGTCGGGATGGGCCGAGACGACCACGACCTGTGCCCCGGCCGCCGGCAGCGAGAGGGCGGGCCGGGTGTGCCACGGGGCCGAGCGCCACGCGCCCTCGTCCACGAAGTGCGCCCCGGACCCCGCCAGCGCGGGCAGCGCGGTCACGCCGGCGTCCCGTGGCCGTCGGCCACCAGCCGTCCCAGGGCGGCGAGATCGGCCTCGGCGTGGTGCTGGCGGACGAAGACCTCGAGGTCGGTGACGCGGGTGGCGTGCGCGGCGTCGAGCGCGAGCGGTCCGGGACCCAGGGCGCGGCCCACGCGCTCGATCACCTCGGACACGGCGACCACCGTGCTCGCACGCACCGACTCCGCGAGCGCCCGCCGGGAGTCGACGTCGTCCCCACCGGCGTCGACGACCTCGGCCGCCAACCGGAGGTGGGCCCGGGTGCGGTCCAGGGCGCTGGTGACACCGCCGAGGTGCGCCAGCGCGTGGTCACCGAGCGGACGGCGCCGCGCCGTCCGCACGAGCGTGCCGGCGACCTCCCGGGCGCCGCCCCACCAGACGGCGGCGACGCCGATGGCGTTGTCCCAGAACCGGGTCCGGCCCGTGTAGTCGCCGGGTCCGCCGACGACGACCGCGGGGACGCGGTCGATCTCGAGGCTCGACGTCCCCGCCCGGCGCATGCCCGCACCTGCCCAGGGCGGTCCCACCGGGCGGACCCGACCGTCGTCACGAGCGGCCGCCACGTCGACGGCGACGAGCCGGGAGACGCCGTCGTGCTCGGCCGTCACCAACGCGTGGGTCACGAGCTCCCACCCCGAGCAGAACGCCTTGGTGCCCTCGAGCGCCGGACCGCTGGGACCGTCGACCAGGCGGAGCACCGCGGTGGGCGGCTCGGCAGCCCAGACCCCCCAGACGTCGTCCGGGCCGGGTGCGTCGCCGCCGAGATCGGTCAGGACCGAGGTCGCGTCGGCGTGGGGCTCCACCAGCTTCGCGAGGCACAGGTCCTGGCCCCCGGTCTGCGCCAGCCACTCCCAGCGCGCCCACGTGCCGGCGGCAGGGTCGGGCGCCGCGGCGATCCGGGCGCGGACGGCCGCGCCGTCCACCGCCGGCAGGCCTTCGGTCTCCACGTGCTCATCCTCTGGGCGCGCAGGTGATCCCGCCCGCCGAGCCTTCCGGATGCGAGCGGCCTGGCACCGCGACACAGTGGCAGGGACCGGCCGGACCGGCCGGACCGGAGCGGGTGGCCGCCAGGCGACCCACGACGAGGTGGAGGTGCCATGAGCGAGAACGAGACCGAGAGCACGGAAGGCCCCCTGGACGGCGGGGCGCACCCGCACGGCCCGCTCGACGGCGGTGCTGACGGCGGCGGCGGCGACGGTGGCGCGGACGGTGGCGCGGACGGTGGCGCGGTGGCGCTGACGGTGGCGCTGACGGTGGCGCTGACGGTGGCGCTGACGGTGGTGCCGATGGTGGCGCGGACGGTGGCGCGGACGGCGGTGCTGATGGTGGCGCTGACGGTGGTGCCGACCGCGGGGCGAGCTCCGGCGCGTGAGCGAGCACGACCTCTCCGGGGTGGGGGCCGCCGGCACGGCGCGCCCCCACCTCGCACGCCCTCACCTGGCCCGCCTCGTCCCCGACCCGGACGAGTTCGCGACGCGCACGTGGTCGCGCGAGGCGCTGCTGACCCGCGCCGCCGACCTGCCGAAGTCCTTCGAGGACCTCCTCGACCAGGCCGCCGTCGACGAGCTGGTGTCGCAACGCGGCCTGCGTACGCCCTTCCTGCGGGTGGCACGCTCCGGCAGCACCCTCGGAGACCGCGAGTTCACAGCGGGCGGCGGCATCGGCGCAGCGATCGCCGACCAGGTCAGCGACGACAAGCTGGTGCGCCTGTTCAGCGAGGGCGCCACGCTGGTGCTGCAGGGTCTGCACCGCACCTGGGCGCCGCTCACGCACTTCTCCCAGGGCCTCGCCGCCGACCTCGGCCACCCCGTGCAGGTGAATGCGTACGTGACACCGCCTGAGAACCAAGGGTTCTCGGACCACTACGACGTGCACGACGTGTTCGTCCTCCAGACCCACGGCCGCAAGCAGTGGCGCCTGCGCCGTCCGGTGCAGCCCGCGCCCCTGCGCGACGACCTGTGGACCGACCGTCGCGCCGCCGTCGAGGCCGCCGCCACGCAGCCGCCCGAGCTGGAGGCCGTGCTGGAGCCCGGAGACTGCCTCTACCTCCCGCGCGGCTGGCTGCACGCCGCGACCGCCCAGGGCGAGGTCAGCACCCACGTCACCATCGGCGTGCACACCTGGACCCGGCACCACCTGGCCCGCCACCTGCTCGACCGCGCGCTCGCCGAGGCCGCCGGCCGCGAGGACGTGCGCGCGTCGTTGCCGCTCGGCGTCGACGTCGGTTCGGCGACCGAGCTCGCCACCGACGTCGAGGGCGTGCGCGTCGCGCTGCTGGAGGCCCTGGGCGGGGTCCCGGTCGAGGACGTCGCGGACCTGCTGCGTCGGGCTTCGCGCTCGGCCCAGCGCGCGGCACCCGTGGGTCCGCTGGCCCAGCACCGGGCCGCCCTGGAGGTCGCCGACGGATCGGTCGTCCACCTGCGCGACCACCTGGCCGCGGCCCTCGAGCAGCAGGACGGCGGCACCGTGCTCCGCAGCCGGGCCGGCACGCTGGCGCTCGATGCTGCCGACGTCCCCGCCGTCACCGCGCTGCTGGCCGAGGGCTCGTTGCGGGTCCGATCCGAGCAGGTCGAGCTCGCCCGGCGGTTGCTGCGCGCCGGCGTGGTGGCACCCTCGGTCGGGTGACCGGTCCCGTCCCCCTGTGCGCGCAGGGCGCGCGCGAGCGCGGGGACGCGCTGGCCGGAACCGCAGCCCCCGCGCGCAGCTGGCTCCTCGTGGAGCACGAGGGTCCCTGGGAGCCGCAGGCCCTGGCCGGCGCGGGGCTGGGCGAGGTGGTGCTGCGTGCCGTCGGCGCCCGCGTGCGCCGGGACGGGTGGCGGGTGCTCCTGGTGCGTCGCACCGGCCGTCGCGCACCGTCGCCCGACCGCGGCTGGTGGCTGCTGCGCGGACCCCGTCCCGGTTCGCCGGACGGTGGCGTCGTGGCGTCCGGCCGCTGGACCGCGCCCGAGGACCTGCTCCCGGCGGCCGCCACGGCCGAGGCCGCGTCGGCCCTGCCGCCGGACGGCACGAGCCCGCGCCTGCTGGTGTGCACCCACGGCCGGCACGACACCTGCTGCGCCGTGCGCGGTCGGCCCGTCGTCGAGGCGCTCGCGGCGCGCTGGCCCGAGACGACCTGGGAGTGCACCCACCTCGGGGGCGACCGGTTCGCCGCCAACCTCCTGGTCGTGCCCGACGGCACCACCTACGGGTCCGTCGACGACACCGACCCGGTGCGTCTCGTCGAGGACCACCTGGCCGGGCGGGTCGACGCTCTGCGGTTGCGCGGCTGGAGCCACCTGCACCCGTGGGAGCAGGCCGCCGCCGTCCACCTGCACGGCGAGCTGGGCCCGCTGCCGGTGTCGGCGGTCGTGCTCGACCGCCCCACCGAGCACGTGGTGGCGTCGCAGCGCTGGCGCGTGCACCTCAGGGCGGGCGACGGGCGGGCCAGGGTGCTCGACGTGCGCGCGCAGCCGGCGCCTGCAGCGCGTCTGACCTGCCACGCGGCCTCCGACGCCGTCGCCGTCCGGTACGTCGTGGAACCTGAGCCGGTGACGGCTGGACCACCGGGCTGAGCAGCATCACCAGCGCTCGAGCCCGGTCTCGTG
>CAWGTL010000001.1:0-74050 GCA_963825505.1 uncultured Actinomycetota bacterium | reverse complement strand
GGAAGCACTCGACCTGCTCGGACTGGGTGCGCAGGTTGCCGATCGTGTTGTAGACCAGGTAGACGAGCGAGAACTCGCCGGGGACGCGCACCGTCGCCATGTCGCCGACGACGACGGGCACGACGGTGTCGTCGACCTTGCGCCGAAGCCGGGCCACCATCGGCTCGGAGAGCTCGATGCCGGACACCGGGATCCCGCGGGACGCCAGCGGCACCGCCACCCTGCCCGTGCCGACGGCGAGCTCGAGGACGGGGCCGTCGCCCGCCAGCCCGGCGAGGAGGTCCACCGCGGGGTCCAGGACGTCCGGGGCGAACATCGTGGCCGAGGACTCGTCGTACCGCTCGGCCGTCGCCTCGTCCCACAGGTCGCTGCTCGTCATCACCCGACCCTGACCGCGTGCGGCAGTCTCTGTCGACCCGATTCGCGGTACCGACGGCCGCGCCAACCGATTCGCTCGCCCGGTGCGTGCTCTGGGAGAATCCGGCCCATGACCGACGCCCCCGTGCTGCGAGCCGCCACCGTCCCCGACAAGCCGTCCCTCGACGGCCTCGAGGCGAAGTGGAGCGCGGTCTGGGAGGCCGACCGCACCTACGCGTTCGACCGCACGTCGACCCGCGGCCAGGTGTTCTCGATCGACACCCCGCCGCCGACGGTGTCCGGGTCGCTGCACGTGGGCCACGTGTTCTCGTACACGCACACCGACCTGGTGGCCCGGTACCAGCGGATGCGCGGCAAGTCGGTGTTCTACCCGATGGGCTGGGACGACAACGGGCTGCCCACCGAGCGCCGGGTGCAGAACTTCTACGGCGTCCGCTGCGACCCGTCGGTGCCCTACGACCCCGACTTCACCCCGCCCGCGAAGCCGGACGCCAAGCGGCAGCTGCCGATCTCGCGGCGCAACTTCATCGCCCTGTGCGAAGAGCTCACCGCCGAGGACGAGAAGGCGTTCGAGCAGCTGTGGCGCCACCTCGGCCTGTCCGTCGACTGGTCGTACCTCTACAGCACGATCAGCGACGACTCCCGCGCCGTCGCCCAGCGCGGCTTCCTGCGCAACCTCGCGCGTGGCGAGGCGTACTCGTCCGAGGCGCCCTCGCTGTGGGACGTGACGTTCCAGACCGCCGTGGCCCAGGCCGAGCTCGAGGCCCGCGAGTACCCCGGCCACTACCACCGGGTCGCGTTCCACCGACCCGACGGCACCGCGCTGCACATCGAGACCACCCGGCCCGAGCTGATCCCGGCCGTGGTCGCGCTGATCGCGCACCCGGACGACGAGCGCTACCAGCCGCTGTTCGGCACGACCGTCACCTCGCCCCTGTTCGGCGTGGAGGTGCCCGGTGCTGGCGCACCCGGCCGCCGAGATGGACAAGGGCGCCGGTATCGCCATGTGCTGCACCTTCGGTGACCTCACCGACGTGACGTGGTGGCGCGAGCTGCAGCTGGCGACCCGCGCGGTGGTCGGCCGCGACGGGCGGATCCTGCGCGAGGTGCCCGAGTGGATCGCGGACGGGACCGGCGAGGCGCTGTACGCCGAGCTGGCGGGGAAGACCACGTTCTCGGCGCGCGAGGCCGTGGTGGCGGCGCTGCGGGAGTCCGGCGACCTCGAGGGCGAGCCGACCGCCACGCAGCGGATGACCAACTTCTACGAGAAGGGCGACAAGCCGCTCGAGATCGTCACCTCCCGGCAGTGGTACATCCGCAACGGCGGCCGCGACGCCGACCTGCGCGAGACGATGCTCGAGCGCGGCCGCGAGCTCGCCTGGGTGCCCGACTTCATGCGCCACCGCTACGAGAACTGGGTGGGCGGCCTCAACGGCGACTGGCTGATCAGCCGGCAGCGCTACTTCGGCGTCCCGTTCCCGGTCTGGTACCGCCTCGACGAGGACGGCAACCCGGTGCACGACGACCCGATCGTCGCCGACGAGGCGTCGCTGCCGGTGGACCCGTCCTCCGAGCCGGCTCCGGGCTTCACCGAGGACCAGCGAGGCGTGCCAGGCGGTTTCACCGGGGACCCGGACGTGATGGACACCTGGGCGACCTCGTCGATGAGCCCGCACATCGTCTGCGGCTGGGAGCGCGACGACGACCTGTTCGTCCGCACCTTCCCGATGGACCTCAACACCCACGCGCACGAGATCATCCGCACCTGGCTGTTCTCCCGCATCGTGCGGTCGCACTTCGAGAACGGCTGCCTGCCCTGGCGACGCTCGATGATCTCCGGGCTTCGTGGTCGACCCCGACCGCAAGAAGATGAGCAAGTCCAAGGGCAACGCGATCGTCCCCACCGAGATCCTGGAGCGGTTCGGCGCCGACGCCGTCCGCTGGCGCGCGGCGATGGCCCGTCCCGGGATGGACTCCCCGTTCGACGAGACCCAGATGAAGGTCGGGCGCCGGCTGGCGATCAAGGTCCTGAACGCGAGCAAGTTCGTGCTCGGCATCAGCGGCGAGACCGGCGACCTCGCCCGGGTCACCGAGCCGCTCGACGCCTCGATGCTCGCCGGCCTGGCCGCCACCGTCCGCGAGGCCACCGCGGCGTTCGAGGAGCTCGAGTACTCCCGCGCGCTGGAGGCCGCGGAGCACTTCTTCTGGACCTTCTGCGACGACTACGTCGAGCTCGTCAAGGAGCGCGCGTACAGCGAGGACGACCGAGCTGCCTCCGCGAGATCGGCCCTGGCGCTCGCCCTCTCGGTGCAGCTGCGGCTCCTCGCGCCGTTCCTGCCGTACGCGACCGAGGAGGCCTGGTCGTGGTGGCAGGACGGCTCGGTGCACACCTCGACCTGGCCCGACCGCCGAGGAGTGCGGCGAGGGCGGTGACGCCGAGGTCCTGACGGCCGTGGCCGAGGCGCTGGCCGGCGTGCGCGGCGCGAAGTCGCAGGCCAAGGTCTCCCAGCGCACCGACGCCACCCGCGCCGTCGTGACGGGTCCGGCCGAGCAGGTGGCCCGGGTGCGCGCCGGCGAGGCCGACCTGCGGGCGGCGGGACGGATCGGCGCCCTCGAGCTGGTCGAGGGCGGCGAGGGGCTCGTGGTGTCCGAGGTGGAGCTGGCCGAACCCCAGGGCTGACGCGCACGGGCGTGCGACGATGCGCCCGTGGACGACGACGCGTACTGGACCCTGGTCGAGCGATCCCGCGCCGAGGGCGGTGACGACTCGCCCGAGACGGTGGCCGAGACGCTCGTGTCGCTGCTGGTGGAGCTGTCGCCCGGCGCAGGTGGTGCAGGCCGACGACGCCTTCCACCGGATCAGCGAGCAGGGCTACGGCTGGCCGCTGTGGGGGGCGGCGTACCTGCTGAACGGCGGTTGCGGGGACGACGGGTTCGACGACTTCCGCGGCTGGCTGGTGACGCGCGGCCGCGCGGTGTTCGAGGCCGCGCTGGCCGACCCCGACTCGCTCGCCGACGTCGTGACCACCGACGAGCTGTACGAGGTGGCGTGCGAGGACGTGCTCGGGGCGGCCTGGGAGGCGCACCAGCAGCTCACCGGTCGGAACCTGCCCGCCGGGTCCGCCCGCGCGCCGCGTCCGGAGCTCGGGGAGGGCTGGGACTTCGACGACGACGCCGAGATGCGCCGGCGGTACCCGCGGATCAGCGCGCTCGTGGACCGGGCGGGCTGAACCGGGCGCAGCCCGTCCTCAGCGCGGGACGACGGCCGCCCAGAGCTGGTCCCAGCCGCTGATCCGGGCGCGGCGCTCGCACAGCGCGGCGCGCTCGACCCGGTGCCGGCGGCCGGAGCCGGGGTCGTAGAGGTCGACCCAGGACGGGCCGGCGGCCACGGCGAGCACCACGTGCCGCGGGAGCAGCCGGTTGCCGACGTACAGCGGCACCGGGATGCCCCGGGCGACGGTGGCCCGCACGCGACCGAGTGCCGTCCCCACGTCGTCGGGCTCCGCGCCGTCGACCCGCAGCACCTGGAACCGCACGCCGCGGGCGCGGCCGAGGTCGTCGAGCGCGTCGCGCAGTCCCCACGGCGGGGTGCCGAGCGCGAGGGGCCACGGCAGCCGGAGCCGGGCGCCGGCCGTGGTGCTCAGCGCCCGGTTCGTGGACGCCTGGACCGACCGCTCGAGCACGGCCCACCGCTGCGACACCTCGTCGACGTCGCCGTCGAGCAGGTCGTCGGCGAACGCCTGGTCGGTGAGCACCCGGAACATCGCGATCGTGCTGCTACCGCAGGTGGTCGACGACTGCTGACGGAAGGCGTCGGCGCGGCCGCGCAGGACGTCATCGAGGCGGCGCGCCAGGCCGGCCGTGACGCCGTTGGCCACCGGGGCCGTGGGCGAGGCGGTGGAGGTGGTGCGTCGCCGGCGCAACCGCCAGACGGCACGGGTCAGGGCGCCGAGCGGCGCCTCGAGCGGTGCGGGGACGGGGGCCACGGGTCGTCCGCGAACGTCAGCCGGGCCGGCGTCGTCGGTCAGGCCGACTTGTCGCGGCGCTCGCGCTTGCGGGGTTCGGCCTTCTCACGCGGCACCAGCGTGGGCAGGACGTTCTCGAGCACGACCTCGCGGGTGACGACGACCCGGGCGACGTCCTCGCGGGAGGGGACGTCGAACATGACGGGCATCAGGACCTCTTCCATGATCGCCCGCAGGCCGCGCGCGCCGGTGCCGCGCAGGATCGCCTGCTGCGCCACGGCCTCGACGGCGTCCTCGGTGAACTCGAGCTCGACGTTGTCGATCTCGAACATCCGCTGGTACTGCTTGATCAGCGCGTTCTTCGGCTCGGTGAGGATCCGCACCAGCGCGTCGTTGTCGAGCGGCGAGACGGTGGTGATGACCGGCAGACGGCCGATGAACTCGGGGATCAGCCCGAACTTCATCAGGTCCTCCGGCATCACCTCGCCGAAGACGTCGGACGCCTCGATCGGGCTGTGCAGCTGCGAGCCGAAGCCGATCCCGTTCTTGCCCTTGCGGTTCTGGATCACGTCGTCGAGGCCGGCGAAGGCGCCGCCGACGATGAACAGCACGTTGGTGGTGTCGATCTGGATGAACTCCTGGTGCGGGTGCTTGCGCCCTCCCTGGGGCGGCACGCTCGCGGTGGAGCCCTCGAGGATCTTCAGCAGGGCCTGCTGCACGCCCTCGCCGGAGACGTCGCGGGTGATCGACGGGTTCTCGGCCTTGCGGGCGATCTTGTCGACCTCGTCGATGTAGATGATCCCCGTCTCGGCCTTCTTGACGTCGTAGTCGGCCGCCTGGATCAGCTTGAGCAGGATGTTCTCGACGTCCTCGCCGACGTAGCCGGCCTCGGTCAGCGCCGTCGCGTCGGCGATGGCGAACGGGACGTTGAGCATCTTCGCGAGGGTCTGCGCGAGGTAGGTCTTGCCGCAGCCCGTGGGACCGATCAGCAGGATGTTCGACTTCGAGATCTCGACCTGGTCGTCGCCCTTCTTGGCGCTCTCACCGGCCTGGATCCGCTTGTAGTGGTTGTAGACCGCCACCGACAGGGCCCGCTTCGCGGGGTCCTGGCCGATGATGTACTCCTCGAGGAACTCGAAGATCTCGCGCGGCTTGGGCAGCTCGACCAGGCCGAGCTCGCTGGCCTCGGCGAGCTCCTCCTCGATGATCTCGTTGCACAGGTCGATGCACTCGTCGCAGATGTACACCCCGGGACCGGCGATCAGCTTCTTGACCTGCTTCTGGCTCTTCCCGCAGAACGAGCACTTCAGCAGGTCCGCGCCGTCTCCCATGCGTGCCACGGATCCGGTTTCCTTCCATCTGGGCCGACGAGGACGCCGACCTCCACCTTCATTGGACACCACCGGGGGTACCGGTGTCAGCGCCCTTCCACCGCGTGTCCGGCAGACCTTGCGGTCCGTGAGGCGGAAGGGCGCCCGGACGACTACTCGGTGCGGCCCTTGCGGTACTCCAGCACCTGGTCCACGAGACCGTACTCCAGCGCCTGCGCGGCGGTGAGGATCTTGTCGCGCTCGATGTCGCGCCGGACCTGCTCGACGTCGCGGTTGGAGTGGAAGGAGATGGTCTCCTCCAGCCAGTTGCGCATCCGCAGCGCCTCGTCGGCATGGATCTGGATGTCGGAGGCCTGCGCGTAGTCGCCGCTGGACAGCGCCGGCTGGTGGATCAGGATCCGCGCGTTCGGCAGCGCCAGGCGCTTGCCCTGCGCGCCGGCCGCCAGCAGCACGGCGGCCGCCGAGGCGGCCTGCCCGAGCACGGCGGTGACGATGTCCGGCTTGACGTACATCATCGTGTCGTAGATCGCCGTCAGCGCCGTGAAGGAGCCGCCGGGGCTGTTGATGTACATCGTGATGTCGCGGTCCGGGTCCTGCGACTCCAGCACGAGCAGCTGGGCCATGATGTCGTCGGCCGAGGCGTCGTCGACCTGCACGCCGAGGAAGATGATCCGGTCCTCGAACAGCTTGGTGTACGGGTCCTGGCGCTTGAAGCCGTACGCCGTGCGCTCCTCGAACTGCGGGAGGATGTAGCGGCTGGACGGCTGGTGGCCGGCCAGGCCACCGATCTGGGGGGTGCGGGGGTCGATCACGAGGGCTCCTCGGGTGCCTGCGGGCGGGCCTGCGGGGTCTGGTGTGGACGCGTCACGCGCTGGTGCCGCCGCCGGCGACGACGTCGCCGGAGTGGGCCTCGACGTGGTCGATGAAGCCGTACTCCTTGGCCTCCGCGGCGGTGAACCAGCGGTCGCGGTCGTTGTCCAGGGAGATCTGCTCCACCGTCTGGCCGGTCTGCTCGGCCGTCAGCTCGGTGAGCGTCTTCTTCATGTTGTTGATCAGCTCGGCCTGGATCCGGATGTCGGTGACCGTGCCGCCGAAACCGCCCGACGGCTGGTGCATCATCACCCGCGCGTGCGGGGTGGCGTACCGCTTGCCCTTGGCGCCCGACGAGAGCAGGAACTGCCCCATCGAGGCCGCCAGGCCCATCGCCACCGTGGCGACGTCGGGCTTGACGTACTGCATCGTGTCGTAGATCGCCATGCCGGCGGTGACCGAGCCGCCGGGGCTGTTGATGTACAGCCAGATGTCCTTGTCCGGGTCCTCCGCCGCCAGCAGCAGCATCTGCGCGCAGATGGCGTTGGCGTTGTCGTCGCGGACCTCCGACCCGAGCCAGATGATCCGCTCGCGCAGGAGACGCTGGAAGATGTGGTCGTCGAGCCCGAAGGGCTGGCCGCTGCCGCGCGCCGTGATGTCGGCACCCGTCTGCTGGAAGTCGCCCACGCTTGTCGCTCCGTCCGTCCTCGTCAGTGTGACGGCGGCCGGGTCCGCCGGTGAGTGCTCACCAGGTGCTGGACCGGCTGCCGTCGGCCGTCACCGACCCTAACGCGGCACCCCGACGCCGAACTCCCCGACCCGGCGGGTGTTCGCTGTCGGCCTACTTCTGGTCGTCGTCGAGCTCGACCTGGCCCAGGGGGATGGCGATGGCGGCGTCGCCGGGCTCGGCGACCTCGTGGCCGGGGCCGTGACCGTGTCCCTCGTGGTCGTGGTCGTGGCCCTCGTGGTCGTGGCCCTCGTGGTCGTGGCCCTCGTGGTCGTGGCCCTCGTGGTCGTGGTCCTCGGCACCCTCGGCGGCGGGGCGCGGCGGGACCAGGTCGTCCAGGTCGACCGGCTGGCCGTCGACGTCGGTGATCGTGGCGCTCTCGAGCACGACCGCCAGGCCCTTGCGGCGGGCGACCTCGCCGACCATCGCGGGCACCTGGCCGGCCTGGTCGACGGCCTGGGCGAACGCGTTGGCGTCCATGCCGTAGCGGGGCGCCTGCGCGACGAGGTACTCGATCAGCTCGCCCTGGGTGACCGAGACCTCCTCCTTGTCGACGATGGTGTCGAGCACGAACTGGGTGCGCAGGGCGTTGGTGACCTCCTCGGTCACCTCCGCGCGGTGCTCGTCGTCCTCGAGGCGGTTCTCGCCCTCCAGGTGCGCGTGCACCTCGGCCTCGACCAGCTTCTCCGGCACGGGGACGTCGACGGCGGCGAGCAGGGCCTCGAGGACCTTGTCGCGGGCGCCGAGACCGGCCTGGAACTTCTTGGCCTGCGCGGCCTGGCCCCGCAGGTCGTCCCTGAGCTCGGCGATGGTCTCGAACTCGCGAGGCCAGCTCGGCGAACTCGTCGTCGGCCTCGGGCAGCTCGCGCTCCTTCACCGAGACCGCCGTGACGGTGATCTGCGCGGTCTCGCCGGCGTGCTCGCCACCGGCCAGCGGCGCCTCGAAGGTGGTCTCCTCGCCGGCGGACAGGCCGGTGAGGGCCTCGTCGAGGCCGTCGATCATGTTGCCGGCGCCGACCTGGTAGCTGATGCCCTTGGCGGAGTCGATCTCCTCGTCGCCGATCTTCGCCACCAGGTCGAGGGACACGAAGTCGCCCTCGCCGGCCGCGCGGTCGACGCCCACCAGGGTGCCGAAGCGCTCGCGCAGGGCGTCGAGACGCTCCTGGACGTCCTCGTCGGTGACCTCGTAGTCGTCGAGCTGGACCGCGAGGGAGGAGTAGTCGGGCAGGGTGACCTCGGGCCGCACGTCGACCTCGACGGTGAACTTCAGGTCGCCGCCCTGCGCCGGGTCGGGGACGTCGGTGATGTCGACGTCGGGCTGGCCGAGCGGACGGATCTTCTGCTCGTCGGCGGCCTTGCTGAACAGGCCGGGCAGCGCCTCGTTGATGGCCTCCTGCAGCACCGCGCCGCGACCGACCCGCTGGTCGATGATGCGCGCGGGGACCTTGCCCTTGCGGAAGCCGGGGACGGTGATCTGGGCACCGATCGACTTGTAGGCCGCGTCGACGCTCGGCTTGAGCTCCTCGAACGGGACCTCGACGGTCAGCTTGACCCGGGTCGGGTTGAGGGTCTCGACGTCGCTCTTCACGCAGGGGCTCCAGGAGTGGTGTTCGGGGGCCGGCCGGCAGGTGCGGTCCGAGCAGCGCTCAGCGCGTCGGGACGGCCGGATTCAGCGGCCCACTGTACCGGGCGGGGGTCCATCCCCCGAATCCGTGACCGGGCCCCGGTCGGAGCGCGACGGTCCGGTCGCGCTGGAGCCCCGTCAGCGGATCGATCGCGGCCTGCCGCAGGGCGTCGGCCAGTCTGCGCTGCCGCTTCCCGGCGTGGACGAGGACGACCGTGATGAGGATCGTCACGACCGACAGGGAGCGCGGCGTCATCCCTCCTGGTCGGGGTACCCGGATTCGAACCGGGGGCCTTCCGCTCCCAAAGCGGACGCGCTACCAAGCTGCGCCACACCCCGTGACGCCCGCCAGGGTACTGCCGGGCCGTCGGGGCTCTCCTGCGCGTTCGGCCCAGTCGCCGCGGCGTGCAACGCCAGCCCCTGGTCAGGTGTCCTGGGGAGGAGAACGCTGGGACCGCGACGGAGCGGCGGGAGGTGCGATGGACCGGGCCTTCGAGGAGTTCGCGGCGGCGAGGCTGCCCGCGCTGCTCGGCTACGCCCGGGCGCTGACCGCCGGGTCCGGTGGCGGGCGCGACGCCGAGGACCTCGTCCAGGAGGCGCTGGCCCGCACCGGCGCGGCGTGGTGGCGGGTCCGGCGGCACGACGACCCGGAGGGCTACGTGCGTCGGACGATGCTCCGGCTCGCGATCAACCGGTGGCGTCGCCCCCGTCGCGAGGTCAGTGTCGGCGAGCCCCCGGAGCGGGGCGTCGAGGATCCCGGGATGGGGCTCGTGGAGTCCGACCTCGCCGTCGACGAGCTGCTGCGCTCGCTGCCGCCGCGGATGCGGGTCGTCCTGGTGCTGCGGTACGTGGACGGGTTGTCCGACGAGGTCATCGCGGAACGGCTCGGCATCGCGACCGGGACCGTGCGCAGCCAGGCGCACCGGGCGCTCGCGCACGTCCGGGCAGGGCTCGTGCCGCGCGGCCCCGCGGTGGCGACGACGGGAACGACGACAGGCGCGACGACGGAGGTGGGTCGTGGACACCCTTGAGCAGGTGGTGGCGCGGCGGCTGGAGTCGCTGGACGCCGACCGACGCACGGTGCCGGAGGTGCTGGAACGCGCGCTGCGTGCCGGCGAGCGGCGACGTCGCCGGCGCCGGGTGCTGGGCGCGATCGCGTCCGGGACGGGGACCGTCGCACTGGTGCTCGCTGCCGTCGTCGTCGGCAGCGGCGTGGGGAGCCGGGAGGGTCCGGTGGACCTGCCCGCCCCGGTGCCCCTGCAGGACTCGACGCTGCGGACCGAGCTCGCCGTGCTGCTCGGCAGCACCACCGCGGAGGTGGTCCCCCGCGAGCGCGGCTGGTACGACTTCCGCGCCTACGCCCTGGCGCCCGACGGCACCCTGTTCGGCGCCGAGCAGCACTACGACCGCACCTGGTTCGACACCTGGGGCGACGCGCAGACGGCTGACGTGCAGACCGGTCGCATCGAGTCCTACGACGTCGGGGACGTCGCTCCGATGGTCGGTGGCGACGGACAGACCCGCCTGACGCTGGAGCACGAGGACCCGCAGCACAAGTTCGACCTGTTCTGCACCCCGCGGGTCGGCGGGACCCGGACCCAGCTCAGCGACGCGAGCGTGGCCGAGTCGTCGGTGCGGATCGACGACGGCCACGTCGTGTGGTCGACCTACCCCGACGGCGACGAGCCGTACCGGGTCTGGACGGCCGAGGGCTGCGCCGGCGAGCCGCGGCAGCTGGAGGTCTCCGGCCTCGTCCGTGCGGTGTCGTGGCCCGACGTCTACCTCTCGACGCCTGGCCAGCCGTGGCTCGTGCGCGTCGACGCCACCACCGGCGAACGCACCGACTACGCGCTCCCGGAGGGCCTCTCGGAGAACGACCTCCCAGGTGCCATCGGCGAGAAGGAGCCCGTCGACGTCGGCGCCGCCGGGTCGGTCGTCGCCTGGACGGTCGACGGCCACCTCGTCGTGATGGACGCGGAGTCGGGCCGGGGTGCGGTCGCGGCCGCCGACCTGCCCGTGGTCTCGGGAAGCAACGGCTCGGTCGTCCGCGTGACGGTCGGAGACCGCTTCGTCGCGTGGTCGACCGCACCCGTGGACGGCGACCCGTCGACCTCGCAGGGCCTGCTGCTCGAGGTGGCCACCGGCCGCACCGCCGCGGTGGACGGCGAGGTCTGGGCCGCGGGGCCCTGGGTGGTCTGGCTGGCGGATGACGGTTACCGGGTCGTCCGCACCGGCTGAGCCCCACTACCCTTGGGCACGCGCGCCTGCTCCGGCAGGCGTCCGCGGGTGTAGCTCAATGGTAGAGCTCCAGCCTTCCAAGCTGGTCATGCGGGTTCGATTCCCGTCACCCGCTCCACGGCGGTCACGAACGGGCTCGAGGCACCACCTCGGCGCCCAGCATCTGCTCGGCGATGGCGAGCACCTCGGCGTCCCCCACCTCCCGCGACCGCAGGTCGGCGAGCGCGGCGGCGTAGACCTCGGTCGAGGCCGACAGCTCCAGCGCGAGGCCGTCCGGTCCCCGGAAGTTCAGGTGGTACGCGAGGGGCATCTCGCGGATGGGGGTGTACTCGACCCCGGCCGCGTCGAGCCGCTCCTGCCACTCGACCAGCTCCTCGCGGCTGCCCACCTCGAAGCCGATGTGGTCGAGGCCGGTCGTCAGCTCGCTGAACGGTCCGCCCGCGCCGTCGGGGTGCTGCAGCACCGCCACCGTGAACCCGGTGCGGGTGTCCATGCAGACCCGCCCGTGCCCGATGTCGATGACGGTCAGCAGGCCCATCACCTCGGTCCAGAACCGTTCGCTCGCCTCCACGTCCGTCACGCTGAACGCCACGTGGTCCACCCCGGTGAATCTCGGCATCGCCGGCTCTCCTGTCCGCCAGAGGTCCCCGCGACACCAGTGAAGACCCAGTGCGCCGGCGGGCGCCAGCACGTTCCGGAGCCCAGGTCGCCGCTCGGCTCCCCTGTCAGAGCGCGCGGTGCATGACGTGCAGGCCGATCAGTCCGTGCACCGGGTGGTCGAACGCCTCGGGGACGGTGCCGACGACCTCGAAGCCGAGGGAGCGCCACAGCTCGACCGCGCGGGTGTTCGTCTCGACGACGGCGTTGAACTGCATCGCGCGGTAGCCCTGCCGCCTCGCCTCGTCGACCACGTGCCGGGCGAGGCGGCGCCCGACCCCGCGCACGCCCGAGGCCGCGGAGGTGACGAACCCGGCGTTGGCGACGTGCGACCCGGCGCCGGTCTGGTTGGGGTGCAGCTGGGCGGTGCCGACGACGGTGCCGTCCGGCAGGGCCGCGACGTAGGTGCGCGCCGGCGGCGGCTCGATCCAGCGGGCGAGCCCGGCCTCGGCCGTGACGTCACGCGGCCAGCAGTAGGTCTCCCCCGCCCGCATCACCGGTTCGAGCAGCGCCCAGATCGCCGGCTGGTCGTCGTCGGTCGCTTCGCGCAGGACCAGGTCGTCGGCAGTCGTCACGCCGCCATCCTCGTGGGCTGGGTGGGCGGCTCGGTTCCCGGGTCGCCGTCCTGGCGGGGCGAGCTGCTACCTCGCGAGGCTCGCAAGCCCAGTGAACGAGGCGGTCACCACGTTCACTGGGCGAACGGACGGGGACGAGAGGTCAGCCGCCGAAGTCCTGCGTCCAGTAGGTGCCGTAGGAGCCGCCCGTGGCGACGCCGACGCCGATGTGCCGGTAGGTGCAGTTGAGGATGTTGGCGCGGTGGCCGGGGCTGTCCATCCAGCCGGCCATCACCGACGACGCGCTCGACTGGCCGGCGGCGATGTTCTCCGCCATCGCGCCCCCGCTGTAGCCGGCGGCACGGATCCGGTCGGCGAACGAGCGGCCGTCCTGGCTGGTGTGCGAGAAGTAGTCGTTGGCGGCCATGTCGGCGCTGTGCGCCTGGGCGGCGGAGGCGAGCGCGCCGTTCGCCGAGACGGGTCCGCAGCCCGCGTCGGCCCGGGCGGCGTTGACCAGCGAGATCACCTGGGAGGCGGTCGAGCCGCCGCCGCCGGAGCTCGGCGGGCGGGTGCCGGACCCGGACCCGGAGCCCGAGCCGGGACGCGGGTCCGACCGGGACGCGCGGTCCTGCGTGCGGTCGGCCGCGGGAGGCGGCGGGGGCGGCGGGGTGACGAGCGTGAGCAGCGGGGCCTGGACCGCGACGTCGGCCGCGTCGGCGGCCGCGGCGCTGACCGGCTCCCGCTCGGCAGCGGTGCCGGCGGCCTCGATGGCGACGATCGACCGCGACGCGGTGGCGGCCTCGGGGGGTCCGCCCAGGAGCTGGCCACCGAGCACGACGACACCCACGGCGGCGACGGCACCGGCCAGGCCGGAGACCAGCGCTCGGCCGGTCGGGCGTCGGGTGCCAGGAGTACTCACCCTTTCAGCCTAACGGACTGCGGGGGTCGGGGACGACGCGAGCGGGCCGGGCGTCCGGGCTAGGGTCCGCCACCATGGCCGAGCAGACCCCCGAACCGTCCGACCGCAGCCGCCCCGACGCCGTGCCGGTGACCGCCGACCCGACCGCGGACGACCGCGCCGGTCGCCTCGACGCCGCCGAGGTGGAGGTCGTCCGGCAGGCCGCCCGGTACGCCGACACCTGGGTGGCGCTGCGCCGCCGGACGCTGCGGGTGCCGGGTGTCCAGCTCGCGGTGGCGGTGGCGGGCGAGGTGCTGGTCGAGACCGCGCACGGGTCGGCCCGGCTGCCCGGCACCGACGGCCCGGACGACGAGGGCGAGCCGCTGCGCACCGATCACCTGTTCCGCATCGCGTCGCACTCCAAGACGTTCACCGCCACCGCGGTGATGCAGCTGGTGGAGCAGGGTCGGCTGCGGCTCGACGACACGGTCGCGCAGCACGTCCCCGACGTCCGGGACGCCGCCGTCGGCGACCGGACGGTGGCCGAGCTGCTCGCGCACGGCGGCGGCGTCGTCCGCGACACCCACGACAGCGACTTCTGGACGCTCGACCGGCCGTTCCCCGACCGTGCCGCCCTGGTGGCGGCTGCGCACGACGCCGCGGACGTCCTGCCGGCGAACGAGCAGTTCAAGTACTCCAACATCGGCTACGGGCTGGTCGGCCTGGTGATCGAGGCGGTGACGGGCCGCCCGTACGCCGAGCACCTGCGCGAGGCCGTCCTGGCCCCGATCGGCCTGGACCGCACCGGCCCCGAGCTCGACCCGACCCGGCTCGGCGAGTACGCCACGGGTTACAGCGGCCACGTCCTCGGCGACCGGGTGCCGATCGACACCGTCGACACCGCCGCCCTCGCCTCGGCCACGGGGTTCTGGTCCACCGCGGGCGACCTGGTCCGCTACGCCGCGGCGCACGTGCTGGGCGAGGGCACGCTGCTCACCGACGCCTCGAAGCGGCGGCTGCACCGCGCGCAGTGGGCGGTCCCGGGCGGCGACGAGCACTACGGCCTCGGGTTCGGCCGCCAGCAGGTCGGCGAGCGCTCGCTGGTCGGGCACGGTGGTGGCTTCCCCGGCCACATCACCCGCACGGTGGTCGACCCGTCCGACGGCCTGACCGTCGTCGTGCTCACGAACGCGATCGACGGGCCCGCGCAGGAGCTCGCCACCGGCGTGGTGAAGATCGTCGACGCCGCCCTCGCCGCGCACCGCGAGCGCACGCAGCAGGCCGCGCACGAGCTGTCGGTGTTCGAGGGCCGCTGGGCGAGCCTGTGGGGCGTCACCGACCTGGTCGACCTCGGCGGACGGCTGCGGGCGATCGCCCCCGACCAGGCCGACCCCACCGCGGGCATCGCCACCCTCGAGGTGGTCGACGCCACCACGGCCCGGTTCACCGACGCCGGCGGCTACGCCTCCCCCGGTGAGACCGTCGTGGCCCACCGCGACGCCGACGGCGGCACCTGGGTGCGGATCGCCGGCAGCCGCCGTCGCCGGCTCGAGGACCAGCAGGCCTGGCTCGCGGGGCGCACCCGCGTCACCGCCCCCTGAGCCCGGAAGGACCTACTGGCGCCAGACCAGCACGAGCGCGCGGTCGTCGCTCTCGTCGGTGTGGGTGCCGTCGACGATGCGGTCGGCGCCGCCCTTGAACCCGCCGCGGCGGACGAGGTCCTGCGCGGCGCCCATCAGCCGGTCGATGCCGAGGTCGAGGTCGCGCCCGGGGGTCTCGACCAGGCCGTCGGTGTAGAAGAGCAGGGCGTCACCGCGCTCGATCCGGCCCTCGTGGGCCGGGAACCGGACGCCGTCGACGATGCCGAGCACGGGGCCGTGCACCCCGCGCAGCACCTCCCAGACGCCGGACCCGGCGTGGTAGTGCGCGGCGGGCGGGTGGCCGGCGCTGGCGATCTGGAACCGGCCGGTGGTGAGGTCGAGGCACAGGTGCATCGCGGTGGCGAAGCCCTCGTGCCAGCGCTGCCGCAGCAGGTAGGCGTTGGCGGCCGGCAGGAAGTCCTCCGGCGGCATCGCACCGAGCAGCCCGCCGAACGCCCCGGACAGCAGCAGCGCGCGGGTGCCGGCCGCCTGGCCCTTGCCGGAGACGTCGACCATCGCCATCTCGAGCTGGGAGTCGTCGGACGAGCGGGACGACACCAGGAAGTCGCCGGAGAACGAGTCGCCGTACGCCGAGCGCAGCGTGGTCTCGACCGACCACTGCGGCGGCAGCCGCGGCACCTGGCCCTGCTGGCGCAGCCGGTCGCGCAGGTCGACCAGCATCGACTCGCCCGCCATCCCCTGGACACCGAGCCGCTCACGGCTGCGGGCGAACAGGAAGACCAGCAGCGCGGTGCCGAGGATGACCCCGATCGTGCCCCAGTCGATCGGTGCCTCGACCAGGTCGCTGGTGGTCAGGACGAACACCAGCGCGGACCCGGCCACCAGGTACAGCAGCAGCAGCGCGCGCACGCGCAGGTAGAAGCCGCCGAGCAGCAGCACGACGGTGAGCGCCGACAGCGGCACCACCGAGGGGCTGATCAGGTTCGCGAAGCAGGTGAGCACGATCAGCCCGGTGAGCACGATCAGCTGGAACGGCTGGGACGTCATCAGCTGGCGGCGGACCATCGTGATGCCCTGCGGCACCCGCCGACGGCGGCGGGCGCGCGGGCGCGCCCGCGTCGCCAGTGACTGCTCCACGGGCGCGAATCTAGCGGCCCGCCCCGACCGGCGTCGGGCGGTCCGCCCGTCGGGCCGGTCGTGGACGGCGGGTGACGTCGACGCCGGCCGGGGCCTGCGCCGGTCGCGGGCGCGAATCTCGCGTGCTCCGCGGGGCTCCACGGTGCCAGCCTGTGCGGCATGGACGAGCAGAGCAGCAGCGGTGCGTCGGCACGGCCCGGCGTCGAGGTGGGCGTCGAGGTGGGCTTCGTCGGCGCCGACCGGCGGGCCGACGTCGACGACCTCCTCCAGTGGGTGTGGTCGAGCACCGACGACCCGGTCGACGACGACTACCGCGGCTTCGAGTGGGACCGCACGGCGGTCGCCACCGTCGACGGCCAGGACGCCGGGCTCTACTCGGCCTACTCGTTGTCGATGTCCGTGCCGGGCGGCCGGGTCCCCGCGTCGGGCCTCACCTACGTCGGTGTCCACCCGCAGCACCGCCGCCGCGGCGTCCTGCGGGCGATG
Organism: uncultured Actinomycetota bacterium; assembly: GCA_963825505.1. Classification (GTDB taxonomy): domain Bacteria; phylum Actinomycetota; class Actinomycetes; order Actinomycetales; family CAWJMD01; genus JBBQSN01. Next base: position 57,644 of record CAWGTL010000001.1, on the reverse strand, counting down.
ATCGACCACCACTTCGCCGAGATCGCCGCTCGCGGCACCGAGCCGGTGTCGGTGCTGTGGGCCGCCGAGCCGGCGATCTACGGCCGGTTCGGCTACGGGCTGGCCGCCAACGGTCTGCGCTTCACCATCCCCCGCTCCGCCGCCATGCGACCCGTCGCGGGCGGCGACGACCTGAGGGTGCGGATCGAGAACGCCGACATCGACCGGCACGCGGGCGTCGTCGACGCGGTGTACGAGGCGTTCCGCGCCGAGCACCCGGGCGCGGTCTCGCGCGGTCTGCCGACGCGGGTCGAGCAGCTGCTCGCCGACCCGAAGGAGTGGCGGCAGGGGCACGAGCGCAAGAAGGTCATGCTCGTCGAGGACGGCGAGGGACGGGTCCGCGCCACCGCGCTGTTCCGCCGCAAGGAGGGCTGGGAGGACACCGGCCCTGACGGCACCGTGCGGGTCATCCAGGCCGCCGCGCTCGACGCCGCGTCGGCGCGCGTGCTGTGGTCGACCCTCGCCGACCTGGACCTGATGGCGAAGGTCTCGACCGACGTGCGTCCGGTCGACGACCCGCTGCTGCATCTGCTGGTCGACCTGCGCAAGGCCAAGGTCACCCTGTCCGACGCCCTCTGGCTGCGCGTGCTCGACCTGCCGGCGGCGCTGACGGCCCGCGCCTACGCCGGCCCGGTCGACGTCGTGCTCGAGGTGTCCGACCCGATGCTGGCGACCAACGCCGGGCGCTGGCACCTGCGCAGCGCCGACGACGGCAGCGGCGCCACCTGCGAGCGCACCGACGCCGAGCCGGCGCTGCGGCTCGACGTCCGCGACCTCGGCGCGCTGTACCTGGGCGGGCAGAACCTGTCCCAGCTGGTGGCCGCCGGTCTCGTCGAGGTCCTGGACGCCGAGGCGGTCGTCCCGACGGCGCGCGCGTTCGGCTGGCACGTCGCCGCCTTCAACGGCGCGATGTTCTGACCGCTCGGCACGGTCCCTCCGCGCTCAGAGCCCCAGCGCGTCGACCTCGTCGACCCGCCGCTGGTGCCGGGCCTCGCCGGAGAACGGCTCGGCGAGGAAGGCGTCGACGATGGCGAGCGCCTCGGCCTCGGAGTGCTGCCGCGCGCCGACGCCGACGAGGTTGGCGTCGTTGTGCTGGCGGGCCAGTCGCGCGGTGTCGAGGTTCCAGGCGAGCGCCGCCCGGGCGCCGCGGGCCTTGTTCGCCGCGATCTGCTCGCCGTTGCCGGACCCGCCGATCACCACGCCCAGGCTGCCGGGCTCGGCCACCACGGCCTGGGCGGCCGCGTAGCAGGGCGCCGGGTAGTCGTCCTGCGGATCGAGCTCCTGCGGGCCGTGGTCGACGGGCTCGTGACCCTGGTCGGCGAGGTGCTGCTTGAGCACCTGGGCGAGCTCGAAACCGGCGTGGTCGTAGCCGAGGTGGACGCGCATGGCGGTCAGTGTGCCAACAGTCGGGGGCACGCCCCCGACGGCCCCCCGACAACACAGGTCAGTCGAACAGTCGGGCACGCCCCCGACGGCCCCCCGACAGACACAGTCAGTCGAAGATCGGGCCGTCGTCGCGGGTGCGCTTGAGCTCGTAGAACCCGGGGGTCGACGCGACGGCGACGACGCCGTCCCACAGCCGCGCGGCGGCCTCGCCCTTCGGCGAGGGGGTGACCACGGGACCGAAGAACGCGGTGCCCTCGACGGCGATGACGGGCGTGCCGACGTCCTGACCCACCTGGTCGATGCCGGCCTGGTGGCTCTTGCGCAGGGCGTCGTCGTCGGCGTCGGTGTCGCCGGCGTCGAGCAGCGAGGCGGGCAGGCCGAGCTCGTCGAGCGCCTCGGCGACCGCCGTGCGGTAGTCCCTCTCGCCGCCGGGGTGCACGCGGGTGCCGATCGCGGTGTACAGCCTCCCGACGACGTCGTCGCCGTGCTGCTCCTGGGCGGCCAGCACCACCCGAACCGGGAACCACGCCCTGGTCCATGAGGTCGCGGTAGTCCTCGGGCAGGTCGCGGCCCTCGTTGAGGACGGCCAGGGACATCACGTGCCACGAGACGCGGACGTCGCGGACCTTCTCGACCTCGAGCATCCACCGGGACGTCATCCACGCCCACGGGCAGACGGGGTCGAACCAGAAGTCGACGGTCTGGGTCTGGGTCTCGGTCACGGGTGGGGTCCTCCGTCAGGGGTCGTGGTCGGCTCGGTCGGCGGGGGCTTCGTGCGTCATCGCGGTCGGGGATGCGCCGCCGCGGGGGGCCGTGGCCTGCTGGGTCCAATCCCGGGCGTCGTGCCACTATTCCCTGACGAACGTGCGACCCACGGCGTGCCCCCCGGGGGGCCTGGGGCGATGCCGAGACCCCGACACGGGGTGACCCGAACCGGACCAGCGCCCACCCGGCGCGCGAGAGGACAGCAGTGCCCGGCACCAACCTGACCCGCACCGAGGCGCGCGAGCGCGCCGCCCTGGTGAGCGTGTCGTCCTACGACGTGGACCTCGACCTGACCACCGGCGAGGAGACCTTCGCCAGCACCACCACGGTCCGGTTCTCCTGCGCCGATCCCGGCGCGTCCACGTTCATCGACCTGATCGCCCCGCAGGTGCGGTCGGTGCTGCTCAACGGCCGCCGGCTCGACCCCGCCGAGGTGGCCGACGGTGCCCGGATCCGGCTCGACGACCTCGCGTCCGAGAACGAGCTGACGGTCGAGGCCGACGCGCTGTACATGAACACCGGCGAGGGCCTGCACCGGTTCGTCGACCCCGTCGACAAGGAGGTGTACCTCTACTCGCAGTTCGAGGTCTCCGACGCACGACGGGTCTTCACCTGCTTCGACCAGCCCGACCTCAAGGCGACGTTCGCGTTCACCGTCACCGGGCCGAAGCACTGGCGCGTCATCTCCAACTCCCCCACGCCGCAGCCCGAGGAGGTCCCGGGCACCGGTTCGGCCACCTGGCGGTTCGCCCTCACCCCGCGCCTGTCGACCTACGTGACCGCGATCATCGCCGGACCGTACGAGGGCACCACCGGTGAGCTCACCAGCACCGACGGCCGGACGATCCCGCTCGGGGTGTACTGCCGGGCCTCGCTGGCGCAGTACCTCGACGCCGACGAGCTCATGCACATCACCCGGCAGGGCTTCGGGCACTACGAGAACCTGTTCGCCGTCCCGTACCCGTTCCAGAAGTACGACCAGGTGTTCGTCCCGGAGTTCAACGCGGGCGCGATGGAGAACGCCGGCGCCGTCACCTTCCTCGAGGGCTACGTCTTCCGCTCGAAGGTGCCCGACGCGATGGTCGAGCGCCGCGCGCTCACCGTGCTGCACGAGCTCGCCCACATGTGGTTCGGCGACCTGGTCACCATGCGCTGGTGGGACGACCTGTGGCTCAACGAGTCCTTCGCCGAGTACACGTCCACGCTCTGCATGGTCGAGTCCACCCGCTGGGACCGCGCCTGGACCACGTTCTCCTCCATGGAGAAGTCGTGGGCGTACCGGCAGGACCAGCTGCCGTCGACCCACCCGATCGTCGCCGACATCCGCGACCTCGAGGACGTCGAGGTCAACTTCGACGGCATCACCTACGCCAAGGGCGCCAGCGTCCTGAAGCAGCTGGTCGCCTACGTCGGCCGCGACGAGTTCGACGAGGGGCTGCGCCGCTACTTCGCCAAGCACGCGTGGGGCAACACCGAGCTGAAGGACCTGCTGGCCGAGCTGGAGACGACCTCCGGGCGCGACCTCGGCTCGTGGTCGGCGCTGTGGCTCGAGAAGGCCGGCATCACCACGCTGCGGCCGCGGGTCGACACCGCGGACGGGACGATCACCGCACTGTCGGTCCAGCAGGAGACGCCCGAGGACCACCCCGTCCAGCGTCCGCACCGGCTCGTGGTGTCCGGCTACGACCTCGGCGGCTCCGGCCGGATGGAGCGCAGCTGGCAGATCGAGCTCGACGTCGACGGTCCGTCCACCGACGTCCCCGGCGCCGTGGGCAAGCCGCTGCCCGACCTGCTGCTGGTGAACGACGAGGACCTCGCCTACGCCAAGATCCGCCTCGACGACGTCTCGATGGCCACGGCCGTCAAGCACCTCGGCGCCTTCGACGACTCCCTCCCCCGCGCCCTGGTGTGGGGGGCGGCGTGGGACATGACCCGCGACGCCGAGATGGCGCCACGCGACTTCGTCGAGCTGGTCTGCGAGAACATCGCGGTCGAGACCGACTCGTCGGTCGTGCTGACGGTGCTGCGCCAGCTCGCCACGACGGTCAGGTTCTACGTCCACCCCGAGCACCGGCTCGCGGTCTCCGACGAGGTCGGCACCCGGCTGCTCGCCGCCGCCGAGACCGCCGGTGCCGGCGGCGACCTGCAGCTGCAGCTGGTGAAGGCGGCGGCGGGGTACGCCCGCACGCCCGAGCAGCTCGCCCGGGTGCAGGGCCTGCTCGACGGCTCGCAGCCGATGCCCGGTCTCGAGGTCGACACCGACCTGCGCTGGGAGCTGCTCGTGGCCCTGGTGGCCGGCGGCGCCGCCGACGAGGACGCCATCGACCGCGAGCTCGAGCGCGACGACACCGCCACCGGCCGCCGGGCGGCTGCCGGTGCGCGCGCCGCGATCCCGACCCCGGAGGCCAAGGAGAAGGTCTGGCTGCAGGTCGTCGAGTCCGACGAGCTGCCGAACGCCGTGCAGGCCACCGTGATCGCGGGCTTCGCCCGGGTGCACGACACCGCGCTGATCGAGCCCTACGTCGACCGCTACTTCGACGCGCTGCAGCCGGTCTGGACCAGCCGCACGAACGAGATGGCGCAGCAGATCGTGATCGGGCTCTACCCGACCGCGCTGGCCGACCGGTCGCTGCTGGAGAAGACCGACGCCTGGCTCGGCTCCAGCGGCGTCGAGCTGCCGGCCCTCAAGCGGCTCACCGTCGAGAACCGCGACGGCATCCGCCGGGCGCTGGCCGCGCAGGAGCGCGACCGGGTCTGACGGGCGGCTCCACCCGTGCCCCGCCTCGTGCCTCCTGGCGACGACGTCCACGCGTCGTTCGTCCAGGCGGTGCGGGAGCACGCCGGCGCCGGCGAGGCCGTCCCGCTCGCCCCGGACGTGCTCGCGCGTCCCGTCGGGTTCCACGCGCTCGTCGCGATGCTCGAGCAGGAGGCGCGCGACGACGATCCCGGTCGACCGGCCGGCTCGGTGCCTCAGACCACCTGGTGGTGGTGCGAAGGTGACGAGTACCTGGGTCGGATCTCGTTGCGGCACAGGCTGACCCCGGCGCTCGAGGTGGTGGGCGGCCACATCGGCTACGAGGTGCGGCCGTCCGAGCGCAGCCGAGGTCACGCCACCGCGATGCTGCGTGCGGTGCTGCCGCTCGCGGCGGCGCACGGCATCGACCCCGCGCTCGTGACGTGCCACGTGTCGAACGTCGCCTCGCGCACGGTGATCGAGGCGAACGACGGCGTCCGGACGGCGTCCCTCGAGCCGCAGACGCTGCGGTTCCTGGTCCGGACCTCCCCCGGTGGGGCCGCGTCACGCCCTGGGGCGGAACGCGTCACGCCCTGAGCAGGTGCCGCGGAACCCCTCGTCGTTGCGACGCTCGGGCAGCAGCCGGCACCGCCGGACCGTCCGACACCTCGGGGAACGACATGCGCATCCGCACCGTGCTCACCTCGGCCGCAGCAGCCGTGATGCTGCTCGCGCCGACCTCGGCCGCCCAGGCCGTCGCACCACCTGATCGCCCGACCGCGACGGCCCAGCGCGCCGTCGCCGCCACCACCGGCCTCGGCACCGACCTGCTCGCGGGCCGGGTACGGCTCGCTGCCGGCACCGTGGCGCCCGCCACCGGCACCGACGGCGCCGACCTGCCCACGCTCCTGCACGACCGCGGCACCGGCGGGTACTCGCTGGTGGCGGTCCTCGACGACGGACGGTCGCAGGCCGACTTCGACCTCGACCTGCCGGACGGCACCGAGCTGCGGGCCGCCGGCGACGGCGCGTTCTGGGTCGTCGACCTCGCCAGCGAGCGCACCGTCGGCGCCGTCGAGGCGCCCTGGGCGGTCGACGCGACGGGCACGCTCCTGCCGACGCGGTACACGCTCCTGCCCGACGGCCGGCTGCGCCAGCACGTCGACACCGGCGGCGCCGTCTTCCCGGTCGCGGCCGACCCGACGATCTCGTTCGGGTTCCACCGTGGCATCGCGGTCGCGTACATGAAGTGGAACCGCACCGACACGGTCAAGCTCGCCAAGATCGCCGGCCCGGTGGGTGCCGTCGCCACGGCGATCTGCGGGACGCTGCAGGTCGACTGGCGGGTCAGGGCCGCGTGCTCGGCGATGGTCGGTCCCTACGCGGCCGACATGGTGGCCACCGCCCAGGCCGCGGCCCGCACCCCCGGCCGGTGCTTCAAGATGCGGGTGCCGCTCTACCCGGTGGCCGCCACCATCTGGATGACCTACGACTCGTACCACGTGCCGTGCTGACCACGGAAGGAGCAGAGCCGTTGTCCCCCAGCCGGATCGGCGCCGAGGTGGCGGGTTTCGTCGTCTGCCTCGCCGTCTACCTCGTCACCTTCACCGTGTTCGGCGGCGGCGTCCCCCCGCTGTCGTGGGTGGTCTGGTTCGTGGCCGCCTACCTCGTGCTCACCGGCGTCCGCCTCGCCTGGCGGCGGCGTCGGCGGTCAGGAACGCCCCCCTCCTGACCCGCTCGGCCAGTGCGCGCGAACGGCCCGTGAGCCCCGCTCACGGGCCGTTCCGCGTGCTCGGCTGGGTGCGGCAGGTCAGCCGCGACGGGCGACCGCCTGGGCGAGCGAGATCGCACGGGGGCGGGTGATGAGGTCCTCGAGCAGGACGGGCAGGCCCACGCCGTCGGCCAACGGCATCCGCCAGTTCGGGTACTCCCGGTCGGTACCGGGCTGGTTCTGCGGACGGCGGTCACCCACCGCGTCGGCGAGCTGCACGCCCAGCAGCCGCGACGGCGCCCAGGTGAGCAGGCGGTGCAGCGCCTCCACGACCTGGCGCTCGGTGGCGTCCTCCGGCAGCAGCGAGCGGCGGCGCAGCAGCGACATCACCTGCTCGCGCTCGGCGGCGTCGAGCTCGCGCTCCTCCTCCACCGGCCGGGTGAGCAGCCCCAGGCGCGAGCGCAGGTCGACGTGCTCGCCCGCGAGGTACCCGGCGGTCGGCGGCAGGTCGTGGGTCGTCACGGTGGCCAGGCACAGCTCGCGGTACTGCTCGGGCTCGAGCGGCTCACCGTCCTCGTCCTTCTCGAACCACAGGATCGAGGTGCCGAGAACGCCTCTGTCGGCGAGCACCTCGCGCACCCAGGGCTCGACGACGCCGAGGTCCTCTCCCACGACGAAGGCGCCGGCGCGGTGCGCCTCGAGGCAGAGGATGCCGAGCAGCGCCTCGTGGTCGTACCGCACGTAGGTGCCCTCGGCCGGGCCTGCGCCGTCCGGGATCCACCACAGCCGGAACAGACCCATCACGTGGTCGACCCGCAGCCCGCCCGCGTGCCGGAGCACGGTGCGGAGCATGTCGCGGAACGGCGCGTAACCGCTGGCCGCCAGGGTGTCCGGCCGCCACGGCGGCTGGCTCCAGTCCTGGCCCACCTGGTTGAACGCGTCCGGCGGCGCTCCGACGCTGACTCCCCGCGCCAGCGCCGGACCGAGTGCCCAGGTGTCGGCGCCGTCGGGGTGGACGCCGACGGCGAGGTCGTGCACGACGCCGAAGGCCATCCCGGCCTCGTGCGCGGTGCGCTGCGCCGCCGCGAGCTGCTCGTCGGCGACCCACTGGAGCCACTGGTAGAAGGTGATCCGCTCGGCCAGGCGGCGGCTCAACCGCTCGACCTCCTCCGACGACGGGTCGCGCAACGCGGCGGGCCACTGCGCCGCCGGCAGTCCGAGGTGCTCGGCGAAGGCGCACCAGGTGGCGAAACCGACCAGCCCGTCGCCCTCCTGGGCGCAGAACGCGCGGAACGCCGCCTCGCGCGCAGGCGAGCGCGGGGCGGAGAACACGGTGTGCAGCGCCTCCCGCTTGGCCGCCCAGGTGGCGTCGCGGTCGAGCAGGTCGCCCGAGGTGCTGGCCACCCTCAGGTCCTCGGCCTGCCACTCGACCAGCGCCCGGTCGGTGCTGTGCAGGTACGCGGTCTCGCGGACGTCCTCGACCCGGATGTAGACCGGGTTGACGAACCGCCTGGTGGTGGGCAGGTACGGCGACGGCTCCATCCGGCCGACCGGCTCGGCCGCGTGCAACGGGTTGACCAGCAGGAAGTCGGCCCCGAGGTCGCGCCCGCTCCAGGCCAGCAGCTCGGACAGGTCGGCGAGGTCGCCCAGCCCCCAGGACTGGGACGAGCGCACCGAGTACAGCTGGGTCATGAAGCCCCACCGCTGCCGGTCCCAGACCTGCTCGGGCAGCTCCATCCGGCGCGGTGTCACCACCAGCGAGCAGGCGCTCTCCTGCGACGGCGTGCTGGCCACCAGCCGGTGCCAGCCGAGCGGCAGGTCCGACGGCAGCGAGAACGTGGCCTCGCCGACCTTCGCGCCGTCGACCACTCGGGGCTCGACCCAGCGGTCCACCTGCTCGCCGCGGGCGAGCCCGCCGTCCTCGAGCAGCACCTGCAGCTGCACCGGCTCGCCGTCGCGCACGTGGACCGGCACGTGCACGTCGTCGCCGGCGCGCACCACCACGACCGGCGGCAGGGTCCGGCGCCACGGCGCCTCGACCGCGGCGAGCAGCGACTCCTCGACCTGCTCGGCCGACCCGGCGGCGACCCCGAGCGCGTCGAGGACGGCGACGACGGTGGCCTCGCTGACCAGGACGTGGCGGCCCTGCCAGTCCCAGTACTCGGTGGCGACGCCGTAGCGGGCCGCGAGCTCGTCGAGCCGTGGCGTCCGCGGTGCGTGACCGTCGTCGTTCTCGCTCACGTGCGCGTGGCTCCCGGTGGTGGGTGGAGGTCGGGCAGGGCGCCCCGATCCTGCCAGACGGGTGACCGGGGGCCGTGCCGGCGGGGCCGTCGCACGTAGGGTGGCGTGCCGTGAGCGACGCGCAGCGAGCGAACCAGAAGACACCGGACCCGGTCACGGCGAGGGACGAGCCGTACCCCCGCGCCGAGCGCCTCGACCTGGTCGAGGAGCTCCCCACGAGCCCCGGCACCCCCGTGCGCGACCCCTACCGCTGGCTCGAGGACCCCGCCGACCCGCGGACGGCGCAGTGGTCGGCGGCGCAGGACGACCTGCTCGCGCAGCACCGGGCGGGCTGGACGACGCGCGACCACTTCGCGGCGCGCGTGGCCGAGCTGCTCGGCGCCGGGTCGGTCGGGCCGCCGGTGTGGCGCGGAGAGCGGATGTTCTTCACCCGACGCACCGCCGAGCAGGAGCACGCCGTGCTGCTCGTCGCCGAGCCCGGCCCCGACGGCTCGCCGGTCGAGCGGGTGCTGATCGACCCGATGGCGGTCGACCCGAGCGGAACCACCACGCTCGACACCTGGCAGCCGTCCAAGGAGGGTCACCTGCTGGCCTACCAGCTGAGCGAAGGCGGCAACGAGGAGTCGGTGCTGCGGGTGGTCGACGTCGCGACCGGCGAGGTGGTCGACGGCCCGATCGACCGTGCCCGGTACTCCCCCGTCGCCTGGCTCGTCGGCGGCGAGGCCTACTACTACGTCCGCCGGCTGGCCTCCGAGCTCGTCCCGGCCGACGAGGCGCAGTACCACCGCCGGGTCTGGTTCCACCGGCTCGGCACCGACCCGGCCGAGGACGTCGAGGTGTTCGGCGCCGGCCGCGCGATCACCTCCTACTACGGCGCCTCGGTGTCGTGGGACGGCCGCTGGCTCGTGGTGTCCGCCGCCGAGGGCACCGACCCCCGCAACGACGTCTGGCTCGCAGACCTGTCGCTCACCGAGCCCTCGGCGCCGGTGCTGGTCGACGTCGTGGTGGGTCGCGACGCCCGCACCGGGGCGCACGTCGGACGCGACGGGCGCCTGTACGTGGGCACCGACCTCGACGCGCCGCGCGGACGGCTGTGCGTCGCCGATCCGGCGACCCCCACCCCCGAGCACTGGACCGACCTGGTGCCGCAGCGCGACGACGCCGTCCTCGAGGACTACTGCGTCCTCGACGGCGAGGCGCTCGGCGGCGACGACCGGCTGCTCGTCTCGTGGACCCAGCACGCGGTCTCCCGCGTCACGGTGCACGACCTCGGGGACGGCGCCGAGCGGTCCGCCGTGCAGCTGCCGGGGCTCGGCAGCGTCGGCGGCCTGCTCTCGCGGCCGGAGGGCGGCCACGAGGCGTGGTTCAGCTACACCGACCACACGTCGGTCCCGCACGTGTACCGGTACGACGGTCCGACGGGTGAGGTCTCGCTGTTCGCGTCCCCGCCCGGGGTCGTCGAGGTGCCAGACGTACGCACCCAGCAGATCGACTACGCCAGCGCCGACGGCACCGTCGTGCGGATGTTCGTCTCCGCCCGCGCCGACGCGCTCGACGCCGAGGGTCGACCCCTCGCGCCGTCGTCCGCCGTGCTCTACGGCTACGGCGGCTTCGGCATCTCGATGACGCCGGGCTACTCGGCCGGCCTGCTCGCGTGGGTCGAGGCCGGCGGCGTCTACGCCATCGCGGGTCTGCGCGGCGGTGGCGAGGAGGGCGAGGAGTGGCACCGGGCGGGGATGCTCGGCCACAAGCAGAACGTGTTCGACGACTTCCACGCCGCCGCAGAGCGTCTGGTCGCCGACGGCTGGACGACCTCCGACCGGCTGGGGGTCTCCGGCGGCTCCAACGGCGGCCTGCTCGTCGGTGCGGCCCTGACCCAGCGGCCCGACCTGTACGCGGCGGTCGTCTGCTCCGCCCCGCTGCTCGACATGGTGCGGTACCAGCTGCACGGGCTCGGGGTGTCGTGGACCGGCGAGTACGGGGACGCGACCGACGCGGAACAGCTCGCGTGGCTCCTGTCGTACTCGCCCTACCACCGCGTCACCGAGCAGACCGTCTACCCCGCGACGCTGTTCACCGTCTTCGACAGCGACTCCCGGGTCGACCCGCTGCACGCGCGCAAGCTCTGCGCCGCGCTGCAGCACGCCACCTCGGCCGACCCGTCGAGGAGTCCGGTGCTGCTGCGCCGCGAGTCCGACGTCGGCCACGGTGCGCGCGCCCTGTCGCGGTCGGTCGAGCTGTCGGCCGACACCCTGGCCTTCATGGCCCGTCACACCCACCTGGAGGTCACCTCTTGAGGTTGCTGCTCGCCAGCACCCCGTCCCCCTCGCCGAGCGGGTCGGTCCTGCCGCAGGACGTGCTCGACACCGCCGTGAACGCCTGCGACGAGGGTGCCCGGATCTGCCGTCTCGTCACCGACGTCACCGGCGAGCGCCGCCTCGGCGAGTGGGCCGAGCTGCTGGTCGGCACGCCGCTGCGGATCCTGCTGATCCTGGCGATCGGCTTCGTGGTCCGGATGCTCGTGCAGAAGGTGATCGCGCGGGTGGTCGACCGGATCGCGGCAGACCGGCCCGCGCACGACGGCCGCGGCCGCCGGTGGTGGAGCTACCAGAACGTGCTGGAGCAGCACAGCCCGCTGGCGTCCGAGCGGCGCGTGCAGCGGGCCCGCACGATGGGCACGGTGCTGCGCAGCGTCGCCACGGGCGTGATCGCCACGGTGGTCGTGCTGATGATCCTCGCCGAGCTCGGGCTGAACATCGGGCCGCTGCTCGCGAGCGCCGGGATCCTCGGTGTCGCACTGGGTTTCGGTGCCCAGTCGCTCGTCAAGGACTTCCTCTCCGGCCTGTTCATGATCGTCGAGGACCAGTACGGCGTCGGTGACGTCGTCGACCTCGGTGAGGCGGTCGGGACGATCGAGGCGGTCGGTCTTCGGGTCACGCGCCTGCGCTCGGTCGACGGCACGGTCTGGTACGTGCCGAACGGGCAGATCCAGCGCGTCGGCAACCAGTCCCAGGGCTGGGCGCGCGCGGTGCTCGACATCGGCGTCGGGTACGGCGAGGACGTCACCCGGGTGCAGGGACTGCTCGCGCAGGTCGGCCACGACCTGCACGCCGACCCGGAGTGGGCCCCGCTGGTGATGGAGGAGCCCGAGGTCTGGGGTGTCGAGGCGCTGTCGGCCGACTCGGTCGTGGTCCGGCTCGTGGTGAAGACCGTCCCGCTCGAGCAGTGGCGGGTGGCCCGCGAGCTGCGCCGGCGGATCAAGGCCGTGTTCGACGCCGAGGGCGTCGAGATCCCGTTCCCGCAGCGCACCGTGTGGATGCGCGACGAGCGCAGCCGCACCGGCACCGACGAGGGCTGAGCCACGGAGGCGTCGGGCTGGCCGGTGTGGACCGGCACGGTCCTGCTCGTCCTCGACTTCCTGGTGAAGGTGGTCGCGCTCGGCCTGGTGCCCGAGCGACGCCGGCCGTCGTCGGCGTGGGGCTGGCTGCTGCTGATCTTCTTCCTCCCGTTCGTGGGGATCGTGGCGTTCCTGCTGATCGGCAGCCCCTTCGTCGACAGCCGGCGGCGCCGCGAGCAGGCCGAGGTCGACCTGGTGATCCGAGAGCGCTCGCGCGACCTGCCCGACGCCGTTCCGGAGGGTGAGGTGCGGGCGTGGTTGCGGCCGGCGCTCTCGCTGGCCCGCGCCCTGGGGTCGCTGCCCGCGGTGGCGGGCAACGAGGTGCGGCTCGTCACCGGGTACGACGACGCGATCCGGCAGATGTCCGAGGCGGTCGACGGGGCCCGCGAGCACGTCAACGTGGAGTTCTACATCCTCGCGTTCGACTCGACGACCGAGCCGTTCTGGGCGGCGGTCACCCGCGCGACCGCGCGCGGTGTGACGGTGCGGCTGCTGTTCGACCACATCGGCACCCGTCGGGTCGGCGGCTACCGGGACGTGCGTCGCCGGCTGGACGCCACCGGCGCCGAGTGGCACGAGATGCTGCCGATCCACCCCCTGCGCGGACGCTGGCGCCGGCCCGACCTGCGCAACCACCGCAAGATCCTGGTCGTGGACGGCGACCTGGCGTTCACCGGCTCGCAGAACCTGATCGACGCCGGGTACCACCGCCGCGGCGACCGCCGGTGGACCGAGCTGATGGTGCGGGTGCGCGGCCCGGTGGTGCCGTCGCTGAACGCGGTGTTCGCCACCGACTGGTTCGTCGAGACCCACGAGCGGCTCGACCACCAGTTCGCCGCGCGGGAGGCGGCGCAGCCCACCGGCCAGGACGACCCGGGCGACCTGATCTGCCAGGTCGTGCCGAGCGGCCCGGGGTTCCCCCACGAGAACAACCTCCGGCTCTTCAACACGTTGATCTACGGCGCGCGGCAGCGGTTGTCGATCACCAGCCCCTACTTCGTCCCGGACGAGTCCCTGCTCTACGCGATCACGACCGCCGCGCAGCGCGGCGTGGCGGTCGAGCTGTTCGTCAGCGAGCGTGGCGACCAGCTCGTCGTGCAGCGCGCGCAGAACTCCTACTACGACGCGCTGCTCGAGGCGGGCGTGCGGATCTACCGCTACCCGTCGCCCGCCGTGCTGCACGCCAAGCTCCTGTCCGTCGACGACACGGTGGCGGTGGTCGGCTCGTCCAACCTCGACGTGCGCTCGTTCACGCTCAACTTCGAGGTGTCGCTGCTGTGCACGGGCGGCGACGTCGTACGCCGCGTGCGCGACGTCGAGGACGCCTACCGGTCGGTGTCCTCCGAGCTCACCGCCGAGCAGTGGCGCGGACGTCCGCTCTGGTCGCGCTACGTCGACAACGTCATGCGGCTCACGTCGGCCGTGCAGTGAGCCAGACCGCCCGGTAGGGCGGCAGCAGCACGGCGTGGTCGTCGCGTTCCGGCGGCCCGCCGGCGAGGTGGTCGTGCAGGTCGTCGATCTCCAGGCCCTGCTCCGAGAGCCACCAGTCCGGGACGCCGCCCCAGGTCTCGGTGACGTTGTAGAGCCCGATCATCAGTCCGAGCGGGTGGCGGCGCAGGACGCCGAGGACGCCGCGGTCCGGTGTGGGCACGGCTTCGGACGCCACCGCCGCGTGCACGTGCGGCAGGACGGCGCGGACGCCCGCGAGCCGGCGCAGGCCCGCCAGCACCCGTCCCTGCGGCGAGGTCGGGTCGGCGGCGGCGACGGCGAGTGCGGCGTCGTCGAGCCGGGGTCGGTGCGCCCACCGGTTGTCCTCGTCGTGGCCGGGCTGGTCGCGCCAGCCCTCGTCGTTGAGGGCGGCCACCTCGTCGCCGGACCACAGCACCGGGACGCCGCCCCAGCCCATCACCAGGGCGTGGGACAGCAGGATGCGGGCGACCGCGTCGTCGGTGGCGGGGCCGTCGTCGTGCAGCAGCGCACGCCCCAGACCGGCGAGGCTGGCGGTCGTCCCGCTGATCCGGCGGTCCCCGGTCTGCGGGTTGGCCTGGAACACCAGCCCGTCGGCGAAGGACCCCTCGTGCGTGCCCGAGTAGAAGTCGGACAGGAACGAGCGGTGGTCGAAGCCGTTCACACCCACCGCCGCGGCGTCGGCGTCGTCGATCGCCCAGCCGATGTCGTCGTGGCAGCGCACGTAGGTGATCCACGCCGTGGTGCTCGGTACCGGTGGCACCGCGCCGAGCGCCTCGGCCGCCAGGCCGGCGTCGCGCGCGGCCAGCATCGACCAGCTCTGGACCATGAGGCTGTTGTGGTACGCCAGGTCGCTCACGCGGCCGGCGTGGCGGCCCTGGCCGAGGTAGTGCACCAGGTCGCCCGGGCTGACGATCGCCTCCGCCTTGAGCAGCAGGGCGGGGGTGGCGATCCGGGTGACGGCCTTGAGCGCCTGGGTGATCCCGTGCACCTCCGGCTGGTTCTGGCTGTTGGTGCCCAAGCGCTTCCAGATGAACGCGATCGCGTCGAGCCGCAGCACCTCGACCCCGAGGTTGGCGAGGAACAGCACGACGTCGGCCATCTCGGCGAGCACGTCGGGGTTCGACCAGTCGAGGTCCCACTGCCAGGAGTTGAACGTCGTCCAGACCCAGCCGCCCAGGTCGTCGTCGTGGGTGAAGCTGCCCGGGGCGAAGTCGGGGAACACCTCCGGGAGGGTCTGCTCGTACGCGTCCGGAAGCTCGCGGTCGCCGAAGACGTGGAAGTACGCGCGGTACCGCTCGTCGCCGTCGCGCGCCGCCACGGCCCACTCGTGCTCGCGGGCGACGTGGTTGAGGACGAGGTCGAGGCACAGGCTGATGCCGGACTCGCGCAGCCTGCCGGTCAGTGCGACCAGGTCGTCGACGGTGCCGAGGTCGGAGCGCACCGCGCGGTAGTCGGCCACCGCGTAGCCGCCGTCGTTCGGCGCCGGGCGCGGCTCCAGCAGCGGCATGAGGTGCAGGTACCGCACCTGGAGGCTGCGCAGGTGCGGCACCCTGCTCGCGACCCCCGCCAGGGTGCCGTCCGGCGAGAACCGCTCGGTGTACGCCGCGTACCCCACCACGTCAGGACGCTGGAACCAGTCCGGCTCGAGCGAGCGCTGCAGGTCGAGCACGTGCAGGTCGTCCGGCCGGGCGGCGTAGGCGCGCGCCGCGAGCGCCAGCAGCCGCCGCCCGACCGCCTCGGGGTCGGCGTAGACCCCCCGCAGGCCGTCGACCAGGTCGGGCCACCAGCGGCGGGTGCGCAGCGCGAAGAGCTCCTGCCGGTGCGGCGCCAACCCGTCGAGCCCGGGCAGCGCGGCGTCCAGGGGGTCGTCCACGACGACATCCCACCAGAGATCGGCCGGCGGCGGCGGGCGGTCAGCCCGTCGGGGTCCGCACGTCCTGCGGGGTCGCGAGCCGGAGCCGGTCGCCGTCGCGCACGACGGGCAGCGGGTCGGGGATCTCGCCGACGAACGCCCCGTCCTCGGTGTCGCGGAACCCGAGCAGGACCCAGTCACCGGGTCGGCGCTCGACCAGACGCGCCGCGTACAGGCTCGGGTGGTCGAAGGTGGTCGCGGCCTCGAGGTCCCAGGGGCCGGTCAGGGACTCCCCCGCGACCACCCAGACGCCGCCGCTCTCCCACCCCTCGTGACGAGCCGCGGCCGCGCGGTCGGGCCAGCAGGAGAACACCAGGACGGGAAGGCCGTCGACGACGACCACCTGCGGCACCTCGAGCTGGCCGAAACCCGCTGGTGCGGTCAGCGGCGGGCGCACCTGCCAGCGCTCCAGGTCCGGGCTCCACGCGTGACCGATCACCCCCCGTCCGGCCGGGTCGCCCTCGGGGACCCTGGCGGTCAGCAGCATGTGCCAGCCGTCACCGTCGGGGTCGGCGAAGACGAACGGGTCGCGCCACGCCTCGTCGATCCACGCGGTCAGGTCGAGCTTCTCGTACCAGCGTGGGTCGGCCTCGAGCAGCAGGCCGTCACCGACCCGGTGCCAGCTGACGAGGTCCGACGAGGCAGCGACGCCCACCCGCTGGACGAGCCCGCGCTCGGCGCGCGAGACCCCGGTGTAGAACATCCGCCAGCTGCCGTCCGGCGCGCGCACGACCGAACCGGTCCAGGTGGCCTGGTCGTCCCAGGACGGGCCGTCGGCCGTGACCAGCGCGTCCGGCAGCAGCTCCCAGCGCGACAGGTCGGTGGAGCGCGCGTGCCCCACCGACGCCCGCAGGTGACGCCGGTGGGGATCGTGGAGCGCGCGCGACGCGCGCAGGAAGAACAGGTGGTGGTGGTCGCCGTCGTGGGCGCCCCAGCTGTCCCAGACCCAGTGGTCCGCGAGCCTCAGCATCGACGTCCTATCCCTTCACGCCGCTGGAGGCGATGCTGCTGACGAAGGCCCGCTGGAAGGCCAGGAACATCACCAGCACCGGCAGCGTGATGAGCGAGGTGTAGGCCATGATCTCGCCCCAGGCCGGGTTGATCTGGAAGAAGTACTGCATGCCGACCATGACCGGGCGCAGCTCCTCCTGCTGGACGACCATGAGCGGCCACAGGTACTGGTTCCACGCCGGCAGGAAGGTCAGGATCGCGACCGTCGCGAACGCCGGCCCCGACAGCGGGACGATGATGCGCCGGTAGATGGTGAACCAGCCGGCGCCGTCGATCCTCGCGGCCTCGTCGAGCGACTTCGGGATCGTCGAGAAGTACTGCGTGAACAGGAAGATCGAGAACGCGTTCGCGATGAACGGGACGATCTGGACCTCGTAGGTGTTGAGCCACCCGAAGTCGTACTTCACGACGCCGTTCTCGAGGACGAGGGTCGGCAGCTTCGACACCCAGTAGACCATCGGGATCGCGATCGTCTCGAAGGGGACGATGAGGGTCGCGATGACGACCGTCAGGAGCACCTTGCGCCCGGTCCACTCCAGCCGCGACAGGGCGAACCCCGCCATGCTGTTGATGAGCAGGCCCAGCCCCACGACCATCACCGTGACGAACACCGAGTTGGCGATGAACCGCGCCACCGGCACCCGGTCGAAGACGTCGACGTAGTTCTGGGTGCTGATGTCGCCGACCGGCAGGAACGCCTGCGGCGAGCCGATGTCGCCGAGGATCTGGGCGTCCGGCTTCAGGCTCGAGACGAACATGAAGACGAGCGGGAAGAGGAAGAAGGCCGCCAGCAGCACCATCGGGATGTACCCCACGAGCACCCGCCGCCGCTTGCGCGAGTCGGCGTCGTGCCTGTCGCGGCGCTGGCCGGCCGTCTCCGCGGCGCGAGGGTCAGCTGTCACCGGTGTGGACATGTCAGTCCTTCTCTCGGGTCAGGTACCGCTGGATGAGGGCGACGACGAGCACGATCACGAAGAAGATGAGCGAGATCGCTGCGCCGTACCCCGTCTCCTGCTCGCGGTAGCCCTTGCGCACCGCGTGGTAGACGAGCGTCGTGGTGGCGTCCTGGGGGCCGCCCTGGGTCATGATGTCGACCTGCACGAACAGCCCGAGGGCCGCGATCGTGATGGTCACCAGGATGAAGACCATCGTCGAGCGCAGGCCCGGCCAGGTCACGTTGACGAACTGCTGCCAGGCGTTGGCGCCGTCCATGCGCGCCGCCTCGTAGAGCTCCTCGGGGATCGTCTGCAGCCCGGACAGCCAGATGATCATGTGGAACCCGACGGCCTGCCAGATCGAGAGCACGATGATCGCGCCGAGCGCCGTGTCGGTGTTGCTCAGCCAGTCGGTGCCCTGGAACGCCCCGAACGTGATCGTGTCGATCATCGAGTTGATGAGCCCGTTCCCCTGGTACATGAAGTCCCAGAGGATCGAGATGACGACGATGGAGGTGACCACGGGGACGAAGAAGATGACGCGGAACCACGTCACGCCACGCAGCTTCTGGTTGACCAGGATCGCCATGAACAGCGCCAGCGCCGCCTGTACCGGCACGACGACGGCGGCGAAGATGAAGGTGTTCAGCAGCGAGCGCAGGAAGGTCGGGTCGCTGGTGAAGGCCCGGACGAAGTTGTCCAGCCCGACGAAGCGCGGCGGGTTGGGCGAGATGAGACGGGCGTTGGTGAAGGACAGCCCGAACGCCAGGAGCACCGGGATGATGAGGAACAGGACGAGCAGGACGGTCGCCGGGGCGACCATCGCGTAGGCGGACCTGGCGCCGCCGCGGGTCTGGCGGGCGCGGCGTCTGCGACGGCGCGAGCCGGTGGGGTCGGCGCCGGGCGCCGCGTGGGGGGCGACCTGCTGGGTGGGGGTGGTCATCGTGCACATCCGTTCCGGCGACCTGGGACGCAGCGCCCGGGCCGGCCGGCAGCGCGCGCGGGCGCGCGCTGCCGGACCGGTCGTCCGGGGACCTGGGTGCCGGCCGCCGCTCGAGACGTCGGCTAGAAGCCGTACCCGTCGTTGGAATCGATGTTGGCGTCGATCTCCTGGACGGCGTCGTCCAGCGTCGACTGGACCTCGGCGCCGCTCATGATGTCCTTGGCCGCCCGCTCGAAGACGCTCGAGATGACGGGGTAGGCGGGCGTGGGCGGACGCTCGACCGCGAGCTCCTGGGACAGCTCGACGAAGGGGCGCAGCGGGTCTCCCTCGCCGAACATCTCCGACAGCTCCTCGGCCTCCGCGGTCGCCGGGATGACGACCTGCTTGTCGGCGAACTGCGCGATGTACTCGGGCTGGAAGCTGAACTCGAGGTACTCACGGGCGCCGTCGGCGGCCGCGCAGGACTCGGAGATGCCCCACTGCCACGACGCGCCACCGATCTTCGGGCCCTCGCCGAAGTCCGGCGGCGGCAGGATCAGCAGGTCGTCGCCGACCGTGTCGAGGGACTCCATGGCGTTCCACACCCCGGTGTAGCTCAGGGCGGCCTCGTCGCTGTTGAACTCCGCGTTGCCGATCGTCCCGGCGTCGCTCGCCAGGCCCCGCTCGAACACGCTCTGGAACCAGTCGAAGAACTCCACCGCCTCGGGCCCGTTCAGGGCGCCGTCGGCCGTCAGGAACGAGTCGCGGTCGACCAGGTCGCCCCCGGCGCTCTGCAGCATCGGCGAGTAGGCGTACGGCCACCACTCGCCGGCGTCCTCGGCACCGATGTCGAGCGGCGTGGCGTAGCCGGCTCCCTGCAGGGTGACCAGGGCCGCGTCGAACTCCTCGATCGTCCACGGCTCGGCCACGGTGGGGATCCTGATGCCGTTCGCGTCCAGAACCGACTTGCGGGCGAAGACCGACAGCGCGGCGTCCCAGTACCCGGCCGAGTACACCTCGTCCTGGTAGCGACCCACGGCGGTCGGCAGGAGGCTGTCGACGATCTCCTCGGAGATGCCGAGCGGCTGGATGTACCCCGCCCACGCCCAGTTGGGGACGATCGGACCGTCCATGTCGAGCAGGCACGGCAGGTCACCCGCCGCGGCGCCGGCGACGATCGCGTCGTTGTAGGCGCCCTGCGGGAAGGACTCCATCACGACCTCGTACCGGTCCTGCGACCCGTTGAAGTCGCTGATGATCTGCTCGTAGACCTCGAGCTCGGCCTCGTTGCCGGCCGAGTGCGTCCACATGGTCAGCTCGGTGGTGCCGCCGTCACCGCCGCCACCGTCGGACTGACCGGCCTGACCGCAGCTTGCGAGCAGGGTCGCCGAGGCGGCGACCGTCGCTAGCATGGTGAGTGAGGACGTGCGCTTCATCGTGCTTCCTCTCCTGGAGACCCGACTGGCAGGTCGGGCCTTCCGGTTGTGGGCGTCTCGCGACGTCCGTGTGTGGTGTGTTCAGTCCCCGCCGCCGGTCGACCCGATCGGGTCGGCCGGCGGCGGGGCAACCGATTCCCGGTGGACGAGCGGGCACGGCATGAGCGCCACCCCGTCGTCCTCGGCCGGGGCCTCGCGGAGGTCCAGCAGGACCTCCATCGCCCAGCGCCCCATCGCGTAGTGAGGCAGGGCGACCGTCGTGAGGGGCGGGTCGAGCGCCGCGGCGATGAGCTCCTGGTCGTCGAAGCCGATCACCGACAGGTCCCGGGGGATCTCCAGCCCCCGCCGGCGCGCCGCGCGGTAGGCCCCCATGGCCACCCGGTCGTTGAAGCAGAACAGCGCCGTCGGGCGCACGTCCGGGGGCAGGTCGAGCAGGGCCCCGGCCGCCTCGACGCCACCGGCCGCGGTCGTGCTGGTCACCGGGACGCACAGGCGCGGGTCGGGCTCGATGCCGGCGTCGCGCAGCACCTCCTCGTAGCCCTCCCAGCGCAGGCCGGAGGCGATGGGCATCGGGTGCTCGTCCGCGGCGAGGTAGGCGATCCGACGGTGCCCCTGCGCCACGAGCTCGCGGACGGCCGCGACGGCACCGCCGCGGTCGTCCGGGACGACGGCCGGGAACCCGCCCGAGGCGGGGCGCGCGTCGAGGAAGACCGAGCCCTCGGGGAGGCCGGCCGGTGGGTCGACCACCTGGTGCCACATGCAGGCGTACACCAGGCCGTCGACCTGGTGGGCCAGGAGCGTCTCGACCGCGGTCTGCGCGACCTCGGTGTCGGACCCGGTGTTCACCAGGAACAGCAGGCGACCCTGCTCGCGGGCGACGTCCTGGACGGCCTCGATCATCCGCACCGCGTGCGGCGTGGTGGCGATCTGGTCCGACACCAGACCGATCGTGTGGGTGCGGCGGGTGCGCAGCCCGCGGGCGATGGAGTTCGGCGCGTACCCGATCTCGGCGGCGACCCGGTGCACGCGCTCGCGGGTCCCGGCGGGGATGCGGGCCTCGGTCTTGCCGCTCAGCACCAGGGACACCGTCGACGTCGAGACCCCCGCCTCGCGTGCGACGTCCTTGATGCCGACCCGCTTCATCGCGTCCTCCCGGATGATCTGCTAAATCGATTGACCAGATCCTGCCCAGGATGATGCTCCCGCCACCGCCGGGTGTCAACGTCCGTGACCGGACCGTGTCCTGGACGGGTGGTGCGAGGTCCGGTGGCAGGGGCGATCCGGGCCGGCGCCGGCCGGGCTGGGAGACTGGAGCCGTGACAGAGCAGCAGCCCGGCGCCCAGCCGTCCTTCTACGAGCAGGTGGGCGGGCACGAGACGTTCCACCGGCTGGTGCACCGGTTCTACCTCGGCGTCGCCGGCGACCCCGAGCTCACGGCGATGTACCCCGAGGAGGACCTCGGCCCCGCCGAGGACCGGCTGCGGATGTTCCTCGAGCAGTACTGGGGCGGGCCCACGACGTACAGCGAGCAGCGGGGCCACCCCCGGCTGCGGATGCGCCACCACCCCTACGCCGTCACGCCCCACATGCGCGACCGCTGGCTGCACCACATGCGCGAGGCGGTCGACGAGCTGGCCCTGCCGCCCCTGCACGCGTCGGTGCTGTGGGACTACCTCGAGCGCGCCGCGCACTCGATGGTGAACGCCATGGACGACCCCTCCCAGCGGTCGTCCTGAACCCAGCGAATCGATTCGACAGCGCGGCGGCGGTCCCCCTAGCATCGAGGGCGTGACCACTTCGCAGCCGCTGACCTCTCCCGCTCCTGCCGAGGACCCCACCCGCACCCCGTGGTGGCGTGACGCCGTCATCTACCAGGTCTACCCGCGCTCGTACGCCGATGCGGACGGCGACGGCGTCGGCGACCTGCCCGGCATCACCAGCCGGATCCCGTACCTGCGCGACCTCGGGGTCGACGCGATCTGGGTCTCGCCCTTCTACACCTCGCCGCAGGCCGACGCGGGCTACGACGTCGCGGACTACACCGACATCGACCCGGTCTTCGGCACCCTCGCGGACGCCGACACGCTCATCGCCACGGCGCACGAGGCCGGGATCAAGGTCGTCGTCGACCTGGTGCCCAACCACTCCAGCGACGAGCACGCCTGGTTCCAGGCCGCCCTCGCGGCCGGGCCGGGCAGCCCCGAGCGCGACCTGTACATGTTCCGCGACGGCAAGGGCGCGGACGGCGACGAGGCACCCACCGACTGGCGTTCGGTCTTCGGCGGCCCCGCGTGGACCCGCGTCACCGAGCCGGACGGCACTTCCGGCCAGTGGTACCTGCACCTGTTCGACGTCAAGCAGCCCGACCTGAACTGGTCGAACCCGAGGGTGCACGAGGCCTTCCACGACATCCTGCGGTTCTGGCTCGACCGCGGCGTCGACGGCTTCCGGGTCGACGTCGCGCACGGCCTGGTCAAGGAGGAGGGCCTGCCGGACTGGGCCAGCGAGCACAAGCTCCTCGACCACAGCGCCGACGGCGCCGGCCGCCGCCCGCCGATGTGGGACCAGGACGGCGTGCACGCGGTGTACCAGGAGTGGCGCAAGATCCTCGACTCCTACCCGGGCGACCGGATGATGGTGGCCGAGGCGTGGGTCGAGCCGGCCGAGCGCCGGGCGCTCTACGTGCGGCCCGACGAGTTCCAGCAGGCGTTCAACTTCGGGTACCTCGAGACCCCGTGGCGCGCGATCGACCAGCGCAAGGTGATCGAGGACTCGCTGGCCGCCGACCAGGTCGTGGGCGCCACCACCACCTGGGTGCTCAGCAACCACGACGTGCTGCGCCATGCCACCCGCCTCGCGCTGCCGGTGGGCCAGAACCGTCCCAACGGCATCGGCGCCGACGACCCGCAGCCGAACGCCGAGCTCGGCCTGCGCCGGGCCCGCGCGGCCACGCTGCTGATGCTGTCGCTGCCCGGGTCCGCGTACCTCTACCAGGGCGAGGAGCTGGGCCTGCCCGAGCACACCTCGCTCCCGGACGACGTCCGGCAGGACCCGACCTTCCTGCGCACCGACCACGAGGTGCTCGGTCGCGACGGCTGCCGGGTGCCGGTGCCGTGGACGGCGGAGGGCTCCTCGCTCGGGTTCGGCCCGAGCGGCACGCCGTGGCTGCCGCAGCCGGAGTCGTACCAGGCGCTCGCCGTCGACCAGCAGGTCGGCGTCCCCGGCTCGACGCTGGAGCTGTACCGGGCGGCGCTGCGGCTGCGCCGCGACCACGGTCTCGGCCTGGGCGAGATCGTCTTCGACGACTCCTTCGGCGACGACGCGGTGGCGCTGCGCAACGGCTCGGTGCTGGTGGTCACCAACTTCGGTCCCGACCCGGTCGCGCTCCCCGAGGGCACCGAGGTGCTGCTCACCAGCGACGAGCTCGTCACCGGTGACGACGCCGACTCGCGCGCCGTCCCCACCGACGTGACGGTCTGGCTCCGCGCCTGACCCGCGTCCCCCGATCGCAACGGCCGGCACCCTCTCGCCAGGGTGACCGGCCGTTGCTCCGACAGGAGCCCTCAGCCGCCCAGCGGCGACCGCGCCAGCACGTGACCGCGCGGGCTCGTCAGCCGGGTCCACGGCCCGGACGCGAACACCCCGACGGGCGCGTCGGTCTCGCGGACGAAGGCGAGCGCGTGCGCGACGAAGGCGGCTCCGGAGGGCAGCGGCGTCCCGGGCACCGGCCGGCCCCAGACCCGGCCGCGCAGGGCCGCGACGGCCGGCGCACCCGAGGTCGACGGCGTGCCGGCCGCGACCTCGGCGATGCCCTGCTCGGCAGCGGCCACCAGCGTGAGGGCGGCGACCTCTGCGACCTGCTCCCACCCCGTGCGCGGCGGCGAGATGCCCGCCCACGCCGCCACCACCTCGGACGGCGGCACCGGCACCTCGCTGCCGTTCTCCGGACGGGCCAGCCGGTCGGCCAGGGCGGCCAGGGGCACGACGGAGTCCAGCTCCACCGCACCGGCCAGCGCGGTCGTCCGCAGCCCGAGCACGGTGGGCCCGCCGCCCCCGCTGAGCGGGCAGACGTAGGTGGCGAGCACGTCGCCGTGCGCGCGCAGCCGCGCCGCGCCGCCGGGGTCGGCACGCTGCGCCCGCAGCACGTAGGTGGACAGGTCGGCGAGGCTGGCGAGGTCGTCGAGCCTCAGGACAGGTTGCGGCACAGCGGGTCTCAGCGCTCTGACTTCTGGGCGCGACGCTGCTCGCGGACCCGCCGGCGCAGCGCCACCGGCTCGTCGTGCAGCTCGCCCAGCCGCTCCTTCTCGGTCTCGGTGAAGCGTCGTGGGCGCCCTGCCTCGAGGTCGAAGGCGACCATCGTCGACTCGGCCCGCGCGTACACCACCGGGCGGTCGGCGTGCTCGTCCTGGTCGTCGACCACCTCGTAGCCCATGTCGAACGTGGCGCCCGACAACGAGCTCACCCACAGGTCGATCGCCACCGGCGCCGGGCGGTAGTGCAGCGGCGTGACGTAGTCGATCTCGTGCCGCGCCACCAGCAGCCCGGTGGCCACCATGTCGCCGCCGTCGTCGCTGCCGTGCCCGTGGAAGGCGAGGACGCGGGCGTCCTCGAGCAGGCGGAGGAACTGCACGTTGTTCACGTGGCCGTACGCGTCCATGTCGGACCAGCGCAGCGGGGTCAGGATGCGACGTCGTCCCATGGACCCATCCTGCCCCCTCTGCCGACCGTCAGGTCAGCGGCGGCGCCGGCGGACGGCACCAGAGCGCCTCCGCGTCGCCGTCGAGCCGCACGGCGCCGGCGGCGTGCGGGAGCAGGACCGTCTGGCCCGCCCGCACGTCGAGGGCGCCGCCGCCTGTGCTCAGCCGTCCCGAGCCGCTCACGACCACGAGGACCGCGAAGCCGGCCTCCACGCCCACGGGGCCCCGCGTGCGCTCGACCCGGAAGAAGTCTGCGGCGTCGGGCAGCAGGTCGCCGAGGTCGCCGGCGCGTGCACCACGCAGCGATGCGACGTCGGCGGCCGGCCAGCCGCGGCGGTCGACCGCGCGCAGGGCGACGTCGAAGCCGAGCCCGAGGTGCCCTGCCAGGGCGCCGTCGAGCTCGAAGCCCTTCCACTCCATCAGGATCGACAGGTCCGTCGGCTCCTGCAGCTCCACGAGGAGGGCACCCTCGCCGATGGCGTGCGGCACCCCCGCCGGCACCAGCACGGCGTCGCCCGCCCGCACGGGCAGCGCGTGCATCGCGCCGAGCATCGCGTCGGTGTCCTGCTCGGCCACCCAGCGAGCGAGCTCGGCCTCCCCCACCTCGCGCTCGAAGGCGAGGTGCACGGTGGCGGGCTGCAGGAAGACCCAGGCCTCGGTCTTGCCGTGCGCGAGCGAGAGGTGCTCCCCCGCGAAGGGGACGTCGGGATGGGCGTGCACCGGGAGCCGCTGGCCGGCGTCGAGCAGCTTCACCAGCAGGCAGGTGTCGTCGGCGAAGGCCGCGACGTGGTCGGCCCCGAGCCAGGCGCCGGGGTCGCGGCGGACGGCGTCGCGCAGCAGGTCGCCGCCGGGGAGCCGGGTGAGACCGAGGTCGGTGTCGCCGAACATGGTGGTGGTCGAGCCCACCCAGTCCTCGGGCACGTTGCCGTCGACCGGGGCGTCGCCGCGGAAGGCCGCGATCTGCCGTCCCCCGCGGTAGAAGCGGTCGGGCGGCTGGTTGGCCGGCAGCACGACGGGCTGCCGTCCGGGCACGGGCGTCTCGGGCTCGGTCACGCGACGAACCTACGCGCGGGGGCGGGAGGTAGGTTCGTCCGCGTGGTCGACAGCGCGGTGCCGCCCCCCGACGACGACGACCTCTCCGACCTGCCCGACCTGCCCGGCCTCTCGCTGGGGCCGCTGCTCGCCTGGGTGCGCGGCAGCGGGCTGGGTGAGGTCGTCGCCGACGTGGAGGTCGTCGCCGGCGGCCGCTCGAACCTCACCTACCGGCTGAGCCTGGACGGTCGCGCGCTCGTGCTGCGCCGCCCGCCGCTCGGCCACGTGCTCGCCACGGCCCACGACATGGCCCGCGAGCACCGGGTGCAGGCGGCGCTGCACGGCGTGGTCCCGGTGCCGGCGATGGTGGCCCTGTGCGAGGACCCCGACGTGCTCGGGGCGCCGTTCTACCTGATGGAGCACGTCGACGGCGTCGTCGTGCGCTCCCGCGCCGACGCCGAGCGGCTCGGCCCGGACGGCCTCGCCGACGCGTCGCGAGCGCTGGTGCAGACCCTCGGGGCGCTGCACCGGGTCGACCCGGCAGCGGTCGGGCTCGAGGACTTCGGGCGTCCCGACGGCTTCCTCGCCCGCCAGGTGCGGCGCTGGTCGACCCAGCTCGACGCCAGCCGCAGCCGCGAGGTGGCCGGCATCGACGAGCTGCGCGACAGGCTCGCCGCCGACGTGCCCGCCGAGCGCGACCTGCCGCACCGGCGGGGCGTGGTCCACGGCGACTACCGGCTCGACAACGTGGTCGTCGATCCCGCCGGGCCGCACGTCGCCGCCGTCCTCGACTGGGAGATGGCCACTCTCGGCGACCCGCTCGCGGACCTCGGGCTGCTGCTCACCTACGCCGGCGCCCTGGCCGACGTCGACAACCCGATCGCGGAGGCGATGTCGGCGCACCTCGGGTGGCCCGATCGCGCTGCACTGGTCGAGATGTACGCCGAGATCGTCCCCCTCGACGCCGAGGACCGCGCCGCGCTGCGCTGGTGCACCGCGCTCGGGCACTTCAAGCTCGCCGTGATCTGCGAGGGCATCCACTACCGCTTCACCCAGGGGCAGACGGTCGGCGAGGGGTTCGACCGGATCGGTGCCCTGGTCGAACCGTTGTGCAGCAACGGGTTGCTCGAGCTCACCACCGCGTCCGAGGAGGACTGACCGTGGACTTCACCCCCGACGCCACCACGCTGGAGCACGCCGCACGGCTCGAGGAGTTCATGGCCGAGCGGGTGTACCCGGCCGAGCCCGTCATCGAGGAGCAGGTCGAGGCCGCCCGCCGGGCCGGCGACCCGTGGCACCGGCCGCCTGTGGTCGAGGAGCTCAAGGCCGAGGCCCGGCGCCGCGGGCTGTGGAACCTGTTCCTGCCCGGCGAGCACGGCGCCGGGCTGACGAACCTCCAGTACGCGCCGCTGGCTGAGATCACCGGCCGCTCACCGCATCTCGCCCCCGAGGCGCTGAACTGCGCCGCCCCCGACACCGGCAACATGGAGGTCCTGGCCGAGTTCGGCACCGCCGAGCAGCAGGAGCGCTGGCTGGCACCGCTGCTCGACGGCACCATCCGGTCGGCGTTCTGCATGACCGAGCCGGACGTCGCCTCGTCCGACGCGACGAACATCGCCACGCGGATCCGGCGCGACGGCGACGAGTACGTCGTCAGCGGCCGCAAGTGGTGGTCCACCGGCGCGATGGACCCGCGCGCCGAGATCTTCGTGGTGATGGGGCGTTCCGCCGACCCCGACGACGAGTCCGTCCCACGGCACGAGCAACAGTCGATGGTGCTGGTCCCGCGCGACACACCGGGCGTCACCGTGGTGCGGGGTCTGACCGCGTTCGGCTACGACGACGCCGCGCACGGGGGGCACGCCGAGGTCGCGTTCGACGACGTGCGGGTGCCGGGGTCGAACATCCTGCTCGGTGAGGGCAAGGGCTTCGCCATCGCGCAGGCCCGGCTCGGCCCCGGACGCATCCACCACTGCATGCGCCTGATCGGGATGGGCGAGCGCGCGCTCGAGCTGATGTGCCGCCGCGCCCTCGACCGGGTGGCGTTCGGGCAGCAGCTCGCCAAGCAGGGCGTGGTGCGCGAGCAGGTCGCGAACGCCCGGGTGGCGCTGGAGCAGGCGCGCCTGCTGGTGCTCAAGACCGCCTGGCTGATGGACGCCGTGGGCAACAAGGGCGCGCACACCGAGATCCAGGCGATCAAGATCGCGGTGCCCCTGACGGTGCAGCGCATCGTCGACGACGCCATCCAGGTGCACGGCGGCGCCGGCGTCTCGTCCGACACGATCCTGCCCCAGCTCTGGACCGCCGCCCGCACGCTGCGCCTGGCCGACGGCCCCGACGAGGTCCACCGGATGTCGCTGGCCCGTCGCGAGCTGGCGAAGTACGCCACCTGATCCGACTCGGAAGGCGGGGGTCAGGCGGGCGGGGCGAGGGCGGCGGCGAGCGCCTTGCGGATGCGCTGCGGCGACACCGGCTTCGGCGTGCCGATCGACTGGGCGAACAGCGACACCCGCAGCTCCTCCAGCATCCAGCGCACCTCGGCCAGCGCGTCGCGCCCGGGGCTGTCGGCGGGGACGGACGCCACCGCGTGCTCGAGCTCGGCCTGCAGCTCCTGCACCTGCCACAGGTGCTGGCCGTCGCGGTGCGGGTCGGTGCCCAGCACCTCCACGCGGCGCAGCAGCGCCCGCAGGTAGCGCTGGACGTCGGGCAGCCGGGCGACGCCGGTGTCGGCCACGAATCCCGGACGCACCAGGCGGGCCAGGTGGTCCTTCACGTCGGTGAGCGAGGACAGCACCTGCAGCGAGGTCACCTCGGTGACGGCCCGCTCGACCTGCCGCGTGCTCGCCAGGATCCGGGCGACCACCCGCAGCTGCTGCGCGGCGCCGCCGGGCAGCTCGCGGGCGACGGCATCCTGCAGGCGCTCGAAACCCGCTGCCTCCCAGGCCGGTCCGCCGTGCCGGACGGCGACGTCGTCGACCACGGCGGCGGCGACGTCGAGCACCAGCGCGGCCAGGGAGCCGTGCGGCGCGCGGGTCAGGGCGAGCCGGTCGACGCTGTCCCAGTCGTCGGTGAGCGTGCCGGCCGACGGGACCGACGCCCCGGCCAGCAGCAGCCGCCGGGTGCCCCGGCGCATCGCCCGTTCCTGCTCCACCCGGGACGGCAGCACCCGCACGTCGACCCGGCCGCGGGTGTCGACCAGCGCCGGGTAGCCCGTCACCGGCCCGCCGGGGCCCGCGGTGGAGAACTCCCGCGGCAGGTCGCCGATCGTCCACGCGGTGAGACCCTCGACCTCGAGCCCGGCCCGGCGGGCCGAGGCCGAGATCGCTTCCTGCACCGTCCCCGCCGCCTCGCGGCCGACCTCCTGCACGGTCTTGCCGGCAGCCACCTGCTTGCCGCGGCGGCCGGTGACCCGGACCCGCACCCGCAGGTGCGGCGGCACCTTCTCCCAGTCGAAGTCGCCCACCGGGACGGGCACGCCCGCCAGGCGCCCGAGCTCGCGGCTCAGCGCCGGGAGGAGCGGTTCCTCGTGCGGCTGCAGCTGCTCCAGCGCGCGGCGGGCGTTGTCCGGTGCGGGTGCCAGGTGCCTCCGGACGGGCTTGGGCAGCGACCGGATCAGCTCGGTGACGAGCTCGTGGCGCAGGCCGGGCACCTGCCACTCGAAGGCCCCCTCGGGCACCTGGTTCAGGACGGCGGCGGGGACGGTCACGGTGACGCCGTCCTCCGGCGACCCGGGCTCGAACCGGTAGCCGACGGCGAGGTCGAGCCCCCCGACGTGCCAGCGATCGGGGAAGTCGTCCTGGCTGACCTGCTCGGCGGCCTCGTCGACGACGTCGGCCTCGGTGAAGGTCAGCAGATCGGGGGTCTCCCGACGAGCGCCCTTCCACCACCGGTCGAAGTGCGCCCCGGACACCACCGTCGGCGGGATCCGCTTGTCGTAGAACGAGAACAGCGTCTCGTCATCGACGACGATGTCGCGTCGTCGGGTGCGGTGCTCCAGCTCGCCGACGTCCTCCAGCAGCTGCCGGTTGGCGTGGAAGAAGTCGTGCCGGGTACGCCAGTCGCCCTCGACCAGCGCGTGCCGGATGAACAGCTCGCGGCTGGTCTCGGGGTCGATCCGGCCGTACTGCACCGCGCGGTCGGCCACCAGCGGCATGCCGTAGAGAGTGACCCGCTCGCGCGCCACCACGCTCCCCCGCCGGGCCGACCAGTGCGGCTCGGCGTACGTGCGCTTCACCAGGTGGGCGGCCAGCTGCTCCACCCACTCCGGCTCGACCCGGGCGACGGTGCGTGCCCACATCCGGGACGTCTCGACCAGCTCGGCCGCCACCACGCAGTCGGGAGGCGTGCGGGCCAGGGCCGACCCCGGGAACACGGCGAACGAGATGCCGCGGGCGCCCTGGTACTCGGTGAGCGGGCGGCGTCCCCGCTGGGGCTTCCCGGCGACACGCGCCGCGGCGCGCTCGTCCTTGACGCCCACGTGCGACAGCAGGCCGGCCAGCAGCGCCTGGTGCACGCGGTCGGCGTCGACGGCGTCGCGCTCGGACCCCGTGGCGGCCGTCCGCGACAGCTCGATCTTCAGGTCCTTGCACACCCGCCGGAGCTGGGAGTGCAGGTCCTGCCACTCGCGGACCCGGAGGAAGTGCAGGTGCTCGCGCTTGCACATCCGGCGGAACGCGCTGGAGGACAGCTCCTCCTGCTGCTCGCGCAGGTACTCCCAGAGATTCAGGTAGGCGAGGAAGTCGGACCGCTCGTCCGCGAACCGGCGGTGCTGCTCGTCGGCCGCCTGCTGCGCGTCGGCAGGACGTTCGCGGGGGTCCTGGATCGACAGCGCGGCGGCGATGACGAGCACCTCGTGCACGCAGCCCAGCCGGTCGGCCTCGAGAACCATGCGCGCCATCCGCGGGTCGACCGGGAGCCGGACGAGGCGGCGCCCTGTCCGGGTGAGGCGCGGGGACGGCCCGCCGCCGACCTCGATGGCGTGCAGCTCCTCGAGCAGCGCGACGCCGTCGCGGACCGCCCGCACGTCCGGCGGCTCGACGAACGGGAACGCGGCGACGTCGCCCAGGCCGATCGCCGTCATCTGGAGGATCACCGACGCGAGGTTCGTGCGCAGGATCTCCGGGTCGGTGTACTCGGGCCGGCTGTCGAAGTCCTCCTCGCTGTACAGCCGCAGGCAGATCCCGTCGGCGACCCGACCGCAGCGCCCGGCCCGCTGCCGCGCCGAGGCCTGCGAGACGGGCTCGATCGGGAGCCGCTGCACCTTGGTGCGCAACGAGTACCGCGAGATCCTGGCCGTACCGGGGTCGATGACGTAGCGGATGCCCGGGACGGTGAGCGAGGTCTCCGCCACGTTGGTGGCCAGCACGACCCGCTGCCCGGAGTGCGAGGCGAACACCCGGTGCTGCTCGGCCGCCGACAACCGCGCGTACAGCGGCAGCACGTCGACGTCGCGGATCTGCTTGCGGCCCACCGCGTCGCGGAGCCCGTCGGCAGTGTCGCGGATCTCCCGCTCACCGGACAGGAAGACCAGGACGTCGCCGTCGCCCTCGCGCTGCAGCTCGGCGACGCCGTCGACGATCGCGCTGATCTGGTCGCGGTCGGGGTCCGCCGCGGGGGTGCCGGGTGCCGCGTCGGGGTCGTGCACCGGCCGGTACCGCACCTCGACCGGGAAGGTGCGTCCCGAGACCTCGACCACCGGCGCGCCGCCGAAGTGCTCGCTGAACCGGGCCGAGTCGATCGTGGCCGACGTGATGACGACCTTGAGGTCAGGACGCCGCGGCAGCAGCTGGTGCAGGTACCCGAGGATGAAGTCGATGTTGAGCGACCGCTCGTGGGCCTCGTCGACGATGATCGTGTCGTAACGGCGCAGGGTGGGGTCGCGCTGGATCTCGGCGAGCAGGATGCCGTCGGTCATCAGCCGCACCTGGGTGCCTCGGCTGACCTGGTCGGTGAAGCGCACCGTGTAGCCGACCCGCTGGCCGAGCTCGGTGCCGAGCTCGGAGGCGATCCGCTCGGCCACCGACCTGGCCGCGATCCGCCGTGGCTGGGTGTGGCCGATGAGGCCGGACCGTCCGCGGCCGAGCTCGAGGCAGATCTTCGGGATCTGCGTGGTCTTGCCCGACCCGGTCTCGCCGGCGACGATCACGACCTGGTGATCGCGGATGGCCGCGGCGATCTCGTCCCTGCGCTGGGAGACCGGCAGCTCCGGGGGGTACCGGATCTCGACGGCGTCGACGTCCGGTTCCACGCTCATGACCGGACCAGTCTAGGTCGGCCGCCGTCCGGTGGTCGCCCGCGTTCCGGTCGGCGCGCGCGCGGGCTCAGGCCTCGCAGACGACCCCGTCAGCGTCGGCGTCGCTGTACCAGCCGTACTCCGGGTCCACGCCGGAGACGTAGTGCCCGTACCCCTGGGCGTTCGCCTCGGCGCAGCCGACGAACCGGGGGTCGAGCGCGGCCTCCTGCGCCGCGAGGCGCTCGGACTCCTCCCTCGCCGCCGCCTCGGCGGCTGCCTTGGCCGCCGCAGCAGCGGCAGCCGCCTCTTCGGCGGCGCTGCGGCCGGTCCCGTCGTCTGCCGCGCGGGCCGCCGCGTCGCCGACGCCGATCGCCCCGCCGGCCGGCGCCCCGCTGCGGCCCGTCGTGGCGGCCGGTGCACCCGCCCGGGACCCGACGGCCGTCCCCACGGGTGCCGTCGTGGCGGCGGACGAGGGCCCCGGTCCGGACCCGTGCTCCCCCGCAGCACGGGTCTCGGACCGGGTGGTGCCGTCTCCCTGCTCGGGGACGGCTCCGGGCGCTTCGCCCACGGTGGTCACCAGGGCCACCGTCCCGCCCACGGCCACCAGCAGGGCGACCCCGGCCGCGACCACCCCGCCGTGCCCGGGGCGCGGACCGCTGGGGCGGACGGGAGCGAGGTGCACCTCAGTGGTGTCGGCAGCCTGCCGTCGGGTCTGGAGCGAGCACGGTCGACCAGTCGGCCCGATCAGGGTCGATCGGACGCGGCGATCAGTCGCAGACGACGCCGTCGCGGTCCTTGTCCTCGTACCACCAGTACTCGGGGTCGACGCCCTTCCGGTACGGGCCGTAGCCCTTCCGCTTGGCGTCGCGGCACTTGCTGAACCGCGGATCGAGCGACGGGGTGGTCGCCTTCGGCGGCGTCGTCGGGGTCTTCACCGGCGGCGCGGTGGTCGTCGTCACCGTGGGCTTCGGCGCCGTGGTCGGCTTCGGGGCCGCGGGGGGCTTGGGGGCCACGGCGGGCTTGGGTGCGGTGGTGGGCTTCGGCGCCGACCTGGTCGTCGGCTTCGGGGCCGGGGGCCTGGCCGGGGTCGTGGTGCGGGCGGGCTTCGAACCGGTCGACGGGCGCGACGACGTCCTCGCCGCGGCCGCCTTCTCAGCAGCCTCCGCGGCCGCCTTCTCAGCCGCCTCCGCGGCCGCCTTCGCAGCAGCCTCGGCGGCGGCCCTCTCAGCCGCCACGCGGTCCGCCGCCGCCTTCTCGGCGGCTGCCTCGTCCGCCGCTGCCTTCTCCGCGGCCGCGCGCTGCTCGGCGGCCAGCTGGTCGGCGGCACGTGCCTGGCCACGAGCCGCCTCGGCGTCGTCGCGGAAGTCCTCGCCCGTCAGCAGCCGCCAGCCGCCCGACGGGTCGCCCGACAGGGCGGCCGCCGCCTGCGGGACGAGCAGCAGGGTGACCAGCAGGGTCGCCAGGACCACGCCCGTCCGGGTGGTGCCGTCGCGCAGCCGGGAGGCCGTCGCGAGCTCGGCGCCACGTTCGGAGGTCATCCTCTAGGTGTCGGTATCGCCGCCCTGCTCTTGAACGCGTTGCTGCAAACGGTTCATCGCGTCCAGCCAGCCGTCCACGTCGTCAGCCTTGTGGCGCACGTACCCGGCCACCTCCGGGTGCGGGAGCACGAGGAAGCGCTCGTCCTGCAACGACTCGAGCACCGTCCGGACCACGTCGTCGACGTCGATCGCAGCCGGTGCGAGCAGCGCCCTGCCCACGGGGCCGGAGCCGTCGAGCAGCGGCGTCCGCACGCCCTGGGGGCACAGCGCCTGGACCACCACGCCCCGGTGCGCGTACGTGGCCCGCAACCACTCGGCGAAGGCGACGGCCGCGTGCTTGGTGACCGCGTAGGGGGCGCTGCCGATCATGGTCAGCAGTCCGGCGGCCGAGGCGGTGACGAGCAGGCGACCCGACCCGCGCTCCAGCCACGCGGGGACGAGCGCCTGCGCCGTCCAGACGTGCGACATCACGTTGACGTCCCAGGTGGTCTGCCACGCGGCGTCGTCGGCGAGGTCGTGCGCCTCGATCCCGCCCTGCGTCGGGACGCCGGCGTTGGCGCAGAACAGGTCGATCGCGCCCAGCCGATCGGTCGCGTCGGCCACCAGGGCGTGGACGGCCTCGCGGCTGCCGACGTCGGCGACCAGCGTCTCGACCCCCGACGGCGAGACCGCCCCCAGCCGCACGGCGTCGCGGTCGACCGCCACGACGCGCGCCCCCTCGGCCGCGAACCGGGCGGCCAGGCCGAGCCCGATCCCGGACGCCGCGCCGGTGACGACGACCCCGGCGCCCTCCAGGGCGAGGCCGCTCACGCCGGCACCCGGGACTCGGAGGGGTGAACGACCACCCGGCCGGTGGTGCGCCCGGCCGCGACCTGGTCCAGCGCCTGCGGCACGCCGTCGAGCCCGACCCGGGCCGAGACCAGCGGGCGGACGACGCCCTGCTCCGCCAGTGCGCAGAGCTCGTCGTGGCACGCGCGAACCGCTGCCGGGTCGTGCTCCTGGTACAGCCCCCAGTGCAGCCCGAGCACCGAGTAGTTCTTCACCAGCACGTGGTTGGTGGCCGCCTGCGCGATGGTGCCCGAGGTGAACCCGACCACCACGATCCTGCCCTCGAACGCCACGACCTTGGTGGAGGCCGCGTACGCCTCGCCGCCCACCGGGTCGACCACGACGTCGGCGCCCGTGCGGCCGAGGACGCCCCGCAACGCCTCGACGAGGTCGCCGGCGGTACGGTCGACGACGTCGTCGCAGCCGAGATCCCTTGCCACACCGACTTTCTCACCGCCTCCGACGACCCCGACCACGCGTGCGCCCGCTGCCTTCGCGAGCTGCACCGTGGCCGAACCGACGCCACCGGCGGCGGCGTGCACGAGGACCGTCTCCCCTGCGCGCAGACCGGCCCTGCGGTGCAGGGCGAACCACGCGGTCTGGTAGCCGATGTAGAGCGAGGCAGCGGCGTCGTCGTCGAGGACGGACGGCGCGGGATGGACGCAGTGCGCCGGCGCCAGCGCGTAGGGGGCGAGACCCCCGTGCGGGAGGGCGAGCATCCCGAGCACGCGGGTGCCGACCCGGGAGTCGTCGACGTCCGGCCCGACCGCCACCACCTCGCCGCAGGCCTCGACCCCGGGGGTGAACGGCAGCGGCGGACGCACCTGGTACTGCCCGGCGGCCAGCAGCACGTCCGGGAAGTTGAGCGCGGTGGCGTGCACGCGCAGGAGCACCTGGCCCGCACCCGGGGTGGGTACGTCGACGTCGGCGAGACGCAGGGCGTCAGAGGGTCTGCCGTGCTCGACCACCTGCCACGCCCGCATCGAGGACGGCAGGCTCACCCGAGTCCGCCGGCCTGGCTGATGCCGCCGTCGAGGGTGAGGGTCTGGCCGGTGGTCCACGCGGCGTCGTCGCTCAGCAGGTAGGCGACGGCCGCGGCGACGTCCTCCGGCTCGCCCAGCCGCTTCAGCGGGTAGGCGGCGCTGACCTGCTCCTCGCGGCCCTCGTACAGCGCGGTCGCGAACTTGGTCCGGACGATCGCGGGTGCCACCGCGTTGACGCGGACGGAGGGCCCGAGCTCGACGGCGAGCGAGGCGGTGAGGTGGATGAGCGCTGCCTTGCTGACGCCGTAGAACGCGATGCCCGGAGCCGGCTGCTGCCCGGCGATCGAGGCGACGTTGACGACCGCCCCGCCGTGCTCGGCCATCCAGGCGCTCCAGGCCTTCTGCACCCAGGACAGCGCCGCGACGACGTTGACCTCCATGATCTTGCGCGCTGCGTCGAGGTCGAGCTCGACCAGCGGCCCGTAGGCGGGGTTGATGCCGGTGTTGTTCACCAGCAGGTCGAGCGAGCCGAACCGCTCGACCGCCAGCGCGATCGCGTGGTCCTGGTGCTCGGGGTCGCCCGCGTTGCCGGCGACCGCGAGCGCCGTCTCCGGTCCACCCAGCCCCGCGACGGCCTCCTCGAGCGCCTCGACCTTGCGGGCGGTGATGACGACGCGCGCACCCTCGGCGACGAGCCGGTGCGCGACGGCGAGGCCGATGCCCCGGCTGGCGCCGGTGACGACGGCGACCTTGCCGTCCAGACGTCCTGTGGCGGAGGCGTTCTCGGTACCGAGGTCAGAGGTGGTCACAGGC
The DNA here is from genome assembly GCA_963825505.1 of uncultured Actinomycetota bacterium. Taxonomy (GTDB): domain Bacteria; phylum Actinomycetota; class Actinomycetes; order Actinomycetales; family CAWJMD01; genus JBBQSN01. The sequence goes on along the minus strand of CAWGTL010000001.1, from coordinate 21,562 downwards.
CGAGGTCCCGGCCGATGAGCTCCTTCATGATCTCGTTGGAGCCGGCCCAGATCTTGGTGACCCGCGCGTCGCGCCACGCCCGCGCGACCCGGTACTCGTTCATGAAGCCGTAGCCGCCGTGCAGCTGCACGCACTCGTCGAGGACGTCGTTCTGCACCTGCGCCGACCACCACTTGGCCTTCGCGGCGTCGACCGCGGACAGCTTGCCCTCGGTGTGCTCCATGACGCAGTTGTCGACGAACGCCTGCGTGACCTCCACCTGCGTGACGAGCTCGGCGATCTTGAACTTGTTGTGCTGGAACGAGCCGACGGACTGGCCGAAGGCCTTGCGCTCCTTGGTGTACTGGATCGTCTCCTCGAGGATCTGCGCAGCCTGGGCGATGTTGCTCACCGCCGCGCCGACCCGCTCCTGGACGAGCCGCTCCATCATGTGGATGAAGCCGCGGTCGAGCTCGCCGATGACGTTGGCGGCCGGCACCCGCACGTTGCTGAAGAAGAGCTCGGCGGTGTCGGACTCGGTCTGGCCCACCTTGTCGAGCTTGCGGCCGCGGCTGAAGCCCTCCATGTCGGCCTCGACGCCGAACAGCGTGATGCCCTTGGCGCCCTTCTCGGGGCTGGTGCGGGCGGCCACGACGACGAGGTCGGCGCTGTACCCGTTGGTGATGAACGTCTTCGAGCCGTTCAGGATGTAGTCGTCGCCGTCCTTGACCGCCGTCGTCCTCAGGTTGGCGAGATCGGAGCCGCCGCTCGGCTCGGTCATCGCGATCGCGGTGACGATCTCGCCGGTGCAGAAGCCGGGCAGCCACCGCTCGCGCTGCTCCTCGGTGGTGAGCTCGATCAGGTACGGCGCCACGATGTCGGCGTGGATGCCGAGGCAGGAGGAGATCGCGGCCGAGACCTTCGACTGCTCCTCGGCCACGACCGCGATGAACCGGTAGTCGCCCGCCTCGCCGCCGCCGTACTGCTCGGGCACGTGCAGGCCGAGCAGGCCCTGCTTGCCGGCCTCGATCCAGACGTCGCGCGGCAGGCCCTTGGCCTCGATGAACTCGTCCATCCGGGGACGGACGTGGCGGTCGAGGAACTCCTTCGCGGTGGCGCGCAGCGCCTCGTGCTCGGGCTCGAAGATCGATCGGCGCACTGTTCCTCCAGGGGGCGGACGGGGTGTACGGTCCCGTCATGACTAAGCGCTTGCTTAGTGACAGCCTCGCGGGCGCGTCACCCGGTGTCAAGCAGTCGCCCTCCCCGGGCGACCCCACCGCCGACCGGCTGCTCACCGCCGGGGCGCAGGCGTTCGCCGAGCGGGGCTTCCACGCCACCACCACCCGCGACATCGCCACCCGCGCCGGGCTCTCCCCCGCGGGTCTGTACGTGCACTACCCGTCCAAGCAGGCGCTGCTGGCGCACCTCTCGCTCACCGGGCACCGGGCGGCGCTCGAGCTGGTGACCACGGCGCTGTCCGGGCCCGGCACCCCGGCGGAGCGCGTGCACCGGATGGTCGAGGCGTTCGTCACCTGGCACGCCGAGCACCACGTCGTCGCGCGGGTGGTGCAGTACGAGCTGCGATCGCTCGACGACGCCACCCGGGTCGAGGTCAACGCGGTGCGGCGCCGGCTGGAGGACGTCGTCGAGGCCGCGGTGCGCGAGGGCGTCGGCGACGGGTCGATGGTGGTCGACCAGCCGCGCACCGCGACCCGGGCCGTGCTGTCGCTCGCGGTCGACGTCGCCCGCTGGTTCGACCCCCGGGGGCGCGAGACCGCGGCCGAGGTGGGCAGGATCTACGCGGACCTCGCGGTGCGCATGCTCGGCGCCGTTCCCCCGTCCGCCCGCCCCCACGAGAGGAGCACCCGGTGACCACCGAGGAGCGCCCTGCCGGACGCACCCCCGCAGGCCCGATGGACGTCACCGGGCTCCCTCCCGAGCTGGAGCGGCGCGAGCCGGCCGACATCCTCGCCGGCCTGCTGGCGGTGATGGACCTGCGCGCGATCGAGCCCGACGCCGCCGGCCAGGACATGTTCGAGGGCGACAGCCAGTGGCAGCCGCACGGCCGGGTCTACGGCGGCCAGGTGCTCGGTCAGACGCTGATGGCGGCCTCGCTGACCGTCGACGCCGGACGTCCGGTGCACTCGATGCACGGGTACTTCCTGCGTCCGGGCGACGCCACCGAGCCGATCCAGTTCGCGGTCGAGCGGCTGCGCGACGGCCGCTCGTTCACCGCCCGTCGGGTGCACGCCCTGCAGGACGGGCGGCCGATCCTGTCGATGATCGCCTCGTTCCAGGACGCCGACGAGGGCTACGACCACCAGGACGCCATGCCCGACGTCCCCGGCCCGGACGACCTGCCGACCACCGCCGAGCTGCTCGGCCACATCGACCACCCCGCCGCGCAGTACTGGTCCTTCGCGCGGCCGATCGACGTGCGGCACGTCCAGTCGCCGATCTACGTCCAGCCCGACTCCGAGCGGCGCGCCTCGCAGGCGGTCTGGATGCGCACCGTCGCCCCGATGCCCGACGACCCGGTGCTGCACCGCGCCGTCCTCGGCTACGCCAGCGACTACACGCTGCTGGAGTCGGTGCTGCGCCGCCACGGCCGGTCCTGGGCGACCGTCGGGCCCACGGCGAGCCTCGACCACGCGATGTGGTGGCACCGCCCCGCCCGCGCCGACGAGTGGGTGCTCTACACCCAGTCCAGCCCGTCCGCGCAGGGCGGCCGCGGCCTCGGTGCCGGCCGGATCTTCACCCAGGACGGCGTCCTGGTCGCCACCGTCGCCCAGGAGGGCATGGTCCGCCCGCCGCGGGCGAGGTAGGCGACGGGCACGGGTGCGGGCAGCCGCGAACTCCACCGCGCCCACAGCGCGGAACAGCGGGTACGAGACCAGCTGGGCCTGCCAGGCGACGCCGGCCGAGCAACCTGAGTTCGGTGGTCGACCTGCGCGGCTGGACGCCCGCACAGTACGCCGCCTGGGTCGGCGACCAGATGCTGCGCCGCCGTGCCAGCGGACGGCTGAGCGCGGCGGTCAGTCGCGGGTGAGCTTGCGGTGCGTGACGCGGTGCGGGCGGGCGGCGTCGGCACCGAGCCGGGCCACCTTGTTCTCCTCGTACGACTCGAAGTTGCCCTCGAACCAGTACCACTTCGACGGGTTCTCGTCGTCGCCCTCCCAGGCGAGGATGTGGGTCACGACGCGGTCGAGGAACCACCGGTCGTGGGAGATCACCACGGCGCAGCCGGGGAACTCCAGCAGCGCGTTCTCCAGCGACGACAGGGTCTCGACGTCGAGGTCGTTGGTGGGCTCGTCGAGGAGCAGCAGGTTGCCGCCCTCCTTGAGCGTCAGCGCCAGGTTCAGCCGGTTGCGCTCACCGCCGGACAGGATGCCGGCCGCCTTCTGCTGGTCCGGACCCTTGAACCCGAAGGCCGAGACGTAGGCGCGTGAGGGCACCTCGGTGTTGCCGACCTTGATGTAGTCGAGCCCGTCGGAGACGACCTCCCACAGCGACTTCTTCGGGTCGATGCCGCCGCGGCTCTGGTCGACGTACGAGATCTTCACCGTGTCGCCGACCTTCACGACGCCGTCGTCAGGCTCCTCGAGGCCCACGATGGTCTTGAACAGCGTGGTCTTGCCGACGCCGTTCGGGCCGATCACACCGACGATCCCGTTGCGGGGCAACGTGAAGGACAGGCCGTCGATGAGGACGCGGTCGCCGAAGCCCTTCTTCAGGTCCTTGACCTCGATCACCTGGCTGCCCAGTCGCGGGCCCGGCGGGATCTGGATCTCCTCGAAGTCGAGCTTGCGGGTGCGGTCGGCCTCGGCCGCCATCTCCTCGTACCGGGCCAGGCGCGACTTCGACTTGGTCTGGCGGGCCTTGGCGTTGGAGCGCACCCACTCGAGCTCGTCGGCCAGTCGCTTGGCCATCTTGGCGTCCTTCTTGCCCTGTACCTGCAGCCGCTCGCTCTTCTTCTCCAGGTACGTGGAGTAGTTGCCCTCGTACGGGTACAGCCGGCCGCGGTCGACCTCGGCGATCCACTGCGCGACGTGGTCGAGGAAGTACCGGTCGTGGGTGACGGCCAGGACGGCGCCCGCGTAGGAGGACAGGTGCTGCTCGAGCCACAGCACCGACTCGGCGTCGAGGTGGTTCGTGGGCTCGTCGAGCAGCAGCAGGTCGGGCTTGCTCAGCAGCAGCTTGCACAGCGCCACCCGGCGGCGCTCACCACCGGAGAGCACCGAGACGTCGGCGTCCGGCGGCGGGCAGCGCAGCGCGTCCATCGCCTGGTCGAGCTGGGAGTCCAGGTCCCACGCGTCGGCGTGGTCGAGGGCCTCCTGCAGCTCGCCCATCTCTGCGAGGAGCGAGTCGAAGTCGGCGTCGGGCTCACCCATGAGCACGCCGATCTCGTCGAAGCGCTGCTTCTTCTGCATGATCTCGCCCATGCCCTCCTGGACGTTCTCCAGGACGTTCTTGCTCTCGTTGAGCTCGGGCTCCTGCATGAGGATGCCGACCGAGTACCCCGGCGAGAGGCGGGCCTCGCCGTTGGACGGCTGGTCGAGCCCGGCCATGATCTTCAGGATCGTGGACTTGCCCGCGCCGTTCGGCCCGACGACGCCGATCTTGGCGCCCGGGAAGAAGCTCATGGTGACGTCGTCGAGGATGAGCTTGTCCCCGTGGGCCTTACGCGCCTTGTACATGGTGTAGATGAACTCCGCCATGACTCCACACTAGGGGCGGCACCGGGCGCGCTCCGAATCGGCTGGACGCGCCCGGCACCCTCCTGCGCACCGCGCGAAGCCTCAGACCGCCGACGGCACCGCCTCGGGCACGCCGTCGCGGCCGATCCGCATCCCGTCGGCCTCCACGAACGGGTCGGACTCGGCCGGCCCGAACACCGGCTCCTCCTCGTCCAGCACGTTGTCGGGGCCGTCCGGCTCGGCCTCCGCGGCCCCCTCTGCCGGGGACGCGGCCTCGGCGACCCCACGACGCACCTTGGTGAACCGGCTCGTGCCGTAGGCGAGGTCGTGCCCCACCGCGTCGGCCACGACGTCGACGCTGGTGCGCAGCACCTTGTCGTCCCCGGCGTACTCGCGGACGTCGAGCCGTCCGGTGACGACCACCCGCTCGCCCTTGCGCAGCGACTCGGCGACGTTGCGGGCGAGGTAGCCCCAGCAGCTCACCGAGTAGAACGACGTGCGGACGTCGACCGAGCGACCGAGCTCGGCGTCGTAGCGGCGCACGGTGCTGGCGAGGCGGAAGCCCGCGACCTCGCGCTCTCCGGGCGTGACGCGCAGGACGGGGTCGGCGACCAGGTTGCCGACGACGGTGACATGGGTCTCGTTCACGAGCACCTCCGTGGGAGCAGGGCCCGCACCGTGCGGGCAGAACCGACCGTGCCCTCGCCTGCCGACGGTCGCGCCTGCCGCGGCACCGTCCTGTGGATCACGCCCCGCAGAGCGCCCCTGTGGACGGCGGGAGGTGTCAGCCTGCGCGGGTGCCCAGCGCGAGCCGGACGGCGCGGTGGTCGGCGAGCACGCGTCCCACCGGCTCGAGCACCTCGGTGGCCGCGACCCGGCTGACGGCGTCCCGCAGGTCCTTGCCGACCCGGCGGGTACGCCGACGGGCGCCGGTGCGCGCGACCGGGAGGAGCACCGCGGCCAGCACCAGCCCCACCAGCAGCCCGCCGACCAGCAGCAGCGTCGGCAGCGGGACCGGGCCCACCATCGGCGTCTCGATCTCGGGCAGGCGCAGCCAGCCCACCACGCCGAGGGCGACCAGCCAGAGCAGCCCCACGACGGCGGCGACCGCCAGCAGCACCTGGACGAACCCGGCCAGCCGCCACCAGACCGGCGTCCGGTGCGACAGGTCGACCGACGTCACCGCCTGGTCGAGCGCGTCGGCGAGGTCGGGCCCGGGCGGCGCGGCGGCGTCGGACACGGCGTCGGCCCACCGCTGCGGCAGGTCCTCGCTGCAGCGCGTGGCGACCTGGCGGGTGGCCAGCTCGACCTGCGCCCGCTGCGCCTGGGTCGGGGCCGGTAGCGACGAGCGTCCGAGCGCCGAGAGCTCCGGGTCGGGCGGCGTCTGCTTCGAGGTCGGCGGGCCGATCCGCAGCCGCCGCAACGGGTCCGGCTTGAACCGGGCCACCCAACGGGAGAACGGCCAGCCCGTGCGGGCACGCGCGCGGCGGCGGTAGTCGGCATCGACCGCGTCGAGCACGGCGGGCACGCCGGCCGCCCGCACCAGCGCGTCGACCAGCAGCTCGCGTCCGGGCACCTTCTCGGGGTCGCGCTCGGACTCCCCCACCCCGGCGCGCAGCGCGTCGGCCGCGGTCTCCACGTCGGCGACCACGCGCTGGGCGACCACCTCGTGGTGCCGGACCGCCTCGCCCATGGCGTCGCGCAGGTCGCCCACGCCCTCACCGGTGCGGGCCGACATCGCGAGCACCGGCACCTTCGGCAGGCCGTCGGCGCGCAGCAGCCGCTGCAGGTCGGTGACGCACTCGTGCACCTGGTCGTCCGGCAGCCGGTCGACCTGGTTGAGCACCATCACCATGACGTCCTGGTGCTCCGAGAGCCGCTGCAGGTAGCGCGTGTGCAGCAGGTCGTCGGCGTACTTCTGCGGGTCGACCACCCACACGAGCAGGTCGACCAGGTCGACGAGCCGGTCGACCTCGAGCCGGTGGGAGACCTGGGTGGAGTCGTGGTCGGGCAGGTCGAGCAGCACCAGGCCGCGCAGGTCGCTCTGGTCGCGTCCGTCCAGCTCGGACTCGCGGGTGGTGCGGTGCCTGCGTGGGACGTCGAGCCACTCCAGCAGGGCGTCCCCGCCCTCGCCCCAGACCACGGCGGTGGGCTTGGACGTCGTGGGTCGCCTCGCCCCCACGGTCGCCACCTCGATGCCCGCCAGCGCGTTGAACAGGGACGACTTGCCGCTGCCGGTGGCACCGGCGAGCGCCACGATCGTGTACTCGACGCCGAGCGCGAGCCGCTCGTCGGTACGCGACAGGACGGCGCGCGCGCCCTGCACGACGACGGGGTCGAGCCGGTCGCCGCCGCGGTCGATCGCCTCGCGCAGGGCGCCCGTGCGGGCATCGAGGTCGACGGGCTTGCGCCGCCGGACCCGGGTGCCGGGAGTCATCGGGCGTCCTTCACCTGCGCCGCCACCGTCCGCAGCGCGGCCCCTGCCTGCGGGTCGACGCCGGCGTCCGCGAGCAGGCCGAGCAGCCGCTCGCGCTCGACCTCGAGCAGGGCGTCGACGCGGGTGAGCAGCTCGTCGCGTGCCCGGGCCGCGAGCGCTCTCACGGCCTGGTCGCCGAAGATCGCCTCGAGCAGCTTCTGACCCACCACCGCCGTGCCGGCCCCCACGCCGACCTCGGCGCCGGTGGGGATGAACGCGGTGCTGGCGAACACGATCACCATCAGCACGACACCGAGCGCGTTGACGCCGAACGACAGGACCCGGGCCTGGCTGCGCTTGGACGCCCCCTGCTCGCGGACGAGGGAGAGGACGAATCCCTGCCAGTCGCGGACGAGACGCTGCAGCCGCTCGTCGAAGTCGGCCGGCAGCCGCGTGACGTCGGACCGCGCCGCCTGCAGCAGGGCCGCCCCGGCCCGGTCCGACCGCCAGCTGCGCGCGGCCCGTTCGGCGGCGTCCTCGGCCTGCGCCCGCACGAGGGCGGCCACCCCCGTCTGGAGGGCCTCCCCGAGCGGCTCGGCGGGTGCGGGGCGTCCGGTCACGGCCGAGACGATGCGGTCGCGCAGCCGTCCGACGGCCGACTCCAGCCCGCGGAAGAACTCGCCCGTGCCGACGAACTCCTGCCACCGGGCGAGCACCTCGCCGCGCAGGAGCGAGCCGTCGGTGAGGCCCTGCTCGAGCCGCCGGTCCGCCTCCCCGTACGCGGACAGCACCTCCGTGCGCAACCGGACGGCGGCCTCGGCCTGCTGGTCGGCCCCGTCGGCGAGCACCGGGACGCGCTTGTCGAGCGAGGTGAGCGCGCCGGCGAGCGTGCGACGGACCACGAGCGCCCGGGCGCGCGCGCTCGAGGCCAGACCGGTGAGCCACGACCGCAGCTGCTCGACCTCCTGCGGGGGCAGCAGGCCGTCGTCGGTGACCCGGGTCGACTCGGCGACCGTGAACAGCGGTGCGGTGCCGAGGCCGTTGTCGCGCAGCATCTGCGCGAGGTGCGTGCGCACCTCCGCCATCGCGTCCGGCGGGACGCGGTCGAGCACGACGGCGACCGAGGTCCCCCGCTCGACGGCGGTGCGGAGCAGGTCCCACGGGACGGCGTCGGCGTACCGGGCGGCGGTGGTGACGAACAGCCACAGGTCGCCGGCGGCGAGCAGCTGGGTGGCGAGCTCGCGGTTGGTGTCGACCACCGAGTCGATGTCGGGTGCGTCGAGCAGGGCCAGGCCGGGCGGCAACGACGCCGACGCCCCCAGCCGGACGCTGGTGATCTTGCGGTCGGTGTCCTCGCGGGTGGGCTCCGGGTCGTCGCCGGTGAGGCGTGCGAGGTTCGGCAGCACGTGGTCGGACCCGAACCACTCGGCGTCGTCCGGGTGGTGCACGAGCACGGGCGACCGCGTGGTCGGGCGCAGCACGCCGGAGCGGGAGACGCGTTCGCGCAGGAGCGAGTTCACGAGGGTGGACTTGCCGGCCCCGGTGGACCCGCCGACGACGGCCAGCAGGGGCGCGTCGATGCGGCGGAGCCTCGGCAGCAGGTAGTCGTCGAGCTGGTCGAGCATGCTCGTGCGCTCGGCCCGTGCGGTGCCGGCGCCGGCGGTCTCGAGCGGCAGCGGGAGCCCGTGCACCTGGTCGCGGAGCTGCTCGAGCGCAGCGAGCAGCGGCGCGGTCGACGCCGGCGCTGCGCTCTCCTTCTGCAGGTCCACGCCGAGCATCCTCCCGTGGTGCGCTCCAAGGGGCCAACCGGACCCGCCGTCAGCCCCCCTCGGGCGGGCGTCCCTCGAGCAGGGGGCGGGACGGGTCGTGCTCGCCGTCGGGGCCGTGCCGGCGCTGCCAGGCGAGCCCGCTCAGGGCCTCGAGCACCACGCGGTTGGCCAGCGAGGCGGTGATGTCGGCGTGGTCGTACGGCGGCGAGACCTCGACGACGTCGACCCCGGCGATCGGCAGCCGCATGCAGAGCCGGCGGACGGCGTCGAGCAGCTGGCGCGCGGTCAGGCCGCCCGGCTCGGGCGTCCCCGTCCCGGGGGCGTGGCCGGGGTCGCAGACGTCGATGTCGACCGACAGGAACACCGCGTCGCAGTCGTCGACGGCGGTCACAGACGCCTCGTCGAGCACGGTGTCGAGGCCGCGCGCGACCACCTCGGTCATCTCGTACGACCGCATCCGCTGCTCCGCCATCCAGTCCAGCACCGCCGGACCCGGCCAGTACCCGCGCAACCCGATCTGCAGGAACCGGTCTCCGCGCAGCGCACCGGACTCGATCAGCCGGCGCATCGGCTGCCCGTGCCCCCACAGCGAGCCGAACTCCAGGTCGCCGGTGTCGGCGTGCGCGTCGAAGTGGATCATCGAGACCCGGCCGTGGCCGTGGTGGTTCGCGACACCGGTGGCGTCCGCGAACGCGATCGAGTGGTCGCCGCCGAGCACCACCGGGACGGCGCCGGAGCGCGCGACCTTCGTGACGGCCGCCTCCAGCGCCCCGAGGCTGCGCTCGATGTGGCCGGGCGGCATCTCGACGTCGCCCGCGTCGACCACCACCAGGTCGCGCAGGGCGTCGACGCGCAGGGCCAGGCTGGGACGCGAGCCGTCGTGGCCGAGGTAGTCGGTGGAGCGGATCGCCTGCGGCCCGAACCGCGTGCCCGGACGGTGCGAGGTGCCGCCGTCGAAGGGAGCGCCGATCACCACGACGTCGGCGTCCGCGAAGGTCGAGGGGTCGTCCAGGGTGCAGCGAGGCACGCCGAGGAAGGTGACGTCGGGCCCGAACATCGCGCCGTACCGCTCGCTCATCACCGCAGTATGGTCCGGGGCACGAGGGTCCGTGACCCACCACCGACACGCGCAGGGGGAACTCGCAGTGACGCACGAGCTCAGCAGGGGCGGCAACATCGGGCTGGCGCAGGCCGGGCTGGCCGGTGGACCGGTGGTCGTGACCCTCACCTGGGTGCCGGTCGCGGGCGTGGACGCCGACCTGTCCGCGTTCCTGGTGGGCGCCGACGGCAAGGTGCGCTCGGACGCCGACTTCGTCTTCTACAACCAGCCCGAGGGTGCCGACGGCGCGGTGCGGCACCTCGGCAAGCAGCAGGACGGCGGGCGCACCGTCGACCGCGCCCAGGTCGACGTCGCGGCCCTCCCGGCGGACGTCGAGCGCGTCGTCATCGGTGCCTCGCTCGACGGCGGCGGGACGTTCGGCTCGCTCTCCGGGCTCGCGGTGGAGGTCGGTGCCCCGGGTGCTCCCCCTGCGGTGCGCTGCGGGCTCGACGCGACGGTCGAGACGGCGATGGTGTTCGTCGAGGTGTACCGGCGCGGCCGGCGACTGGAAGGTGCGCGCGGTCGGCCAGGGCTACGACACCGGCCTGGCCGGCATGGCGCGCGACGTGGGCGTCTCGGTCGACGAGGAGCCGGCCGCGGCCGCTCCTGCTGCGCCTGCCGCTCCTGCGCCTGCCGCCCCCTCCGCGCCGATGAGCCTGGAGAAGCAGCGGCTCGTGCGGCTGGAGAAGGACCTCGCGCAGGACCCGCAGCTGCTCTCGCTGGTGAAGACCGCGGGCGTGAGCCTGGAGAAGCGCGGCCTCGGCGAGCACACGGCGCGGGTGGCGCTGGTGCTCGACATCTCCGCCTCGATGCGCCGGCTCTACGACAAGGGCGCGGTGCAGCGGCTCGCCGAGCGGGTGCTCTCGCTCGGCCTGCGCTTCGACGACGACGGCGAGGTCGACGTCTTCCTCTTCGGTGCCAAGGCGCACCACATGTCGGAGGGACTGCGGCAGAAGGGGTATCGGGAGTTCATCGACCGCGTCCTGCGGGAGTACCCGCTCGAGTACGGGACGCAGTACGGCGCCGCGATGTCCGCCGTGCGCCAGCACTACTTCGGTTCGGCGGGTCCGCGGAACCAGCCGCACCGCGACCGCGTGCCGGTGTACGCGATGTTCGTCACCGACGGTGCGCCCGGCGACCGGGTGGGTGCCGAGCAGCAGGTGACCGCCGCGTCGTACGAGCCGGTGTTCTGGCAGTTCATGGGCATCGGCAGGTCGTCGTCGTTCGCGTTCCTGGAGAAGCTGGACGACCTCGAGGGCCGCTACACCGACAACGCCGACTTCTTCGCCGTGACGCCGGACGAGCTGATGGGCAACGCGCCGATCCCGGACGACGCCCTGTTCGAGCGGATGATGACGGAGTACCCGGACTGGCTGCAGCGCGCCCGGGCGCAGGGTCTCCTGGGCTGAGCGTGGTCGCCCCCCTGCTCGTCCTGCTCAACGGCGCGCCCGGCATCGGGAAGTCGACGCTGGCCAGGCGGTGGGCCGCCGAGGCCGAGGGACGGGTGGTGATCGACCCGGACGCCTTGCGCCGCGACATGATCGGCGCCCCCGGACAGGCCGCTGGCCACGCCCGCGGGCAGGCCCTGGCCACCATCGCGGCGCACCTGGGCGACGGTGACGACGTCGTCGTCCCGCAGCTGGTCGCGCGGGTCAGCGAGCTCGAGCGCTTCGAGGACGTCGCCCGCACGGTGGGCGCCACGTTCGTGCACGTGCTGCTCGTCGACGCGGCAGACGACCCGGTGGCGCGCTTCCACCGGCGCGAGGGCGCCGACCCGTGGCACGACGAGGTGCGCGCGGTGGTCGAGCGCGAGGGTGGCGACGACGTGCTCGAGCGGTACCTGGCCGGGCTGGCCGAGGTGCGGTCTGCCAGAGCCGACCTCCGGGTGGTCCGGAGCGTCGAGGGCGATCCGGACGGACCTGGGCAGCGCTGCGCGAGGCGCTCTCGTAGCTCACGGAACCGGCGGGTCGGGATCGCCCTCGCGTCCGGGGCGTGCGCCAGCGCAGGCCGGTGGCGCGGGTGGCCTGGACGGTCTGGTGGAAGGTGTTGCGCCGCAACCGGCGGTCGGGGTCGAGCCGGTCGGGTGGTCGGAACCACGGGATGCCGTCGCGCATCACCATCACCCAGGCGTCCTGGTCGTGCTCGGGTTGGGCGTGGACCTGGGTGTGGTGGCGGTGGCAGAGCAGCGCGAGGTTGTCGAGGGTGGTGGGGCCGCCGCGGGACCACCAGATCACGTGGTGGGCCTCGCAGAGCGAGGGCGGGGTGGTGCAGCCCGGCCAGACGCAGCCACCGTCACGGGCGGCCAGCGCGGTCTGCTGCGCGGCGGTCGCGAGGCGGCCGATGGTGTCCATCGCCAGCACCCGCCCGGCCGTGTCCAGGACGACGCGGTCGATGACGGCGTCGCAGGCGATCCGCGCCAGTGAGCCGCGGCCGACCAGGTCGCCGTCGGTGGTCGTGGCGGCGCCCGCGCCTTCGGCGCCGGCGAGCTGGGCCGGGGTGGTGACGACCACGACCCGCGGCACCGCCCGGGCGGCAGAGCCGATGCCGTCGTGCTCGGCCGCGGCGCGGGCCATCTGGACCAGGGCGTCGGCTCGGCGCTGACCCCGGGTCCGCACGTCCGCCGCAGGATCAGCGGCGCCCGGGTGACCGCGGCGCTGGTCGGTGTCGGTCGCGGCGGCGCGGTCCTTCTCCACGAAGTGGTCCAGCACGGTCGCCACGGTCAGCCCGCCGGCCTGGTCGAGCTGGCCGCTGAGCAGGACCATCCCGGTCTGGTCGGTCGCGATACCGAGGTGGCGCCGGTCCAGGGCGTTCTGGTCGTACCGGTCCGCCCTGTCCGGGGTGATCACCGACAGCAGGTGCCGGGCCAGGTGGTCAGCACCGCCGGGGTCGAACGTCCGGGCGTGCTCGGTCAGCAGGTGGTCGACCTCGCCCCGCCGCTCCCGCACCACCCGCCCGGCAGCCGCTTCAACGTGCGACCGGGCGACGTCGAGGTGCTCGCGCGACACCGCACCGGCAGCCAGCGCCGCACCGAGCTCGCGCAGGGTCCCGGTGTCGGGGCAGGTCAGCTTCGCGTTCTCCACATCCGCCGACGCCCGGCGCGCGGAGACCCGGCACCGGGACTTGAGCAGGTTCACCGTCCGCGCACCCTGCTCCCCACGGGCGTCCGGGACCTCCCGGGACACCGACTCGCGCAGCAGCCCGCCGCGGAACGCCTCCAACCGGCCGCCCAGCGACGTGGACGCGACCAGCGCCTGGCCCAGCTCGGCTGCCGACAGCGACCACGTCGAGGCCTCCAGGGCCGTACCCAGGATCTCGTCCAGCTGCGCGAGCGCGCGCCAGGACCGGGTGCCCCGACCCCGCGCCCACCGCCTCCGCCGCCATACCCCAAGACTAGGCGTCACCACCGACAACCACTGTGCTGCAACAGATCCTGTGGACGACGCGTCGCCCTGCACGGGACTGTGGGCACACTCCGCGCCCTCCGATCAGGCGTCGAAGTCGAGCACCAGCTTCGGCGTGGTCGGCACCGACTGGCACGCCAGCACGTAGCCGGCCTCGATCTCGGCGGGCTCCAGCGCGTAGTTGCGCGTCATCTCGACCTCGCCCTCGACCACCTTCGACCGGCAGGTCCCGCACACGCCGCCCTTGCACGCGAACGGGGCGTCGGCGCGGACGGCGAGGGTGGCGTCGAGCACCGACCCCTCCTCCGGCATCGCGAACGTCGACGACCGGCCGTCGAGCCGGACCGTGACCTCGCACGACGGTGCCTCGCCGCTCTCGGTGCGCCGCGTCAGCCGCGGCTGCTCGCCGTCGACGTGGAACAGCTCGAGGTGGATGTCGTGCTTGTCGACGCCCTCGTCCTGCAACGTCGCGTGCACCTGCTGCACCATCGCGAACGGACCGCAGAGGTACCAGTCGTCGATGGTCTCCGGCGGGATCAGCGTGGCCAGGAGGGTGCGCAGCTTCTCCTCGTCGATCCGCCCGTGCAGCAGCTCGGCGTCGTGCGCCTCGCGGGAGAGCACGTGCACCACCTGCAGCCGCGCCGGGTACCGGTCCTTGAGGTCGGCGATCTCCTCGGTGAACATCACCGAGCCGCTGACCCGGTTGCCGTAGACCAGGGTGGCGGTGCTGTCCGGCTCGCCGGTGAGCACGGCGCCGAGGATCGCCATGATCGGCGTGATCCCGCTACCGGCGGCCACGAGGACGACGTTGCGAGAACGGGTCGGGTCCGCAGTGGTGCCGAACCTGCCGGCCGGCTCCATCACGTCGAGCTCGTCGCCGACCTCGATCGACGACAGCGCGTGACCCGAGAAGAGCCCGCCCTCCAGCCGCTTCACCGCGATCCGGAGCCGGCCCTCGGACGGCGGAGAGCAGATCGAGTAGCTGCGCCGCACCTCCTCGCCGTCGACCCGGGTCACCAGCGTCAGGTGCTGGCCGGGCGTGAAGTCGAACCGGTCGCGCAGGTCGTCCGGGACGCCGAAGGTGATCGCCACGGCGTCGTCGGTGAGCTGTTCGAGGTCGGTGACCACCAGCCGGTGCGCGTGGGTGCGCGACCGCGTGGACGCGACCTGCTCGTCCGTGCTGGTGGTGCCGCCGACGATCTCCCGGGTTCCGGCGGTCACCGCAGCACCTTGAAGTGGTCGAACGGCTCGCGGCAGTCCTCGCAGCGCCACAGCGCCTTGCAGGCGGTGGACCCGAACCGCGACAGCTCCTTGGTGCGCGGCGAGCCGCACTGCGGGCACCGCACGCCGAGCTGCACGGCGACGGGTCCGACGGCGCGGGTGCCGGACGGCGGGGCGATGCCGTACTCCGCCAGCCGGCGACGACCGTCGTCGCTGATCCAGTCCGTCGTCCAGGCCGGCGCGAGCACCCGACGGACCCGCACCTCGGTGAAACCCGCTGCCAGCAAAGCCTTCTCGACGTCCTGCTCGATCGCCTCGACGGCCGGGCAGCCGGAGTAGGTGGGGGTGAGGTCGACCTCGACCGCGCCGTCGTCGGCTACCCGCACGTCGCGCAGGATCCCGAGGTCGTCGATCGTCAGCACCGGGACCTCGGGGTCGAGGACGGTGGCCGCGACCGCGCGCGCCGCCTCCACGGAGGCGGTGGCGGTCACCACGACGCCCCCGGGTGCGAGCGGTGCAGGTGCTGCATCTCCGCGAGCAGGTAGCCCATCCGCACGTCGTGGACGCCGCGACGTCCGCCACCCACGGCCGGGACGACCTCGGTCAGCTCGATCGTGGCCCGCTCGAGCACCGACTCCCACGACCGCCGGCAACCCTCGTGCAACGTCGAGACGTCGACGGCCGCACCGGACTCCAGCAGCTCGACCGGGATCCACGAGGCGTCGAACAGCTCGTCGGAGTAGCGGCGCACCTCGTCGGCCGCCGCCTGCATCCGGCGGTGGCTCTCGTCGGTGCCGTCCCCGAGCCGCAGGGTCCACTCGGTGGCGTGGTCGCGGTGGTAGTCGACCTCCTTGACCGCCTTGGCCGCGACGGCGGCGAGGGTCTCGTCGGTGGACGACATCAGCGCCGAGTACAGCGCGTGCTGGTAGGTGGAGAACACCAGCATCCGCGCGATGGTGAAGGCGAAGTCGCCGTTCTCGAGCTCCACCAGGTGGCACGACAGGAAGTCGCGCTCCTCGCGCAGGTACGCCAGGGCGTCCTCGTCGCGCCCGGCGCCCTCGACCTCGCCGGCGTAGGTGAGCAGCGAGCGGGCCTGGCCGAGCAGGTCGAGCCCGATGTTCGCGAGCGCGACGTCCTCCTCCAGCTGCGGGGCGCGCGAGACCCACTCGCCGAAGCGCTGCGACAGCACCAGGGCGTCGTCCCCGAGCGCGACGGCGTACCGCGCCAGGGCCGGCATCGTGGTCGAGGCGGTCACAGGTGCTGCACCTCGTCGGGGATGTCGTAGAACGTGGGGTGCCGGTAGGTCTTGTCGGCCGCGGGGTCGAAGAAGGCGTCCTTCTCGTCCGGGCTGGAGGCCGTGATCTGCGCGGCCGGGACCACCCAGATCGAGACGCCCTCGGACCGGCGGGTGTAGAGGTCGCGCGCGTTCCGCAGCGCCATCGCCGCGTCCGGCGCGTGCAACGAGCCGGCGTGGGTGTGCGAGAGCCCGCGCTTGCCGCGGACGAAGACCTCCCACAGCGGCCAGTCACGGGTCCGGCGCGGCGCGTGGGTGGGCACGCCCTCGACCGGGACGGCGCCGTGCCCGCCCTCGGCCCGCACCTCGGGACGCTCGGGCTCGTTCACGCCACGGCCGCCGAGTCAGCCCGGGTGGCCTGCTTGGCGGCGTAGGCGTCGGCCGCCTCACGTACCCAGGCGCCCTCCTCGTGGGCAGAGCGGCGGTGCGTCATCCGCTGCTCGTTGCACGGCCCGCGGCCCTTGAGCACCGCGTAGAACTCGTCCCAGTCGATCGGGCCCGGCACCCAGTGCCCGGTCTCGTCGTCCCACCGCAGGTCGGGATCGGGCAGGGTCAGCCCGAGCACCTGCGCCTGCGGGACGGTCATGTCGATGAACCGCTGCCGCAGCTCGTCGTTGCTGAACCGCTTGATGCCCCAGGCCATCGACTGCGCGGAGTTCGGCGACTCCGCGTCCGGCGGGCCGAACATCATCAGCGACGGCCACCACCAGCGGTCGACGGCGTCCTGCGCCATCGCCTTCTGCTCGGGCGTGCCGTGCGAGAGCGTGTGCAGGATCTCGAAGCCCTGCCGCTGGTGGAACGACTCCTCCTTGCAGATCCGCACCATCGCCCGGGCGTAGGGCCCGTACGAGCAGCGGCAGATCGGCACCTGGTTGACGATCGCGGCGCCGTCGACCAGCCATCCGATCGCCCCCATGTCGGCCCAGGTGGGCGTCGGGTAGTTGAAGATCGAGGAGTACTTCTGCCGGCCCGCGTGCAGCAGGTCGAGCAGCTCGGCGCGCTCGGTGCCGAGGGTCTCGGCAGCGGAGTACAGGTAGAGCCCGTGGCCGGCCTCGTCCTGCACCTTGGCGATCAGGATCGCCTTGCGACGCAGCGACGGCGCCCGCGAGATCCAGTTGCCCTCCGGCTGCATCCCGATGATCTCCGAGTGCGCGTGCTGGGCGATCTGGCGCACCAGGGTCTTGCGGTACCCCTCCGGCATCCAGTCGCGCGGCTCGATCATCTGCCCGCTCGCCAGCACGGCGTCGAAGCCGGCCTGCTCGGGCGACACCTCGTCCGCGGCCGCCGGCCGGGGCGCGGCGGCGGGGCGGGTGGGGTCCTCACCGAAGTCGTTGCCGTACACAGGGGCCTCCTCGACGCGCAGCGGGTCCGGCACCGGCGCCAGTTTCAGAACGATCGTTCGGAAATTCTACCGCGCGCTCGGGCGGGGTCAAGCCCGCAGGCCGTCGAACGACAGCCGCACCACGTCGTCGGCCAGCTGGGCGGCGGTGCGGGCGCCAGGACGGTCCGGCCGGTACCACTCCACCAGCGAGTTCACGGTGCCGAACAGCAGCCGCGCCAGCGTCGCCGGGTCCAGGTCGGTGCGCACGTCGCCCTCGGCCGCCGCACGGGCGACCAGGCCCGCGACCACGCGGTCGAACTCGCGCCGACGCCCCAGCGCCCAGCGCTCGGTCTCGGTGTTGCCCCGCACCCGCAGCAGCAGCGTCACGTACGGCAGCCGCTCGACCAGCACCTCCACCTCGCGCCGCACCACGTGCTCGAGCCGCTGGATCGCGCGGCCGGACGTCGCGCCGGGCTCGTCCAGGACGGCGAACAGCGGCTCGAGCGCGCGGTCGAGCGCGAGCCGCAGCAGGTGCTCCTTGCCCTCCACGTGCGTGTACAGCGACGACTTGGACGTCCCCGACGCCGCGGCGAGGTCGGCCAGTGAGGTCCCGTCGTAGCCGCGCTCGGTGAACACCCGCACGGCGACCTCGAGCAGCGCGTCGGTGTCGTACCGGCGCGGACGTCCGACGGCGGGGCGGTCCGTCATCAGACCGCCAGCTCGCCCAGCAGGACGAACGACACCAGCCAGTGCGTCGCCATGAAGTCCTCGCCGCTGACCGACGGCAGCGTCGAGGCCACGAGCTCGTCCGCGGCAGCGAGCGCGCGGTCGTGCTCGGCGTCGTCGAGGTGCGGCGCGAGGGCCCGGAGCTGCCAGGCGCGCGACAGCGCGAGACCGACGAGGTGGCCCATCCGTCCGTCGGTGCGGTCGGTGACCACCGGCAGCTCGAGCAGCAGGTCGCCCTCCTCGCCCAGCGTCGGCGCGAAACCCGTGAGCCACGAACGGAACTCGCTGGACGGAAGGACGCGACGCATGAGGTCGGCCTCGGTGAGCGTGGGCGACAGGAAGTCCTCGCCGCTCGGCTCGAACCGGGGGTCGTGGTCGGTGTCGCCGCCGAACCAGTCGACCGCCCGCGTCCGCACCTGGTCGACGACGTCGTCCCGGCCGAGCGCGGAGAAGGCCCCGTGCAGGAGCGCGAGGGCGAACGCCGTGCTGGAGTGGACGCCGTGGCGGACCGGGTAGCTCAGCCGCCGCAGCCAGTCGGTCGTCAGGTCCGCGACGGCGTCCGCCACCGGTTCGAGGGCTCCTGCCCACGCACCGGCCGCCGGGTGCACCGACGTGGACGCCCCGGCCGCCAGCGTCGCCGCCCAGGCCCACCCGTACGGACGCTCGAAGGACGGGTGCGCCCGCAGGTAGGCCGCCTCCGAGGCGCACGGTCCCGGCGCGAGCCGGACGTCGAGCTCGTCGACGAGGTCGGCGCCGCACTCCCCCGCGGCGCCGCGTTCGAGCAGCTGCACCGCCGACCACTGCATGTGCACCGAGGAGTGCCAGTCGAAGCTGCCGTGGAACGCCGGGTGCAGAACCTGCGGCGGTGCGCCGACGTCGGCCGGACCGGTCGAGACGTGCTGGGCCGCGTACGGGTACGGCGTGCGCAGCACCTGCAGGACGGTGGCGGCCCAGACGGGGCCGAGGTCGGTGAGCACGACCGCAGTATCGCGGTCGCGGCCGCGCGGCGCGCGCGGGCGATCCACGCAGATCGGTGCTCGCCGCCACCGCCTGGCGGCAGGATGGCTCGTGGGTCGACCAGACCCCGACGGCGGAGGTGCCCGTGCTCGACCTGTCCCCGCAGCCCGGCGACCTCGAGCCGATCGAGACCGCCTCGCGCGACGAGATCTCCGCGCTCCAGCTCGAGCGCCTGCAGTGGTCGGTGCGGCACGCGTACGAGAACGTCCCGCACTACCGGCGCTCGTTCGAGGCCGCCGGCGTGCACCCCGACGACGTCCGCTCCCTCGACGACCTCGCCCGGTTCCCGTTCACCACCAAGCAGGACCTGCGCGACAACTACCCGTTCGGCATGTTCGCCGTGCCGCGCGAGCAGGTCTCGCGCGTCCACGCGTCGTCCGGGACGACGGGCAAGGCGACCGTGGTCGGCTACACCGCGGACGACATCCGCACCTGGGCGTTGGTGATGGCGAGGTCGCTGCGGGCGGCCGGGGTCCGGCCGGCGACGTGGTGCACGTCGCGTACGGCTACGGGTTGTTTACCGGCGGGCTCGGTGCCCACTACGGCGCCGAGGCGCTCGGGGTGCACGGTCGTCCCGGTGTCGGGGGCATGACCGAGCGCCAGGTGACGCTCATCCAGGACTTCGGCGCGGACGCGATCATGGTGACGCCGTCGTACATGCTCGCGATCGTCGACGAGATGGTGAAGCAGGGTGTCGAACCGACCTCCACGTCGCTGAAGGTCGGCGTCTTCGGTGCCGAGCCGTGGACCGACCAGATGCGCGCCGAGATCGAGCAGCGGCTCGACATGCACGCCGTCGACATCTACGGGCTGTCCGAGGTGATGGGGCCGGGCGTGGCCAACGAGTGCGTGGAGACCAAGGACGGCCTGCACGTGTGGGAGGACCACTTCTACCCCGAGGTGGTGGACCCGCTCACCGACGAGGTGCTGCCCGACGGCGAGAAGGGCGAGCTGGTCCTCACCTCGCTGACGAAGCAGGCGATGCCGGTGATCCGTTATCGGACAAGGGATCTCACCCGGCTCCTCCCGGCACCGCGCGGTCGATGCGGCGGATGGAGAAGGTGACCGGCCGCACCGACGACATGATGATCGTCCGTGGCGTCAACGTGTTCCCGACCCAGGTGGAGGAGATCCTGCTGCGCCTGCCCGCGCTGTCGCCGCACTTCCAGTGCGTGCTGACGCGGACCGGGCGGATGGACGACCTGACCGTCACCGTCGAGCGCCGCGCCGACGCCTCGCGCGACGACGGCGAGCGTGCCGGGCGCGAGCTGGCCGGACTCGTGAAGGGGCTCGTGGGCGTGTCGATCGCCGTCGAGGTGCGCGACCCCGAGACGATCGAGCGGTCGCTCGGCAAGATGCGGCGGATCGTCGACGAGAGGACGAAAGCATGAGCCTGGACGCGGGCGCACCGGCCGTGGCTCGGGGGGGGGGGCCCTGCTGTGGTGGGGATTCCTGTCGGCCGGCGAGGCGCTGTTCGACTGGACCGCCTAGCCCCTCTCCGGCAGCCCACCGGGCCCTCGGCTCACCAGCACCACCGCACCACCGCTCGGCGGACCGAGCACCTGCATGTCGTCGCGGACGTCGCCGCCGACCGCGAGCACGGCGTGGCCGGTGAAGGCGAGCACCGCCCCGACGCCGGCGCGCCACGGCGGCACCCGGTGCCACCCGCCGTCGGGCGCGGGGAACCGACCGGCCGCGGCGTCCCGCAGCAGGGTCGCGACGGGGTGGCCGGTCACGTCAGGCCGACCACGAGCGCGGCGGTGCCGAGCAGCGCGATCGACGCCGTGGTGACCGCGGCCGGGCCCATGACGACCGTGCCCGAGCCGGTCAGCACGTCCTGCGCCGAGCGGCTGTAGCCGAACCGGACCCGCGCCAGCGCCGCGACCGCGAGCAACGCCGCCGCCACGGCGACGACCGATCCCGCCGGCGACCCGCGCACGGCCGCCAGCCGCAGCACCGCGGCGCAAGCCACGACGACCGCCAACGTGGTCCGCTGCCAGGCGAGCGCGGTGCGCTCCGGCTGGGCGCCCGCGTCGCGCGGGTCGGTCACCGGACGAGCCCGAGGAGGGTGCCCACGCCGGCCACCAGGACCACGGTGAGCACGAGCACCAGACCGAGCACCGGCGAGGGCAGCGGGCGCCGCACCGCAGCGCCCGCTCCACCCGTCCCCAGCGGACGTACGCCGTCACCGCGCTGGCCGCGCCGACGAGGCAGGCGACCACGGCGGCGACCCGGACGAGCGGCTCGTCACCGATCAGCTCGGTGAGGGCGACCGCGCCGATGCCCGCCGCCACGAACGTCAGCGACGTGCGCAGCCAGGCGAGCAGCGTCCGCCGTTGGCCATCGAGAACCGCGGATCCGGTCGGTGCCGACCGCGTAGACCGCACGCGGCCGGCGCGCGTCGGGCTCGGGCGGGTTGTCGTGGGCCACGGTCCCCGAGCGTATCGACGCCATGGGCATCCCGGCCCGCCCGCTACCGTTGAGCACGCAGGAACACGCAGGGCCCAGCCCCCGTAGCTCAATGGATAGAGCATCGGTCTTCGGAACCGAAGGTTGCAGGTTCGAGTCCTGCCGGGGGCACAACACAGCACCCAGAGCGCCTTTGCTCTCCTCACCCACACC